>NZ_JCASNH010000001.1:0-1931040 GCF_059683565.1 Williamsia sp. Y721 | reverse complement strand
CGTGACAGACATACAGCACCTAAATTGGCACTAACAATCCATCGACACACTATCGAGTTCTCAAAGAACACACCCACAACCAACTTCGACACACACACTGTGGCGCCATCCTGGAAGGGATATTTATGTTGTATAACTTAGAAGTTCTGCGACCCGACTCTGTCTGGCGCAGGTCTCCCAACCTACCAGCTTCGAAACTCTCCTGCAACACGCTGGTAACCAGCTTGCGGCGGTCGGATTTCTCAACCTCGGTCCACCCGCGCTTGAACGCTCCACTCGAAGGTGGATCTGATTCTCACTTGGGCGGTCTGCGTTGTTCCTTCAGGAAAAGAACTTCCTGTCGGTGTTAGGGCCGCTCCGGACTCTCGCTCTCCGGCGCCTCACTCGCTGACTTGAAGAAAGTTACGCGGTTGTCAGCAGTGCGTCAAATCGGCTGGTCAGAGCGTTTTCGCGTCCGAGCAATCCTTCGGGTTCCGCAAAAACTCATCCGATCTTGGCGCCGGCCAGATTCTTCTTGCCCCGCCGCACCACCAGCCATGCGCCGTGGAGCAGATCGTCGGCGCCCGGAGTCCAGTCGTCGGTGGTGATCTTGACGTTGTTCACGTACGCGCCACCCTCGTTGATGGTCCGTCGCGCGGCCTTGTTGCCTTCGGACAATCCACTGGCGACAAGTAGCTCGACGATCGTTGGCGTCGAGCCGGCATCGAACTCCGCAACAGTGGTCTCGGACAGTGCCGCGGCCAAGGTGCCCTCATCGAGACTGTCGAGCTCGGCCCGACCGAAGAGCGCCTGGCTTGCGGTCTCCACCGCATCGGTGTTGGCCTGGCCGTGCACCAAGGTGGTCATCTCCGCAGCCAACCGTCGTTGCGCTGCCCGCAGATGCGGCGAATCGGCTGTGACCTGCTCGAGTTCTGCGATTTCCTCGCGTCCCAGGAAGGTGAACCACTTCAGGTAACGGATGACGTCGGCGTCGGCGGTGTTCAGGAAGTACTGGTACCAGGCGTACGGCGTGGTCATCTCCGGGTCGAGCCACAGGCTTCCGCCTCCGGTCGACTTTCCGAACTTCTTGCCATCCGACGAGGTGACCAGCGGCACCGTCATCGCGTGCACCGCATGACCGTCCACCCGCCGGGTGAGGTCGACACCGGCGATGATGTTGCCCCACTGATCCGATCCACCGACCTGCAACGCGCAGCCATACTCGCGGTGAAGTTGAAGATAATCGTTGGCCTGCAACAACATATAGCTGAACTCGGTGTAGCTCATGCCGTCGGACTCGAGGCGGCGACGAACCGTCTCGCGCGCGAGCATCACGTTGACCGAGAAGTGTTTGCCCAGGTCACGAAGGAAGTCGACGGCGGTGAGTTTGCCAGTCCAGTCCAGGTTGTTGACGACGACGGCGCCCTGGGGCGACTCGTCAAAATCGACAAAACGCTCGAGCTGGCCCCTGATCCGACGAGCGGAGTCGGCGACGGTCTCGGCGGATTGCATGGTTCGCTCCCCCACGTCGCGCGGATCACCGATCAGTCCGGTGGCCCCGCCTGCCAGCACGATCGGCCGGTGGCCTGCGCGTTGGAACCTCTTCAATGTCAGGAGTGGCACCAAGTGCCCGGCATGCAGGCTCGGCGCCGTGGGATCGAAGCCGGCGTAGAGAGTGGTCAGCTCGGACAGCACTTTCCCCAACTCGTCGAGGTCCGTGCTCTGGGCGATGAGCCCACGCCAAGTCAGTTCTTCCAGGATGTCTGCCGGTACGAGATTTGCTGCGGTCACGTAGTCGATCCTCCCCCATCGGCGACCGGTACCGACAGCCGGAGGGGTGCGGCCCGCCGGTACTTGGACACCGCGGGGCTGCGTTCATCCCAGAGTCGCCACGGGTGATCCTGTGCGGTGCTCACCCCGACCCGAGGGCCGTGTCCGACGGCTGATGTCGGGATGCGCGGTCCGCGAAACAGTCGCACCGGCGAGTCCGCGGTGCAGACCGCAGCACCGTTGAAGCTCCGGTCGATCGCCATTGCAGACCCGACATTGCCTGGGCCACAAGCCAATTGGTTGTCATTGCGCGCAGCCGGCCGTCGACTGCGGGCAAGCTCGACGCCCGCAGCGATCTCACCGGCACGCATCAGCACACCACCGCACTGCCCGACCGGGCCGTACGAGATATTGCCGCACCAGTGGATCCCATACGAGCGGTAGACGTATAGGTGCCCGGCCTCGCCGAACATCACGACGTTACGGTCCGTCGGACCGCGGTAGCCGTGCGACGCCGGATCCGGGTACGGGCTGCCCGGTGGACCGCCGTAGGCCTCGACCTCGACGATGCGCATCCGCACCGTCCCACCCGGGCCGTCGACCTCGAGATAGGACCCGAGTAGGCGGCGTGCGGCCTGCGCCGGCGTGGCAGCTGCCAACCGGCGAACATCGAACAGGGCGGGCGCGGACAAACGATCAGTCGGCGACGGGGCCGGTTGTCGCTGTCGCGCGAGACAGGAGTTGCTCGTGCTCGTCGTCATCGACGTCACGGGCGTCGTCGATCAGCAGAGCCGGGATTCCGTCATCGATCCGGTAGGCCCGGCGCAGGCGTGGGTTGTACATCTGCTCGTTGCCGATGACCAGCAACGGACCGTGATCTTGTGGGCAGGCCAGCAAGGTCAGCAGCAAGGGACTCAATCCGGCTTCGTGTGACACGGCGTCAACGGTACCCGGCACCCGGTTCCCACCCACGTTCGTGGGCGATCGCCTTCGTGAGTCTGCGGTATCGGCCTCCCTCATCGCGGTACCAGACCGACGCACCGGCCGCCGGTATGCCTGCGGCCTGGAGCACCGAGGCCTGCGGTCGATACGAGGAGGTCAGATCGATGTGGTCGAGAATCGAGATGATGTGCGGCCGCTGCGCAGGCGTCAGGCCGGCAAGTGCCAGTCGCAGGGCCGATCCGGTCGGCGAGCCGGTCCCATCCTGCTTCGACACCGCAGCGATCGCGATCTCGTCGCCCGGTTCCCCCACCTTGTAGACGACCGCATGTTTGACCTGGACCAGACGAGACAGCCCGTCCACGATCGGTTGCGGGTAGATGTATCCATCGGCCGAGTCGACCACCGCACTGGTGTGACCCATGAACCAGAAGTCGCCGTCGGCGTCGCGGTAGAACATGTGCTCCGAGAGCTGCCACCGGTCGCCCACCGCGAACACATCACGGAACACCGTGGCGCCGACTTCGTACTGCTGCTGGGCTTTTGACATCATCACGCCGACTTCGTCGACCCGGGCCTCACGAACGAAGCCGGATTCGTCGGTGATCAGGCGCCCCTCGGCCAGATCAAATGCGGCGATCGCGACATCATTGACACCCGGCACCGGACGGCCCGACGATCCCACCTTTGTGCCCGTCACATTGGCCAAGATCGCCGACCCGTCACCGGTCGCGAAGAACTCGAGCACGCGGGCCCGGGGGAACTTCTCGTTCACGTCCTCCCACAGTCCCGCAGACATACCCGAACCCATGAACAACCGGATCGTGTTGTGGTTGCTGATCGCGAAGTCGTCCGCCCCGATGATGTCTTGGAGCATCGACCACGTGTACGAGACCACCGTGATCCCGTACCGAGAGATCTCTGCGGCGAACGTGTCGGGGTCGAGACCGGCGGACAGGGCGATTCTGGCACCGCCGACGACGGTGCCACCAAGAGCTGTCAGCAATCCCGACGCATGATGTAGCGGCGTCAGGCAATACACGGTGTCGTTGCCACTGAGCGCGGCCGCAGAG
This sequence comes from Williamsia sp. Y721, assembly GCF_059683565.1. Classification (NCBI taxonomy): domain Bacteria; kingdom Bacillati; phylum Actinomycetota; class Actinomycetes; order Mycobacteriales; family Nocardiaceae; genus Williamsia; species Williamsia sp. Y721. Next base: position 1,927,279 of record NZ_JCASNH010000001.1, on the reverse strand, counting down.
GCAGCACCGAACGCCGACAACGCCCACCGATGGTTGGTCACCGGCCACTTCTCGAGGGTTTCGCCATTCTTGCTGAACAGCACGAACGCGAGATCGCCTGCGCGCCCGGGATCGGGCCGGTACCAGGAAGGCACCTCCACCGAATCCGGATCGATCTGCTCCATGTCGATGATGCGCTCGCCGTCGGCCTGCGCGAGTGTCCGCGCATCACCACCACCGAGGACCAGCACCCGATCGGCAACCGCAGCCACCTGCTCGAGGTTGGCCGGGTCTGTCAGGACCAGGGAGCAATCCCCCAGCTGCATCGACAGTTTCAGATCCGGCCCCGCCGACACCATGACCGCGACCGCACCGAGTCGAGACAGCGCGGCGATGGCCACCAGCGCACTGGGGCGGGTCGGCATCCGTACTCCGACATGTTCACCCGGTCGGACCCCACACGAGATGAGACCGCGCACCACATTGTCGATCCGATCGTTGACCTGCCGATGACTCAGAACGCGGTCCTCGAACAGGAACAGCTCCTGTTTGCCGTTGCGGCGCGCGTTTTCGTTCATCAATTTGCCGAGCGAAATGGTTGTGCGGGACTGGATCTGACCGAGCCTCACCAGTCGGGGCAGTACCCGCAACGATTCACGACGCACCGCATCGGCGGTCCGGCCGACCGATCTGGCGGCGCCGACAATGTCGCGCCCGGTGTCGGCACCCATCCCGGCGGCCGACCCGAGTCCGTGGGCAACCCGGGAGGAGAAGCTGACACCGGTTCCACCGCGCTGGTCGACATCGTCGCGCATCTTCTCGATGGTGTCCGGTTGCTCGCCTGATCCGTCGATCCAGCGAATCCATTCCCCGGTACCCGGCCACGTCCGCAAGCCCGCGGTCGATCCGACGACCAAACCGAAATGCCCGACCGGTAAGGATGATTCAAAGACCTGGGCCATCGGTGAGGCCCGCAGGATGCCCCGCACCGCGACCGGCTGTCCGATGTCGTCGGCCTCGCCAAGGAACGCAAGCACCGGGCAGGTGATCTCGGCGAGCGTGACCACCTGATCGTTGATCACGAATCCACCACCGACGAGCCGGTTGTGGACCACGAACTGGCGCAGCACGTCTGCCACCGCGGGTCCGGACCACGCCACCCAGCCGTCGACCTCGATGAAGCGCCGCGAATCCTCGCGTGGCAGCAGGGCTTCCCGGTCGTGGAGCTGCCGCAGGAAATCGATCCGGCTGCGCGCCGCCTTCACCGGGTCGACGAGTTGAAAGCCGGTGCGGGCCAACCACCCCGGGATCGCGATGCGGTTGAACACGTTGTCGGCGAGGAATTGCGCGCCTGGTGTCACCAGTGCTGCGGGCAGACCCAAGGGAAGCGCACCCAGTACATCCACCGGGCTGCCGTACGTGACGATGCTCGCGATGCCCTTGGAGCGTCGGTAGGCCGCAGCCTGGTAGCAGAACATGCCGCCCTGGGAGTACCCGGCGAGATGCACGTCCTTGCCGGTCACCGCACGCACCCGGTCGATGATCTCGTCGATCGACACGATGTGGTCGGCGAGGGTGCGGCGCATACCGCCCGCGACTTTGTCCGGCGAACCGAAGTCGACCACCCAGGGGTCGAGTCCGGCCCGGTGCAAGATGCTCACCGCCCCGTTGTCGGTGGTGACGTCATAGACGTTCGCCGACACCATCATCGGCGGGACGAGCACCACGGGCGGACCCGCGGCCACGTCGTCAGGGAAGTACCGACGCAGCCGGTACATCGGGACCGTCTCCTCCACCCGAAACGGAGCGGGCCGCGTGCCGGTCTCGAGACCGCCGTACCGGATGACCTCGAGCCCGTTCTGCGCCGTGGCCACAACACGATCAAGGGATTCCTTGATGTTGGGAACGCCTCGCACAAACCCCCCTCAGAACCACAACGACCAACAGGTGACTGGCATCACATATTACCCGGCGTCATCGCCTGCCACCCCGGGACACACATCCCTGCGCCCAGTATCCCCCGAAGTCAGAAGTTGCGGTGCTCCGCAGCCTTGGCGACGAGACGCTGCAACTGCTCCGCCACCCGGACTCCGGCCGTGCCACCGAGCGCATCACGGGAGGCGATCGATCCCGCGACCGTCAGCACCTCACGGACATCAGGTGTCAGCGCCGGATTGATCGCGGCGAACTGCTCATCGGTCAGATCAGCAAGTCCGACACCACGTTCCTCGGCGGCCCGCACGCAGGCACCGGCCACTTCGTGGGCGACCCGGAACGGCACACCGGCCCGGACGAGCCACTCCGCGATGTCGGTCGCGAGGGTGAATCCGGCAGGCGCGAGTTCCGCCATCCGCTCTTCGTGGAATGTCAGCGTGCCCACCAGACCTGCGATCGCCGGCAACAACAACTGCAACTGGGCAACGGAGTCGAAGACCGGCTCCTTGTCCTCTTGCAGGTCGCGGTTGTACGCGAGCGGTTGCGCCTTGAGGGTGGCCAGCAATCCGGTGAGGTTGCCGATCATCCGGCCGGACTTGCCCCGCGTGAGCTCGGAGACGTCCGGGTTTTTCTTCTGCGGCATGATCGAGCTACCGGTCGACCATGCGTCGGCGAGGGTGATGTAGCCGAACTCCGGTGTGCTCCACAGGATCACCTCTTCAGCCATCCGCGACAGATCGACGCCGATGAGCGCGAACACGAACGCTGCCTCCGCCGCGAAGTCACGCGAAGACGTGGCGTCGATGGAGTTCTCGGCAGCACTGTCGAATCCGAGGTCCTCGGCGATCGCGGCCGGATCCAGTCCGAGAGACGACCCGGCCAACGCACCCGAACCGTACGGCGAGACCGCTGCACGTTTGTCGAAGTCCTTGAGGCGCTCGACATCTCGCAGTAGCGGATGCGCGTGGGCCAGCAGATGATGGGACAACAGGACCGGCTGCGCTGCCTGCAGATGTGTCTTGCCCGGCATCACCGCATCGGGGTGGGCCTTCGCCTGGGCGACCAGCGCATCGACCACGTCGAGGACACCGGTGGCGACCTGACGGACCGCGTCCCGCAACCACATGCGGAACAGCGTTGCCACCTGATCGTTGCGCGAACGACCGGCACGCAGCCGTCCGCCGACCTCGGGACCGACACGCTCGATCAGGCCACGCTCGAGGGCACCGTGGACGTCCTCATCGGACTCGGCCGGACCGAACGCACCGGAACGCACATCATCGGCCAGCGCGGTCAGACCGTCCTGCATGCTTGCCAGGTCGTCGTCCGACAACAATCCGGCCTTGTGCAGGATCCGGGCGTGCGCCTGCGACGCGCGGATGTCGTACGGAGCCAGTACCCAGTCGAAGTGGGTCGACTTGCTCAGGGCCGCCATGGCGTCGGCCGGTCCGGATGCGAACCGACCGCCCCACAGCGAACCCTCGTTGGTACCGGAACCTGAAGACGGGGTCATCTACAGGCCCAGGTCCCGCTTCGCGGCGATCTTCGAGGACAGCCCGTGCAGGTGAACGAATCCCTTGGCGGCCGACTGATCGAAGGTGTCGCCCTCGTCGTAGGTGGCGAGGTTGAAGTCGTACAGCGATTCACCGCTGCGACGACCGGTGACCGCGATGTGGCCACCGTGCAGATTGAGCCGGATGTCACCGGAGACGTGCTCCTGGGTGTGATCGACAAACGCTTCGAGCGAAGCCTTCAGCGGCGAGAACCACAGACCGTCGTAGACCAGCTCGGCCCACTTCTGATCGGTGTGGCGCTTGTAGCGACCCAGTTCGCGTTCGAGGGTGACGTGCTCGAGTTCCTCGTGCGCGCGGATCAGGACCATTGCGCCGGGTGCCTCGTAGATCTCACGGCTCTTGATGCCGACAAGCCGGTCCTCGACGACGTCGAGGCGGCCGACACCGTGTGCTCCGGCGCGACGGTTGAGTTCGACGATCGCCTCGAGCACGCTGACCGGCCGTCCGTCGATGGCCACCGGGCGACCCTTGTCGAAGCTGATGATGACCTCGTCCGGAGCCTGCCAATGGGTGGTCGGGTCCTCGGTGTACGAGTAGACGTCCTTGGTTGGCGCGTTCCACAGATCCTCGAGGAAGCCGGTCTCCACCGCGCGACCCCACACGTTCTGGTCGATCGAGAACGGAGACTTCTTCGAAACGTTGATCGGGATGCCGTTCTCCTCGGCAAACGCGATCGCCTTCTCGCGGGTCCAGGCGTAGTCGCGGACCGGGGCGATGACGTCGAGTTCAGGCGCCAACGACGCGAATCCGACCTCGAAGCGGACCTGGTCGTTGCCCTTGCCGGTGCAACCGTGGGCGACGATCGTGCCGCCGTGATCACGCGCGGCGGTCACCAGGTGCTTGACGATCAGCGGCCGTGAAATCGCCGAGACCAGCGGGTACCGGTCCATGTACAGCGCATTGCTGGTGATGGTCGGAAGGCAGTACTCGTCCGCGAACTCGTCCCGGGCATCGACCACCACCGATTCGACAGCGCCACAATCAATGGCTCGCTGACGAACCACCTCCATGTCCTCGCCGCCCTGACCGAGGTCGATGGCAACCGCCACGACCTCCTTTCCGGTCTCTTTACCGATCCAGCTGATGGCCACCGAGGTGTCCAGGCCGCCCGAGTACGCGAGGATTACGCGCTCCGCCATGAGGGGGTCACTCCTTGTTTGTTCGTGATAGTTAAGTCTTGGGTATTCAAATCGTGTGCGTGGTGGTACACGGCCGCATGTCAGAATCTCATGCCAACGCCTCCAGCATTTCGGCCAGGTCCGCTCCGGTCAAAGGTTCGCGGGCGAGTACGAACAATGTGTCGTCTCCGGCAATGGTTCCGACGACCTCCGGGAGGGTTGCGCGGTCCAGCGCGCTGGCAAGATAGTGCGCCGCACCCGGCGGGGTACGCAGCACCGCCATGGCGCCGCTCGAGTCGACCGAGACGAGCAGATCGCCGAGCAGACGGGACAGGCGGTCGGTGCCGCCGGTGACACCGCGCACCGGGGATCCGTCCTCCGGCACGACGTAGATCCCCGATCCACCGTCGGCCCCGCGTAGCTTCACCGCACCGAGTTCGTCGAGGTCGCGCGACAATGTCGCCTGGGTGGCCTCGATGCCGTCGTCTGCCAACAGTGTCTGCAACTCGGTCTGGCTGTGCACCTGGGCACCGGACAGCAGGGCCACGATCCGGGCATGACGAGCTGCCCGGGTGGTCACTGCTGTTCCAGAAGCCACAAGAGCACCGCCTTCTGTGCGTGCAAACGGTTTTCGGCCTCGTCGTAGACCACACTGCGCGGGCCGTCGAGGACCTCGTCGGTGATCTCTTCTCCGCGATGAGCGGGCAGGCAGTGCATGACGATGGCCTCGGAATCCGCGAGCGCAACCAGTTCGGCGTTGATCTGGTACGGCCAGAACGGTGCCACCCGGTCTTTTCCGTCGCTCTCCTGGCCCATCGAGGTCCACGTGTCGGTGACCAGCACATCGGCCCCGGCCGCGGCCTCGCGCGGATCAGCGATGACTGAGACGCTGCCACCTGTCAGTTCGGCGCGCTCGGTGGCGTAGCCGACAAACTTCGCATCGGGGGTGAATCCCTCAGGGGCGCTGACCCGGATGTGCATGCCCGCGGTCGCGCCACCGAGCATCAGCGAATGGGCCATGTTGTTGGCACCGTCACCGAGGTACGTCAGGGTCAGCCCCGCAAGGGATCCCTTCTGCTCGGCGATCGTCTGCAGATCGGCGAGCACCTGGCAGGGATGGAAGTCGTCGGAGAGCGCATTGACGATCGGGATCGTCGCCGCCGAAGCCATCTCCTCGAGCCGGTCCTGACCATAGGTGCGCCAGACCACGGCCTCGACGTACCGGGACAGCACCCGGCCGGTGTCGGCGAGGGTCTCTTCTCGGCCGAGCTGAGTGGCCTTGCCATCGACGACGACGGCGTGACCGCCGAGTTGTGCGATGCCGACCTCGAACGAGAACCGGGTGCGGGTGGAGTTCTTGTCGAAGATGACCCCGACACCTTTGGGTCCGGCAAGCGGCTTGTGGGAGAAGGGATCCCGCTTCAGCTCGGCGGCGAGTTCGAGCACGCGCGCCTGCTCGGCGGGCGACAGGTCATCGTCGCGCAGGAAGTGGCGCGTCATGACGCGGCTCCTTTCGCGGCGTCGAGTATCCCCGGGAGATCGTTCACGAATCCCGTGGCCTGCGCCTCGGTGAGGATCAGCGGCGGTGCCAGCCGCAACACGTCTGGACCCGGCGCGTTGATGAGGTAGCCACGCTCGCGCGCCACCGCCTCGACGGCCGGGGCGAGGGGCTCGGTCAGCACGATTCCGATCAGCAGGCCCGACCCACGCGAGTGGTCGATCAGCGGGTGACCGAGTTCTTCGATCGACGACGTGATGTGTTTGCCAAGCCGCGCAGCATGATTGGTCAGATCGAGGGTGTCGACCTGTTCGAGCACGGCCAGAGCCGCCGCGGCGCACACCGGGTTGCCCCCGAACGTGGTCCCGTGTTGCCCCGGCTGGAACAGGTCGGCAGCAGCGCCGGTGGCCAGGACAGCACCGATCGGCAGACCCCCGCCGAGCCCCTTGGCCAACGTCATCACGTCCGGGGTGACTCCCGACGCCTGATGCGCATAAAACGTTCCGGTACGGGCGATTCCGGTCTGGACCTCATCGAAGATCAGGAGCGCGCCGTGCTCGACGGTCAACGCCCGGACCGCGGCCAGGTAATCCACCGGCGGCACGATCACACCGCTCTCCCCCATGATGGGTTCAAGGATGACCGCTGCGGTCTGCGGGCCGATCGCGGCCTTCATGGCCTCGAGGTCGCCGTACGGAACGTGGCGCACGCCGGCGGGCATCGGTTCGAAGGGCGCCCGCTTGGCAGGCTGGCCCGTCATCGCGAGCGCGCCCATGGTCCGGCCGTGAAAAGCCTTCTCGGCGGCGATGATCTCCGGCCGGCCGGTCAGACGTGCGATCTTGAACGCAGCCTCGTTGGCCTCGGCGCCGGAGTTGCAGAAGAACGCCTTGCCTTCTACGCCCCACCGAGACAAGAGAGACTCGGCCAGCTTGATGACCGGTTCGGTGACGTAGAGATTCGATGTGTGCCCGAGCGTGGAGAGCTGCTCGGTGACCGCATCGATGATCGCCGGATTGCCATGCCCGAGGATGTTCACCGCGATGCCGCCGAGGAGGTCGAGGTACTCGCGACCATCGACACCGGTCACAACCGCGCCCTTACCCGAGCGCAGCGCCACCTTCGGGGTGCCGTAGTTGTTCATCATCGACGCCGTCCACCGCTCCTGCAGTGCGACGGTCGGATCGGCCTGTTGACTGGAATCGGCTTGCTTGGTCATTATTTGTCCTCGATAGGTGGCTGCCGGTCGTAGGCGTCCGGGACCGCATGGTCGGCGTCGGGCACGACCATGGTGCCGTTGCCTTCGCTGGTGAACAGTTCGAGCAGTGTCGAATGCGGTGTGCGGCCGTCGATCACGTGTGCGCGAGGGACTCCCCCGGCCACCGCGCGCAGGCAGGCCTCCATCTTCGGCACCATCCCGGCATCCAGGGTCGGCAGCAATTCGGCCAATGCGGTCGTATCGATCTCCGACACCAGTGATCCGCGATCGGGCCAGTTCGTATACAGGCCCTCGACGTCCGTGAGTACGACGAGCTTCTCGGCACCGAGCGCCTGGGCCAGCGCTGCCGCCGCGGTGTCTGCGTTGATGTTGTGGACCACGCCGTCGGCGTCCGGCGCGATCGTCGAGACAACCGGAATACGTCCGGCCGCAATGAGATCGGTGACCGCGCCCGGGTTCACCGTGGTGACATCGCCGACGAGACCGATGTCCGTCGCCTCGCCGTCGACCATCACAGAACGCCTGGTGGCGGTGAACAGGTGGGCGTCTTCACCCGAGATCCCGACCGCAAACGGTCCGTGTGCGTTGATCAGGCCGACGAGTTCTCGACCGACCTGCCCGAACAGGACCATCCGTGCAACGTCCATCACCTCGGGTGTGGTCACCCGGAAGCCGCCCTTGAATTCGCCGGTCATGCCGAGCCGGGCGAGCATCGCCGAGATCTGCGGACCGCCACCGTGCACCACGACGGGATGAATCCCGCAGGTACGCAGGAACACCATGTCCTCGGCAAACGCCGCCTTGAGGTCTTCGTCGACCATCGCGTTGCCGCCGTACTTGACGACGATGATCTTGCCGGCGAACCGCTTCAGCCAGGGCAGCGCCTCACCGAGCACGTGCGCCTTGTCCAGGGCGCTGAGCGTCTCCGTCATGACGAATAGGCCGAGTTCTCTTCGACATAGGCGTGGGAGAGATCGGTGGTCCGGATGAACGCCGTCCCCGAACCGATGCCGAGGTCGACGGTGAGGTCGATGTCGATGCCGGAGAGGTCGGCGTCGCGCGCGCCTTCCACGCCCATACCGTTCTCGCAGACCGGATAGTTGTTGAACCGCACCGAGATCCGATCGGGATCCAGTTCGACCGGAGCCATGCCGACCGCGGCCAGCACCCGGCCCCAGTTGGGATCCGAACCGAACAGCGCCGTCTTGACCAGGCTGTCTCGTGCGATGGTGCGAGCGGCGGCCAGCGCATCCGCGTCGTGCGCTGCACCGGTCACGGTCACCACAATCCGCTTGGTGACACCTTCGGCATCGGCCTGCATCTGTGTGGCCAGGTCATCACAGACCAACCGGACGGCCTCGTTGAGCGCGGACTGATCCGGCGTCTTCTCGCTGGCGCCCGAACTCAGCAGCAGCACAGTGTCATTGGTGGAACACGAACCGTCGACGTCGAGCCGGTCGAACGTCAGCGCGGTGGCCGCCCGCAGCGCTTCGTCCAGCTGCGCGGCCGATACCGCGGCGTCAGTGGTGATCACACAGAGCATCGTGGCCAGCGACGGCGCCATCATTCCCGCACCCTTGGCCATACCGCCGACATTCCAGCCATCAGTGTGGTGGAAGGCCGCTTGTTTGGGCACGGTGTCGGTGGTCATGATCGCGTATGCGGCATCGGTGCCGCCGGTCAGGCCGCCGCCCATCTCGTGGACGATCTCGGTGACCCCGGCGAGCACCTTGTCCATCGGAAGGCGATCGCCGATCAAACCCGTTGAACAGATCGCAACTTCGATGGCACCGGTCTCGGTACCCCAGTCGCTGATCGCCGCTGCGGTCGCCTCGGCCGTGGCGTGGGCGTCCTGGAATCCGCCCGGACCCGTGCAGGCATTTGCCCCGCCGGAGTTGAGGATGACCGCGCGCAGCCGTCCGGTGCTCAGGACCTGCTGGCTCCACAACACGGGGGCAGCCTTGACCTTGTTGGAGGTGAACACTCCGGCCGCCGCGTAGTCGGGGCCTTCGTTGAACACGAGTGCCAGGTCTTCCCTGCCGCTCGCCTTGATCCCGGCCTTGATGCCCGCGGCCCGGAACCCCAGCGGTGCGGTCACACCCTGCAGGTGGGTCATGCGGTGTCCGCCGTCGACCTCGCGCCAGTTCGCGGTCACATCCACCACCTTGTCACCGATTCCATCTGCCCCGCTTGCGGCCACATCGCCCCCGCTTGCGGCCACATCGCCCCCGTTTGCGGCCACATCGCCACTGCCGTTGTTCACGGTGCCACTCCCACGGTGCTCAGTCCTTCGGTTTCGCCCCATCCCAGGGCCAGATTCATCGATTGCACGGCGCCGCCACCGGTGCCCTTGGTCAAATTGTCGATCGCGCCGACCGCGATCAAGGTGCCGGAACGCTCATCGACCGCGACACTGAGCTGCACCGCGTTCGACCCGATCACCGAGCCGGTGGCCGGCTGCCGCCCCTCGGGCAACAGGGTCACAAACGGTTCGTCGGCGTACGCCTTTTCGTATACCGCCCGCGCCTGAGCCGTCGTCACCGACGTCGGCGCCGTGCAGGTCGCCAGGATTCCCCGTGCCATCGGCGCCAGCACCGGCGTGAACGAGACACTGACCGGCGCGTTTGCCACCGCCGACAGGTTCTGGATGATCTCCGGTGTGTGCCGGTGAGCACCACCGACGCCGTATGCGCGAGCCGAGCCGATCACCTCGGAGGCGAGCAGGTCGACCTTCGGTGATCGCCCGGCACCCGAAGCCCCACTGACGGCAACGATCGTCACCTGCGGTGTGATGATGCCCGCTGCGACGGCAGGCAGCAGCGCCAGCGTGCTCACGGTCGGATAGCAACCGGGCACCGCGATCCGGGTGGCACCCGAGAGAACATCCCGATTGCCGGGCAGTTCCGGCAGTCCATAGGGCCAGCTACCGGCGTGGGTCCCGCCGTAGTACCGCTCCCACTCCGCCGGGTCCTGCAGCCGGAAGTCGGCGCCGCAGTCGATCACGAGGGTCGCGGGCGGCAACGCGTCGGCAACAGGGCCGGAGGTTCCGTGCGGCAGGCCAAGGAAGACAACGTCGTGCCCGGACAGGATCTCGGTGGTCGTCTCCGACAATTCACGATCCGCCAGGGGCAGCAGATGGGGATGGTGCTCCCCGAGCAACGATCCGGCATTCGATCCGGCCGTCAAGGAACCGATCTGTAACTCTCCGGATGCATATTTGGGATGACCGAGAAGCAGACGAAGAATCTCCCCACCTGCATACCCGCTTGCGCCGGCTACTGCGACTGTCACACTCATATGATTCATTATGCACCCCACCGCAAGTTAATTCATTAGCGGGTCCCTGCGCTTTGCCGGTGTGGCGGTGCGCAGCGCGGTAAGACTGAACGATGACCAGGCCCGCAGCGATCATCGTGCGGTCGCTTGTGGTCAGGCGTGGCGGCAATCTTGTCCTGCATGACTTGGAACTCACGGTACCCGCGGGGTCCATCACCGGACTTCTCGGTCCGTCGGGCTGCGGCAAGACCACCCTGATGCGCGCCATCGTCGGCACCCAGCAGATCGACGCCGGCTCGGTGACGGTCCTCGACCGACAAGCAGGCACCGCTGCGCTGCGACACCGGGTCGGCTACGTGACGCAGGCACCCTCGGTGTACACCGACCTGACCGTCGAGCAGAACGTCACATACTTCGCCGACCTCTACGACAACCGGGCCGGGGTGCGCAGCGCCCTCGACGCGGTGGGCCTGACCGAGTTCCGTGCACGCAAGACCCTGGACCTGTCCGGTGGACAACTCAGTCGCGTCTCGATTGCCTGTGCACTGGTCGGTTCTCCGACGCTGCTCATCCTCGACGAACCCACCGTCGGCCTCGATCCGGTGTTGCGCAAAGAACTGTGGGATCGATTTCATGCACTGGCCGACACCGGTGCGACCTTGCTGGTCTCGAGTCATGTGATGGACGAGGCCGACCGCTGCGACAACCTGATCCTGATGCGCGAAGGACGAATACTCGCCGAACTCACACCGGCCCAGCTCCGAGAGCGCACCGGCCAGACCAACCTCGAAACGGCATTTCTGCAGCTGATCACCGAGGAAGCCGGCTGATGCACCCGCGTCGGTTCACGGCGACCACGCGACGCATACTCCGGCAGCTACTGGACGACCACCGCACCGTCGCACTGATCCTCGTGGTGCCGTGCATCCTGATGGTGTTGCTGTACTTCATGTTCGAGGATCAACCCGGCCGCATCCCGGGGACCTCACGTTTCGACGAGATCGGCATCATCATGCTCGGCATCCTGCCGTTTGTGCTGATGTTCGTCACCACGTCGATTGCGATGGTCCGGGAGCGAACGTCCGGCACCCTCGAACGCCTACTGACCACACCACTGGGCAAACTCGATCTCCTGGCCGGATATGGCGCCGCATTCTCGGTCGCCGCCGCGGCGCAGGCAACGCTCGCGAGTGCGGTGGCCTTCTGGATCCTCGACCTCGACATCGCAGGCCAGGCCGTCTGGGTGGTGGTGATCGCCGTCCTGGTCGCAGTACTCGGTGTGGCTTTGGGACTGTTCTTCTCGGCATTCGCCCGCACCGAGTTCCAGGCGGTGCAATTCATCCCGGTCGTGGTGATACCCCAGCTCCTGCTGTGCGGACTGTTCGTTCCCCGCAATCAGATGGCCGACTGGCTGGACTGGATCAGCGGGATCCTCCCGGTCACCTACGCCGTCGACGCACTGCAACAGGTCGCCGCACACCCCGACCCTACCGGCCAGATGTGGCGTGATCTGGTTGTCGTGCTGGACTTTTCGGTGGTCGCGCTATGTCTGGGCGCGGCCACCCTGCGTCGCACCACTCCCTGACGCAGGTCACCTCACTCCGAAATGCTGAGCGCGAGAACGAAGTCGACCCTGTCGTGCAGTGTCGACAGACTTCGGTCGGTCAGCTTCTCGACCCGCTGCAACCGATAGCGCAGGGTGTTGACGTGGATGTGCAGCCGTTCGGCGCTGCGGCTCCAGGAGCCCGATTCCTCGAGAAAGACCCGGAGCGTTGGTAGCAGGTCGGTCCGGTGGCGTTCGTCATGATCGCCGACCACCCCGATCAGACGTTGCCGAAAGACCCGCTTGATCTCGTCCGGGACCGAAGCAACCAGCAGCAGATGCGACGACAACGAATTGTTGTCGGCAAACCTGATCGGCCCGCCACCCTGGGTCGCGTATCGATGCGTGTATTCGGCCTCACTCATCGATACCCGCGCACCTTCGGGCAGTCGACCAGGCGTACCCGTACCGATCGCCACATACCCTCGATCCAGCAGCGGGCTCAGCCGCTGGGCGATCGAACGAACCTGCGCGGAAAGGACATTCGCCGCATCCGCTGTCGATTCAGGGGCAACACCGACAAACATCAGGAATGCCTCTGACGGCAGTTTCACCGGAGCGGTGGACAACGGTATCTCGTCGTGTAGCTCCTCGAGGATGACACCGGCGAGTTCCGTACCGTAGCGGGTGTCACGAGAACTCACCACGATGCAGCTCACCGGCACGTCGTCCTCGAAGCCCAGACTCCGGAATTGCCCGGCGGCGCCTGCGGCATCGTGCCGTTGCAGACGTGCGATCGCCTCCCGAACCGTACGTTCCTCGAGCCGCCGCGACTCATACCTGGTCGACCGGTCCATGGCCAGCAATGCGCAGACCTCCTCAACCGCTGTGGACATCCAGGGAGCCTGGGTGCGGTGATCGCTCGCAACGGCCACATATGCGACCGCAGGACGCCTGGCCACCGGCGACTGCACCGCGAAGAAGGAGACGTCGCCCTCGTCGATTCGCTGCGCCGAGGGAAATATCCATTCGCTCAACGCCTTTCGGAACGCGATGGGCAAGCCTTCAGAGCCGCCCCCGGTGAGCCGGCCTGCGACCATCCGGCCCGTCGCGGTCACCACGGCACAATCGACCCCCAGAGCACGACGAAGTGAAGCGACCAGACCGCTTGCTCCTTCACCGGCCGCGAGGTCGGCAACCAGGTCTCGATGGAGCGTCAGCTTTCCCGCTGCGCCCGCCAGTGCACGCATCACGGTTTCGGTCAGGAAGCGGAACGACACCGCGCCCTCGACTGCGAACAGCGCCAGCCCGGCCTCCCGGCACGCCCGGATCAGCGGTGTCGGAACCTCGCCGATCGCCGCCAGACCCACCACCAGGGCAGCTGCATGACCACCCGTCAACGCCCCCACAAAGGTGTCCGCATCAGCCGGCTCCCGGTACCACAAACCACTGGTCAGCACGAGCTCCCCGCCGTAGAGGAACGCCAACGGATCGCCGAGATCGGTGGTGTAGACACCGTGCACCTGAGGATCGCCACCACCTGGCACCACCTCGATGAAGTCCAGACCGGGAATCGTTGCCATATCCGACAAGAGCACCGCGCAACCCCTTTCGTCGCCGACATGTGATCAGCACCTCAGCCGAAGCGAACCAGTTGTTACGCCTAGGAAACCACTTTAAATCAGCCTGGAGATTCCTACTACTCGAAGGCGACTTTGTCCCGCCTTCTTCGTCGGATCATCCATGTCGAGGTGTTCGGGAGTGGACTTGACTGTTGACACAGCCCCACGAGCGGAAGTTGTTCCACCCAGTCCCATCAGGTTTCACCAGAGGAGAAGTCATGAACGCTCGGAGCCCGGAATCGGGTTTTCGCGCAACCGGTATCGACCTCGCAGGAGTGTCGAAGAGGTTCACGATGAAACGGCAGCAGGTGACCGCGCTCGACAACGTGAGCCTGCAGACCGACCGGGGTAGTTTCGTCTCCCTGCTCGGACCCTCGGGCTGTGGCAAGTCGACCATCCTCCGGCTGCTCGCCGATCTCGAAGTGCCCACCACCGGATCGATCCTCGTCGACGGCCGGACACCGAATGAGCTTCGCAGCGAACACATTCTGGGAGTGGCTTTCCAGGACTCGGCGCTACTGCCCTGGCGCAGCGTCGAAGCCAACATTCGGGTCCCACTCGAAGCCGCGGGAAAGCCCGTGTCCCACAGCGATGTCACCGATCTGATCAAACTGGTAGGACTCGACGGATTCGAGGGCGCCAAGCCCGGCCAGCTCTCCGGTGGCATGCGCCAGCGGGTGTCGATCGCTCGTGCGCTCATCCTCAAGCCCATGGTGCTGTTGCTCGACGAACCGTTCGGGGCGCTCGACGACATGACCCGGCAACGTCTCAACACCGAGCTCATGCGTATCTGGACCGAACGGCCATCCACCACATTGATGGTCACCCACGGCATCTCCGAGGCTATCTACCTCTCTGACCGGGTAGCGGTGATGTCGGCGCGCCCTGGCCGGATTCAGCAGGTGATCGACATCGATCTGCCACGCCCCCGGACGCCGGAGATCATGCGGAGTCCGGAGTTCCGGCGTTACGTCGAACAGGCATCCGATCTATTGTTCGCCCCACCGACCGAGTCGGTTGTCCGATGACCACAGCAGTGGCCCTCACCGCCGACCTGATGCGTCGCCTGCCCAAAGCCGAAGTCCACGTGCACCTCGAGGGCTGCTTCGACATCGCCGACCTCGTCCAGAGCGCACACACACTCGGCGTCGAGCTGCCAGGTCCGGCCGCAACACTTTTCGACACCTCGACCCATCACGTCGAACGCGATCCGCAGGGCGCAGCCGTCAGGGGCATGGGTGTGGGGACCTTTCTCCAGTTCCTGGACTGGGAAGGATCACTCGTCCGCACCCATGAACACCTCGTGAGCGCCGCGTACCGCGCCTGCGCACGCGAAAGTGCGTCGGGTGTCCACTACGCGGACATCATCGTCAACCCCACGCATTGGGGCAGTTGGCAAGGACGCCTGACCGACTTCACCAGGGCCATTGCCGAGGGTTTCGACGAAGCCGCCCGAGACGGCCTGTGCGAGGCCAACCTCTGTGTGTCCCTGTTGCGTCAACAATCCGGCGAGTCCGCGATCGAGGTGGTCGAAGAGATGATCAACGCACGCGTTCCACGGGTTGTCGCACTCTCGATCGACGGCGACGAAACCCATGCCGGCGACACCAATGCGAAATTCGCGCCCGCCTTCACCCTCGCCCGCGATGCCGGATTCCGGCGCACGGTGCACACCGGTGAATCCAGCGGCCCGGAAAGCGTCTGGGGTGCACTGGATCTGCTCCATGCCGAGCGGATCGACCACGGCGTCCGTTCCATCGAGGATCCGCGGCTGGTCGAGGTGCTCGCCGAACGTGAGATCCCGCTGGGGATGTGCCCTCGCTCCAACGTCGAAGGATTGAAGATCTACCCGTCACTGGACGTGCATCCGATCGAGCCACTGCGACTGGCCGGGGTCAAGGTCTCGATCAACACCGACGACCCGGCGCCGATGAGCGTTCGCATCGAGGACGACTACGTCGACTGCGCCCGCACATTCGGGTGGGATCTCGACACGGTGAAATCCATTGCCGAGACGTCGATTCACGCCTGTTTCGCATCCGATGAGATCAAGTCCCGCATGCTCGCCGACCTCGACGCTTTCGAAGGCTGAGGCCCCGATGTCAACAACACTGACCGCGCCGGCCCCGCCGCGCCTGAATCTGACCGCCGTCGTGGCCAAGATGAACATGCTCGCCCTCGGCAGCGTCGTCGGCCTGGTTCTCGCGTGGCAGCTGCTCGCAAAGACCGTCTTCAGCGATGTCTACGCCATCGCCGCACCCCTCGACATCCTGGTCACCGCGGTCGACGACTTCAGCTTTGTCTGGCCGAACCTGCTCACCACCGCCGGAGAGGCGGGCTGGGGATGGCTGCTCGGGAACGCCGTGGCAGTCACGCTGGCCGGACTGTCCTTACTCCTGCCATGGACCCAAGCCGTGGTGATGAGGGTGGGCGTGGTCGCGTATTGCCTTCCCATCGTGGCAATTTCACCGATCCTGGTCGCGGTGACCAGCCGGTACATGTCCGTGGTCCTCATCTCTGCCCAAGGTGTCTTCTTCACCACGCTGGTCGGAGCCGTCCTCGGACTGCACAGCGCCTCGGCCACCCGGGTCGACGTCATCCGGGCCGCGGGCGGAGGGCGCGGAAAAGTGTTGCGGATGGTTCAGATCCGATCGGCCGTGCCCGCCCTGTTCGCCGCGCTCCGCGTTGCCGCACCGCTGGCCGTTCTGGGTGCGATGATCGGCGAATACCTCGGCGCGGACAAGGGTCTGGGCGTCGCGATGGTCTATTCACAGCAGTCACTCAACGTCGACCGCACCTGGGCCCTCGCCCTGTACGCCGCCCTGCTGGCGGCAGGCGCCTACGGCCTCACCGTGCTCGCAGAGAAGCTCGTATACACCTGGCGCGATCAGGAGACCGTGTCCGACATTTCGGTGGCCTCCGCACCGCAGGTGACCAAAGCCCGAAACGTGGCGGGCGTCGTATCGCAGTTCGCAGTGACCTTGCTGCTGGTCTTGGGTGGCTGGTATCTGATCGCCCGCTCGGTCGACCCATATTTCGGGAAGACACCGGTCGATGTCTGGAACTACCTGACCTCCGGGCGAGACCTGTCGGACATGTGGGCCGCGTTGCGCCTGACCATCGTCCACACGGTTGTCGGCTTTGCCAGCGGCCTGGGTCTGGCCCTGATCGGAGCCGTTGTGGTCGTCTTGTCCCGCACCTCAGAGTCGATCATCATGCCGATCGCCATGTCGATCCGCACCGTCCCGCTCGTCGCCATGACCCCGCTGATCGCACTGATCTTCGGGCGTGGGTTCATCACGTTGATCGTCGTGTCCGGCGTGGTGACCTTCTTTCCCGCACTGGTGACGATCGTCGGCGGGATCCGGTCCGTCCCACCCAGTGCCCGCGAGGTGGTGACGGTCTCCGGTGGCGGCCCGGTAAAGGTCCTCTGGATAGTCCAGCTGCCCGCCGCCCTACCGTCATTCTTTGCCGCGGCACGCGTCACCGCACCACTGGCCATGACCGGTGCACTCCTGTGCGAATGGCTTGCCACCGGCGACGGCGCCGGCTTCATGATGCTCAGAGCCGGTGTAACGGGCAACTATTCACTGATGTGGTCGCTGGTCGCCCTCGTCACCTTGTCCGCGGCAGCACTCTATGGCATCGCAGCACTCGCCGAAAGCGCCATCAATCGCGTTCGAAGTTGACCACTGGCGGCACGTAGCCGCCCGCACCCCAATCACGGTCACCCATCTCGCAACCAGGAGTTCCCCATGCCGATTTCACCCTTGTCCGCACCGATCAGCCGCCGGTCACTCTTCCGCGGGGGCTTCGGTATCGGCGCCACCGCTCTCGTCGGTATCCCGATCCTCAGTGCCTGCGGTTCGGATTCCGCATCGTCGGACGACGGCAGCGTCTCGGCTCAAACCCAGTGGGTACCAACGGTCGAACAGGCCGGCACCTATGTCGCGGCCACCAACGGCTACTACACGTCGCGGGGCATCAACGTCAATGTTCTCGCGGGCGGACCCAACACTGCCGTCGACACGGTGGTGGTCTCGGGTAAAGCGGCACTCGGCAACGGGAATGCGGACGCGGTGGCCGAGATGATCAGCAACGGCGCGGACGTCAAGATCATCGGAACCCGCTTCCAACGCAGCCCATTCTGTGTGTACTCCCTCCAGGACAAGGCTCTGACCGACCCGAAGCAGATGATCGGAAAGAAGATCGGTGTCGCGGCGCAGAACGAGGCACCATTCCGAGTCCTGTGCGCCATCAACAACATCGACGTCGACGACCTGAACATCGTGCCCGTGCAGTTCGATCCGGCGCCGGTGGCCAACGGTGAAGTCGACGCACAGGTCGGGTTCCTCATCGACCAACCGGCCACGCTACGGGCACAGGGCCGCGACGTGAACGTCATGTTGTTCTCGGACTTCGGTTACAACGTCTTCTCGAGCGTCTGGTTCGCCACCACGGAGACCATCGAGAACCGGCCCGACATGCTCCTGTCTTTCCTCGGTGGCGAGCGGCAGGGCTGGCAGGAGAATCTCAAGGACCCGGCACTCGGCGCCCGACTTGCCGTGGAGGTCTACGGCAAGAACACCGGACTCGACCTCGCCCAACAGACCCTCGCCTCGGAGAGCATCGAAGCGCTGATGGTCACCCCTGAGGTGCCGGCCGCCGACCTCCTGACGATGACCGACGCCCAGATCGCAAGCAACATCGCCACACTCAAGTCGGCCGGAATCGACATCTCCGCCGATCAGCTCTTCGACACCAGCATCGTTGCCCGGCTGTGAGTTTCAACCGCCGCCCCGACCGGCTGACCACCGGCTTCGAGCGCATCCAGCACGCACCAGCACATGAGAACACGAGGAGCCCGGCATGATCCAGCAGGCCGACATCGCCATCACCGGAACAACCGTCATCATGCCGGACGGTCGCGATCCACTGGTCAACCACACGGTCCTGGTGGCCGGCGGGCTCATCCAGGACCTGGTGCCCGCGTCGACAGCAGTGCAGGCCGCGAGGGTGATCGACGGGACACACTCGGCAGTGCTACCCGGCATGGTCAACGCGCACACCCACATCGCGTCGAACATGTTGCTGCGTGGACTGCTCGAGGACACCGAACTGTTCGCCTGGCTCGACACCATGTGGCGGCTGAAGCAGAACTTCGACCACGAGACCCTGTACTGGGCGTCGATGTGCGGTCTGGTCGAGATGGCCAAGTCCGGAATCACCTGTTTCAACGAGCATTTCGACGCTTATGCGGTGACGCCGCAGGCACGGGCCCTGCGCGAGGTGGGCCTGCGGGCCACGCTCGGGTACGGGTTCGCCGACGGCGGCGTCTACCGCGACGTCGGCGCCTGGTCCTGGGCCGCAGTCGAGGACTTCGACGCCGCGATCGCGCCGGTGGAAGGTCTCATCGATGATCGTGTCCGGCTGGCGCTCTCCCCCCACGCGCCGTATTCCTGCAGTGGTCCACTCTGGCAAGCGGTTAGGGGTCTCGCCGACGAGCGGTCGCTGCCGATCCACACCCACATCGCCGAAGGACTGAACGAGAGTGCCTACATGGCCTCGACGTACGGGCGCACCACAGTCGAATGGCTCGACGACCTCGGGTTCCTCGGACCCGACATCACCGCCGCGCACTGCACACAACTGACCGCAGGTGACATCGCGCTGTTCGCCGAACACGGCGTCAAAGTGGCCCACTGTCCTTGCTGCAACGCAAAACTGGTGTCCGGGACCATGAATCTGAAAGGGTTGTGGGCGGCCGGGGTCACAGTCGGTCTCGGCACCGATGGTCCGGCGAGCCACAACACCCTGGACATGTTCCAAGAGATGAAGTTCGCTGCCATCACCCACAAACAGAGCACCGCCGATCCCACGTTCCTGACCACCCGCGAGGTGCTCCACATGGCCACCGCCCAGTCGGCGATTGCGATGCACCGACCCGAATTGGGGGCAATCCGGATCGGGGCGCCTGCCGATCTGGTTGTTGTCGATCTCGACCGACCGCACGTGGCACCCGTCTACGACGTAGAGGCCGCGCTGGTCTACAGCACACGCGCCGACGACGTCACCCACACCATCGTCGGGGGCGAGTTCGTCGTCGACAACGGCGAGGTCGTCGGGGTCGATGAAGCGCAGGTGGTCGCGAAGTTCCGAGAAAGCGCACTGCGCCTACGTGATCGATCGCAACCGACCGGCAAAGACCAGACGCCGCACTGACCCCCGGATCCGCGCTCGTGTCGGCGGTGTAATCCCAACAACCGACGCTTCCAAGAAAACAACCCGATGGTCTCCAAGGCCGCCACAGCATCGTCGCTGTCATGACAACTGACAGAAGCACTCACACGGCCGTGGTGAAACGCGCGACGCTGGCCGTCGTCTGCGTGACCACCGCGATGCTCATGCTGGACATCGCGGTGGTGAACACTGCACTGCCCTCCATCGCCGTTGATCTCGACGCCGGCCTCGGCGCCCTGCAGTGGGTGGTGGACGCCTACACTCTGGCGCTGGCCACCGTTGTACTCAGCGCCGGGTCGTGGGGTGATCGCCGAGGTCGACGCCACGTGTTCGTGATCGGCCTGGTGCTGTTCACACTCGCCTCACTGGCGTGTGCGGCCGCACCGACGATCCTCACCCTCGACATCGCGCGGGCAATCCAGGGGCTCGGTGGCGCAATGCTTTTCGCCTGCTCACTGGCCCTGCTCGCCGACGTGTTCGCGCCGGGCAAGGAACGTGCCGGTGCACTGGCCGCGTACGGCGCGACCATCGGTGGCGCGTTTGCGCTCGGACCACTGGTCGGTGGCATCCTCACCGAGTGGCTCGACTGGCGCGCCATCTTCTTCGTGAATCTCCCCATCGGGATCGTCGCACTGGTCGCCACCCTCAAATGGGTCCCGGAGTCACGGGACCCGAACTATCGACGTCTCGACATCGGCGGGCAGGTGCTCGCCTCGATCGCGCTGGCCGCACTGGTCCTCGGGCTGCTCCGGGGCAACGAGCACGGCTGGACCGAGACGATCACGGCATTGTCATTTGTGGTCGCCGCAGTCGCGGGGACTGCGTTTGTGGTGGTCGAGATGCGGGTCAGCCAACCGATGTTGCCATTGGAGATGTTCCGCAACCGGGCATTCACCGGCGCTCAGATCGCGGCGTTCGCGATCTCCGTGTCGTTGTTCTCGGTGTTCTTGTACACGACCATCTACCTGCAGAGCGTGCTCGGCCTCTCCCCGATCGAGGCGGGGCTGGTCTATCTGCCGGCGACGGTCGCCATGTTCATCGTCGCCGGTGCGACCGCACAGATCGGCGAGCGGGTACCCGACTGGATCATGTTGTCCGGGTCGCTGATGCTGGTCGGAGTGGGCTTGGCGATGACCACGGTCGTCGACGTCGACAGCTCCGGCCTGACGCTTCTGCCGGGCATGGTCGTAGCGATGGTCGGCGCCGGCATCTTCAACCCGGTGATGAGCAGACTGGTGCTCGATTCCAGTGCCGCAGAACATTCCGGCCTCGCCGCCGGCATCAACGACGCGTTCCGTCAGACCGGTATCGCGGTCGGTGTGGCTGCCCTGGGCGCCCTGATGCCGGCAGAGTCGGTGTTCGCTGCCGATCCGCACGAGTTCGTGTCCGGGCTCGACACGGCACTCTGGGTATCGGCCGCGGTCGCAGCGTTGGGCGCGATCATCGCCGCTTGGACCCTGCGTAGCGGACGCACCCCGGCAACCCCAGACGCGGCGAAAGACCTGACAGCACAATCAGATCTGGTCTGAGCCTGTCCCGGCGATCAACCCCTCCACTGATCGCCGACCGTCGACGTCGCCCTCATCAGGGGCGACGTCGACGACGACAGATCGGTGAAGCGTTGTCAGCCCCGCATCATGGCGCCGACAGTCAACGTGGCGTGAGCCAGCGCGGCGTCGCGACCTGCGGTGGCCTCGTCCTCGGTCAGGGTGCGGTCGTCGGCGCGGAAGCGCAGTGAGAACGTGAGGGACTTCTTGCCTTCACCCACCTGCTCGCCCGTGAAGACGTCGAACAGCGCGATGCTCTCGAGCAGTTCTCCCGCTCCGGCCTCCAATGCGACGCGGACGTCTTCGGCGGCCACATCGGCATCGACGACCACTGCGAGATCCTGCAGGACCGGCGGGTACGGCGAAATCCGCGGCGAGACAAGGTCATTGTTCACCGGGATGGCGTCGAGGTCGATCTCCAGGGCCAGTGAGCGCGGCGGAAGGTGCAGCTTCTCCAACAACGCCGGATGCAGCTCGCCCGCCCAGCCGACCACGGCGTCGTCGGCGAGGATCTCGCCGCAACGACCGGGATGCCAGGGCACCTGCGCGGCCGACCGCAGCTTCAGTTCGACACCGGCGGCCTGCCCGATGATCGCGACCGCATCGAATATGTCGGTGGTGTCGGCGACGCGTCCCTTGCCCCACGGCCCGGCCGGTTCACGCAGTCCGGTCAGCACAGCGGCAACGTGCAGCGGCTGCGCCGGAAGTGATTCGACCAGCTCGGCGATCTGCTCCGCAGTGGGCCGCCGGTCCACCGGCAGCGCATCGATCGGGCGGACGTTCTGTCCACCCAGGACCACCTGACCGATCGTGTACATCGACAGATCACGTTGTCCGCGAGCGATGTTGCGACCGACCATCTCGAGCAGTCCGGGCAGCAACGTGGTGTTCAGCTCGGGACGGTCGGCCTCGAGCGGATTGAGCACGGTGACCGTGGCCCGACGCGGATCGTCGGCGGGCAGATTCCAGAGGTCGAAGACACCGGCAGGCATGAACGGGTACGGCAACACCTCCACGTAACCCGACAGCGCCAGGCTGCGCCCGACACTGCGGCGACGCAGCTGCCGCTGGGTCAGGCCTCGTCCGCCGGGGGCTTTGGGGAGCACAACCGGAATGTTCTCGTAGCCCTCGAGACGCAGTACCTCTTCGACGAGATCGGCGCTCAGGCGCAGGTCCGGTCGCCAGCTCGGCGGGGTGACGGTGAGCACGTCGCCCGCAGCTTCCACAGAGCACCCCACCTGGACCAGGCGTCGCTGCGCGGTGCCGACCGGATAGTCGATGCCTGCGGTGTCCGATGGAGCCCGCTCCGACATCAACACGGTCGCCGCAGGGGCCACGGACCCGGCGTCTGTGTAGGTGGTATCGATTGTGCCACCGCAGATCTCGGCGAGCAGCGCCGCGGCGCGCAGCAGTGCGATGTCGGTGACCTTCGGGTCGACAACCCGCTCGAAACGCTTGCTGGCCTCGCTGGTGAGCCGATGCCGCTTGGCGGTCCGGAACACCGAGACCGGGTTGAACGTCGCCGATTCCAGCAACACATCGGTGCTCTGCGCGTTGATCTCGGTGGCGCCACCGCCCATGACACCGGCCAGGGCGATCGGGCCCGTGTTGTCGGTGATGACAACGTCTTCCGGATCGAGATCCCGCACCACATCGTCGAGCGTGGTCAGCTTCTCCCCCGCGTTCGCACGGCGCACCCGGATGTCACCGGAGAGCTTGGCGGCGTCGAAGGCGTGCAGCGGCTGGCCGAGTTCGAGCATCACGTAGTTGGTGATGTCCACTGCCGCGGAAATGGGTCGCACGCCGGACAGCATGAGCCGCTTGACCATCCACCACGGGCTCGGGGCGGACGGATCGATACCGCGCACCACCAGCGCGCAATACCGGGTGGCACCGGAGTCCGGATCGAGGTGCACAGTCGGGCCCGACTCGCCGGCCGTGGTCGGAAGCACCGGTGCCGTTGCCGGATCGGCGAACGGCAGGTCGAAGCTACAGGCCAGTTCGCGTGAGAGACCGCGCGCCGAGAACGCGTAGCCGCGGTCCGGGGTGACGTTGACGTCGATGATCGTGTCGTCGAGACCGAGCACCTCACGTGCGTCGGCACCGGGCGCCGCGGTCTCCGGCGGCAGCACCAGAATGCCACTGTGATCGTTGCCGACACCCAATTCGGTGACCGAGCAGATCATGCCGTCCGAGACCCTGCCGTACGTTGTGCGGGTCGCGATCGCGAAGCCCCCGGGCAAGACGCAGCCGGGCAGCGCCGCGACGATCAGGTCGCCTTCGGCGAAGTTCCTTGCACCGCAGACGATGTCGCGGTCCTTCTCTTCACCCACATCGACCTGGCAGAAGCGGATGGGCTTCTTGAACTCGGTGAGTTCTTCGATCTTGGTGACCCTGCCGATCACCAGCGGACCGGTGATCTCCGGCAATCCGGTGATGTCTTCGATCTCGAATCCGACACGAACAAAGGCCTCATCGATCTCGGCGGACGGCTTGGCCCATCCGGGAGTGCCCTGTTGCAGGATCTCTGTCAGCCACGACTGCGCTAATTGCACTGGAAACTCAGCTCTTTCGTTGGTTCTGCGTACTCAGGCGCCGGGACCGAAGGGCACCGTGAAGCGGATGTCACCCTCGACCATGTCGCGCATGTCGGGCAGGTCGTTGCGGAACTGCAGGGTTCGTTCCAGTCCCATGCCGAAAGCGAATCCCGAGTAGACCTCGGGGTCGATGCCACTGGCGCGCAGGACATTCGGATGGACCATGCCGCAGCCGCCCCATTCGACCCAGCCGGCGCCACCCTTCTTACCGGCGAACCAGACGTCCACCTCCGCCGAAGGTTCGGTGAACGGGAAGTAGCTCGGGCGCATCCGGGTGACCGTCTCGGGACCGAACAGCGCCTTGGCGAAGTGGTCGAGGGTGCCCCGCAGGTGTGCCATCGTCAGACCCTTGTCCACGGCAAGGCCCTCGACCTGATGGAACACCGGGGTGTGGGTCGCGTCGAGTTCATCGGTGCGGAAGGTGCGGCCCGGGCACGCGACGTAAATCGGCAATTCCCGCGACAACATGGCACGCACCTGCACCGGCGAGGTGTGTGTGCGCAGCACCTGACGTGACTCGGGCGGCGCGATGTAGAAGGTGTCCTGCATCGACCGGGCCGGATGATCCGGCAGGAAGTTCAGCGCATCGAAATTGAAATGCTCGGTCTCGACCTCGGGACCTTCGGCGATCTCCCAACCCATCCCGACGAACACGTCGGCGACCTGATCACCGATCACGGTGATCGGGTGACGGGCGCCAGGAGTCCGGCGAGCGGTCGGCAGGGTGACGTCGATGGTCTCGGCGACCAGCACGGCGGCATCGCGTTCGGCGGTCAGGACCGCAAGACGCTCGTCGTACGCCTTCTGCGCCTGTCCACGAGCAACATTGACGAGCTTCCCGGCCTGCGCCTTCTGCTCCTTCGGCAACGCGCCGAGTTCGCGGCGGGCCAATGCGATCGGCGACTTGTCACCGAGGTGCTCGGTCTTGGCAATTGCCAGCGCTGGCAGATCGACCGCGGCGGAAAATGCTGCGACGGCAGCGTCCACTGCGGTCGCCAATGTCTGGCTGTCGACGTCGGCCACGGCTGTGTTGACTCCCTTGAATATGACTTCTTAGAGCTGAAGTACGTCTGATGGAACTGGCTTGGCTCACCTGCGAGGGTAGTCGACCGCCGCAGTGGCATCGGCGCTGGCATAGAGGCAGATCGCGGCCGCGGCAGCCAGGTTGAGGCTCTCCGCGCGACCGTGGATCGGAATGGAGATCCGATGATCGGCCTGCGCCAAGATGTCGTCCGGCAGACCGTGTGCCTCGTTGCCGAACAACCACGCGGTCGGTCCGGCGAGCACGTCACCGGCGTCGGGCAGGCTCAACTCGGCATCCCCGGCGGTTGCACAGATGGCCACACCGGCCTGGCGTAGCGCGGCGAGGACCTCGTCGACACTCCGCTCGCGTGCGACCGGAATGTGGAACACGCTGCCTGCTGTGGACCGGACGCACTTGCCGTTGTGCGGATCGACACTGTCGCCGGCGAGGATGACGCCGTCGGCGCCCATCGCATCGGCGGTCCGGATGAGGGTGCCCGCATTGCCAGGATCGGTCATCTCGACCGGCACCGCGAGCAGTCGCGGTGTGGCGCTCAGCACCTCTGACATCGGCACGTCGACCAGGTCGCAGACCACAAATAACCCGGTACTGGTGATGGTTTCGGCGAGCTTGTCGGCTGCCCCCGAGGAGATGGGCACGACCTCGATGCCACCGGCCTGCGCCTTGTGCACCAGATCGGCGTACCGGTCGAGGGCTTCGTCGGTCGCCAACAGAATCTGTGCGCGACGCGATGCGACGGCCGCGTCGACGGCATTGAATCCCTCAGCGAGGAAGCTGCCCGCTTTACGCCGCGCCGCGGAACGGTGCAGCTTTGCATATGAAACAACCCGCGCCGAACGTTCGGTGAGAACGTCCGGCGCGGGGATGTTTATCTCGCTGCCGATCAGGCTGCGGGGGCGTTGACGTCAGCAGGCAGTGCCTGCTTGGCAACAGCGACCAGACCGGTGAATGCCTCGGGATCGCTCACGGCGATCTCGGCGAGGATCTTGCGGTCGACCTCGACACCAGCGATCTTCAGACCCTGGATGAAGCGGTTGTAGGTGATGTCATTGGCCCGCGCCGCAGCGTTGATACGCGCGATCCACAGCTTGCGGAACTCACCCTTGCGAGCGCGACGGTCGCGGTAGGCGTAAGTCAGCGAGTGCAGCTGCTGCTCTTTGGCCTTGCGGTAGAGACGCGAACGCTGTCCGCGGTAGCCCTTGGAAGCTTCCAGGGTTGAACGACGCTTCTTCTGGGCGTTTACCGCCCTTTTTACGCGTGCCATTGTTGATTTACCTCTTAGAATGTGGCAGCCGGGAACCGGCAGCGGGTGGTCTGGTGGGGAGCGTTAGATCTTCAGCAGGCGCTTGATGCGGGGCGCATCGTTCTCAGAAACGACGACGGTGCCATCGAGACGACGGGTCTGCTTGGAGGGCTTGTGCTCCATCAGGTGGCGACGGCCCGCACGCTGACGGACGATCTTGCCGCTACCGGTCACCTTGAAACGCTTAGCGGTTCCCTTGTGGGTTTTGGTCTTGGGCATGGGAATGCCTTTCTCTTCGTAACGCCTGTGGAGAGGGTCAGCTCTCAGGGTTGGCGGCCGGAGCCGGTCCTGAATCTGCCGCAGGCTTGGTGGGTGCACTCTGCTGGGGTTGCGCTTGCGCTTTTGGAGCTTGTGCTTGTGCTTGTGCTTGTGCCTTGGTCTTGGCGCCCTTGTGCGGGGCCAGGACCATCGTCATGTTGCGGCCATCCTGCTTGGCGGAGGTCTCGACGAACCCGTACTCGCCTACGTCGGAGCCCAAACGCTGCAGCAGTCGGTAACCGAGTTCGGGGCGCGACTGCTCGCGTCCACGGAACATGATCGTCACCTTGACCTTCGACCCGGCTTCGAGGAAGCGGATGACGTGACCTTTTTTGGTCTCGTAATCGTGGTCGTCGATCTTGGGGCGGAGCTTCTGCTCCTTGATGACGGTCATCTGCTGGTTGCGACGCGATTCGCGCTGCTTCTGTGCCGCCTCGTATTTGAACTTGCCGTAGTCCATGATCTTGCAGACCGGCGGACGCGCATTCGGGGCTACCTCGACCAGGTCGAGATCGGCCTCGATAGCCAAGCGCAGGGCATCTTCCACGCGGACAATGCCTACCTGCTCCGAGTTGGGGCCGACAAGACGGACCTCGGGTACTCGGATGCGCTCATTGATACGAGTCTCAGTGCTGATGGGGCCTCCTCATTTGTGTCCGCGTACGTAGGTGGTTCCTCGTGGCAGACGTTTTCGTCTCAGGTTGGACCGCGGTAGCAACTGGTGAAACAGATCCTCAGCGAAAAGGCCCCGGATCGATGATGATCATCGACGGGGCCCACACCGACCGGTACATGTCACCTATCGCATCCCAGCGATCACAGCCTCCAACGCGAAGACCCCCGGAGATTATTCCGCTTTCGCGGCATCTCCGGCGACAAAACCGGACCGTTCAACCGTACGATTGCTTCTTACGAAGACATCGACGTCGAGCGGTGGGAGTGTGAACTCCACTTGCAACCCCGGCGTGAACCAGGGCGGTCGTAGGTGAAAGTCTAACAGCCATGACGGAAAACCTGAATTCCGAGCCCGACGTGCGCGACCTGGCCGAGATCCCGGCCATCGAAGTGATCACCCGAGCCGCAGTCATGCTGATGAGCGCTGCGGCCGAAAAACTCGGCTTGTCCGAGCAAGATCCGTCGACGAGCCCGTACCTCGACCTCGATGAAGCCCGCAAACTGATCACCGCCCTGGCCGGGCTCATAGAGTCGTCGGTCGCCGACCTGGGCATCCACGCCTCCGCACTTCGCGATGGCCTCAAGAGCCTGCAACTCGCGTTCCGGGAGGCCAGCTCGCATCCCGACGAACCCGGTAAGGGTCCCGGCGAGAAACAGACCGGCCCCGTCTCCGAGTAGCCCGCCCCCGATAGTGTGCCCTTTTGGCCGCGCCCACCTGGGGTTTTGTTCGCCAAAAGGGCACATTTTCGGGTGTGCCAGGGGTTAGTGGTCAGTGGGTGACGGCGCCGACCGAGGCCGAACGCACAAGCTTTGCGTACTTGGAGAGCACGCCCCGCTGATACTTGTGGTCGAGCGGTTGCCAGTCTTGTTTACGCGACTCGATCTCGTCGTCGTCGACGAGGAGGTCGAGGGTGCGGCCGGCGATATCGACCCGGATGCGGTCACCGTCACGGATGAAGGCAACCGGTCCCCCGTCGGATGCCTCCGGCGCGATGTGCCCGATGCAGAGCCCGGTGGTGCCGCCGGAGAACCGTCCGTCGGTGAGCAACAACACATCCTTACCCAGGCCGGCACCCTTGATCGCGCCGGTGATCGCCAGCATCTCCCGCATCCCGGGTCCACCTTTGGGACCCTCGTACCGGATCACCACCACGTCGCCCGCCTGGATCACTCCATCGGCCAATGCGGCCAACGCACTCTGTTCCCGTTCGAAGACCCGCGCCGGGCCCTCGAAGGTGTCGGCGTCGAAGCCGGCCGACTTGACCACGGCCCCCTCCGGCGCCAACGAGCCGTGCAGGATGGTGATGCCGCCGGTCTTGTGGATCGGATTGTCCAGTGCCCGAATGACCTTCCCGTCGAGCGGGCCGATCTCCATTGCCTCGAGGTTCTCGGCCAAGGTCTTGCCGGTGACGGTGAGGGCATCGCCGTTGAGCAGGTCGGCATCCAGGAGCGCCTTCATGATGACCGGGATACCGCCGTGCCGGTCGAAGTCGTTCATCACGTACCGGCCGAACGGCTTGAGGTCACCCAGGTGGGGCGTGCGGTCGCCGATGCGGTTGAAGTCGTCGAGGTGCAGATCGACCTCGGCCTCGCTGGCGATGGCGAGCAGGTGCAGCACCGCGTTGGTCGAACCGCCGAGGGCCATGGTGACGGTGATCGCGTTCTCGAGTGCGGGTTTGGTGATGATGTCGCGGGTGGTGATCCCGAGCCGCAGCAGGTTGACCACCGCCTCCCCCGAACGATGGGCAAAGGCGTCCCGCCGTCGATCTGCGGCCGGTGGCGCGGCTGAACCCGGCAGGCTCATCCCCAGGGCTTCGGCGATCGACGCCATGGTGTTGGCGGTGTACATGCCACCGCAGGCCCCCTCACCCGGACAGATGGCCCGCTCGATCCGGCCCAGGTCCTCCTCGGACATCTTGCCCGCCCGGCAGGCCCCGACCGCTTCGAAGGCGTCGATCAGGGTGACATCTCGCTCGGTGCCGTCGGCCAGTTTGACCCAGCCCGGCGCGATGGTGCCCGCGTAGAGGAACACCGACGCCAGGTCGAGTCGGGCCGCCGCCATCAACATGCCGGGCAGCGACTTGTCGCAACCGGCCAGCAGGACCGAGCCGTCGAGGCGTTCGGCCGACATCACGGTCTCGACCGAATCGGCGATCACCTCACGCGAGACCAAAGAGAAATGCATACCCTCGTGGCCCATCGAGATGCCGTCGGAAACCGAGATGGTGCCGAACTCCAGCGGGTATCCGCCACCGGCGTGCACACCCTCCTTGCTGGCCTGGGCCAGCCGGTCGAGCGACAGGTTGCAGGGGGTGATCTCGTTCCACGAACTACCGATGCCGATCTGGGGCTTATCCCAGTCCTCATCACCCATCCCGACCGCACGAAGCATCCCGCGACTTGGAGCCGCACTGATCCCGTCCGTGACGGTGCGGCTACGGGGCTTCATGTCGACCATTGGAACTCCTTGGTGTTGTCGTCGGCCGGCGAGGATCTCGCCTGACCCGATCAGTCGTTCCGCACTCAGCCTGCGGTGACCGCTTTCTTACGTCCAGTCTGCTTGGCCGCCGCCTTCCGCGGGGCTGCTTTACGCGCAGGCGTCGGCGCTGCGGCACTCGTCGGCTTCAAGATCTCGGCGAGGAACTTGCCCGTATGACTCAGCGGCTCGGCCGCGACATCTTCGGGTGTTCCCTCGACGACCACGGTGCCACCACCCGACCCGCCTTCCGGACCCATGTCGATGACCCAGTCGGCGGTCTTGATGACGTCGAGGTTGTGTTCGATGACGATCACCGAGTTGCCCTTGTCGACGAGACCGTTGATCACATGGATCAACTTGCGGATGTCCTCGAAGTGCAGACCGGTGGTGGGCTCGTCGAGGATGTAGGCGGTGCGCCCGGTCGACCGTTTCTGCAGTTCAGCCGCCAGCTTCACGCGTTGCGCTTCACCACCGGACAGTGTTGTCGCCGGCTGCCCGAGCCGGACATAGCCCAACCCGACCTCGTTGAGGGTCTTGAGGTACCGATGGATCGAGGTGATCGGCTCGAAGAACTCCGCAGCCACCTCGATGGGCATGTCGAGTACCTCGGAGATGGTCTTGCCCTTGTAGTGCACCTCGAGGGTTTCGCGGTTGTACCGCGCACCGTGACAAACCTCGCACGGCACGTAGACGTCGGGCAGGAAGTTCATCTCGATCTTGATCGTGCCCTCGCCCGAGCAGGCCTCGCAGCGGCCACCCTTGACGTTGAACGAGAACCGTCCCGGCTGGTAGCCACGGACCTTGGCTTCGGTGGTCGCGGCGAACAGCGTGCGGATCTTGTCGAACACACCGGTGTAGGTGGCCGGGTTGGATCGCGGGGTCCGGCCGATCGGCGACTGATCGACGCGGACCAGCTTGTCGAGGTTGTCCATCCCGTTGATGCGGGTGTGCCTGCCGGGGACCTGACGCGCACCGTTGAGCTTGTTGGCCATCACCGTGGCCAGGATGTCGTTGACCAGAGTCGACTTACCAGACCCCGAGACACCGGTGACCGCGGTGAGAACACCCAGCGGGAACACGACATCGATGCCCTGGAGGTTGTGCTCCCGGGCCCCGACAACGGTCAACTGCCGTTTCCGGTCGATCGGTCGCCTGGTCTCCGGGACCTCCAGCCTCGAACGCCCCGAAAGGTACGCGCCCGTGATGGATTCCTCGTTCTTCAGCAGGTCTTTGTAGCTGCCGCTGTGGACAACCCGACCGCCGTGTTCACCGGCGTGGGGGCCGATGTCGACGATCCAGTCCGCAGAACGGATGGTGTCCTCGTCATGCTCGACCACGATCAGGGTGTTGCCCAGGTCGCGCAGCCTGGTGAGGGTGTCGATGAGGCGCCGGTTGTCACGCTGATGCAGACCGATGGACGGTTCGTCCAGAACGTAGAGGACACCGGCCAGGCCGGAACCGATCTGGGTCGCCAGCCGGATGCGCTGCGCCTCACCGCCGGACAGTGAACCCGCTGCGCGGGAGAGCGACAGATACTCCAGGCCCACGTCCAACAGGAAGCGGATGCGTGACTGCACCTCTTTGAGGACCTGGCCGGCGATGGCCTCCTCACGCTTTCCGAGTTTGAGGTCGGAGAGGTAGTCGGCGCATTCGGCGACCGACAAGGCGCAGACCTCGGCGATCGACTTCTCACCGAACCGCTTGTGGTCGAGGGTGACCGCCAAGATCTCCGGACGCAGACGGGCGCCGTTACAGGTGGGGCACGGGATGTCCCGCATGTAGCCCTCGTACCGGTCTTTCATCTGCTCGGACTCGGTCTGTTCCATCCGGCGATGCAGGAACGACATCACACCTTCGAACTCGGTGTAATACGAGCGGGTGCGGCCGTAGCGGTTACGGAACTGCACGTGAACCTGATGTTCACTGCCGTTGAGGATCGCCCGGCGGGCCTTGACCGGCAGCTTTTTCCACGGAGTATCGGTGTCGAAACCCATGGCGTCGCCGAGTCCGGACAACAACCGCAGGAAGTAGTCGGCGTTGTGGCCACCCGCCCACGGCGCGATGGCACCCTCGGCAAGCGTCAGATCGGCATCCGGGACGACCAGTTCCTCGTCTACCTCTTTACGGATACCGAGGCCATCGCAATCGGGGCAGGCACCGTAGGGCGAGTTGAACGAGAACGAGCGGGGCTCGAGATCGTCGATCGCGATGGGGTGACCGTTGGGGCAGGCCATCCGCTCGGAGAACCGGCGCTCACGATCCGGATCGTTTTCTTCCAGATCGACGAAGTCGAGAACGATCACACCGTCGGCCAAACCGAGCGCGGTCTCCACCGAATCGGTGAGTCGCTGTTTGGCCGAGGCCTTCACCGCAAGCCGGTCGACGACCACCTCGATGTCGTGCTTCTCCTGCTTCTTGAGCTTCGGAGGATCAGCCAGCTGATGGACCACACCGTCGATACGTGCGCGCGAGAAACCCTGCGTCTGCAACGTGCCGAACAGATCGACGAACTCACCTTTGCGGGTCCGGACCACCGGCGCGAGCACCTGGAACCGGATGCCCTCTTCCATCGCCAGCACCTGGTCGACGATCTGCTGCGGGGTCTGCTTCTCGATGGCCGCCCCGCACTCGGGGCAATGTGCTTTGCCTGCGCGCGCATACAACAGACGGAGGTAGTCGTAGACCTCGGTGATGGTGCCGACCGTCGACCGCGGGTTGCGGTTGGTCGACTTCTGGTCGATCGAGACCGCCGGAGACAGACCCTCGATGAAGTCGACGTCGGGCTTGTCCATCTGTCCGAGGAACTGCCGGGCGTATGCCGAGAGCGATTCGACGTATCGGCGCTGGCCCTCGGCGAAGATCGTGTCGAAGGCCAGGCTCGACTTCCCGGAGCCCGAAAGCCCGGTGAAAACGATCAAACTGTCGCGCGGGAGATCCACGTCGACGCCGCGAAGATTGTGTTCGCGGGCTCCGCGCACGATGAGTCGATCAACCACTGTGGTCCTTTTCGGGTTCAAATTAGTTCAAATCAGTACTGTGCCGACCATCACTGATCAGCTGTTGGGCGTGCGCCAGAGGCGTACCCGGCAATGCTAGAGGCACCTACTGACAAGATACCGGCGGCAACAGAGCCTGCCAGCCGATCGCATTGCTCGCAGCACCCCGTCAAACCTTCTGACCTGCGAAAACCTTCACCACCCAGAGTGTGAGCAAAGCAACGATCACAAACGGCAACCACACCGCCGCCATACCTATTCCGCGGTAGGCGCCGGCACCGGCAAACGCGCCGACGGCCATCGCCGACCACATCAGGAAACTCCGGACCCACCCCCATCGCGGGCCACCGAACGCCGCATCGACCAGCCGCTGCGCCGCTTTCACCAGGGTGCCGGTCATATAGGTCAACCCCACCGAGACCACCCCCGATTTCTCGAACACCGAGTTGAGCGTGCCCATCGCGACCGCGACGACCATCAACGACACGTATCCCGACCACACTGCAGCGATCACCGCAGACACCCCGAGAAGTGTTGTCACCGAACACAACACCGCGATTCGGCCGTGCACCGCGGCAGTGAGGCGCCGAACAATCGAACCCACCATGACCCCGACCACGAACAATCCGATGATCAGCAGGCAACGCAACCCCGCACTCGTCATGCCCTCGACAAACGACGTCGACATCTGCGTCGTGTTGCCGCTCATGAATGAGATGAAGTAGCCGCCGAGATGGATGAACGCCACCGCGTCCAGAAAACCTGCCACCCCGGTCAATGCAGTGGCCAGTGCCAGTTCACTGCGATCGATCGTGTTCAAGGCCGCACCGTCACAATCCACAACACCCGGCCGAGTCCGGGCAATGGGCTCAATTATGCGTCACCGGCCGGGTACAGCCGGGCTGATGGAAAGCCGGTGGCGGCTACTCATCTGAGTCGCCCGCGGCACCATCGGCACAGATTCGGGGGCAGGCGACCCCCAAACCCTCATCCGGACGGTTAGGGTTGTTCCCATGAGTGCAGCGGCCCCGATTTCCGACAACTACACCGGCGACTTCAGCAATTCGGATGTGCCACAACGCAAAACCACACCGAATGCGACGATCCTCAAATTGTCCGTCGGCCCGATGGACAACAACGTTTACGTCATCACCTGCCGTGAAACCGGCAAGGGTCTGTTGATCGACGCCGCCAACGACGCCGATGTCCTGATCGACCTGATCAAGGCACACGGCCACATCGAATCGATCTTCACCACCCACTGGCATCCCGACCACTGGATCGCACTCGAAGAGGTGGTCAAGGCAACCGGCCTGCCCACCGCGGCGGGCCGGATCGATGCCCCACCGATCCAGGTGGCCACCGATCGGCTCGTCGATGAGGGCGACGTCATCGAGGTCGGCAACCTGAAGCTGGGGACCATCCACGTCAAAGGCCACACCGATGGTTCCATCGCCCTGTTCTTCGACGACGACGTCACCCACCTGTTCACCGGCGACTGTCTGTTCCCCGGCGGTGTCGGCAAATCGCAGACACCGGAAGACTTCGAGTCGCTGATCAGCGACGTCAAGACGAAGCTGTTCGACCGATTCGACGACAGCACGGTGGTCTATCCCGGTCACGGACTCGACACCAACCTGGGTGCCGAGCGCCCCCATCTCGACGAATGGCGTGAGCGAGGCTGGTAGAAGTTCGCTCCGCGGGGTACCCACCCAACGTCTATAGGCTCAACAGAGTCCATTAGCCCAGAAGTTCGACAAGCAGATTCGACTTAGAACAGTGTCTTTGAGGAGGCCCTTCATGCTGATTCGCCGAATTGCCCGTCCCATGCTCGCCGCAGCGTTCATCGCCACCGGGGTCGAGGTGATCCGACGGCCGGAAGTACTGGCCGAGGCTGCGCAGCCCTACGTCGACAAGGCAAAGGTCGCGCTGCCGCCAGCAGCCGCCGACCTGATCCCGGCCGACACGCAGATTCTCGTCCGCGTCAACGGCGCCATTCACATCGTCGGCGGCCTGGCCCTGGCCACCGGAAAGTTCCCGCGGCTGGCGGCACTGTCGCTGGCGGGGGTTGTGGTCCCGACCACATTGGCCGGCCACGACTTCTGGAACGAAACCGACCCACACGAGCGCGCCGAACAGCAGGCGCACTTCATCCAGAACGTCGGTCTGCTCGGCGGACTGCTGCTCGCGACGGTCGACACCGAGGGCAAGCCGTCGCTCGCTTGGCGCGGACGCAAGGCCGCCGCCGTCGCCGGCGGCAAGGTGGCCGCCGCGCTGCCCTCCGGTTCATCCGGTTCGGCGACAACCGAGGTACTCACCGACAAGGCCACGCATCTCGCCGGGGTGGTCTCCGAGCGCAGCGGAGAGCTGGCCGAGGTCGCAGCGGATCGAGGTGGCAAGTTCGCCGATGTGGCTTCCGAGCGCGCATCCGAACTCGCGCGCAAGGCATCGGAAAAGGCGGCAACATTCGCTGACGTGGCGGTCGAACGTGGGTCCGAGTTCTCGGATGTCGCGGCCAAGCGCGGAGCGGTCCTCGCGGGAATCGCTGCCGAGCGGGCCTCCGAGTTCGCCGACGTCGCGTCGAAGAGGGGCGAACATCTGGCGGAACTGACTTCTGATCGGGCTGCCACGCTCTCCAAGGCTGCCGCCAAGAAGCAGGCCAAGCTGGGCAAGCAGGCAGGCAAGAAGCACGCGAAGTTCGCCAAGCTCGCCGCAAAAGAGCAGGCCAAGTTCGCGAAGAAGGCCGCCAAGAACAGTTCGACCGCCAAAGATCTTGCGGCCGAGCGAGGCGCGGAGCTCGCGGATTCGGCGGCGAAGGCCTGGGCGTCGACCAACGGCTACGCCGGGCACTACCTGAACACGGTGCGCGACAGGACCCCCGAGTTGGTCGAGTACGTGCGTGAGCATGGCTCCGAGGTTGCCGCGCGCACCGCCGACGAAAGCGCCAAGCTCTCGGCCCTTGCACGTGAGCAGGCCAAGAAGGCACAGAAGAGAGCAGAAAAAGCTCTCTAGTTGAATCCCGGTGGGTGCGCGGGCCTCAGCCCAGAACCGCACGGGCCGCTGCCCGCGCACCTACCGGATCTGACGTCTGCGAGACCGCTGCCGCGGCGCGGCGGCAGTCATCGAGGCTGACCGTCCCGAGCTTCGCGCCGACCCCGGCCACCGCCGAGGCCGCCGCCGACAACGATGTGACGCCCAGCCCGACAAGCACACAGGCCAACAGCGGATCCGCCGCCGCCTCACCACAGACACCGACCGGTTTACCCGCCGCCGCGCCGGCCGCCGCCGTCCGCGCAACCAGGGAGAGCACCGCCGGCTGCCACGGATCGGTCAACCCGGCTAGATCAGCAGACATCCGATCAGCGGCCATCGTGTACTGGGCCAGGTCGTTGGTTCCGATGGACAGGAAATCGACGTGCTCGAGAACTCGTTCGGCCAGTAGAGCCGCCGCCGGTACCTCGATCATCACGCCGGGCACCAGCCCGCGTTCGCGCACCTTTTCGGCAAACCACTTGGCCTCGGCCGGGGTGGCGATCATCGGTGCCATCACCCAGGGCGCCCGCAGGCCCTCGGCCGCGGCCGCCACCCCGTCGAGCTGACGCTCGAGCAATCCGTTGTCCAGCGCGGCCATTCGAATACCACGGACACCCAGCGCGGGATTCGCCTCATCAGGATGAGCGGCGAAGCGCAGCGGCTTGTCCGATCCGGCATCAAGGGTTCGCAGGACCACCTTGGAGTCGGGGAACGCCTCGATCACCTCGCGGTAGATCGCCGCCTGCTCGTCGACCGTCGGTTCCTGTTCCCGATCAAGGAAGCAGAGTTCGGTACGGAACAATCCGACTCCCCCGGCCGCACTCCTGGCAGCAACCCGCGCGCCTGCGCCGTCCTGGACGTTGGCGAGCACATCCACGCGATGTCCATCCGAGGTCGCACCGGGACCTGTCCAGCCGGCAGTGCGCTCGGCGATCAACTTGTACGCGGCAACGGCCTGTGCCGCGACCTCCTCATCCGGTGACACGGTCAGTTCACCGGCGCTTCCGTCGATCAGCACCGGCGTTCCGGCCGCCACGGTCTCGAGTCCGGAAACAGCTACCACGCAAGGGATCCCGAGCTGTCGGGCGATGATCGCGGTGTGGCTGGTCGGTCCGCCCAGTGATGTGGCGAGCCCGACGATCAGCGTCGGGTCAAGTCCTGCGGTGTCGGCCGGTGCGAGGTCTTCGGCCAGGAGCACCGAGGGCACCTCCGGCACCGGGACACCGGGTTCGGGCAGGCCGAGCAACTCGGCCAGCACCCGATCGCGGACGTCGTTGAGATCGGTCACCCGTTCGGCCATCAACCCGCCGAGTTTGGTGAACATGTCCGCGAACTGAGCGGTCGCGGCAACGGCCGCGGCGGCGGCCGAACTACCGGCTGTGATCAGATCTTCTGCCGCACCCAGCCACCCGCGATCGGTTGCCATCGCAGCGTTGGCCGCGAGCACCTCCGAGGCCGATCCGGTCGACATCGCGGCGCGGTCCGAAAGACGCTTCGCCACCGCGGTGGTCGCCTGACCGAAGGCCTGGATCTCTGCCTCACGACCCGCGGCGGGCACGGGATCTGTGTTGATCACCGGTTCCACACGAGGTCCGGGTACAACGGCCGGCCCGAGGACCACCCCTGGCACCACCGGAGTACCCCGCAGAACCTGACGCGGACTCTCCACCTGCGATGACATATTCATGCGACCTCCTGAGACCGATTCCTTCACGTCGCTTGACTGGACATTTCCAACATAGCGATGTGATCTAGATTACAGAAAACTCTTGACAAGACAATACGTTCGGGCATAAAACAACATAAAGCAACATTTCAAACCACATGCTTGCACATTGCGGCGGGCCACACGGAGGACGGGATGTACCCAGAGGAACGGCAGCAGGCGATGGCATCGGTCATCGCGCAGAACGGTCGCATGTCAGTCGCAGACCTCGCCGAGCTGTACGCCGTGACGACCGAAACCGTCCGTCGCGATCTGGCCGCACTGGACCGGCTCGGACTGATCCGGCGGGTACACGGCGGCGCGGTCCCGGCATCGGCCCTGACCGCCATCGAACTCGGCACCACCGAGCGCGAAAACAGCCACGCAGACGAGAAGGAACGCATCGGGAAGGCCGCCCTCGACCACTTACCGCCTGCAGGCGGCAGTGTGCTGATCGATGCCGGGACCACCGCCGCACGAGTGGCCGCATACCTGCCCACCGACCAGGATCTGGTTGTCGTCACCAACTCCCTTCCGGTTGCCATGCGGGTCAGCGGCCTCGGCGGCTTGCGCCTGCATCTGCTCGGCGGACGCGTCCGCGGCATCACCCAGGCAGTCGTCGGTGACGATGCCCTACGCACACTGTCCACGATGCGAGTTGACGTCGCGGTGGTCGGGACCAACGGCATCACCGTGCGCCACGGTCTGTCCACGCCCGATAGCGACGAAGCGGCCGTCAAGCGGGCCATGGTCGCATCCGCGCACCAGGTTGTGGTCGTCGCGGACTCATCGAAGGTCGGTCGGGAAGACCTGATCAGCTTCGCGCCGATCGACCGCGTCGATGTGCTGATCACCGACACCGCGATCTCGGACGCCGCCCGTGCCGAGTTCGTCGATGCCGGCATCGAAGTGGTGACGGCATGATCATCACGCTGACCGCCAATCCCAGCATCGACCGCACCGTGACGCTGGCCGAACCACTGCGGCGCGGCGCCGTACACCGTGCCACCACCTCGACCTCACATCCGGGCGGCAAAGGCGTCAACGTCGCCCGCGTGATCACTTCCGCCGGAAAACGTGCCGTAGCAGTCCTTCCCGGAAACCAGAACGAACCACTCCTCGTGGCATTGACCGAAGCCGGCATCGAGCACCGTGCGATCGGGCATCCCGGTGCGGCGCGCGTGAATCTCACCGTCACCGAACCGGACGGCACCACGACCAAGATCAATGAACCCGGCGCCGCACTGCTTCCCGAACACCTCGACGCCCTGGCAGCCTGCCTGTCCGAGCTCTCGACGTCGGCCGACTGGGTGGTCTTGTCGGGTTCGCTGCCACCGGGCGTCCCGGATCGCTGGTACGCAGAACTGGTGGCAACGCTCCGCACAGCCGGGAGCTCGGTCCGGATCGCCGTCGACACCTCTGACGGCCCACTGCGAGCACTCGCGGCCGAATTCTCCACTGCTGCACCCCATCTGATCAAGCCCAACGCCGAAGAACTGGGCCAGATCGTCGGCACGGACGGTCTCGAACTCGAACGTGCCGCCGAAGAGGGTGACCCCTACCCGACCGCCCGCGCAGCCCGATCGCTGATCGAGCGCGGCGGCCCGCAGACCGTGCTCGCCACTCTGGGCGCCGCGGGCGCGGTCCTGGTCACATCGACGGGCGCCTGGCACGCCACCACACCTCCGATCGCGCCGCTCAGCACGGTCGGTGCCGGCGATTCGTCGCTGGCCGGATATCTACTCGCTGATCTGGAAAACGCCGGACCAGCTGACCGCCTCGTCATGGCGGTCGCGTACGGCAGTGCCGCTGCCGCCCTACCGGGCACGGCACTTCCGAGTCCCAGTCACATCAACCCGGACGCGGTGACCGTCACCGCGCTGACCTCGATCCTCGGCAGCTCCTGATGGCTGCAATCGATCTGGTCACCAGCGCTGCGCACCCTCACGATCGCGCATCTCGAACCTAGGAATCCGTCATGTCGAACCCGACAGTCCACACCGGCCCCACGCCGGCGATCATCACCCCAGAACTGATCACCCTCGATGCCGGACTCGGCGCCACCAAAGAGGCGGTCATCGAGGCCCTGGCCGGCAAGCTCGCCGCCGCCGGGCGCACCACCGACGTCGACAGCCTGCGCGACGCTGCGCTGGCCCGTGAATCACAATCGGCCACCGGGCTTCCCGGTGGGATCGCGATCCCGCACTGCCGGGACGAATCAGTCGTCACGGCGTCCCTCGGATTTGCCAGACTCGACCCGAAGGTCGACTTCGGTGCCCCCGATGGCCCGGCCGATCTGGTGTTCCTCATCGCGGCACCGGCCGGCGCCGGCTCCGAACACATGAAACTGCTCACCTCGCTGGCCCGGGCGTTGGTCAGGCCGGAGTTCGTGTCATCACTCCGGTCGGCTGCCGGTCCCGACGACGTGGTCGCGCTCGTCGACGATGTCCTGCATCCGGCACCCGCGGCCGCACCGGCTGCTTCCGCACCGGCTGCTTCCGCGCCGCCGGCCACTGCCCCGGCCGCAGCCCCCGACAAGGCCGGTGCCGCGAAGTCGAGTACCGAGAAGTCGCCGGCGGCACCCGCGGGCGACACCGGTCCGGCCGGATCCGAGCGGACCATCGTCGCGGTCACCGCCTGTCCCACCGGAATCGCGCACACCTACATGGCTGCCGATTCACTGGTGGCGGCAGGCAAGCGCGCCGGCGTCGAGGTGCTCGTCGAGACCCAGGGTTCGAGCGGTAGCACTCCGCTGTCGCCCGAGGCGATCGCCTCGGCAGACGCGGTGATCTTCGCAACCGATGTCGGGGTGAAGGGCAAGGAACGATTCGCAGGTAAGCCGGTGGTTGCCTCAGGCGTCAAGCGTGCGATCAACGAACCGGACACGATGATCACCGAGGCGTTGCGCGCGGGCGAAGATCCCAACGCGGCCAGAGTCGCAGGCTCCACGACCGGCGACACCGAACAATCCGGCTCCGGAGGCGGCGACGTCGGTTGGGGTACGCGATTGCGTCAGATCCTGCTGACCGGCGTGAGCTACATGATCCCGTTCGTCGCCGCCGGCGGACTGCTCATCGCGCTCGGATTCTTGTTCGCAGGCTATGAGATCACGGACACCGCAGCGGACATCACCCTCGACAACTCACTGACCTCGCTGCCCGACGGCGGTCTGATGACCTATATCGGCGCAGTCCTTTACCAACTCGGCTCCCTGGCCTTCAGCTTCCTGGTGCCCGCACTGGCCGGCTACATAGCGTTCGCCATCGCCGACCGGCCGGGCCTGGCTCCCGGTTTCACCGCGGGCGCGGTGGCCGTATTCGTCGGAGCCGGGTTCATCGGCGGTCTCGTCGGCGGATTGATCGCCGGCTTTGCCGCCCTCTACATCGGCCGGATACCCGTTCCGCAATGGGCACGCGGCCTGATGCCGGTGGTGATCATCCCGCTGTTCGCCTCGCTGGTTGTCGGCCTGTTGATGTTCATCGTGCTCGGCAAACCACTGGCCTCGATCACCGAGGGATTGACCGACTGGCTCAACAGCCTGTCCGGTTCGTCCGCCATCCTGCTCGGCGTCATCCTCGGACTGATGATGTGCTTCGACCTCGGCGGACCCGTCAACAAGGCCGCCTATGCGTTCGCCGTGGCCGGACTCTCGGTCACCGACGACGCCTCACTGCGGATCATGGCCGCGGTCATGGCGGCCGGAATGGTGCCGCCGCTGGCGATGGCACTTGCCTCGACCGTCCGTCCCGGGCTCTTCACCGAGGCCGAACGGGAGAACGGCAAGGCCGCCTGGCTACTGGGTGCCTCGTTCATCTCCGAAGGCGCCATCCCATTTGCGGCGGCCGACCCACTGCGGGTGATTCCGTCGATGATGGCCGGTGGCGCCGTGACCGGAGGTTTGATCATGGCCTTCGACGTCACCCTGAGCGCTCCCCACGGTGGCATCTTCGTCTCGTTCGCCATCGGTGGGATCGCCTGGTTCTTCATTGCACTTGCCGCCGGAACCATCGTCTCGGCGGTGTGCGTCGTCGCTGCCAAACAATTCATCCGTTCCCGCAAGGCAGCGCCCGACGAGGCAAAGGTTCTCAGCGCGGCCTGACCGATATCACCCCTGATCAGCATCAACCGAAAAACAACAAGGAGAAATCATGCCAAGTAACACCGTTGCTGTTGGATCGTCCATCGGCCTGCATGCCCGCCCCGCAGCCACGATCGCCGAGGCCGTTGCCGCCGCCGGCGTCCCGGTGACACTTTCGGTGGCCGGTGGTGAGCCGGTGGACGCCGGTTCGGCGTTGCTGATCATGACGCTCGGCGCCACCGTGGGCACCGAGGTCACCGTCACCTGCGAAGACCAGGCAACCCTCGACAAGGTCACCCAACTCGTCGCGTCGGATCTCGACGCCTGAAGGACCGCGAGTACTGCCTGCTAGCAGGCCGCATCCCCACCTTCACGCGGTGGGCCGGGAACGTTTACCCGGCCCACCGCGTTATTCTTTAGCACTATTTTTGTGCGCGAACGGCGCGGTCGAATGCCCAGTTCGACAAGGTGCTGCAGCAAACCGAGGAGGACTGTGTTCGAGGCCGAACAACACCATCTGGATCGCGTATACGGCCGTCTGGACCGGATGCGCCGCAATACCCAGACGCGGTTGGCATCTGCTCTGCGCGACACCGGCGGCACTCCGCAGGCACGTTCCGAACGCGAATCCTATGAGCGTCTGTACAACGACGATCTGACGAAGTTCGATGCCGCCGAACACAATCTTTATTTCGGCCGCCTCGACCTCGAGAGCGGTGAGGTTCGCCGGATCGGTCGTATCGGCATCCTCGACGACGACGAGCAGGACAGCACACTCCTGCTCGATTGGCGCGCACCGCTGAGCCGTCCGTTCTATCTCGCGACGCCGGCCTCACCGGAAGACGTCCAGGTACGCAGTCACGTCCGTACCCGCAACCGCAAGATCACCGCGATCAACAAAGAGCGCCTCGACGTCACCGAGATCGCCGATGCCGACAACACCGGCCACGGCGATGTGGTGAACGAGACAGCGCTGATCACCGCACTCAATGCCGCCCGCACCGGGCACATGAACGACATCGTCGAAACCATCCAGCGCGAGCAGGACGTCATCA
Source organism: Williamsia sp. Y721 (assembly GCF_059683565.1). Classification (NCBI taxonomy): domain Bacteria; kingdom Bacillati; phylum Actinomycetota; class Actinomycetes; order Mycobacteriales; family Nocardiaceae; genus Williamsia; species Williamsia sp. Y721. The sequence continues at coordinate 1,884,507 of NZ_JCASNH010000001.1, read as the reverse complement.
TCCGGTCGCCGCACCGTGGAGTGCTGGTGGTCCAGGGCGGCCCGGGGACCGGCAAGACCGCGGTCGCGCTTCACCGCGCCGCATACCTGCTGTACACGTACCGCGAAACCCTCGCGCGCAGTGGTGTTCTCATCATCGGGCCCAACACCACCTTCCTGAAGTACATCGGACAGGTGCTCCCCTCGCTCGGCGAGAGCGGTGTGCTCCTCTCGACCATCGGCGACCTCTATCCGGGCGTGCGGGCCACCGTCACCGACAATCCGGTGGCATCGACCCGCAAGGGCGATCTGGCCATCGTCGAGGTCCTCAAACAAGCGGTCCGGGACCGGCAAGAGCTCCCCACGTCGCCGATCATCCGCAAGTTCGAGGGCTATGAGGTCGCGATCACCAGCAAGGTGATCCAGCGCGCCCGCGGTCGGGCCCGGTCATCGAGGCGTCCGCACAACCATGCTCGATCGGTGTTCCTGCGCTCGGCGTTCGATACCCTTGCTCAGCAACATGCCGAACGCATCGGCTCCAGCGTGGTCGACGGTTCACAGTTGTTGAGCGGCACCGACATCGCGGACATTCGTGACGAGATGCGCGAAGACCCGGACATCAATGCCGCACTGGCGCATTTCTGGCCACAACTTTCTCCGCAAGTGGTGTTGGCCGATCTGCTGACCTCGCCCGAGCGGATCAAGTCCGCGACGCCCGGCTGGTCGCAAGCCGACCGCGACGCACTCCTGCGTACCGAGCGGGGCGGTTTCAGCGCCGCCGACGCGCCGTTGCTCGACGAACTGGCCGAGATCATCGGCATAGACGACAACGACGATGAAGAACGCGAACGCGCCCAGTGGCGCCAGAAGCTCTCGGATGCACAGGATGCACTCGACATCCTGACCGGTTCGGCACCACAGGATCTCGAGGACGAACTCGATCCGGAGATCCTGATGGCGTATGACCTGATCGACGCCGAACAACTCGCCGCGCGCCAGACCAATCGGGTGGCTTTGACCACAGCCGAACGCGCCTACAACGACCGGACGTGGACGTTCGGCCACGTGATCGTCGACGAGGCCCAGGAGCTGTCGGCGATGGCGTGGCGAATGATCATGCGCCGCATCCCGAATCGCTGGATGACCGTCATCGGGGATACCGCGCAGACCGGCGATCCGGCCGGGACGAACTCGTGGGGCGAAGTCCTCACGCCGTATGTCGCGCAGCGGTGGCGCAAGTTCGACCTGACGGTCAACTACCGCACGCCCAGCGAGATCATGGCGGTCGCAGCCCCGATTCTCGAACAGATCGACAGCAAGATGTCGGCACCCACCTCGATCAGGTCGAGCGGGCGGCCACCGGTGTTCGAACACACATCGGCCGAGAAGCTCGGCGCGGTTGCCGGTCGGCTCGCCACCGAACCTCTCGACGGTATCGCCGCGATCATCGCCCCGGATGATCTGATCGACGAGATCCGCAGTGCCACCGAGAATCTCGAGGGCATCCAAGACCTGTCCGTCCTCACGGTCGCACAGTGCAAGGGCCTGGAATTCGACCGTACGATCGTGATCGAGCCGTCCATGATCGTGCATCAATCATCGCGCGGATGGGGCGACCTGTATGTCGCGCTCACCCGGGCAACCCAGCAACTGGCAATTGTGCACAGCGCCGAGCTGCCCGAGCCTCTGCGGCAGTCCGCTCAGACCGTGTGAACGATCAGGACGTCGCACCTCGACTTGCGGGCGACGTCCGCCGGAACTGATCCCAGCAACCGGCCTGCGATCGAGTTGAGGCCCTTGTTGCCGACCACGAGCAGGTCGGCCTTGGAGTCCAGCACCAGGTTCAGGAGCGCGTCCACCGGCGAGCCGACGACGGGGCGGGTGGCGATGTTGACGCCACCTGCCGCGGCGGCCCGCTCCTTGGCGGACCGAAGGATTTCCTCGGTCGGCGCAGACCCGTGCACCTGGTAAGCCTCGTCCTTGAGCACATCCGATGCTGCAGAGAAGTCCTTGTCGTCAGTCGGGAAATACGCACAGGCAATGATCAACTTTGCCGAGTCCCCACTGATCGCCCCCGCTCGTTCCACAGCCTTCATCGACGATTCAGATCCATCGGTTCCCACTACGACGGTCTGGTATGCGCTCATTCATTCCTCCAATAAACGTGCTTGCATATGGATACGCTCCACGGCGATGCCTTCCGAGAAGGGGGCGTTGCCTTCCGGAAGGGTATATCGATACCTGCGGCCAACATTTGGGTATCCACCGAAGCGGACACCACCATGCCCACTGACCTGCGACAACACTTGCTGTCACTCACGTCACATGTATCTGCAGGAGATCGGTCAGGAGATACCTGCGGCGTCCATGCCGCGCAATTCTTTCTTCAGATCGGCAATTTCGTCACGCAGGCGACCCGCGAGTTCGAACTGGAGATCGCGGGCAGCATTCATCATCTGATCGGTGAGCGCTCCGATGAGATCGGCAAGTTCGGCGCGTGGCATCGCAGACACGTCCCGACCTTCGAGAACACCTGACGAGGTCGAGGCCCGGCCCGGTTCACCCTGTGCGCGCCGTCCACGACTGGCATTTCGGCCGGAACCGCCGACTGCGACCGAGTCCTCGGCTTCCTCGTACACCTGGTCGAGGATGTCGGCGATCTTCTTACGCAACGGTTTTGGATCGACGCCCATCTTCTTGTTGTAGGCGACCTGCTTCTCACGCCGACGGTCTGTCTCATCGATGGCGTTGCGCATCGAGTCGGTGATCTTGTCGGCGTACATGTGCACTTCACCGGAGACGTTTCGGGCCGCACGGCCGATCGTCTGGATGAGGCTGGTGGTACTCCGCAGGAACCCCTCTTTGTCGGCGTCGAGAATCGCAACCAACGACACCTCGGGCAGGTCCAAACCCTCACGGAGAAGGTTGATTCCGACGAGCACGTCGTAGTCACCGAGCCGCAACTGCCGCAGGAGTTCGACGCGGCGCAGCGTGTCGACCTCTGAGTGCAGGTAACGAACCCGGATACCCATCTCCAGCAGGTAGTCGGTGAGGTCTTCCGACATCTTCTTGGTCAGGGTGGTGACCAGAACCCGCTCGTCCTTCTTGGTGCGTTCCCGGATCTCGTGGATCAGGTCATCGATCTGTCCCTTGGTGGGTTTGACCACCACTTGCGGGTCGACCAGGCCGGTGGGCCGGATCACCTGCTCGACGAACTCACCGTTCGACTGCCCCAATTCGTACGGCCCGGGTGTTGCCGACAGGTAGACCGTCTGACCGATGCGATCGGTGAACTCGCTCCAGGTCAGCGGACGGTTGTCGACGGCTGACGGCAACCGGAACCCGAAGTCGACCAGATTGCGCTTACGCGACATGTCACCCTCGTACATCGCACCGATCTGCGGCACCGTGACATGCGACTCGTCGATGACCAGCAAGAAGTCTTCGGGGAAATAGTCGATCAGCGTGGCGGGCGCAGTTCCGGCACCGCGGCCGTCGATATGCCGCGAATAGTTCTCGATGCCGGAGCAGAACCCGACCTGCCGCATCATTTCGACGTCGTAGTTGGTCCGCATCCGCAGCCGCTGGGCCTCGAGCAGTTTGCCCTTGCCCTCCAGCTCGGCGAGCCGTTCTTCCAGTTCGGCCTCGATGGACGCGATGGCCCGCTCCATCCGGTCGGGTCCGGCCACGTAGTGGGTGGCCGGGAAGATGCGCAGGCCCTTGACCTCTCGGACGACGTCTCCGGTCAACGGATGCAGGTAGTACAGCGCCTCGATCTCGTCGCCGAAGAACTCGATGCGGATCGCCAGCTCCTCATAGGAGGGGATGATCTCGACGGTGTCGCCGCGCACCCGGAAGCTGCCTCGGGTGAAGCTGACATCGTTGCGGCTGTACTGGACATCGACGAGCAGTCGCAGCAGCGCGTCACGGTCGACCTCCTGTCCGACGTCGAGTTGCACCGAACGATCGAGGTAGGACTGCGGTGTACCGAGGCCGTAGATGCACGACACGGACGCCACCACGACCACGTCGCGGCGCGACAGCAGGTTGGACGTCGCCGAGTGGCGGAGCCTCTCGACGTCGTCGTTGATCGACGAGTCCTTCTCGATGTAGGTATCTGTCTGCGCGATGTACGCCTCGGGCTGGTAGTAGTCGTAGTACGACACGAAGTACTCGACGGCGTTGTTGGGCAACATGTCACGGAGCTCGTTGGCCAACTGGGCGGCGAGGGTCTTGTTTGGCGCCATCACCAGGGTCGGCCGCTGGACCTTCTCGATCAGCCACGCGGTGGTCGCCGATTTACCGGTACCGGTGGCACCGAGCAGCACGATGTCTTTCTCACCTTTGGACAGGCGTTGCTCGAGCTGCTTGATCGCCGCCGGCTGATCACCGGCGGGCGAGTGGTCGCTGACCACCTCAAAGGTGGCTTCCGAACGTTCGATCTCCCCGACCGGGCGGAATTCCGAGTGCGCAATGATCGGATGTTCTGCTGCAAAGGCCATGCCATCAGAGTAAACGCGACCTCTGACACGGCGCGTACGCCGACAGTGAACATCGCGCTGGCGTAGGTTGACGCGATGGCCGCGATTCATCCGCCCAAGCACGAGACATTCGACGTGCCCGGGCGTACGAACACCGACCCGAAAGGGTTCATCCGCCAGGTAGATGTCTACCGGGCCACCGAATTCGGCCTGTACATGGACCGGCCTGCCGACCATCGAAAGTTCAGCAGGCTACAGTCCTGGCTGCTCCCCGACTTCGGACTCCGGGCCACCATTTTCCATTTTCGTCCCGGGTTCGAACGTGACCAACGCCTCTACCTCGACGTCGGGGAGTTCACGCGTCCCGACGCACAGGGGTGCTGGCATTCCGAGGACTGGTACCTCGACCTGATCGAGCGCTCGGGCCGTATCGAACTCGAAGACGTCGACGAACTGTTCGACGCCCACGCCGCCGGGCTGCTCCCCCGCGAGCACGCCGAGGCAGCGGTCCACATCGCAACCCGCACGATGACCGGGGCGGCCACACATGGTGACGACGTCGAGGCCTGGCTCGCGGCCCAGGGCGTCGCACTGGTGTGGGAGTGACCCCTCAGTCGAGCGTGATCGTCACACCAGTCTGATCGTCACAGCTCGCCCGGGATCGGCGTTGGCGTGCACTCCGGGACTGCTCACCGGGAATCCGCCGTCCGAGAGCGGGTCGATGAGATCTGCGGCCGACGCCCCGTCGGCCAGCGCCACGTCGAAGTCGATGACGTCGACGGCCGCGGATCCGACCTCCGAGGTGGGGCCCACATGCTTGATGTCGACGATCTTGTCGGCGCCGAGCAGCCGCAGCCGATCCGCCAGCCGGGTCGCATCGACCTGCCACTGCTCTCGGTAGGCCACCTCCGTCGTCGGTTGTGGCGCACACACACGGGTGCGGACCCCACGCTCGTACGGCACCAGCCGTTCGTCCCAGAGCGTGGCCGCGAGTGCTGCCAGGTCGTCCGGGGTACCGCTGTTGTCGAGCCAGACATCTGCGACCGCACGCCGATCCTCGACGCTCGCCTGCGACCGGATCCGGGCGCGGGCATCCTCTTCCGGCATGCCGCGCTGACCCGTCAGGCGAGCGAGCCGGACGTCTTCCTCGGCGTGCACGATGACCACGAGATGGAAGAACGCCGCGGTCCGGTTCTCCACCAGCAGAGGGATGTCCTGGAGCACGATCGCATCCGCAGGCGCCGCATCGAGCAGTTCTGCGGCACGGGCACCAACCAGCGGATGCGTGATGCCGTTGAGCTTCTTGCGTTGCTCGTCATCGACAAAGGCCTTTGCCGCCAATGCCGGCCGATCGAGGGCGCCGTCGGCGAGCAGGATGTCTGCTCCGAACGCCTCGACAAGCTTTGCGAGACCATCCGATCCCGGCGCCACGACTTCCCTGGCGATCACGTCAGCATCGATGAGATACGCACCGCGCTCTGTCAGTGTGCGTGCCACCGTGGATTTTCCGGCGCCGATACCGCCGGTCAGGCCTACTCGAATCACCGACCCAGTGTTGCAGACCAACCCCCCGTCTTCCCGCATCCACCCGCTTTTGCACCAGTCCGACGAATATCGGCGGGGCCGGAACCGTTCGCGGGTGGACGATCAAACAATTGGTCTAACCCGTGACTCCGGTCAGCTCGTTGGGAACCGCGGCAAACTCGTTCTGCGCGGTGATGTCGCCGCTGGCGAGATCCACCGCGACGATCCTGCTGTTCGCCGGATCGGTGACGTAGGCGGTCGACTCCATGACAAACAGCGTCGGGCGCGGCGCCTGCCACTCGATGGGCTCGGCCCAGTCCTCGATGACCTCGATCCGTTTGATCGTGGTGCCCGAGGCGGGGTCGATCACGTGGATGTCACCATCGGTGCCCAGGACCAGCGCCTCACCCCGTGGTCCGCGGGCCAGTGATCGGAAGCTGTAGCTGGTACCCAACTCGACGAGTCGCAGTTCAGCGGTTTGCGTGTTGGCCAGACTGATCCGGGTCGGACGTTCGAGCTCGGCATCGGAGTCCACCTTGTAGTCCCCGAGGACCACCGGCGACGCTTCGGTGCCTGCCTGATTGCCGATCCGCCCGTAACTGTCCGGGCTGGTGAGCTTCTGGATGTTGTTGCCCTGCACCACCAGGAGGCCATCTTGGCATCCAAATGCGAGTGTTGTACCGGCGGCGATGGCCTCACCATGGACACCGGGACATTGATCGGTGCTCGCGAGCACCGAGTCGTCGGGTCCGAGAATCTGGATTCCACTGCGGGATTCTTCGGTACCGACGGTTGTCACCAGAGTGCCATCGGCACGCGCCACGGCGACCCCGTGATGCGCCGGTACCTGATATTTTTCCGTCTTCGCCTTGCCCCGCGACAGTTCTGCGGGGGCAACCACATCGATTTCTCCGGTGCCGTCAGAGAACAATGTGATCCGATCATCATGTGACACAACGTGTCCCGGCTCTTCCCCGCCGAATGTCAGCCCCGTCATCGTCGGCTGTGCCGTGTAGTGGTGCCCGTGATCGCCATGTTGGCGGGTCCACGTGCCCATGTCGAGGACGCCGAACCCGTCGGGCCGGGACACGAACACGTGGCGGCCGTCGCCGGCCGGATTCAGGCGGATGAATCCCTGTGCCGCAATGTCGCCGACCGGCTCGAGATCGTCTGCATCGATGATCACGATGCCGTCATCGTGAGTGAATGCCAGCCGCCGGGTGGCCGAGGTCTGTTCGACGGGTTCAGAACCGGCACCCGCGCTCCCGGAGGGTTTCTCGGCAGCCGACGAGGTGGCTGCGGTGTCGCCGTCGGTTCCACAGGCGACAAGCAGACCCCCAGCACAGAAGACGGTGATAAATCGGACGGCGAGAGTATTTTTCACACCCGAATCGTCCGCCTTAATGATAATCATTGTCAAAAAGCAATGTTTGCATGGCTCGGCTCCTTGGCGTAACCGCGTCCTGCAGTTGCAATCGAGGGGTACCGTCGCACTACCCCACACGGAGCGTCCCGCCTGGCGGGATCGGCGCGTGCTGGATTCCCGAGCGGCCCGTCGCGGCCCCCCGTAGCTCTACCGAACAACCCTGTCGCCCGGATGGATCCGGTTTCCTCTGTGCGATCGGCACACCGGAAGCGAGCACAATGTTCTCACCGAATCTGTTGACCACCAAGGACGGTCATCGTAGAACCCGCCGGTCGGGACAATCCGTCGCAGTCGTCATGATCCTCACAACCGCACTGGTGGGCACCGCCTGCACATCGGATGCCGACACCTCATCGACCACGAGAAGTTCGACGTCGAACAACGCGCTCCTGCCGCTCGACACCGCTGCCATGGACGAAGTGGTCGACGGACTTGCCACCGAGTTCCATGAAATCGGCATGCTGGTGCTGATCCGGACACCTCAGGGTGACTACACAAACGCGTGGGGCACACTCGGAATCGACTCCACCGACAAACCCACCGTCGACACCAGGGTTCGCGTCGGCTCGAACACCAAGACCTGGACCGGTACCGCCATCATGCAGATGGTCCAGGAAGGCAAGATCTCGGTGGACGATCCGGTCAGCAAATACCGGCCAGATGTCCCGAACGGGGAGAACATCACCATCGGCCAACTGCTCGACATGCGAAGCGGGCTCTACAACTACACCGCGACACTCGAACTGAACACGGCCCTCGACGACGACACCCAACGGGTCTGGACGCCTGAAGAGCTGCTGGCCCTCGCGTTCGCCAACCCGCCGTATTCGGCTCCCGGCACGGAGTACCACTACTCCAACACGAACACCGTCCTACTCGGACTGATCGCCGAGGAACTCGACGGCAAGCCGATCGCACAGATCTTCCAGGACCGGTTCTTCTCCGAACTCGGCATGACAGGAACGTCATTTCCCGCCGGCACCGACACCGCGATCCCGGTGCCGTATGTCAGCGGATACTCGTACAGCGGGAACGTCGAAACCCTGAACGAAGGCAAGGAGTCTCTTCCACCCGAGCGCCTGGCAGCGATCGAGGCGGGCACGGTCCAGCCGAGGGTCACCACCAACGACAATCCCTCGTGGACGTGGGCCGCAGGACAGGGCATCTCGAGCGCCAACGACCTGGCGATCTGGGTGGAGGCCTTGGGCAGCGGCCGGTTGCTCGATGCAAAAACCCAACAGCTGCGAATGAACAGCATCGAACCCTCTGACCCCGATGACCCGGCGAGCTCGGGATACGGCTACGGCATCGCACAGATGGGACCGCTGCTCGGGCACATCGGCGAGATGCCCGGGTACAACTCGTTCATGGGCTACGACCCGGTCAACGACGTGACGATGGTGGTCTGGGGCAACCTGGCCCCCACCCCCGACGGGCTACCGCCGGCCGCGATGGTCGCCAAGTCGCTGATCCCGTACGTATACGCCGGGCCTACCGAAGACACCGGCGGGGACATAGACGATGCAGCCGAAGACACCGGCGGCGGCTGAACAAAACAAACCGCCCCCGACCGAAAGGCCGGGGGCGGTTTGAGTTACAGCTCTATCAGGCGTTGCCCGAAAGCTTTTCGCGCAGAGCAGCGAGCTGCTCGTCGCTGGCCAGCGAGCCACCGCTCTTCGGAGCGGAAGACGAGGACGAGGTCGACGATGCCGTTGTGGTTGCAGCGTCGTCACCACCCTTGTCAGCCGAATCCGACGAGTAATCAGTCGGAGCGTTGGCAGCGGCCTCGGCGGCAGCGGCGAACTTCTCCATCTGAGTGGTGTGCATCTTGTGGCGGCGTTCTGCCTCGGCGTAGCGCGACTCCCACACTTCCCGCTGCTTGTCGAATCCGTCGAGCCATTCGTTGGTCTCGGAATCGAAGCCCTCGGGGAAGATGTAGTTGCCCTGCTCGTCGTAGCTGTCGGCCATGCCGTACTTCGAGGGGTCGAACTCTTCGGTGTAGTCCTCGTTGGCCTGCTTGAGGCTCAGCGAGATCCGGCGACGCTCGAGGTCGATATCAATGACCTTGACCATCGCGTCGTCACCAACGGCGACAACCTGATCCGGCACCTCGACGTGGCGCTCGGCCAGCTCCGAGATGTGGACGAGGCCTTCGATCCCCTCTTCGACCCGCACGAATGCACCGAACGGAACCAGCTTCGTGACCTTGCCGGGCACGATCTGGCCGATGGCGTGGGTGCGAGCGAACTGGCGCCACGGATCTTCCTGGGTGGCCTTGAGCGACAGCGAAACGCGCTCGCGGTCCAGATCGACGTCGAGAACCTCGACGGTGACCTCGTCGCCGACTGCGACAACCTCGGACGGGTGATCGATGTGCTTCCAAGACAGCTCGGAGACGTGAACCAGGCCGTCGACTCCGCCGAGATCGACGAATGCACCGAAGTTGACGATCGAGGACACGACGCCCTTGCGGACCTGGCCCTTCTGCAGCTGGTGCAGGAACTCGCTGCGGACCTCGGACTGGGTCTGCTCGAGCCATGCACGGCGCGAGAGGACGACATTGTTCCGGTTCTTGTCCAGCTCGATGATCTTGGCTTCGATCTCCTTGCCGATGTACGGCTGCAGATCGCGCACTCGACGCATCTCCACCAGCGATGCGGGGAGGAATCCACGCAGACCGATGTCCAGGATCAGGCCGCCCTTGACGACCTCGATGACGGTGCCCTTGACGGCCTCGTCCTTTTCCTTGAGCTCTTCGATGGTGCCCCACGCCCGCTCGTACTGAGCGCGCTTCTTGGACAGGATCAACCGACCCTCTTTGTCCTCCTTGGTGAGGACGAGTGCTTCCACCGCGTCACCGACGCTGACGACCTCGCTGGGGTCGACGTCGTGCTTGATGGACAATTCGCGGGACGGGATCACTCCCTCGGTTTTGTAACCGATGTCGAGCAGCACTTCGTCACGGTCAACCTTGACGATGGTGCCCTCGACGATGTCGCCATCATTGAAGTACTTGATAGTTGCATCGATGGCAGCAAGAAAATCCTCAGCCGAGCCAATATCGTTAATGGCTACTTGCGGCGAGGTAATGGTCGTGGACGGCATATGTTAGATGGCTCCGGACAGGTTGGGTTGTAGGGACAGATAATGCAGATATTGCTGGAACGACACGGATCACTGCAAAGTGATCGGCATGTAGAACCACACGAGCTCAGGCACGCGCGTGGTTGAGGATACGCCAGGCCCGGTGGCCTGGGCAAATACCGGCGATTCGCACCCGTTGTTGCGCGGCTCCGTGGACTCGCAGACGAGCGCCGCAGCGAATCGTCGCTGGTGGGACGCCGACGCCGACGAATATCACGTCAGCCACGGTGAATTCCTCGGAGCCGGCAGCGAGGCCGGCGACTTCGTCTGGTGCCCCGAAGGGCTCCGTGAAGAGGACGTTCACCTACTCGGTGACGTTACCGGAAAAACCGTTCTCGAGATCGGTTGTGGGTCGGCGCCGTGCAGTCGATGGCTCACCGGGCAGGGCGCCCACGCGGTGGGCCTCGACCTGTCGCGGGAGATGCTGCGCCGGGGTCAGATGGCGATGGCGCGCGGCGGTCCACAGCCGCCACTGGTCCAGGCAGGCGCCGAACAACTCCCCTTCCGCGACGAGGTGTTCGACACGGTCTGCTCGGCATTCGGGGCTGTGCCCTTTGTTGCGGACTCCGCAGGGGTGATGGCCGAGGTGGCGCGGGTACTCAAGCCGGGCGGCAAGTGGGTCTTCTCGGTGAACCATCCGATGCGGTGGATGTTCCCGGACGATCCGGGGCCTGCCGGACTGACGGTGATGCTCTCCTACTTCGACCGCACGCCGTATGTGGAGACCGAAGACGACGGGACAGTGTCGTACGTCGAACACCACCGAACCGTCGGCGATCGGATCCGGGAGATCCGGGCGGCCGGTTTGATTCTCGACGACCTCATCGAGCCGGAGTGGCCGGAGGGCTTCGACCGGGAGTGGGGTCAATGGAGTCCGCTTCGCGGGCAGCATTTTCCGGGCACCGCCATCTTCTGTTGCAGAAAGCCCTGACCGCGGCCCGCGGAGTCAGATCGAGCCCAGTACGACCTCGGTGAACTCGGTGGTGGTGGCAGAACCGCCGAGATCACCGGTGGCAACGCCTTGCGACAACGCTGATCCGACAGCTTCCCGAATACGGGTGGCGGCGTCGGAAAGGTTGTTGTCACCGGATCGGGCCGCCTGCCAATCCAGCATCATCGCGGCCGACCCGATGATGCCCACCGGATTTGCGATGCCACGCCCGGCGATGTCGGGCGCTGCGCCGTGGGCGGCCTGGGCCATCACCTTGGTCGCGGAACTGTTGATCGAGGCCGCCAGGCCCAGTGACCCCGCGAGTTCGGCGGCGAGGTCCGACAGGATGTCGCCGAAGAGATTTTCGGTGACCACCACGTCGAACTCGTGTCCGCGCCGCACCAGGTGCGCGGCCATGGCATCGACGTGCTGCTCGGTGATCTGCACCTGTGGGTACTGCTCCCCGACCTGCAGGCAGACGTCACGGAACAGTCCGGTGGTCATCGTCAGCACGTTGGCCTTGTGCACGATCGTCACCAGCTTGCGCCGCGTCATCGCAAGCTCGAACGCGGACACCGCTATTCGTTCGGTCGCCGTCCGGGTGACGACGCCGACCGAGAGGGCGACGTCGGGTGTCGGCATGAACTCCCCTGTCCCGCGCGCCATGTTCCGGTCGGCGTAGAGCCCCTCGCTGTTTTCGCGCACGATGATCAGATCCATCTGCGGACTCACCGCCGGTACCCCCGGATAAGCCACTGCGGGACGAATATTGGCGTAGAGATCGAAGCGCTTTCGGATCACCGCACCCGGTGTCAGACCGGTGCGATGCTCGGCTGGATAGCCCGCCGAATCGTGGGGCCCGAGAATCCACATGTCCAGCTCATCCAGCGCGGACAGTGTCTGTTCGGGGATTGCCTGACCCACGGACTCGATCGCCGCGCGGCCGATGTCCAGGGGTACCCATTCGACCGCACGGTCCAGATTTGCCAGTGCGGCCTCGGTGATGCGCGCGGCCGCCGGGACGACTTCGGGACCGATCCCGTCACCGTTGATCAGTCCGATCCGATAACGCTGCATCATGGCGACAATGCTTCCAGACGACGGAGCTGTAACACTGAGGGACATGCCTGACGAAGCATCGGTCAAAAGATCGGCATGGGTCAAAGGTTCGGGAGCGACCAACAGTTCACACTGGGGTGTCTTCACTGCTTCTGTCGACGGCGATGTATTGCGTGTCGAACCGGACTCCGCCGACCCCGATCCATCGCCTCTTCTGGGAAACATCCCCGCGTCGCTCGACACCGGCGCCCGGATCCTGCACCCGTATGTTCGCCGCCAATGGCTGAACAACGGACCCGGCGCCGACGGTGCTCGCGGTGACGACGATTTCGTCGAGGTGACCTGGGATCACGCGCTCGACCTGGCGGCTCGCGAGTTGGAGCGCGTGCGCGACACCTTCGGCAACCGCGCAATCTTCGGAGGCTCGTACGGGTGGGCCAGTGCGGGCCGATTTCACCACGCGCAGAGTCAGATACATCGCTTCCTGAACTGCCTCGGCGGATATACCCGATCGGTGCACAGCTATAGCCACGGTGCATCGAGTGTGCTGCTCCCGCACATCGTCGGGAGCGAGGCTCCACTGTACAACCCGACCACGTGGCAGGTGATGAGCGAACACACCGAACTCTTTGTGTGTTTCGGTGGCATCCCCGCCAAGAACTTCCAGATCAACGGCGGCGGCATCAGCAAGCACATGGTGCGCGGCGCCATCGATGCCGCACACGACAACGGTGCACAGTTCGTGTTGATCGGTCCGCTCGCCGACGACCTGGCGCTGGCGGAGCACGACGAGTGGATTGCCATCACTCCGGCAGGCGACACGGCACTGATGCTGGCACTGTGCTGGGTACTGCTCGACGAAAACCTCTGCGACCGCGACTTTCTCGACCGCCACTGCGTGGGCTTCGAGCGGTTCGCCGACTATCTGCGCGGCGAACCCGACGGTGTCGTCAAGGACCCGCGGTGGGCGGCAGAACTTTGCGGCATGGATCCCGCTTCGATCGCCGAACTGGCCCGACGGATGGCATCCAAGCGCACGATGGTGACCACGTCGTGGTCCTTGCAGAGAGCCACCTATGGCGAGCAGCCCTTGTGGGCTTCCATCGCACTGGCTGCATTCCTCGGTCAAATCGGCCTTCCCGGAGGCGGTTTCGGACACGGTTACGGCTCGACCGGCGGCATGGGTGCGGCCAAACTCCCCTATTCACTGCCGACGTTCTTCCAAGGCGCAAACCCGGTGGACGAGTTCATCCCGGTGGCGCGCATCGCCGACTTGCTGCTCCACCCCGGCGAGAGCTACGAGTTCAACGGGCAGACCAAGGTTTATCCCGACACCAAGTTGGTCTACTGGGCCGGCGGCAATCCGTTCCACCACCACCAGGATCTGGTCCGGCTCCGGCGCGCCTTCCAGAAACCGGAGACCGTCATCGTGCACGAACCCTTCTGGACGGCAACCGCACGCCACGCAGACATCGTGTTCCCGGTGACCACCACGCTCGAGCGCAACGACATCGGCTGCGGACGGTACGACCAGACCATGATCGCGATGCGGCAGGTGACCCAACCGGTTGGCGAGTCGATGAGCGACTTCGACATCCTTGCCCAGCTCAGCAAACGTCTCGGCGTCTTCGATGCCTTCACCGAGAATCTCGATGAACCCGGGTGGCTCGAGAAGATGTACGAGGATTGGCGTCGCGCCACACCCGCGGAACACACCCCGCCGGAGAACTTCGCCGAATTCTGGGAGAAGGGCAGACTCGAGCTTTCTGGCGCAGACACCGAACACACTCTCTACCAAGAGTTTCGCAGCGATCCCATCGCGCATCCGCTGCCCACCCCCAGTGGCCGGATCGAGATCTTCTCGGACACCATCGCCGGCTTCGGCTACGACGACTGCCCGCCGCACCCGGCCTGGCTCGCTCCACCAGAGGCCGACGGACTCGGCTGCGGCGCGTACCCGATCTGCCTGATCGCGAACAATCCGAAAACGCGACTGCACAGCCAACTCGATCACGGCGCCTACAGCACCGCATCGAAAGTGCAAGGCCGAGAGCCGATCCGCATCCACCCCGACGACGCCGCCTCGCGTTCCATCTCCGATGGTGATCTGGTTCTGGTCCGCAGCCAGACCGCTCAGATGCTGGCAGGCGCGGTCATCGACAACCGGGTCACACCGAACATTGCGCAGTTGTCCACGGGCGCCTGGTTCGACTACAGCGCACCCGACATCGCCGACTGTGTGCACGGCAATCCCAATGTCCTCACCCGCGACGTCGGCACCTCCCGGTTGTCACAGGGATCAACCGGACAACTCGTCCGAGTCGAGATCGAGGTCTATCGCGGCGATGTTCCAACGGTCACCGCTCACGACCAGAAGCAGTGGAGCCGGCGCTGAATGGCGCACTCGATCGAGCTCATCTTCGATGAGGCCACCAACACCGCCATCGGACAGCAGTGGCAGAAGATAGCTGAGGCCGGACTGCCGAGCCAGGGCAACATCCGGTCGACGTCCAATCGGCCGCACGTCACCCTTGTCGCGGCGGACTCGATCGACGCTGCCGTCGATGATGAGCTCGGCGCGATCGGAGATGTTGTCGGGCTACCCGTCAATGTCGGGGCCCTCCTGCTGTTTTGGGGTCGCCGCGGTACCGCCGCCCGCCTGGTGGTCCCATCCGAACGTCTCTTGGGTCTGCATGCCCGGGTATTTGCCACGACCCGACCACATATCGGCGGACGGCTGCTGCCGCACATCCAACCGGACGGCTGGACACCGCACATCACGCTCGCCCGCCGGCTACTGCCAGGTCAGCTCGGACACATCGTGCGAGCCATCGGCGACGACCCGGAGGTGTTCACCGCACATGTCGCGGGCCTGCGGCGCTGGAACGGCGACACCCGTCAAGAGTTCGGACTGATCTGACGCCCGCCGATCTCCGGATGGGGCATCACACGGCGACCAGTCGCTCAATCGCATTCAACGGCAACGGCAGCCACGCCGGGCGGTGACGCGCCTCGTACACCGCTTCATAGACCGCCTTGTCGAGTTCGTAGGCCCGCAGTAACGCGGAATGCGCGCGGGGATCCTCACCGGTCACGGCGGCATACCCGTCGCAGAATGCCGACGAGTTGCGTTCGACCCATTCCCAGGCACGGAACTCGCGTTGCCCGGTGCGCCCCGGCGTTGCCTCGCCAAGGAGATGGTGTCCGGCGTAGTCGAACGACCGGAGCATGCCCGCCACATCGCGCAACGGGCTGTCGGGCAATCGGCGTTCGGCCACCGACTTGAGTGGCTCACCTTCGAAATCGATCAGCAACCAGGTCAACGGTGTTCGCAGAACCTGACCGAGATGCAGATCGCCGTGGATTCGCTGCACAGGTGTCGGGCCTGCGTCGGCGGCCTGGTCGAATACCGCCGACACCGGCTCGCGCAGTTCGTCCAGTTGCGGAATCGATACGGCCGCGGCGTTCAATCGTGCCCGCATGTCACCGATCACCGAGTCGTTGCCATTGCGCTCACTCACGCCCAGGCTCCGGGCCAGATCCGCATGCACGTGTGCCAGTGCCGCACCGAGTCGCTCGGCATCAGCGGCGAAGTCGCTTCCCAACTCAGCTGCATGCAGGTCGGCCTCGGTGAACAGATCACGCACACTGATCAGCGCCATGCTCCACCCGTCGGCGGCGTTGTCGACGAACTCCTGCGCCATGGCCAACGTCGTCGGTTCGCCATCGATATCTGCTTCGATCCAGCCGCGTAGCTCGGCCACGTGCTTGCACCCGACTTCACTCAGGGCGCGGTGCAGTTCCACGTCAGGATTGATCCCGACCTCGAGTTGCCGGAATATCTTGAACAGCAAGGACTCCCCGAAGACCACCGACGTGTTGGACTGCTCGGCACTCATGACCCGACCGGGCGCCTCTGAGTCGACAACACCACCGGGCAAGGTCTCGAATCGCAAGGGTCCGATCCGCTCGTCGGTGGCCAGCGCGGTCAGGAGGCGGCCGGTCAGGTCCGGATCCTGCAACCCGTCGTAGGCGCTCGCCCCCTCCGGCACCGGATCGGTCACCGCCCACGTCAGCAGCGGTTCCGACAGGTGCGTGCGATACCCGAGCGGGACTTGGAATCGCAGGTCGGGACCAGAACTGAATTCGACAGAGACCAACACGTATTCGGCCGCGTAACCGTCGTCGGCAGCCAATGGAACCCGCATGATCAACCGCACCGCCACTATTTGGCGGTCTTTCGCCGAGAACCACCGCTGCTGCGGGAGCCACTGCGTCAATCCGGTGGCCAACTCCTGATCATCGGGCAAGTTCACAGTCATGTTTGGACCGCCGCCTCTGCTTCGCTGCTGAGTGGATATCCCTGGGGAACCCCGGTATCAGTCGGGTCCGGCTGCAACGCAAACCAATAGAATCCGTGGCCAGGGAGCGTCACCATGTAGGACGCGGAATCGATTTTCGGAAATGGTATCGACCCGGTCAGCTCCACCGGGATCCGGCCGTCGAACATCGACAGGTCCATGATCACGGCCTGCGGGAAGCGGGAGAGGTTGTTGACGCAGAGGATGACGTCGCTGGAACGACGCTCCTCGGCCGACGGCGCCAGCTCCCGCAGATAGGTGAGCACCGACGGATTGTTGTTGCCCAGTTCGGTGAAGGTCCCCAGCCCGAAGGCCGGATGTTGTTTGCGCACTTCGATCATGCGCCGCGTCCAATGCAGCAGCGTGTTGGTCGAATACATCTGTGCTTCGACATTCAGCGCCTGGAATCCATAGGTCGGATCCATGATGACCGGCAGGTACATCCTCGCCGGATCGGTCCGCGAGAAGCCGGCATTGCGGTCAGGTGTCCACTGCATGGGGGTACGCACCGAGTCCCGGTCGCCCAGCCAGATGTTGTCGCCCATACCGATCTCGTCTCCGTAGTAGAGCATCGGAGATCCCGGCAAGCTGAGCAACAACGCGGTGAACAGTTCCAGCTGGTTTCGGTCGTTGTCGAGCAACGGCGCAAGTCTGCGCCGAATCCCGATGTTGGCCTTCATCCGTGGGTCTTTGGCGTACTCGGCGTACATGTAGTCACGCTCTTCGTCGGTGACCATCTCCAGCGTCAACTCATCGTGATTGCGCAGGAAGATGGCCCATTGGGCCGACTTCGGAATCGGCGGCGTCTGTTCGAGGATCTCCGAGATCGGGAATCGGTTCTGCCTGCGGACCGCCATGAAAATCCTTGGCATCAGCGGGAAGTGGAACGCCATATGGCATTCGTCGCCGACCTCCGATTCGCCGAAGTACTCGACCACATCGGCAGGCCACTGATTTGCCTCGGCCAGAAGGACTCGTCCGGGGTATTCGTCATCGACAACCTTGCGGCAGCGTTTGAGGAACTGGTGTGTCTCACTGAGGTTCTCGCAGTTGGTCTCATCCCGCTCGAACAGGTACGGCACCGCGTCGAGCCGGAACCCGTCGATCCCGAGGTCGAGCCAGAACCGCAACACATCGATCATTGCTTCGGCGACCTCGGGATTGTCGTAGTTCAGGTCGGGCTGATGCGAGAAGAAACGGTGCCAATAGTATTGCCCGCGAACCGGATCCCACGTCCAGTTGGAGATCTCGGTGTCGACGAAGATGACACGCGCATCCGGATATCTCGAATCGTCGTCGGCCCAGACGTAGTAGTCGCCGTACGGGCCCTCCGGATCGGAGCGTGACTCCTGGAACCACAGGTGGCTGTCGGACGTATGGTTCATCACCAGGTCGGTGATGATGCGGATCCCACGACGGTGCGCCTGGTCGAGCAACTCGACAAAGTCGTCGACCGTCCCGAACTCGGGTAGGACGGTCCGGAAATCCCGGATGTCATAGCCGCCGTCGCGCAACGGTGAATCGTAGAACGGCGGCAGCCACAGGCAATCGACACCCAGCCATGACAGATAGTCGAGCTTGTCGGTCAAACCGCGTAGATCTCCGACTCCGTCGTTGTTCGAGTCGTTGAAGGCGCGAACGAGCACCTCGTAGAACACGGCCTTCTTGAACCACTCATTGTCTACACGCAACGGCTTCGCGTGATCGAAGTCATCGGACTGCGCCTCGACCAGATGTCCGTCGGCTGTGTGCTCAGCCTCAGACAGGTCCAGCGGCGGTCGCGATGAGTCCGGCTGATTCTCCAGGGGCATGCGAACCTCGGTTGTCTCACTCGGCGATGTTCCGTTTCCAACCCTACGGGCTGCTGCCGGAGTTGGCCCGCTGTGCGAACATCGCGGATCGCGTTCGTCCACACAAGCGGCCGTCATCCACAGTCCGCGGGCGGAACCAAAGTTCCTGCTGACCCGTCACATGGCAGGACCAACAATTCGACAGCGATCGCCCGTGGGCGACGATCAAGCCGGGGGGCGTTTGTGGGGGAACAGTTCAAGGCATCGCCGACCGAGATCAGCGGGCTCGGCAACTACGTACTATCGGTCAACACCGGCGTGACGCAAGCCGTCGACTTGGTCAAAACGCACACCGCTGCCACCGGTGAGTTCACCGGCCTGATGAGCGCACTCAGTGCACCGATCAACACGCTGCACATCGAAACCGCAACCCGACTCGAATCACTCCCCGAGTCGTTGCGCGGCACCAGCGTCAGCCTCAAACAGACTGCCTGGAACCACACCGGTACCGAGCGCGACAGCACGTTGGGTTTCGAGCACACCAAGGAGCAGATCTTCGACAAGGCTCCCTTCGCACCACCTTTCTCGCGGTCGTCCATACCGGGTACCGCAGAAAACCGAGATCGATTCGTTCGTTGGGATGTGGTCGCCGACGTTCCCGGTGCTGCCGGCTTTCGACCGGCCACGCCTGTCGATGTCAGCCCGCCACCGAGTGAGAGCGTCGACTGGAATGCGCTCATCGAAGACACCGCCGGGTGGCTGGCCGACGCGGACGCAGCCATCGAACGACTCGTGAGATGGAGTCCGCTGACAGCGGCGTTGGAGCCACTGGCCGGAAACTGGCTGGAACTCAAACGTATTGGTCGTACCTACGGCAAAGCGGGAACAGCACTCGGTACCGCCGGCAATGATCTGACCTGGTCCACCAGAGAAGTCAACCAATTCTGGGATGGCGAGGCAGCGATTGCGTATACCGCCTACAGCACCAAAATGGCAGGTGGCCTGGAGTGGAACGCGTCAGTCGGCCGGCTACTCGATCAAGGACTGGAGATCGCCGCAGAGAAACTAGAGGAAGCAGCACGAGCGACCATCAACCTCATCAAGGAGGGTCTTTCCCGGTTGATCAAGGTCGACACCTGGATAGGTGCGCTCAAGGCCGCAGCCAAGATTATCCCTTACGCCGGAACGGCCACCGCCGTCGCCGAAGTGACCGCGCTCTTGGCGGAAGTCAGCAAGGAAGTCTCCCAGATGGTGAACGACATCAACACCTCTATCGACGCGCTGAAGGCATTCATCGAGTTCTGCACAGACCCGGTCGGGTCCACCACCGATCACGTGGATGCTGCCGTGCAACGCACGATCGACGAAAAGCTCAAGCCTCTCAACGATCTGGTGAACGATTACAACAGTGCCGAGGCAGATGTCCGGCACAAGGCGCGAATCGCCGAAGATCTGGTGACCGCAGCCGACGTCCAGGCGCTGGTGAATCAGCCCGACACGCCGTTCACCATGGGTACCGGCAACCAACCGTGGAATGACGCGAAATGACCAGATACACGAAAGTCATTGTGATGACGGCATTTGTCGTCCTCGCATCTGCATGCAGCACCAGCAACGACGGCGGCAGCAATTCCTCCGAAACGACCGGCCGGGAGATCGTTCCAGGACTCACTGTTCCCGTCAGCACCTTGTCTGAAGACGCACGCCAATTCTTGTCACCGCAAGAAATCTGCGATGCACTCACACCTGAAGACGTGGCACCACTGACCGACGGCACAGTGACCGACGGGCCAACACAAACGACTGACCTCGGCCTCCCCGGATGCAAGTGGCCCGTTCAGGACGGCTGGGGCTGGTTCGAATTGTCAGTCTTCGAACCCGTGAGCATCGACGCCCTCATCACGATCTCCGAAGAGAGCTATGCGATTGCCGACCGGACCGTCTTCCAGACCATGCCCGACGGCGGCAGCTGTCACGCAATAGTCGTCGCACCAAAGGCTCCCAAGGGTTACGTTCTTGGCCTCGATCTTCAGGGAATTCCCCGTAGAACTTCCGACAACCCCGACCTGTGTCAGCTGTCGATACCGCAGACCGCAAAGGTTTTGGAGAGGCTCGGGTGGTGATGCGACCGCAAGATGACCTCGGCCATGCGTTGAGCAAGCTGCAGGGTTCGATGGACAACCTGGCCACGTCGACCATTCGTGCACGCAACCGCCAGTTCCCGCCGGTGGAGATCACCACAGACCGGAAAACCGAGAACCCGCATCGCCCCGACGACTACCACCTGTTCTGCACCGACAAGTCGATCCGCGACACCGAGTTCGCCCGCCGGAAGCGGGAATCCGTCTCCGCCTGGTATTTCGATCTTGCAAGCAGCAACCAGCCCATGCGGGAGATCACCGCTGAGGAAACCCAAGCGCTCTACAAGCAGGTCGAACAAGATTTTGTCCGGGAACTGAATGAGTACCTCTATCAGTACCCAGAAACGGAGTACAAGAAATGATCACCCGCTCGCACCTGACGATGGTCGCCGTGGTCCTGCTTGTTGCTTTTTCGTCCGCATGTGATGCGGGAGGTGACAACAACGATGCGTCCGCCGATAGCGCCGCCGAGGCGGCAGCCATATCGGCGACCGCCGGCGTGCCGGAGGAGTTCGAAGGTGCCTTGGGCGACTTGCAGGAGTCGCTGGATGATCTTGAAGGCGCGGCCAATAGCGCTCGTAACCGAGACTTCCCACCGGTTGTGGTCGATTCCGGTGATGACACCGAACCGCATCGCACGGACGCCGACCACCTTCGGTTCTGCACGGACGAGGCTGCTCGCAGCGCCGAACTCGAATTACGTAAACGGGGAGCGGTGAAGGCGTGGTATTTCGAACTCGCGGAGTCCACCGAACCCATGCGGGACATCACAGACAAAGAAGCACAGGAGATTCACGAACAGGCCGAAGAAGAGTTTGCTAGAGAACTGAAGAACTACCACGCGTCACATCCCGACGTCGCTTGCGCGGGGTAGCCGAAAACCGGGAGCTGATCTGCTACCTGCGAAAGAGCTTGTTCCCCAACCACACCAGTGGGTCGTACTGACGGTCGACCACCCGTTCTTTCATCGGGATCAGCGCGTTGTCGGTGATCTTGATGTGTTCGGGACATACTTCGGTGCAGCATTTGGTGATGTTGCACAGGCCCAACCCGTGCTCGGATTGCGCTGAATCTCGCCGCTCGGCCACATCGAGGGGATGCATGTCGAGTTCGGCAATCCGCATCAAATAGCGCGGACCGGCGAAGTTCTCCTTGTTCTCCTCATGGTCGCGGACGACGTGGCAGACGTCCTGGCAGAGGAAACACTCGATGCACTTGCGGAACTCCTGCGACCGTTGCACATCAACCTGTTTCATCCGGTACTCCCCCGCCTCGAGACCTTCGGGCGGCGTGAATGACTGGATCTCACGGGCTTTCGCGTAGTTGAACGAGACATCCGTGACCAGATCGCGGATCACCGGGAACGTGCGCAACGGGGTGACCGTGATGACCTCGTCTTCGGTGAATGTCGACATCCTGGTCATACACAACAGTTTCGGACGACCGTTGACCTCCGCCGAACACGAACCGCACTTACCGGCCTTGCAGTTCCAGCGCACAGCCAGATCTGGCGTCTGCGTGGCCTGGAGTCGGTGGATGATGTCGAGCACCACCTCACCGTCGTTGGCGAGCACGGTGTAGTCCTGCAGGTCACCGTCCTCGCTGTCACCACGCCAGACCCGGAACTTCGCGTCATAGCCCATGTCAGTTCTCCTTGGTGCCACCGGCGTCGGGGTGTCCGGCGATCTCGCCGGCGGTGTAGTACTTCTCGATCTCGGGGAAGTCGAAGAGTTCCAACAGCTCCGGGCGCATCGGGGTCTGCTCCTCTTTGACCACCGTCACTTCCGGGACCGGCGAGTTGTCATTGAGATCGGCGGTGCAGACCAGCAGCGTGTTACGCCAGGCCGGATCCATCGCAGGATGATCGTCGCGGGTGTGGCCACCACGGCTCTCGGTGCGCAGCAGTGCCGCCTTGGCGACGCATTCACACACCAGCAGCATGTTTCGCAGGTCGACCGCCAGATGCCAGCCCGGATTGAACTGCCGGTGGCCTTCCACCTGCATTCCGGACAGTCGGCCACGGATGTAGTCGAGAACCTCGATCGCCTCCTGCACCTCCTCCTCTTTCCGGATGATGCCGACGAGGTCGTTCATGGACTGCTGCAGGTCGGTGTGCAATGTGTAGGGATTCTCGGGTTTGCCCTCGGCAGGCGGATCAAAGGGTGCCAAGGCAAACGCCGCCGCTCGGTCGATATCTGCGGCTGCGACCATGGGTCGCGTCTGCAGCGATTCGATATACGCCGCCGCACCGAGCCCCGCCCGTCGTCCGAACACCAACAGGTCGGATAAGGAGTTGCCACCCAACCGATTTGAGCCGTGCATGCCGCCCGAACACTCACCGGCCGCGAACAGGCCCGGCACACGCGCAGCCCCGGTATCCGGATCGACTTCGATCCCACCCATCACGTAGTGACAGGTCGGACCCACCTCCATGGGTTCGGCCGTGATGTCGACATCGGCGAGTTCTTTGAACTGGTGATGCATCGACGGCAGCCGGCGGATGATCTCGTCTGCCGGCATCCGGGAGGCGATGTCGAGGTAGACGCCACCGTGTTCGGTGCCGCGGCCGGCCTTGACCTCTTCGTTGATCGCGCGGGCGACCTCGTCACGCGGCAGCAGGTCGGGTGTGCGGCGTGCACTGTCGTTGTCGGCGAGCCATTTGTCGGCTTCTTCTTCCGTTTCGGCGTACTGCCCCTTGAACACCGGTGGGATGTAGTCGAACATGAACCGTTTGCCGTCGGTGTTCTTCAGGACGCC
Source organism: Williamsia sp. Y721 (assembly GCF_059683565.1). Lineage (NCBI taxonomy): Bacteria > Bacillati > Actinomycetota > Actinomycetes > Mycobacteriales > Nocardiaceae > Williamsia > Williamsia sp. Y721. The sequence continues at coordinate 1,860,915 of NZ_JCASNH010000001.1, read as the reverse complement.
ACCGTCGCCCCGGACACCCTCTGTCACGAGGATGCCCTTGACGCTGGGTGGCCACACCATCCCGGTCGGATGGAACTGGATGAACTCCATGTTGATCAGGCTGGCCCCGGCCCGCAGCGCGAGTGCGTGCCCGTCGCCGGTGTACTCCCACGAATTGGATGTCACCTTGAAGGACTTACCGATGCCGCCGGTCGCCAGCACCACTGCCGGAGCTTCGAACAGCACAAAGCGGCCGGATTCACGCCAGTATCCGAACGCTCCGGCAATGGCATCGCCGTCCTTGAGCAGTTCGGTGATGGTGCATTCGGCGAACACCTTGATACGCGCCTCGTAGTCGCCGGTGGCCGCGTAGTCCTCCTGTTGCAACGAGACGATCTTCTGTTGCATGGTCCGGATCAGTTCGAGGCCCGTCCGGTCGCCGACATGCGCCAGTCTCGGGTAGGTGTGACCACCGAAGTTGCGCTGGGCAATTCGACCATCATCGGTCCGATCAAACAGCGCGCCATAGGTTTCCAGCTCCCAGACCCGATCCGGCGCCTCTCTGGCATGCAGTTCCGCCATCCGCCAGTTGTTCAGGAACTTGCCGCCACGCATGGTGTCTTTGAAGTGGGTCTGCCAGTTGTCCTTCGAGTTGGCGTTGCCCATCGATGCGGCACAACCACCTTCGGCCATGACGGTGTGGGCCTTACCGAACAGCGACTTGCACACCACCGCGACGGAGTAACCCTTCTCTCGGGCCTCGATGACCGCCCGCAGGCCGGCACCACCGGCCCCGATCACAACAACGTCGTATTGGTGGCGTTCGGTTTCGGTCATCTAGCAATGGCTCCCAGCGTGAAATCGATTGCGCAACAGTCGTTGCGCACAGGGCAACGGATCAGTTCACAAAGCGAAGGTCGGAGATGGTGTCACTGGCCACGAGCATGATGTAGAAATCGGTGAGCACGAGCGTGCCGAGCGTGATCCAGGCGTACTGCATGTGGCGGGTGTTGAGCTTAGACACCTGGGTCCAGATCCAATACCGGATCGGATGAGCCGAGAAGTGCTTGAGACGCCCACCGGTGACGTGCCGACACGAATGACACGACACCGTGTAGGTCCACAGCAGGATCACGTTGCCCACCAGGATGATGTTGCCCAGACCGAAGCCGAAACCACCACCCTTGCCGTGGAACGCGGTGACCGCGTCGTAGGTGTTGATCAACGAAACGATCAGTGCCACATAGAAGAAGTAGCGATGCGCGTTCTGAACGATCAGCGGGAATCGGGTCTCCCCTGTGTAGCGACTGTGCGGCTCCGCCACCGCACACGCCGGTGGTGAGAACCAGAAGGACCGGTAATAGGCCTTGCGGTAGTAGTAACAGGTGACCCGGAAACCGAGCAGAAACGGCAGGACCACAAAACCGAGCGGAATCCACATCGGGAGTTCTGGGAACGGTGTCCCGAAGTGACTTGATCCCGGGACACACGATTCGCTCAGACAGGGCGAGTAGAACGGTGAGAGGTAGTGGTAGTCCGCGACCCAATAGGCGCTGCGGACAAATGACCGCACGGTCGCGTAGATGATGAACGCCGACAGACCGATCACGGTCAGCAGCGGCGACACCCACCAGCGATCCACTCGAAGGGTTCGCACGAGGATCCGCGCCCGTCCGGGAGATCGAACCCCGGCTGTCTCCCGCTCAGTCGCGGGGGCGCTCACTTCGTTCGCTCACGCGAGTGGAAGCCCAGCCCTTCGTCTTGCGCTCCGAGCCACGCGGACTCGTCTGATTTGCTGTCCGGCACGTAGACCACGTCGTCCTTGCCCACCGGTGATCGGCGCACGGGTGGTGGCGACTGTTCGAAGTCGTGCAGGTCGATCTCGAGGCGGTCGAGATCATTGGTCATCCGGCGGACTGCATCAACATCCCCGTAGTGCAGTTTCAGCGTGACGATGTGATGCCGCAGCGCGCCGATGCTGCGATGGAGTTCATTCATTTCGGCAATTGCCATGGCGTTCCCTCCAAGCCCTTGTGATACGCACCACAGTACTGGCAGGACCGATTCAGTCAACGGTTTTGACCGAACGTGTCGGACATGGAATCCGCCTTGGCTCGCAGAACTTCGCTCTCCCTTCGGTTTCCGGCCATCTCCGCCGCCTTCCTCAACTCCCCCTCAGCTTCGGAGTACCGCTCTAAACGCGCCAGGAGTTCACCACGCACCGCAGGCAACAAATGAGACCGGGCCAGCGCACCGTCTGCCACCAGATCGTCGATGATCTCCAACGCCGGACCGGGTCCGGATGCCATCGACACCGCCACCGCCCGATTGAGGTCCACCACCGGCGACGGCGCCAACCTCCCCAGAGCCTCGTACAGAACCACGATGCGGTGCCAGTCGGTCTCCTGTGCGGTGGCCGCGGTGGCATGACACTGCGCCAGCGCGGCCTGTAGGCCGTACGGCCCCCGGCCACGCCCGCAGGCGTCCGCACGCGCGAGTGCCGCTGTGCCGCGGCCTATCTGGGCCCGGTCCCAGGTGCCTCGATCCTGGTCCGACAACAAGATCGGCGTTCCGTCGGCGGCAATGCGCGCACCGAACCGTGAGGCCTGGAACTCCATCAGGGCCACCAGCGAATGCACCTCCGGCTCGCCGGGTACCAATTCCGCCAGGATGCGACCGAGGCGCAGCGCCTCCATGCACAGCTCGCCACGGATCCAGCGATCACCGGAGGACGCCGAATAGCCCTCGTTGAACACGAGATAGATGACGCTGAGCACCGCGGACAGGCGCTTCGGATAGTCCTCACGGGGCGGCACCTCGAATGGCACATTCGCGGCCTTGAGGGTTTTCTTCGCGCGCACGATGCGCTGCTGGATGGTGGTGGTGGAGGTCAGGAACGCCTGCGCGATCTCGTCCGGGGTGAGGCCACCGACGACGCGCAGGGTGAGCGCGATCTGGCCTTCCCTGGCCAGGACCGGGTGAGCCGAGACGAATATCAACCGCAGAACGTCATCGTCGATGCTGTCCGGATCCCAGCCGAGCTCGGCGTCGGGTCTGGTGTCCAGGTCCCGGGCGATCGCGGCATATTTCGCATCCAACCGCTCCTGCCGCCGCCAACCGTCGACTGCGCGGCGTTTCGCGACGGTCGTGAGCCAGGCGCCCGGATTGCGCGGCACGCCTGACTCCGGCCACTTCGACAGCGCCTCTACCAGCGCTTCCTGGGCCAGATCTTCGGCCAGTCCGATGTCACCGACCATGCGGCTGAGGGTCGCGACGATCTTCGCGGCCTCCATCCGCCAGACCGCGTCGACGGTGCGGCCGATGGCGTCGGACCGGCTCATCGGCGGCTCAGCTCGACTTCTGGCCCAGTTCTTCGCGCCACCGCTCTTCCTTCTGGATCCATTCGTTGTCCTGCGGGAAGTCCTCGGGGCCGTGGACGCGCCGCACCTCGAGCTTGCTGCCCTTGCCCAGCGGGCACTGCGAGGCCCACTGCGCGGCCTCTTCCTTGCTCGAGACCTCGATGATCCAGAAGCCGCTGAACAGCTCCTTTGCCTCGGCGTACGGTCCGTCGGTCACCACGGGCGGATCAGAGTCGAAGTCCACGACGATACCCTCGGATGGGTCGGTGAGTCCTTCGCCGGAGAGCAGCACGCCGGCCTTGACCAGCTTCTCGTTGTACGCGCCCATCGCCGCGATGATCTCGTCGAAGGGGACCTCTTTGCTCGCGTCGATCGCTTCCTGCGTGTCGCGCATGATCATCATGTATCGCATTGTCTTCTCCTCATTCAGTGGATGTTCTGAGGTTCGTTGCCCTCACCCATGCGTCGAACAAGCATCGACCAGATCGACACGCTCGCAGAGAGTATTTGTCGCTAGTGCGCGGCCTCGTCCCACGAACGGCCGTAGCCGATCGACACATCCAGCGGCACGGACAACTCGATCGCGCCACCCATTTTGGCCCGGACCAGCTCTTCGAGCTTGTCTTGCTCACCGGGGGCAACCTCGAAGACGAGTTCGTCGTGGACCTGCAGCAGCATCCGGGAGTTCAGTTTCTGCTCGGCGAGTGCCTTCTGCACGTCGATCATCGCAACCTTGATGATGTCGGCGGCGGTGCCCTGGATCGGCGCGTTCAGCGCCGCGCGCTCGGCCACATCGCGGCGTTGCCGGTTGTCGCTGTTGAGATCGGGCAGGTACCGCCGACGGCCGAACAGGGTGGACGTGTACTCGTTGCGGCGGGCCTCTTCGACGGTCTCGTGCAGGTAGTCCCGCACTCCACCGAAGCGCGTGAAGTACGCCTCCATCTGATCTTTGGCCTCGCCGGTGCTGATCTTGAGCTGTTGCGACAGACCGAACGCACTCAGTCCGTAGGCCAGGCCGTAACTCATCGCCTTGACCCGCCGTCGCATGTCGGGGGTGACCTCCTCGATCGGCACACCGAACGCCCGGGACCCGACAAAGCTGTGCAGGTCCTCCCCCGTGTTGAACGCCTCGATCAGGCCCGCGTCACCGGACAGGTGCGCCATGATCCGCATCTCGATCTGGCTGTAGTCGGCGGTCATCAGACTGTCGTAACCGTCGCCGACCACGAATCCCTGGCGGATCTGCCGGCCGGCGTCGGTGCGCACCGGGATGTTCTGCAGGTTCGGATCGGTCGACGACAACCGGCCGGTCGCGGCCACGGTCTGATTGAAGGTGGTGTGGATCCGTCCGTCGTCGGCGACCGTCTTGAGCAGCCCGTCGACGGTGACCTTGAGCCGGGTGGCATCGCGATGAGCCAACAGGTGCTCGAGGAACGGATGACCGGTCTTCTCGAACAGCCCGGCCAGCGCGTCGGCGTCGGTGGTGTACCCGGTTTTGGTCTTCTTGGTCTTCGGCATCTCCAGCTCGTCGAACAGCACCACCTGCAGCTGCTTCGGCGACCCCAGGTTGATCTGCTTGCCGATTACTTCGTAGGCCAGATCAGCTGATTGCCGCACGCGCGCAGCAAAGCCGGACTCCAGCTCTTCGAGGTGCGCGGTGTCGATGGCGATACCGGCGGCCTCGAGTTCGGCCAGCACGAACAGCAGCGGCAGCTCCATATCGGTGAGCAACGACGCCGAGTCGATCTTGGCCAGTTCTTCGTCGAACCGGTCGGCCAGCTCTGCGACCGCCTGCGCCTGCAACATCGCCTGATCGGCGGCGGCCTGCGCACCGGAGTCCTCGTCGAGCAGCGACATCTGACCGTTGTCGGCCACGGCCTCGGCGACGAGTTCGCGTTTCAGATAACGCAGCGCGAGATCGTCGAGGTTGAACGATCGTTGCCCTGGACGCACCAGGTAGGCGGCCAACGAGGTGTCACTGGTGACACCGCAGAGCTGCCATCCACGGCCGCGCAGTGCGTGAAACGCCCACTTCGCCTCGTGAATCGCCTTGGGTACGTTGACGTCTGCCAGCCACTCGGCGACAGCCTTCTCGTCGTCTGGTCCGATTTTCGCGGGGTCGAAGTAGGCCGATTCACCGTCGGCGGCGGCGATCGCGATACCGGTGACATCCGACCCGAACACCTGACGAGGCCCGAGTACCGCCAACCCGGTACGTGCGCCACCGGGAGCGGCGTGGGCGGCCAGCCAGGCAGCGACCTCGCCTGCGCCCAGCAGGGTGCCGCGTAGGTCGAACCCGGATTCTGCCTCCGGCTCGGCCGACGACAGTGTGGTGAAGAGCCGATCACGCAGGACGCGGAACTCGAGGTCGTCGAAGAGCTGATGGATCTTGTCGCGATCCCACGGCGCAAGCATCAGGTCGTCCGGCCCGAAGGGCAGGTCCATGTCGCGAACCAGCTCTGTCAGTTGGCGGTTCATCTGAACATTGGCCAGGTGCGTCCGAAACGATTCGCCGACTTTGCCTTTGATCTTGTCCGCGTTGTCGACCAGCGCCGACAGCGAGCCGTACTCACGGATCCACTTGGTGGCCGTCTTCTCCCCCACACCGGGGATCCCGGGCAGGTTGTCGGACGGATCGCCGCGTAGTGCCGCGAAGTCGGGGTACTGGGCGGGGGTGAGTCCGTACTTGGCCTCCACCTCTTCCGGCGTGAAGCGCGTCAGCTCGGACACACCCCGCTTGGGGTAGAGCACGGTGACGTTGTCGCTGACGAGTTGGAGCGCATCGCGGTCGCCGGTGACCACCAGCACGCGGTACCCGAGGGCCTCGGCCCGTGTGGTCAGGGTGGCGATGATGTCGTCGGCTTCGTAGCCCTCCTGGGCGAAGACCGGAATTCCCATGGCGCCCAAAACATCTTTGGTCAGATCGACCTGACCACGGAACTCGTCGGGCGCGGAACTGCGCTGCGCCTTGTATGCGGGGAACACCTCGGCACGGAAAGTCTGCCGGGACACATCGAACGCCGCCGCGATATGTGACGGCGCCTCGTCGCGCAACAGGTTGATGAGCATCGAGGTGAATCCGTACACCGCATTGGTGGTCTGACCCGACGCTGTCTTGAAGTTCTCTGCCGGTAACGCGAAGAAGGCGCGGAACGCCAGTGAATGACCGTCGAGCAACATCAAGGTCGGGCGATCACCCGATTCGGTTGCGGACTTCGCCGTTGCACGGCCGGGCTGACTGATCTGGGCAGGACTCACGGGTCCAAGTGTATGGAGCGGCCCCGACACGCCTTGCCATACGGGCCACAAACTCGGGACTCGGCACTGTTTTACGAGGTCGGGAACTCAAGTTACTCAACGGTAACCGTGAGGAAACTTCTAAAGGCCGCCGAGCGCGATTACGGGTTATAGAGTCCGCAAGGATGACTTTCCGCCGCCCGGCCATGGCCGGGCGCTGACCATTTTTCGGGAGGACACACGCGTGATGCCCCATCCTGCTCAACGGGTAAGGGTCTTTGGAGCCAGATGGGGTGCAGGAGCATTGCTTGCCCTGCTGATCTCACTCATGTTCGCCGGGCTGATGGGCTCCGGCCTGGCCTCGGCTGCTCCAGAGGCTCCCGCCGACGACGACACCGTGCGAGTGTTCGGAACCCTGCGCAACGGTTCTGAACCTGTTGCCGGTGTCCAAGTCGATGCGAAAGACCAGGCCGGTGCGACCGTCGAGTCCACGGTCTCCGCCGCGACCGGCATGTGGGAAGTGTTCGTGCCGCCGGGCAACTACACCGTCGTGATCGAGAAGACAACGATCCCGAGCGGGGTCGAGGTCCAGAAGGACACCGTGCCGGTCACGGTCACCCCGGGCTCACCGCGACCGGTGATCTTCCTGTTCGGTGAGGAACGGACGAGCACCGAGATCTCCGCGGCCGAGGAACTGACCCGACTCACCATCGACGGTCTGCGGTTCGGTCTGATCATCGCCATCTGTGGCGTGGGGTTGAGCCTGATCTTCGGTACCACCGGCCTGACCAACTTCGCTCATGGCGAACTCGTCACACTCGGCGCGGTGGTGGCCTGGTTCTTCAACGTCAAGATGGGTATCCAGCTCATCCCGGCGACCATCCTCGCGATCATCGTCGGCATCGGGATCGGCATGCTGAACGAGCTGGCCATCTGGCGGCCCCTGCGTCGACGGCGCTCGGGTTTGATCGCGATGCTGGTGGTCTCGATCGGCCTGGCGCTGATCATGCGCTATCTGATCCTGATCTTCTTCTCCGACCGCGCCGAGCCGCTCAAGGACTACCAGGTCCAGAAACAGATCGGCTCGGGCGCTTTCGCGATCACCCCGGTCAACCTGTGGTGCATCATCATCAGCCTGGTTGTACTGCTCTTGGTGGCGGTCATGCTGCAGAAGACCCGGATCGGCAAGGCGATGCGAGCCGTCGCCGACAACAAAGATCTGGCCGCGTCCTCCGGTATCAACGTCGACCGCGTGATCCTGTTCGTGTGGTCACTGGCCGGCGCGTTGGCCACGCTCGGTGGCGTCCTGTTCGCGATGTCCGAACTCGGTGGACGCGTCCAATGGGAGATGGGATTCAAGCTATTGCTGCTCATGTTCGCGGGCATCACCCTCGGTGGGCTCGGCACGGCCTACGGTGCGCTCCTGGGCTGTGTGATCGTCGGTCTGCTGGTGCAGCTCTCGACGTACTGGATCGACCCCGACCTCAAATACATCGGAGGCCTGTTGGTCCTCATCGTCATTCTCACCATCAGACCCCAGGGCATTCTCGGGTCCAAAGCGAGGATCGGCTGACACATGGATATCATTTCCGCACTTCAGATCTCGGTTGCCCAATTGGTCGGCCCGTCAGCGATCTTCTACGCGCTCCTGGCCATCGGCCTCAACCTGCACTTCGGTTATGCCGGACTGCTCAACTTCGGCCAGATCGGCTTTGCACTGCTCGGCGCCTACGGCGTCGGCATCATGGCCGAGAACTATGACCAGCCCCTGTGGATAGGTGCTCTCGTGGGCATCATCGCCTCCGGTGTCCTGGCCCTGGTCCTCGGCTTCCCCACCCTGCGCCTGCGGGCGGACTATCTGGCGATCGTCACCATCGCGGCATCGGAGATCCTGCGACTGATCTTCCGCTCGACCGCGGCCGACGACCTGACCCACTCCACCAACGGCATCTTCGGTTATGCCGGAGGGTTCTTCGAGTACAGCCCGTTCGAGAACGGCAAGCAGTACTCGTTCCTCGGGGTCAAGTTCCAGGGCACAGACCTGTGGGCGATGGTGGTCGGCTGGTCCATCGTGTTGCTGCTCTGCCTGCTGGTCTGGCTGCTGGTCCGCAGTCCGTGGGGTCGCGTGCTCAAAGCGGTCCGCGAGGACGAGGACGCCGCTCGCTCACTCGGCAAGAACGCCTACCTCTACAAGATGCAGGCGCTCATCCTCGGTGGTTGCATCGGCGGTATCGCCGGTGTCTACAACGCGATACAAACACAATCGATCAACCCGGACTTCTACTCCACCGCGCAGACGTTCTTTGCATACGGCGCCCTGATACTCGGCGGAGCCGCAACGGTATTCGGCCCGGTGGTCGGTGCGATGTTGTTCTGGTTCCTGCTCGCCATCCCCGATGCCCTGCTTCGGCAGGTCACCACCGGCCCTGACGCCTGGTTCGATTTGACCCAGCAGCAGGTCGGTGCCATCCGCTACGTCTTGTTGGGATTGGCCATAGCGCTGATGATGGTCTTCAGACCGCAAGGAATCCTGGGTAACAAGCGGGAGGTGCAGCTCGATGCCTGATGGACGCCATCTGAAATCCGCCCCGTCCGGCGATGAGCCCGCAGGCGAGTCGACCACGCTGACCGCGGGGGCCGCTCCGGCCACGCTCGCCGAACTCAAGACGTTTTCGGCGGCTGAACGCGCCGCGATCTTCGAGTCGGTGTCGCCTGAGCCGGGCTCGGCCAAACCCGATCCGATCATCACGGTCGACGGGATCACCCGCACGTTCGGTGGCCTCAAGGCCGTGGACGTCGAACATCTGGAGATCCAGCGCGGGTGCATCACCGGTCTGATCGGCCCCAACGGTGCCGGCAAGACCACGTTCTTCAACCTGATCACCGGATTCGACAAACCCGATACGGGCACGTGGGCTCTCAACGGTCAGGAAATGGGAAAGGTTGTGCCGCACCGGGTTGCCCGCAACGGCATGGTCCGCACCTTCCAGTTGACCAAGGCGCTGTCGAAGTTGTCGGTGCTCGACAACGTGCGGCTCGGTGCCCGCCACCAAACGGGTGAGCACATGTTCGCCGCACTGGCACCGTGGTTGTGGCGTAAGCAAGAAGCCGAAACCACCGAGCGCGCATACGAATTGCTCAAACGGTTCAAATTGGATACGAAGGCCGACGACTACGCCGGCTCGTTGTCCGGTGGCCAGCGCAAGCTGCTGGAGATGGCCCGCGCGCTGATGACCAACCCTGAAGTGATCATGCTCGACGAGCCGATGGCCGGCGTCAATCCGGCCCTCACCCAAAGCCTCCTCGAACACATCAAGTCATTGCGCGACGAGGGCATGAGCGTGGTTTTCGTCGAACACGACATGGACGTTATCCGCAACATCAGCGACTGGGTGGTGGTGATGGCGCAGGGCAAGGTGATCGCAGAGTCGCTCCCCGGTCGGCTCGGCGACAATTCGGCGGTGGTGGACGCCTACCTCGGTGGCCATCACGATCAGGCCCTGGAGTTCGACGACGAGGGCAACCCCGTCGGAGAGACCGCGGTCCTGGCCGAAGAGGTGCAGGCGGCGATCGAAGAAACCCTGCAAGCCGGCGGCGACCTGTCCGAACCGGTCATCACCGAACCAGAGAAAAAACCCGATGACCCGGACCGAAAGGACACACCATGAACGGGCCGGACATGTCGAAATCCGGTGGGACACCACCGGATCGTGCGTTGACCCATGCAGAGCTCGCCGCGACCCCCGAGGTTCATCGCAAGGACGCGGAGAACGCACTGCTCCGGGCCGACGACATCACCGCGGGCTATCTGCCGGGCATCAACATCCTGGAAGGCTGCAACTTCTATCTCGACGACGGTGAGATCGTCGGCATCATCGGACCCAACGGTGCCGGCAAATCCACCCTTCTCAAGTCGCTGTTCGGTCTGATTCCGGTGCGGGTGGGGTCGGTGAGCCTGCGCGGCGACGACATCACGTCCGCCAAGGCTCATGTGCTGGTGACCAAGGGTGTCGGCTACGTGCCGCAGACCCTGAACGTGTTCTCCGCACTGACCATCGAAGAAAACCTCGAGATGGGAATCTATCTGCGTCCCAAGAAGTTCAACGAGCGGTTCGACTTCGTCTCGGAGTTGTTCCCGCTCCTTTCTGAACGGCGCAAGGTGAAGGCCGGCGCGTTGTCCGGTGGTGAGCGTCAGATGGTGGCCATGGGCCGCGCGCTGATGATGGAGCCATCGGTGTTGCTGCTGGACGAGCCGTCGGCGGGGTTGTCGCCGATGTTCCAAGACGAGGTGTTCATCCGGATCAAGAAAATCAACGCCACCGGGGTGTCGGTGGTTCTGGTGGAGCAGAATGCCCGTCGCTGCCTGCAGATCTGCGACCGCGGTTACGTGCTCGATCAGGGCCGAAACGCCTACACCGACACCGGGGTCAACCTCGCCAACGACCCGAAGATCATCGAGCTGTACCTGGGTACGCTGGCAGGCAGCTCCGAGAAGAAGTAACTAGTCGGCAATAACAAAGGAAGGGGCCCAGGTCTTTCGACCTGGGCCCCTTCCTTATTGGGTTTTCTGACTGTCGCTACCCACGATCAGTCGTCGGACACCACCTTGAAGTCAGCGACCGGGGTGATCAGCTTGTTGTCGGCGTCGAACTCGAGGACGCCGTACGAACCGATCGACGGTTCACCGGCGGTGACGAATGCCAATTCACCTGTGACACCGTCATAGTCGATGTCAGTGCCGGCCTGGATGAGTGCCAGGCACTCTTCATAGGTCGTGCACTTGGTGCCGTCCTTGGTCACGTTGTTGATCTCCGAAGCGATCGACTGACCGTTGGTCGACTTCGCGATCTCTGCCGCCAGGGCCGAGATGACCACTGCGTCATAGCTTTCACCGGCGTAGTTGAAGTCGATCAGGCCGGGATCGACGGCCAAGAGTCGGCCTTCGAAGTCCGGGCCGACCTCGGTCAGCGGTGTGGTGCCCTTCATCCCCGCGAGGATTCCGGCGCCCACCGACTCACCCAACGCGTTACCCATGTTGCCGTCGACACCGAAGACCAGCTTGTCCTTCGGTCCGATGCCAACCTCGTTCATACGGGTGAGGATCTTGGCGCTTTCCTCGAATCCGATGATGGCGATGCCATCGGGATTGAAGTTCTTCACCTGGTCGACCTCAGCGTTGAACGACTGGGCGTTCGGGTCGTAGATGATCTTCTGGATCTGGTCGGACGGAATGCCGGCAGCTTCCAGGTCGGAGACCGTGTTGGAGGCCAGACCGGTTCCGTACGGGTCGTTCATCGCCAGGATCGAGACGCGCTGGACGCCACCTTCGGCGATGACCTGGGCCAAGGCCTGGGCCTGCAGAGTGTCGGCCGGGGCCGTACGGAAGTACATGCCCTTGTCGGCGTAGCAGGTGAACTCGTCCGACGTGTTGGCCGGCGAGAACATCACGGCGCCGGCGCTGGCGACCTTGTCAATGACCTTCAGCGACACAGACGATGACGCCGCACCGACGATCACCTGGGTGCCGGCCGCGAGCTGGCGGTCGACGGTGGCGCTTGCGGTGTCGGTGGTGGTGTCACCGGAGTCGCCGTTGACCTCTTCGACGGGCTTGTCGAGGACACCGCCGGCGGCGTTGATGTCTTGGATGGCAAGTGCCACGCCCGCGAACTCAGGCGGGCCGAGGAATGCCAGGGAGCCTGTTGCAGGAAGCAACGTACCAATCTTCAAGGGGGCTGTACTTACCGGGCCAGGCGTGGCCTGGGAGACGTTGTCGCCACAATCAGTGGTTGTGGTGGTCTCCGACCCGCTCGGCGACGCCTGATCTGATGAATCATCGTCGCTACTACATCCGGCCAACGCCATGGCTGTTACAGCCAGCGCCACCGTTCCCCTCAAGAGATATCTATGAGCCATCAATATTCTCCTCGCGGTGTATCCACAAAGCGCGGCGCGCCATTGACGACGCATACGACCGACGCTTGCTGGGGTAAAGCTAGCGCCAACGTGTTGCCCGCGAGTAACGTTCGTGAAACTACAGCCTCTTGGAGCGCGCCGTGATCATTTCGAGACCTCGGCTGGTTTGCTTTGGCTTCACTCTCGCGAAAGACGTTCTCTACGAGATCAGCTCGGCTTGGTCCCCAGCGTTTCGACGACCACTTCGGCAACCGCCTTCATCGTTGTCCGGCGATCCATCGCCGCACGTTGAATCCATTTGAAGGCTTCGGGCTCGGTGAAGGCGTGCGACTGCATCAAGATCCCCTTCGCCCTCTCCACCAGCTTGCGGATCTCGAGCCGCTCGGTCAGATCAGCGACGTCTCGCTCCAGGACATGGAGCTCGTTATAGCGACTGACCGCCACCTCGATCGTCGGCACCAGGTCAGCTTTCGTGAACGGCTTGACCAGGTATGCCATCGCCCCGGCATCACGTGCCTTTTCGACGAACTCACGCTGACTGAACGCCGTCAGCATCACCACTGCCGCCAAGCGTTTGCTGGCGATCTCGGCCGCGGCGTCGATCCCGTCGCGCACCGGCATCTTCACATCCATGATCACCAGATCCGGGCGAAGCTCTTCGGTGAGGTCGACGGCCACCTGACCGTTCGGGGCCTCCCCCACGACGTCGTAACCCTCTTCCCTGAGCATCTCGATCAGATCCATCCGGATCAGAGAGTCATCTTCGGCAACCAGAACCCGGCACGTCGAGGGTGCGGACTCCCCGCCCTTGGCTGCAATCGCGTCCGTTGTCGCCATCAGTCCACCTCCACATTGAAAAATCGCCTGGCCACCAGCGCGGACCAGCAGCAACACACGCTACTTCCCCCGCCACGATGTGACGCAACAGTACCGGTTTGGTTGGCGTGAGGCCTGTCCTCTAAAGTGACTTCTGCGACGAGCCCCCGTAGCCCAATTGGCAGAGGCAACGGATTCAAAACCCGTCCAGTGTCAGTTCGAGTCTGACCGGGGGCACAAAACCGCAGGTCACAAGCGGTGCATAGAACTGCTAACAGACCCGGTATGCAGTGGGTATGCAGGAAATTTGACGAACGCCCGTTCTGAGTGAGTCTTAACCGCGGGCACAAAGCCGCAGGTCACAGCCGTGCTTAGGCTGGCTAAAGTAAAGGCTGTGCAGCCGGTACGCAGTGGGTACGCAGGAGATTCAGCAGTCAACCCTGCCTCGTCGGCCAGATTTGCGATTCAGCGAGCGGCCATAACCTCGAGGCGAATACGCCTCCTGGGCCAGATACGGCCGGGAATTGCCGCCGCCGCAACCGATCTGGCGAGCGACAAACCTTCAGCGCCGTGACCCGGCCGCCGACGCCACTCAGCACGGATCGAGCCCGCTCCGCGCCCATCACGCCACTGAACGGATTTCTCACGGGCAAAGTTGCCCATGCGCCAAACTTAGGTTCGCCCACACGACGGACACTGGTCACCGACCCGCCTCCAAATCAGCCCTCGACAGGTTCGTGAGACCGAGAAAGCAACCAAGTGCACCCGCTCGTACTTTGGCGCACGCCGAGCGACAATCACGATTCGGCGAACCACCACGGACAGCTGAGGCAGCGAGCACATCTGCAACCGACGTCGAACGTATTCGAGGCAGTCCCAATAGGACGGGAACTCTAGTTCCCGGGCGACGACGTAAGGTGAGGTTCCCCCGAAAAAGTGGACACGGTTAGCTTGATCGCTGACTTGCGTGGGTGGTGACCTCAAAATCGATAGGTGAGATCATTCCCAACGAACTGTGTCTCCTGTCACGGTTTTAGAATCTGATGTAATTGTCAAGTCCTGCAGTCAAATTGGCGTAGGTGGTGAAGGCGTGGCGTTTGTAATACTCGTGCTCAACCGTCGATCACAACGATTCGGCGCCGGCGTTGTCCCAGCAGATAGCGGTGGCGCCCATCGAACGCAGCAGGTGGTGCCGACCGCAGGCTTTAGCGAGGTCTCTGCTGGTGTACTGGCTACCTCGGTCCGAATGCAAAATGGTCCCGGCGACCGACCCGCCACGAGTGAAAACCGCGGCATCGACAGCGGCATCGACGAGTTCGGTGCACATGTGATCGGCCACCGACCACCCCAGCACCCGCCGGGAGTGCTCCTCACGGATCGCACACAGATAAGTATCACCGTCACCGCAGGTCAGGTAAGTGATATCGGAGGTCCAGACCGCGTCGAGACGGCCTTGATCGAAGACGCGACCGACTCGATCTGGTGGGAACGACGCGGTCGGGTCGACCTGGGTGGACTTGACCTTGAACGTCCGCGGGCTGATGCCCTCGATGCCCATCTCGGCAATGATTTTGGCGACGGTGTTCTCCGAGACCGACACCCCTTCGGCGTGCAGGTCGGCCGTGATCCGCGGCGAGCCATAGGTCCGCTGCGAGGCCTTCCAGTGCGCCAGGATTTTCACCTCGAGGTCGCGGGGCCACTGCGCAGTCCGCGGCGATGAGCTCGAACCGACTCACCGGTGATGCTGTGCTGCAAAGTACGCCGACGCTTTTTTCAAGAGCGACAACTCCTTGTCCTTCTCGACGAGCTCGGCGCGCAACCGGACCACCTCGGCCGCCGCGCTCTCCGCAACATCACCGTCCGGCGGAGCGTGCCGCGCATCGGCGACGACCCCGTCGCGAACGCGTTCCGCGCGAACCCATTTGCCTAACAAATTCTCATGAACATTCAACTCGCGCGCCACCTCAGTGAGCGGACGGTGACCATCAATCACCCGACGAACAGCCTCCATCTTGAACTCCGGCGTAAACGACCGACGCGTCCGAGACATGACCGACATCCTTCCAGCAGGACCACCGGTCCCGCTAGTTCAGGTGTCCACTCAAACTGGGGAAGCTCAGAACTCTGTTCGGTTTGAAGCTAACACTCCGGGGGAGCGCCTTTCTCGGCATAGAGCGGGTAGGACTTGAGTGGCTGCGTCGTGAGGTCGGCGAGCCATTGGCTGGGTAGGCAGCGGTACTCGGCGAAAAGCGCCGTGACGTCGTCGTGGGCGGGGGTGCTGCCCATGGCTCGAAGTTTCCGCCAGGCCCGGACGGCACGGTTGAAGAGGTCGAGCACCTGATCTGGTTGCACACCGAAGACGTGGTCTTCGGCGAGTGCCCTGGCGCTGGAATGAATTTCGGAGTGGGGCGTGGACAGGAATCCGTGCGAGCCGCTGGGGGGCTGGGATTGGCGTTTGTCGGTGACGAAACGTAGATGGCCCGACGCTTGTTTCGAGGTGTCCGCAGAGACGAATCCGCCAGGCTTCGCTTCACTCTTCGCTTCCCAGGTCGTCCATTCGAGATTATCGAAAATCCATACGGCGTCAGGGGCGGCGGTCGCGTTCCCGTCTCCATACGCTTCAGTTGCGCCCAGGAACTGTCCCATTCGGACCAATGCTGCCTCGTACGGTTTGTACGCAGTTTCACCGAGCCCCTTAGTAATCGACACCACTGCACTTTCGAAGACCGAGTCTTTGCCGATGCTGCCGATGTAGTCGATCACCGCGGTGACCGCAGAATCGTCGAGGGGGTCGGCGTCTGTGTCGGAGGTGGTGGGTACGGACTCGCGCGGTTTCGCGGTTTCTGTGAGCCAGGTCGTGCCGCGTGCGGCAGCTCTCGCCGCCTTGTAGAAGTCAGCAGATGCTTGCTGGTAGCTGGCTTGCCCGGTCTCGTGTTGGACGCGGTCAGCCAGCCAGGATGCGAAAAAGTTCCACAGTGCGGCGTAGCGCTGCGGGGCGCGGGAGCCGCGCAGCTCGGTAACGGCTCGTCTGGCGTCCACAAGTGCAGTTTCGTAATCTCCCGCCCAAATATGCTCCCATGCTTGGACTTCAAACTGTGCAGCTTTCTGCAACTCCTGGGTGCCTAAGGGGCTCTTGCGGTGTTTAGAGTCGCTCGACTCTTGGATGTCCTCGTCGATATCCGCCCATTCCTCCTTGTGTTCGAGGAAGATGCGGATGTTGTCGTCGATGTCGGAAACTGATATATCGAGCGACTGTTCCAATCCGAATTGAATCTCGGCCTGCACATCAGGGTGCATCGCCAGTTGTACGTCACTGCGATTGAGATGGGAGTTGAGGTCGTCACCCAAGATGACCACCACCGCGTAGTCGCGTTCGTTACGGGTCGCTCGGCCAGCTCCCTGGACGATGCGGCTTCTGACTCGTTCGTTGAGGACGTCGAGGCATCCCAGCGAGTTCGTCATAAACCTCTCTTGCAGGTCGCCGCGCGCGGGTAGACCGTCCATGATCACCAGGCGGCACTGGTCATCGGGAAGGTCCAGGCCGTCGTATCGGTTGGTCAGTACCAGCACGCGGTTCGCGTTGTCAGTGAAAGCGCTCAGATCGTTCTCAACCTCCTTGGCTTTCATCACCGTGTGGCTGGCGGGAATGCTGTCACCAGCGGTCAAAGCGTTGGCGGTGCGTATGTCGGGGGTCAGGTAGACAGTGCGGCTCTGTCCGGCGATCGTGTCGGACACCCACCTTGCGGCCGCCGCTGTGTTCGAGCCGAGGTCCTCCACCAGTTCCGGGAACACGAAGTACCGTCGTCCAGTGCCTTGGCTGTCCCAGCCGTCCGGTGTCGGTAGCCGGGAGATCGACGGCCGGCCGAACGCGCGTTCCAATTCACCTCCCTCCCCGAGGGTGGCGCTCATATAGATTCGGCGGGCGGGGTTGTCGAACTCCGGGTGGAAGCGGGTGGGCGCGATGAAGGGCCGGATTTCGATCTTGTTCCGTGATGCGTAGAGCAGGCAGTGGTCCCATCTGCCAGCAATCATGGACACCGGATAACTCTCTTCTTCCGGCAGAGTCCCTGTTGCCAAGGCGTTTTGGATGACGCTTTCGATCTCGATTGACTCTTCATGCAGGATTGAGGGATGGGCCAAGTAGACATCGTTCGAGTAGCCCTCGACGTCGATTCTGGTGAGTTTGTCGTACACAGCTGGGGAGAAAGCGTCCTGCACCGTCGATAGGAGGTCCAGGTAGACGCTCGACCGGTCGATGCTAACCGTCCAGGGGTTGACGACTGCACCGGATGCGGAGTGCGCGTCGTCGAGTATCAGCAGGTTCGCGTTCTCGATTCCGGGGTGGGTGTTGAACACATGGTGGTAGACGGTGACTGCGACGGCTTTCGCGGTCTCGTACTTCGTCCGGTCGCTGGAGCTCCATGACGCCACTTTGTTGATCAGCAGCACATTGGGTATTCCGTACTCGGACAGAGCCTCAGATGTCTGCTTGGCCAACTGTTTCGTAGGGCACACGTAGGCGACGCGATCGTTATCCATCAAACGTTGGAACTCCGCGATGAGACCGCCCACGAGCGTTTTGCCGGCACCCGTGGGTAGCTCCAACGCGACGTCTTTCGCCGAACGATGATTCTTGAACCACTCCTCCAGGAGTTGCCCCTGGTGGAACCACAACGACTTCGGACCGCTGTTCGTCGCAGAGTATTTGCGGTAGAGGGCTGTGGGATCGTCGGGCATATATGACGATGCCGACGTGCGCTTGAAGGCCATTTAGGAAGTATCTCCGACCGCGCAACGCCTGATGTGGTTATCGCTCAATGAGGCCCCCCAGGTAGTGGACACCGAGATAGCGGGATCACCGGTTCCGCTGGGAGGATGTTCACATGTCGCGGAAGCGTCGGTCATTCACGACCGAGTACAAGGTCGATGCAGCGCATCGAGTGATCGATTCTGGTCGATCCATCGCCGAGGTCGCCCGCGACCTCGGCCTCAACGAAGGCTTGCTCGGCCGCTGGGTCGCTGATGAACGCCGGCGCCTTGATGCCGCCGGTCAGAGCGATCAACAGCCGTTGACGGCTGCGGAGCGTGACGAGCTGGCCCGGTTGCGCCGGCAGGTCGCCGAGCAGGAGAAAGACATCGCTTTCTTGAAAAAAGCGTCGGCGTACTTCGCGGCGAACCATCAACGGTAGAGAAATACGCGTTGATGGCCGCGGAGTGCGCCACCACAGCAATCAGCCGCATGGCCACCCTGCTGGGCGTGTCAGTGTCGGGAGTTCGGCCCAACGAAATTGCCGCCGCCGTAACCGATCTGGTGAGCGACAAACCTTGAGCGCCGTGACCGGACTGCCGACGCCACTCAGCACGAATCGAGCCCCCCGCTCCGCGCCCATCACGCCACTGAACGGATTTCTCACGGGCAGAGTTGTCCTGTGCCGAAAAGCCGAGGTTGGCCACATGACGGACCCCGGTCACCGACCCGCCTCCAAATCAGCCCTCGACAGGTCCGTGAGACCAAGAAGGCAATCACGCACAGCCGACGCCAGCCGCCCGATCCCCTAGCGTAAGCGGAGCACCGATCACCATTCGGCGAACCGCGACAGAATGCGACTGAGGCAACAAGCACATACGAAACCGGAGGCGAACGGATTCAAGGCGGCGCTGACGGGATGTGAGTTCTCTAATTCCGAGGCGACGTGATATCTCTTGTCGGCACGCGAACCAGATTGCATATCAACAGGTTTCGCGGGCTGGCGACGTAATCGCACTGCGCACTCAATTTGCTGCCGAGATCCCTGTGGCGTGCCCAGGTCAGCCGGGGGATCTGCATAGGCGCTCGTCCCACATCCCTACGTGGCTCTGTTTCGCTTCGTTTTCGTCGCTGACGTAGTTGAGTTCCTGTTTGTGGTAGTCGCCGCGATGAATCGTTTCGGCGTAGCCTGCGCGCAACTGTTCCGCCCCGGCCTGCGAGCCCGTGGCCAGGAGCCGCACGTGTGCAAACCGCCTGCCTTTGTCGTCCGTCCGCGATTGACTTGGGTCGAAGAAGAGGCGAACTCCGCCGCCTGCCTCCTTGTCCCGAAGATGCGCAGTCGACAGCCTCCCGAGACACTGCTCGACCGCATCGACCGCATCGACGCGGGGCGCCTTTATACCGATGATCGCAACCTCAACGTCGTCACCGTCGACAGTCACACGCAACGTATCCCCTGAAAGCACTTTCGAGACAGTCAGCGCGTCTGGGTCTATGCGAGCCCACTCACCCGACGCCGACGGGGACGCCGCCGGTGATGCCGGCTGCCGCGGCGGCTCACCTTGACTCGACGAGGTGCATCCGCTTACCAGAAAGCCAACTGTTAGAAGCACCAAAACGCGCTTTGTGCCCATGTTCTTCCCTACAAATCCAGGAACCCCAACCACAGTGTGCAATAGCTAGAACCACCCACACCTGAATGCTTAGTCAATCTTAGCAGCGTTAACCCGAGAATCCCTATCGTCGAGAATGGGTGTCCCCATTATTGGGGACACTAAGCAATAGTCGTGCGCCGCACTGTAACCCATGGCGACGGCGCTTTTTTAGATCGCCGTCCTCGATCCGAAAACCCTCATCCGCGGCTACAAGCTGGCCTCACTCCCCCGATGGCCGTTCCTTACGTCAACCAAAACACTGCATATTGCATCCGATGCATCACCGGGAGGATCATTCGCCCACGTGGCAAAAGCCCTGAGCTACATTTGCTGTGCAATGGTTTTGCGCATGGCCGCGAAGCCCTACAGGTGTCAATTGACTTACCAGGACGACTGCGGCTCCACATTGCGGCGACCTGCTGAACTGGGGTCTTGACGCCGGATTCGTCAGGCCGGACGCTCCCGAGGAGTTCGCCACACTCGTCAACGCTCTTCGCTGCGTCGATCGCCCCGAAAGCATTCTTACGTGGACGCGTTCGGAGAAAGTGCAGACCCTTCTCATCGCTCTGTCGACCGGCAGCACACCGATCACGCTGCGCAGCCCTGGCACGCCTACCCGGCGAGAGATCAAACCACGTCGGAACAGATCGGGTAGCCGTCACCCCCACACGACAACGGCGCCGGGCCTCGCCAGCCACGGTCGGCATCATGTGCAACCCGAATGTCCGGGATTCCCCGATGGTCGCCACGTAGCGTTCTTGATGAACACAGCGGCCTGGCACTTACTCCGGGCCGCGCCCTACACCTCCACCCACCAGCTGCATCGGCGTTCGTCCCGTCCTCCTGCGTGCGTAGACGCCGCAAATCAACTGCTAGATGCAGCAATCGAATACGCAGGGTTATCAAGTAACCCACTCAACAAGGGATGGCGCGGCGCCCTGGTCCGGCGCATAGTCGTGACATGCTGCGTTTTTGTGCCGATATGTCGCCCGCGGACTGGATCACGCGAAGTCATGACGCGTGGACGTCACTTGCGCTGTTCGGCCCTCCCGGGTTCGAGGCGTATGCGCGGGTTCGTTTCGTGCCGGATCCAGACCATCCTCGCCAGAGTTATCCCAGCGAAGACCTCACACAGACCGTCTATGCAGGATACGAACACGCCATCGTCGCAAGGGCGTGCAAAGCCCTCGCTGCGGCGACGCGCAGCTCCGACGCGTGCTACTTCGCGATCTGGGCAGGCTACTCAGGTGTCGTGTCTCCCCTACCGGGTGGACCCCGAATGCACATCCCCAACCGCGACTACCACCTGTATACCGGCACACTGTCCGACATCAAGGAGTGGGAAAAACCTTGGACGTCTGAGACTCCTGCGCTACTTCACAACCCGCCGGCCTTCGTATGGCCCGCCGACCACGCCTGGTGCTTAACCAGTGACACCGATCCACACTGGGCCGGGATCGGAGCCGACGCGGCCACCATCCGCGCTCTCACCACCCGCGACGACATCGATGTTGTAGCCGCAGACCGTCACGGCCGCCAACCGTTCTACGACTGACCCGCCGGTGCCCGACGCTTCACCGACCAAACCCCGCTCACTGGCCGTAGGTGTATCGCAGATTTGCGTTGATCAGTGTGCCGATGCGCTGACATAGATGACGGAGCTGACGATCATCCGGGGAGGGCTGCTCGGTGAGCAGCGTCCACCGCAGATCGGTACCACCGCGCCCGCCGCTCAGCTCCAAGACGACCTGAGCGTCCGGTCGCTTCGTCCACAACGACGACCACACCACACGCGTGGGTCGATCCGACTCGAGGACACTCGGCGCAATCTCATCGTCCAGAAGGTGAAGCCAAAGGCGTGAAGGTTGCCGATCTGGGCTGACGAGGTCATCGAAAACCACATGCGGCGGCGCCGGTTGGTTCTTCTCTTTTGACGCGACAGCTTCCACACGACAACACTCTCAATGCTTCGCGGTGCGATGCAACCTGAATATGCAGCGATGGAATATGCAGGGTTACCAGTAGGGTTGCAGACCGGCAAGACCTGCCCTGCCAGAGCGACGCCCTCACGGCCGATTCTGCCTCATTGAAAATGCAGCCCGGTACGCAGAGGGTACGCAGCAGCACCGAAACCTCCCACACTGGCTCAACATCGCAAACACGAATACCGCTCCCCCACTGCATCATTCGCAAACAGTCAACACCGCCAGCGATCTGCAAACATCCACGACCGCAGGTTCAAAACCCGTCCAGTGTCAGTTCGAGTCTGACCGGGGGCACAAAACCGCAGGTCACAGCAGTGCTTAGTCTGGCTAAGATAAAAGCTATACAGCCGGTACGCAGTGGGTACGCAGGAGATTCAGCAGTCAGCCCTGCCTCGGCGGCCAGATTTGCGATTCAGCGAGCGGCCATACCTCGGGGCGAATACGCCTCCTGGGCCGGATACGGCCGGGAAATGACGCCGCCGCAACCGATCTGGTGAGCGACAAACCTTGAGCGCCGTGACCCGACTGCCGACGCCACTCAGCACGGACCGAGCCCCGCTCCGCGCCCATCACGACACCGAACGGATTTCTCACGGGCAAAGTTGCCCGTGTGCCGAAAACCGAGGTCCGCCACATGACAGACACTGGTCACCGACCCCGCCTCCAATCAACCGGCGCCAGGTCCGCCACACCGAGACGCCAGCCAAGTACACCCAACACCAGCCGGCCGATCCCCTGGCTCACGCGGAGCAACGATCACCATTCGGCGAACCACCACAGGATGCAACTGAGGCAACAAGCACATCAGAATCCGACTTCGACCGGATTCAACGCAGTGCCGACGGGACGGGAACTCTAGCTTCCGGGGCGCCGTGGGGTATCTTATCGGCGTACCCATTTGCCGCACAACATATTTCGTCACCGATGACGAAATGTGCGGGAGTCCGCGAGAGTTGATGGCATGCTGAGGCCGCCTGACAATCAGATTCCCATCCGGGTACTCATCGACGGGCCTTATGGCACGAGCTGCGTGACGTTTTCCGTAGAGGCGACAGTAAGTTGGCGAAGCTCTTGCAGCCCTTTGATGGTGCTCACACCGCATCTGTCCAGAGGTTCGCGTGGGACCAGGCCAAGCCCGTCGACATTGATCAACCACACTTCGGGCCCGCGCCTGGCTGCAGCTGTGCACGAATCGTCGGGACGCTGGTCCCGTCCGGCGAATGCCTTGAGTGCGGCTGTGAAGTCGCCGCGGTACCGCGTTTCGGTGTAGGGCCCGGACGCGTGCCGGGGCGGTCCATTCTTCGCATCTGCGCACACGAGGGCCTCGACAGGAACAAAACTCCTCGGTACCAGGACATGTACGGGCGCTGGATTGCCTGTACACGCAGGCGGCGCTAATGCTACTGGCGTCGTCTGAGGTGGTGGATCAACATCTTCCGAACACCCGACGATAGAAGCTAACGCAGCAACGCCACATAAAACCGCCGCGACATGTTTCAACACCTTCCGGGGAAAAGGTCCTCGCTCGGTCACCATGCGCCTGTCCTTCCGCCCCACGCGCATTCCACGCAGCGAGTCGTACCAGCCTAACGAACTGGATTCATGACGGGGTGGTACAGGCAATAGTGTGGCTCGCACGTTCCCCAATCCTTCTGCGGTATAAGCGATACTGGCATTGTTAAACTGAGCGACCCACCCTCAATATTGAGGGACCGGCTCAGCGTGTGCCTCATCAGCAATACACAAGCAATACGCAGAATCGGAGAGCAGGATCACTGCAAGGCTGGTTCTAGACCAAATCGCGCGTGATCAACGGCGATGGCTTCCTCGTACGCGCCAACCAAAGAAGGACACCAACACCTAGTGGCTATAAAACGAATGCGCGTCACTCAGCCCCAGTACGTCGCGCTGCGGGCTCTGCCTGATGGGTGGCAGCCCGGACAGCTGCTGACGATCGGAGGGGCCTCAAAACGAGACACCACACCGTATGAGGGGTACCCACCTGATCATCCAATCTGGCAGCAACTGCCTGAACAGGGCCGACGGTACCTGGTGGTCGTGATCGGGGAAGAGCCCGATGAGGTCGACATCGAGGTCACAACCCATCAGGCCGCACCGCCCCTCGACCTCGACAGCTGGGACAGCATTGAAGAAGCCGGCGCCGAGTTCGAGCCAGAGACGATCGAAGCCCACAACCAGCTCGGTCTCGACTTCACCGAAGAACTACGCGACGTCCTCACCACGATCCCCGCCGGTTGGAATATGGTCCGTGTCAGCAAACGCCGCGTGACCCAACCGCCCATCGTGGATGTCCACATCGACATATGGCCCATCGACGGCCCCGCGGACCTGAACCGCATCAAACATCAACCCAAACCCCGCCGATCCCGAAAGGCCCACAGATCAGGCTTCGACGTCGAAACGCACTGGTGGCGCATCACTGGCATTCTGCAACGTGCCGGTGCAGCAACGCCCCTGGACTCTTCCCCCAATCCTCGACGCCAGAACCCCGGACACGTCCAAGACATCGCTGCGAGCACCGGTCAAAACTGGCCGCAAGAACTCACCCAGTGGTTCACGACCCTCAGCGGCTACCCCGACGATCGATGGACCACCCTGTTCCCTAGCTACAACCTCCTGACCGCAGAACAGTCACTACACAGCCGAAACACCTCACTGGCGGTAATGAGCCCCAACGACATTGACTACCCCTCCACTGCCGGCGAACCCGCCTACACCTTCATCCCCGAGTACATACCCATCGGCGAACGCGACGGCTACTCGCTCGTCTGCGACACACGCCCCGGACCGCGCCACGGCATCATCCTCACGTTCGACAAAGTCGACGCCGACGACGACGCCACCACATGGAAGAGCATCTCCCACTTCCTCGGCGACCTCGCAGACGCACTAGAGGACCGCCAACCCTTCCTGGGCTACAAACCCGAATTTCCCAAAAACACGCTGACATGGACCTACAACCGACACTGAACAGCCCCAGGCCCACTGGTTTTCACGCACGAGCAGCCGGGTGCCACCAGCGAGATCAGTTCGCAAGTCACGAAATTCAACAACCGAATGGAGTTACGACAAGACGGCAAGAGCATCTGCAGAAGAATCAGCGTCAGTATCGCCGCCGTCGCGTAGACGTTCGCGGTGGGCGCCGGAGATGCCTCCGCAGCTACAAAAATCAGCTGGGTTGCCCTGCTCGCCAGGGCAAGAGGGCAAATCGGGAATTGGCCTGCCGACTAATCGAGTTGGTCGACTGATCCTGCCCGTTACGCAGAGGGCACGCAGCAGCAGCGAAACCACCCACACTCGTCCAACGGGCGAACATGAATACCACTCCCCCACTGCATCATTCGCAAATCGCCCACAACGCCAACGCTCTGCAAACATCCACGACCGCCGGTCCAAAACCCACCCAGTGTCAGTTAGAGTCTGACTGGGGGGCACCACATTTGCGCATTTCACACGTAGTTTCACCACTTCGAATGTCATCTGAACGGTTCAAATACCACCCCCACGCTACCCACCGGTGTGGGCGCGTCTATTTGCGCCGCGCCCGAACTAGTTAGACTCCGCTACAGAGCGGCTCAATTCCTTGCGCAGCTACTGCTGCGGTGGAGGGGCTGGCATTTGCACCAGCATCGCGGCGAGGGGGCGGAGTGTGTCTTCGTCTACCAGGATCTGCCAGTGCCCTCGCGGCACAAAGAGTATGAACCACAACGCGGAATCAGCGGTCGCAGCAGCCGACAGAT
Organism: Williamsia sp. Y721; assembly: GCF_059683565.1. Lineage (NCBI taxonomy): Bacteria > Bacillati > Actinomycetota > Actinomycetes > Mycobacteriales > Nocardiaceae > Williamsia > Williamsia sp. Y721. Next base: position 1,835,463 of record NZ_JCASNH010000001.1, on the reverse strand, counting down.
AGTCGTGACGGCCGATCACGTCAGCTCCGCCGGCATCATATTCGCTGATGTTCTTGTGGTGTTGAGTCAAGTCTCTCACCCGGCCTAGAGACCAGGTGAGATTCGCATCGAGCTCTTGCACTGTGTGGTGCAGGCGGGCCAGGGCTTCGGTGGACGTGTTCTGTGCGACGGCGTCGATGAGTTCAGCTGTAGTCAGGATGCGGGCCGGCGGCCTGGGTTTGGGTAAACCGCGGTACACCCCGTCGGGATCGGTGCCCCGGACGAAGTCATCGAAACCCGCATTGCTGATGGACAGGTTGTTTTCGATCGACCACATCTGTTCGGGAATGACCCGGATCGTTTGCCCACGTACGTGGGTGGTGTCCTCGGCCCATTCCTCTGGACTGGTGTCGACGGCGACGATGGGGTGTTCGGGATTGACGATGGTTTCGTGGTCTACCAGGAACACGTAGTGGGGCGGGCCGGAGCCGATCAACTCGAGAAGCTTGGGCAGGGTCAGGCCGTCGTTGTCAGGGTGGTCGATACATGTCAGATTGGCTCGAAACTCGGTGGCGGCGTCGAGGTCGTCGGGTTGCGGGGCCACGGCCGCTAACGCTGTCGCGCGCCAGGCAGCGTCGTCGGTGAAGTCGGTGCGGACCAACAGCGACGCGTACGTGCCGAGGTAGTCGCGGAGTCTGCGGCCAGTGCCTAGCGCGGCGGTCTCCTCGGCCTCCTTGGCAGCGAGTCGTTCGCGTTCGAGTTCGGCGCGTTGACGTTTCATTTCTCGACGGTATAGGCCACAGCCGTTGGGCGGCAATGCAGAATTGGCACAAAGCGCGGAAGACAGGAAAGCCTGGTCCCGGTGCTCGCGGTTGAGGGGGTGCGAGCACCCGTATGCGACGGGGGTGGCGCACAGGACCAGGCTCGGTGGCGAACGTTCGCAGCGTGTACGGATGTTGCGTCGTCGACCACTCAGTTTCGGCTCGTAGGCGGTCGGGACAAACGCCTTGGCTCTGCAATGTCAGCACGATTAGTCACGTGCGGGTACGCAGCTTGCTCCCGGTGGCGTGTCCCCAGTAGATGCATTACCGGCTTTAGAGTCCTTGCCACCCCACTGCCGAGAATTGCGAGAACGATAGGCATCGCCTCGGAGCCCGGCTTCTGCCGACGAACGGGCGTGGTCGGGTATCGGCGTGCCGACTAATGGAGTTAGTCGACTGATCCTGCCCGGTACGCAGAGGGTACGCAGCAGCACCGAAACCGCCCACAGTGGTTCAACGCGACAAACACGAATATCGCTCTCCCACTGCATCATTCATAAACCATCCGCAATGTCAACGATCTGCAAACATCCACGACCGCAGGTTCAAAACCCGTCCAGTGTCAGTTCGAGTCTGACCGGGGGCACAAAACCGCAGGTTACAGCAGTGCTTAGGATGGCTAAAGTAAAGGCTGTGCAGCCGGTACGCAGTGGGTACGCAGGAGATCTAGCAGACGGGCCGTCCGCCGCGGCCAGATTTGCGATTCAGCGAGCGGCCTTGCCTCGGGACGTGTACACCCTTTGGAGCGGATACGGCCGGGAAATCGCCACCGCTGTAACTGATCTGGTGAGCGACAAACCTTGAGGGCCGTGACCCCGACTGCCGACGCCACTCAGCACGGATCGAGCCCCTCTCCGAGCTCATCGCGCCGACTGAACGGATTTCTCACGGGCAAAGTTGCCCGTGTACCGAAAACCGAGGTTCGTCCACACGACGGAGACTGAACACTGACCCCTCCAATTCAGCCTTCGACAGCTCCGCGAGACCGAGGAGGCAACCAAGTACACCCGACACCAGCCGCCCGATCCTCTGGCGTACGCAGAGCAACGATCACCATTCGGCGAACCACCACAGGATGCAACTGAGGCAACCAGCACACCTGAATCCGACTTCGCACGGATTCAAGGCAGTTCCCGACGGGACGGGAATCCTAGCTTCCGGGCGATGGAAGGTATCTTATCGGCAGTAAATATGTTGCGCCACAATGCTTTTCGTCATGAGTGGCGAATTTTTCGTCGTCGTCCGCGGTTCACCGGGGGACTCCCAGTCATGTGGTCTCGAAACTCGACCCTGGCATCTAGACCGATTGGCCGTTGATCCGCTTCGTGGGCAACCATGTCGACAACGTACGTCCCAAAGTCTCGACCAGACGCGGTCCGAACACACACAACGTCCCCTCCCAGGGATGGCCGAGCGTGCCCTCGCTGAAATCGAGCCTGGCGAACGTGTAGTAGTCGCCATTGGGAAAGACCGGCACCCTCCACTCTGTGTCACGGGTGCTCGCGTGCACTGCGGCGTCAAGGCGATATCCGTCGTGCCGCCAATCCAAGACCACCCACCGCGGATCATCCTCAAACTCTTCGACGAAACACCGCAACGCCTCTGCGTTCACAGCGTCGATCCGAGCCGCAACGCTCTTCCCACTGCGCCCCAAATCAAATGTCACCGATGGAGACGGCTCAACTATCGCGGGCCAATCCTTCGAGTCCATTCCCGGCCTCAGTTCGCCAAATTTAGCAGCGAACATCGCCCACGATTCCGCACGATCAGCATCAGAGAGCACACTCCACCCAGCTGGAAGCGGATTGCCAAAGTCCCAAGGTTTCGCGCATCATGCCCGTCATCATGTCGCAACCCCGCAGCGGTTGCGGGCACAGACGTCATAGCGTGGGTGCCCCGCTCGGCGTCCCCCTCAGCGAATCATGTGATGAACTCAGACACTCGACAGTAAGGATGTCAGTGTGTGGTTTGTAGAGGACGAAACGATCGAGTTCGGCGACGTTCATCAGGCCGGCGGTCAGGAAAACGCCGTCTACTGGAGTGCTGACTCGCTGGGGCGGGCGTGGATCACCACATCGTGTCGGGTACAGCCGCACACCATGCACAACCTCGACTACTTCTCATCGTCGCCGGGGATGATGCTTCAAATTGCGGCCGCCTCGAGCTTCCCCGGTGTGCCAACGCCCCCCGAAATCGAGTCCGCTGCCAACACGACGCAGACGTCCGTCGATGCCGCGCGGATGCTTGCCGCGCCCCTAATTATTGATGGAACAATCTTTGCAGGGTCCTCGATCCAGCTCGACCACTATGTCTTTGTCGCCACCGTCTTCAGGGACAAATGGGTGGGCGCTCTACATCCGAAGACGATGTACCCGACCCGTCTACGCAGCGATCTCCACACATGGGGCTTCGAGGCCGGGTTCGAGACCTTGAGCTTTCACTGATGAAGGTGCCGACCGCATTGCGGTTCTTGCTTCAGTAGGCGGCACTTGGGCTCCTGATGGGTGTCCTGACGGCCCTTGGGTGGCGTTACGCCGTTCCGCGAATCCTCGTCGATACGACCCCACTGGCGTGTCCCCGGTAGATGAGGGAAGAACGATAGACATCGCGCCTCGAAGCCCGGCCACTGCCGGTGAACCGGCGTACTCGAGTATCGGCTTGTCGGCTGATCGAGTTAGTCAACTGATCCTGTCCGGTACGCAGAGGGTACGCAGCGGCACCGGAACCCTCCATACTGACCCAACGCCACAAACTCGAATACCTCTCCCCCACTGCGTAATTCGTAGACCGTCAACAATGCCAACGATCTGCAAACATCCACGACCGCAGGTTCAAAACCCGTCCAGTGTCAGTTCGAGTCTGACCGGGGGCACAAAACCGCAGGTCACAGCCGTGCTTAGGCTGGCTAAAGTAAAGGCTGTTCAGCCGGTACGCAGTGGGTACGCAGGAGATTCAGCAGTCAGCCCTGCCTCGGCGACCAGATTTGCGATTCAGCGAGCGGCCATACCTCGGGGCGAATACGCCTCCTGGGCCGGACACAAGTGGGAAATTGCCGCCGCCATAACCGATCTGGTGAACGACAAACCTTGAGCGCCGTGACCCGACTGCCGGCGCCACTGAGCACGAATCGAGCCCCCTCCGCGCCCATCACGCCACTGAACGGATTTCTCACGGGCAAAGTTGCCCGTGTGCCGAAAGGCCGAGGTCCGCCACATGACGGACACTGGTCACCGACCCGCCTCCAAATCAGCCCTCGACAGGTTCGTGAGACCGAGAAAGCAACCAAGTACACCCGCTCGTACTCTGGCGCACGCCGAGCGACAATCACGATTCGTCGAACCACCACCGACAGCTGAGGCAACGAGCACATCTGCAACCGACGTCAAACGTCTTCGAGGCAGTCCCAACGGGACGGGAACTCTATTTCCCGGGCGACGACGTAAGGTATCTTTTCGGCGTAGGACTAGGACGAGTTCATACAGATGAAAGTACTCGTCTCACTACGCCTTTCGCGCATCTCCGATCTTGCCTACGCTCGACGACTCCGAATCCCTCGGACCCGACGCTCGACTGACTTCTATACCGGTTGACCGTTGATTCGTTGTACCGGCAGCCAGGTCGCTAGGGTGCGTCCCAGAGTCTGCACCAGTTGCGGTCCGAACACGCACAGGGTCTGCTCCCAGGGGTGTCCGAACGTGCCCTCGCTGAAGTCAGGTCTGGCGAACGTGTAGTAGTCGCCGTCGGGAAAGACCGGCACCCTCCACTCTGTGTCAGGGGTGTTCGCGTGCACTGCGGCGTCAAGGCTATATCCGTCGTGCTGCCAATCCAAGACGACCCACTGCGGGTCATCGTCAAACCCTTCGACGAAGCACCGCAACGCTTCTGCGTTCACAGCGTCGATCCGAGCCGCGATACTCTTGCCGTCGCCGCGCCTTAGATCGAAGGTGATCGACGGAGACGGTTCAACGATCGCCGGCCAATCTTCCGAGTGCAGTCCCGGTCTCAGCTCACCAAACTTGGCATCGAACATCGCCCACGACTCCGCGCGGCTGGCATCGGAGAGCACACTCCATCCTGCTGGAAGCGGATTGCCGAAGTCCAAGGTCGCACGCATCATGCCCGTCATCATGGCGCACCCGCAGCAGTCGCGGACACGTACGCGGGCGGTTGATGAAGACATGGAAAGACTGCCCGCACAAGTATTTGCGCGCCCACGCTGGACGGCCGTGGCCACCGGACGTACAGTCGTTGTTCAGGTGCACTGGGACCCGCTGCCTTCGCGCTGCGGATCGTCGATCTCCCGGTGGATTCGTGACACTGCCCCCGCCGCCCTCGCTGACCGTTCGAGTAGCCCCGTTCGAGTACGGATGCTGCCGCACACCACCCGAGGTGGGCGCCGCAATATCTGGCACCCTGCTCGCCCACCCCACCACACCTGACCAATCTCCTGTCCGCGTGACAGATTGGGACCGCAAGCGAGACCTTGTCGTTGTTCACGGCGGCCAGGCGCGATGGGATCCGAGCTATGGCGACCCCTTCGAGCGGCCTGTCGGGATCTGGCTGTCCTGGCACGGCGACGGGGCGCCCGGTGTCGAGGTAACGGCGACCATCGACAGGCTCGACCAGATCTATCTCCGATCGCCGGCCGACCCAACCTCCGGAGAAACTTTCGTCCCGGCTGAGCGGGTCGAGAAGTTCCCTGAGCCATTCCTGACCCCCGAAGGGTTATTCGAACCCGGCGGTGCCGTTCTCACGCTGACCAACCTGCTACTCGTCGCGCCGACCGCTCAGCAAGTCGCGGACTTCCGCATGCAGCAAGAACGCGCGCGGCGCACCGTTCACATCACGGCTCCCCCGATACTGTTCGGACTCACCGTCCCCCAGGTCGGTGACCGCATCACCGTCGACCTCGACGAGCCGGCCACGACCATCAGCAATGGGCCGGCCGAGGCGCGCGGGATTGTCACCGGCGTCGTCACGCAAGTGAGCCAGGCGTTTCCCCACGCAGGGTTCGGCCTCGTCGGGATCACCACCTACAGCTACGTCGAAGCCCGCACCCCCGCCGCCGACATCGACCGGGACCTGTTCGTCGTCCTCGTGCTCGACGAGCCGCTATGACCCAGCTGTGGCTCCTCGAAGATCTCGAGCCGTTTCCTGACCGCCCCGAACCCGGTGACCTGTTCACGCCCACGACCTTCTGGGTCGATTCACGCAACGCCATCCTCGACAACCAACCACTACCCGCAGCAGTGTGCTCACACGTCCCAGCTGTCATCCGCCCAGCCAGCGACAACGGTCCCGTGGAATGGGTCGCCCACCTCGGCGACGGCTTTTCTACGATGCTCCCCGGCGACCACGCAGCTGGCCAGGCGATCCTGCACGGATGCTTAATGTGGGATCGGTACCTGTGGCTGGACTACCGCACACAACCCAACGGTCAGGTCCGCCTCGTCCACCGCGCCGGACACATCATCCAGCGCCGACACCACACACCCACCGCACAACCCGGATGGTTCAGCATCCACTACAGCGGATCACCGCTCCACACCCCCGCCGGCGACATCCCCGATGAACACGACATCCGATTCAACACCCTCACCGTCGACACTAAAACTGTCGACCAGAAAGCAGGACCCTATTTTTCTGCATAAAACGTTGTGTCACCAATTAATTCGTCACCAAAGACGGAGCATCCGGGTATCAGCCGCCGGGCGTGGGATCGATGCGCGCAGGATCACTGCAAGGATGGTTACACCGGATCGCGCGTAATCAACGGTGCCGGATTCCTTGTACACGCACCCTAGAGAGAGGACACCAACACCTGTGGCTATAAAACGAATGCGCGTCACTCAACCCCAGTACGTCGCGCTGCGAGCTCTGCCTGATGGGTGGCAGCCCGGACAGCTGCTGACGGTCGGAGGGGCCTCGAAACGAGACACCACACCGTATGAGGGGTACCCACCTGATCATCCAATCTGGCAGCAACTACCAGAACAAGGCACGCGCTACCTGGTGGTCGTGATCGGGGAAGAGCCCGATGAGGTCGACATCGAGGTCACAACCCATCAGACCGCACCACCCCTCGACCTCGACAGCTGGGACAGCATCGAAGAAGCCGGCGCCGAGTTCGAGCCAGATGCCATAGAAGCCCACAACCTCCTCGACATCAACTTCACCGACGACCTACGCGACGTCCTCACCACGATCCCCGCCGGCTGGAACATGGTCCGTGTCAGCAAACGCCGCGTGACCCAACCGCCCAGCGTGGATGTCCACATCGACATATGGCCCATCGACGGCCCCGCGGACCTGGACCGCATCAAACATCAACCCAAACCCCGCCGATCCCGGAAGGCCCACAGATCAGGCGTCGACGTCGAAACGCACTGGTGGCGCATCACTGGCATTCTGCAACGTGCCGGTGCAGCAACGCCCCTGGACTCTTCCCCCAATCCTCGACGCCAGAACCCCGGACACGTCCAAGACATCGCTGCGAGCACCGGTCAAAACTGGCCGCAAGAACTCACCCAGTGGTTCACGACCCTCAGCGGCTACCCCGACGATCGATGGACCACCCTGTTCCCTAGCTACGACCTCCTGACCGCAGAACAGTCACTACACAGCCGGAACACCTCACTGGCGGTGATGAGCCCCAACGACATTGACTACCCCTCCACTGCCGGCGAACCCGCCTACACCTTCATCCCCGAGTACATACCCATCGGCGAACGCGACGGCTACTCGCTCGTCTGCGACACACGCCCCGGACCGCGCCACGGCATCATCCTCACGTTCGACAAAGTCGACGCCGACGACGACGCCACCACATGGAAGAGCATCTCCCACTTCCTCGGCGACCTCGCAGACGCACTAGACGACCGCCAACCCTTCCTGGGCTACAAACCCGAGTTCCCCAACAACACGCTGACATGGACCTACAACCGACGCTGAACCGCCCCAAGGCCCATTGGATTTCACGCACAAGCAGCCGGGTGCCACCAGCGAGATCAGTTCGCAAGTCACGAAATTCAACAACCGAATGGAGTTACGACATGACGGTCAAGAGCATCTGCAGAAGAATCGGCGTCAGTATCGCCGCTGTCTTGCTAGCGTTCGCGGTTGGCGCCGGAGACTCCCCCACGCTTCAGTCCATGCTGACGTAATCGATATTCCCGGCGATAGCCCAGCTGTAGGAACCGGGCCGTTCCTAACTCTTAATCGCGCACGAGTACATCGGCGCGGCGAGTGGCTACGCTGATCGCCGCCGAGCCAAGGACGGCGAAGGTGACCGCGATCGCGAACGGGACGGCAGTGAGGAAAAGTCCGAACCCGGGCATGCACAGCTCGGCCTCACACTGGAATTGGTCGCCGTATTCGAAGATCTGGGATACAGAGTAAGCGAGTGCGATCACCCACATGACCGCAAAAGGGACGGTCGCGGCGACACTGCGCCCGGAAAGGCGCAGCCGCACCGTACTCAACAGCAGTACACCTGCGGCAGTCGCCGCCATCGTGTGGAAGTCCGCAACAAGGTCGGCTTCTCCCGTAATCGTTGGCGGCTGCGATCCCCAGTAGTAACCAGCCAGCAGCCACGGAACCGTGACGGTCGCCGCCACGTGCGCCACCTGCCACACCCGAAGGGGCGTCACCCCCAGGCGCTCACGGTCGTGGTCCTCCATAGGCGCATCCTGCCACGATGTTGCCCCGACGGTCGATGGAGCGCGCGTGCCGCTACGCGGGCGTCTGGCACCGCCTCCGGGTGCACCATAGGCTCAGGTTGGCCCCCAGCGGTTACTGTTGCGTCATGTCGTCAACCGGAGTTGTGCGGGTATGGCATTTCAGTGAGGAGTGGGGGGTCCTCGACTCGGATGACACCCCGGGCGGGGCATACGCCACGCGATTCTCGCTCAAAATCGAAGCTGTGGCTGATCTAAGCCGACCAGGAGCGTCGATGGGCTTGCGGCCGGGTACCGAAGTCGAGTTCGAGTGGTCGGAAGTTGTCGAACCGATCGAGGGTCTGCGCTACTCCGTACAGAAGGTATGGCCGCGGGGCGCGGCTACTGCGCCGCTGTCCCAGCCGACCCGGGCATTTTCCACCAGCTTGTGGGACAGCGTTGGCGATCCCGGCCCCGACGGGCTGACAGTCATGCGAGAAGTAGTCCGCGACAACGCCAAAACACCAACCATCGAACCACCGGACCTATACACCACCGTCGGCACGGTGCGGCTCTGGGCCGATGAAGAAGGCTGGGGGGTGCTCGATTCCGACTCGACCCCGGGTGGTACCTGGACGCACTATTCGGCAGTCGTCGGCACAGGCTACCGCCGACTCGATCCCGGACAGGCCGTCGAATTTACCTACGAGCAGGCCAAACAGGACGGGTATGAGTTCCGTGCAGTCTCGGCCCACAGTCTATGACGCCGACCGAGCCACCCCGATCAGGATGAACAGGAACAACATCACCGGAAGGCAGGGGCTTTTCGTTCAAAAGTTCCGTCGATGCGGAGACAACGTTAAGTCCCCATCAGGGTCGGTGAACGTCGCGTCTGCCATGGGGCCCGGCCTGGTTCTTGTCGGACGCGGGATTTGCTCGCAGACATACTTTTATCAAGAGCACTGCGCGAATCTGCCTCTCTTACAGGCGTTTCGCGCTTCCACCGGACAAGACTGTTACCCATATTCGGGTTATTGGTTCGCGGAGACGTCGACGGGGCTGCGAGCTATGCGAGGCGGCGGACTCCGAGGCCAACGTAGGCGAAGGGTAGGCCGCTAATTGGATGCAGAAGCGCTGGTGGCATTGGACTCCTCGGCCTGAGGGCACAAGATCGTTCTAGCCTTGATGTAGATTCGGCGGTAGGTATCTTGAACCTTCTTCATGTTGCCCACGTTCGCTTCATCGGACGAATGGCGCTCGATCGCGCAATCATTGTAGCCGAAACCCAGTGCAGCGGTGACTAGTTCAGGCGACTCTAGAATGCCCAGCGATGCAAGGTCGGAGCAGACCTCGTAGGCGAATTCTGCCTGTGCCCCGGGCGGGCTCACCTCAATGAACGTGCGATGGAGCGCGAACTCGGCTTCTGCAAGCTGGGCCGGGGAGACCGGCGAGTATGCCGGTTCAGCTCGCCGGTACTCGATTCGTGCGAGCCTGTCCTCTTCTGCGGACATATTGGCACCGAGTTTGGCGTCGGCACATTCACTGGCATACGCGTTACCGGCATCCGATTCGGTGGCGCCACCGGTTGCTCCCTCATTGCCGCCGCATGCAACCATCAGCGAGGCGAGAGTTGCAAGACCCATTCCGAGCACGCTGGGTCGCATCACCTGATAGCTGTTCGGGGTCGCGGCGGCAGTCGCCATTGAGCGATTCTCCTGATTGAGGTAGCCAACACGTCCCGCGCCCGTCAGTAGGAGCGTAGACGCTTCTGGCACAGTTCCACGGTCTTGAGTTATTCGCGCCCAGCGCGATAACCAATCTACAACCCCACGCAATCTGCATTATCGACGTCAATTAGTGCGCAATACTTTCGGCACCAGTGACGAAATTACAGGCATTCAAGGGCTGTCGGCGGGGATAGCTTCTTCCGAATCGGGTGGACCGCCAGGGTTCCAGGCCAAGTTGCCGCCAAAGGTTGTCGGCCACCACCCAGCCGAGCCGGGAAACTCGATCAACGCCGCGTCCCCGGTGATGCTCACGCGTACCGCACGAATCATGTCCGCGATCGAGGGCCAACTCAGTCCGGCAGGGTCGGCTTCATACTTGCCCCACCAACGAATGCACCCGCTGTTCGGCCCTGGCCGGGTATCGCAGAAGAACAACCATCCGTCTGCCCCGCCGATGGGAATGTATGCCGGCAGGAACACACCAGCCTCGGTCCCGGCCAGGTCTGCGGCACCCTTCGGCGAATAGTACTCAGGATCATGCTCGATCCACTGTTGGCCGATCTCGACCATCATGCGGTGCTCCTCAAGCATCCGCCCGAGTCCGAACAACTCTGACATCGGCAGCAGCTCACCGAAGTCATCCGCGCTCTGTCCGCCGTGACACGAGTGAAACTCGCGCAAATGGTCGGGCCACGACGCAGCGGTCAACGATTCGGCCCGCTCCACTTCACTTCTCGCCGGCGCAGGACGAAAGGACAGCGACACCGACGGTGCACGCTCAAGCACTCCCAGGAGGGCAGACCATTCTTCGGTAACCGACATTCATGCACCGTAGCAACCCTAAAACCCACCCACCCACGGTGAAGTCAGTTAACTCTCCCGCACGCCAACGATGGACAAACCGTGAAGGGCGAGTTCATCATCAACGGTTCCTCCCCTTTGGTCGCGTATTGCGGAGTTCACTCAAAGTCTCCGGATGCCAGGCTGACGATTCCCCAGATGTCAGCCAGTATATTATTCCGGGTTGGGGATCGCGGGGGCCCTACTCCTCGCGGTTCGAGCACTGAGTACATAGCTATCTCCTTGGCAAGTTCCGTGTCGGACTGTTGCATGTCAAGGATCGGCGATGAAAGATCTCGGTCTAGGCCCATCCGTATCGAAGAGGTTTCGTAGACAAACAGCAACCGATCATCCTCGCTCCACGCATCAATCATTTTGAGCGGCCTATCACGCATAACGTGCCAATTATCGCGGACGTATTGCACTATGAAGTCGACAGCGCGATCTTGTCTACTCACTTAATTTGCCTAATCCCTCACGACGAACCACTCTTTTTGCAGCACAACGTCGCTGCACGTAGCCAACAACAGTCAAGACAGCCCCTACCGCGGCAACCACGATGACCGACCACAGCCCTAGACCGGTTGGCCAGTTGCCCTCAGTGGGGCTACATGAGTTCCCATCACAAGCGAGGCCGCTAGCGGGATGCTGGAACTGCCCCACAACTCCAATCATCACCACTGCTAAAGCCACTAAACAAAGACCTAACCTAAAGACTCTGCGACCCGCTCTACCTGCTGGATGTCCGACCATGAGCCACCGTATCCCTACCAACCAAACTAGTTGTAGTCACCGTCTCGTCACCAGTAAAGTAGGACGAGTTCAAGCTGACGAATCACCAGTCTCACTACAGTTTTCGTGTCTCGACGCACGCTATGCCCGCGATGCCTCGGGTTCAGAGACGGGGCCGTCGAGCCTTTCGCCGATGCCCTTCGAAACTGTCGAGCATCTGACGGGTGACCGGACCCACAATGGCATCTGCCTGGAGTTGAAACTCCTCCTGGATGCCCCGAACGGCCTGGGAAGCGCCCGCACAACTACACCCTCGTCACCCAAACGGGACACCACAGAACCCCCTTTACGGCCGCAAAATTTAGGCGAGCCAAGCAGCCCGGACCGCCTTCAACCGCATTCCACACTCTACTCGCCTCGCTCCACCACGTCTCGTTACCCGCTCATATTGCAGCACAACGTTTTTCGTCAGCCGACCATGCCCAACTGTCACTCTGAGTCCTCAGTCCCCCCAATGTCGAAGTGCTCCCCCAGTTGCCTCAATAGATCCGGGGCATGTTGGCCGAAGGTGATGCACGCCGCGTGGAGCGTCCGGACCACACTGATATCGGGGACGGGGAATGCGGCTGCAGCTATGGCAAAAACAGCGGCCATCGCAGCGTTTCGCGGAGGTCCATACGGCCCGGCAATTCGCTCAGAGGAGTCCCATGGGTCGTTGGGTGTGGGATGGTCGACGAACTTGCTGGCGAGCTCCTTGGTGGAGTGGGTCGCGTACCACTCTGCTCGCGGAGAGGTAATGGCGTCGACAACGTCGGGGTCGTCCGCGATGCCCCCACGTTCTAGGGCTTTGTGAAGCAACCACTGCGCAATTCGTTGTTGCTCGTCTCGGGGCAACCGCACCACAGCTCTGATCAGGGCTGGGTCTAGTTCGTTGAGCTGCGCGATCTCAGGGGCGATCTCGGCTATACGCTCGAGCTCTTCATCACCACCAAGGCCTTCTCGCAGGCGGGCTTGCCGGTCTTGCCGGCGTTGCATAAATGAATTGGGCCGGGCCGCCGGCTCCCCCGTTTCCTGGCCGTGAGGCGAAGGCTTCCCCTTCCGCTCTGCACTTGTCTGTGTCCGCCTTCGTCTTGCTACTTCCGCGGCCAGTTGCGCGACGTGGCGGTGACGATCCTCGCGCCCGGTCAGCTCATCCGTTGGAAAGCGGGCGGGGTCCCGGTAGCCGTCGATGCTCTGACCGGGCACAGATGAGTCTGGCGCGAGCGAGATACCGCCCGCGGGCCAGAAGTAGACGCCATCAATGGCGCTCTCGACATACTCAGACAGAGGTTTTCCCCCTGACATGTTGTTCTCAATAACCCACAGGGAGTTCACCAGCACCCGCAAGGTTTGTCCCGCTTTCAGGTCGACGGCCACGACCGGGTACGGCCGAATCAGAGCTGTTTCGTCGACCAGGAAGGCCACTTGCCCCAGGCTCCAATCGGCGCCTGCAGCAACCAACTCGGCAGCCTCCAAACCTTCGAACTGCGAGTCGTCGACGACGTGCACGTCGGCCAGAAACTCATCACCCCCAGCGACCAGTACCGGGGCCGACGCACGACGACGGATATCGATCCACGCCTGCTCATTGGAGAAGTCAGTCCGTATCAGTAACGATCCATAATTCCGCGTCCGCAGCTCGCGAAGAACCTGCATGCGCCCGGATTTACTATTTGAAGCCTCCATAACAAACAAAGTACGGGTGACGGGTGCCGACTACGGGATGTTGTGGCCCTGCCGCCGCGCCCAGTCGCGGATCCCCTGCGTCTGTTGAGCTGCTGCGTCGGCCGCCGACGGTCGGGGCCGGCGCGCAGTCGCCGCGGGGGTACCCGGCCTGTTGACGACCTCGACAACGGTGAACGCTGCACCGCGCAACAATTGCGGCGTCAGACGCAGACCGGTCAGGTGTCACAAAGCGCGAACGTCGCCTCGTCATGGTGAAACTCGGTGCGTTCTACGTCGGGATCGAGTTCGAACCCGCCGATCTGACGCATCGCAGGCACAAGCTCATCAGGTGCCGATCCCTGCCGCCGGGAGGCGAATAGCGTTTCAAACCACGTCCGGCGCACACCGTCGACGTACCAATAGAAGTAAGAATTCTCGCTGCCATGATGAACAACGACTTCCCTACCAACCGAGAGTGGTTGTATCAGTTGATCACTGGCTCCGATGTAGCCATTGTGCTCATACATTACGGTCCAGCCGCCGTGCTGGAAGAGACCAACCAAGAGATTGTTGTCGCTGATCTCGTCCCACGACTCCATCGATCGAGAGATGAGGGTTTGGAGGTCGCCCTGCTCGGGCTGACCGACCGTAGGAAGAGCGTCGATCACCTCCGCCACCCGTGCGTTGCTGATGTACGTCAAACAGAACGCACGGAACAGGTCCGAGCCCTTCTTAGTCCATCCATAGTCCCGGTACGTCACAACGTCCATGGCAGTCATCCTAGACAGCTCGGATCTCCATAAGTCTGGCATGATCCGAGCCACGTCGACCTTTCGTGACTATCTGTGGACGAAAGATGAGCCGTCCTATGGGTGAAAATTATTGTGCAGCAATCCTTCCGCCACTAGTGGCCGTTGGGAACAATAAGCCACACTGCATCGCGTCCCGTTACCGGTTCATTTACTCGCGGTACGTTCATGGCATGTTCCCCGTAGGTGAGTCCACGTTGTTTTAGAGTCTTTGTTGCCCCGACCTGGGGTTCCCCTACCGGAAAGCGTCGACCGCCGATAGACACTTCACCCCGAGGCCCTCTACGCTGACGGAACACGACTGGCGAGGGTAGAAAACTACCGGGGAGTGAAGTCGAGAGCGTCGTCCGCCTGGGCGTTCTCCGCACCGAGCGGAGAACGTGATGACAGCGCAATTACTCGATGGTGCCAGCATCGCAGCGCAGACATTAAGTCGCGTGGCCGAGGGAGTATCCGAGTTCATGGCGTCGGCAGGGCGGAGACCCTGTCTAGCAACGGTCCTGGTCGGCGACGACGCGTCCTCACACGTGTACGTGCGGATGAAGGTCAATCGCTCGCAGAAGGTCGGTATCGAATCCCGGCGAGTCGACCTCCCCGAGAGGACTGCGACGAGTGAACTCGTCGCAGTCCTCGACGCTCTCTCTGCAGACCCGACTGTCGACGGGATTCTCCTTCAGCATCCGGTGCCCGCACACGTGGACGAGCGAGCCGCATTCGAGGCAATAGATCCGGGCAAGGACGTCGACGGCGTGACTCGAACGTCGTTCGCGCAGATGGCTTTCGGAGAGCCAGGGTTCACTTCTGCGACGCCGGGCGGAATCATGCGGCTTCTCGATGCCTACGGCGTCGCGGTTGCAGGCGCTTCCGCCGTCGTGATCGGCCGCAGCCCGATCCTCGGCAGACCGGTGGGGATGATGCTTCTCGCTGCTGATGCGACCGTGACGTTCTGTCACTCCCACACGCGAGATGTCGCGGAGGCGGTCAAGGCTGCGGATATCGTGATCGCCGCGGTCGGGCGCCCGAGGTTGTGCGGGGTGAGTGGATCAGGAAGGGAGCGGTAGTTGTCGATGCCGGATACAACGAGGGCAACGTCGGTGATGTCGAGTTTCAGGCCGCCTGCGAGCGCGCGCGCCTGATCACTCCGGTTCCGGGCGGGGTGGGTCCGATGACGATCGCAGTCCTCTTGGATCAGACCCTTACTGCCGCGAAGAACCACGCAAAGACGCAGTAGGCGTCAGTCGCGTATGGATGGGACCCCGGCACGACGTTCGCGAACGCCATGCCGGGGCCTGTCTCACGTTTCGGTACCCCAGAAACGGCCGATTCAGAGACATGGAGGAACGGAGAGCTCCTCGCTGTTATCGACGAGCACGCCAAGGGAGTGGGACGGCCTTCGGGCTAGGTTGTGGCAGAAGTGAGGTTTCCCGCCGTGCAGCTCTTCTTGACCCTGACGTTAGGTCATAGTTGACACTTGGACCATGCAAATTGGTCAGCTCGCCGCCGCTGCCGACACCACACCGAGAACGGTCCGCCACTACCACCGCCTCGGGCTACTGGACGAGCCACATCGTCGCTCAAACGGCTACCGCGAGTACACGATGAGCGACGTTGTCCGCCTGATGCGGATTCGCTGGCTCGCCGACAGCGGAGTCCCACTCGGCTCGGTGTCCGCGATACTTTCGCAAGATTCGTCCGACAAGGACACCGACGATACGATCGCCGACCTCAATTCACTGATTGGTGTGATGCGCGCCGAGCACGCGAAACTCGCGCGTCGACTCGTCAGGCTCACCTCAATGCGCGCGGATGTAGACAACGGTCGTCCGATCTCCGCGCTACCTGTCGATGTCGCAGGTTTGTTGGCTACCGCCATCGACACCGCACCCACACCTGCGGTACGGACAGCACTCGAGCGTGAACGCGATCTGCTCGAAGTACTCGCTATCTCCGGCAACGTACCCGAGGAGTTTCTCTCTTCATACGCGGCGTCGATAGCCGACGATGAGCAGCGTTCCCGCTACTTCGCGTTTCTCGCCCAGTGGTCGAATCTGGCTGGGCGCACACCGGATTCAGTGGAACAGGAAATCGAGCTACTGTCCCGGAACTTGCTTGCGCAGTTCGAGGATGCCGGCACATACACCGACATGGATTCCGATACCGCCCAGTGGGGAGACGCTGGCATGCCGGTATCACTCGACGATGTCATTCCCGACCCGGCTCAACGAGAGGTGGTCCTACGCGTGCAACGCGCGCTCACGACCTCGACGGGCTCGGCGGGCTCGGCGGCGATTGCGGAATGAACAGCCTCACCGCCAAGGCCTTTCATCGGGTCACGCAACTGGTGACAGTGGCTGTCCTCGTCGTCAATGCCGTCCTACTCGCGTTAGGTGTTCTCGCACCCAGACAAGCACTGTTCTTGTTCATCGCCGTCGAACTTCCCCTGGTCGTGCTCGTGATCATCGGGTTCGTGGCACGTTTCAGAGTTCACTGGTGCCGCGGAATTGGCAGATCGGAGGCCGTAAATGCGGCGTTCGCTGATTCGCCCTTTTGGCCGATAATTCGGGCGGAAATCCGTGCGTACATGGCGCTGTGGTGCTGGGCGCGCGGCCGCGATGCCGGCATCGAACCCGGCGCGCTCGTGTTCCGGTCGAGCCGTGGATCAATGGTTCTGCCTGTAGCGTTCGGTATCGCCACCCTTGTGGAAATCGGTGTGCTGCACTTCGTCCTCCCGTGGTTGTGGCTTCGCGTCACACTTGCGGTGCTGTCCGTATGGTCGTTGCTGATGCTGCTCGGATATTTGGCGGTTCACCGTGTACATCCGCACTACCTGACCGATTCGCATTTCGTGGTGCGGCAGTCCGGCACGATCGTCGCCTCGATCCATCGTTCGGACATCACGTCGGTGGCGCTCTCTCGCCGGTTTTCCGAGACCAATCCGATGGTCGTCGACAATCGGTTGTACCTGCCGAACATCGACGGAACAAACGTCGATATCGCTCTTACTCAATCGCTCTCGATTCAACTACCTGCGATGCTCCCGCGATTCCGGGAGACCTCGTCCGTCGATTACGTCAGCATGTATGTCGATGACGCTGCTGCGCTCGTGACCGAACTGAGGAAAGACGTGTTTCTGCGTCGCGCTGATGGGCAGTGCTGATTCAGTAGCCCTGGTCATCGGGCCACCTAGTGTCAAGCAAACCAGCAATGTCTCACGAATCAGTGCCTCAGGAACGGCCGAGGGAGAGACATCGATGTGGCGCTTGACAAGCCCAAGTTCGAGTACCTCCGTCTGGAACTTACTCAGGGCGCCCACTGGCCGCAATGAAGGTTCAATGCCGGCAGACAGATCGGTAGACGAGGGCCGCCTCTCCAC
Organism: Williamsia sp. Y721; assembly: GCF_059683565.1. Taxonomy (NCBI): domain Bacteria; kingdom Bacillati; phylum Actinomycetota; class Actinomycetes; order Mycobacteriales; family Nocardiaceae; genus Williamsia; species Williamsia sp. Y721. The sequence goes on along the minus strand of NZ_JCASNH010000001.1, from coordinate 1,817,823 downwards.
CACAATTGTCCCCATCGGCACACATCCCCGACCTAACGTCACCCTCGGCCAGTACCCTGTGATTGCACCTGTGGTAGTCGTGTGGGATCTATTGCAGTAGTGCATATTCGGGGCAGTACGCTTTATCCCTCCGAGAGGGACCCGATTTCTGCGGCCACTTCTGTCGTGGACAAATCCACCCACACAGCTACCCCATCCCGCACCCCCGGCGCCAACATTCGCCAACCGTCAGACGGCCACTGCACGAACTCATATCCAGCCAATTCGTCCTGCACCGTCGAGGCCACCCACACAGTCGCCTGGGCTGCTGACGCATCGAGGGTGAAGCACTGACCCATCAAACAGCCACCGATTTCAGCACCCGCACCAGCCACGATTCCGATCCACACGGAAAAGTCATCGTTTACCCGCAGCTCCCATCCCACGTGGTCGAACGCGATCGACCTGCCATATCTGCGGTACCGCAGATCGCGAGCCACCGCCAAAAATGCCTCAGTCCACTGGTCCGGCACATCGTCCGGCGCATCCTCTGCAAACAACGAGAACCGCCAGACCAGCTGATCGGTCGTATAGAACTCCGAAGGGGGCATGCGACCACTGTTCCAACAACCGACGCGAATGGCCAGGACGTTTGCCGTCGGCGTCGGGTACGTACGTCAAAAGATCGTCAACCTACATAGGTTCGCCGCATCAATGAGCGGTTTGATGTGTCCGCCAATATCTACGGTTTCGATAACGTGCACTGGATCGGTGCCTGTCTCATCGTCAGTGCGACGCATCCACATCGCCCAATTCACCCGTGTGGCACCCCACTTCGACGGGTAGACGACCCCATGGGGGCGCGTTCCATCGTCGAGAACGATGGAATCGCGAAGCCATGTCGCTATCCCCGTAGTCAACGGCTTCATCTCGTTTGATGAGCTTGTGGGCTCGCTCAATGTCAAACGATTCAGTCCACAGTCCTCGAGCAGGGAACTAAGTTCGTGACCTATTGAGGAGATGGAGTTCGCTCCCGCTACATCTACGAACCAACCAGTCGGCGGGAATTGCAACTCATAGAGCCGTCGCGGCTGACGCCAGCCTTTCGAAATCGATCGGTACGACATGGCTCCATGCCCCGGGCAGCTCACTCTCGATCTGCGCATCGAGGGTGATTGCGTCGTCTGGTTCGACATCATCGAACAGGTCAGTTAGCGCGATCTGCGGCGGCGCGGGTGTTATGTACTCGAGCACTTCAACGAGGGCACCTAGCTCTGTTGAGCCTCCATGGATGGTGCGGCCAGGGGTATCCCAGCGTGACCACTCATGCGGTACCGGGTCGTCGCCGACGCCGCGAGGGCGCGGGCTCATTGGACCGTACTTTGCTTGCGCGACCCGGTAAATGGTGCGGCTGCCGCTCGCAGCAAGGTTCAAACCTGTTGTGGCGCAGACACGGGTAACGCCAACAGCATTGCGAGCCGCAACGCTCTTCCCCGCGCCCAAAATCAAAGGTGACCGATGGCGCATCCAGTCGAACGTGTCTGCCTTCATGTTTGGTTCGTTTCGTGTGTTCAGTTGGCGAGTTCGTCGATCCAGCTCGATCGCATCCGCAGCGCTCGTTCCATGCTGCCGATGACAGCCGCGAGCCCGAAGAGCAGGTCGATGTGGAGGGGCAGTTGCACGGGAGAGGTGAAGATTCCGATCGAGTCGGCGATGGGTGGAACCTGGGAGATCGACGCGATGATCTGCGGCACCGTGACACACACGCCGGCGATGACGAGCACGGTCGAGATGATGCCGATGACGTGGCTCGGACCGGGGTGATTGTGGTGCAGCCGGGCTCGACGTCCTTCAGCGGAGGCAGGATCGGGAGTCAGCGGCTGCTCGGTGCCGTCCGGACGCACGTAGTGGCACCGTTTGAGCCCGAAGCCGTTGATGGCAACTTCGATGTGACCTCCCGGGACCGGTAAGCGCGCCGGCATCTTCGAGTACGAGTGCATCGACCCGTTCACGTATAGGCGCGCACGGATTACGCCGTCCGTCATGTCGCCGGCGTGACGAACATCGACGGCATAGGTAGACGGCGTGCCGTCGGGCAACGGAAGCGTGATGGTTCGGAGAGATCGCCCGAACATCTGCCACCAGCGGTACCGACGCAACGGCGCCCCCGATCCGGCGCGCACGCGGCGGTTGCCCCACTCTTTGAATCCCATCTTCCCATCCTCGATCCGTGACTAGTACAGCGTGATAGTAACTGGGGAGAGAAGCTAGCACGCTGTGATATACAGTCACCATGGGAGGGCACACATGGACGTAGAAGCCAAGACTCCGGGCACGCGCGACAAGATTCTGATCGCTGCAGCGACGATGCTCGGAGAAAACCCCACCGCACGGTTGAGCGTTCGGGCGGTTGCCGCTCGCGCTCAGGTGAGCACAGGCTCACTACGGCACTTTTTTCCCACGCAGCGAGACCTCGTGGACACTGTCGTCGCCGGGATCTACGACGTCGACATCCCGGACGATCCGATCGACAATCGCGCACTGACGCCAACCGACCGACTCATCGCGTGCTTGCAACTGATGCTCGCGCAAATAGGGGTCGGCGATCGCGCCCGAAAGCACTGGGGAGCACTGTACGAGGCGTACGTGGCATCTCCTCCGGCCGATGACGATGCGGCCACCTATCTCGCGCTCGAGCGAATGGGTCGCCACCGCATAGAGCGTTGGTTGACCACCCTCGTCGACGAGGACGCGATCCCTGCGGGCAAGATTGAGCAGCGAGCGCGATTCCTCACCACCGTCATCAGCGGGCTCATGGTGGAGCGGGTCCTGCCCGCAGAGGCGATCGAGGTCGAGACTGAAACGGAAACGCTTCGCCTCGCGGTTCACACCGCGACAAATGCATGGCCTGCGGCATCATCAGCACACTCTCGATCTTGACCATCGTCGTCGGAGTGGCTGAGCGCTGCGGGGCTGGTTCTCGGGTCGAGAACTGCGTTACTTCGCCGATGCAGTTGATGGCGAACGAGGCTTCGAAGGCATCAGCGTATTGCCCGGTTTCTGAACGGTCGTAGCATCCGTCGCTGCAAGCGAATATGGCGTCGGGCCTCCCCCTTTGCAGTTCGGAGAGCCCTGCGATGCTGGCGGGCCAGCTGGCCCCTCGACGCACTGGTCGGAGATCATGCCTTCGCTTGCTGCGAGGTTACCGATCTCTCGGCCGTCGACGTCAAGCTGCGGCTCATCCCCGAGCGGCCGGAGGAGCGGGTGCTGTTCTCCGGCTGACGAATCCGTGACCCTCGTCCTCGAATACAAAGTAGTCGACGTCGACGCCCCGTGACCGGAGTCGCTCGACGACGTCGCCCGATTCCGCTTTGACCACCCGGGATCGTTGGCCCCAAGGGCAATTGGGCAATTAGCAGAGGTGCCATCACGTCGTCGAGCTTGGAGATGGGCGATCGCGCGAGCATGCCTGCCACCTGCGGCGGATCGGCGGTCGCCCACGAAGCGGTACCAGCTGTTGATGATTCCCGGGCCGATCAATGCCGGTTGCGGCCATGACAGATGTCCTATTCGGAGCTCTATCACACCGTGTTAATACAGTGTGCTAATGTTGCCAACCATGACGATAGTACGGCGTGCTAGTCGGTGTGACAGCGCCGACGACAAGGAAGGAACACCATGAAACTCCGGTCGTACCGCCAGTCGGCAGCGGCAGTGGCGGTGATCGGCCTACTGGTGACCGGCTGCTCTCAGCCGTCCGCGCCGGGTACAGCAGAGCCAGAACCGGCGCCGATCCTCTCGTGGGGTACCTGCCCCGCTGGCGTCGAAAATCCCGCGGACGGTCCGGCTCGGCTGCAGTGCACCACCCTGCCCGTGCCGCTGGACTACGACGATGCCGAAGGGGAGCAGATCGACCTCATGATCTCGCGATTGCCGTCGAGCAATCCCGAGCAACGTCGAGGTGTGCTGTTGCTCAATCCTGGTGGCCCCGGCGGCACCGGACTCGATCAACCCAGATTTCTCGAGTCCCTGGGTATGCCGAAGGACGTTCTCGGCAGCTACGACCTGATCGGTATGGATCTGCGTGGCGTCGGACATTCGGCTGCGATCAGTTGCGGGTTCACCGATGACCTGCAGTATTACGGCGCAGTGCCGCCTTTTGCATACGATGAGGCAGCGTTCGACGAGCAAGTGGCGACCTCGAAGAAAGTAGCCGAGCGCTGCGCGGCCAATGATGTCGATGGTCGACTTGAGCACATCAGCACGGCCAACATCGCCCGGGATCTGGATCGGATTCGCGCCGCGTTGGGTGAGGAGAAGGCGAGTTTCCTCGGCTACTCGTACGGCACTGCGCTCGGTGCCGCCTACGCGTCGATGTTCCCGGATGCATCGGACCGGATCGTCCTCGACAGCAATGTCGGTGACACTCACCTCGACGGCGAGGGCATGCGCCGGTACGGACTGGGTATGGAGGAGACTTTTCCGGATTTCGCGAAATGGGCTGCAGAGCGCAATGATCGGTTCGGCCTGGGTGCGACGCCAGACGAGGTGCGCAGCACGTACTTCGAGATCGCCGATCGGTTGGATAGGGCTTGGTTCGAGGGCACGAATGGTCGGGCATTTCGGCTCGCGACGTTCGCATGGCTGTACAACCCGCGCTCGTACGAAGGTGCCGCGCAATTTTGGCAATCCGCTCGGAATGCGCCGGATTCGATGCTGGTGCCTGAGCCACCGACGTTCGATTCGACGCCCTCTGTGGGCGACAACAGTTGGTCGGTGTTTCTGGCGGTGACGTGCAACGACGTTCAATGGTCGGAAGACATCGCCGATTACCGGCAAGCAGTGGCCGAAGACAGCCAGAGGTACCCGTTGTTCGGTGCGGCGACCGCGAACATCATGCCCTGCGCTTTCTGGAAGAGCGAGCCTGCCGAGGCACCGATTGCCGTCGAGACCAAGGGACCGAGCAATGTCCTCATCGCCCAGAACCGACGCGACCCGGTCACTCCGCTGCGTGGCGGCGAAATCATGCACCAGAAATTCGGTGATCGATCAACACTTCTCACCGTCGACGGCAGCGGACACGGGGTCTACGTTCTCGGCACCAACCCGTGCGCACAGGACGCCATCACCGAGTTTCTGGTTAACGGCACCATGCCCGAGGAGGGCACCATCTGCTGAGGTCCATCCCGCGTTGCCCTGGGTGCTCGCTGATCGGGGTCCATTGCACCATCGCATTGTGCAGCAACGTGATTGCCGACGCCGCGATGGCCCGAGCCCGGACTTCGCGGCGTTCGGCAAACCGGCCCGCACACTCATCAACGTCGCGAGCCCGGGTCACGCTCGCAGGGTCAGTCTCGTCCAGCAACACTCGCCCCTCGCGAGACGAGCGGCCAATGTCGTTGTGCTGTATACGCACTTTTCGGACGAGACCGTGGTCCGCTGCGTTGACGGTTCGTGATGCGGCAGAGAAGGCGGGCCGCGACCCCTCTTCGATTCAGATCTGGTCGTGCTACGCAACGGTCCCTGACCATCTGACGAAATACAGCCCAAAAGACCATTGCCCGGCTGGGCAACATATCTACAGACCTACGGAGACCTAACGGTGAGGACGAACCGCTGGGGTCCAGCGCACTGAGGGACTCCAGCCGGTCATCCATTCCTATGCAGGGTTGACGTGCCAACCACAACGGGTCCGCAATGCATCGCACCGTCGCAGATCCGGCAAGCACCTGCCAGAACTCGACGTCACCGCTCTTATCGGGGGTGAAGCCCGACCGACCATTGTCCTATCGGCTGGAGGCGAGGCCGATTGGGATACCGGAGAACCGCCCGGTCGGGTCCACGTCGTGTTTCACCGAGTGCAGCCGGGAGAGGTTATCGCCAAAGGTTGCCGCGGCACGCTCGCCATCACTGTGCTGCAACAGGTTCGGGTACGCCGCAGGCAGACCAAGCGGCTCCAGTTGACTCAGCAGCTCGTCCGCCCAGGCAACCTGCTCGTCGTGACCATCGGCATCCGTGGTTGTCGCGATCATCTCCACCATGAGGTGCGGCTCCCGAAATGCCCAGGGTGAGACGCCAGATTCGGTACGAGTGGCGGCACCGTGGAAGTGATGGATGTTCACAGCGCTGAACGGTGACGTACGGCCCCGCTCGCCGTCCTCCAAAGCGTCGATTGCCGCAGGGGTCAGACCGGGCAACGACACCGTCCGAACCGTGTAATGCTGTCCCGCGGGAAACATCCCGTCGAGGGCATGCAGCGCCTGCGCGGGCGTGGCCGAGTGTACTTCGGACATCAGCGGCGTTCCGAGCTTCTCCGCAGCCTGCACCCACGGCGCCCCCTCCCGGGCATCACCGCTCCACTGCACCGCCATGAGCAACGCAGGGTTGCCGTCAGGGCCGCTCGTGATCGCGGGGCGCAGTGCGAGCTCGTCCGGAACGCTGGGAAGCAACCGATCGAACCCGGTGAGGACTTCTCGGATCTCGGTCGTACCGAAGGCGATGACACCTGCAAGAACTTCAGGCAGTTCGGTGAGGCCAATCTCGAGCGACGTGACGACACCGAAGTTTCCGCCCCCGCCCCGAAGCGCCCACAACAGGTCCGCGTTCTCGTCCGCCGATGCCCTCGTGATCGATCCGTCAGCGAGCACGACGTCTGCGGAGATGATGTTGTCGGCCGCAAGACCCATGGTGCCAAGGTAGGGCCCGTAGCCCCCGCCCAGCATGAGCCCGGTCACGCCAACCTCATTGACCGTCCCGACCGCCGCAGCCAGACCGTGCTCGCCGGCAGCGTCCATCAAATCATCCAGCCGTGCACCGCCTTCCACGCGAGCGATCCGGGCGTCGACGTCAATCTGAACGCCACGCATCTGCGACAGGTCGATAGTGATCCCACCCTCGGCGTGCGCACTGCCCGCCCAATCGTGCCCGCGACCGCGGATGCCGACGGGGGCTGCCAGAGGGGTCGCCTGCAGAACGCGCTGCACATCCGGGGCACCGGCCACTCGTGCAATGAGTGCGGGACGGCGCTGCGGGCGTGCGCTCCACAGAGCAGCACTTCCCTCGAACGCTTCATCAGCGGGCGCAATGACCTGCCCATCAATGGATGCGCTCAGCGATGCTGCCAGCTGGTCCCAGTCATGTTCTGCCTGCATTGTCTCTCCTATCATCCTTGCGCCGCGGCGGTCGCGGCGCCGGCCGAATCGTGTGACGCGGGGCGTCACAGACTGCACTTTGTCTGCTCTGGAGGCGACTTGAGGTCAACGAGATAGTCGGCGACAATGCCGTCGACACACTCGTTGGTTCCGTCGACAGCGATGGTGTGCTGCTCACCGTCGACGGTGAGCAGGCTGCCGCCCAGGGTGTCGGCAAGGCTCACGCCGCCGTCGTAGGGCGTGCTCGGATCACCGGTGATCGAGATGGTGAGCGTGTCGGGTAGTCCACTGATACCGGTGGCGTACGGGTAGTCCAGATCTGTTTCAGCGGGCCACGATTCGCAAGCATCACGCGCCCCGTCGGCGCCGAGTCCGGCATCAGTGAACGGCGCCACCTCCTGGATTCTGCGTTTGAGTTCGACTTCCTGTTCCGGCGTGTGGCGCTGCTCGTCCATACAGTTGATCGCAAAGTTTGCTTCGGAAGAATTGGGGTAAACGCCATCCTCTCCGCGTCCGCCGAACACGTCGCTGATCTGCAGCAGCGTCCCCGGTGATCCGTCGCGCAGTTCACCGATTCCCTTGGTGATGACCGGCCACACCCTGGAGTCGAACAGGCCCGCGGTCACCGCGCCGTAGGCGGCGTCGAAATCCATCCGTCGGCCGTCGGCCGTTACAATCGGATTCTCGATCAGTGGGCGCGCGATGCTGTGGAAGACCTCGACGGCTCGGCTCGGGTCGGTTCCGAGCGCACAATCCGGCGTCGACGCGCAGTCGACTGCCATGTCGTCAAAAGCTTTTTGGAACTGCTCAAATTGCGCCACTCGGCGTTCGGCCGTGCCCAGATGCGGGTCGATGCCGCCGTCAAGCACCATCGCCCTGACGTTGGCCGGGAACATCTCGGCGTACACCGCGCCCAGCCTGGTGCCGTAACTACGTCCTAGGAAGGTGAGCCGATCGTCACCGAGCACTGCGCGAAGGACGTCCATGTCGCGGGCAGCGTTGCGGGTTCCGACCGCAGAGAGGACGTCGTCTCCGCCGGACCGCTGCGAGCACTGTTCCACGATCGTCCGGGTGTTCGCTTCGGTCCAGGACCCGGATCCGGTCAACACTGTCGTAGTGCCCTGTCCCGCATCGATTTCCGCGTCCGTGAAGCATTCGATCGCAGGTGCGGACGCCGCGACCCCGCGAGGATCGAAACCGACCAGGTCAAATTTCTCCGTCACTCGGCTCTGGCTCAGCGACCCCGCTGCGAGCGCAGCCATGCTCATGCCCGCTCCCCCAGGGCCGCCGGGATTGAGTACCAGCGACCCGATGGGTTCACCCCTGGCGGGCGCCTTCAACAGCGCGATCGACGCCGTCTTCCCTTCTGGATCGCGGTAGTCGAGTGGCACTGTCATACGTGCGCATTGCAACCGGGGGTCGAGGGTGAACGTGCCCTGGTCAGTGGAGTTCGTCGCATATCCCTCGCACGCCTCGAAGGTCAGGGTCTGGTCGTAGAACCGTTGCAGCTCGGTCGACGGTGCCGGTTCGGGGCTTTGTGCGCCCGTGCCCGCTGAGCCGGAACTGCACGCGCCAAGAGCCACGCACATCGTCGACGCTATCGCCACCGTGACAGCCGCGAGCTTTCGTCGGGATTTGAACATGGGTGAGGAACTCCAATCAAGGGAGACAGGGTGAATCGTGCTGCGTCGGGTTGTCGTCAGTCGCGCAGGCCGAGACCCACACGGCGCAAGACGTCGAGCTGGGCAGGGTTGTAGAGCTCGGACATCACATCCATGACGTCCTGCATCGTGCGTTGGCCGCCGGCGGTGAGTCCTGCGACCACGCCGGGGTGCTTGTCTGTCAGTGCCGCCACTTCCGGAATCATGCGGACAGCGAGGTCGGCCCGCGTCGATTCGTCGGCGTCGGTTGGCAGTTCGTCGAAGTCCTTACCGGTGGGCGTCGCGGGGGTTCGTAATATTTCGTTGTACGCGTCAAGAGCGGGCGGGCTGAGTACTCTGCTCAGGTAGGTCGCGAAAGCCCGGTCGGCATCGGTCAACTCACTGTTTCGATTGGCCAGGGCGATGTCCGGGGGCAGGTCTGGTCGGGCGGAATGCCGCAAGATCGAACTCAATTCCATCCGCGCCCGCTGCAACCGTTCGATCGTCGCTTCCAGTTCGGCGTCCAGCGCGCGGAGGGAGTGCTCGGGATGATTGATCTCGTCGCCCATGGCCGCGACCTGGGCCAGCGAGAATCCGAGGTCTGTCAGACGCTTGATCTGCAACACCCGGACGAGATGCGCGACACCGTACTGCTTGTACCCATTGGAGGCCCTAGCCGGCTGGTCGAGGACACCGATGTCGTGGTAGTGCCGGACTGCCTTCACCGTGGCCCCCGCGAGTTCGGCGAGTTCGCGAGTGCTCCATCCCATCGCCTCTCCTGTCCCTTGTGCCCGTCGCTCTGGAGACAATTCTGAACCGTGCCCTTGGGGCACAGTCAACCGCTCTGCGTTGAGGGAGCTGACGGAGGGGCACGGTGTCTGGTTCGTGTCGGCTGGCCACGCAATCGATCGGAGTGCGATATCCCCACGGCCACCGCACGATTCGCTGTCCGCGCGGCTCGAGGTCCAGGAGTTCTTCGCCGACCCGCCCTTTCGCCGCGGCCGCGATCTTCCCTTCGGCCGGCGCCTGGCCCCGGATCCACGGCCAGCAGAACCTCTAGGTGCCCGCCGTCGACGTGACCTGATGGGCGAAGTCATGATGTCGATGAACCGGCGCCTCGGTGGTCCACGCCACCCACGATGGACGCTGCACGGCACATCAGGAGACGGCGGCGGTGAGCTGAGCGACGATACCTGCAAGCAAGCCGGCCACTACCCGATGACTACTCAAGGTCATGCGCAGCCGGCCGCCATGGGTGAGGACTCCAAGGATCTGTTCACCGTCGACCTGGGTGCTCATCACTGGACCCCAAAACGACTGCGCCAGCGCCACTTTACCTCCTGCATCAGATATTCCGAGATTGGTGATCTCGATGTCCGCGCTCGTGGCGGCGAGCATGGCCTGCTCCGCGTCGTCGGCGTCGGCCAGGGCCAGCGAGGCCAGAGCAAGGACCGAATCACGACTTGCCTCCCGAGTGCGCGCCGCCGCTAGCTGGGCGGCAGCGGCGTTGGCAAGTTCCCAGAACTCCTGCGGTGACGGGCGAGTGAGAACGACGGAGGTCGCCGCGAAACGAATAGCGACCTCATCCTCGAGGCCCGCCGCGCGGCGAAGATCAATCGGCACATTGATCCGGACGCTTTGCCGGTCCGACAGTTCGAACAGGGTCGACGCAGCGGCAGCGCACAGCATCGCTTGCACGGTGCAGGAACGAGAACGAGCACCCTGCCGGATCCGGCACACTGTCGCCTCGTCGAGTTCTGCATAGTCCACAGCAGGCGGCGTGTTCTCGTCGAACGGCCGTAGGGCCGCCCGAGCGGGGGGCTCAAGATGTTCGCTGCCTGCGGCCTCGTCCGGACCGGTCGGGGCGGGCTGCGTTTCCAGCTGCCGCATCAGGTCCTCCTGGGCACCCGGTATGTCCCGAGCACTTATGTCACGACCGCCCACAACGGCGAGCAAATCGTGCATCGCGCGCAGAGCCCCACGCCCGTCCGCGATCTGGTGTGAGAACGTCAGCACGATGGTCGTGCACCTCGGAGCTGGAGCGTCGGGCAGAAGAACTGCCCGCACCAGGGGTCCCGGTGACGGCGGGATGGGCACAGTCTGCTCGACAGCGGCCTGCTCGTGCCACGTCGAGTCGAGCGCGATGCGCAGCGCAACGGTGCCGTCGGCAGACCGGAACACCGGCCGATCTCCACTCCGGTCAATCATCGCGGCGAGCAACGGGTGCACCGTCTGCAGACGACGCAGCGCCACCTCGATCTCGTTCTCGGTCACGACACGACCACACTCGACAGCGAGCGAGAACTGCACGGGATTACGGTGCATGTACAGGTCGATGATGCGCTCGAACGCACCCAGCGGACGTAAGACGCGCCCTGATACAACAGTATTCATCGAATGATCCCTTCATTGGCGCTCGGCGCAAATCGGTTGCGCAAGAACATATTCATCGGTGACGACGAGACAGTCGCCCCGAGAGCGGCGGCGACGGGACCGTCACCGCCATCGAGCTCAGGACAGCTACAGGTGACATCCGCGTCCGACATCGCACTGCGGCCGCGAGAGCGCTGTGGCGGGCCTGTTGGTGACCGGCTGCATCCAGTCAGCAGCGGCATCGACGCTCGAGCCCACTGTGAGGTGGAGCGCCTGTCCCGGCCGGGTCCGGAACTCCGAGGACGGACGACCGCAACCGAAGTCAGAAAACGCGGGCGGGGGTTCATCGAATTCCCTTCCTCCGGTGGCATCGATCGCCGATGTTGTGGCGTCGAGAACGACTTATTTGCAGCGTATTTCACTTCGCGGTCCATTCCAGACCGTGCCCTAAGGGCAGGGTCAAGCCCATCCCCCGGTGCGTCACTCGATCCCCCGGCGACCCGACAGCAGGATCGGCGCCGACGGGTATCGTCCGAACCATTGCGCCGACGAGCGAACGCTTGTTGTGCCGCTGTAGATGTCGAGCGTTCGGAAAGGAAACAGTCTCTGACATGCACTCCCTCACCCGTCCCATCACGGCCGTCGCCGCTGCGATCGCTCTGACGCTCACAGCCTGCGCCGAACCGCACGCCGATCGAGCATCCGCCCCCGCGCCGTCGGCTGCCCTCGAGAGCCGTACTGTCCCCGAGGACATCACGACCGACATCCGGAGTATCGAAAGGCGTTTCGACACGAGAGTCGGAGTCAGCCTGTTCGACACCGAGACCGGCAAGACGATCAGCTACCGCGGGTCAGAACGGTTCGGCTTCGCATCGACAGTCAAGGTGTTCGCCGCGGCTGAATTCCTACGTCGCACCTCGGCCGACGAACGAAATGAACTCGTGCGGTGGACCGAGTCCGACATCGAACGAGCAGGTTACTCGCCGGTCACCACCGAGACACTCGATACCGGACTGACGGCCGCCGAGCTCGCCGAAGCGGCCGTCCGAGACAGTGACAACACCGCCACGAACCTCATATTCGACCGCATCGGTGGCGCCTCAGGTCTCGACGCCGCCCTGGAGAAGCTCGGGGACAACGTCACCGAAGTGGTCGACGTCGAACCAGACCTGAACACCATCGCACCCGGCTCGACCGCCAACACGACCACCCCGGAAGCGTTCACCAAGAACCTGGCCACTCTTGGACGAGCCGGCTCTCTAACCGAGAGCGACCGCGCGATTCTGCTCAACTGGATGAGCGGAAATGCCACCGGCGCTCCTCTCGTGCGCGCGGGTGCACCCGAGGGCTGGTCCGTCGCAGACAAATCCGGTGGAGCCGGGCCCATTCGCAACGATATCGCCATCGTCACACCACCAGGACGCGCACCGATCCTCCTCACCATTCTGACCGAAAACAACAACCCTGCAACACCATTCGACAATGTCGTGGTCAGCGAAACCGCCGCGGCCGTGCTCGGGACGCTCGAGGTCAGCTGAGGTCGAGAAACGACGCCAGTTTCGAGTGCTCGGCAACACTGGACTCATGCCCTCTGTCCCCTCGCCATGCTCCCCATGTGGGCAAACCACCGACAGGGGATGGCTGGGCATTCGAAATGAAATGGGATGGGCAATGTGGGCTCACCGAAATACGATCTGACACAGCATGATTGTTCAGCCGCAACGCGAACGATATCAGCGGTAGCTACCCGGAGTTGGTTACCGGAATCCCTGAAGCACTGGGAATGCGGGCCGCGGTCCTCGATGTGCACGAGCTCGATTGCGTCGGCAATCGATCGGCGGGCAAGGCCCGGAAGTTCATGCACCTAGGTAAGACGTCGCCCCACGTTTTGGTGGCTATTCGACCTTGAGCGGGCAACCCTGCCAAACCCTGCCCCGGACTCCTAGTCGTCGGCTGGTGTTGTCACGCACAATGACTGGACACCGCGGCCCTTCACGGTCACAGGTGTTTCCAGGCTTTCGAGTAGACGCAGGCCGTCTGCGGTGGGGCTCTCGGGGGTGGCGGTGAGCACGATCAGTTCCATTCCGGGCTGGTCGGGTAGCGCGAAGTTCTCTTGATGAAATTCCAGTAGTCCGACGAGCGGGTGCTGGTATGCCTTGCGTCCGTGTGTGCGGGCGCGTACGTCTGCGCGGGACCAGAGGCGGCGGAATCGTTCACTGCCGATCGCGAGTTCACCGATGAGCGAAGCCAATCGTGGGTCATCGGGGTATGTTCCGGCGGCCAGGCGCAGATGCCCGACGACGTCGAGGGTGCACGTGTCCCAGTCAGCGTAGAGGCCACGTTCGGCTTCGGCGAGCGAGCTGGTTTGCGGCGAGCACGTCGAGGCGGTGATTCATGATCAGTGCGGGTGCGCTGGCGGCCAGATCGAGAACGCTGAGCAGTTCCGGTCGGAGCTGTCCGCTCGGTGTCTTCGCGGGCCGTCGACGTTGCCGGGCGAGGCGATGCAGGTGTCCGCGTTCGGTGTCGTCGAGTTCGAGGACGCGGGCGAGTGCGTCGAGGACCTGCTCGGAGGGCTGGGTCGCGCGGCCCTGCTCCAAGCGTACGTAGTAGTCGACGCTGACTCCGGATAGGTGTGCGACCTCTTCGCGGCGCAGCCCTTCGACCCGACGACGACTGTCGGAGGGAATGCCGACGGCAGCCGGGTCGACCCGGGAACGCCGGGTCCGCAGGAAGCCCGCAAGATCGTCCATGCCCTCAGTATGGACTCGGTATGGCCTAGGTAGTGCGGATGAAGGTGGTCCTGCCAATACCAGGAAGTCCCATCCGTTGGTAAAAGCGCCCCTGAATGTCAGGCGCCGCGGCACCCAGAATCGAAGGCACCCGACACGAAGGAGTTTCCATGAAGACACTCATCATCTACGCCCACCCGGAGCCGACGGCGCTTAACAGCTCACTCAAGGACCTTGCAGTCTCGACGTTGGAGAGCGCTGGACACGAGGTACGGGTCAGCGACCTGTACGCAATGAACTGGAAGGCCGTCGTCGACGCCGAGGACTTCGGCCCCCACGCCTCGAGCCCGCTGCAGGTCGCCCGGAACTCGGGTGGGGCGTTTGACAACGGGACGCTCACACCGGATGTTCTTGCGGAGCAAGAGAAGTTGCTGTGGGCCGATACGATCATCTTCCAGTTCCCGCTGTGGTGGTACACGATGCCCGCGATTCTCAAAGGCTGGGTAGATCGGGTATTCAGCTTCCACTTCGCATACGGCGTCGGCGAACACAGTGACACCAAATACGGCGAACGATTCGGTGAAGGCACTCTCGCAGGCAGGAGAGCATTGTTGTCGGTGACAACCGGCGGACCGGAGTCGCATTACACCGCACGCGGAATCAACGGTCCGATCGAAGACCTGCTGTTCCCGTTCCAGCACGGCATCCTCTATTACCCGGGAATCGAGGTGCTGCCACCGTTCGTGCTGTACGGCACGGACCGGATGAGCGACGAGGACTACCCGGACGTAGCGAAAGCATTCGAGCAGCGCTTGCTCACCTTGCATTCGACGGAGCCAATCGGGTTCCGGCGGCAGAACTTCGGTGACTACGAGATCCCCTCATTGCAACTGAAGGAGGGACTCGAGCCGGCGGGCCACACCGGGTTCGGATTGCACGTACGCAGCTGAAAGCTGCTCCCGCTACCCAGTGGCGGGACACAGTTGCTCAGGGCAGCGGAGACTATTTCTCCACTCTGACAAGGACACCCGTTTGGATGCAGAAGCGCTGGGGGCATTGGACTCCTCGGCCTGAGGGCACAAGATCGTTCTAGCCTTGATGTAGATTCGGCGGTAGGTATCCTAAACCTTCTTCATATTGCCCAGGTTCGCTTCATCGGGCGAATGGCGCTCGATCGCGCAATCGTTGTAGCCGAAACCCAGTGCAGCGGCGAGTAGTTCAGGCGACCTTAGAATGCCGAGCGATGCAAGTTCGGAGCAAACTCGTAGGCGAATTCTGCCTGTGCCCCCGCCTCCACGTTGCCATCGTTGTCCCCTTGACAATTACCCTCGACGGCACCGAATACACCTGGGCCAGACCAACACGTTCTACGAAGACGCCACCGTCACCGATGTCGACGGCACCTCGGTGACCTTGAGTCCGACCGGCGGCAACGATCGATGCACGCTCGTAGTGGCCAACGCCAGCTCCGACGACGCGGCAACTCCGATCGCCCGATGACCGCCGAAACGCACGACCAAACAGCATAAATGAATACGTCTGTCCGGCCTGCGCGCGCACCCCTCACCAGCACATTCCCGGCTTGCAGGTGACGTAATATCCGCATTGGGTTGCTTGTTGTCGCACAACCCTTTTCATTAACAGTGACGATATGTAACGCGATCATGTCCGCGCTCACGCCCACAATCTTGGACGAGTCCCTTTTGCGCCAGCGTGTCACTGGAACGCCTCTGGGGCAAAACCGTCGAAGTGTCTGGCTCGTGACTACTCTGAGTTCATGAGTGCGAGCGGTTTCACAGCGGTCGAGATGTCGCCGCGATGGGCTCATGTGGTCTGGGGTCTGTCACTGGCGACTGCGGCCGTTGCCGGCGCGGTCTTGGGCGGCGAGCTGACCACCACCGTTGCCGGTGCCGCTATGGGAGCTTTCATGGCGCTGCCTGCCGGGGCTCTCGCTGCGTTGACCCTGTGGTCTCTTGGATCAGTGTCACTACGAGCTTTCGCGCCGGATCTGCCCAGCTGGCGCCGACGAACTCAAGTGCTCAGGACCGTATTCGGGGTGCTGGCCGGCGGTCTCATCGGGTTGGAAATCGCGATCGCCTTTGCCGTCCTGGGCGGTGCAACGCGGGAATCCATCGTGTGGGTCGCGGTACCGACAGTCACAGTTGTTGCCGCAGGGATCCTCTACCCACCGAGACCAAACCCCGCCCCCTGCAAGCAAAAGAGAAGTCCACAACCGACATACTATCTATCATCAGCGAAACAGTTTGCCCGCAACGCATTCCGCCACAAGCGACAAGAGGCGCCGAAGTAGTCGAGCGCGATGGCGACATACTATCGCGGCGACTCTGTATCGAGCCAGGTCTCGCTATCATGGTGAAATGCACGGGGTTCCGGTATGACTAAGCCATGACCCGGCATCGCGTGTTCGCGCTCACCCGTATCGTTGGCCATAGTGCGTGGTGGGTTTTCGTAGTGGTGACTCTTTTCGCGGGCGGTATCACGTGGACCGGTGCCAGTAGCCATCTCGGCGCCAGCTCTTTCTCCGGGTGGTCGGGGAATTGGGCGGCCTACCGCCCGATCCCGACGTCACCGGTGGCAATCGCGAACTTCACGGGCTCGTCGTCGTACGACGACCCATGGACCGAGCTTGAGCTATGGTCCGTGATTGCCATTGCAGTGGTGCTCATCGCTGCGCTTATCGAGGCAGTATCGGCACGTCAAGTATTGCGGGGGACGGTAACAATTGCGGCCCCGTGTGTGGCATTTGGGCTGTTGTTGTTAGGTACTCCCGGTGTCCTCGACAACCTTCATCTCGGCACTTCCCAAACCCTGGGTGTGGTGCTAGTCGCCGTCGCGGCACGCGAGGTATGGGCCCGCGGTTTCGCGCCCCGGCCGCCAGTCCCACAAGAGAAAACGGTTCTGGCCGAACCAATAACGAATGACAACGGGCACGGGTAGAGGTACGGTCGATCGCGTGACGTGCTCGGATCCTCAATTCACAGTGGTCGGTACATCTAACTCCGCCAGCCAATTGCGCCGGTAACATTGTTCGATGACGCATACTAGCGGTAATGGGAATACTCAACGCAGAGTCCAGTTGGGTTACATCGACGATGTGCCCGAGTCCCTTCTTGATCCGGCTGTGCCGGGATCAGATTTGGATGATCTGCTGTCCTACGCAGACAAGGACTTTCCGCCCAGCAAAAACACGGAGACGCTTCCCGCGAGCGGCTGGCGGATGATCAGCAGCACGACGTCCGGGCCTTCCCTAACAGAGAATCAGGCATGGGTCGCGTCAGGAGCGGATGGGTCCTGGCACCAGCTGAATTTGGTCACGTTAAGACGTGATGGATCCAAACGTATTCAAACCGCGCCTTATACACTCCGGGCGTTCCCCTGTAGGTCATTTCGTCGGAAACCGCTCCACCTCGACTGGGTCGACCACAACACCACACTGACAACGACTGACCTACAGGATCATCAGTTCGAGCTCAAGCTCACGAACACAGGTTCCATCACCTGGGTCAATGAAGCAGACGACAAAAGCACCCTAGATTTTCGTTATCCCGAAAGGAGCCCCGGATTCACACAGTTGGTCGTCGGCATCGACCTGCCCAATATTCCGGCGTCCCAGTCGGTGATCTGCTGCTGCGAGTGGACTCACCCAATCGGAACATGCCTGGTTCGCTGCCTCTGGCACTGTCGACCAGGGCAGAAATCCGAAGTGGTGTAGAAGAATCGGCCAGCGGTATCTGACCAACCTTGGTCAAACTTTCATCGCTCGCCACCCGAGTAACTCCCAACCTTTCGAAGTTTGTGCGAATTTCCTGCTTCTTCAGAGGGAGTAGCAATGCATCTATTAACAACGTCATAGAGTGGGTATAAATATCCGCCGAGTGCCCGCCGATGATGGGTGCAGGCTTTCTGTCGAATCCTGATGGGATAGACCCCGATACAGCGAGAAAGGCACCCGCTTGCCACCCGCCCCGCTTCCCGAGAACGTCTCACTGCTCATACGGACTGACTTCAGCGACGATGAAGCCTGGGTCGAGGTGACGACTGCGGCACAGGCAGAGGAACCGATCGACGGGTTTGTCGCTGATCTCACCCCGGTCGAGGACCCCGCCTGGGAAGGCCTGGTCGGCGACAAGCTCCTGGAAACGATTGGTGAACCACCACCGTTCTACGTGTTCGTCGTCGACCGCGAGACGCTGACCCACCCGGAGCACCCCATTCTCGCAATCGACTGCGCCGGCTCGGACTACCCGCACGAGCGTGGCCGCACTGTCCGTGTTGTCCCCACCGCCATGGCAGCGATCGAGAACAACCTGTCGCTAGGCAACATGGACTTCGACGAGTTCATCGAAAGCGCCGACGCAGACGGTATCGTCCGACAGTTCTCATGAACCAGACAGGACGAAGTCTTCATGGCTGAGGTTCACCTTCAAGGCAACAGAACCAGATCCATCTGGTTTCAGTGCTTGCCGGACGTTATCTATCGCAGCGAGTTGCTGGACGGCGCGGGCGACATCAAACGCAAGAACATGATGGCCGACCTAGAAGCCAAACTAGGTCCAGACAGTCCCATGCTCGCCCAGTTCGACGAGATGACCCCGCCGCAAGGACCAAGGTACGTGGTGGTGCACTTCGGCGGCTCCGGCGTCATCGACATCCGGATCCGCACCCACGACGCCGAACCACCACTGGAACTCGATGACTGGGAAACCATCGAGCAAGCTGGTGCCGAGTTCGGTGAACTCGAGGCCACCGCCGAGCTCGACGACTCCGTCACGAAAATTACCGACCCCGGTCTAGACCGGCTGATGCAACAAATTACTCACGGGTGGAACATGATTCGCGTGCACCGCCGCGGATTTCGGCCCCTCAAACCCGGCGGGGCAATCCTCGTCGACATCTGGCCCATAACAGCGCCGTTCAACCAAGAACAGATCAAACATCAACCCGTCACGCCCGTAACGCCTAAAGTTCCACCAGGCTTTGGCGTCTACGAACAGTGGGTCCGAATCACCAGTTGTCTGCAGCGGGCCGGCGCAGCAGCCCCCATCGCAGACCTAGCGAAGCCTCAATACTTCGGCTTCTCCGAACAGGTCATCGCCGCATTCACCGAAGCCGCACTAGACCCTCGCCAACCACCGGCCGAGTGGTTTAGCAGCCTTTCGCTCTACCCAGACGGCCGGTGGACCCGGCTCATCCCCGGATACCGCCTGCTCACCATCGAGCCATCTCTACGAGCACGCCAACAGGCCCTCGACACCTGGGGACGCCGCGGCGATACCCACTCTGGACAGGAAGGCGCACCGACGAGAACCTTTCGTCCCGAGTACATTCCACTCGCCGAAAGCGACACCCACCTCTTAGTACACGACGTCCGACCCGGGCCCGACCAAGGTCTGATTCTGGAACTTTCGAAGACTGACTCCAACCAAGAAATCACAACCTGGAAGTCACTCGTCCACTTCCTCGGCGACATCGCCTTCGCACTAGAAAACCGCAAACCGTTCCGCGGCTACATCCCCGACCTCCAAGGCAACACGCTGACCTGGGTCACTCAGCACCACGACGCCGGCTGAACGAACGTTCCCCCGCGCCACCAATGCACAACAACGTCACACCGCAATAAAAGATCGTAGATATGGAATTCCGAACAGCTGGCGCGCCCTCGACATAGACAGAGGCAACCCTAGAGGCAATGGACGTTGCCGCACAGGTTCTTCGGACCTGCATCGGACAAACAATGCTCGGGCCGCCAGCGACGTGTGTGCGCCAACGGTGATCGGCGCAGTCCATCTCGGTGGCCTTGATCTGACAGACTCGTAGTATGCGACGCCCACCCGTCAACGAGCTACCCGTATACGTTCCGATCTCTGGTGTTCTGAATCGAACCGAGGACATAGTCTTTGCGCTGACCTCGACTGTTGTCTACTCCGGCGGCGTCAAATGGGGAATCGAGATCTTCAAGCGCGTTCCCACGGTGTCGATGGGATCGCACGGATTCGGCCGGCCTGAAACCGGCAGGTCTACCAGCGCTCCGTTCCTGCTCGGCTTCGAATGGTCCGACGGAACGATCTCGTCAAACATGCCCATGCAAAACGATGGCGGACTACACCACGTCGGGGGAGGCGGAGGCTCACAACACGTGCAGGTCAATCTGTTCCTCGACCACCTGCCGCCCGCGGGCCCGTTCTCGATCATCACGGCATGGCCCTTCTTCGGTATCTCCGAACAACAGGTCAGTTTTGACGGCGACATCATCTTGAATGCGGCGAAACATGTTGAACAGCTGTGGGAACTCGTTGAACTCACTCCTCAGACCTTCAAGGACGGACAGCCCCGCGTAGCTCCGGAGGAGGCAGTGCTAGTTATGCCTCGCACCGGCTGGTTCGGCGACCACTTCGACCCCACACCGCCACCACCGCCCCTGGACGAACACGGCAACCCAATGACCTTTCGCATGGTTACCTCCGACGCCGAGGGAAACGCGAGACCACTGCAGCCAGCAGCACCTCGAGGATGGCGTCTCGCGGGACCAGAGGAGTAATTATTCGTCGATCACGCGGCGGCCGAGAAGAGCAGGTCCTGAACCGCCCGCTGTTCGTCTCCGCGACAATCCGGTCCCAGCCGGGTCGACTGTTGCGTTCCGAGCCTGAGCGACGGACATAGGTAGACTGTGCAACCCTCGGCGGTCGCATACGTAGAGCCAGAGTCTGCTACCGCAACCTACGACACCGCAGGCCATACATCGATGCGAAATTGCTGAATCAGCTCGTCCGGGGATTTCTCCCGCTCTGATGCTGTAGGAGCATTGTTGTAGATGAACCTCTCCTGAGAGTCCAGCAGCCCCTTGGCCCGTACGTGGAATGTGTACGTACCCTCTTCGAGATCGAGGCAGTCCTGCAGTGCCCAATCGACATCGGCACCGCCGCCCGCGAGCGAATCTCCCACCATAAAGAACGGCGGGGCCGTGAAGGTGGCGCTCACAGTAGCATCGCTTTCCCAGACCGCGTCGTCCTCAATCTGATCAGCTGAGGGTTCTCTGTCGTGAATCGCAAGTCGGACACCTGCCATGGTTCCGTTGCTGACAGCCCCGATCAGGACGTAGTTCTCGGTGGTGGCCGCAAGTTCACCGTCCAGTTCCGGAAAGTCTTCATACTCGCCATTGAGAATCGAAATCGACGAACTCTCGATTCGAATCTTTCCGTATGCCTCCGAAGGCCGGTCATTGCCGATCGTCATCATGAAATCCGAGATCGCAGCCCGTTGTCGCTATTCATGAGACCAACATAAAGCTTGCACAGGTCCCTCGGACCTGCATCGCCTCCGGCTCTGCCGATGGGACGGCCTGCGGCCGTGCTTGACAAAACCTATTGAGATTCCCTTCTGCCGACTGCACGAGCTCAATCCACCGATCCACGCCTTCACCGATGAACTGTTGCCACACCGACCGGACAAGGCTTTCCGAGACAACCAGTCCCAACGCAGACCTACCGAAGCCCTCAGCCGCACTGGCCTGCGCCAACGTCGACGACAACCTGTCATACAGCGTCTGCAATACCTCTCGACTGGTCATCGTCGCAAACGGCTCATCAGATTCGGGATAGTCCAGTGCCCCAACACGATTCTGCGAAATCAGATCCGCAAACACCGACTCGCTGCTACCCCACCGCTGCACCACAACATCGCGTGCAACCCCCGCTTCGTCCGCCAACTGCGTCAATAGCGCCGGGCAGCCGGCTAGTCCCTAAGCCAAGTATCCGCGTGCTGCATCGAGCACCCTGCGCCGCTCTACGCCGTCCGCCTCAACAATTGCCATGCGCCACGCTCCTTCTGATCAATGCCGCGCCGAGACCTCCACACACCACATATCGTGGCTGTCCGCCGCTGAACCATGGAGCACCGGTGAAATGCCGATCATTCCACCTTCGCAGGTTTCATCTTCCTCGGATCGAACATAGCGTTCGATCCGACAAATCATGGGCCGAATCCCCATCGCAAGACACGACGTGTCTGTAGTGCGGTGGGCTCGGTTCCCCCGTCGCCCGTACGCTGTGGTCACAGCACGATCAGTCGGCGACGAGGAGCCATAGGTGCGCGATGCCTGGACGTGGCTTGTATGCGGAGTTGTCGGAGCGGTCCTCCTAATCGTTGGAATCGCATTCATTCCACGGACGTTGCACCACGACCCGTGTGAGTCGGCGCTCCCATACGCGACCGAGCTGGGGCTAAAACTCTCCGACGACGACAAGGTTGTCTCCTGCGAATGGCACCCCAACTTCCCGGACCCCTCCGGAAAAGTTCTGGTGCATACAACAACGCGCGATACACGAGCTGTTCTACTTAAACAATCAGGCGTCACCGAGCAGACCGAACGATCCACAATGAGCGTCAACGACGGGCCCTTGCAAGAACTCGTGCACAGACCCAACCTCGAGCGCAGCCTGCAGGTCTACACCGCTGCCGCGACCGGCGGCGACCAGCTGACGATCAGCTACGACGAGCGCGTGGAGTCTGGGCTCCTACTCACGGTGTGGGCGCTCGAGATTTGATCTCACGATCGCTCTGCGGCAGCCGACCTACCAGCCATCGGCACACTGACGCACAACTCGAACACCGTAATCGACAACGGCAAGCTCAACTTCAGTCGCAGCAGAACGCAGACCATTGGTTCGACCGCCTGCCGCGCGCCCGCTGCTGCCTTCGATGGTCGGACCTGAAAGTCTTCGACCGCTGATGGCATTTGCTAGTGTGCTGACATGTCGAGTCTGCAGAAAGGCGCATGAGGCGCCGTCGTAGTTTGCTGGTCCGCGTTGTCGAGGTGTCTCTCGGTGACGGAGCATTGGCACCACCGCGAGTCGGGGCGATCACTAACTTCCCACTGTCCTTCTCCGAGCCCGGTCCACCGTTTTCCAGCGACGATCGGCGCGACGCCGAACTCATGACGGTGCGCGGCGTGCTCGAACTCGAGAACACCCAACCCCATGAATACCGCGATGACCGTACGGGCGGATCGTGGTGGTTGTGGCGAGGCCTGCTTCGCGGTGATGGCTGGACCCCCACCTGGCGCGGCGAGCGACCCTTGACCGGACCGGTCGAGTTGACCGGCCATTTCACCTCGTCGTTGTATGTCGACCCAGGACACGTCCGCGGACGCATCACTCGTGTCCGGATCATCTCCGAGGCACCCTCTCGATACCGTGATGTCGGCACTGCGCCGCAGTTCCACGGTGACGACCACACCATCGACGACGACGGAACCTGTTACCGAGACACCGCAACCTTGATCGATCTCGATCTCGACGACGTACCGCCAGAGACGTTGCGTCCGCGGCTGATTCCCGGTCACCTCTCGGCCGACGATGATGACGCGGTGTGGGTGCTCGACACCGAACTTCCCATCGTCAGCCGCCTCGACACCACCAGCAACAACGCCGTCGAGTACGTCCTGCCGGCACAGGCCTCGCAGGGCCGTTGGGTCGCGGCCACCCCCACCGGATGCTGGGTGGCTGGCGTAGACGGCTTGTATCGCATCACCACCGGCATGGGTGCGTACCGAGCCGCAGAAGGAGCTACCTTCCCCGCAGCGGTCAGCGGTGAGACGCTCCTGGCGCATGACGGCAACAACAACTGGGCATTGCACATGCCGGACCTGCCTGCGCAACCACTCGACCTTCCCGACGGGGAGCTCTACTGTGCCGGCATCGACCGCGAGACAGGCGATTTCGTGGTCGTACTCGGCACCGCCACGCGTCCGCAGCGACAACTACAACTCGTGCAGATCACTCCGACCGGGCAGGTCCGTTGCGGACCAATTCTCACAGGGCCCACCCGCCGCGGCCAGCGACCGTTTCTTGCCGGCACCCCGATGCGCCTGTTCTACGGCGGCGCCGTCGCCACCGTCACCCACGACCTCACCCTCGACCCAGCCACCCAACAACCCAAGAGCCATATAGACGGCGGCCCGCTCGGTGACCTCGCCTGGATTCTCACCTACCGCTCCAGCGCAGACCCGATCACGCATTGGTGGCCACTACCCGAACCCACAGATCCCGCCAGCCCTCTACCCCGCATACCGATACTCAGCATCGTTGAACCATCAACCCTCACAGTGCAAGCCAGCTGGAGAGTCAACAATCTCCGCTCGGTGACCACGCAATCATCCATGTTGTGGGTGAGCGACCGAGACCAGCTGTACCGGATACCTTCCGGCCGGTCTCCGAGCCGCCCAGAGCGGGTCGACATCACCGCCGCGATCACCGACTCCATCGCACCAACCTCCGATTGCAGGCGTGACCGATGAGCAACAACGTATTTCAAGGTACGACCGATCGTCGCACGTTGACCGTGTTGGTCGATGAGCTCGCGATCGAGGACGGTCAAATCGATCCGCCCGAGGTCGGGGCGGTTACGTCGTTCCCGCTGCTGTTCACCGAGACCGCTGCCACGGCGCCCGATGCGGTCACAGTCCAAGGCACGCTGGAACCGTCGCCACGTCCACCGAGGCACCGCCGGGGCCGCTGGCAATGGAGCGGGTTACTACGCGGGGACGGGTGGACGGCCACCTGGCACGGTCCACGCCCGTTGACCGGTCGAGTCGAAGTGACCGGATGCTTCATGGGCGTCATGAGTATCGACGCCACCGGCTCGGTTCGCGGCCGAGTAGCCAGCGTCCAGATCGTCAGCATGTACTGGGAACGCGTGGACACCCGCGAGCGGTGGGCACCGGTTCCCGATCGTCGCGACTACGGGACGGTAGATCGGTCCCCTCGCTTCTTTTCCGACGAACGCATGTTCAACGACGACCCACCCCCGCTGTCCCGTGCCGAGATCGGGGTTCTGATTACGATCGATCTCGATGATGTTCCCCCGCTGCCGCTTCGGCCGAGCTTCGTTGCCGGCGACGTCTCGGCCAGCGGCACCCAGGTATGGGCCCTGGACCGGGCACTTCCCACAGTCATTCGGCTGGGCGCCAACGGTGTTAACGCAACGCATCTGTTTCCCGCAGCGGTGGCATCGCACCGGTCGATCTGGGCCACACCCACCGGCTGCTGGATCAGCGGACCCGACGGCACCTACCGGATCGATGCCACCACCGAGACCGGCCGCCAGATCAGCACCGCCGCAGCCACTGTCGGCGCCGTACAGGGCGAGGTATTCCTCGCCTGCACCACCACACGGCCGTGGCTCATCCACACCCCCGACGGCGACCCGATCGAAGTCGTCAACACCCCGCAGGGTTCACCAATCGACGCCGTCGCCGACGCAGACACCTTCGTCGTTCTCCTTCGCCTCACCAATCCCACCAAACCCCTGCGCTTCCAACTGGTCCGGATCGCCCTGACCGGCACATGTCAGATCGGCCCGCCACTACCAACCGCCAAGGACGCCTCCGCGTCCGACTTGTGCCTGCTCGGCGATCCACTGACGATCGCCCGCGAGGACACGTTCACCGACATCACACCTGACCTGACCGCCGGCACCACACGGCACATCCCGCGCCGATTCTTTCGCGCTGGGGCCCTCGGCGATCACATCTGGACCATCGGCCACCCACCCGACAAAACCAGTCGCTCATGGTGGCCACTGGACGGCCCCACCGTCTACGACCGCAGCCGCGGACAGTTCTGGCTCCTGACCATCCTCAACCGTGACACCTTGCAACCGGTACACACCGCACCAGTACTCACAGCCCAACCCGAGCTGACGCACGACGACCACGGAACAATCTGGCTCACGACTTCCGGAAAGCTCGAGAAAATCGTCGAACTAGGCGGCACCACGACGTGGCCAGGGACCGTCGATGTGACTGCGACAGAACAGAACTGACATTCCCACGCCGTAGTCGGCTCTGCGGCAGGATAGCTCAAGCTATGGCGCCAGAATACGTTTCGAGTGCACTCCGGGCGAGGAAACCTGCTGCACAGTGGCGACGACCAAACCAACGAGCGCCATCGGGGCAGCGAACCCGAGAGAGATCCAGAATGACGACCAGTTCGCGATAGCGACGAACGTCAATACGAAGAATGTTGCGACCACAAGCCACGAAACCCAGCATCGCATCGCAAGAGCTGCCACAACCGGAGGCACCGCCAGCAGCAGCCCAAGCTGGACCAGCGGCCACACACCCAGCACGTGGACGATCGAATCCTCGCACTGCAACGACGCGCGGTCGCCGTCGAGTCCCAGCTCGCCGGTCTTTGAACACGGTAGCGACACAGCGGATATCGGCGACGTCGAATTCCAGACGGTGGCCGCCACCGCTGCCATGGCTAATCCCCACCACACTGCTCTCAGCACCGACACGCCTGCAGCTTATAGCCACGTCTACCATTGACGCTCCGATCACGACGGTGAGCGTGGTGGGCGTTAGCCGATCATCGCTGAGCCAGCAGGACCCGCAACTGCTCGCGCAGTGCGGTATCTCTGTCACCGGATGCAAGGCAGGCTTGGTGCACCGCTCCCACGGCTGCCCGAAGCGCTGGATTTTGTCCTGCCGTCGCAATGGCGGCGACGGTGTCCATCTGAGCCTGCACGGCTACCTCACCACCCCCGGCGTCGCAATCCCCCTGACCAACAACGACGGCGCAACCGTCCTCGCCGGCGAGAATCCAGATGCCACCTGGTGGCTCAACAGAAATGTCACCGTCACCGATGACCAACCGGCGCTGTGGCAACGGCACGACGACGGATGGGCACAGAGCTAACAAGTCCTTCACCGCCTCAGCTCTTCGGCATATCGCGCTCTGCGTCGTAGACAATCCAATCAACCCACGGCCAGTAGCTTTCGACGATGGCTGTTCGTTTGATACCGGACGAGCTCATGAGTTCGCCCCACCCCACCACCCAACCCGCTTGCCGCTCTCATTCGCCTCACCTGTGGAGATGGCACACTGAACCCATGGCCGACTTCATCGATCGCCCTGGCCGTCCGCAAGTCACCAATGACGGCTACGAACGAGTATTGACCGGCACCTGGACCCAGCAGCACAGCGTCCAACTGGCGTCCTCGGACCTGCCCGACACCTGGGCCAACGCGCTGCACCGACTCGGCCGCGATCTCCATGTGCGCCAGTACGGTGGAGTGATCGAGCGAATCGACTGGGTCGCCGATTACGACCCCGACGCTGGCGCAGTCCTACTGCTCAGTGACGTCACCGTACTCGGCCGCAGACCCGACGGATTAGGAATGAGCGGACCAACTAATCGGGTCGACGACCCCGAGGAACAGATCCTCGCCTGCATCGCTGAACTCGTTCAAGACCAAGTCGCCCGCGCCCACGTCGCCTGGCCCTGGGGGGACACCGGCGGCTTCATGTCACCCCAACTCGAAGACTTCGCCATCTGGTCCGACAAAGGTCACCACATCGCGATCGGCACACTCTCTGAACCACCGAACGCCCCGGGTTGAGACCATCCACCACCTGGCGAAGCTGATCTCCAACCAGTCCAACTAGTACGCCAGACCGCCCCGGTATGCAGAGGGTATGCAGGAGTTTCAGCACGCAACGCTTCCGAGGCGGCCAGATCTGCGATTCAGCGAAAGGCCATACCTTGGGGCGAATAAGCCTTCTGGGTCGGATACGGCCGGGAAATTGCCGGCGCCGTAACCGATCTGGTGAGCGGGTAACTTTGAGCGCCGCGACCCTGCTGCCGCGCCACTCAGCACGGATCGAGCCCCCTCCGCGCCCATCACGCCACTGAACGGATTTCTCACGGGCAAAGTTGCCGTGTGCCGAAAACCGAGTTTCGCCCACATGCCAGACACTGGTCACCGACCCGGCTCCAATCAACCGGCGCCAGGTCCGCGAGACCGAGACGCCAGCCAAGTACACCCAACACCAGCCGGCCGATCCCCTGGCACACGCGGAGCACGATCACGATTCGGCCAACCACCACAGGATGCAACTGAGGCGACGAGCACATCCGAAGCTGACTGCGAACGGGTTCAACGCAGTGCCGACTGGACTTCTCTAGCTTTCGGGCGATGTAGTCTCTATTGTCTGCGTACCTCGTTGCGGCTCAATCTTTTTCGTCACCAATGATGAAACCGTACCCCGAATCGCACACTCGGGACGTTGGGTCCCTGAGCACCGAAGGGCAGGTCGGCAACGCCTATACCCTCACACCTGTCGAGACCTGACGGGCACGGTCTCAACCAGAAACTTAAGTTGGTCGGTGACCACGTTGGGAAAGGCGGGATCGATGTAGGGATCGAAGTGGCCGCATTCATAACGCAGCAGCGTCGACTCTGGGATGGCGCGGGCGGCCTTCACTGCCGCCGTGGCCGGCGCGATATTGTCCGACAATGCCACCTGGATCAGCACCGGACAGCTGATCTTTCGGGCAGTTCGAGCAGGAGAGTAGAGCCCGATCTTCACCAGGATCCGCGCGGCCACGGTCTCCGGGTAATCCCCACGCCGAATGCTCGATTCGGCAATCAGCCGCTCGAACGCGGCCATCGCGCCCGGGGCAGCGAGGGCTGCCACGGCGTTTTCGGGCCCGACCGCCGCGACGTATCGAGGCGGTTGCCGAAGGAAAGATCCGACGAGGTCGGCTAGACCTACCGGCGCCAGTCGCAGCACTTGCCACAGACCCGTGGCGCGCACCGCCGCCGGCCCACTGACGTGGGGAACCTGAGCGATGACCGCCGCCAATCGCTCACCATGGCCGGCCAACGTCAACACATGACCTCCGGCAAACGATGTTCCCCAGGCAACGACACGTTCGGCATCGGCGAACTGCAGAGAACGGGCAAACCTGATGGCGGCTCGCCAGTCGTCGAGTTGCGATCGGACATCAAGCAATTGGCGTGGCTCACCCTCGCTGTCGCCGAAATAGCGGTAGTCGAACAAGACCACGGCGTATCCCGCGGTCGCGAAATGTTCCGCGTAGGCCGGTAACCGAATCCCCCGCGTCGCGGCGAAGCCATGAGCCATGACGACCACCGGCACCGGGCCCAGCGGAGCGCTCGGTTGATACACCGTCGCGGCGCACCGGACCCCGTCGCTCGAGAAGAACTCTTCAGCCTGGGTGTACTGGTTGCCGCTCGACACGGTCGCCCCCTGTTTTCTTGATTGGTATTCAAGGAATCTAGCGTCTTCTTGAACGCCGATCAAGTAAAGTGGTGTTATGCCCGCCAATCGTCGTCCACGAGCACGGGCAGAAAAGCGGGACGAGATCGTCACCTCCGCTCGCCGACTCTTTGTCGAGAACGGCTACAACGACACGGCGCTGAGCAAGATCGCCGCCGACGCCGGGGTCACCGCGAACACCGTCTACTGGTACTTCCCCGACAAGGACCACCTACTGGTGGCCGTCCTGGAAGAACTGCTCATCGAGGCATTGGCGCGCTACGAACCGATGGCACAGCGTCCGCTGGCGGACAAGATCATGTTCGTGGTCGAAGAGTTGTCCGCAATGCGCACCCTTGTCGACACCGTCCATTCGCGGCGCGCCGCCTCGCCAGTAATAGATCGATGGCACAGCAACTTCCACGCGATGGCCGATGCACTCACCCGCGCCGATCTCCCGCCCGATCATGCGCAACCGGCGAGCCACATCATCGCGTTCGTGGTCGAAGGCCTACTCACACATCCCGGCGACGAAGCAGAGCAACGGGCAATCATCGATCTACTCGTCGACCGCATCACCCAGCGCTGATCGCCAGGTTTGGTCCACCCTTCACTCGGGAAGCAACCGTTCCCTTCGGCCACCTGACGTAATATATACCGTCGGCGTAAACCGTTGTGCCCCAATATGTTTAGCCCCCAGGGACGAAATGCAACAGGAAACGCGGCCCGGCTGTCTCGGTCTTCACCGTCTGCCCGCATATCGGCGAGCATGACACGTAGGCAGGCTTGATGCCTCAGGTCACAGGCGGATCGGCCATGACGTCTAATGAGCCGCATATACGTCAGGTAGAGGGACCCGCGGCTATAAGGCGTTCGCGCTAGATCGCGCCGAGCGGTGTCGACATGGCGCCATCGAGTCTGATCGTCTGACCATTCAAGAATGGGGTTGAGATGATGGCATTCACGAGATTGCCGTAGTCCTCGCCGCGACCGAATCGCTTAGGGAACGCAACGGCGCTCACGAGATGATCGAGGAGTTCTTCGGACGCACTCGCGAGTCGGGGTGTCCACATCGGACCAGGAGCGATGGCGCAGGCGCGAACAGCTACGTCAGCCAGATCACGCGCCATTGCCAGAGTCATTCCAACAATGCCGGACTTCGCAGCTGAGTAAGCGGTCTGGCGCGCTTGACCGTCGTAGGCCGCAGTTGAAGCGGTGTTGATGATCACGCCCCGCTCACCATTTTCGTCGAGTTCGTTCAAAGCGAACGCTGCGGCACTCAGCCGTGACATGTTGAACGGTCCAAAGAGATGCATGGCGATCATCTCTTGAAACATCAGCATGTCGTGGGGAACACCGTCGGCAGTGGTCGTACGGGGCATTCGCAAAGTAGCTCCAGCCGCGTTCACATTGACTGTGAATCTACCCTGCCCCTGCGCGATCTCGATCGCCGCCCGCACGTCGTCAGCGTTGTTGTGGTCACCCGCCGCAGGCACAGCCCGCTCACCCAGACTCTCCGCAAAGTCCGTCGCACGCTGCTCATCCGGCTCGAAAACAACCACGCGGAACCCGCTTTCTATGAGGCGGCGCGATGCGCCGCCTCCGAGCCCCCCTGCCCCACCACTGACCAGAGCGGAATGTCCTTCAAACCTCACCGGGATCGACCTTTCGTTGATCGCCAGACGGTGACAAAAGCCGCCCGGAAATACGATTCTCTCTGAGAGAGAACTAGCATACCAAGCAGCTTTCAGCTGATCTGGTAAGGCTCGACAGGAGCCAGCGCGTACCTCGATAAACGGTATCCAACCTTCACCGATGCGGGCCGGCCGGAACATCTGTCACGGTCACTCGTAATAGATGTTCCGACGTCACGACGGCGAGGTGACGGCCACTCTGCGCGTCCTCGCCGACCACGACCCGGTTACATCGGCCGGGTGGCGACAGCGACCATCGCACGGGGCCGCGGCTAGCAGACCGCCCCGGTAGGCAGAGGGTATGCAGACACCGCGAACACAGCCCCGAATCACCAACACCAGCTAACGCCAATACCGCTCCCCCACTGAACAATTCACAAATTGTCGGCAACACCCAAATCCAGCAAACATCCACTTCCGCAGGTTCAAAACCCGCCCAGTGTCAGTTCGAGTCTGACCGGGGGCACGCCAACAACACCCCGTACCTGGGCAATCAGGTACGGGGTGTTTCGCTGTCCGGGTCCGAATCATCCCCGATCCCCCACAAACCCCCGACATTGCCGAGCTTCTCCAGAAGCTCTGTAAGGTCCGGCGCCACAGTCGGTTTCGCTTCGACGTAGCGCTTCGACGTCACCTTTGGCGACGCGTGTCCGAGCTGCGAAGCGGCATCATCCACCCCATTTACACGGTCGATGGCGGTCGCAACCGTGCGCCGCATCGTCCGCAATTCCACCCAGTCGTGGGATGCGGGGATCGGACAGCTAATCGGCCCAGCGCGGGCAGCCCGAGATAGCGCCCGATCGCTCGTCGCTCGCTCGCGAGCAGGCGGCATCCCGCAACCATAGAGGCTTGTGTCGGCCTTCAGACCGTTGCCGACCGACCCTCGCTCCGTTCTTTGTCCCAGATTCCTGCGGGCGCGCACGGCAAGCCCACATCCTTGAGGGTCAGAATCCCTGCCGGCGCGGCGGCGACGTTGAACGCAGCGTTGACCGCCGGCATGGCGGTCATCGTGTCCCACTCGTGGTTGCCCCAGTGCTCGGGCGGGATGAACCGGATGCGGGTCTGGATTTCGGGTTCACCCTTGATGACAACCTTGTAGTGGTCGTCGTCGAAGACCCAGTTCCCGTTGAGCTTCGTGGTGAGATACCAGGCGACGTTGGACTGGACGACCGTCTTTCCGTTCACCTTGCCATTCCACCCGGCCCGGATCGCGGCGATGGTGTCTTTCTTCATCAAAAGCCAACCGAGATCCACGTCCTCCGACGCGGTCTGGTGTTCGATGAAGAACTCCATGTCGTCGAGGTCGTAGTCCAACGCGAGTGCCATGCGCCCGACAGAATCGCGGAACGTGCTCAACCACATCTTCGCCATCTCCAGCACCTCGACGGACGCCTCAGGCAGCGAAAAGCCCAGCGCCTGCCAGGTTTCGGCCGACTCGTAGACCGAGCAGTCCGCCGACTCGAAGAGCGACACTTGCTGAACGTCACGGCACACGGCAGTCATCGCCGTCACCATCGTGTTGATCCAGCCTGGGTTGACTCCGGAGATGTAGAGCGAACTGTTGCCACGCTCGCACGCGGCGGCAAGCTTCTCCTGTGTGTCGCCCGCGATGCCTCCGACGTTGAGGAACAGGTTGGTGCTGATTACGTCGAGTCCGCTCTCGAGCAGACGGACCACGTGGTCGAGGTCGGCCATGAATGGGTTGTAGAAAACGGTGTCGGCACCCAATGCGATGAGCGCGTCGATATCGGTGGTGGCGAGGACACCGGTGTCAGGTCGTCCGCACAGTGGTCCGGCGTCGGTGCCCGCTTTGTCCTCTGAATAGGCGTAGACACCGACCAATTCGAGTCGCGGATCGTCAAGAATGCCTCGCAGACTGAGCTTTCCGACCTTGCCAGTAGTCCATTGAATTACGCGCAACTTGTCCATGAGTTCCTTCGGTTTGAGGCCTGTCGGCTGATCGGGTCGCACGGGGCGATGTGTACGTTTCGAGTCACGAATCGTTGGACCGGCTCGGTCGAGCCGTCGAATCTCGCCATTCCTTCTCATAAACTATCCACCCCACTATTTGAGGAGACTCCCTGCATCGACGGGGAGCGTGATGCCAGTGACAAACCGTGCTTCATCAGAGGCGAGGAACAAAACCGCATTGCTGATGTCCTCCGGCTCGACACACCCGGTGGGCAATACATGCATCATCTGCGAGACGGCCAGCATATCCTCGGGTCCCGGATTTTCGAGGTCAGGTCGGAACAGTCGCATCGTGGCTTCGTTCATGAACATCGGTGTGTTCACGTTTGTCGGCGCAACTGAATTGACCCGGATCGAGTGTTCTCCGAGTTCCATCGCGAACGTACGCATGAGGCCGATGACGCCATGTTTGGCGGCAATGTAGTGCCCGGTGTTGGGGTACGCCTTGAGGCCTCCGACCGAGCTTGTAAGGACGATCGATCCGCCGCGTCCTCCAGAAATAAGGTGCGGGACACCGGCTTTAACGGTTTTCCATACTCCCGCCAGGTTGACGTCGATCATCTCGGTCCAGTCGCTTTCACGGGTTTTGTCCAGTGTCTGGCCACCATTGCCGATTCCGGCATTGGCCACGATGACATCCAGTCGACCCAATTGTTCGACTCCGAGATCGAGCGCGGATTTCAAGGCGTCGTAGTCGCGTACATCCACTTCGGCCGTGATCACTCGTCGATCTAGGCCTTTCACCAGGTCAGCGGTCTCAGCGAGATCTGCAGATGTGGCCGCCGGAATGGGACTGTCGAGTGTGATCGGGCCGCAGACATCGACGGCAATGATGTCGGCACCTTCCTGAGCCAACCGCACCGCGTGGCTGCGGCCCTGTCCCCGTGCTGCTCCAGTGATGAAGGCAACCTTACCTTCCAATCGTCCGGTCATAATCCAACCTAACCTTTCAGTATCGTTCGTATAAGTTGTGCAGAGCCCGGCGGGCTGGTGTTCGCGCTGTTTCGATATAACGACCGGGATATGGCGTTGATAACGCACGCGCCGTCAACCGATCTGGCAATATCGGCCTATATTTGCGTGAAGACCGACTTCGTTTTCATGTAGGCTTCAATGCCTTCGCGACCGAACTCGTAGCCCCAACCGGATTGTTTATAACCTCCGAATGGCATGGCGTGATCAAAGACCAATTGGCAGTTCAGAGTTACGGTTCCGGCATCGAGCCGCTTTGCGAGACGATGAGCTCGGCCGACGTCCTGTGTCCAGGCGGTGGCGGCCAGCCCGTAGCTAGTGTCGTTGGCCAGGGCAATCACCTCGTCGTCATCGTCGAACGGCATGATCGGCACGACGGGACCGAAGATTTCCTCCTTGTAAAGCCTCATGTCGGGGCTGACATGGGTCAACACGGTCGGGTGAACGAAGTAGCCGGTCCGATCGAGCCGGTGTCCGCCGGCAACGACTTCGACACCGTCGCGTTTGCCCTCGTCGATGAATCCCAGGACGCGAGCGAGCTGTTTTTGACTGATCAAGGGACCGATGATGCTGTGCTCTTCTTGGGGTCCGCCGAGTTTGAGGTTGTTCGCCACTGTGGCGATGCCTTCCACCACCTGGTCGTAGACGCCGCGTTGGACGAAGATGCGCGAGCCGCACACACATCCTTGCCCGGAGTGCACGAAAATACCCATTGCCGCCATCATTATGGCTTTGTTCAGATCGGCGTCGTCATAGATCAAGACGGGCGACTTACCGCCGAGTTCGAGTGTGACCTTCTTGAGGTTTCCGCTAGCTGCCTGCACAATTTTCTTGCCGACTTCGGTGGACCCGGTGAAGGCAATCTTATCGACGCCCGGGTGTTCGGTCAGTGCCGCTCCGGTGGTGTGTCCGTGACCGTTTACCAGATTGACAACACCGTCGGGGACGCCGGCCTGAGCCAACAGCTTGACCAACAGTAGCGCTGAAAGGGGGGTTTCTTCAGCTGGTTTGACGACGACGCTGCAGCCTGCAGCGAGTGCAGGTGCGAGTTTCGCGGCCGCATTGAAGACGGGGCCATTCCAGGGGAATATCAGTGCAGCGACGCCGATGGGCTCTTTTATGGTGTAGCCGTGCATGTTCGAATAGACACCCGTGATTCCTCCCGTCATCTGGATGTCGTGAGCAATTCCGTTGAGCTTGGTGCACCACCCACCGTAGTAGCGGAAAAATTCGGCGCTGGTGCCGATAATCGCCTGAGCTTGGGCAAGAGGCATACCAGTGTTGAGTGAGTCGATCTCCGCGAGTTCGGCTGCATGCTCGTCAATCAAGTCGGCTGCACGCCACAGGATTTTGGCGCGCTCGTTGCCCGGCAGTCCATGCCAGACACCAGAATCGAAGGAGGCCCGTGCGCGTGCAACGGCTTCGTCAACGGCCTTCGACCCTCCATCGGCGAACTCGGTGATCTGCTCCTCGGTCACTGGGTTGATGACCGGAATCAGTTCGCCAGTACCTGGAAGGTCACGTACCTCGTCCAGAATTGATTGCAACTTCATTGTGGCCTTTCGAATTTCAGGGAGTTATATGTGTGATTTACGCGCATGTAGGAGTGGATGCGCTTGCGCGGCTATGTCGTCAGCTCGCTGAGGAATGCCACGGTGCGCATTCTTGACGCCTCCCGCTCGGCGCGGTCTTGGCCCACGGCAACCGGTTGTGCCCAAATTTCGGTTGCCCCTGCGTCCAGGAGCTGTTGCAACTGTTTCTGGACTGAACTCTCGTCGCCGACGATTGCGATCTCGGCCGCGGTGGTCCCGCCGCCGGTCTCTATGATGCGTTGATAATTGGGCATTTCCGCGTACATTCCAGAAGTCGCCGCGGTCGCCGTTCGTGCGGCGTCGACATCATTGTGTACAGCTACCGGCAGGCCGGCAATAATGCGTGGGCGGGGCCGGCCCGCCAGGGAAGCAGCCGCATTGACCTTAGGTGCTATGTGCGTCTCAATGGCTGTGGCAGAGGCCATCCACAGTATCGTCCCGTCGGCGAATTGCCCGGCGATGCGCAGCATGCGCGGGGACAGTGCCGACAGCAGTACCGGTACACGATGCGTTGATGGCGTCGCCTGGGCGTGGGCATTCCAATCCTGGCCAGTGAAATCGACCGACTCGCCGTGGAGCAGGGCGGAAATGATCTGCAGATACTCTTCTGTGTTTCGGCCAGGATGATCGTAGGAGAGCCCATAGACGCCCCGGATCGAAGATTCGTGCGAGGGACCTAAACCTAGTGCCAGACCCGATCGGCCCATGGCGTCCGCAGCTGCGGCGACGCGATTGGCCTGCAGGATCGGATGACACGGATACGTTTGCAGTACACCGGTTCCCAATTCAATTCGGGTGGTTTCACGTCCAGCAATCGCCATGGCAGTCAACGGATCTCGAACAACGTTGCTGGCGTACCAGAGCGACGAGAAACCATGGTCTTCGGCGTCTTGCGCTTGCTTGACTATCTTCTCGACGGTGGAACCGTGTCCGGTCAGACCGATGCGCATCGTTATTGTCCATTCTGGAAAAGGGAGTCGTACTGCTGCATCAGCTTGTCGATATCGCCGTCAATCCCCAGTTCCAAAGTGTTGAATAGCGACGCGAGCAACCCGTAGGTACCGACGGTGAAGATCAGGTCGAGAAGCTGCTGACGATCCAGCTCCGCTGCGAGTGTGTGCCAGGTACTAGCGCTGACGGCACCATCGAGAATGAGTTCGTCCACGGCGCGGAGCATGGCCGCTTCGAGATCGCTCCAAAAAGGTGCATCAGGTCCGTACGCGATACGGCCAACTTCTTCGTCCGTCAGCCCGGCATCGCGAGCAACGAACAAATGTTGCGCCCATTCGTAGGGGCTTTTGCGGACGGCAGCAACCCTCATGACAAGAAGTTCACGTTGACGCTCAGACAGCGTTGTTGCTCGGAGAATATGTCCGTTGAGCGTGAAGAAGGCGCGAGCGAGAGCGGGATGATGCGCCATAGTGCCAAGCGCAAGAAGGGCTTTGGGCCGATCCTTGGTGGGCATCGGTTCATGGGTCGGTTGGGGCGGCACCATAGCCGCCAGTGCCCCACGCATTTCCGCGGGGAACTCTGAGGGGGTCAGTGGATCAATTCGTGCCATGTCAGACCATCGTCCTTCTGCCGTTGACACCGCTGCTCGTTCAATCCGTCAGTGGCGCTTCGTTCTCTATTTAGGCGATCGCCTAATTAGGCTCTGGTTGTATGCTTAGCAGCTGCGTGTGACTGGGTCAAGGGCTAGGGATTCGCGCCAGCACTACTGCGTGGGATAGGACAGGAACTAAATGAGCGCAACGAGCCGTGTCGGGCAACGCAATACCGGCACCCGCGAGAAGCTTCTCGACGCCACAATCGAGATCATGCTCGACGAGGGATACGCGGCTGCCACATCGCGCCGGGTCGCGGAAAAGGCCGAAGTTCAGCGCGCCATGGTTTATTACTACTTTCCGACAATGGACGATCTCTTCCTCGCAGTTCTGCGGCGCGGCTACCAGGCCAATCTGGAAGCGCAACGCCAGGCATTCGCTTCTGAGAAGCCTTTGCATGCACTGTGGGACATGACAGTCGACCCGCGTGGATCGCGTTTGACCACAGAGTTCATGGCCCTTGGCGCCCACCGGGAGCAGATTCGCGAGGAACTGGCCGCCGGGGCAGATCAGTTTCGTGAGGCCCAGGTCGCGGCGCTAGAACACGTAGTTCGTGGCTATGCCGAGCACGAGGGATTGGATGCCGAAGTCGTCTCGGTTGTCATTGCCAGCATCGGCCGGACGATTGGTCTCGAAAACGGACTCGGTATTACCACTGGCCATGAACGAACCCTGAGAGTCGTAGCCGAATACCTCGACCGTTTCGAAGGGTCTCGTCCAGACTGATCGGCTTACGGTCGATTACGTCAGATAGTCCTTCCGCCATTGACGGGGATCACTTGCCCGGTAACGTAACCCGCGTCTTCTCGAGCCAGGTAGGCGCATGCGGCCGCGATGTCTTCAGGTTTGCCGACCCTGCGCATCGGGGTGGTCGCCTCAGCGGCCTCGACGCCCGGACC
Source organism: Williamsia sp. Y721 (assembly GCF_059683565.1). Lineage (NCBI taxonomy): Bacteria > Bacillati > Actinomycetota > Actinomycetes > Mycobacteriales > Nocardiaceae > Williamsia > Williamsia sp. Y721. The sequence goes on along the minus strand of NZ_JCASNH010000001.1, from coordinate 1,780,133 downwards.
GAGGAGTCCTTTCTCTTCGGTCCGACGCAACATTGGGGTGTCAATGAAGCCCGGCGGCACCGTGTTCACCGTAATTCCCTTGGGGCCCAACTCTTTGGCAAGCGCCTTGGTGAATCCAACAACCCCAGCCTTGGCCGCCGAGTAGTGCACCATCCACGGATTGCCGGTCTGTGCACTCGACGAGGAGATGTTGATGATCCGGCCCCATCCGGCATCGATCATGTCTGGTACGACGGCCTGGCAACAGTCGAAGGTTCCGGTCAAATTCACCGCAAGGAGTCGCTGCCAGCTTTCTGCGGATATCGTCAAAAAGGGCTCGAAGCCGTCCATCCCCGCAGAGTTCACCAGTATGGTCGGCGGCCCGATCTCGCGACGAACCTCTTCGACCGCTTCGTCGATCCGCGGCCGGTCCGTGACGTCGACGCCGAGTCCGATCGCACGATAGCCCGATCCCGTGATCTTCTCGGCGGCCTCGGAAGCCGCGTCGACATTACGGTCGAAAATCGCGACCGATGCGCCTTCCTCCGCCAAGCGTTCGGCGATCGCCAAGCCGATCCCGGACGCCCCGCCGGTAATGATCGCGGCACGCGGGACCGAGAATGCCGGTGACATCATCACGCCACCGCCTCATCGCCGACCAGCGTGGTGCGATGCATCAGGCGGCGTGACGTGGGCTCGTAGGGAATCGCTCGATGAAGAAGACCGGTGTTGTCCCAGATGACGAGATCACCCACTCGCCACTTGTGGCGAAGGACGAATTGCGGTTGCGTTGTCCAGTCGAGAATGCTGTCGAGGAACTCTCGACTGTCCTCGGCGGTCATGCCGACCACTTGGCCTGCTGTCGCACCGACGAGTAGCGAGTGCCGACCATCCCGATGGCTCCAGATCAGTGGATGCTCGCGAGCGGGAAGCCTGTCCCACATCTGTTTGTCTTTCTCCGAGGCGTCGGGGTAGACCAACATCTGGGCGGCGGCCAGGCTGTGGACGACCCGGTAGCCGGCCAGTTCAGCCTTCTTCTCGTCACTCAAAGCGTCATAAGCGGCATAGGTATTCGCGAACTCAGTGTCCCCGCCTTCGTCGGCCACCTCCCGAGCGGTCAGCAGCGTGGCCTTCTGCGGTACGTCATCTGTGAGCCCGTCGACATGCCAAAAGATGGTGCTGCGGCGCAGTTCGGCCAGCTTGCTCCTGGTCGGATCAAGCGTGACCGGGGAGATCTCCGGATGGTTCGGGAGCCCGCCGACCTTGGCGACGACCACGTCCCCGAGCATCCGGCTGAAGGCCACGAGGTCGGGGTCACTGATGTTCGCGCCGCGAAAGACGACCACCCCGCGTTGCTTGAGCAGCCGCATGGCCGTGTCAGCCGTCTCGGCGGAGTTGAAAGCAGATCCCGACACCCCGGTTACCTCGACGCCGATCGATGGGGATAACTCGTTGGTCTTCATTGGCATTCCTCCCTGTGTCCTGTGACACGGTAAACGCGCAGCAGCAATGTTGTCAATGACTACATCACCCCGCGGTTGGTAGTGTTCCCACATGGATCACGGCTACCATCACGGAGACCTTCGTGCCGCGTTGCTCACTAAAGCAGAAGAGCGACTTAGCATTTCAGGGATTGAGAGTCTTTCGCTGCGAGAACTGGCGCGCGACCTGGGAGTAAGCCACGGAGCGCCGCGCCGACATTTCGGCGATAAGGCCGCACTGTTGGAGTCATTGGCCGTCGAGGGTTTTCGACGGCTGGGCGACAATCTCGCCGCAGCCGCCGACACCCACGACCGTGACTTCACCTCCACCTTGCACGACGTGGCTATTGCCTTCGTGCGATTTTCCACCGACAACCCTGGGCTGTTCGGTCTCATGTCGACCTATCGGAAGGGAGACGTTTCAGGCGAGCTTCGGCGTGCGCGCGCATCAAGTTTTCAGCCAGTCGCGGCCCTGATCGACGTTGGCCTATCGACCGGCAACCTCGCGGGTGATGCGCAAACTATCGGAACAACATTTTTTGCCACACTGCAAGGGCTCTTGGTCATGGCCAACAACAAGACGATCGATTCGCTCGACAGCCCATTCGTAATCGATGTAGTGAACGCGGTGCTCGTCGGCCTGGCGCCTAGAGGATGATCATTTGACTCATACTCCTAGGATTTTGACGTTTGAGTCCGGCCGTTAGGGACTGACCGACCAGCGGAGAATGGGGGCGGCAGAGTCCATGTCCTCAACGTGGCGGTGCGCACGCAGACAGGCCCGGTGCGCAGGGGGTACGCGGTAGCACCGAAACCCTCGAACGCCGTTCAACGTCGCAAACACCAATTGCACTCCCCACTGCAGAATCCGCAAACTCTCAATAGCGCCAACGGTCTGCCAACATCCACGACCCCGGGTTCGAAACTCGCCCAGTGTCAGGAACATTCAGCAGCCGGCCAATCCGTTGGCAACCTCGAGCCACGAGACCACGGCTTCGGCCGCGCGGTTGTTGCCCGAGAAGTGGACAAGGACGCTGGCGCCACCTCGGCCAACACAAGCGCAGATCCAATACCTTTGCTTGCGCCTGTCACGAGCGCAACCTTGCCGTCGAGGGGATGCCACCAGTGGCCAAGAGTGGTCGGCAGTCGCTTCCTGAGACCGAGACTCATACCTTGACGGAACAGTGATTCACGTCATACCTTACTCCTAATCAATCGTTTGATTAATTATGGTCGATGACGCGTCCAGAGGAGAACGGCCAACCATGACAACTACTGAATCAGGTCTCGACCAGCAGACCCTGGTCGATCTGTACCGGACCGCCGTGCGCATCCTTGCGTTCGACGAACGCTACCGGGCCTCGATGATGAGCGGGAAGTTCGGCGGAATGTACTACTCGCCGCGTGGACAGGAATTTGCTGCCGCGTCAGTGGCGGCGCACCTTGCTCCGACCGACTATGTCGTGACGACCTATCGCGGCCTGCACGACCAGATTGCCAAAGGAATCCCACTGCGCGATCTTTGGGCCGAGTATCTGGGTCGCGCTGCAGGTACGTGCCGCGGCAAGGGCGGCCCCATGCACGTCACTTCCCCCAAGCATGGCCTGATGGTCACCACCGGGGTGGTGGGCTCGGGCCTGCCGATCGCCAACGGGCTGGCGTTGGCGGCGCAACTCAAGGGCACCGGTCAGGTGACGGTCGTCAATTTCGGCGACGGAGCGAGCAATATCGGCGCCTTCCATGAGGCACTCAACCTGGCGTCGTTGTGGAAGCTTCCAGTGGTGTTCGTCTGCCAGAACAACAAGTGGGCCGAGTACACATCGCTTGAGGGTGGAACCACCGTGGCCAACATTGCAGATCGCGCGGTCGCCTATTCGATACCGGGTGTCACGGTTGATGGCAATGATCCGGTGGCGTTGTACGCCGCGGCCGGTGAAGCGATCGAGCGTGCGCGACGAGGTGATGGCCCCACCCTGCTAGAGGCCGTGACCTTCCGTCTGTGCGGACACTTCTTCGGTGACCAGAGCGAGTACATCCCGGCCGCTGAGCTCGCCGCTGCCGGTGCTGACGATCCGATCCCGATCTATCGGCAGCGTCTGATCGACGAATTCGGTGTTGCCGCCACAGTTCTCGATGACATCGAGCAGCAGGCGACGGCCGAGGTCGCGGACGCCGCGGAATGGGCCTTTGATCAACCGCTACCCGACCCGTCGGAACTGACCACCGACGTCTATGCGCAGGAGACCAACTGATGAGCACCGCAACCGCAACTCGAACCATGATGATGCTCGAATCGATTCGCGACGCCCTGGATGTGGCACTCGACTTGGACCCGATGGTCTTTGAGTTGGGCGAGGACATCCAGGACCCCAAGGGGGGCGGCTTCGGTATTCACAAGGGCCTCGAGACCAAGTACGGTCCCGAACGGATCCGACGGACACCGATCAGTGAGCAGGCGATCATGGGCGCTGCTGTGGGTGCCGCGATTGCGGGTATGCGCCCGGTCGCCGAGATCATGCTGATGAACTTCATCACGGTCGCCTCGGACCAATTGATCAACCATGCTGCCAAGCTGCGCTATATGTCCGGTGGTGTCACGCCGGTGCCGTTGACTGTGCGGACAACCACCGGTGCGGGTGCAGGCTTTGGTGCCCAGCATTCCGACATGCTCGAGAACCAGCTCATCCACACGCCAGGTTTGAAAGTTGTGGTGCCGTCGACGGCCGCTGACGCAAAGGGGTTGTTGCTCTCCTGCATCTTTGACGATGACCCGTGCGTCATGATCGAGATGAGCAGCCTGTACTTCTCGGTGCGGGACGAGGTGCCCGAAGGTGACTACCGGGTGCCTCTGGGCAAGGCCCGGGTGGCGCGTGCCGGTACCGACCTTTCGGTGATCACCTACGGGAAGCAGGTCATGGACTGTTTGGCCCTCGCGGATCGTCTTGCAGCAGAGGGTATCTCCTTGGAAGTCATCGACTTACGATCGCTCCAGCCTCTCGATACCGAGACGATCTTCATGTCGGTGGCCAAGACCAAGCGGGCCGTTGTCGTGCATGAGGCGGTCACGCGCGGTGGGTTCGGCGCGGAATTGAGTGCACAGATCCACAGTGAGCTGTTTGGTGAACTCGCCGGGCCCGTCGGCCGGGTCGGTGGCGCGAATACTCCAGTCCCCTATGCCTCCTCGCTGGAGCAGAACTTCTTGCCGACTCCACGTATTGAAGCTGCTGCCCGAGCCCTGCTTGGACACCACTAGACCCAAGAAAGCGGTCCCCAAGTGTCACATGAAGTTCGAATACCCAAACTCGGCGTCTCGGTTGAAGAGGGCCAGATCACTGAATGGCTGTGCAATGACGGCGACGAGGTCGAAACGGGCCAGGCCATCTATGTACTGGGGACAGACAAGACTGAGGCCGAGGTCGAAAGCCCAGCAACCGGACGCATCACCATCATTGGCGAGCCTGATATCGACTATCCAGTCGGGACCGTCGTCGCAACAATCGGTTGACTTTTGATCGATCAATGGAAGGACCACCGTGACAACTGATCTCACCTCGGGCGCGGAAATCGACTCTGCGGCGTCGCCTACCGCCAAACCGTCGGCCACGCCCTATGTTTCGCGACACGACGTCGATACTTCGCAGGTTCCGTTTGGCGTCCGCGACGGAGTTCACGTGCCCGTCGAGCGTTACTACGACGAGGAGTTCGCAAAACTCGAATACAACAAGATGTGGCTGCACACGTGGCAGTTCGCATGCCGGGAGGAGGAAATCCCCGAACCCGGTGATTATATCGAGTACACAATCGTTGACCGGACTGTTGTTGTTGTGCGCCAGTCCGATCGCAGCATCAAAGTGCTCAACAACGTCTGCCCTCACCGCGCCACCCAACTCGTCCAGCCTTCCACCGTCGGCACCTTCGGTGGCAATCAGATTGTCTGCCCGTTCCATGGCTGGCGGTTCAACATCGACGGCTCGCAGTCGTATATCTACTGCCGACAAGGATTTGTGGAGGAGTCGATCGATCCGGCCGTGATCAAGCTGGGTGAGGTCCGCTCAGAGCGTAGATACGGCTTCATCTGGATCAACTTCGACGACGATGCGCCGAGTCTCGACGAGTTCTTCGGTACGTACGACACGCATCTTGCACCGATGGCCATGGATCGAATGCGCCTGCGGTGGTGGAAGTACACGATCGTGCCCGGGAATTGGAAAGTTGCAGCGGAGGCCTTCTTGGAGGCGTACCACGTGATGCAGGCACATCCCGAGCTCACGCTCGGTGTGACGGGCGACGACTACGACGTCGACCGTATTCCCTACTTCCATCACGGCATGGGCCACGTCGATACCACCGCCCCGTTCGATCCAGAGGATCCCGGTGGCTATGAGATGGGACAGCCGCCAGTAGTTGGAATGGAACAGGGACGCTACTTTGTCGATCAGAACCAGGTGCTCTTCGACGGGACCGATGGATTTGCCACGGCCCGCGACCAGTTCATAGCCGATCGAGTCCGCGATCTCCCCGATGATCAGGTGCTCTGGAAGTTCTTCGAGGAGCTGTACAAATATGCTGACGAGGCCGAGATCCCGCTCCCCGCTCTGGATCCCAACTCCTCGACCTTCGGATTCATTTTTCCGAACATGGCATTTCTGGGAATGACGGGCAACCTGTTGTTCTATCGGTTCCGTCCCAATGGCACGGACCCCAATACATCGATGTTCGAGGCGTTTGCGATGCAAATCCCACGCAACGCGGACAAGGACATTGCTCCACCCGAGCGAGAGGGTCCTCTCGAGCCAGGCGACTGGCCCTTTGTTCTCCGTCAAGACATGGCCAACGTCTATCAGCAACAACGGGGCTACCGATCAGGTGCGATCAAGCACACAACGCTCTCGCCGCGGTACGAACCGATGATCTTTTCGCTCCATACACAAATCGATCGTCACATTGCCGGAAACTGATCCATCGGGAGTCGACAGCTTCACCATGCGGGTGGAGCCTGCCAACATCGAAATAGAAGTGCGCCGGGGGGAAACCCTGATCCAGGCAGCCTGGCGCGCCGGGTATTACTGGCCCTCAGTGTGTTACGGAATGGGAACCTGTACAGCATGCCGGTGCGAGGTCGTCGAGGGCATGCACCTGCTCTCAGAACGTACCGAAGTCGAGGTCGAACTCGCTGCCGACCTCGGCCGCAGAGTGCGCCGTACTAACCCGCGGCGCGTTCGAATGGCCTGCCAGGCCATGCCATGCGGCGACATCCTTGTCCGAAAATCTGGGGTGAAGCCAGAGCCGCCAACCCGTGTTGAGGAGAGATCGCATGCCGACAGTAGCGACTGAGTTCGATGTCATCGTTGTAGGCTTCGGAGCTGCCGGTGCTTGCGCAGCCATCGCCGCGGCCGAAGAAGGTGCCCGAGTTCTTGTTGTGGACCGCGCAATGGGTGGCGGTGCGTCGGCCGTCTCCGGTGGTGTTGTGTATGCCGGTGGCGGCACGCCCTATCAGAAGGCGGCCGGCTATGACGATGACGCAGACAACATGTTCGACTACCTGCGGCAGGAAGTCCAAGGGGCGGTCAGTGACGACACCTTGCGGCGGTTCTGCGATGACAGCGTAGGTCAGCTGGCCTGGCTGGAATCCCACGGAGCGAAGTTCGAAGGTTCGTTGTGCCCGTATAAGACGACGTACCCGACAGACAGGCACTACCTGTACTTCTCAGGCAACGAGAAGGCATATCCCTATCGATTGGATGCCAGACCCGCGCCGCGTGGGCATCGTCAGGTGGCAACGGGCACCAAATCAGGGCGCGACCTATGGCGCGCGCTCCGCGATTCGGCACTTGGGCTCGGGGTGACATTCCTGCCCCGAACCCAAGTTGACGATCTGGTGATCCTTGACGGACAGGTGCGCGGTATACGTTGTCGCACTTGGATTGGCGACGATCGGTCGGCGCAGGCAGTTCATCGTCGAGTAACCGCCGTTGGTGCAAAACTGACCAACTGGGCTCCGCCGGTGGGACTTCCGATCACCGGTCTGGCCGAGAAGGTCTGGAAGAAACGTGCGGTGCCCCGGACCTTCGCCGCGGACAGGGTGATACTCGCTGCCGGCGGATTTGCTTTCAACCAGGATATGTTGCGGCGACATGCGCCCGCGTATCAACACATCCGCCCGCTCGGTACCAACGCCGACGACGGTTCCGGAATCAACTTGGGCGTCGGTGCCGGTGGGGTCACAGATCGTCTCGATCGTGTCACTGCGTGGCGGTACTTCACACCGCCGTCGGCGTTGATCGAGGGGATCACGGTGGGTAGCAGTGGCGAACGCATCGCCAACGAGGATCTCTATGGCGCCACACACTCGGAAGTCTTGATTCACAAGTTCGGGGGCACTGGCTACCTGGTGTTCGACGCCGACACCTGGAAACGGGCCAAGTCGCAGTTCTTGTCGCAGACCGAATCGATCCTGCGCCTGCAGGTTGCCGCCATGTTGGTGTTCGACAGGCGAAAGGCCGCCACTCTGCGCGGTTTGGCAGACAAGGTGGGCATCTCCCCCGACGGACTCACAGCGTCGGTGGATGCCTACAACGCGGCGATCGCGTCCCGAAGCGAAGATCCGGGGCACAAGGCGTCCGAGTTATGCGCACCGATTGCCCGTGGGCCCTTCTATGCCATCGATATCTCGGTTCGCCCTTCCTTGACGTCACCTGTACCCGGACTGACACTCGGTGGTCTGAAGGTCGACGGCGAGAGCGGGCAGGTCATGAAGGAGGACGGCACCAGGATTCAGGGTCTGTATGCGGCGGGCCGAAGCGCGACCGGGGTCTGCTCGAACAGCTATGTCAGCGGTCTGGCCTTGGCTGATTGTGTGTTCTCAGGGAAGCGGGCAGGAACCCACGCCGGACGGATGTCGCGGGCGCGTGGAGTCGCATGACAAACTCGAAGTGAACCCAACACCTAGCCAGGGGGCACTGTGTCAGCCACTCCACCGTTACTCGGTAGACCGATCGGCGCCAACGGTGAGGACACCCGGCGCCGGATTCTGGACGCGACCATGCAGTGTGTGGCAGAAGTGGGATACGCGAAGGCCACGATCCGGGAGATCGCCCGCAAGGCTCAGATGACCAGCGGCAGCCTGTACCACTATTTTCCCAACAAGACGGAACTGATCAACGCCACGTTCGACGAGGTCGCGCAGATGTCGATCCCACGGGTGGCTCACGCCGCGGAACATCATGTGGGCTACCACGACAGGTTGATGGCTGTGCTCGATGAGTGCGATCAGATGATGCGAGAGTATCCGCTCATCGCCGCGTTCGACCGCGCTATCCGAGTCGGTACCGCCCGTGATCTGGCGGAAAATCGCGACACACTTTTCTCAACGTTGAGCGGTGTCGTAGGTGGCATTATCGAGCAGGCCCAGCACGAGGGTGCGCTGCGAGACGGCGTGAGTATCGAGAGTGCCTCCAATGCAATTTTCATTGTGCTCCGAGGTCTGACGGACTACGCCGCCACCTCGGAACCGGAGGACTACCATGCGACCGTTGGTGCCTTGAAGTTGCTTCTCGGCGGCACACTCTTCGACAACTAGCGAGTGCGAAAGCCCGGCCCACTGCGGTCAGCCTGCCGCCCGAGAGGTGCACCGATTATCTACCCGATGTCGTGTGCGCGGTAGAACTCGACCGCTTCACCGACCGAATCTTCGAAAGCAGTTGTCTTCCAGCCGAGTTCTCGTTCGGCCTTGCTGTGATCGAGCGCGGACATGTAGTTCCACATCCGGAATGCACGACTGACAAAAACGGGATCTCGGCCAATCGCGCCGGCGAACAGTTGATTGACGGCAGCCGCGCCAAGCATGAGCTTGGTCGGCAATGCGAGCCACGGCGCTCGCCGTCCGCCGGCGATCGTTGCGAGCGTGTGCAACTCTTTGGACGTCATGTATGTGTCGGAAATGATGTACCGCTCACCATTACGGCCGTGAGTCATGGCCAACACCATCGCTTCTGCGGCATCCTCGATGCCTACGACCTCATGTCGCAAGCCGGAAAAATAGAAGGGCGCCTTGCCTGCCGAGATCCTGGCCAGGAGTCCGCCGTGCGGGGTTGGTTGCCAGTCGCGTGGACCGTAAGGGGTAGAAATGCACAGTGCCACTGCGGGTAGGCCCTTGTTCTTTGCGTAATCCAACACCAAATTTTCGGCGTCCACCCGGCTTTGCGTGTAGGGGCCACCGGCCTCGTACCAATTGCAGGGATCATCCTCGCTGACAGCAGTTCCGTCGGTCCGAACTGCAAGTGTTGCAATCGTACTCATGAACACGAACTTCTCCAGATCAGCCTCGATCGCTACGTCGAGCACATTGCGCAGGCCCTCGACATTGGTTTTGAAGAGCGGCGTCGGATCCCGCAGCCAGGCCCGCGCATCGACAACGCAGTAGAAGACAACATCGCAACCACCCATCGCGTCGCGCAGGGCGTCGGCGTCCCACACGTCACCGAAGCACCTCTCGACTTCGAGGTCCGCGATGCCCTTCACGGAGCTGATTTCACGAAGCATCACTCGTACGTCGTCACCACGCTCGACGAGCTTCCGGGTCACATTCGATCCCACGAAACCGCTTGCGCCAATCACCAATTTCTTTGCCATGCAACACCTTCACATCTGTGGCGGGTTCTCAGTGGGGCGCGGTTCATCGCCTCAAGGTCGGGAGTACCTCCGAGCCGGAATCAATTAATTGATCACTTGATTGATTCATATGATGCGTGTCACACTGCCCCTGTGTCAAGGACAGCGCCAGGTGATTCTGGCCCCGATCGATAGCGAGCACGCACGTATGCGCAATATTCCTACGGATTTGTCGGACCTATACGTACAGCAAGGTTGGTGGACCGAGGCGACCATCGGTGACACACTGGCGCAGGGCCTTTCGGATGCGCCGGACGCGCCCTTTCGCGTCTATTCGGATTTTCATCCCTTCAGCGGAACGTTCGCCGATGTGGAGCACACCGCTCGCCGATTGGCGCAAGGGCTCCGGAAGAGGGGTGTTGGCCCCGGCGACGTTGTCGCGTTCAAGCTTCCGAACTGGATGGAGGCTGCGGCAACCTTCTGGGCAGCATCGTTCTTGGGTGCGGTCTCGATTCCGGTTGTGCATTTTTACGGGCCGAAGGAAACCCGGCATATCATTGCGACGGCAAAGCCAAAGGTGTTCATCACCTTCGAGGAGTTCGGGCCCCTACGGTTTCAGGCGGACCTGTATGTCGATGTCCCGATTGTGGGAGTGGTGGGCCGCGATTTCGACGACCTGCTCGACAGTGAGCTGCTGACCGAGAACCTCCCTGTTCCGGCGTCGGCGCCGGCCGTGATCGCCTTCACCTCGGGGACGACCAGTGATGCCAAGGGCGTCGTTCATACACATCAAACGCTCGGGTATGAAACCCGGCAGCTTGGGGACAGCTATCCGGTTGAGTTGGGGCAACAGCTCACCGCCTCACCGGTTGGTCACTTCATCGGGATGCTCAATGCGTTCTTGATCCCGGTTGTTCAGCAGACGGCCATCTACATCACCGACGCATGGAACCCGCAGCGCACCTTGGAGTTGATGCTCAGAGACAACCTGACTTTCGGTGGTGGCACACCCTACTTCGTGATCAGCCTGCTCGACCATCCCGATTTCGTCCCCGAGCATCTCGAGTACATGAGGTATGCGGGGATGGGCGGCTCGACGGTGCCCGCCACGGTTGCCCAGCGACTCCACGATCAGGGTGTCATCACGTTCCGCTACTACGGCAGCACCGAGCATCCGTCGATCACCGGCTCACATTACACGGACCCGGTGGACAAACGACTCTTCACGGATGGGAAGGCGATGCCGGGTGTCGAACTCCGGCTGTCGGACGACGGAGAGATCTTGAGTCGCGGACCAGATCTGTGCATGGGCTACCTTGACGACGAGTTGACTGCGAAGGCATTTGACGAGGAGGGCTGGTACCACACCGGCGACATTGGCATCATCGATGCCGACGGCTACCTGAGCGTAACCGACCGCAAGGGCGACATCATCATTCGCGGCGGCGAGAACATCAGCGCGATCGAGGTCGAAGAGGTTCTGCTGAGGATTCCGGGGATCGCAGAAGCCGCCGCTGTATCAGCTCCTGACCCCCGACTGGGTGAACACACTGCCGCGGTGGTGCGACTCAAGCCAGGAAGCGCCTTACCTACTATTGCTGAGCTTCGAGAGCACTTCGGCCATGCCGGTTTGGCGAAGCAGAAGTGGCCCGAAGAGATCCATCAGGTCGAGGACTTCCCACGAACCGCAACCGGCAAGGTCCAAAAGGCGCTGGTTCGAAAAATGGTTACGTCCACTCACGCGGTTGACCACTGATGTCCGGACTCGCTCACTCGAAGTCCGTTGCTGTACAGCCAATCATCGCACTAGTGAAGGAAAAGACATGTTGAGATCGCATCGCTTGGTGGTCGCGCTTGTGGCGACCGCGGTTCTTGTGGCTGGGTGTGGTGACCGCGGTGGTGACTCCGACGAAGGAGGCGGTGGAAGTACGGCCACAGCCGATGCTGCGACGAGCAACTTTGGCGACCTGACGGAGGTCTGTCAATCAGGCGAGGCGAAAGGAGCTCCCACACAAGGTGTTACCGACGCAGAGATCAAAGTCGGAGTGATGTCCGATGTGGGATTCAACAAGGTGTCAGAGTTCGACGATGCCGCCAAGGTCTTCACGTCGTGGTGCAATGACCTCGGCGGGATCAACGGTCGCAAACTGGTTGCCAATATTCACGACGCTGCCTTCATGAATGTTCGCCAGCAGATGACCATCGCGTGCCGTGAGGATTTTGCGTTGGTCGGCGGAAGTAGCGGGCTCGATGCACTGGGTGTGAAAGAACGTCTGAATTGTGTTCTACCGAGCTTTCCTGCCCAGGTGATCCAACCCCGGTCGGTCGGCGCGGACCTCGAGATCAGCGCGTCGCCGAGCCGGGTTGCCGGTTACGATCCCTTCTTCGGTATCGGCTACTGGCTGGTCAACGAGGCCTACCCGGACTCTGCAGATGCGGTGGGGATCATCGGCGCCGATACGCCATCGGTGAAGACCTCCGGGGTTCAATCGCAGGAGGCGTTGGAAGCGGCTGGGGCCACTGTCATCTACAACGACGTCTACCCGCCGATGGGGATCTCGGATTGGACACCCTACGCGCAAACCATCAAGAGTAAGGGCGTCAAGGGACTCTACTTCTACGGTGAGCCCGCGCAGTGGGCAAAGTTGCAGGCGATTCTTGTGGATATGGATTACAAGCTCGACTGGGTCAACCCCGGTAACAATGCCTACAACGAACCGTTTGTCGAGGCGCTCGGTACCTCGGCGGACGTGATACCGAACTACGTTGACCTCGGAGGCGTTGCGCCACTGGAGAGTTCGGATACGGTGCCAGCGGTCAAAGAGCTGAACGCCCTGTACAAGAAGTACGCTCCGGACGCGGTGATCACTTTGCCTGCCATGCGCGCCATGTCTGCATGGCTGTTGTTTGCCAAGTCCGCCGCAAGCTGCGGTGACGATTTGACGCGTACCTGTCTCTACAACGCCGCAATCAAGGAGACGGCGTGGACCGGTGGCGGCCTGACCGCTCCGGTCAATCTGACGCCCGGCGCCCCGCCGTCGCCGTGCTTCAACGTCGAGGAGGCCACCACAAATGGCTGGAAGGCCGCCGCCTTCAATCCGGACGAGGGCCTATTTCGTTGTGATATACCAGCTTTCAAATACACAACCGAGTTTGGTAGCCCTATGACTCTTGCTGATGTTGGTAAGTCTATGAGCGACCTCAAGTAGCAGTTCGGCGGTGGTGGGTTTGGCGCCACCACCGCCGGCACCGCGCCAAGTGAATACGGATCGGAGCCTGCTTCCGGGTTGCTATCAGCACCAGTCGATCTCGGCGACAGTGTGGCGTCGAATAGCCTTGCTCTCGCCGAACCCCTCGACGCGAATCCCGGTCGGGGTCGCCTGCTGCATCGTCATGGCCGCCTCGATCGCCTTACGCGAGGTGAGGTGGAGCAGGTTGATGTTCGGCAGCTCGCCCCCTCCAGAATCCGTTGACATCAATGAATCGGAAGGGGTCCGACCAGTGTCCGCCAGGTCGCGACGAGCCCGATGTCGTTGCGCAACAAGACTCCTTATTGCGGCGATGGCATCAACCGTTCACTCGACGGCGTAATGGCGCCCTGTTCATAGCTGTGGCGTTACCCCTGGAAGGGGCTTTACTCAATCGGTTCGGAGCAACACCGAGTGTTCCCGCCTGAGTGCCAGAACACCCAGTACCTGCGTAGAGGACATATGACACAGCCACTTTCGGGGGACCCACGCCAAGCCGTAGAGGAATACGCGGAGGTGAATTAATGAACCATTTCGCCATACAGCCGTATAGCCTACTTGCCTACGGGCAGCTCGCTATCGCCCGAACATCCACGCGCGCGGTCGAAGCGCGTTGATCCTCTAAACGTGAACAGTAGAAATCAGGAGACCCAGATGGGCAAGTTGAACGGGAAGGCCGCGATCCTCACCGGCTGTGCGAGTGGCCTCGGCCGACAAGAGGCTATTCGCTTCGCGGACGAGGGTGCGAAGATCGCTATTTGTGACATCCAGGAAGACAAACTCGAGGAAACACGAAAACTCTGTGCCGAGAAAGGCGCTGAGGTGTTGGCATTTCCGTGCGATGTGCGATCGGTCGAAAGCCTATCGGCATTCGTCAATGCAACCGTGGAGCGCTTCGGAACCGTCGACATCCTCGTGAACAACGTGCATTCCACGACGCTCAAGCCGTTCCTCGACCAGGATTTCGCCGACCTCCAGCGCGAGATCGAGATCAGCTTTTACTCCGGCTGGCACATGATGAAGCTCTGCTTCCCGTATCTGAAAGACAAACCGGGCGCGGGTGCCTCGATCATCAACTTCGGTTCACGCTGGGGAATGGAAAGCCCTGCACTGGCGTCGACCTACTCCCCTGTCAAGGAAGCCGTCCGCGCGTTAACCCGTGTGGTGGCGCGAGAATGGGGCGTACACAACATCCGCGTCAATGCAGTGTGCCCGGGTGGATTCACCGACAATGCCAAGAACGATCTACACACGTTTCCCACTGAGGTGCAGGAATACGCCACGGCAGCCTTCAGGGACAACGTCTTCCACCGACTCGGCGATCCCTACGATGACGTGGCGCCGATCGTGGTCTTTCTGGCTTCCGACGACAGCCATTGGATGTCCGGGCAGACGGTGAATGCCGACGGTGGTGGCTGGATCACCGCCTGAGGGGCATTAGATGTTCATAGTCCCGCAGCGAGCTCAACCCGCTGCGGGACTGCACTCTCCGGTCCTGGCCCGTGGTAAAACCGTGGCCCGGTACTGCTTGAGTCGGCTGAAGCAGCGTTCGACCACGGTGCGGTGCCCATAAAGCAATGACGCCGAAGGCCAGGCGGGACGATCTCCGACGCTGACCCAAATCTGTTGGTGCCCAGAAACTTAGCGACCATCTGGATATCATCTTCCAAATTCACTGAGACACTTGCTCCACCTATTCGCAAACGCTCACTTGCGACGCACTGTGAGTGGACCAGTTCGCTCTAGTTGGAGCATTTGCTTTGGCCAGGGCCACCACACCGGCGGACCCAGCGCTACCAAGAACGCACACGTGAATCACCCCGGTGCGTCCGGAGGCTTCGCTCTTTGGGAAGGATGAAGTCATGTCGCCAGGATCGCAAAAGAGGTATCCGCCGGAGCTGCGAGAGCGTGCGCAGTCGCAACAAAAACTCACTGCCAACGCTCAAGAAGTGGCACCTCTCGAACGGGACATCGATGCAGTGAATTTCGGCGACCAGGCGCGCACTGCCAGCTCACGTCGTACACCACCTCGCCGAGCTGCAACGACCGACTCTCCTACATCAACACGTCTCGTCACCAGTAGGTACTGTCGAACGATATTGCCCCCGGTACGCAGAGGGTACGCAGCAACAGCGAAACCAACTACACTGGCTCAACATCGCAAACACGAACACCACTCCCCCACTGCATCATTCGAAAACCATCGACAGCGCCAGCGATCTGCAAACATCCACGACCGCAGGTTCAAAACCCGTCCAATGTCAGTTCGAGTCTGACCGGGGGCACCACGTCAACGCGCCGTCACATCGTCGACGGACTAACCACAGACCTTTCGGCGACGACGCCGGAATACCAGGCCCGAACCTGCCGTTGCCGAACCTCCACCGCGAGCAGCAACCCGTTGACCTCGACGGCGATGTGCCGTTTGCGGCCGTTCGTTTTCTTGCCGCGGGCGGGCACTGGTCGTGTCCGGCGTGCCCGTAGCCGCTGGCTCAGGATGTCGTGGATGTGCTGCCACGCCCCCGCACCGGATCCAGCGGACGAAGATCTCGTGCACGGTGGTCGGCGGCGGCTATGCGTTTCATGTCAACTGCCCCGGCCGATCAGCGGAATTGCTTTGTTGGGCATCGTGACTGCCACTCGGGCGTCTTAGTTGCTCGAGCAGATTGCGGAACACGACGATGCAGCCCATAGTGCGACGCGCAAGCAGGTGGCGGATTTAGCCGAGCAGGTTCGACTCCGGGCGCAGCAGCCTGGTCACGGCTCTCGAACATATCGGAACCGAAGAGTTGCGTCATGAACTGGAGCGACGCGAGCTAATCAAGTCGAATGCAGTGTTATCACAGTGATTTCACTCGGCGCGAAGATGCGTAGCGGAGGCCCCCAAAAACCGGAACCCCGGCTTGTATAGAGCTGAGTGCGCTCACCGTGGCGGCTCAAGCCGTGGACGGTGGGCTGGTCGAGGCGGACCAGGAAGTTGAACGGCCAGATCTGCCCGCCATGTGTGTGACCCGCGATCTGCAGGTCAACTCCGGCGGCTTCGGACTGGAAGACCTGCTTGGGTTGGTGCGCCAACATCAGCACCGGCAGTTCCTGGTCGGCCCCGGCCAGAGCCTGGTCGAAGTTTGCGCCGTGGCCCGCGATCTGTGAGGACTTCGCGGTGGCGTCGTCGACACCCGCGATGATGAGTCGGTCGCCGCCGCGTTCGACGACAATGTGCTTGTTGTGCAGTGTTTCCCAGCCTATCGAGTCCATGTAATCGATCCAGCCCTGTGCCTCGCCGAGATACTCGTGGTTGCCGGTGACATAGACCTTCGCGAGTTCGGCGCGCATGGTGGTGAGTGGTGTTGCTTGAGCCCGTCGTTGTTCTACCGTGCCGTCGGCGATATCGCCGACGTGCGCCACGATGTCGGGGCGCAGTTCGTTCACGGCTGCTGCCACTCCCTCCGACCACTTCGTGCGGTTGATCGGACCAAAATGTGTGTCGGTAACCGCGACAATGCGGGTGCCATCCATCCCCTTGCCGAGTCTCGGAAGCATGATGTCTACATGCTTGATCCGAGGCACTCGCATGGCTTCCCGATTACCCCAGATTACGAGAATCACGGACACGGCGATGACGGCTGCGGCTACCCAACGCGAGCGAGTCGGGTCTTCGACGCCAGCGAGACCGAGCGCGAATCGTGCGAGATTTCCGATCACCGACCATGCGAACAGCACCCAGATGATGCCCAGAATGGAGTCGCCGACCAACCCTGCCCAATCGAGGTGGCGGCGGCCGTGGCTCAGAACCAACATCACCGGCAGTGCCACCAACGTCAGCGCGAAGGCCACGGTTCCCAGTGCGGTCACGGGAGTCGGCCACTGCGTTCCCGACATCACCAACGTCCACCACGGGACAACAAAAAGGATCAGCAGGACGGAGACGATCGTCGCGGTGATCGTGATTGCACGCAGTGGTCTGCGGGCTTTCGGCGAATCAAGCTCGGGTGTTATCTCTCGCGACTGGGGAGTACTCACCACGCCGATCATAAAGGCTCTTCAACTTTATGCCGGCAATCACCCTGAGAAAGCGTCCGAGAACTCGTGATGGTGAGCAGCGCTGGCGGTCCTGGAACCGCTACTGCCGCCGAGCAACTTCGCGGGCCGCGGTGGACGGCCCGAAAAGCATTCTCGCCGTGTGATCCACGACGCCAATCTCTATCTATTGCGGGGCGGGATCGCGCGGCGGCAGATGCCGGCGGAGTTCCCACCACCGACCACGGTCTACGACACGTTCACCCGAGGGTGCGGGCCGGTGCCCGACTGCGGCCATCATCGATTCGCAGACCGTGCCCGCCGCCGACACGGCGCACCGGTCGGATCGCGGGCGGGATGGCGGAAACGGACGAATGGCCGCAAACGGCACATCGGGCGTGGACGTCAACAGCCTGCTGCTTGCGGTCCATGATTTGCCCGGACATTGATGGGTCCGGCGCTAACGAGATGCCGCCCGTGGGCCATCGGTAGATGCCATCCACGGAGCTCTCCGCAATCTGAGACAGGGACTTTCCCTCGGCTATGTTGTTCTCGATCGCCCACAGGGAGTTCAGCAGGACCAGCACAGGTTTGCGCTGTTTGAAGATCTACCGCCACGACTCGGTACGGATGAATCAGTGCTGGGCCGTCGACCAGAAAGGCCACTCCACCCAAGCTCCATTCGGCCGGCCGCAGACAGCTCGGAGGATTCAAGGCCTTCGGACTGCGGCTCGTCGATGACGCGCACGCCCGAATGAAACTCATCGGCTTTCAGCAACTCGGACCGGGGCCGCTGCTCGATGCCGGATATCGAAACACCCCTCATCCTTGGAGAACTCGCTCCGCACCAGCAGCAAACCATCGTTGAGCGTCCGAAATTCGCCCAGAATTTGCATTCGCCGGGGTGCTTCAATTGGTGGTTCCACGCCGGCACGGTGCCATTCGCAGCTGGATGACACGAAATCGCGAGCACCCACCTTCGAGCGATACTCTATCTATTGCCGTTGCCGCCCTACCGGTTTCATCGCCATTGACCGAAGAAGTCGGGGTATATGCACACTCCCTTGAACCAAAACGGCCCGTGCCGCCAACATGGACCTCGACGGCTTATTTCAAACCACGTTGTACGGGAGCCGACAGTTGCGGCCATCGCCGCGGCATTGGGTCCGGTGACCTCTGACGATCGCCTGCCACCTAACGCGCCACTCAGACACTGATTCCCGAAAGAGCACTGTCGCGCGATGAGATTCCGGTCGCACTGCTCAACCGCCTCAACGCTGCGTCTTCGACAGCGGAAGTTTCGCGAGATACCGCAATCATCCGAAACGCCCGCGTTGCATCTGTCAACCTTGATCAGGACGCACCTGCCGACGAACAGAGGAGGTCGGGTCGAGATGCCACTAACGGGTCCGCGATTTTCTGGTGACCCTGTACTCGAGGAGTGCTTTGCCGGCCGTCATCGCATGTTGTCGGGAGAGGATGGACTCCCCGTCAAGCGTGTGCAAAACGCCTTGATGGAACTGGGTTTCTCGATTCCTGATGGCGACACCGGTTTCTTCGGTAATCAAACTGGTAGCGCAGTCACTGCGTACAAAACCCACAAAGGACTAATACCCAACGATCCCGTTGTAGGATCGGGCACGTCGAAGGCGCTCGACGATGACCTATTCTTCGCCCCGCCCGTGCTGGATCCGGCATTCGCCGAATTCAGCCCAGCCGTCGTGGCCCACCGAGTTGAGCCCTTCGTGGCGCGTGAACTCGTATCACTGATGAGTGCGCCGGTCGACTCTTGGCGGCGAAGACTGGCCCAGTCTGCACTCTCCCGTCTGAATTCAGGCGAGATCCTGGGCATCGTCGCGCAGAGTCGTGCGATTGACATCCGGCCGGCCTTCATTCAGGCCGCCGATCCAACGCAAGACGGTATGAGCGCAGGAGACTACTTCGACGATCTGATAGTCCTCGGGAGTGCGCTCGGCAGAACGATACCTTTCCAATCTGCCGGCAGCACTCACGTTTTCATTGTTATACGGGACTCGGTTATTCTTGGGCGAGAAGCGATCGTTCTGCAATCGAATCAAACAAGGGCCCCGGTTACACTCCTTGGCGTGCTCGTTCACGAGCTAACGCACGCCCGCAATTTCGCCGCGCACGCTTCGCTCGAACAAACAGCCGACACCGATACCGACGCATTCGCCGACACCGCATTGGCCCAGGCCCGCACTTCCGCCACGGGAGTGGCGACGGCCGATGTTCTCACCAGCTTCGTCGACGAGATCGTCGCGCGGCATGTGCATTGGATTCTGCTGAAGGAACTGAGCGGAACACCGGGAAACATCGCTGTACAATTCCTTCCCGCGGACCAGCTAGCAGGTGCCGCATTCTTTTACTTTTCCGAAGCCGGTGGGCTTTTCGACTCCAATCAATACATTGCGGGCATCAATGGAAAGGCGCCCGCCGCCCGGGCCGACGCCCAGCTTCATCAGGTGCAGCTTTGGATCCAGCTGGCAGGGGATCGATATTTGTTCAGCGACGACCCCGCCCAGGACGCGACGTCAACGGCCTTGTTCCGCGCCGCTGTCCAGGAAATCGCGGACCGGCGCGCCGCACTGCCGGTGTTTACTGCATTTTCTGATGAGGACGGGCTCTTTCCGCGACGGGCAGATTTCCAATAAGCATGCTTACTGCCTTGACGGAGTCGACGGACAAAGCACCGCCCTTCGCTGCACGCTGTGCTGCTATAGCTCGGCGACCCACCCGTTCCACGACCGGATTGCGCCGCACCGAACGAAATCCCTGAGCACCCTTCGATCACCCCGGCGAACGCCCAACTCACGGGAGCAACGTCCACCGGTGTGCCACGATAATGAGGGGGTCTACCTGCTCGCCAAACTTGACAGCGAGCGTACCGCGATCTGGCTGTCGCTTGTAGGACTCCTCGGAATCACCGGTGTTGCAGCCTCATTCGACCATGAAACATCGATGCTGATCGGAGCAGTCGGCGGATTCCTGGCCCCAACCGTGAAGCAAATAACCGCGACCCACACCAGTCATTGCCGACCCACTGACCCGTCCTGCCCAATGGCACACCAACAACGGACCCTCAGAGAACACTTCGGAGTGCGTGTTGTCCACTCGATTGCGACCGACACCCCGGTGACCTGATTCAATTCGCTACGAGACCACTGATGGCGCTGCATTGGGTATGCAGGAGACCTGGCGAACAGCCGTTTCGACGGGGATACGCCCAGA
The DNA here is from genome assembly GCF_059683565.1 of Williamsia sp. Y721. Taxonomy (NCBI): domain Bacteria; kingdom Bacillati; phylum Actinomycetota; class Actinomycetes; order Mycobacteriales; family Nocardiaceae; genus Williamsia; species Williamsia sp. Y721. The sequence goes on along the minus strand of NZ_JCASNH010000001.1, from coordinate 1,759,549 downwards.
AGTGCATCCAACCCCGACTAGAGCGGCCAGTCACAAGGCGAGTCGCAGACACTCCGAATTTGCAACGCGCACAATAGCTCCAACGCATCTGAGCCACTTCTTCCAACTTTCGTCCGCTGCACACCCAGTTCTGAACCGCGATCCAAGCATTGACTGGACGGGTTTCGCAATACCAACCGTTGGACGAGATGGTTGGGCCATGCGATCAGCGGCGGGCCGTGCGCGCCGTTTTGCATATCCGGTCGAGCCGATAGGACTCGAGCACCGCCCGCCTGCCCGACCTCGTACTCGCGCACGCCGCCACCGACCTCCACGATCGTCGCACGCTGGTCGCCAAGGCTGATCTCGAATTGCTGACCCGATGGAGGACCGGTCATCCCTCTCCCCTCTTTCCATGCGCGCGGGCCTGGAGGTCGGCGTCGATCTGCTTGAAGTTCCGGTCTTTGGTCTCGGGCACATAGCGGTAGACGAACGCCAGGCCGAGCACGCACACGCCCGCGAAGATCAAGAACACCGGGCCCGTGCGGATCGCCCCAACCAGCGGCAGAAAGGCCGTGGACAGGGCAAAGTTCGAGAGCCAGCTCACCGCCGAGCCGGCGCCCGAGCCCTCGGCCTGGTTCTCGGACGGGAAGATCTCCCCGAGGATCACCCAGAACACCGGGCCCATCCCCACAGCGAAGGAGGACACAAAGACCAGCATGGCCACGAGCAGGATCACCGAGCTGAGCTCGGCGACGAACGCGAGGCCGAGCAGGGCGACCGAGATGGCCATCCCGATCAACGAGACCAGCAGCAGCGGCCGACGCCCGATCCGATCGACCAATCTGAGCGAGACGATCGTCATCGCGAGGTTTACGACACCAATGATGATCGAGTAAACGATCGAGTTCGAGGCGCTCAGCCGGTCTGGGCAATGATGGTCGGGGCGTAGTACAGGACGGTGTTGATGCCGACGAACTGCTGGAAGATGGCCAGCCCGACTGCGACGATCAGCGCCGGGCGGACCCGGGGCGAGAACAGTGCGCGCCACCCCGTGCGCTCGGGGCGCTGATCCTGCGCCCGCTGGTGTTCCTGCTCCTCCTCGTCGCGGCGGTATGCTTCGATCACGCGATCGGCGCCCTCCGGACCGGCGACCGATTCGATCACCTCACGCGCCGTGTCGGCACGTCCCGTGCGAACGAGCCAGACCGGCGAGTCGGGCAGCCGTACCGCGATCACCGCCAGCACGACCGCCGGGACCGCGCCAACCCAGAACATCGCTTGCCAGTTGCCGCTGGAGCTGAAGGCGAAGTTCACGATGTAGGCGACGAGCATCCCGACCGTCTGCAGCAGCTGATTGAGGGTGAGCATCCGGCCCCGGATCTGCGGCGGCGAGATCTCGCCGAGGTAGGTGGGCACGAGCGCCGACGCGATGCCGACCGCGAGGCCCACGACCAGGCGGCCAACAATCAGCATCACGAAGCCCGTCGCCAGCGCCGAGACCGCGAAGCCCACCGCGAAGAGCACCCCCGCGATCCCGAGCATGGCCTTCCGTCCGAAGCGGTCCGCGAGCCGGCCGGTGAACACCGCGGCGACCATCGCGCTCAGCAGCACGATGCTCGTCGCGAGGCCCTGCTGAGCGCTGTTGATTCCGAAATCGTCCGCGATGTAGAGCAGCGCCCCGGCGATGACGGCAGTGGCGTACCCGATCAGGAAGGTTGCGAGGTTGATCCACAGCCCCCAACGCCGCGTCCGGGCCAGGCCCTCATCGGAGATATCGACCTGCGGCCGCCTCCCGGCTGCCTTGTCCTTCGCCGCGTCGTCTTTCGCCATGTCACTATCTCCCTACGGGAAGCCTGGTGAGCGACCAGCCGCCGGTGTCGGCGCGTCGGCGGCCAGCAACCCGCCCTGCCCTGGCAGTAGCCATGCAGTCAGGTCGCCGCTCGCGCCCAGAACAAGAAGGGTCTGATCGCGGGAACTGTCCGTCGCGGATTTTCCACGGGCAATGCCTTCGCGGTGTGTGTCGGGTCGGGGGCCATGAGTGTCCCTTCCAGTCATTCAAAGGGTATTACGCGCAACGCGCCACAGTAGCGTTATCGCGTCGTGAAGCACCCCAGGTCCGTTCCAATGTGGTTGCGAATGCATGGATTCGCAACTGATGCAGCCAAACGGCCCGCCTACCCGGAGGTTGGCGATGGCGCGCACATTCGAAGCCCGCGAAACAGTTGCCGACCACGAGGCGCGGCAGAGCAGACCGCACATTGTGGTTGCCTCAGACTGTGTCGTGATACGTTGCGCCGCAGGGTAATTTGTGTCGCCGGTGACGTAATACAACTCACCGGTGACGTAATGCGACTAGAGCCAACACAACCGCACCGCCTAGGCCGATCAACGTACGCCCGCCGTCGCGAATAAGTCTGGGGCACAATCGATCACGGTAACCCGCCCCGGAACTGGACCGAAGCCGCAGAAGAAGTTGAGCTAGAGGCTCCGACTGTACGGTCACGCGGGCATCCCCGCGAACTCGGTCAGCCGGCTCATCCCCAGCGCCGCGTACTTCGTCAATCGCTCGACCACAGCGGCGAGTTCATCGGACTCCATCAGGTCCGGTGGCGTACGAGAAGGGTTCAGCGCGACCTGATCAGCCCACGCCTTGATGTCAGGGTTCGCACTGAATGCCGCAGCGGCGCGGCCTCCGGTGACCTGCATCCACGCCCACTCGGCAAGACCGTTGGGATAGGTCGACGACGGGCAGACCGCGTTCTTCACAGCATTTGCGGCGTCGGCGTCCATTCCGACAGCCACAGTCGCCTCGACATGACCCGATAGCGCCGCGCCGAACAACGGGAAGCCGGCACGTACCGGCTGCAGCGTCATCGTCCGGTTCCCCCAGATGGGCACCTGCGGCGCAGTACGTAGTCCCCGCGCGGCACAGTGCACGATCACCGCATCGGGGTCGACGGCCACCACATCATCAGCAGCCTCTTCCTTGTCGAACGTGAGGTGCCCGGGCGCGACTGCGCGCAGGTGCCCCCGGCGTACGACATTCTCGATCATCCGCAACCGGTCGAGCTCCCACTGCGCGATCGTCGGAGTCCTTGCCATCGTGGGCGTCACCGAACGGTCGATCCGCAGCATGACGCCGGCGTCCTCGAGGCGGCAGAACATCTCCTCGACCGAGGCGGATTCGGATGCGGCCTGCATGGTGTCGGCCGCGGCACCGATGAACATCACCGGTTCGGGCTGGATGACGGCACGGTTCAACATCCACGGATCGCGCGGCCGCACCCAGCAGATCGCGTCGGGGTCGACCCCGTTGTCGATCAGCCACACGCAGGCGTCAGTGGCGGTTTTACCCGAACCGACAATCACGTACTGCGATGTGGCACGACCGAGGCCGACCAGACCATTGATGGGTATGACGTGCGCGCCGTCGGCCACTTCGAACGGCGGCGGCATCAAGGAGGGGATGTCCGGGGCGAGATAGCGGGCATCGACCACGCTGCGACGTACCCGCACCTCGTGCTGACGCCCGGAGATCAGGGACACAAACCGGCCTCCGCCGAGGTAGTCGCAGTTCGAATGGAACGACACCTTGCCGGAAGCGAGCAGGCGGTCACGCAGGATGCGTTCGTAGTAGGCGCAGATCTCCGGCGCGGTTGCCCGCTCGTGCAGACCAGCCTCGGGCCCGCGCTCCTGGATCCGTCCACCTCCCAACGGCGTCGAGGCCACACCGTAGAGAGCAGAGGCCTGGTGGAGCCGGACGAACGGATAGGCATCGAGCCAGTGACCGCCGACTCCGTGCCGCCGATCGACCATGACCACGGAGACGTCGGCGCGGTCGATGAGGGCGTCGACAAAGGCCATCCCCATCGCACCCGCACCCACCACCAGGTAGTCGGCCTCTAGCACCGCCATCTCCTCAGACTGACCCTGGCCACAGGGAACGTCAATGACCTCTTGGGTTCGGCGTAGCACCGCTACCGCCCGGTTCGCCAATGGGCCCCGACAATGCCAGTGGCTCGAGGGAGGAGGCCGGCCCTACCAATCCTCGGCATGGTTTCTGCCGGGATGGGTACTGAAGCAGAAGCGCAGGAATGAAGGAACTGGGAGATGTATGGGTGTGGATCGAGATGACCTCGGGTGTTGGATCGTCAAAGGCAATGGCGCGACCAACCCCGGCTACGTCGGCACCGATATCGGTGCGGCGCGCAGCATGCCCGCCTCCGTCATCGAGGCGACGTGGTGCCTGAGTGCCCGGACCCGGCGTCCGGCACTCGTTCGTCGCGGTGATCTCATCGCGCTGTGGATCACCGGGAAAAAGAATCCGGGCATCTATGAGTTCGGATACGTGACGAGCGACGGCGTCGCCGACAAACCGATGGACCCAGGATCTGCTCTGCACGTTGAGTTTCAGGCAATTCGACTCGATCGAGACTCATATGTGCCGAGGGCGGTGATGGCGGCATCGCCGACGCTGAGGGATTGTGAACAGTTCCGCGCGCCGATCGTGGCAAATCCGTCGTATTTGACCCGTCCGGAAACGGTCGTACTGGCCGGATTGATCGCTCGACGGGTGCCGCGAGAATCGATGGAGATCTCCGGATGGGCAACCGCACTCACGTGGTGAACGAAGGCGACTGCCGGCTTACCGCTACATAACCCGGTACGCAGTTGCACCGAAACCGCTCACACTCATCGGCCAGGAACAAACACAAAAACCGCTCCCCCACTCCATCATTCGCAAACAGGCAACGATGCGAATGCTTTACAAACATCCACGACAGCAGCCAAATGCGGCAGCAACACCTCATGACACTCGAACTCACATGTCCGATATCAGTCGCCTACACGACTCGCCCCAACGGCACCCCGCGCAATACCGGCATCACCAAATTCGCGCCAGGACCATTCCCGCAGCGGTTACGATTTTGGAATGTGTGAACACAACGCTCGGCGGCGTGTACCGGCGAGCAGCGAAACAGTCCGATGACAATGCGCCGGCGGGGACCACTGTGGATGGCCGTCGGCGCGTGGATGGTGGTCTGGGCGATGGCCGCGTCTTCCACGGTTGCATTCGCGGCCCCCAACCCGGCAAATGGATCCGCCGTGGTGGCCGTGGCGCCGCTGGGTGGACGCCAGTTCGCCGTGACGGTGTATTCGGCAGCGATGAATCGGCAGATACCGCTCTGGGTGTCACACCCGAACGCTTCGGCACCTGCGCTGTACCTCCTCAACGCCGTCGATGGCGGTGAGAGTGGAGGCGCGTGGACCGGGCGGACGGACGTGGCCTCGTTTTTCGCCGACAAGAACGTCAATGTGGTGATCCCGATGGCAGGTCGCGCCAGCTTCTACACCGATTGGAAACAGGACGATCCGGTCTTGGGTTCCAACAAGTGGCAGACGTTCCTGACCCGCGAGCTGCCGCCGCTGCTCAACGCCAGGTTCTCCATGACAGGTCGAAATGCGGTCGCCGGATTGTCGATGTCGGCAACCTCGGCGCTGGATCTGGCGGGCCATGCACGCGGGCTGTATCAGGCGGTGGGTTCCTACAGCGGCTGTACGCGCATGAGCGACCCGCTGGTGCAAGGATCTGTGTATTCGGAGCTGGCGGCCTTCGGCGCCAATGCAACCAACATGTGGGGTCCACCCGGAGATCCTGCGTGGGCCGACCACGATCCGACGCTTCACGCGGAGCGACTACGTGGCACCAAAGTGTACATTTCGGTCGGCACCGGCCTTCCGGGTCCGCACGAAACACTGAATGCGCCAGGAATCGGCGGCAATGTCGGAACGCTGGTCGATCGAGGCGTTGTCGGCGGAGCCTTGGAGGCGGTTGTCAACCAGTGCACGCGGCCGTTGGTGGACCGACTGCACGCCCTCGGCATTCCGGTGACTGTGAACATGCCTGCGGTCGGCACACACTCATGGCCGTATTGGCAAGACGAGCTGCACAATTCCTGGCCCACGCTGGCAGCCGCGATCGGCGCATGAGCTACGGCCCCCAGAACGTGTCGGACGTTGGTGACATCCGAAAGGTCCATTTCGCACATTTCGGGCGGGATTTCTGATTTGGCAGGACATTTCGCCAAATATCGCTTCCCGAAGGCGAGCTTGGATGTTGCCGGTGTGTGGTCTATCGGCAGGACGGGTGGCAAGATTACCGTTGATAGTCGGAGAGCCCGGTACGCGTATGAGCTGAGCGCCGATAGGGAGTAGCTGAGACGGCAGGAGAATTCCAGCGACCAGAAAGTGCCGATTGTGATGACAGAATGTCTCAATGTCCGAGCCGAGCGTGAGCGGCTTACCGGCGCGTTCCGTCCGGGTCAACCGCTGCCTGATTTCGGCTACAGCCACGAAGAGGACGCTTTGTGGTCACGTGTGTTCGCGACGCTGTGCGGCATGCACGGGCATTTCAGTTGCGCGCGATATCAATTGGCCGCACAACGGGTAACGCTGCCCACCGGCCGGGTGCCGCAACTCAGTGAGGTCTCGCGCACCCTTCGGTCGTTGACCGGCTTCGAGCTCGCACCAGCTATGGGAGCAGTACCAGGTCCGCTGTTCTACGGCCCACTTGCCCGGGGGATCCTCACTTCTACTCCGGATTTGCGCCCGGTTACGGAGCAATCGTTTTCGCCGGACCCCGATGTCATTCATGAACTGGTCGGCCATGGGGTGATGCTTGCCGATCCAGAGTTCGCGCAGCTGTACCGCCGGTTCGGACGAGCCGCCGCACATGCCGCCTCGGAGGAGGTGCGGTCGGCGATCTCGCGGTTGTTCTGGTTCACCATGGAGGTCGGTCTGGTCGTCGAGAAGGGTCGCCCGCGAGCGTGTGGTGCCGCCATCTTGTCCTCGGTCGCGGAGATGGAGTCTTTCGAGGATGCGGAGTTGAGAGACTTTCGGGTCGAGGATGTCATCGCCAGCGACATCGACGACAGCATTTGTCAGCCGGTGATGTTTGTCGCCGAATCGGTCAGCCAGATGATGGATGACGTAAAACGTTTCCTCGCGACAAGTGCCGACTTGTGACAGTGCACTTCGGCATGGTTGCCGTCGCTGACACCCTCGCCCTCGACCTCGAGCGTTAAGGACTTTGCGGTGCTGGACCTGCCAGGCAATGTGCGCCGAGATGGCAGCACGGCACCGCAGGCGGACACCTTCGAATTGTCGGTCGCTCAGTCCGAACTGTGGATGGCGCAACAACTTCACCCGAGCGTGCCTTTTTCCATTTCTCAGTATGCCGATCTGCACGGGCCCGTCGATCTCGAACTGCTACAGGATTGCTCGCGACGAGCCGGTCGCGAAATGCAGTCGCCGCATGTGCGATTTGCAGTCGTCGGTGGCCGACCGTGCCAGTACGTCGACCATGACCTGCTGACGGGATTCAACTGCGTCGATGTGAGCGATCACCCAGATCCAGACGATGCCGCTCGTGTGTGGATGAGCCAAGACCGTGAGGCCGCCATCGACTTGTCGGGTCCCGATGTCACCAGGACGGTGATGTTCACCCTCGGTCCTGACCGGTACCGCTGGTACGCGCGCAGCCACCATATCGCGGTCGACGGCTTCGGCGCCGCGCAATTATCGCAGCGAACGGCCGAATTGTATTCCGCCGCAACCGAAGGACGGACCGCTCCACCGTGTCGGGCCATGCTCCTGACCGAGATTGTGGCGGCCGAGCAGCGGTATCGGTCCTCGCCGCGATTCGATGCCGACCGCGAGTACTGGGCCGAGCAACTCGCCGGTCTGAATAGCATCACAAAGCTGACCGATCGGTACGCTGCACCGTCGGCACGGCCGCATACCGCGCACGCAACGGTGGATGCAGCAGCAACGGCGCGGCTCGATGCCGTGGCCGGCCGGTATGGCGCCGGAATGGCGGAGGTGTTGGTCGCGGCAGTGGCCGGATTCCTGGCGCACATGACCGGTGACCGCGACATCACGGTGTCACTGCCGGTCGCCGCCCGCACCACCGGGGCGCTGCGGCGATCGGCGGGGATGGTCTCGAACGTGGTGCCTTTACGCGTGCGGGGCGTAACCGAGAGCACGGTCGCTGACCTGGTGCAACAGGTGCGCCTGAACGTCATCGGGGCGTTGCGCCACCAGCTGTATCGCCACGAAGACCTGCTCCGCGACCACGGTGTGGGTCTGGCCGGTCGCAGTGGCTACGGTCCGCTGATCAACGTCCTCACCCTTCCCGCGAGCATCGGTTTCGGTGTTGCCCGCGGGCGGGCGCACCTGCTCTCCGCCGGGCCGGTGGAGGATATCTCCGTCAGCTGCTACCGCGTCGGTCCCGGACCCCTCAGCATCGATTTTCACGCCAACCCCGACCTGTACACCCCCGATGAGCTGGATCGATATCAGCAGCAGTTCATGCACTGGTTGTCGCGATTCCTGCAGGCTTCGGCTGAAGAGAAGGTGTTCGCACTCAGCGCCGGCACACCGAGCGTCGCGGCCCCCCAGCCCCGGCGCCGGTCGCGGTTGCTACCGGAGTTGCTGGCGGCCGAGATCGGTGCCGGTGAACGGATTGCACTGAGCGGGCCGGACCGGTCGGTGTCCTATCGCGAACTCGACGAGGTGACCGCGCAGTGGGCACGTGAGCTGATCGCGCACGGGGCTGGACCGGAAGTCGTTGTCGCAGTGGCATTGTCCCGGTCGGTGGAATCGGTGATGGCGTTGTGGGCGGTAGCCCGAGCGGGCGCGGTGTTCTTCCCGGTGAATCCCACCGATCCGCCGGCGCGGGTGACGAAGCTGATTGCAGATTCAGGGGCGATGCTGGGAATCACCCTCACCAGATGGTGCACACGGCTGGACGCCACGACGGTGGACTGGTTGCTGCTCGACAGCGACGAGTTCACCTGCGCCGCCGCATCACACCCGGTAGCGGCGATGACCGATGCGGAGCGGACACAGCCACTGCGTGCCGCTCACCCCGCATATCTGATCTACACCTCCGGATCCACCGGCGAGCCGAAGGGTGTGCTCAGCACTCACGAGGGCCTGCCGGCCCTGAGCGACGAACTGCTCACCCGTGGTCGAATTTGCCCGGAATCGGTCGTGCTGCTGGCACATTCACCCTACTGTGACGCGTCGATGCTGGAATACCTCTCCGCATTCGCGGCCGGGGCGAAGCTGGTCGTGTTGGCGCCGGACATCGTGGCCGGCGAACAGCTTTCGCAGGTCATCGAGCATGATGCGATCACCCATTTGAATGTCACGCCGACCATTTTGGCGACACTCGACCCGCACCGACTGACGTCGCTGCAGAGCGTCACCGTCGGCGGCGACAAATGCCCACCGGCACTCGCCGGCCGCTGGGCCACCCGGGTGCCCATGTTCAACTCCTACGGCCCGACCGAGGCCACCGTGATCGTGACCCACACCGGCGCGCTCGAACCCAACGCGCCGATGACGATCGGCGAAGCACTTCCCGGAGTGCAAATTCTTGTGCTGGATGCCAGGCTCGGCCTGGTCTCGGCCGGGGCCCGGGGCGAACTCTATCTCGCCGGTGACGCGTTGGCGCGAGGGTATCTGGGACGGGCCGCGACCACGGCGCATTGTTATGTCGCAAACCCGCACGGGCCCAGGGGAACCCGAATGTATCGCACGGGCGATGTAGTACGCGAGCAGGCGGACGGCACGCTGGAGTACCTCGGACGAAGCGATGCCCAGATCTCGCTACGCGGGCAGCGCATCGAACCGTCCGAAGTCGAGCGTGCTCTGACCGCGGACGGGGCAGTCGATCAGGCCGTGGTGCGGATGTGGACGTCCGAGACACTCGGCGACCGATTGATCGGCTATGTCGTCGCCGCAGATGGCGACAGCTTCGACCGCACCGCCGTGTTGGCGCGGTTACGGACGGTGTTGCCGCCAGCCATGATTCCGGCAGCGCTGGTTCCGTTGACCGCGATACCGATCAACCCCAGCAGCGGTAAGACCGACCGATCCGCACTGCCCGATCCACAGGTGCTGGCGCGTCCCGCATTTCGCCCGCCGCACACTCAGATCGAGCACACGGTGGCAGATGCGATCGCCGATGTGACCGGACAGTCGTGCATCGGTCTGGACGACAATTTCTTCGAACTCGGCGGCAACTCGTTGCTGGGAGTGCAGCTGTGTCAGCGGTTGTCGGAGCAATGCGGCGCTTCGGTGGCGATGTCGTGGTTATTCACCCCGACCGTGCGCACCTTGGCAGCCGCCATCGAATCCTCAACGGCGATCGGTGGAAACAGTGATGCGACGGCAGGCGTATCGGCGCTGGAGACGATTCTTCCGTTGCGCGGCAACGGTTCAGGGACTCCGTTGATCTGCTTGCACTCTGCCGTGCCGCTGTCGTGGTGTTATACCGGCTTGCTGAAATACGTCACCGACCGGCCGATCTACGGGCTGCAGTCCCCCACCGTCGCCGCAGGAGGGCGCCGATGCCGGACCGTCGAAGAGTTGGCGCAGGTGTATCTGGACGAACTCACCCGTGTGCAACCACAGGGGCCGTACTACCTGTTGGGTTGGTCGCTGGGCGGGCAACTCGCGCACGCGCTTGCCATTGGGCTACGTGCTCGGGGGCATGACGTGGATTTGCTCATCATGCTCGACAGCTTGGCATTCGCCGACGGTGCACCCCAACCGCCATCGCCGACCATGCGCGATCTGCTGACCCACCTACAGGGCAATGAGACAGACACTCCGGACACCCGGCCACTCGCCATCGACGACGCTGTCGATGTGCTCGCCCACACCACCGGGCCGGGCCGGGGGTTGACCCGTCAGCAGCTCGAACGCCTGCACCAGGGATATGTCGACTGCGTTGGCATGTCGGCGCGCTACCGGCCGGAATCCTATGACGGCGACCTGCTGTACTTCTCGGCACGCGAAGGAATCACCGGCCAACTGACCGGCGACATGTGGCGACCGTATATTTCCGGACGGATCACCGAACACTCCGTCGGCGTCGCGCACGCCCAAATGGCGAACCCCGACGCCCTCGCGGTCATCGGACCGATCCTGGAGGCCGAATTGAATCGGCGACAATGCATCGACAGGCGACAGTGAACTCACACAGCACGCAGAGGGTCTCGCATGACCATGCCGACAGAATAAGGAGGGACGTGTGAGGAAGCCTTTCGCTGCGATCCTGGCAGTCACGGTGTCGGTCGCTTCATCGGTTCTGCTGACCACACGTCGGCCAAGACTCTTTGGGAGCCGCCTCCCACAGGCTGTGCTGGCAGCCATCGCGGCACTCGGTCTGGCTATCGGCGTCAACGAGTGCACCGGTAAACCGGTGATGTTTCTGCGCTGGTCCTATGTGCGGTTCCTCTTCGGTCTACGGCGCATGGGCGCCACCTGGCAGGTCGGTGACGGCCGCGAACAAGCTTTGGCCGACTATGTGTGCGCGCATGCGCGCAGACACGACATCGACGACGTCATCCGGGTGATCGACGAGTTCTGCTACACCAGGAGCTATCTGATCAACATCGGTGATGAGAAGGGCAAGCTTCTCGACCGCGCCGTCGTAACAGCGCAACCGCGCCAACTGCTGGAACTCGGCACCTACTGCGGCTACAGCGCACTGCGCATTGCGCGTGCCATGCCCACCGATGCCGTTTTGTACTCGATTGAGTTCAATCCGGCGAACGCCGTCGTTGCCCGACGGATCTGGGATCACGCGGGCATCGGCGAGCGCATCGTCGTGATCGTCGGAACGTTGGGCGATGACGGGAGGACCCTCAGCACACTGGGCGACAAACACCGGTTCGCTCCCCGGACCCTCGATTTCGTCTTCATCGACCACGACAAAGACGAGTATCTTCCCGATCTCCACCGGATCCTGGACCACGAATGGCTGCACCCGGGCTCGGTTGTCGTGGCAGACAACGTCAAATACCCAGGCGCGCCACAGTACCGAGCATTCATGCGCAGCCAAGAGGGCCTCGACTGGCATACCCGAGAACACCCGACACACGCCGAATACCAAAAGATCATCAAAGACGTCGTGCTCGAATCGACCTACCTCGACCGACCAGACAACGCGCAGTCAGGTCGCCGGCCCAACCCGCCTCGCTCGGGATAAGCAGCCGCACCCCTTGAAAGGCAGATCTCGGTCGACACCGATCGCGCCGCGGTGGAGGCGTGACGACCGCTCCTAAACACCCCGGTACCAACAGATCCGGCAGGTAGCCTTCCGAGGTGCCGAATCCTGCACCTGCACGGGCGACCACAAGCAGCCTGTGAGCTACGAAGTTCTCGCCTCACCTACGCATGGCAACTTTGTCAGGGAACGCTTGGGCGGCGAACCGCTGTCCGATCCGTTGATGCGCGGCAGCGTCCGGATGCAAGTTGTCGGCTAGGGGCAGGTCTATGAAGTCTTCTTCGCCGTATAGCTCCCTGCCGTCGAGATAATGCAGGTTGGGATCGTCGATCTCGCGCTGCGCGACGATTCGAGCGAGCTCGGCCCGAATTGTGTTCAGTGTCAATTTGCCGGCAGACACCTCCGTGGGTTCGCCGGTCGCGATGAAACGGACGCTCCCCTCGGCTATCGCAGCCGGGTCGAACGCACCGGGACCCGGTGTTTCCTCATGGATCGGGCAGTAAATTGGGGACACGATCAGCAGTGGTGTCGTTGGGTGGCCGTCACGAATGGTGTCCAGAAAGCCGTGGACGGCAGAAGTGAAGGCGCGCATCCGCATCACGTCGGTGTTGACGAGGTTGATGCCGATTTTAAGGCTGATTTGATCGGCACGCGTGTCCCGGATCACCCGGGCGACGAATGGGTCCAGCAGTGCGCTGCCAGCGAATCCAAGGTTGATCAGTTCCGTGTTTGTGAATGCGGCTACCAGCGACGGCCACGTAGTGCTGGGACTTGTGGCATTTGAACCCTGGCTGATGGAGCTTCCGTAGTGCAGCCACGTGCGCCGTGAAGGAGCATCGAACGGTTCGAGCGGCGCATTCGAGCGGAGCTCTACCAATTCGAGGTTCTCGTTGTGAGGCAACCAGATCTCGACATTCTTAACACGGTCAGCCAACCCTACGAACTGGACGGTTCCGACCGGACCTGGCTCATCGGTCATGGTGCCGGCAGCCATGTCAATAGTGATCCTGTTGCCACCCACCGTGACGGCCTGGTCTGCCAGCTTTCCATCGATGACGAGGTCGAAGACACCGTCCGGCCGCGGCGGGAGGCCGACGTAGACGCGTTTTGTCGGCAGTGAATCGAGCTCGATGACGGTCGCCGCAGTGCGAAATGCGATCCGTACCCCCGAAGGCTGCGACTCGGCCATCACCAGTTGTGGATCAACACAGCGTGAGCGGGCTTCCGAAGGAAGTCGGTGGACGACCAAGCCGCGATGCGTGCGCTCATGGTCTAGGGCGCCGCGCAGGAGATCTGGCGTGACGGGCGTTGTGGTTAACAACTCGGTGGCTTTCATGGTGGGCTCTCCGATCGTCGATTACGGGGTGGGCGGCCAAATCCGCAGGAGTTAGTACGACTCTCCTGGTTCTCGGCATGGTCAGTGAGCGTGTCGTTCTGAACTCCAACGATCGCACCTTGTCGGATCGAGTGAGCCGGCGCGTACCGAACCGCGACCTGTTCCGACAGATGTTCGAGTCGCCCGTCCGTGGCAACGTTGTTTCACCTGGCGACCGCCAAGTTTCGGCGTGGGTCATAGAGCGAGCTGTCGCTCACGGTCTCCAACTCACAACTTCGGTGATGCGCGCTGACAGCCCCTTCAGTATGCGACGCACGCTGAGCGTGGTCTGGAATCCCCAGGTCGCCTCAGGTACCCGCTTGTACGTCTATGCAGGTTATGTCTGACCTCTGACCACGAGAGGATTTCGGGCACGGATCACGGCCGGCTCTCCTACACGCGCAGTCACCTCCCCCTCAGAAAATTGGCGCATGTCTGCCTGACATCACCACTGCCGAGCCGCTCTCCCACCAGACGCATTCGATGTCATCAGCGGTCAGAGTTCCTGAAACCGAACAGTTTTGAACCCCTATGTGTCACATGACGTATAGCGGTAAGTCACTGGGGCCGAAACGTTGTATTCCATCGCGCAGTCCTTGGCGCTATCGGGATTGGTGACGATTGCATGCGAGTGAGCGATCAGGCGGCCGCCTTCCCGCTCCCGCACAAGGGCGGCGCCGGTTGCGACCTAGCCGGCGATCCTTCCCGATGAGGCCCACCACGCTTCTAACGCTGCGTCTGATTCTGGTCCCCCTCAGTTCGCTTTCAAAGTCAAAAATTGACTAGACCACATAAGTACCGACAATGCCGACACTGCCATGATTCCGAAAACAATCAGCAAAAGGGATAGGGGCCACGTGAGGCGGGCCAACGCTTCCCGGGTGTATCAACTACCCCATCGATCCGCCCGTGCAATAGTCACTCAGCGTTGTCGACATTTCGCAAATGGGTAATTGCCCGGTTCAGCCACTCGGCCATAAGCGTGCGCTCTGCATCGGTGAGCGCCGGGAGTTCGGGTAATACGCTTGCGAAGGTGACTGCGACAGTACTCGTCCCGGTATCCTCTGCCATCGGTGCAGAGGCGAGTATCTGGCCCAGGACGGCGACGAGCATCGCCTCGGAGAGGCTCATATCCCGTTCAGCGGGAGGGGTTCCCAGCAAAGCCAGAACGGTGCCGGAACCGGCGGCGTGGATCATCGCGACCGCGCGCTGCTCGTCGACGCGGAGCAGTCCCGCAGTGGCCAGGCGTCGCACCCGGGCGCGCAGTACGTCGATGCCCGCAGCGGTGGCCGGTGACGTCTCAGCGCGTCCGGGGGCGTTAAGCAGCGCGTAGAGTTCAGGGTTCGCCAGCCCGAAATCGACGTGCATCTGCCATCCGGCGCGTAGGTCCGCGACCGGATCAGGATTGTCGGTGGCGGACGCAGCTTGAGTTTTGGCCGCCACATAGGTCTCCATGACGTGCTCGGCGACGGCGTCGATCAGGCCATCCTTGTCGCCGAAGAGTCGATAGAGCGTCGGCGCCTGCACTCCGGCCGCCTTGGCCACCCTGCGCGTAGTCACCGCACGAGCGCCCTGTTCGCGTAGAAGATCCGCGGCCGCCTCGACAACGGCAGATCGAACGTCGTCTCGTATCACTGTCACTTCCGACATGTATCGACGCTAGCAGATGCCTGTTATCGACGGAAATACAGGTGATAACGTCTAAATCGTATCAGCGGAAACTAAGGAGAAATCATGCTTATAGTCACCGGTGCCAACGGCAGGCTCGGATCGCAGATCGTCGAACAGCTGTTGCAGCGCATTCCGGCCAACGAGATCGGCGTGAGTGTTCGCGATGTTGACAAAGCGGCGGCCCTGGCGGAACGCGGCGTCCGCGTCCGGGCGGGCGACTTCACCGACCCCGCGACCTTGGATCACGCCTTCGAAAGCGCCGACCAGGTGCTGGTCATCTCGGCCGCGATTCGCGGTCCTGGTGCTGTGGAGGCGAACATTGCGGCCATCGATGCTGCTCGGGGCTCCGGCGCGCAGAGAATCCTGTACACGAGTCATCAAGCGGCATCGATGAACTCGCTCTTCGCCCCGCAGATCACCCATGCCAGGACCGAAGCCCATCTCGCGCAGCAGGGTGTGCCGTTCACCTCACTACGAAATGGGTTCTACGGGAACACCCTTAATCAATACCTCGACTCAGCTCTCGAGTCAGGCCGGCTCGTCGCGCCGGAGGACGGACCGGTGTCGTGGACAGCGCACGCTGACCTGGCCGAGGCCGCCGCGATCGCACTCGTCGACGGTAGTGGCCTCGACGGCGTCACCGCTCCGTTGACCGCGCCGGAGACACTCGATTTCGACGCCGTCGCAACCATTCTCAGTGAGATCACCGGACGGACGATCGCGCGCATTGTTGTCAGCGACGAGGAATGGCAGTCGGCCGCGATCGAAGGTGGAATGCCGCCGCAGGCAGCCGAGTTCACACTCGGTTTGTTCCGAGCGTCCCGACGGGGCGAGTTCGCCATCACCGATCCGGCGCTGGAAAACCTAATCGGCCATCGACCGGTATCAACCAGAAATGCTTTGAGCGACTTCGTGTCATCCAAACGGCTCTGAGACTATCCGTGAGGTCGGCTGGTACCAGTTCAGACTGTCGTCACGTCCGATCCGATGTTCGGCTTTGATACTCCCGGGTCCGATGAGGACGATGTTGCGGGCTTCGGAAAGCCAGCCGCCAGTCTCGTGCACCACCGGAAGATGCCGGTGGCTTCTCGCCGGGAACCGAAACATCATGGCGTGATCATCGTGATGAGTCCGGACGCCCACGGGAGTAATTGACTGGACGGAAACCATCTGTACGTCAGACTGTCCTGATGCTGTTGACCATCTCTGCCGAACGTTCACCGACTCTCGAGGTGCCGAGCGATTTCGGCTACCTACTGCACAAGCATCCGGAGAAGGTTCAGCCGTTCGGTGTCTACGGCGGGACAGCGCACGTCTTCTACCCCGAGGTCAGCGATGACCGTTGCACGGTCGCGATGGTGCTCGAGGTCGATCCGGTTGCCTTGGTACGGGGACGATCTGGTGCGCATGACGGGTTCGCGCTGGGCCAGTACGTGAATGACCGGCCGTACGTCGCGTCGTCGTTGCTGTCGGTGGCGATGGGGAAAGTGTTCCGGTCGGCGCTGAACGGGCGATGCACTAATCGGGAAGATTTGGTGGATTCCGCGTTGGATCTGACGATCGCACTCCCCGCGGTCCCGGGCGATCCTGCGCTGTTGCGGCGTCTGTTCGAGCCGATCGGATGGGACGTTACGGCATCGCCGATCGTGTTGGACGCCACCAGGCCCGAGTGGGGTGATGCACCTGTGGTGTCGTTGACCCTCGAGGGGTCGCTGCGCCTGACCGACGCACTGAGTCATCTGTACGTCCTGCTGCCGGTGCTCGACGACGCCAAGCACTACTGGGTCGGCGACGACGAGGTGGAGAAGCTGGTCAGGGTCGGATCGGGCTGGTTGGCGACTCACCCGGAACGAGAATTGATCACACACCGCTACCTGGCCCACCAGCGTGGACTGAAAGATGCTGCAACACAACGACTCGTCGAGCTGGATGACCGTCCGGTCGAGGACGCTGCGGAGGATGCCGAACCCGACGCGTCGCGCCCCCTGGTCCGGTTGCGCCACGACGCGGTGCTGGAAGTCGTACGTGAGCTCCGGCCGACATCGATCGTCGATCTCGGATGTGGGCCCGGCGCCCTGCTCGGATCGTTGCTCGAACTGCAGGGTGTGGCACGGGTGATCGGCACAGAAGTCTCCGACTCGTCGCTGACCAAAGCTGCTAAACGGCTGCACATCGACCGGATGACCGAGCGTCAGTCTGAACGCCTGACGTTGTTGCTGTCGTCGTTGCAGTACGGGGACGACCGCCTCGAAGGTCTCGATCTGGCGATCCTCATGGAGGTCATCGAGCACATCGACCCAGAACGGTTACCGGCGGTCGTGGCCAACGTGTTCGGGTCCATGCGGCCACGCCACGTCGTGGTCACGACACCTAACAGTGAGTACAACGTGAGGTACCCGGCGCTGGCCGCCGGCGGTTTCCGTCACCCCGACCACCGATTCGAGTGGACCCGTGCGGAGTTCGCGAGCTGGGCCGGCTCAGTAGGCCAGACCTACGGGTACAACGCCGACCTGCGGCCGGTGGGCGAGCGTGACGACGAGGTCGGGTCGCCGACGCAGATGGCCGTGTTCGCACAGCAGACTTCGAGTGGGGAAAGCGTATGAGCGAGCTGAGCATTCCCGAACTGTCTCTGGTAATTCTGGTCGGGACGAGCGGTTCTGGAAAGTCGACCTTCGCCGCGACCCACTTCCTTCCGACCGAGGTTGTATCCAGCGATGACTGCCGGGCCATGGTCTCCGACGACCCGAACGATCAGGCTGCGACGACGGACGCCTTCGCCCTGCTGGAGTACATCGCAGGCAAGCGACTCGACCGCGGCCGGCTGACGGTGATCGACGCGACCAACGTGCAGGCGTCACCGCGCAAGTCACTGCTCGCCCTGGCCAAAGACCACGATGTGCTCCCGGTGGCGATTGTCCTGGATCTGCCGGTCGCACTGGCATTGGAACGCAATGCTTCTCGCCCGGACCGGGACTTCGGCGCCCATGTGGTCAAGCGTCAGCACGACCAGCTGCACCGTTCGCTGCGCAGTCTCAAACGCGAGGGTTTCCGCACGATCCATGTCCTGGACTCGGCGGAGGCCGTCGCGGAGGCCTCAATCGCGCGGACCCGCCTGTTCAACGACCGCAGGCACGAGCACGGTCCATTCGACGTGATCGGTGACGTGCACGGCTGTCGTGAGGAGCTCGAGATCTTGCTCGGACGCCTGGGATATGCGATCAGCCGGGACGACGCAGGGCGCTGCGTGGATGCCGAGCATCCAGATGGTCGCCGGGCTGTATTCGTCGGTGATCTGGTCGATCGTGGTCCGGACTCCCCAGGCGTGCTCCGCCTGGTCATGCGCATGGTCGCGAGCGGCAACGCCCTGTGTGTGTCGGGCAACCACGAGGCGAAACTTGTTCGCGCGCTGGGTCGTAAGGACGTGAAACCGACACACGGTCTCCAGGAGACACTGGATCAGCTGGCAGCCGAGGACGATTCGTTCGTCGTTGAAGTGCGTCAGTTCTGCGACGGCCTCGTCGCCCACTACGTACTCGACGAGGGCAACCTCGTTGTCGCGCACGCAGGCTTGAAGGAGAAATACCACGGGCGGGCATCAGGCCGGGTCCGGGCGTTCGCTCTGTACGGAGACACCAGTGGCGAGACCGACGAGTTCGGGCTGCCGGTCCGGTACCCGTGGGCCGATGACTATCGGGGCTCGGCGACGGTCTTGTACGGGCACACCCCGGTCCCGGAGACCGAGTGGGTCAACAACACCATGTGTCTGGACACGGGATGCGTCTTTGGCGGCCGTCTGACGGCGCTGCGCTACCCCGAGCGCGAGGTGGTGTCAGTGCCGGCGCGGGCGACGTATTACGAACCCGTCCGGCCGCTGGCTCCGCCGCAGCGCGACCCCGAGGTGTTGACGCTGACCGACATCCTCGGGCACCGCGTCATCGAGACCGAACACTTGGGGCGGGTTTCGTTGCGGGAGGAGAACGCAGCCGGTGCGCTGGAAGTGATGAGCAGATTCGCCATCCCGCCAGCCGAGCTGCTCTACCTGCCACCGACCATGTCACCGGTCGACAGCTCGTCGCGTGACGGCCTGCTCGAGCACCCGGATGAGGCGTTCGCTCACTACGCGAAGCGATCCGTCGATCGGGTGATCTGCGAAGAGAAGCACATGGGATCCCGCGCCATTGTGCGCGTGAGGCGCGACGGATCCGGCGTCATCTACTCCCGCACCGGACGAGCGTTCTTCTCCGACGAACAGCAGGCGGCGGTGCTGTCGCGGATTGCCGACGCCATCACCACAGCAGGTGTCTGGGCAGACCTCGACGCAACCTGGCTACTCCTCGATACCGAAATACTGCCGTGGACCGCGAAGGCGGAGGCGATGGTCCGCAGTCAATACGCCAAGGTGGGCGCCGCCGCGACGACCGCGCTGCCGGCGACGATCGACGTGCTGTCGGCCGCCGCAGCGAGAGGGGCTGACGTCGCCGATCTACTCGACAGGACACGAACCCGAGCCGTCAACGCCGAGCTCTTCGTCGACTCGTACCGCCACTACGTGCAGCCGATCAACACCCAGTTGGGGATCCAGGTGGCACCCTTTCAGATCCTCGCGGGGGACACAGCTACGTACGAGACCCGCGATCACTACTGGCATCTCGACATCGCCGATCGCCTGGTCACCGCAGACCCGGAACTGTTCCGTCCCACCCGCCGCCTCGTCGTCAAGACCACCGACAAATCGTCGTGCACCGCGGGCACGGCTTGGTGGGAGGACCTCACCGCGGGCGGCGGCGAAGGCATGGTCGTCAAGCCGTTCAACAATCTCGTCCGAGGCCCGAAGGGCCTGGTGCAACCGGGCCTCAAGGTTCGCGGGCGCGAGTACCTGCGAATCATCTACGGCGCCGACTACACAAACTCGTCGACGCTGACCCGGCTCAAGCAGCGCAATCTCGGACAGAAGCGGTCGATGGCGTTGCGAGAGTACGCACTCGGGCTCGAGGCCATCCGCCGAGCCGTTGCAGGAGAGCCGGTGTGGCGCATCCATCAGTGCGTCTTCGGTGTCCTCGCTATGGAGTCGGAAGCTGTGGACCCACGGCTATGAAACACGAGTCAGACCGGTCGTGATCGGAAGTGCTACCGGGACTGCACACTCGCGGCATCTCAACTGTCCCGCGCTCGACCTCCCCGGAGGCATCCGATCGGCAGCAACGGCCCGACGCACAATTTAATCGGGCTACTTCACATGTGCAGCCTCCAATCGATTGAAGAAGCAATAATCGATTATTTCTGTTAGTGTCGATCCCATGGCAAAAAGTGTTGACGCTGTCGCGCCGTCGGTGCGGGCATACGAGGTGTTGCGTTCGGCTGTCCTGCATGGCGAGTTTCGCCCAGGACAGCCCTTGAAGCCGCAAGCGTTGGCTGCTGAGTACGGGGTCAGTTTGGCGGTGGTCCGCGAATGCCTGTTACGACTGGTCGGCGAGGGTTTGGCTGAGCGGCTGCCGAATCGAGGCTTTGTGGTTCCCGAGGCCGGCGACGACCGATGGCAGGCTGTGGCGGAAGCACGGGTGGTGGTCGAACCGGCAATGCTGCGCATGTCGATCATGCGCGGTGATCTGGAATGGGAAGCCCGTGTCCGTGCCGCTCACCACCGACTGGCCGGCACGAGCGGCTACGAACACGAAGACGACGCCCATTACTCCGACGCGTGGTCGTCGGCTCACCACGAGTTCCATCGGACGCTGCTAGACGCGTGTGGCAACGACATCTTGTTGGACACGTTCGAGCGACTCTGGACCGCCAGCGAGCTCTCACGCCGATGGTCGGCTGCCGACAATCGAGGACGTGACGCCGTCGGCGAACACCGAGAACTCGAGCAGCTGGCGCTGAATCGACAGGGCGACGCGGCAGCGGCCGCGCTTGCAAGACATGTCGCACACACCGCGGCCATCCTCGCCCAGGACGTCAAATCATCAAATCCAAAGGAGCTCAACCGAAATGAAAACCGCTGACACCCTCGACCGCACACCCGCCGCAGATCTGGAGGCGGTGCGCGAGGTGAGTGCCGCGATCACTGCGGCCCACATGTTCATCCACCTCGTCCCCGAACCAGCTGACGAAGCCGCCTCACTCGGCGTCACCGATCGTGCCCAGCGGTACTTCGCATTCCGGTCGGCCGCGCTGGGCACGGTGCCGTGGCAGGTCACGGCCGCGACCTTCTACAACTTCAGCCCTCGGGCAGTCCAGGCCATGGACGGGGCGTGGAACTCCGCGTCACCCGAGCAGTGGCAAGCTGCACGATTTCGAGCGGTCGAGCGTGCGATGAGGCGCGTCGGCGTGCGGATGACGGACGACCAGATCAGTGAAGCCCGGTCACTGATCGACCCCGTCGTCGCCGAAGCCGATTTCGCCGGCAAACCATTGGCCGCGGCGAACGCCTCGGTCACGCTGCCATCCGATCCTCTACTCGCCCTTTGGCAACAGATCACGGTGCTGCGAGAGTGGCGCGGCGACGCACACATAATCGTGCTCTCCGACCATCGACTCGGACCGTGCGAGTGCACGGTTGTTCAGGGTGCGACACATCGCATCCCGACGGAACTCCTGCGCGCCACTCGATTGTGGAATGACAACGAATGGGCAGCGGCAACCGAACGTCTCATCACACGGGGGTGGCTCAACGCCGACGGGACGATCACCGCTGCGGGAACCGCAGCGCGCGAGCAGATCGAGATCGAGACCGACGAGCACTGCGCTGCCTTGTGGGCGCCCATCGGCGGCACCGGCATCCGGCGACTCACCACACTGATCGCGCCGATCAACGATGCCTTCTCGGCTGCGGGAACCTTTGATCAACTTCGTTGAATACGGGCGGATTTCTCGACTTCCGGCGTTCCAATTCCCGTAGCTTCGGGAGTTGAAGATCACGACCCGCTATCTTCATCAGCGTTCCGTCAACTCTGGGACTGCCAGATTATTAGTGAATCCGACCGTGGCATCTGTTGGTTACCGGACCAGCTGACGTTGGTTGCATTTCCGGATGACCCGAAAAGGTACCCGTTGCCGTCGTGCCGGCATTGATTCGAAGCCAAGGCAGCGGAGGCAGTTTCGGGTGTGCGGCAGCCTGGTTTTGGTTCTAGGTGTTGGGGGACGAAACGTTGATGACGCTCAGTTGATGAGGGCTTTGGCGGCGGCCCGAGCGGGGCGGGCGGCCTTCGCGTCTCCGGTGATCGCGGCGGTGACGATCGCGCCTTCAGCCAGGAGGCTGACGGGTTCGGCCGGAACGTTCGCGGCAGCCTCGACCCACTTGGCGATCTGTTCGTGGAAGGCCTGCTTGTGTGAACGCACCTCGATCAGGATCGCAGGTGAGGTGGAGCCCAGTTCGCCGTAGGCGTTGATCCAGGCGCAGCCGCGGAAGCCGGGTTCGGCGAACCATTGCTCAAGCCAGTCGAAGATCGACAGCACCCGTTCGCGGGGATCCTCGTGCTGCTCCACGTATTCGGTCAGGCTCGCTCGCCATCGGTGATCCCGCCGCCGCAGCACCGCGACGACCAGGTCCTCCTTCGTTGAGAACATTCCGTAAATCCGATTCAAGGGCATCCCTGCAGCGGTGCGGATGGCATCCATGCCGACCGCCTGGATGCCGCGTTCATAGAAGAGCGCTTCGGCGGCGTCTAGGAGTGCGACACGGCTGCGGGTCTTCTGCTCTTCACTGATCGGCGCTGGCACGGCAATCCTTCTTGACGTTGAGAACGGGCGTTCTTATGCTAGCCGAACACCTATAGAAAACGACCGTTCTCAACGAGGAAGGACCCATGAACGAATCACGCCCGCCGCTCCCCCCGTTCACCGAGGCAACCGCACTGCAGAAAGTACAGGCGGCCGAGGACGCCTGGAACACGCGCGACCCGCATCGCGTCGCCATGGCCTACACGACCGACTCTGCATGGCGGAACCGCGACGTGTTCGTCACCGGCCGCGAGGAGATCATCCAGTTTCTGACCAGCAAGTGGGAGCGCGAGCTCGACTACGCCCTGCGAAAGAGCCTGTGGGCATACCGCGAGAACCGCATCGCCGTCCGCTTCCAGTACGAGTGGCACGACGCAACGGGACAGTGGTGGCGCAGCTACGGAAACGAACTGTGGCAATTCAGCACCGAAGGCCTGATGGAACGACGCGAGGCCAGCATCAACGACACGCGGATCGATGAGGCGGACCGGCGAATCTTCGGCCTACGACCGGAGAATGAGCGCGGCGTCGAAATTCCCCTCCGATAGCCAGGTGGTCAATCATCGGTAACCGTTGCGGCACAGTATGTTACGAGTCACAAATAGTGCTCAACCGAAAGCGCGTCGCTGGTATACAGAAGTGGTCGGCGAAAGCCCGATGCGGCTCGGTCATCGCACCGAGCCGCTAGCGGTGGGCCGCCCTACATATCAGCCTGTTTGGCGGCGATGCCGGCCAGGAAAATGTCCACGCCGGCGAGGAACTGCTCGCGGTCATCGTGGTCGCGGAGCAGTGAAGCATCCTCCTGCGCAACGGGGTTGGAGTCGTGGTGGGCCCACTCTGCGGCCAGGGTTTCGAGGTACGCTTCTCGATCCGCGTCGGCGGGGGCACGTCGTGCGCCGGCCGCATATTGTGCCGCTGAACCAAGGACGTAGTTGACCAACGCCGACCCGGCATCAGATCGGGCCGACCCGGTCACACCGAGGCGTTGGAGTTGCAACCCCACGCCATTCCAGATCATGAAGACCGCGGGTTGCAATGGTCCACGCGAGAGCTGCGCCCCGATCCACGGATGTGCGTCGATCGCGTCGAAGATCCCCAGCGCCAGAGCGCGGACCGCCCGCTCCGCGTCGTCGTCGCCTCCCACTCCCGCCACCACCTGACCGATGATCTCGCCGGTGGCAACCGCAAGGAGTTCCCCCTTGTTGGCGACGTGGTGGTAGATCGCTCCCCGGCCGGTCGATAGATGCGCAGTCAACGCACGGACCGTCAGGCCGTCCTCACCTGATGCGTCGAGCAACTCGATTGTCGCCTCAACGATCCGATCACGCGACAACGCATCGGAGCGTCTCGGACTTCGCGGCGTGGACCCAGTCATGGCCAACATCTTGACATTGTTTGGACCGTGGGTCCAAACTACTGATTGGACCACCGGTCCAATCGCTTTCGAGAGGAACATCATGACCACAGCAGTCACCATCATCGGCGCGGGCCTGGGCGGCCTCACCCTCGCTCGCGTCCTTCACCTTCACGGAATCCCCGTCACCGTCTACGACGCAGACGCATCACCCACCGCACGGACACAGGGCGGGCAGCTCGACCTCCACGAGCACAACGGTCAGCTCGCCCTCGAAATTGCCGGGCTCACCAAGGAATTCCGCGCAATCGTTCACCAGGGCGGCGCCGCCCAGCGCGTACTCGATCAGCACGGCAAGGTACTTGCTGACCTGCCCGACGACGGTTCCTTGACCAATCCCGAAGCCCTTCGCGGCGACATCCGGCGGATCCTCTTGGAATCCCTCCCCGAAGGCACGGTGCAGTGGGGCAAGAAGTTCCTCTCGGCCACTTCGGTCGGCGACAGTGGGCACGAGCTTGTGTTCGCAGACGGGTCCACAACCCGCTCTGAGGTTTTGGTGGGGGCCGACGGTGCCTGGTCAAAAGTCCGGGCACTGCTATCCGGCGAGATCCCCACATATGCGGGCATGAGTTACATAGAGACATACCTGCATGATGTTGACGTACAGCACGCCGCGACGGCCGCGGTCGTCGGCGATGGATCTCTGTACGCCCTCACCCCCGGCAAAGGGTTTCTCGCCCACCGTGAAGCCGGCGCCGTCATCCACACCTATGTTGTCCTCAACCGTCCGGTCGAGTGGTTCGCAGACATCGACTTCACCGTCGCCGACGATGCGAAGGCGCGCGTCGCGGCCGAGTTCGAGGAATGGGCACCCGAACTCACCTCGTTGATCACCGACGGAGAAACCGGACCCACGCTTCGAAGCATCTACCAACTCCCGAACCGCCACCAGTGGGACCGAATCCCCGGTGTCACCCTCCTCGGCGACGCCGCGCACGTGACTCTCCCAGGGGGCGAAGGTGCAAACATCGCGATGCTCGACGGGGCCGAACTGGGCCAGGCGATCGCCGCGCACCCAGACGATATCGAAGTCGCCCTTGCCGGTTACGAAAAAACCATGTTTCACCGCAGCGAGGCCGAAGCCGTCGCCGCGCGAGAAACCATCGACCTCATCTTCGGCGCCGGCGCACCTCACGGCCTCGTCAATCTATTCAACGGAAATGAAGGCTCCACGGACTGATTGGGTCCGATCTGATGTTTTAATCCGATCCTCAGACCCCTAACGGTCAACTCACACCAAACCCGAAGGCACCTGCTGCCTGACAGCCGTTTTCAAGTTCGGATGACAACAGACATCGGCGAAAGTCACGCTCTGGAAATTTCGAACCTGCGTGATCCGCGAAAGGTGCGAGCGCTCAGCGACGCAACGGCACCGAAACCACCCGCACTCCTCCGACAGGAAAAACACGAATACCACTGGCGGGTATGAACCTGCGGTCGCGGATGTTTGCTGCACCGTCAGGAATGCACGTGCATCTGCGCAGCGCGGCCCGCCGACCCGGTGAGCACTCATCGGCCTTTCGATGACGTTCATCGAAAGGCCGCAATGACGAAGGGGCTGCTCCGGTCAGGAACCTACAACCACCAACGCCACAATGAGATTGATCAACGTTGCCGATACGGCGAAAGCGATCGCTCCAGGTCGGGCGTCTCGACAGCGAGCGACGACGACACCCGCCAGGCCGAGCGTGACGACGACAGACACCGCGACGACACCCGCCCCGGATTCGAGCGGAAGCACTCGCAGCAGTGCCGCCACCGCCATCGGGCCGAGGATCAGCCCGGCGATGATCTGCAAGACGGTGCCGATCTTGCGGTACCCGCGGGCATCCTTTGTTGTCTCGGCCATGGTTATTTGTCGACCACTACGAGCAACTGCACCATTCCGTGGTCCTCGTGGAAGAGGATGTCGCAGTGCATGACGAACCGACCGGTGAAGTCCTCGCTTCGATGGCGGAAGGTGAGTGGCTGGAGGCCGTCGCGACTGTCCGAGGAATCGTCGTCGCCACATCCGCCCGCCACCAGCACCAACGCACCGGTGAGCACACTGTCCATGCGACGCGGCCGCCGCCTCGGCACCCGGCTCACGAGTCCTGCAATCTCGCCCATGGTGATACCTCATCAGAACAGTGCATATTTTTTGCATAGCGACCCGGCGCCTGGGAGCGCCAATCGAAATACATCGCTTCGACATCACCGGGGCGAACCACACCCTGGACACCTCCAGCGTCTCGCTGCGGCGGAACGTACAATCACGCCTGGACCAATAGCCATAAGTTCTGCCGGGACGTCAGCTTTGACACACCCAATCCCGATGCTCGAAGCGTCTGCATCGTAGACCCGCTACCAATGGCGACGGCCGAGTTGTCCACCTACCCAGCAGACCTGACCCAGATTCGTCCAGCGCTTACGTGATCTGTCGCGGTCTTGGCGAAGGTTGCGTTGTTGGCGGTGGCCGGGCTCGCTGGTGTGGGTCAACAAAGTCTCCGGCGGAAGGAGCGGCCGTGGGCATAGCGATGACGACGTCGACGTCGACGTCGACGTCGTTTACATTCTCTGAATGTCTACCGGGACTGTTCGTTTCCCACTGGGGTGTCGAGCACGCTGAAGTTCCCCCGGATGATTCGGTCGGGATCCCTCTGCGTCTTGAGTTGACGAAGACGCTGGATCGATCCGGCAGGAAGCGCGTCGGTGAGTTCTTCAGATGGATTGAGGAATGTGATCGGCTTGCGTCCACTGATGGGCAACGAGTTTGCCACTGCCGCTTGCTTGCCCACGATGGACTCGGAGATCTCGGCGCTCGAAGCAATGCCGAACATGTAGACGGCGTATGGCTCGGTGAGTGGTCCGTGCGGGCTGTCGCTCGGTTGCGCCAACGCTCCCCCGAGATGGCGAACCTGCACACTCAACAGAGGAGCAATTGGTCCATTGATCAGGGCCGCGAGTGCCTGGTCATCGAGCCTCGTCAGAAGTTCGGCACGTGATTGTCCGGGCCCCGGATCGGTCGGCTCCGCAGTGATCGACCCCAGATTCGCGGCGCTCATGACCGCGCGCGTGTCCGAGAGAGGCGCAGGTAGAGGATCGGTCTCGCTCATCAGGCCACGCGCGGTGGCTTCGTCACCCAAGAATGTTGAATCGATAGCGATCAACGGATCCGAGCCGGGGAAGTTCAACAGCTCGAGCCACAGGCTCAGGGCATCTGGCGCTTTCTCGGTCATCGACCGGTACGCCTCGGCGACCTCACGGGCATGGGTTGCCGGCCAAAGTTGACGGCCGCCGAATATCTGGGGCGCCGGGCGCAGTTGCAGTTCGATCGCGGTGACGATCGCCAGATCGCCGCCACCCCCGCGCAGTGCCCAGAACAGGTCTGGGTCTGCGACCGGGGTGACGCGGTGCGCGTTGCCGCCGGCTTCCACCACATCGAAGGCACGCACGCTGTCGGCGATCCACCCGAACGAACGACCGAACCAGCTCAACCCTCCGCCGAGCGCTGCGCCCGTCACGGTTACCACAGGTGAACTGCCGGGTAGCGCAGTCAAACCGTGCACCGCGGCGGCTCGTTGCAGGTCGCCAGAGCGGACACCGGCACCGATTCGAGCGGTCATAGTGGTCGGATTGATGTCGATCGAGTTCAGACGGGCAGTTCGCAGCAGGATGGACCCCGCCGTGCGGCCTGTCGCCCCATGCCCACTCGGTTGTGTGGCAATCGATAGCTTCCTCGAACTGGCAAGGCGCACAAGGTCAACGACATCGTCGGCGTCGGCCGCTTCGACGACTGCGGAAACGTTCTGCTCGACAGCCAGGTTCCAGGGCCGTCGCGCGTCATCGAAGCCGGTGTCGGTGGTGAGCCAGACACGCCCGCGGACGATCGATCGCAACTCTTCACTGATTGTTGAGGGAAGAATGGTCATGGTGGCTCCTTCGCCGAGGTGATGTTGTGGATACCGAGCAGGGAACGAACGACCTGTCTCACCTACGAGTCGAGCGAGCCGAACAAAACGTGACACGCTGCTGTCAGAAGGAGCCCCGTGATGCCTGACCAGTCTGACTACACCCTCGACGCCCTGGCGGAACAGTTCGCCGTTCATCAGCAGAAGCTCTATGCCATCGCCTACCGGACGCTGGGCTCGCCGTGGAATGCCGACGACGCAGTGCAGGATGTCTGGCTCCGGCTGCAGCGCAGCGATGTGGCCGGCATCGACAACCTCGAGGCCTGGCTTACAACGGTCATCTCCCGGGTGTGCATC
This sequence comes from Williamsia sp. Y721, assembly GCF_059683565.1. NCBI lineage: Bacteria > Bacillati > Actinomycetota > Actinomycetes > Mycobacteriales > Nocardiaceae > Williamsia > Williamsia sp. Y721. Next base: position 1,731,059 of record NZ_JCASNH010000001.1, on the reverse strand, counting down.
GATATGATCCGTCAGCGCGTGTCATGGCGCGAAGACTTGGACGGTGAATCCGGCTGGGATACCGAAGCTGCCGACCACACCCCTGCGGCAGGCGACCCGGCGGGCAGCGCGCTGCGATCGGAAGAGCTCGCAGTGGCCATGCAACTGGTTCTCGATACGCTCGGGCCGCTCGAGCGGCTCGCATTGGTACTTCACGACGTTTTTGCGTTGTCCTACGACGACATCGCTCCCATCGTCGAACGAACCCCCACCAACGCCCGCCAACTCGCCTCCCGCGCTCGCGCACGCCTCAGAGCGGTCGACGTCAACAGTCTGCGCAAACATCAGGAAACAGCGATCGACGCGTTCCTATCTGCGGCACGCAATGGAGAGTTCGGAGACCTGCTGCAACTCCTCGACCCGGAGATAGAACTGCGGAGCGACGATGCCGCTGTCGAACTCGCAACAGCCGGGGCACAGTTCGGTGCGCCGCTGCTCACCGAGAACATCCGCGGTGTGGACGCCGTGGCGAGAGTCTTTGCCGGCCGGGCGGAACTGACAAGGCTGGTCTACATCGACGGCGTTCCAGCCGCAGCCTATGTAGCAGACGGTGTGGTCCACGCGGTGTACCTGATCACCTTCCGTGACAACCACATCGCAAAACTGGATGTACTCGCAAATTCCGAACATTTGGCCAACCTGGACATCGCATTTTGAGCCGACGCCCACGGACTTCTGATGCGGCAGATCTCCGTCTAGGGCATTCACCCAATGACTACAGTCGGCTCGACGACGACATCTGCGGGTCCCCCTGGCATCGTGACAATCGGACATGCATTCTGGCGCACTGCAACAGATTGTTCCACCGGTAGACTCAGACGACTCACAGTAGGCAAATCTGCTGTCCCGCAGATCTTTTAGCGAGCCCCTCAATGTTGGCCTGGTTCACAGTGATCCAAGGTCGACCTGTCGACGAGCATTGGCGATTGCGGTCACCGTGCAATTGCCGACATACCCCAGGCGGTCAAACATAGTGGCCGTGCCTACGGAGATCCCACGTTCGCTGAGTTGGCTGTCCGCACGAAGGCCGAGGCCAGAGCCCACCGGCAGGCGACACAAAGCGAGTGTCGTGTCTATGTTGATGAAACCGGCACCCTCAGTCCCCCAGTGACACACAAGGCTGGTCGTCTCCGCCATGACCGCCGCGCGTTGAAACGGAGACATGACCTCGCCTGCGATGAGCGGCGGAAAGTTCTGCCACACGGCCTTCCGATCCGAGTTCTGATGCTCCGAAAAGTCGCCGCTCCACGGTCCGTCGCCACTTTTCAACAGCGGCGGGCCAACCGTGTCGACCACGTCCGGCGCACCCGGGAGCGGATCGTTCGACCGCCACAGATCGCCCGGCGGTTGGCCACCAGCTGCAACGAATAGAGCACTCGCGCGGGCCTTGACCTCACCGTTCTGGACGATTTCGCTGTCGACGACCTCGATCCGTGGCCCGCTCCGAACCACGACACTTCGCGTATCGATCAGCTCGGTGAGGATCGGTTTGAACAGATCCACCGTCAGCCGAGCCGGCGTGAAGCCCTCCGTCTGCCGACTGTGCTCGATTGAACGCGCGAGAGTTCCACAGATTGCGTAACCACCGATTTGCGATTGCGACCATGGGCTGATCGATAGATACTCAGGCCGCAATGAGCCGCCGTCGACCGCTGAAAAGAACGCCACCATAATCGAACCCCCAAATCGCCGACGTCCCACACTAGAACATGTTCACCCCACCGCAGGAGAGATGAACCTCGCCGGAGCATGACGGTCAGGGCAAACATCAGCAGCAGTGCAACTTACGAAACACATAGCGCACCAAAACCCGCGCCGTATCGAGTAGCAGCCGTCAGGTCGCCCGCTGGTTCACCGCGACGTTACTGCCATCCTAGGCAGCGACGCGATGACCAGATTCACGCAGGACCTCGATCGCGGCCTCGACGTGATCAGTTGGGACGTACACCAGATCTGCAGACAGCGTGGACAGGACGAATACGGAGATGTTTGCGGTTGCCAACGGGGCAAGTACCGAGACCGCCATCCCGGGGACGTCCAGCTCATGTGCCGACTCGTCACCGTAGAAACACCGCCACGTATCGCCGTCCCCGTCCGAATCCTGCACCTCGACGACTGTCGTGCAGTCCGGCGCGACAACGGTGGCCACTGCAGGGCCGGGGACCTTGCCCGATGGTGAGTCCGCGATGCGGTATTCGCCCGGCAGGAGTCGAAGACGTTGCTGTACAACAGTGATTCGAATTGTAGTGCTCATCTGGAGGATGCTACGGAAGTTGCGCAGCCAGTTCCATCCGCCCCAAGATGCGCACGAAGACGTTACGACGAATTCCTTCGTGCGCGCCCTTGTCGCGTTAGGCCTCATCGCGGCATCCCACGCTCGGGCTTCGGTTCCACAAAGTCTTCCGCGCGCGGCGCACCGACAAGCGTCGCGGCGCAATCCACGCAGACCGGCCCCGTACGCAGAGAGTACGCAGCAGCACCGAAACCGACCGCACAACACCACAAACGCGAATATTGCTCCCCCACTGCATAATTCGTAAACGGTCAACAACGCCAACGATCTGCAAACACCCACGACTGCAGGTTCAAAACCCGGGGCGAGGGATCCTCACATGCTGCGCCGGAGCCGTCAACGGAACCGCCCTATGGTCCGATCGAATCCACGTTGTACGTCAGACCCATTGCTGCGCTGTAGCATTTACGCGAGTCAGATTCCTCAAGAGTAGCAAGTACGGATGGCCGAGGTCGGGATCGATCCCACGAGTGAAGGACCACTACCCGCCAGAAAGTTCCACACTTTCGAAGCCGCAATTGCCTTCGCGGCCAACTTCACTGGAGCGGGACTCACACACGAGTTCTTATAAAAACTCCGAATTCACACTTGGTGTCGCCGCCGATTGAGTCGAGCAACCCACAAACTTCGGTACGCCTGCCCAACGGCTACCTCACGGACCCTTGTTGCGACGCCGCTCAGGTGGACTCACGAAATGAGCGGACTCTGTAGAAGAGCTCGACGACGCCACAGAACGAGGACACAACAAGTAGACAACCCCCAATGCGCTGCATCACCGAGGCCTGCATCACCACTACGAGCACCCCGGCGACCCCCAAACCCAGACAGCATAGTGCGCGAAATGCCATTAGCCGCCACCGCATCGGGCGATCGAGGTCTACCTCCCGCAGTCGATCTCCACCCCACCAACTGACCGCCGAAGACGCCACCAGCACAACCCACAACACCTGAACCCAGCGACCGTTCACTACCCCCTCAATCAGGAGAATAGATCCCGCTACGACAACAACCGCAGCGACAACATGAGCCCAACGTGAGTGACTGACATTTGCTCGACTGGTGCCTATGGCCCTGACCATAGACCGCGCACTCGGTGAAGACCGATAGCGGACACCCACGCGTTTCACTTCGACACGTCTCGTTGCCCAGTTCTCATTGGCCCACAATCTGTTACGTCATCAGTGACGACGTATGGAGGGCACCGCCAAAAGCGACGTGCGCACTGCACCGAATCTGACCCATATGTCGACGACCTATCGAGATTATCTCTGGACCTTTCATCCAGCCCAGTCGGCATGACCCAGATCGGTCCCCTGGCTTCGGAACCGTGAACCACACGGGCGCTCAGGAAAACTCGCCCACATCGAACTGCTGCTACCCGCCGCAGGTCCGTGTAGCAGCGCGATCGATCAACACGTCGACCAAGCCACCGGCCAACTCTTTGATTCGAGCTTGACCAGCCAGACCCCCTCTTACGTCCCTCGGTCAGGTCGTTCAGAAGTAGCGGGGACGATGCAGAGATAGAATCAATACAATGAGACCTTGCCAGCGGCTGCTTGCCGCGGTCGCAACGAGTGCATTCATACTCGTTGCCACCGCCGGGTGCACCGACGAAACGAGCACCGAGGCAGACGGCAATAGTCCAACTGCCACGCGGGATGCCTGGCAATGCCCGCCGTCGCCTACCGATAAATTGTGGCCTGCGAGCACGCACTCCGACCCAGACGTGCTAGTACCTGCATCTCCGACTGTGGCCTACCAGTGCACCTACCAATCAACCCTCAACAACCCCGATGGCGGAGCTCTGGTAGGCGACATGATCACTTTCACCGACACCGCACTCGCAGATCTCACTAAGTCGTTCAATACTGCCGGTCAACCCAGCATGAGTTGCCCGCCAGATCGAGAAGACCAACTAGTCCAGAACATGCAGTTCAATTTCGTTTACCCCGACGGCGGTTCCGCCATCGTGGACCAGCTAGGAGCAAACTGCTCAACGATTACAAATGGCACGCTGACGAAACAGGCACCAAACATGCCGTCGTCGACCCAACCAACCCCCTGATATTCCGCCCGGGCGGCGAGCCATCCTGTGCGAATGGGTGATCTCGTGGCGATTTGTTCAAACATTCAGCACCAGACAGACATAGACAGAGGCGCCCGGACAACGAAAAGCGGCCAGGTGCCGATATGGTCGTCTGGTGTCGATTCCCTCACCGGTCAGTGCTGCTGTATTCGATTGCGACGGCCTACTCCTCGACACCGAAACGTGTTGGTCCCGGGCTGAGGCTTCGCTATTTGCCGACTGTGGTTTCGGTTTCGGCGCTGCGGAAAAGGACCTGCTCATCGGACGAACCCTGGAGACCGCGTGCGCCAACATGGCGGACTACTTCGGCCGGCCGGGGACAGGACCCGAGTTACACGTGCAGCTGCTCCCGGGGGTGGAAGCCGAACTGTCGGCGACGGTCGAGTCGATGCCCGGTGCTCGCGAGTTGCTCGAACTCCTGTACGGGAAAGTGCCTCTCGGGGTCGCAACCTGTCTATTACATTCGACCAGCGCCGTGGAGTTTCCCTGGTTTTGTTCGCAGCAAATGTCGTACTTCGCGCACACGAGCCACGGAAATCTGCGTTGTCACTCACCGGAGGAAATTCGTCTGGCGAGTTGGTGCTGGGTCAGCACTGCGGCAAGACCTGCTGCGCCCACTGCGTGATGTGCGGATCGGCGAGTGTTGTTGCGACATAGTCCGGTGCCGCGCCCATTGTGCACCATCACCTACCCAGATCCCGCGGAGCCGACCCGCGTCGAGCGATCGATCGTCACCACCGCTCCGACCGGTGCCGGGAAGACCACCTTCAGGTTCCATACCCTTTCCACCACCCGTGCGGCCTACAAACAGGACGCGAGTGTGATTTGGGCGAACCTGGACACCGGGCTCAGCGGCGGCGGGTGGGATTCCATCCGGTCGGCGTCGGTGGACCGCGGCTACACCCAGATCACGCTGCCGGTCCAGAACGTCGGCAAGGGCCGCATCACGGTGGTCGCCTCGGTCACGAACACCGCCCCCAACGGTTGGATGAGCACCCTGGACTGCACCAACGAATACACCGCTCGCTAGCACCTGCCCGCTCCCCATCCGGTCGTCCCGCATCGCCGCGCATTCGCATACCAGACCCTGACCAGCGCGCCCTTTAAACCACTGCGGGTCAACAATTTTTCGAACATTGCGGATAGGAACTGTTGGCCGCGACCGGAATTGGCGATCGTGGCGATCTGGTCGCGTTGATCAACAGCGTTCTACAGCACTCGTCATGTCAGGACAGACTGACAGCGATTCGGGGCGGTCGATGCAGATTTGCCGGCCACCGAACCAAGCACCCCGACGTTCAGTGGAACAGCGATAGCGTCCGATGAAACACCGCCAAAATGACTGCGTAGCCGGTGTTACCGCCGGACTGTGCGAGAACTATTGCAGCACAATCAGTTTTGTCGTGAGTGACAAAACGTAAATTGAATTCCGCCCTACCAAGACCTCCGATCATTCACCCAGCACGGGTTAATTCCGCACAACCAACGCCGTTGAAATGACAGACTGAACGCCGTGATCAACTTCGTCGAACTGGAGCCCCGAGAGCAAGTCTTGACGGCCATGTGGACACCCAAACGGGGCGTTGAGATCGTGTCGTCAGATCTGCCGGATGCGTGGATCGGGGCACTGCTTCGGCTTGGACGCGATCTGCGCGTACGTCACTACGGCGGCTCAATAGAGCAGATCGACTGGGTCGCAGAGTATGAGGTGAACACCGGCGGAGTGGTGCTGCTGAGCGCTGTCACCGTCGCTGGATACGGCCGCGACGGTTTCGGCATCAACGGCGGAGCCCCTCAAGTCGACGACGACGAAGAGTCGATCCTCGCCTGCATCGCCGACCTTGTTCAAGATCAGGTAGCCCGAGCGCATGTTGCGTGGCCGTGGGGTGATTCCGGGGGCTTTATGTCACCCCGACTTGAGGACGGGCTCGCAGCGTGGTGCGACAAGAGCCGTCGAACTTCGATCGGAACACTCTGACCAGTGCCGTCCTCGCACGCCGGTACACCTCCCCCACCAGCAATACAGGGTCGACACCCGACGTAATCTCCAGCATCGACGAAATTGATTGTCGTACAATATATTTTCGCCACCGGTAACAAAGCGTCGCCTACTCTAGTGCCTTCGCGCTTGATCGCTGCCTCGGTCAACTCAAGTCGGGAGGCTCTCGCCCCAGGTCACTCCAACATAGAGTTGCTAGTGCGGGTGGCGCGCCTCGCACCGCACGGGGCCCGATGGTCTTCTCGCGCAGCTTCTTCGGCACCGGGCCATCGAAGGGATCGGCTTTTCACGAACTACGGACCGCAGGCGCCTTTGACGGGTACCGTCACGCATCGTGACTTCTTCAAAGGTTATCGTGGCGATCCGAAGTGGCGGATTGTCGCGGGCGAGCACCGCCGACCTCGTCAATCGGTGTGCCGCGTCGGGTGCCACTCGTGTTCAGGTCAACATCAGCGACGAACCGGTATCACCGGCCATGCGAATCGACCAGCTCGATCCCCCGATCCAAGCCGTGGTGACATTCTGGGCCCCAGACCCCGACAAGTTGCTCGCCGCCCTCTCTGAGGACATCGACGGGCCCATCGCGGCCTGGGAAGTCGAGGCCCGCACACCGCTTGACCCGCCACTGCCCGCCGACGGATCGCGGATCGACGCGTTGTCCAACATCGCGTTCCTCCGTCGGCCGGCCGAGCTCGATCACGCCGAGTGGCTCGAGCGGTGGCTCGGACACCACACACAGGTGGCGATCGACACCCAGGCCACCTTCGGTTACGTCCAAAACATAGTCACTCGAGCGCTGCTCGACGACACCCCGCGCGTGGACGGCATCGTCGAGGAGCTCTTCCCAATGGCGGCAGTGAACGACATACACGCGTTCTACGGCAGCGGCGGCGACAAGGACGACCTTGATCATCGAATGACCCTGATGCTCAACAGCGTTGCCCGTTTCGGTGCCGACCGGAACCTCGACGTGGTGCCGACGTCGCGCTACGACTTCGACCTCACCCGCGGCGCCTGACAAGATCAGAACTGCACAGCCACCACCTCGCATCAGTACAACCCACACTGCGCCGTCCGCCGGCCAAAGTTGAAAAAAGCTCAACCCGTGTGGCGGGGCGGACTATATTGCAGAGTGAGCCAACTGGGGAGGGTTGTGTCCATGGGGAGATCGTTGCCGGATTCGCTAGCGGGAGTGGGGCTATCGGCAATCGGGGTGGCGCTGATTCGCGCTCGCGAGTCGGTGCGCGAGGATGCGTTGTTCGACGATCCGTACGCGCAGCTTTTTGCGCAGGCGGCCGAAGAGGCGTTCCACGCCGAGACCGCTCCGGAGGGCGCGGTCAGCACGTGGGAGCAGATGCAGCACCTGGTCGACGACTTCTACGACGACCGCGTTCTGGCTACCAGGTATTTCGATGACTACCTGGTCGCAGCGTGCGAGCGCGGGTGCGAGCAGATCGTGATCTTGGGCGCCGGGCTCGATACGCGCGCTCTGCGATTGCCGCTACCGACGCACACACCAGTCTTCGAGATCGACCTCCCGCCGATGTTCGACTTCAAAGAGCAAGTGTTAGCGAATGTCTCGAAACCCAGGCCTATGCCTCGGCATGTCGTCCGTACCGACCTATGCGGGCCGTGGGAGCAAGACCTGCGCGCATCCGGGTTTCGTGACGACACACCGACTGCGTGGCTCGAAGAAGGCGTGCTCCCCTACCTACCCGACAACATCGTCCAACGGGTGTTGACGACGATCACCGAACTCTCCACTCAGGGCAGCCACCTCGCACAGATCGCCCAACTCGCAGCGACAACCTCTCAAACTACGCCTGAGCGCTACCGGAAACTGAAAACGCTCGTCAGCACGAACGAAGCCGCAACCACCGGACGAAGCAGCCGCGGCACCTCCAACCAACTCGACCCCAACTGGCAAACCACAATCGCCAGCCAATCTGATCTGCAAGACCGTTACGGCCGACTCACTCCACACCCCGACGGCACCCACTACCTGACCGCAGTCCTCAAGCCATCGCCCTCGCACCACCCGCGCAAAACACAGCAACCGAACATGACGTAGTTGGCACGATCGGCTGCTGTTCCTGTCTAGCAGCACTGTCCCCTGGCACGCAGAGGGTACGCAGCGGCACCTGAGCCACGATTTCACTTGCATTGAATAGCGACATTTTCCGCTGAATGCCATACTCCGCGACGACTACAGGATGTCGAACTGCACATGCTCTGCGATCACCGCTGCCTCGGACAGCTGCGCGCTCGCGCCGTCTCAGGGCAGGGTCGGCGCGGGTTGCGGGAGAGGATTGGCGCCTTCGGGGCGGAGGCCATCGAAGATGATCGCGAGGTATCGCTTCCATAGCTCGGGATCGGGATGGGAGAGATTGCTGACGACATGAATCGGTGCGCACATCAGCAGGAAAATATCTGCCCCAGTCACATCAGGGCGGATAGTGCCGGCCTGACGGGCACGCTCAACAAGCGAATCGATGGCCAGGTGCAGGCGGTCTCGTAGCTGCGTCACCCTTATATCGCCGTCGCTGACCGCCCACAGGAAGTCGACGTCATGCTGTTGCCGCTCGTCGGCCGCCACGGTCAAGAATTCCAATAGCGCAGCCCCCGGGTCGGTCGCACCTGCCAGCTGTTGCGCATGTGCGATGAGAATGTCGAGATGGCCGGTAACGATTGCAACCATGAGATCCTCTTTGCTGGCGAAATGCCGAAAAACCGTACCTTTACCTACGCCCGCCCGACGAGCAATCTGGGCGACCGAGGCCGACAATCCGCGCTCGGTGAACTCCTCTTCGGCTGCGGCCAACAGCAATTGCCGATTTCGAGCAGCATCTACGCGCAAGGGTCGGTCAGTTGGCATCTCTCAATGCTAGCAAGGTGACCGCCCGGTCCGATTCGTGCTAGCTTCACAGATGTAAGCGGACCGATGGGTCACCTTATCGGCCCGGAACAAGCACCTGGAGGACAGATGGAACTTTCGACCGCAACAGCCCTTGTCACCGGCACCAACCGAGGACTTGGCCACGCCTTGGCAAGCGAGTTGGTGCGCCGAGGCGCGAAGGTTTACGCGACTGCACGGCGGCCAGAACTGATCGACATTCCCGGCGTCGAGGTTCTCCGCCTAGATATCACTGACCAGGCGTCGGTCGATGCTGCCGCAGCGGCCGCCGGCGACGTCGATGTGCTGATCAACAATGCTGCTTTCACCGGCGGCGGAAACCTGGTCACCGGTGAACTCGACGCCATCCGCGCCGTGATGGATTCCAATTACTATGGCACCCTTGCCGTTATCCGAGCGTTTGCACCGATCCTCGCCCGCAATGGTGGTGGCGCGATCCTTAACGTCCTGTCCGCCGCGGCATGGAATACCGTCGACGGCAATACCGCCTACGCCGCCGCCAAGTCCGCGGCATGGGGCCTGACCAATGGCGTACGAGTTGAACTAGAGGGACAGGGAACACAGGTCACCGCGCTGGTGCCCGGCCTGATCGCCACCCAGACCCTGCTCGATTACGCAGCACAAGCAGGCATGACATTGCCTGAAGAACTGCTGAACCAGCCGGCCGATCTGGCACGTATTGCTCTCGATGGATTGGTAGCAGGAGACCTGGAGGTTCTCGACGATTTCGGCAGACAAGCCAAAGCCAGCCTTGCAGGACCCCCGCAAGCTTTTGCGCTGTAGTCAAACAGTGCGCAAAAGAGCTGTTCCACAACAGGTTGAAGGGGCCGCGGGCAGAGCTTGGGGTGGGGACAACGCGTCCATGGAGTCATTTACCGCTTCCCTTCAGAAAGACGTCCCCGGTCGGTAACGCTGGCCCACCCCGCGGGAGGCTCACCTTCCGAATCGGAAGGTGTACCGGATTGGTTCCGCCGCAACCGATCCGGTCGGCAGCAGACCGGAGAGCCCCAGTGCGCCTGACGCCTATTGGCAACGCCACGAAGTCCAGGACCTCAGCGACGTTGCCGCCCTGGCACGACTCTTGTTCCGGCAGTGGGTGTCCCACCACGATTCGCGACTCAACAGTCGCTGTCAGGTCAGGAGCGCTGGGCTGGCCCGAACTCCGGGATCACCTGCTGCTGCAGCTGATCCATTGCGCGATGTAACACCACGAGCACCAGTTCCGACATATGACGCACGTTACAAAGGCGTGGCGACCACCCAGCCCAAACTGCGGGCCCGAAGATGTCTTCGGGAACACTTCCGCGAACGACGAAATAGGCAGCGTCCACCGCCAATCGGAGCGAATGTGTTGCAATCAGCGGCACATTTACCCCTCACGTCCTTGTCAAAGGATCAACCCGAAGCGACTGTATCCAAGCGACCCGCAACCGCAAGAGGTTCTAAGAACGATGAAGTGGACGGAACGCGCAACAGATAGGACTGTCGGTGAGGGCCGCGGGTGTCAATGTCGATCCGCCGCGTGGACAACTTCAGATTGCGTAGGGTCGAAGTGTGGATGTCATCGCGTCGAAGCAACGCAATCAGCCAGCGCCACCAGGAATTCTCTATGACGATCTCGTCGAACCGAACCGCCAGCCCAGTCGACCTTGGCTGCATCTTCTGACAGACGAGGTACCACCCGTCGTCCTGGAATCCGACGAGCCCTCACGTGTGGTCTGGTCGTCGCTGTGGATCAAACGCCCTGATGCACAGATCGCATTCGACCTACCCGCCGGCGGCGGCGGGACAAACCTACGGTGGACTCTGTTGATCCAGCCGCCAGCTCCCGACGACCGACAGTTCCGCCACATGTGTCAACGCATCGGCACCTTGATCAACGCCAACCTGCGTTACACCTATGGGCAGTAAGTACTGCCCACTATTCGACTGCAGCACTGCTGTTTTCGTGTCCCCCCAACGCCACCTACCGATGAGATTCATTGGTTTACGTTCGAAATGTTAAACCTCGGGAATACAACATCGTCGCCTCGGCATTACCCATGAGTTGCGGGAGCAATCTGAGCAACCATGTCCTGATATCCCTCTCGGACCCTGTACGGGCGCGGGACGGCGCTGAGGGGCAACAGAATTCGGATGCGGCTGATATCCATCAATGGCATTGCCCCACGACTACAATCGGTTTCAATGATCAACAGCAATCCCGGCTCATGGCAGCTCGGCCATACCGACGGCATCTCGAACCAAGCCCTCTTCGGCCCCGCCGGCAACACCGACCTCGAGGTGGTGCTTGCCGGAGCCGACACCTCGAAGGTGGTTGCCGGTCTCCTCGACCGCCTACCGACCCAGCGATGGCGACTGGTGAGGGACGAGGGCGTGCCCCACGGACGCGCAACACGTAAAGAAGTGTGGATCGCGCCCACGGAGACAGACACTTGGTGGGTCCTGATCACGACCCACGTCGACGGTGTGCGCCACATTCTGGTTCATCCCGAACCGCACACCCCCGTTCCCTCACGAGAGGACCGCCGATCTGGCCTAACGTTCGATTGGGTAAGCAACGCAGTCACACTCGTCGAATCAGCAACAACTCAACATGAGTTTGAGTTCATCGTGCGAAACACCAGCGGGACCGAATGGTCCAACGTCGCGAACGACACCAAGGTCATCACGATCGTGCCGCGTGCCGAACCACGCTTCTACACCGACAACGGCGACGACCGGCAACTTCCACGACTGCCACCCGGCGCCGCGACCACAATCCACGCGCGCATGGCCGAACCCCTGCCGGTCGGCACCTACGAAGCAAGCGCGGTTCTCCTTGACCTCAACCTCGCCACATCAGCGACCGCCACTCTGACGGTCACCGCCGGCTAACCTCGCTAGACAGGAACCAAAAAGCAGATCCGCCCGTTCTGAAGGTCCCTGCCAGCGTTCCGTCGAAATGGGATTATCACCGTTGCGGCACAACATAGTTGGCTACGATGCCGGAATGTTGTTTTGGAAGTGTTCGCCAGCAATGGATTTCAGACCTGAGATTCGCCGCCGTCGACGAACATCTCGCTGCCAGTGATGAAGCTCGCCTGAGGCGACGACAGGAACAGGACGGCGTCGGCGATCTCCGAGGGCCGCCCGAGCCGACCAAGCGGGACGCGGCTTGCCTCCCGCTCCAGCAAGGCGCGAGACTCCTCGGGATCAGAGGCCAGGCCGGCAAGCCCGGGAGTTTCGGTAGGTCCCGGCGTCACGGTGTTGACCCGAATTCCTCGCTCGGCGAGCTCGACCGCCCACACTCTGCTGAACTGACGTATCGCGGCTTTACTCGCCGAGTAGACACCGAATGCCGGCGTTGCCCGAGCCGCCGAGGTCGATCCGGTGACCACGATCGACGCTCCGGGATTGAGCAGCGGCAGAGCCTTCTGCACCGTGAACACCGTCCCGCGGACATTGATGCCAAACGTGTGGTCGAAAGCCTCGGCCTCGAGGTCGGCCAGGGCGGCAAACGTGCCTCCCCCGGCGTTGGCGACGACAACATCGAGGCCACTTCCCCGTTCGGCGATCATCGCGTACAACCGGTCGAGGTCATCGAGATCGGACACGTCACTGCGCACACCGGTGATCCCCTCGCCCAATTCGGCGCCGAGCGCGTCGATTTCGCCCTGGCGGCGACCGGTCACGAAAACATGCGCCCCTTCGTCGACCAGCCTCGTGGCGATCGCTCGTCCGATACCCGAAGTTCCTCCGGTCACCAATGCGGTTCGCGAATCCATCTGTCCCATGACTTCTCCTCAGCTGAGTTATTGACTTTCTAGTCCAAAATACACTTATGGACCAAAACGTCAAGAACGGCTAATGTAGATCGGGTGGCGCGTCCCAGAAAGTTCAACGAAGACGAGGTCATCGCATCGGCCGGCGAAGTATTCGCGCACAACGGGTACGGCGGCACCACGATGGATGACCTGGTCAAAGCGACGGGACTCGGAAAGCAGAGCCTGTACAACACCTTCGGTGGCAAACACGAACTGTTCCTGAAGGCGCTGTCGGCGAGCGCCATCGACGCGGTCGCCGCCGTGGACCAGGCATTGGGCGGCCCCGATTCCACCCCGCTCGAACGGATCAGGGCGCAGATGCTGAAAGTCGCCTTCGCGCTGACTCAAGAGAAGCGCCAAGACTCGCTTTTCACCAAAGCCATCGTCGAACTCGGCCACCGAGACACTGACGTAGCCACATCAGCGCTCGAGGGATTCACCAGACTCGAAGCGATCTACTGTCAATGCATCATCGACGCCCAGGTCAGCGGAGAGATCGACGCCGCGGCGGACCCCCATACCCTGGCCGCCTATTTTGTGGCCGTCACACGCGGGATGGAAGTGCTGGCCAACGGTGGCGTCGGCCGACCCGAGTTGACTGCGATCGCGACGACCTCGCTTGACGCGCTTCCCCTTTCGGGCTGATCCCTCCCGAGAGTCGCGCACCGTCTCCGACGGATTCAACCAAGTGCCAAATCATTTTGAGCACTGCAACTTTCGGAACCCTCAGGTACCTCATCGGCGATAAACCAGAAAGTAGAAGTCCCGGGAACGCTATGTATCGTCGCCGCTAAGGCGCAGGGAATCGATCATGCTCCGCAAGATCCGAAATGCACCGGACCGCTCGGTCTCAGTCATGCCGGCCAGCATTCTGACCTCGACGGACCGGACGGCCACGGTCGCCTTTTCAAGACTCCGTCGACCGCGAGGCGTGAGCCGAGTGGGAAGAACCTTCCCGACGGCCGCCTCTGCAGGCCTGGTCACATAGCCATCTCGTTCCAGGGCCTGAAGCAGCACGTTCATCGACTGCCGCGTCACGAACGCACCCCGCGCGAGCTCGGAGTTCGACAAGCCCGGTCGCTGAGCCAGCAACTCGAGGCACGAGTAGTGCGTCACGCTCATCCCCAACGGCCGCAACACTTCCTCCATCGCTGCACGGAGGGCGCTCGAAGCCTCTTTCAGCAAGTAGCCCAGCGAAGTCTCCAGATCAACACCGTCTTGACTCATGTCAGTATTCTGACATATTGTTCTCCGTGTCAGCTAACTGACACGAAAATAAGGAGCATCATCATGCCCGCCACCGGCCCCGATTTCCTCTCGCTCCAAGCGCGTGACCTAAGCGTTTCGCAGGCGTTCTACGAGCAGTATCTCGGCCTCGTCCGCTCGCAGGTCGGACCCCCGCACGCCGTCGTCTTCGAGACGAAACCGATCGCGTTCGCACTGCGCGACGTCATTCCCGGCACCGACCTCGCATCCGTTGCCCAGCCCGGCATCGGTGCCGCGATCTGGCTCCACGCCACAGACGTCCAGGCCATTCACGATGCTCTCGTCGCCGACGGTCACACCATCATTTCTGCACCGATCGACGGCCCCTTCGGTCGGACATTCACCTTCGCCGACCCCGACGGCTACCAGATCACCCTCCACGACCGCGCCTGATCGCCTAACGCCACCGGCCTACGCTCACCTTCCCAATCCCAACACCAGGTGAAGAAAACCGGCCCCCACTCTCACCACCACAACCGCGCTGAGGCCTCGAGTGACCTTCTGACTGGTATGACGGCTGAGGAAGATCGGATGGCCATTCAGGAAAACAGGTACATCACTACGGCTTCAAACGACGCCAGTTGCGACAACGTTGATGCATGGCTGCTCGGTCGTGGTACGGATGATTGAGCCAACGGGCCATCGGCAACTGCTCACCGTCATCGAACAACTTGCGTTGGAGGACGGATCCCATTCGCCACCTATTGCACTGTTGGACAAGGTATTTGAGATCATCGTTGACCCGGAAGTTTCTGCGAACGAGAAGGTAGCGTTGTTGGAGGACACCGCCGCCCTTGGCCCGCCGCCCAATCCGTTCAGCGACATCACGTCGGATTACCGATTACCTGCCGCGCCCACGAAGTCGACGTCTTTCTACCTGAGTAGTCGACTACTCAGGTAGAAAGCGCCGCGACGGTATAGCGTACATAGCATCTCGAATAGTCGTCCGGTCTTTCACGCCAACGATCGAGGAACCCGATGGGATACTTGACCGCATTCCAGGTCACCGAGGCGCTCACTGCTCTCGCCACCACGTTCCCTACGCTCTGCACCATGAGTCAGCTGACCGCGACGGTCGGCGGCAATCCGGTTAATGTTGTCGTACTTCATGATCCAGCTGTTCAGGACCGGATTCCCGTCCTGGTGATCGGCGGCGCACACGCCCGCGAATGGGCACCGCCGGACGCTCTGATCGGACTGGCTACGCGGCTGCTCAACAGTCGGGCTTTGAATACCGACATCGTCTATCCCGAGTTCGTCAGCGGCGGTGTCCCCTACAGCGACCCCAACTACACGATCGCGGCCGCCGACGTCGCCGGGATGTTCGACAAGCTCGAGTTGATCTTCGTGCCGCTGATCAATCCTGATGGCCGCGACTTCAGCCTCCAGGCGAGCACCCCCGCCAGCCAGCTGTGGCGGAAGAACCGCCGGGTATCACCGACGAACGCAGCGTGCGTCGGGGTCGACCTCAACCGGAACTTCCCCATCGCCTGGTTCCATCGTGATTTCTACAATCCGGCAGCAGCAGCAAAAGCCGCGGTCTCGGAGAACCCGTGCGAGCTCCAGATATACAAGGGTCCGAGCCCCGCATCCGAGATCGAGACGCAGAACATCGTCACCCTGGCCACCGACCGCAAAGTGCAGGCATTTGTCGATGTGCACATGAGCGGGCGCAGCATCACCTACCCATGGGGACTCGACCGCAACCAAGAGACAGATGCAACCCAGCGGTTCGACGAGGCCGCACTGAATCACTTCCCGAATCAGCCGACGAGCGGTCGCGACGGGCTACTCGGCTCCGTCTACGGCGAGTTCATCCCGACCCAACTGCATCAGCGACTGCGCACCTTGGCGGGCATCATGTCTGCCGAGATCCTGGCGTCAGCGGGAAGTTCGCCGATCGCAAAGAATCGGTCGAAGTATGCGGTGTCGCAGACACTGGACACCGGTATCCTGCCGAAGGAGACCTTTGTCGGCTGCGCAGACGACTTTGTGTTCAGCCGACAATTCGTCGATCAAGACATGCCCGAGTGTGTCGCGTTCACGATCGAATGCGGTCTCGATGCCGGCCAGAATGAAAACAATCCGGACGAATCCGACGGTGGATTCTTTCCGCATTTCACCAAACAGTTTCCGAAAATCGAGCGGGAGATCCACGCCGGCTTGTTCGGGCTGTTCCGAGCCCTCCTCTGAGGAGCACGCCATGGAGAAAGTGATCGTTCGCGGCACCGACGGCCAGCTCGCGACGCTGCGTGGGCGATCCGGGGTGAACCTCATCGGCGGGCAATCCGATGATTCGGGCACATGGTTTGTGGTCGCATATCTCGACGACAACATCCGCGCGGCGCTCACCGCCGAAGGGATGCAGGTGACCCTGCTCGCCGATGCCGCAACCACCGGAACGAAACTCGAGGCCGCTCGGGGTCAGGTCGGCACCGGACCGATACCAGCCGATGTCCGGATCCGAGGCGAGTTCTCTGCCGAGTTACTTCAATCGGCCCTTGTTTTCGTTCGAGCGCGGCTGAACGCCTTCGCGATCGACGCACTCGCCTCGGCAGACAGCCTGGCCGCAAAGCTCGGTGCTGCCGGTGGCGGCGCGACCATCGCCGGGGACCATTCCAGTGCACTCCTCTCGATCGACAAGTTCTCCGCAGTCCTCGAAGACGGCCTACTCCACCCGAATCCCAATTTCATCCGCGCCGCGATCGCACCTTTGGCCTCGGCGATCGGTGCACTCGACACCGCTGCCATCAAACTGGGAGGAAATCTCGCGGCCCTCCTGACCGAGACCTTCGCCGTCGCCCTCCCCGGCTCCGGCATTCTCAGCCAACTCGGCCTGCCTGCCGGCCCCGGCGCACTCACCGCAAGCAGCGGCACGCTCGGGTATTCGGTGCGCGCCAACAGCCCCGAGATTGTCGGGATCGGCGTCGACTCGGTGGAACTCGCTGCCGGACTGCGGTTTCGGGGAGCAGCACCGGCGCTCGGTGTGACCGTCACAGTGACCGGGGCGCATATCTCGATTCCGGGCGCAGGTGAACTGCTGTCGGCCATCGGCCTGGCCGGAAGTGGCGTGACCGCCGATATCGCGGTCACGGTCGACAGCACATCCGGCGTCACGATCGGCGGCGCGACGCAGGGACGAATCGCCCTGCCCGCGCGTCCGCAAGCCGGGCCGATCAAAGTCAAAGGGCTCGCACTGGATTTCGGGCGTGACGGGGAACGGCTGGTGTTCGACCTGGTCGCAATGATCCAGGGCAACCTCGGACCACCGCTCCAGCTCACGGTGGACGGGGCCGGACTGCGGTTTGTCATCGACCCCGCGAACCCGCATCCGCTGCAGGATGCGACGGCCAAGCTGCCGACCGGATTCGGTGTTGTGCTCGATGCCGGTCCGGTGCGAGGCGGCGGATACCTCGACATACGCAGCGTCCCCGGACGTCCCGACTGGACTCGCTACGGCGGTGCGTTGCAGTTGCGGATAGGTCCGGTGGACGTCAAGGCATTCGGCGTGATCACCGACAAACCCGGCGGATTCTCCATCGTCGTGGTGATGTCGGTGGAAATCAACCCACCCGTCGAACTGGGACTGTTGTTCACGCTCAACGGGGTCGGCGGCATCGTCGGTATCGAGGTGGCTGCCAATACCGAGGCCTTGCGTGCCGGCCTGCGAACCGGCGCGCTGGCCAATCTGCTGTTCCCGAGTGATCCGGTCGGCGCCGCACCGACAATCCTGGACACCTTGTCCTCGGTGTTCCCGCCCACCAAGGACGGATTCGCGATCGGTCCGATGGTGAAACTCGGTTGGGGCCGCCCGATTTCCTTTGTCACCGCCGAATTGGCGCTGATCCTCTCGCTTCCCGACACGAAGGTCCTGCTCCTTGGTCGTTTGCGGATGGCGATTCCGCTGCCCGAACTGGCGCTGATCGACCTGCGGGCGGAAGTGTACGGCGAGTTCTCGGCAGACCGAATCCTGGTGATCGCCAGCCTGTCCGGATCGCGGATCGGGTTCTTCGGCATCGGCGGTGATGTCGGCTTGCTGCTCCGGTTCGGAGACGACGCAACATTCGCTCTGTCGGCGGGTGGCTTCCACCCACGCTATGACCCGCCCAGCGAGCTGGCATCACTCCAACGTCTCAATGCCGAGCTCTCCCCTCCCGGGCTGCAATTGCGGCTCGAAGCCTATGTGGCGATCACCAGCAATTCGGTGCAGTTCGGCGGGCATCTGCAGGTGGCCATCGCGATCGGCGACACCGGCGTGTTCGGGTATGTCGGACTCGACGCGCTGATCCGGTTCGCTCCCCGATTCGGGTTCCTGGTCGATGTGGAAGCCGGAGTGTGCGTTCGGGTCTTCGGGCTCACCCTGGCGTCGATCGACCTGCACCTGCACCTCGAAGGACCCGGTCCGTGGAAGGCCTGGGGCACCGGAGAGGTGTGTCTGCCGTGGCCGCTGCCCGACGTGAGCCTCGATGTCGGCCCGATCACCTGGGGTGACGACCCGGCCACCGAACCGGCGAAGGTATCGCCGCGCAAGCTCGTTCGCGACGCACTGGCGAAGGAAGCGGCGTGGCGGGCCGCCCCGGCACCCGGTCGGGAGCAACCGGTCCACCTGCACGAATTACCGGCCGGCCCCTCCGACGGTCTTCCGGTCGAACCGTGGTCGCTGCTTCAAGGACTGCAGTCGGCGGTGCCGTTGGATACGGACATCGCCCGCGTCGGTGCCAGCCCGGTTGTTGACGGCGAACATCGAATCAGTTTGGGCGAGCCAGTTTTCGAAGATGTCAGTGGAGGTGGCGCACTCACCGGGGCGGCCCGGTCACCGGTCGCCGATCGGTTCGCCGCAGGCCAGTATCTCGATCTGTCCGACGACCAGCAGCTGCGCCGGCCCTCGTTCGAGCAGTTCCCGGCGGGGCTCAGGATCGATCCGCAGGGTGTGGCCGATCCGGCGGCGGGAGCAGTCGAGGCGGATCTGCGATACGAGACCTCGTATCCGCATCGGCCACGCAAGCGGTTCACGACCGAGCTGTACACCTTGACCGGCGCCGACGCCGTGCTCGCGGCGTACGCAACCGCGGCCGGACACAGCAATCTGCGGGCCGGCGACCGCTACGCCACCCTGTCGCCCGGTCTGCCCATGGCAGGGTCCGACCAGGCCGTTGTTCGCAGTCGCAGCGACCTCACTGTGGTGGCGGGGGTTTCGAGTGCGGTCATGACCTGGACCCATGCCGAAGCGGCGGCGGCCGCCGCCCCCGCAGCCCTGCAAGTTGTCGCACTCGGAGGCGCCTGATGGCCGGAAAAATCGTGGCGGACGCCTTTCGCGTACACCTGCCGATCGAACCCGAAAAGCTCGTCTTCGACTCCTACACGCTGCTGCCGCACTACCGCACCGGTATCGCCGCCGCATTGCGCCATCCGTTCAGTCCCACCGCACCCGCCACGGCAAAGGTGGCCCTGCGGGTGCCGGTGGTCGCCGCGGCCGGGACCGACAACGCCGAAGTGACGCTGCGCCTGCGTGGTCCGGGCGCGGTGGCGTCGCTGATCGGAAAGCAGGTGATCCGGAGGTACCCAGAACCCGGCACCGCCAATGCCGAACCGAGCGACCTCGCGCACATCGAATTCGATGCGCCCGACCTGCCGTGGCAATTCACGCCGGCTGGCCCGGACGCGAGCGGGTACCTGCCGCCGTGGCTGCGCCTGGTGGTCGTCGATGCTGCAGTCTCCAAGGTTGTCGCCACCACATCGGGTGGGCTACCGGTGTTGACGACTCCGCGTTCCGAACTTCCGCCGACCGGCGAGGCCTGGGCCTGGGCGCACGCGCAGGTGATCGGCAAAATCGCTGCGGCACAAACCATTGCGCAACGCCTCGCGCCCGCCACACCGTTGGCAAATCTGTCCCGTCTTGTCGCCCCGCGTCAGTTACCGGCATTCCGGAACTGGATCGCCTGTGTGGTGCCGACTTTCAAGGTCGGCGCGCAGGCGGGGCTCGGCAATGAACCCACTGAACAAACGCTGGCGTACGCCTGGGGCGACGGCGCGGGTGGTGTGGTCACACTGCCGGTCTACGACCATTGGACCTTCTCGACGGGCCCGAACGGTGACTTCGAAACCCTCGCCGAACGATTGTGGCCGGTGATGGCGACAGGCTCGGTCGGCGAGCGCCGCGTCGATGCCACTCACCCCGGAAACGGCATTCCTGTTGTCCCCGCCGATGCGGAAGGCGGCGACCGGCGGGTCCGGGGCGCGCTCACCCGGCCCAACGCGCCCAACTCCGACGGCAAGCACTGGCCGACCGGCACCACCGACCACCTGCGCCACCAACTCGAAGCCGCCGCCGAGCACAAGTTCGGCGCCCCCGCCGCTGACGACCCAGCTGTTGGTCCCCCGATCTACGCGGGCGCGCACACCGCACGCTCGCGGGTCCCGGACGCACCGGCGTCCTGGTTTCGCGATCTCAACCTCGACCCGGCCGACCGCATCGTGGCGGGCCTGGGCACCCGTGTCGTTCAGATGGATCAGGAATCCCTGATGGCCAGTGCGTGGGCGCAGGTGGCCGGGGTCGAGGACGCGAACCGCGCGCTGCGGTTGGCCCAATTCGCCCGCTACACAGCCCAATCGCTGCACCGTCGCCACCTCGGCGGCTTCGACGCGGCAAACCTGCTCGCCGTGACGCAGCGGGTGTCGAGCCGGATTCTGGCTGAACCGGGCACAACGCTGAGCGCGCACATCGGGGCGAGTGTGCTGCCCAGCGGCGCGGTGGCCGGGACCTTGCGGCGACTCGCGGCACCACGCGGCAAGATCACCCGGTTCGTGCGGTCGCCCGACGGCGAATTGCCCGCGGTATCCCGTGCGCGGGCAGTGCGCCGCCTGGTCACCGACGATGAAGGCAACGCCCGCAATTGGGTCCGCACCTATGCCGATCCCGACGGAGTGACTGACCTGCACCCCGCCGGTCTGGAACTCCTCCCTCCCGGTCTCGGCGACCTGGTCGCCGCCGGGTTGGCCGAACCCGCCCTCCCCGACGCGCTGACCGCCGCCGCCGACGACGGATCACTGTCGGACCTGCTCGAAGGCGACCCACCCGACATCGCCCGAGATGTTGTGGCCACCATGCTCGATGCCCTGCTCGCCGCACTCCCGACCCGCGACGAGATGGAGCGGAACCGTGATGCGGCCGCCGGTGTCGGCGACATCCTGCGTCAACTGTTCGCAGTTCTCGACGTCGGACAACGATTCGGCCAGACCGACTGGATCGTGCAGGCATCGACTGCTGCCCGCACCGGCATCGGACGTTCGGTGGGTGACGGTTTGGCCCTGGTCAATGTCAACGAGGTGGAGTCCTACGCCCGCGCGGTGGCGGAATGGGCCCGCGAGGCCGGTTTCCCGGTTGAAGTCGCCGCCGACCCCGAGGTGATCGATGTGCTGCTCGTCGCCATCCGCCACAGTGAGCCGCGTGGCCTCGCCGACGACTACCGGTTGTTGTCCGACGGCCTGACCCGTCCCGGCGGATTGCGCGACATCGACCGCAGCAACTTCGCCGTGGGCAGCCTCGACCTGCTGGGCAAGCTCGACCCGAAGGAAACACTCACGCGACGCGTACTCGCCCGGCTACCTGCGCCCAACCTCTGGCCGCCATGGCTACCGCGAGACTGGTTCGGGGACAAAAGAATCGAACAGGTGCTGGCCGCACCACGCTTCGACCACCCGATGTATGAGGCGCTCGACCGGTATGACCGGGAATGGTTGATGCCAGGTGTTGGCGCGATGAAACCGCACGAGATGGTGACACTGCTACAGACCAACGCCCGCTTTGCCGAGGCATTCTTGGTCGGCGCCAACACCGAATTCGCTCGCGAACTGGTGTGGCGGGGGTACCCGACCGACGGGCGCGCGACGTCCTTCTACTCGTTCTGGACGCCGGCAGCCGAACTTCTGGCTCCCGTCCACGCCCTGGACGACCAGTCGCTCGGCGAGCACATCGACGAAAAGTTCGCCGGCGCACTCGTTCTGCTCGTGCGCGGCGAACTGATCCGGCGGTATCCGAATGTCCTCGCGCATGCCGTCAAGCAGACAGCTGATGCCGATCCGCCCACGGTGTTCGCCAAGGATCCGGCGAAGACGCTGTTCCGCCTCCACCTCGACCCCGACCTGCTGCTCATCGGTTTCGATCTCAAAGCAGCCGATGTGGCCGCGCCGCCACCCGGGAAGGCCGGCGCCTACTGGTTCACTCTCAGCGAGCACATCGGTGAGCCACGATTCGGGCTCGACGAAGTGGACGAACCGGCCGCCAAACATCCCGACGGGGCCTTGGTGAAACGCGACGACCTGCAATGGGGTGATCTCATGCAAGACGCCAACGGGTTCCTGCTAACCACCACACCTCGGGTGAAGATCGATGTGACTGGCGGCTATCGGCCCGATGCCGCGTTCCTGGCATGGTTGCTGTTCCAGCAACCATCGCGGGCGGCGTTCGCGGCCACCGACATCATGGACAAGGTGCGGTGATGGACAACTGGGAAGCCGTGGATCCGGCCGTACCAATGCTGTTGCTGCCAGTGCGAATCGAAACCCGTTCAACGCCGGATCGCACCGCGCTGCGCGTACGGATCTATCCCGACGACGTCCATGTCGACATGCTCGATACCGCAGTGAACCCCGACGAACGCGTGGCAGGCGTCCGTTACTGGCAAGAACGTTGGCCTGTCGATCGACCGGTCGATGCCTCCGACCCGTGGACCGGACTGGTCGGTGCAATCGGTGCGCGGCGGGCGGCCTGGGTCGCGGCGGCCCTGACGCCGGTGAATCTCGCTGCCCGGCCGGACGATCCGCCGGAGTTCCCGGATGTCCCCGATGCGCCGGACGTCGACGGTGTGTGGGCGCGGTTGCTGCCGGACTGTTTTCGCGTCGTGGTTGATCAAGCCGGTGTCCGGACGTCGACTCCCGGCGCACCGATCGCACGCGAAGGCCTCGCGCTGGGCCCCGGATTGGATCTGCGAAAGCCCGGCGCGACAGAGAAGCTCGGTGCGATGGTCGACAGCCTGCGGGGGCAACCGGGCATCGAGCCGGATCCCGACATCGCTTGGCTCACCGACTACGACGCCGCCGAAGCCGCAGGTATGGCCGTGACGGTGCCGCTGACCGATCCGTTCGCGCGTATCGACCGGCTGTACGTGATCGGTGTACGTGCTGCAGAATCACCCGAGACGACGGCCGACGAGCTCGCACATCTGTTGCGTGCACACGCATTCGGCGACGGACTCGCGTTTGTCGCACCGGGGACGGTCACCAACAACACCGCCTCCTCGAAGTCGGCATGGAGTCGTGCTGCCCGGGCGCCGGGTGAACCATCGATCGGCGTCGCGTCGCCGGATCCGGCGGCCAACGCCCAGGTGCTGGCCACCGCGTTCGGCATCAGTCCCACCGACCTGATCGGACTCGATGACGCGAACCGCACCGACCAGGCGACGGCGGCGGCGTTTGCCACCGCACTGTGGCCGGTCACGTGGGGAACGTTCCTCGACAAATCCCTGACCCCGAATGCGGCAGGCGGCGCGGTACCCGCGGCAGCTCGCGAAACCGTGCGTGAGCATGCAGCCGCACATGTGCGGGGGCTCGGTCCGCTGCCGACGATGCGAATCGGCAAGCAGCCCTATGGAATTCTTCCCGCCACCACACACGGGGCGTGGTGGAAGCCCCGAGCAGGCGACTACATCGACCAGTCGCTGGCTGCGCTGCTGTCACGAATCCGGCCGCTGTGGACGCAGGCCGCTCACTCGGTGCCGACGGTGACCTCGGGCGATCTCGAGAAGGACCTACCGCACATCCTCGGTCACGCGCCGCTCTCGCGCGGCCTACGAGTGCGTAGCGCCGTCGACGCGCAGACGGCCAAACCGATCACGCCCAACCTCGGGACCGCAGCCAACTCGGCGGCGCAACATGCGGTCACCGTGGCCATCGAGACTCTTATCGGCACCACCCCCGGTGTTTTTGTGCCGCCCGACCTACTCGGGAAATCCACCCGCAACCTGGCGTTGCCGATGGCACATGACAGCGACGCCGACTTCTGTTCAGCGATCCTGCGGATCGAACAGCTCCCCGAGGTACACAGTGTCCTGCAGGCACTACTCGGACTCGCCGAGGCAAAGGCCCGCCACGAGGTAGAAGAGTTTTTCGAGCGGGAACGGCTGCAGCAGTTACAAATCCGGCTGGGTGCCGCCCAAGATTTTGTCAGCCAAGACGCGATCGACCTGGGACTTGCTGCTCTACAACGCCTCTCGGATCGGTCCTGGGATGAGCGTGAGCTCTACCGGGATGCTGCGTCTGCCCTGGAAAGTTACGTCGGCCCGTTCGAGCCGACACGGTTCGCGGCCCGCTTCCCGATCGTCTCGCTGCGCCCGCACCTCACGGAGGCCATCGGCGATGTCATCGAAGGTGTGCGTGCAGCGGCCGCAGCACTTCGGGCTGCCCAGCGGTTCAGCGAAATTCGCGCTGCCATCACGACCATTGCCGGGATCGAGAGCATCACCGACCGTACGCTGTTCCTGTCCGGCACCCTTGACTGCACCTCGCACCGACTCGACGCCTGGCTGACTTCCCTGGCCGCTCGTCGGCTCACTGCCGCCCGCACGAGTGGGGTCCGGGGAATCGTCGTCGGCGCCTACGGCTGGGCCGACGGATTCGACTTGGCGCCGCCGGTTGATGTCGACGTACCCGGCCTGGAGGGACCGGTGTTCCAGGCATCGCGCGACGGCGGCCACATCCTTGCCCCGAGCCCTGCCCACGCGGCAACGGCCGCCGTACTGCGCGGCGCGCATCTCACCCACGATCCCGGCGACACGGGCCGTTCGGCATTGAACATCGACCTGTCCAGTACCCGGACGCGCGCAGCGATGTCGGTGCTCGACGGAATTCGGTCCGGTCAACCGATGGGGGCACTGCTCGGGTATCGGTTGGAGCAGTGGCTACACATCCGGACGCCGGAGGGTCACGCACTGGATCGGTTCATCTATTGCCTGCGATCGCTTGCACCGATTGTCGCCGCGAAGGCGACCGACCGGGCTCCCGCGGGTACCCCGGTCCCGGAATCGCTGGAGTCGATCGCCGCCTCCGAGGTGACCGATGGGCTCCGCCTGCTGGAACTGTTTCGGGCCGACCCGGATTCGGTACTCGCCCGGCTCAACACACCTCCCGCCGCCTACAAGAACTACATCGTGAACTGGGCACTCCCGACTCCCGACGAGATCACGGCGGTGAGCGCCGCGATCGAGCGGCTCGACCGGTTGCACGACGCGATCGCCGACCTGCTGCTCGCCGAGTCGGTGCATCAACTCGTGCTCGGGTCTGCGCCGCGGGCGGCCGCCGCGATGGATGCACTCTCCGGCGATGGCATGCCCCCGATCCCCGATGTCGTGAAGACACCGCGCTCGGGTGTCGGCCTGACACATCGAATCCTTGTGGGGGTGCCCGATGGTGCTGTTAGCGTTGTCGATGGCTGGGCGGTCGCGGCCCGCGCAAAAGCCCACCCCGCCTGGGAGATGTGGGCCCGCGAAGGGTTCGGGCGAGCCGATCTGATCGTGCTCGGGCCCGGAATCACCCTCGCGGACGCACACCTCTGTGCCCTCGACTTCCTTGTCGCAGCAGGCAACAACCCTGCACCGTTCTGGGCACTTCTTCGTCGGCGCCTACCCGGTCTCGCTGTCGAGCCCGAACCGGTCCGTCCGGCCGGACTCCCCGCGAACGCCCTGATCTTCACGGAGGCATGGTCGCTCGCCGGTTCGCTCCGGAATCTGATCGTGGGAACCCGCGCCCTCGGGCCCGAGGACCTGGTGCCACCCGGGGAGGCCGGATCGACGAGCACCACACAACGTCGGACCATTGATCTCGCCGACCTTCATACGCGCGCCGAGGCCGCGGTGACCGCGCTCGGGGCGCTCATCGACGCCGTTGAAGAACCCATCGCCCGAGTGGACGCCTTCGCCCTGTTCGGACTGGGTATGTCTGGTGACCCGACAATTCTGCCGGACAACGAACTCGCGGCACACATAGCTGGGTTGAACGCCGGAGCGCAACGACGGTTCGCGGCGGCCGATGCACTGCTCACCGCATTCAACGGAGAGCCACCAGAAGATGATGCCCGAGCGCAGGCCGCGCTGGCCGAAGTGATCTCGCAGGTATTCGACGACAAGCTGCCGGTATTGCCGGTGATCGAGCAGGGCCCCGACCCGGTTGCAGTGAGCCTCGCCGCCGGAGTCCGTGTGCTGCAGGAGAATCGTGAGGTATCCGACGGCCGAGACGTGCGGCCCTGGCTCACCCGGATCGCCCGGGTGCGACCCGCAGTGGCCCGCTACACCGAGACCTTGCTCCTACGAGAAGCATTGGGGCAGCGGGTACCGCTGCGCGTGGGACAACTACCGGACGGCGCCTTCGGCACCTGGATCGGCCTCCCGTTCGGCAAAGATACTCTGCCTCCGGATGTTTCAGTGACCGGGTTTGTTGTCGAGACGACTGCGGATGCGGTACCGGGACGGCTTGCCGGGTTTGTCGTCGACGAATGGACCGACGTGGTGCCCGGACGAGTATCCGTGCGCGACCAGGCCACCGGAGAGCCGACCGGTGCGCTGCAGGAAGTCGGCACCGCCGGACTCGCGGTCAATGCCAACGGCCCCAACGCCCGTGCGCCGCAAGTCCTGTTGCTCGCGGTGAGTCCGGACGACGCGCCGTGGTCGCCGGAAAAGGTGATCGATCTGCTGCGCGATACCTACGCGCTCGCACAGGAGCGCGCGGTCACCCTGGAACGGCTTCCGCTGGCCGGCCGGCTGCTTCCGGCCGCCTACGTGCAGGACTGGTCGCTGCAGGGCGAACCGGTGCTGGACGTCGCCCGGCTGGTGATGAACGCGGGCGTCAAAGAAGCCATACTGACCCACGTCGCAGAAAAGAGCTGAGATGGCCGATCTGATCGCAACGAAGGCCTGGACCGCGACGATGGCGCCGCTGCTTCTGCGACCACCATCCTGGACTCGGCTCGAACCGCAGTCATTCTCGGGTGATCCCGGGCCGGGTTTGTCTGCGGCCGTGAGTGATCCGCTGTGGTTGTTGACGCGACAGTGGCAGTTCGGCGAGTTCGCGGGCGAGGATGCGGGAACCCCGCTGGCCGTACGCGTGGACGCGACAATTGCACCGGTGACGCGGTGGCAACCCGGCGATTGGACGGCAACCGAACCACAAGCCGTGCGGGACCTGACCAACGAACCGCTGGACGTGTCGGTCGAACGCGAGCCGATCGCCGGCCGCCCGGGCCTGCGAGTTCTTGCCCAAGCAGGTGCAGCCCTGCTCACCGCCCTGCGCGACGCCGGGCTGTCCGCAAGCGCCGACAGTCTGATTCGTGAGGCGCCCCTGCCGTTCGGTGACAAGACGGGTCCCGGCTGGACCGGCCCCGACCTCCTCCTGCGTGGACGGGCCGTCGACGCCGAAATTGCCGCCGTCGCACTCGAACAAGCAAGTCCGAACCTGCCCGCCCGGCTCGACGGACCGCAGCGCACGGAGATCCTCGAGGTCACCAACCGATGGCGGCAGTGGTACCGCAGCGAGATCGCACCCTCCACCGACGCGTCGTCCTGGGTCGGCCGTCGACTCGAACACCGTTACAGCGTGGGCATTTCGACCGGTACAGCCCTGCGCGCCCCGGAAGCCGCCGGCGGCGCCGCCGACTGGTGGACATTTGACAGCGACCCCACCGACCTCGGCCCACGCACCGACCCACAGTCGTTCACCCACCGCTCGGTGGCAATTCCACTGCGGTTCCCTGGCATGCCCGCCGACCGATTCTGGGAATTCGAAGACGCCCAGATCGACATCGGCGCACTCGAATCCGACCCGCACGACCTGGCCCGCCTGCTCGTCGCCGAATGCGCACTCATTTTCGGCTGCGACTGGCTCGTCGTTCCGATCGACCTGCCCACCCGGTCGCTGGCCACAGTCACAACAGTGACCTACCGCAACACCTTTGGCGAAACGTATCTCGCGGCGAACGCGCCGGACCGCGATCGGATCCTTCCCGAGGATCCATGGCGGATGTTCACGATCACCGGACCGGACAAGGCTTGGGAGAACCGCAGCGGTACACCCGGGTTCGACGGTCTGTTCGTCCCCCCCGCCTCGATCAGCTGCCTAGAGGGGCCGGCTGTCGAAGAGGTCCTTTTCCTGCGTGACGAAGCCGCCAACCTGGTCTGGGGTGTAGAGCGGATCGTCGAAGATCTCGCGGGCGACCCCCACCTCCGAGAAGCCGACCACCATACCGTCGAACCCCCTCTCTCCGGGCGTATCCCCGATGCCGAACTCGACTATCTGCTGCAGACGTCGGTCCCCGAATGGTGGATTCCTTATGTCGCCCGCATCGAAGTCGACGGACCGGTCCGACTGGCCCTTGTTCGTTCCGCGCTGCTGCGATTCGGTGAAGGTCTACCGCCCGATGGTGTGCCGATACGCGGAATCGGTCGTCTGCTCAACGAACCCGGTCACGCTGTACTCGATGATGCCGAGGTGCCCCGCGAAGGTGTTCGAGTACAGCGGGTGCCCGTGCTTGCACGGCGGTCCGACGGGTCCTATGACAATTGGACTGCTCGCCGAGTCTCTGTGGGGCGCGGCGAAGGGCGCAGTGGGCTCGAATACGACTCGGCCACTCCACGACGAAATGTATGACCCTCGGAAACCTGACACGACTTCCGCTCGCGAAATCGCAAGTGCGTAGATACTGGGCAACGTCCCTGCCGACTGCCCAGTGAGCTATGCGCCCAAGGGTTTACAGGGTCCTCGTGGCGTACATCGTTTCTTCCAGCTGCCACGTGTGTCCGTCGTCCACCGAAACCTCGCCAGTCCATGTGAACGAGCGCGCGGTGATTTCAGTGAATCGCCAACGCAGTAGCGGATCTTCATCGCGACTGATGAGTTCGATGCTGCCGCCGCCGCCGTTGTGTCCGATGAACTTTCGCACTCGCGAGTTGATTGGCTCCACCCAGGTGGATCGCCATGCATCGATCGCTGGATCGTAGAACCGGATCGTGGAACCGTGGAACGCACGGACACCTCCCGTCATCGCTGTCGCCCCGGTTCTGGGCACGATCCATACATCCTGAATCGCTCGACCGCCCAGCACCCAGCCGAAGTGCAACTCCCCGTCGAGTGTGTCCAGCTCAGTTGCCGCCGAGACCCACCGCAAGTGCCACGAGCCGATAAATTGCCCGAACGTTTGCAGCTTGTCAGCGAGATCCTCATCGGGTGCAGGCGCATGCAGGTTCGTTCTCAACGCTTCCGCATTGGTCAACATGCTGACAGGCTGTCATGGCAGCAACAGATTGTCAGCCCATTGACATAATTTGTGTACTATCGCCATGTGGACAGGGCCGAGATGTACCGACTTTTGCTCGCCGACGTCTACGAATTAGCTGGTACATCTCGTCGTACCAGCGAGTCGATCGCGCGGGGCGCGAACCAGACAGTTGCCCGGTGGCATGCCTTGAGCGTGTTATCCGAACCAGCCACCGCGGCCACCGCGGCCCGGCGTCTGGGACTGTCTCGCCAGAGCGTGCACCGGGTCTGCAGTGGCCTGATCCGAGACGGTCTCGTGGAGACCGTGGACAATCCCGACCACCAGACTTCGCCGCTCCTGCAACTCACCCCCGAAGGTCACCTGGTGCTTGAAGAATTGGTCGAGCGGGCAGACACCGATCGGGCGCGTCTCCTTGACCGCGCCGCTATCACGGCCGAACAACTCGCCAGTGCACGCACAGTGATCCAGGCTGCAATTTCGGCTCTCAACGAAACCTGAGATCACCGACCCAGCCAGCCGCACTAGCAGTGCAAGGTCATGGAGTAGATATCGCGTAAGTGTCTGTACTTCAACACATTTCGTAGACACCGAAATTATCGACCCGACTGGGCAACGCGCGCACGCAATGGCATCGATCCTTCGATGCCAACGGTGAGCGGACCCACTAGCCGATTGCGCTCAGAGCGTCTGCGCCGCGACCGATATTTCTGCCAGGAGCTCGGCTTTGCGGGCATCGTCCGCGAACGAACCTGTGACCGAGTTTCTCGCCAATGTCACAAGATCTTCGGGATTCAGGTCGAGCGCGTCGCGGACCCCGTTCAGGTTGTCGTCGACGTACCCCCCGAAATAGGCGGGATCGTCAGAGTTGACGGACACATTGAGACCCTTGCGAAGCATCGTTCGCAGCGGATGGTCAGACAGCTGATCAATCACTTTTAGGCTGACATTCGACAGCGGACACGCGGTCAACGGAACACGGTCCTCCACCAGGCGTTTGACGAGCCTCTCATCCTCAAGGCACCTGATGCCATGGTCGATGCGTTCGACACCGAGCAGGTCCAAAGCCTCCCAGATGTACGCCGGCGGGCCCTCTTCACCCGCATGCGCGACGAGGTGCAGACCTTCGGCGCGCGCCTTCGCGTACACATCCACGAACTTCGACGGCGGGTATCCGACCTCCGCGGAGTCGAGTCCGATCCCGAGCATCGGAGTTCCGAGCGCAAGCACGTCGTCGAGGACGGTCATGGCCGACGCCGCACTATGGTCACGCAGCATCGAAACGATCAGGCCGGTGCTGACACCGTGATTTTCAATGGAGCTACTGAGCGCCGAGGTGACTCCCTCCATCACTTCTTCGAGTGCAACACCCCGAACCAGGTGGGCCTGTGGGTCAAGGAACACCTCCGCATGTCGTACACCGGCGAGCGCTGCTCGCGCCAGGTAGGCATTCGTCATCTCGGCGAAATCGGCCGCGGTCCGCAACGTCGACATGTTGGCGTAATACAGATCAAGAAATGACTGCAGATCCGCAAACTGGAACCGGCTCCTCAGTTCATCGACGTCGGCGTAGGGCAGGGTGATCTTGTTTCGTTCGGCGAGACTGAAGATGGTCTCGGGCTCGAGGGTTCCCTCGAGGTGGAGGTGAAGTTCGGCGACCGGTAGGGACGTCATTTGCGGTCCAATCATGTTGTGCAGGTGTCGAAGTGGCTCAGTGAGCGAAGTCCAGGGCGTTCGGTCATCGCATTCCTACTCGGACCCGACGAACGGTCCACACTACCATTCGTGGTGTCGCCGGCCGGCCGGCCGGCTCGCACATGGACTGCTCCCCGATACGTCGCCTACTAACACGACGAATTCTGTCGAAAGGGGCGTGCTCGCCCTGTCAGTGTCACGGGGCACTCGGCGACCCAGACGGGGCCTCTATGCTGGCATTGTGTTCTTCATCTTCGGTTACGGCATCAAGCGGCAACACCTCGGCCCGGGTCAAACCCGAACGTGCCCGCACTGCCACAACACCACGCAATGGACACGCATCCAGCAATTCAAACAATTCACGCTGTTTTTTCTTCCGATCGCACGTTGGAAGCATCGTCAACTCGAGCAATGTGGCATCTGCGGCACCATCACCGAGGTTTGAGCGCCTGGCCCGCGCTCTGCACGACCGACAGAGTCGAACGCGTACACGGCGCTCTCCTGTACAACTTGACCATGACAAGCCGCCGCGTATTCCCGCTCGCGCGCATCACGGGCCATGTCGCGTGGTGGATCTTTGTGGTCGCAACACTGTTCGCCGGCGGCATCAGCTGGACGGGCGCAAGCAATCGCTTGAACGGCAGCTTTATTGACGCCTCTTTCACCGCGCGATCAAGTCGGTGGACCGCCTACACCCCGCTGACCGACTCGCCGGTGGGCATTGCCAACTTCAGCGCTTCGGCGCCATATGACCGATGGACCGATCCGGAGTTCTGGTCGATGGTTGCGTTTGTTGTGGTGCTCATCGCCGCTGTGGCCGAAGCAATTTCGGCTCGTCGGTTGCTACCGGGGCTAGTTACGGTAGCCGCCCCGTGTGTGGCGTTGGGGCTACTGCTGCTGGCTACCCCAGGCATCCTCGACAGCGTCGAACTCGACACCATGTCCGCGATGGGTGTTGTGCTGGTCGCGATCGCGGCCCGAGAAGTATGGGCACGCCAATTCGCGCCCCGCCCACCGCTACCCGACTGAACGAGTTGTCTCAAGCTTCATCTGGCAGGGGCATCTCAACTCGATAGACGAATGACCGTCGGATAGTCGATTGCGGCCCAGAAATTTACGTCACCACCGAAGGATCGCAGTTCTGGTCAAATGTCCAGGCATCGGTAAGCTTGCGCGATGGATCTGGTCACGCTTGTTCTGGCGTCACCTCGGGGGCGTTCTTTCTGCGCCGCCATCGCGTACTTGTGCAGCCCAGATCAGCGAGTTGCGGCCAGACGCCGACCCCAGACAGCGGCCAACGTTCGCGAAGTCATCGAGGCGGTTGATCTTCAAGCGATCCCCAAACTGTCCGAACTCGAGTTGATCGAGGCTCTGGAGTTCGCCGCGAACTGCGCTCACTACTGGCAAGAACCAGACGATGAAGATGTGATCTTCGCCCGCCCGGAAATAACTGCCGCTCTACGCCCGGTAGCCGCCACTGTCTTGGCCGCGGCGCATACCGCTTGATGGGGGGATGCTCCCCACTTAGTCAAGGAGTGCTGTCATGGCCGCTGCGCAGGGTGCTGGCCCGAAGTCGCCCCGTCCCATGCGCGCCGATGCCCGGCGAAACCGCGACGCCATCCTCAACGCCGCCCGCGAAACATTCGATGACGAGGGTGTTCTCGCATCTCTCGATGGCATAGCCCTGCGCGCCGGTGTGGGCAATGCAACGCTCTATCGCAACTTCCCCACCCGCGATGATCTGCTCGCGGCCGTCATGGAGACGAACACGGAAGCAGCGCTCAACGAGGCAGTGGAGCTGTCTCGATCGTCCACTCCACGCGAGGCACTTGCCGAATGGCTATTCCGTCTGACGTGGCAGATGCGCATCTGGCACGACCTGCCCTACTGCATTTCCACAGCCCGCGAAGACCCGTCATCATCGATGAACACGGCCTGCAATCCCCTATTCACCCAGACAAGCACCCTTCTCGATGCAGCGAAATCCGCCGGCGATGCGGTCGAGTCCATCACTGCGGACGAGGTGTTCGAGTTGATCACCGCACTGTCATGGGGTGTGGATCGCTTCCGTGACGACACCGAAGCCGCACGCCGCCGCGTTGCCATTGCGACAGCGGGCATCTTCACCCGACCTGGATAGTGGCGATGTTGCCTAACTGGGCCGGTGCGTAACGTGTGTTACGGTCACACATAACGCATGTTACGTATCACCGGGACGGGATCATCTATGACCGACGGGCCGACACAAGCTGTAGTCGACCGGATCTCCGCCGCTGTGTGGGCTGTGGCGGCCGACTGCGGCTTGGAGAACGTTTCGCTGCGTGCGGTCGCTGTCCGCGCAGACTGCACCACCGGCCTGATTATGCACCACTTCGGTTCGCGCACAGACGTTTTAGTTCACGCCTGTCGGACGATGTACAGCCGCGTCGTCACACGCGCCGACGCAATCCAGGAAGGCCGCAAGCCGAGCATCGACGTGCTTGTGGACGTCCTATCGGCCGTGCTGCCACTGGATCACGACCGGGTCGACGAGGTCCGCGTGTGGGCAGGCTTCGCCGCGACCGCCCTGGCGGAGCCGCAACTCAAAGAGGTCCACATCAACCACCACCGCCAGTGGGTCACACGCATCACCGCCCTGGTCCAGGACCTGCGTTCAGACGCCACCGAAAACGACGTCGAAGATATCGCGAAGTCGCTGTCCGCCACAGTCAATGGTCTCGCCTTGACGGCCATCTTGGACACCGAGACATATCCGCCGCGAACGCAGCTACGCCTACTCACAATGTGTGCCGCCGAGGCGCTCAACTCGCTGACAACAACGGACTGATCCACATCCGAAAAGCCCGGCGAAGCAGAACCATTCCGCGTTTCGCCCTCCGATCGAAAAACGAGTTCAACGATGATTGACCCCCACTTCGTCCTGTTCGGCGCGCTGCTGAGCCTGGTCGGCTGTTCCTTCTACATCCGCGCAGTGCTGACAGGCTCGGCCAGTCCGAACAGGGTCTCGTGGTTCCTCTGGGCTGCAATGCCCGTCATCGCTTTCCTCGCGCAGATCGACGAAGGTGTCGGACTATCCTCAGTCCTCACCCTGTCCGTCGGCCTGGGACCGGCGTTCGTCTTTGCCTCGTCGTTTGTCAACCGGGAAAGCTACTGGCGCATCACGACGTTGGACGTAGTCTGCGGCGCGATCTCGGTGGCCGCCATCGCGGCATGGCTCCTACTGGACAGCGCCACGATGGCGCTCGTCATGGTCGTGATCGCAGATTCTGTCGCCGCACTGCCCACCATCGTGAAGAGCTGGAGGTCACCGCACACCGAGAGGTCGGACTACTACGTGCTCGCCGGACTCAACGGAGGGATCGCGTTGCTGACTCTGGACTCGTGGCGCATTGTCGACTGGCTGTTCCCCGTCTACGTTGTCGCCGTGACCACCACCATCGCTGCCACCATCGCGATCCGGCGCCGAGCGAACGCCACTCCGGTTGCTGTCACCAACTGACCGGCCCCGGGAGCACTCGCGGCAACAACACGATCAAAGGCGACCGGTCACCGTGGACCGAAGACTTCTACTCGTTCCACATCACATCCCCCGCTGCCGAGTGAATAGACCCTCGAGGAGGTGAGAGACAGAATCGGATAGTCCAGCGGCACACGCACCGAAGGCTGCTCGAGCTATTTCGGGATCGAAATGCTCACCGCGCCCGTACTTTCTGCGGCGTCTCCCACCCCGCGCCGGTCCCGTCCACGTGCTGCACGTCGGCTTCCCATGGCAACCGGTAGTCGCCCGCTACGAGATCCTGCATGAACGTGTAGGGACAATCTGTGGCCCCTCCGTCGACTGCTGTGTAACCGCGGTGCCCGAGTTGGTAAATGTTGTTCTCGACACCCCAACCCCGGCGCGCCTCATCTGCCCGGGCGGGGACGACCTCGGCGGTGACGACACGATCTGGCGATCCGTCACCCCGCACCAGCACGGTGCCATCGATGTCACACACCATCGCCTCACCCTGCGACCAAATGTTGTTCTCGTCCGGGCCGGCGAGCGCCACCGAGGCCGTATAGGCGAGGTTGTGAAAGGCGTTGGTCTGATTGGTGATTCGCCATGACTGCTGAATCGGGTAGGTGTATCCCGCCGTGCGCAGGATGACGTTGGCGCCCTTGTACGCTGCCTCCCGGGCCATCTCGGGCAACATTCCGTCGTGGCAGATGATGAGCGCGATCCGGGAACCGGACGGGCCGTCGCAGACCGGGATCCCTAGATCTCCGGGCGCCCATGGCTCGGCGGGCACCCACGGATGCATCTTCCGGTAGTAGAGAACCTCCTCGCCCTTGTCGTCGATGATGATGCCGCTGTTCCACGGCGCACCGGACGGATTGCGTTCCATGATCGAAAAACACCCCCAGACCCCGGCCTCACGGCAGGCATCGGCGAGCAGCGCCATCTCGGGTCCGTCCCGGTCACAGAGCATCTCGTTGTCGAGCCAGGTGTCCGGGTCAAGACCGTTTATGCTGTACTCCGGCATCACGACCAGGTCGAGCGTCGGCATGCCCTTCTTCGCACCCTTGACGACACTGGCGAGTCGTTCGGCGGTCGTCTTCAGGTCTGCCGGGGTCTTGATGATCGGCACCCGGGCCTGCACCAGTCCCAGGACCAGCGCCCCAGGCGTCGGATTGAGTCCATCGAGTCCACTCATGGTTGTTGGTTCCTTACTGTCGCGGTGGAGAGCGACGACAGTTGTGGCCATCGCCCTCCGAATGGTCTGACACTCACGAAAGTTGCTGCAGCATCGCCCAGATGCGGGCATCTGCGCGGTGGTCAGCCTTCGGCGGACCATGGACTAGCGCAGCATCGACCGCAACGGCCTGGGCGCGAGCGGCGTCGTCGGTGCGTTCGACAAACGCGTGCAGATGATCGTCGAGCCTATTCATCTGTGCAAGTGCGGCTTCGGCGATCTCGACAGCGGTCACCGACGGGGAACGGACCGCTGCCGAGACCGCGGTGGCCGTCATTCGGGTCAGGTCGACGTCGGCCGGGAGCGTCATACAGCGACCTCGATCTCCGCCGCGACATCGTCATTCACCTTGGCAGGAGCAGCCGTCGGCACGAACTTGTCGATGATCAGATAAGCAATTGCGGCACAGACCATTCCGACGATCGCTTCGCTGAACTGCGGAGCCCAGTGATGCACGGCGTAGGCGCAAACGGCGCCAATGATCCACGCCGCGAAGGGTTGTACGCGGAACGCGGTGATGCCCCGTGTGGCGGCCCGGCGGGTGATGAGCTGATCCACGATCAGCACCGCACCGATCGACGGCACGAAGATGCCGAGCAGATTGAGCCAGGTCGAGAAGTGACTCCACACACCAGCCAAAGCGATGACCAGGCCGATTGCGCCGAGGATGAGCGTGAGCACCCGCATTTTCGAACCGGTGAGCTGGCTCCACCCCACTGCGCCGTTGTACAGGCAGTGTGAGCACACCGAACCGAGGTTGACGAACACGAAGAACACCGCGAGCGCAGTCAGGAAAGCGCCATGATCGACGAGGATGGGCATGAAGTCGCCACCGTCGGTTGCCGGGTTGAGTGCTCCCCCCGCGGCCACGATCACCGCCCCGGTCACCATCGCGATGAGGTTGGCGACCGGAAAGGCGCTGAAGGTGGCGATCACGGCTTCTCTGCCGCCGCGTGACCACCGCGTGAAGTCCGCCGCCATGGTGCCCGAGTCGATGAAGGTGGCCACGACGATCGTCACTGCCGCACCGATCGAGAGAACGGTCGCGTCACTGGCACCGCCCTCATAGGAGGTGATCGCACCCCACCCGTTGCTCCGGGCTACCAGGACGATCGACACGACGCCTAGTGCGATGAACAGTGGTGCGGCAATCATGCCGATGACGGTCAATGCGCGGATCCCGATGAAGGTCACACCGATGTACAGCAGCCCGCCGATCAACGCGACCAACGTTTCGTTCCAGCCCAGCGACGTGTTCAGGGTGGCGCCAGTCAAGCCGGTCTGGAAAGCGAACCAGCCGATGACGACGGTCGCGAGAAAGCCGGTGACAATCTTGGATCCGTGATGCCCGAACGTCTCAGCAGCGCTGAGTGCGAAGTTCTTCCCGGTTTTGCCTGCGATGAATGACAGTGCGCCGACGTATCCGAACAGGACGAGGTTGCCGATGATAATCGCCGCGATGCCCTTCCAGAACCCGAGGCCATAGACGATGGTGCCACCGAAGATGGCACAGGTGAGGACCATTGGGAACCCGAACCACACCGCGGAGACCGACAGCGTCGATCGACGGTGCGAGTCAGGAACTGGCGAGTTCTCGAACTCTGAGTCGAGATGCAGTGTGCCGTGGTCGGGCTCTGCATTGGATTTGGCGGAGGTTGTCATGAAGCACCTTCTGGCATGGTTGCCGGCAACTGTGAATGTGCCGTGATGGATTCCCTGGGCACCGATGACGAGGGAGAAGTGAATGAGTAGCCCGCATCGACGAGGGCTGTTCGCAAGTCAGCGAGTAGTGTTGGCGCGCTGTGTGAGTCGCTGTGTACGCATACCGATCGGGTGCCATGATCGCTTGGCCTGGCCAGTTGCGCCAGCGTGCGGGCGATCACTTGATCGACACCACCTATGCGATCAGCGGTGCGTTGGTACATCTGCACCTGGCCATCGCGATAGGGCCGGTCTGCGAAAGTCTCGCTGACCGTACCTAGACCGAGTTCTGCCGCCCGGGACTGCAATTCGGAACCGGGCAGCACATAGACGAGCAGTGACGGATTGAGTTCGGTAATCGCAGCGCACACCGCATCGGCCAGATGCGGATCACGATTGACCATCATGTAAAGCGACCCATGGAGTTTCACATGCTGCATGGTGCAGCCGCGGACCCGGACAAACGAGTCCAGCGCACCGACCTGGTACAGGCACAGGTCGTACGCCTCCTGAGGTGTCGTCGGGATCTCGCGACGCCCGAACCCGATTCGATCCGGGAGTCCGACATGGGCACCGATCGCAACTCCATGGCCTGCTGCCAGATCAACACTTCGCCGCATGACCGCGGGGTCGCCGCCGTGAGCACCGCACGCGATGTTCGCCGAGGTGATCATGGGCATCATCTCGGTGTCGGCGCCGTACTCGTAGACGCCAAAACTCTCACCGAGGTCACAGTTGAGGTCGAGGACCGGCATTGATCATCCCTCCACGTCTGCGGTCAGAGCCGCAGGTCGCCGAGGGTTCACTGCCAGTTCCCACGCACGCGCGAACCTCAGCAGACTGCGCTCGGACAAGGGGCGGCCGAGTACTTCGAGTCCGACGGGAAGTCCACCGTCGGTGAAGCCTGCGGGGATACTCATGGCGGGCAGCGACGTCTGTGAGGCGATGACGGTGTTGGTCGGGAAATCCAGGGCAGTCCAGCGCTTTGCAGCAAGCTCTTCGCGGGTGGGTGCCGGTACCTGGACCGTCGGGTAGATCAGGAAATCTACATCGGCATCGGCCATCATCGAGATCAATGTGCGTCGCCATTCGTCTTGACGCAGACGGCGCGGGAAGTATTCGGGATCTTCCTCGGGCACAGATGGACCATCAGCGATGTCGGCGATCAGGTCGGTGAGCGGATGGAATCCACCGTCAACGATCTCGCGGAGCGTGGTGACGGGCGCACCCGTCCGTGCCTGCAGAAACTCTTCGATGTCGGTTTTCGACTGGATCGTGTACAGCGAAGTACCTGCCACCCATGCCGGCAGATCACCGAGTTCCAAACCGTCGACCACGGCAACCCCCCGCTGATTGAGCTGGGTGATGGCGGCTCGCACAACAGAATTGGTGAGATCTTGATCTACACCCTCACCAAAACCGTCCGTAAGCACGCCGACCCGGAACGACGAGAGGGAGTCGGCGTCGACGTCGGCGATCGCCTCGCGGTAGTTCCCGACATCCGAGGTTGTGGTGGCGATGGAGGTGTAGGCATCGGCCGGGTCGTACCCGACGATGACGTCAAGGATCGCGGCAAGGTCGGGCACATTGCGCGCCATGGGTCCTGGCGTGTCCTGGAAGTGCAACAGCGGCGAGAAACCAGTGCGCGGGATGAGCCCGGTGGTAACGCGGAGACCGAACAGATTGGTGAACGAGGACGGCAGGCGAATCGATCCACCGGTATCTTCCCCGATCCCGACGAGGCAGAGGTTTGCGGTCACGGCTGCGGCCGTCCCAGCACTCGATCCCCCGGTCTCGCGATCGAGATCGTAGGGGTTCTTGGTGTGCTCGGTCCGTGACGAGAACGAGAACCACCCCGCGGCAAAGTCGCACATCGCCGTTTTACCGAGGATCACCGCGCCGGCCTTACGGAGCCGATCGATGACAGTGGCGTCGGCCTCGGGGATGTACTCAGCGAATGCTTTGTTACCGAACGAGGTTGGGATACCTTTCGTTTCCCCTTGGTCTTTGACTAGAATCGGCACACCGTGCAATGGGCCGACCAGAGTACCGGTGCGTGCGTACTGGTCATCGATCCGTGCGGCGTCCTCGAGTGCCGCCGGGTTCAGTGTGACCACCGAATTGATCTGCGGTCCGTCGGGGTTATCGGCTGCGTCGAGGGCCGCGATCCGGTCGAGGTACCACGCGGTGAGACCGGCACTGGTCGCATCGCCCGTCTCGATCATTCCGTGGAACGAACTCACTGACAGCTCTTGGTAATTCACCTGTTTCTCCTTGCCCGTACCGGCATCTGTTCCCAGTGCTCCGACGATGGTTTCTGCCGTGTGTTCGAGGTGATCTCGGGTGGCATCGAGGAGTGCGTCGAGGTCGCGAGCAAGCATCAGTTGATACATACGCTCGTGCTGGCGGTCGGCTTCCTCGAAGTTGTGCATGGCTGTCGCATAGATCGCCATATAGGGCTGGATACGATCCCAGATGTTGTGGATGAGCTCCATCAGGTAGCGACTGTTGCCACCGGCATAGAAGGTCTGATGAAACTTGCGATTCAGCTCGCGCCACTCGTGAGGGGTGATATCCGGATCGGTCATCTGATCGAGAACCGAACGCAGGGCCGCGATTCCGTCGTCGTCGAGTTCGTCTAGCGCCCACTCCGTGGCAAGGGACTCGAGTGCCAACCGGATGGTGAAGAGTCTCCTGATCTCGCTCGGCGTCAGCGTGGTGATCGTGACAGCTCGGCGATCGAACGCCACCAGACCCTCAAAGTTCAGCCGTTTCAGAGCTTCTCGTGCCGGCATGGTCGAAACCCCGACCGATTGGGCGAGTGAGCGGATGGACACACGTGTCCCCGGAGCTATTCGGCCTTCAACTATGTTGCGGCGGATCTGTTGATAGACGCTTTCCGCCAACGTCGGCGGCGGCAAGACCTCGACTGCCATGTGATATCAACTCCATCCCTGATCCAACTGTGATCACACATGAAGGTTTCCGGTTGCCGATGACGGCTACGTTGTTGATTTGTTGCGGCTGTATGACGTCATCGCGGTCTCGTTACGTCCTGATGACGAGGTCTCAAAAGGGGGGAGAATGACTACGCAGTGCGTAGGTCTTCTCGGGCGGGAACCGAAGAATCATGGTCAGCCCCGAACTCGTGCTGGACGAGTTTCTCGGACGTATCCACCACCCAACCCTTGCAAATCGGTGAAGCTGCCGCCGAGACCATCGGGTACGCAGGAACTTCCCGACGTCGCCATCTGGCCGGGATACACGCCTACGAGTGCGACGAACACCGAACAGCACTGTGTGGGTCGCATGGCTGAGCTCAACGCCGTTACGTTCGGATATGAGCCTTGTCTCCATGCGGGCCGAACAGATGGAGTATCTCGATCACCTGATCGTCAGCAGGCCCAAACCAGTGCGGCTCATTGGTATCGAACTCCGCTACTTCACCGGGGCCTAGTAGAACTTCATTGGCGCCGAGAATGAGCCGCACGCTTCCCGCGAGAACGTAAAGCCATTCGTATCCGGCATGAGTGACCAGCTTCTGAGGGCGAGGACCGATCACCTGCTTGAAGACCTGCACGCGCCCCGGATAACGCGTCAATGGAACCACGGCGCTCCCGTTACCACTGCGCCGCGGCGTGAGATGGACTCGGGGATCGCCGGTGGCAGGTGCACCGACAAGTTGGTCGAGAGCCACTCGATGCGTTCGAGCCAGCGGCACAAGCAGATCGAGAGTTGGGCGGCGCTTCCCGGACTCCAACCGCGACAACGCGCTGACAGATAGACCAGTGGCGTCGGCCAGCGACTCGAGCGTCATACCGCGATCACGACGAAGTGAGCGCAAACGCGGCCCTATGTCGGCGAGCATCTGTGCAAGTTCGGCGTCCATAGCGTCCATTTTTGCACTTTTCGCAAATTCTCTATCGGGTTCGGCGGAGCGACTGCGACTATTCGCCCGACGAAACAGCCCACGACGATAGGAATCGATCATGAGTCCGCCAATCCGGCAATCCAAAACCAGCACGGCGCCCATCGATTACGCGGGAAACACCCAACGCCGCTGGGGAGTGCTCGCAATCTGCTCCGTTGGCATTTTCGTGGTCGGTCTCGACACAACGATTGTGAATGTTGCCCTGCCGTCAATAGGCGAGGATTTCGACGTCGGAACCAGTGGTCTCGAATGGGTCGTCAACGCGTACACACTTGTACTCGCGAGTTTGTTGATTTCATCCGGTGCGATGGCCGACCGTTTCGGGCGGAGACGGATCTTCCAACTCGGGCTAGTCGTTTTCGGTGTGGCTTCGGCGGCCTGTGCACTCGCGCCGTCTATCGGCGTTCTGGTCGCAGCACGTGTAGTTCAAGGGATCGGTGGATCGATGCTGAGCCCGGTCGCACTCGCCATCGTGGTCAACGTGATGACCGAACCCAAGGAGCGGGCCAAGGCGATCGGCGTGTGGGCTGCGGTATTCGGAATCAGTATGGCCGCAGGGCCGGTCACCGGCGGCCTCCTCATCGAGAATTTCGGTTGGCGGTCCGTGTTGTGGATCAACGTGCCGGTGATCGTTGTAGTCCTGGCCCTTAGCAGAGCATTTGTTCCGGAATCGCGTGCCCCACAGCCGAGAAGACTCGACGTACCTGGTCAACTGTTGCTGACCATAGTGATCGGCGGGATGGTTGCGCTCCTCATCGAAGGACCACAAATCGGGTGGACATCACCGGGTTCACTGGCCGGATACCTCCTCACGGCCGTGGCGTTGGCGGCGTTCACGCGGATCGAGTCACGGCGTAGCGAACCGCTCATCGATCCCCAACTATTCCGGCACACAGCGTTCTCTGCCGCCGTTGCAGGCGCCGTGGTGGTGTTCGTGTCTCTCAATGCGACATTGCTTCTCGGCACTCTCTACCTACAACACGCGCGAGAAATGACCCCAATGGCCGCGGGCGCCATCACTCTCCCGATGGCGATCGGCGCAACCGTCTGCGCGCCGTTGTCCGGGATGCTCGTCGGTCGTGTCGGCGCGCGAAGGCCACTGTTGATCGCCGGTGGTTTCACCACCCTCGGCGGCCTGTGTCTGGTCTCGCTCGACAACACCACGAGCACAACGACATTGCTCGTCGCCTACCTGTTTCTCGGCATAGGATTCGGCTTCTCGAATGCACCCATCACCACTACCGCTGTCAACGGCCTACCGTCTTCGCGCGCGGGTCTAGCTGGTGGAATAACCTCCAGCGCCCGCCAATTGGGAGCAGCGCTAGGCATCGCATTGGCCGGCGCAATGATAGCCGGCAGTGCACCGACTGACCTGGCACAAGCATCTCGGTTGGGGTGGATGCTCGTCGTGGTGTGCGGACTACTGCTCCTCCTGATTGCCCGCATTT
The DNA here is from genome assembly GCF_059683565.1 of Williamsia sp. Y721. NCBI lineage: Bacteria > Bacillati > Actinomycetota > Actinomycetes > Mycobacteriales > Nocardiaceae > Williamsia > Williamsia sp. Y721. Next base: position 1,687,832 of record NZ_JCASNH010000001.1, on the reverse strand, counting down.
CACCAACATCCGGCACGCAGAACTGACCAGCCGTCGACCGCGCCGATCCGGGTGAACCACGTGTCCCCAGACGCTCACACTCGTCGTCCAACGAGAACCACTCGTGTCACCCAAATCCTTACAGGGCATGGGTTATGAACTCCGGATCGACGCCAATCCATCGCACTGTTGATGGTGACCAGGCTCGCGACGCCCAGCAGGTCACCGAATACCGGTCACAGCCAGCAACATCTGTTCCCAGTGCCGCAGCGGTAACAAGTGCCCTTCGTCCTTGTAGAGGACCAGTTTGGCATTCGACAACTGCTTTGCGAGCCATTCGCCGTTGTTCTGAGGCGCCATTTCGTCTCGGTCGCCGTACCAAAGGTGGACCGGTGCAAAGACGTCGGCGAGGTCGAAACCCCATGGACCGACGAATGCAACGTTGTCCCAGGCAATCGCCATGGGGCCCTGCCGCAATGCCTCTTGAAAGGAAACGAAGATCGCTTGTCTCGCTGCGGGATCGGCGACCACCTCAGGATCACTGGCTCCCCACATCCAGTCGATCCACGGCGCCTTCTGGTCATCCCGTACCGACATCATGGCATCGAGGAACTTCTCGTTGCCGGCCAGGAACTGTTCGGCTGCACGGGTAGGTTCGGCAGGCAGGTAAGAAAGCGCAGAGAGGTCGTTCTCGGTTAGAGCATCCATCGCACCAGGCATCTGCTGCACGGGCCCGAGTCCACCCGACACACCGACCCGGGTCACACGATCGGGCATCGCGGCTGCCGTCGCCAAGGCGAACGGTCCGCCCCCCGACCAACCCAAGGTGGCGAACCGGTCGACTCCGAGTTCGTCAACGATGGCCTCGACGTCCGCTGCAACCCGCCCGAGGCTGCTCGCAGCGGCATCGGACCGGCCGTAGCCGGGGCGGTCGAAGCTGATCACGCGTATGCCCATCCGGTGGGCGCGGTCGGCTCCGAAATCGACCTCTAGCCGCGATCCAGGTGTGCCGTGGAAGTGCACAACAGGCGCACCCGTCGTATCCCCGGTGTCTCGAACCATGACCGAACGGCCACCGACTACGACTTCGAACTCCATCATGGTGGCAGCGTACGGTGCAGCAGAGAGTTGCTCAGCTTGTCGAACCGATAGCCGAGTCCGAAATCCGTTCTTCTCCAGGTGAAGTGAATGAGCGCCGGGCACGTCAGATTCGATCCGCGCCTGCAGCGGGCGTTGTTCACTTGACCTTTGATTCGGCGACCATCAATATAGATCTATGTCGAAACAGAGGTTGCCAGTCACCGATGTCGCCAGCGAGGAGTGCTGCTCACCGTTGATTCGCGAACCGTTGTCCGCACCGTGGGCGGGTGATCTGGCGCGGATGTTCAAGGCGCTTGGCGATCCGGTGCGCCTGCGGCTGCTCAGTTTGGTCGCCAGCCACGCCGGCGGTGAAGCCTGCGTCTGTGACATTTCAGATTCGTTCGATTTGTCCCAGCCGACGATCTCCCATCACCTCAAGGTGCTGCGTGAGGCCGGCTTGCTCGATTGTCAAAGGCGCGGAACCTGGGTGTACTACTGGGTGATTCCAGCTGCCCTGCAGCAACTCTCATCGGTGCTCAGCGCAGCTGACCCCACCTGTGACGACGCCCCGCTGGTCACCGCGTGAGTACCGCCGCAAGTACCGCCGAGCATCCGGCAGTCGTCGGAAAACTATCCACTCTCGACCGTTTCCTACCGGTCTGGATCGGCGTGGCGATGGTTGCCGGCCTCCTGCTCGGACGATTGATCCCCGGCCTGAACGACACTCTGTCGGCAATCTCTGTCGACGGCGTTTCCCTACCCATCGCGATCGGGCTGCTGATCATGATGTACCCGGTGCTGGCGAAGGTCCGGTACGACCGCCTCGACACCGTCACCGGCGACAAGAAGCTGCTCATCGGGTCGCTGGTACTCAACTGGGTGCTGGGGCCTGCTCTGATGTTTGCCCTGGCGTGGATCTTCCTGGCTGACCTTCCGGAGTACCGGACCGGTCTGATCATCGTGGGTCTTGCCCGCTGCATCGCGATGGTCATCATCTGGAACGACCTCGCCTGCGGCGATCGCGAAGCGGCTGCGGTCCTGGTGGCCATCAATTCGGTGTTCCAGGTGATCATGTTCGCCGTCCTCGGCTGGTTCTACCTGTCAGTGTTGCCGGGCTGGCTTGGCCTCGAGCAGACCGAAATCGACGCCTCTCCATGGCAGATCGCCAAGTCCGTCCTGATCTTCCTCGGCATCCCTCTGGTCGCCGGATTCTTGTCGCGCTATTTCGGTGAGCGGTCCAAGGGTCGCGACTGGTATGAAGCGAAGTTCATCCCAAAGATCAGTCCGTGGGCTCTCTACGGTTTGCTGTTCACCATCGTCATTCTCTTTGCGCTACAGGGTGATCAGATCACCTCCCAGCCCCTCGACGTGGTCCGCATCGCGATCCCGCTTCTGATTTACTTCGCGGTGATGTGGGGCGGTGGGTACGGCCTCGGCGCGGCAATGGGGTTGGGCTACGAACGCACCACCACCCTCGCGTTCACCGCGGCCGGAAACAACTTCGAACTCGCCATCGCCGTCGCCATCGCCACCTACGGCGCCACGTCCGGCCAAGCACTCGCCGGCGTCGTCGGCCCGCTCATCGAAGTACCGGTCCTGGTCGGCCTTGTCTATGTATCTCTAGCCCTGCGTAAACGGTTCACCCCACAACCATCGGTGACGGCAGCGACAAAGGGGTCTTGATGTCCGAATATCCCGGGCGGGTACACGTCAGGTCTGCCGGGTCTGCACCGACACACGAGATCAATCCCACCGTCGTCCACGCGATGGCCGAGATCGGTCTCGATCTCGGTGCGGAGTATCCCAAACCGCTCACCGACGATGTGGTCGCTGCCGCTGATGTAGTGGTGTCAAAGGGTTGCGGCGACGCATGCATCAGCCGACTCCTCACCGAGTTGACCTCCACCATTTCCGCCTGACCACCAGCCTCCGACTCACGAAGGGCCTTCATGTCCAACACTCCCAGCGTGCTGTTTGTCTGCGTCCACAACGCCGGACGATCGCAGATGGCTGCCGGTTTCCTCTCTCACCTCGCCGGCGACACCATCGAGGTCCGCTCTGCGGGCAGCGCGCCGGCCGCGACGATCAATTCCGCCGCAGTCGAAGCGATGGCCGAAGCGGGCATTGACATTTCGGCCCAATCACCGAAGATTTTGACTCCCGCTGCAGTGGAAAGCTCGGATGTCGTCATCACCATGGGATGCGGCGACGCATGCCCGGTCTTTCCTGGCATCAGCTACCGCGACTGGGCACTGCCTGATCCAGCAGGCAAGGGCGTCGAGGCAGTACGCCCGATCCGGGACCAGATCAAGATTCTCGTCAAAGACCTGATCGCCGAACTCGTTCCAGCACGATCAGATACCAGCCGATGAGCACACCAAGCGTGTTGTTCGTGTGCGTGAAGAACGGCGGCAAATCGCAGATGGCTGCCGGTCTTATGCGCAAGGCAGCCGCAGACGCAGTCGAAGTCCACTCGGCGGGAACCCGGCCCGGCGGCTCGCTCAACGCATTGTCGGCACAATCACTGATCGAGGTCGGCGTCGACATCACCGCCGAACAGCCCAAACCTATTGATCCCGCCCTGCTGGCCCGGATGGACTATGTGATCACTTTGGGCAGCGAAGCCACCATCGACCGGATTGATGGTCCGAGGTTCGAGAACTGGGACACCGACGAGCCTTTCGAGCGCGGTATTGACGGTATCGAGCGGATGCGCCTGGTCAGAGATGATATCGCTGCCCGCGTCGACGAACTCGTAGCGAGACTGCGTCGCTGATCCGTTGAGCGCAAGCAACAGCGAGGTTCCAATCTCCACCACCTCGACCGATGTGGTCGTCGTCGGTGGCGGTCAAGCTGGATTGGCCGCCGGGTACTACCTGCGCCGAACCGGGCGCGACTTCGTCATCCTCGATGACCAACCTCGGCCCGGTGGTTCATGGCAACAGTATTGGCCGTCGTTGCATCTGTTCTCCCCCGCCGAGTACGCACGGCTGCCAGGCTGGCCGATGCCGCCCTGGCCCGACGGCTTTCCACCAGCATCACACGTCGTGAACTACCTCACCACGTACGAAAAAAGGTACGCGCTGCCCGTGCAGCGTCCTGTCACCGTGACCGGCGTCCACCGCACCGCCAACGGATACCGTGTGGACAGTGCCACCGAATCCTGGACCGCCGCAGCGATTATCAACACCACCGGAACATGGTCACGACCGTTTTGGCCCAGCTATCCCGGAATGCGCGACTACCGAGGTACTCAACTGCATGCCAGCAACTACCGCACCCCCACTCCGTTCGCCGGCCAACGCGTGGGCATCGTCGGCGGCGGCAATTCCGCCGCACAGATTCTCGCCGAAGTCTCCACCGTGGCCGACACCGTGTGGTTCACCGCGCATCCACCAAAGTTCCTACCCGACGACGTCGATGGACGGGTCTTGTTCAAAGTCGCCACCGAGCGAGCCCGTACCCTCGCCGCCGGCGGCACCGATTCCGGTGGCGTCGCCGGGCTCGGCGACATTGTCATGGTCCCGCCGGTCAAAGAAGCCCGCGATCGCGGCGTGCTCCACGCACGGCCGATCTTCACCACCCTGACCGCTGACGGGGTCAGCGACGGTACCAGCACCGAAAAACTCGATGCGATCATCTGGTGCACCGGCTTTCGTCCCGCACTGCGTCATCTCCAGCCGCTGCATCTGCGCTCGGACGGCTCAGCAGGCATCACACTGGATGGCAATCACGCGCACGGCGAGCCGTCGTTGGTGTTCCTGGGCTATGGCGATTGGACCGGCCCGGGGTCTGCCACGCTCATCGGTGTGGGACGCACCGCCCGCGCCGCCGTCATCGACCTGGTACACGATGTCCTCAAGTGACCATCGTCGGTGGTACGAACAGATACCGAAACGGTCACGACCACGCTATATCGATGACTGTCAATGTTGCTTATATTGATAACTGTCGATACAGTGGGCCGCAAGTACTGATCCTCGTCAATGGAAGGTTTCCCATGAGTTCCGAGTACCCCGTCGCAGTGGTAGGAGCCGGCCCCATCGGCCTGGCCGCCGCCGCACATCTGACCGAAACCGGTTCTGACGTCATCGTTCTCGAACGTGGACAGTCCGCCGGCAGCGCTGTCGCGGAGTGGAACCACGTGCGTCTGTTCTCTCCGTGGTCCGAAGTCATCGATCCCGCCGCAGCCCGCCTGCTCGCTCCCACCGGATGGACCCCACCCGAGGGTGAAACCTATGCGACTGGCCGGGAATGGGCTCGCGACTACCTCGAGCCACTCGCCTCTTCCCTTGGTGAGCGTGTCCGGTTCGATTCCGAGGTCATCGGCGTCGCCCGCCGCGGTCGCGACCGTGTCGTAGACGCCGGCCGCGATACCGAACCCCTCTCGGTCCACGTCCGCCACTCCGACGGCAGCGAGGAACGCATCCTGGCCCGTGCGGTCATCGACGCCTCGGGAACGTGGGGTTCACCCAATCCACTGGGCAGCGAAGGACTTCCAGCAATCGGCGAACGTGCTGCCGCCGTCCGGATCAGCTACCGCGTCCCCGACCTCACCGATGAGGCGACCCGGGCCCGGTACGCGGGCAAGCACACCGTCATTGCCGGCAGCGGGCATTCAGCCCTGACCGCCATCATCACCTTCGCCGAGCTGGCCGCCGAACATCCGGGCACCACGTTGACCTGGGCGGTACGCCGGCCCGTCACCGATTCTGTCTTCGGTGGCGGCGCCTCCGATGAACTCGCGGCGCGCGGAGCGCTGGGTCTGCGGGCCAAGAAGGCCGTCGATGACGGATACCTGCAGATCGTGTCCGGATTCCGGACCGAAGCCGTTGATCGTCAGGGTGAGCAGCTCACCCTTGTCGGGGACACCGCGGCCCGTATCGACGGTGTTGATCAGGTGATCGCCCTGACCGGTTTCCGGCCCGACCTGTCCTGGCTGTCCGAGGTGCGGCTCGATCTTGATCCCACGCTGCAGGCACCCAAGTTCTTGGCGGAGTTGATCGATCCGAACATGCATTCCTGTGGAACCGTCTACCCCCACGGCGTCGATGAGCTCACCCAACCCGAACCTGGCCTCTACCTGGTCGGAATGAAAAGCTATGGCCGCGCACCGACGTTCCTGGCGATGACCGGCTACGAGCAAGTGCGTAGCATCGCTGCAGAACTCGCCGGAGACCACGACGGCGCGCGCAAGGTCGAGCTGACCCTGCCCGACACCGGAGTCTGCGGCGGCGCCGGACTGTTCGACGATCCGAGCGCCGAAAGCTCTGCCGGCGGCGGCTGCTGCGCCGCGCCCTCCGCCGAGCCGGAACTGATCAGCCTGAGCTCGCCCACCTCGGGTGACTGAGTCGATCACCGATCCAACGTCACTACGGGAAATACCTCACCCCGGGCGACGCCGGGTCCTGTCGGTTCTGTGTGTCACCGAGATCACCAGCTGGGGCATTCTCTACTACGCGTTTCCTGTTCTGTCCCCATCGATTTCGGCCGATACCGGGTGGTCGACAAGTGCCGTCGTGGCCGCGTTTTCGATCAGCCAACTCGTCGCGGCCCTGGTCGGAATCCCGGTTGGACGGATCCTCGACCGGCACGGCCCGCGCTGGGTCATGACTGCCGGCTCGGTCATCGCCGTCCCCGCCGTGGTCATCATCGCCACCGCCGAGCACCTGGCTACCTTCTATTTCGGTTGGATCATCGCCGGAATAGCCATGGGCGCAGTGTTGTACCCACCGGCGTTTGCAGCATTGACCCGATGGTGGGGCTCCGACCGTGTCCGCGCGCTCATGATCCTCACCCTCGCCGCAGGATTGGCCAGCACCGTTTTCGCGCCGCTGACCGCACTATTGGTCGATCACTTTGATTGGCGGCAAACCTATGTCATCCTTGCCGCAATCCTGCTCGCCATCACGGTCCCAGCCCACTACCGCGGCCTCCGCGGCAGCTGGCCCCTCATCCCACACCAAGATCCCGCCACCTCCCCCGCCGACACAAATGACACCACCCGCAGCCGGCCGTTCATCGCACTCACCGTCGCCCTGAGCCTGGCCGCATTCGTCGCGTTCGCCGGGGTCTTCAACCTGGTACCGCTACTCCTCGAGCACGGTGCCGATCCCACCGTCGCTGCCACCGCACTCGGCCTCGGCGGTGTCGGACAAGTCCTGGGCAGAGTCGGATACCTTCCGTTGCAACGCCTCACCGGAACCAAGGGACGAACCGTCGGCGTCATCGCGGCCGTCGCGACCACCACGATCGCCCTGGGATCTACCACCTCGGTATTCGCGCTGGTACTGGTTGCCGTCGGCGCTGGACTCGCGCGCGGCATCTTCACTCTCATCCAGGCCACCGCCATCACCGACCGGTGGGGGCCGGCGCGCTACGGGCACCTCAACGGCGTCATGTCCGCGCCCATTGTCATCACCATGGCCTTCGCACCATGGGCAGGGGCACTACTTGCAGACTGGACAGGAAGCTACTCAGGCGCTTACCTCATCCTCGGCATTCTCGCCCTGGCAGCCGCCGCTCTCTCCGCAGCAAGCATGCCCCGCCGATCCAACGACCAAGTCACCGCGAAATAGACCAACAATCGTGCACACTCGCCGTCAACTCGGCTTCGCGCGATACTCGCCACCAGGCTCGTCGACAACCCCACCGCGACATTCACCGACGACGGCACAGTCGCCTGGTGACAGGCGAAGATTCGACCCACCCACGTTTAATCGTCAGCTGCCCTCCTCGGCAGTGTCGAACTTCAAGCGAGCTCGTTCGATGTCCGGCATGTGCGCAGTAGCCCATTGAAGGATCACGTCGACCGGTGGCCGGAGCGTCTTTCCCAGCGGCGTAATCCGGTACTCAACCGCGACCGGACGCGACCTGAGTAGGTTCCTTTCGATGATTCCGTTCCGCTCGAGCTTGCGCAATGTGGCGGTGAGCGACTTCTGAGTCACGGTCGGGATTGCCCGCCGCAGTTCGTTGAAACGGCAGGGGCGCTCACAGAGTTCGTTGAGGACCGCCAACGACCACTTGTCGAGCACCTGATCCAGCAATTCGCGGTGTGGTGCGCTGACCGTGAGCTCAGCCGGCGTCCTATGGGTTTCGGTCATGAAACCTAGTCTCCTTGAAGTGTCCTTGATATACCAGGTATCAGTTGTATACCCACTCGATTTCATTTGAAGGAGAACATCTTGTCCGTCAACTACTCCACCCCCGAAGGCATGATGCAACCCACGCCCTACCACCACGTCGCGGTGGGTACGGGGTCGCGCCACGTGCACGTCAGTGGCCAGATTGCGCGATTGGCCGATGGAACACCTGTGGCCCCAGACGACCTGGCCGGACAGGTCGCGCAGGCTCTGCGCAACACTTCGACCGGACTGGCCGGCGCAGGTGCCACGTTCGCCGATGTACTCAGACTGACGTTTTTCGTCACCGACTGGACGCCGGAAAAGATCACCCCGTTCATGGCCGGCGTCGAACGCGTTGCCGCTGACATCGGACTGCCACTTCCGATGCCCCCCGCCTCATTGATCGGCGTCGACTACCTCTTCGAACCCGACGTACTCGTGGAAGTCGAGGCCACAGCGATCCTCGACTGACCGGGCCCACCCCGCGCTCTACGCGCGGGGTGAACCAACCGGACGCTTCCCCTCGAAGGACAGTTGGCTCCCGCACCGCTCACTTGTCGGGCGGCTACTTTTCGATTTCGACGACGAAGCAATACGACAATGGTTCGGAGCCGACATGCTCGCCAATGTCGTGACCGCACTTAACCTCTCCGAGGTTGACGAGCCATGGGCACGAACTATGAGCGGTGCGTGATCGGGAGACCGACTCGGTCTTGACTCGAGGCCAAGTGCGTTTTTCGCGGCGGCGTGGGTGCGGGTGCGTTCGATATCACCCGGTTGCAACCCTCACTCGTGAAATCAGTTTTGGAGGATGAGGCTCACCAAGGCAATGTGCCCGCTTCGTCCTGGAACGTCCCGGTAGGGCCTTCCGGTCCGAGTGTCGCCCAACGCACGACGACCCGTGCGCTCTCGTCAGCAGGCCGGCCGATCCCGAAGGCGGCGGTCAAGTCCGTTGCGGTGGGTCCCGGCTCGACGGCATTGAACTTGATGCCCGGCTGCGACTTGGCGTACTGCACTGTCAGCATGGTCGCGGCAGATTTGGACGCCGAGTAAAGCGCGAGAGGCAGGTTGAACTCCGCCCGCTCGGGGTTGTTCACCGCCCAGAACGATCCAGCGCTGCTGGATACGGTGACCACGGTGGGATTGGACGACTTGCGAAGTAGCGGCAAGGCCGCCTCGGTTACTCGCACGATGCCGACCGCGTTCGTGTCGAACGATCGTAGCGCCGCAGGTCCGTCGAGCTCGGTCTCCAGGATGCCCGCATTGTTCACCAGAACGTCAAGGCTGCCTTCGGCCTCGTCGATCACCGCCAGTGCGCTGCGCACCGAGCTTTCGTCAGTCACATCGAGCTGAACGAATCGTGCGCCGATCGATTCCGCCGCCTTTTCTCCTCGCTCGACATCACGCGCGCCGATGTAGACGACGTGTCCGAGGTCGAGAAGCTGCTTGGCGGTTTCGAACCCAATGCCCTTGTTGGCGCCGGTAATCAAAGTGACGGTCATGATTTTCCCTTTTTCGAGATCAGTTGCGTGGGGTGGTCAGGCGGCGAGCTGGGTGCTCAAGGCGTCGGCATCGTGCAGCGCCGACATGTGCAGAAACTTCCCGTCTCGGATTGTGTAGATCGCGAACTCGGCAAGTTCGATGGACTTTCCGGTGGGTGCGACACCGAGCCATTCCTTCACAGGTGTGCCCGTGTTGGTCAGACGTGCAGCCAGCCGATCGCCATAGGCAACGAGTTCTTGTACCTCCCAGTGGAAGTCAGGAACCGCGTCAACTATTCCGTTCAGGTCGGCGACGAGAGCGTCTCGGGAGCCCGGTTCGCTCTGCAACGTGACGTGATCGTGAACGAACTCGTGCATGCGGTCGAACCGATGAGCGTTGAGCGCCTCGATATAGCTCGTATAGAACTCGCGGGAGTCAAAAGACATTGGATTCCTTTCTGGGCGAGGCAAAAGCCGGGCAACCCGCCCGAGCCGACTCTCCGAAAGTTATGCGCGGACAAGTCCTTCGACCAGAGTCCCGTCGTGCCCAGGGTGTGACAGGACCCCCTCTGACTGTGTCGCAGCGACCTATGCTGATCCGTATGAGTGAAACGACAAATGCTCTCGGTGCGTACCTGCGTGCTCGACGCGAATTGGTGACGCCGCAGCAGGCGGGTATTCCCGACGGCGGTGTGCGACGCGTGCCAGGGCTGCGGCGTGAGGAAGTCGCCATGCTTGCCGGCATCAGCGCCGACTACTACCTGCGACTGGAACGAGGACGCGACCGCAACCCCTCACTACAAGTGCTCGAGTCGATCGCACGCGTACTGCAACTCGACGACGAGCATCTGGCCCACCTGATGACGCTGGTGGCGGAGGTTCCCCGTCGCCGCAAGCGCCGCAAGCGTTCGGTGACGCCGCCGGCCGGTGCACTCAAACTGCTGCATTCACTGGTGCAGCCCGCGTTCATCGAAGATCGGTACTTCGACATCGTCGCCGCGAACAGCCTTGCGCAAGCCCTCTCGCCCGGTCTGACCGTCGGAGGAAATCAGTTGCGAGGCATGTTCCTCGACCCCGCCGAGCAGGCCCTCTACCCGGAATGGGAGGCCGTCACAGAATGCTTCATCGCGAACCTGCGGCAGGCCGTCGGCAATGACGTCGATGATTCTCGGTTCATCGAGCTCACCGGCGAGCTGTCGCTGGCGAGCCCAAGGTTCCGACAGCTCTGGGCTCGGCACGAAGTCCGGGGACAGCGTGGGGTGCCCGTCCGGTTCGATCACCCCCAGGTCGGTGAGATGACGCTCAACCGTGAACGGCTCGCCATCAGCGGAACCGAGGACCTCATGCTGGTCGTATATCACCCGGACACCGGTTCCACTGCTGCGGAGAAGCTTTCACTACTGGCTTCAGCCGGGCTGCCCGCTTCGGGTGCGGTACACACTGTAACGAGCCAGCTGTGACGACCATAGGGATCATCGGCGCAGGAGAAGTCGGAAGCCAGATCGCCCGCGCCGCAATCGCTCACGGCTACACGATCGTCATCGCCAATTCGCGTGGACCGGAAACGCTCGCGAGCCTTGTCGCCGATCTGGGACCAGCGGCCCGCGCCGCACGCGCGGATGAAGCCGCAGCAGCAGGCGATTTCGCCGTCATTGCCGTGCCGCTCACGCTGGTGAACAACATGCCCGTCGACGCACTCGCCGGAAAGATCGTGCTGGACACGAACAACTACATGGCCTGGCGCGACGGCCACTTCCCCGTCATCGATTCCGGCCAGAAGACGATTCACGAGCTGCGGCAGGAACAACTGCCCACATCGAAAGTCGCGAAAGCCTTCACCCACATCCAAGCACCGAGCCTGTTGAAGTTCGCACGCCCCACCGGCGCCCCCGACCGTATGGCATTGGCCGTCTCCAGCGACTACCCCGAAGCCATTGAGCTCGTCGCGCGGCTGTACGACGAGTTCGGCTTCGACACTGTTGACAACAGCCCACTGCGCGAATCCTGGCGATCCGCACCCGGAACACCCATGTGGAACTTTCACGACACAGGGCAGACCCGCGAAGAGCTCGTGCTCAATCTGGCCCGAGCGCAGCACGTCAACAACTCGTGACGCCGGCGGTCATCCAGGGAGCATCAAAACATCTGTTGTTGAGTGTATTTCAACACTTGTGACATCCACAGCCTCAACGCAGGTCGCTCATGTCGAGTACGAAGCGATACCGAACGTCGCCGCTTTCGAGACGTTGAAGAGCGGTCTGCACCGCGGCCGATGGCATCACCTCGATGTCGGCGGTGAGGTCGTGCTCACCGCAAAAGTCGAGCATGTCCTGGGTATACCGGTGTCCCCCGCTGCCGGCCGAACTCAGCGACTTGCGACCACCGAGAAGTTCGAGCGTGTCTACTGAGATGGGTCCCAGGAAACCAACCGAGCACAACGTTCCGTCCAGCGCGAGGCATCTGAGGTAGGGAGCAAGTTCGTGCGTGACGGGTATGCAGTCGATGATCAGGTCGAGCGTCCCGAGTTGTGCATCCATGGCGCTCTGGTCGGTAGACAAGACTGTGGAATCCGCACCCAGAGCCTTGGCCTGATCTGCTTTCTCTGCCGACGTCGTGAACACCGTCACCTCTGCGCCGAGTGCGTGCGCGAACTTCACAGCGAGGTGACCGAGACCGCCGATTCCAGCGACGCCCACCCGCACTCCCGGTCCGACGTCCCAGCGCCGCAACGGTTCCCAGACCGTGATCCCCGCACACATCAGCGGCGCGACCGCAGCGGGATCGAGACCGGGCGGGCGGTGGTAGACGAAGTGATCGTCGACGACGTACTCACTCGAAAATGCCCCGAGTGTCGTCGTTCCATCGATGCGATCGCGTCCGCCGTAGGTAAGTGTCGGGAACTCGCGACAAAAGTTCTCTTGACCTGCCCCGCACATATCGCACCGACCGCAGGAGTCGACGATGTTGCCGACAGCCACGGGGTCGTCTATCGCGAACCCGGTGACGGCATCGCCGACAGCGGTCACCACGCCGACAAACTCGTGGCCGGGCGTGACAGGGAAACTACCCGCCGGGTCCTTCATCGCGTGCAGATCGCTGTGGCACACCCCGCAGTGCGTTACCTGCACCGCGACGTCATGTGCACGTAGATCGCGCCGCTCAAAGTCCCACCGTTCCAGTGTCGATCCGGCGGAAAGTGCTCGATATCCGGTTGTCGGCCTCATGTGTCTCCTTCACCCTTCATTTTCCAACCAACTAGTTGGATACTGACTGTAGACGATGTGGGACGAGATGCAACCAACTGGTTGGTTTGCCGATATGCTGGGCCGATGGGAGACGCAGCGGCCACAAAAGTGCGGATACTGGCAGCAGGAACGACCGAGTTCGCTCAGTACGGCATCGCGGGAGCCCGGGTGGACCGGATCGCAGCACGTGCTTCGATCAACAAAGCCCAGATCTATAGCTATTTCGGCAGCAAGGAGCAACTGTTCGACGCAGTTTTCGACCATCGGGTCGACGTCGACGTTTCCACCGTCCCCTTGGACGCAACCGATCTCCCCGGCTATGTGACAGCGCTGTACGACATGTACCTCGGTGACCCGGACTTGGTCCGCTTGCTGACGTGGGCACGATTGGAGCGCACTCCGACCGGCGCCCTGTTCGGCCAACGAGGTGACCACGATCGAGACAACCTCGCAGCGCTCGCGGACGCACAAGAACGCGGTCTAGTGGTCAATGACATTGCGCCACAGGATATGTGGGCAATGATCATCTCCCTCGCCGCGACCTGGGCGCAGGCCGCGATCGTTCATGTCGCCGACGCGGACGAACCGGCTGCGGTCCACGAACGACGGAAAGCCGCCCTCGCCGCCGCGGCTCGGCGTGCTTTCTGCCTACCGTGACCGTCCGCCTCGCACAGCAGCTGACCGCATCGCGCTAACTTCGGGGTTCTCGGTGTTCCCTGCCACACGGCACGGCAAGAGGTTTCCGTTCTCGACCAACGGGCTATGCCTACCGGCGACGAACACCTGAAAGCACGGCCGATCCTCACCGAGAGTGACCAGCAGTGCTTTCGGGCCTGCAACCAGGAGACGTGAATGACGGCCGACGCCGATTCGGGAACACAAGCAACAGGCGATGAGCCCGCATCAAAACTGAAGCGAAAGATCACCGGCCCTCTGCTCTTCTTCTTCATCTTGGGCGACGTGCTCGGGGCGGGCATCTACGCACTGATGGGGGTGCTCTCTGAAGAGGTCGGTGGCGCACTCTGGGCACCGCTCCTCGTCGCACTCCTGCTCGCACTACTCACCGCGGGTTCTTACGCCGAATTGGTGACCAAATATCCGCGGGCAGGCGGCGCCGCCATCTTCGCCGAGCGGGCATTCAAACGACCGATCGTGTCGTTCCTCGTGGGCTATTGCATGCTGGCCGCTGGGGTGACCAGTGCGGCCGGACTTGCCCTCGCGTTCTCCGGCGAATATCTCAGTACGTTCATCGATGTGCCGGCCGTCCCGGCCGCCATAGTATTTCTCGCGCTGGTGGCCTGCCTCAACGCCAGGGGTATCAGCGAGTCGGTGAAGAGCAACGTCGCGATGACGATCATCGAGCTCAGCGGACTGGTCATCGTCATCGTCGTCGTCGCGATCATGCTCGGCGACGGAAACGGGGACATATCCAGGGTGGGCGACTTCCCGGACGGATCAACCCCCGCAATGGCCGTCCTCAGCGGGGCCATCATCGCCTACTACTCGTTCGTCGGGTTCGAGACCTCCGCCAACGTCGCCGAGGAGATCCGCAACCCGAGCCGGGTGTATCCGTTGGCACTCTTCGGCTCGTTGGCCACGGCCGGAGTTGTCTATGTCCTGGTTGGGCTCGCGAGCTCGATCGCCCTGCCGGCGAGTGACCTATCCGCTTCGTCTGGTCCTCTACTCGCCGTGGTCGGGGAATCCGGCGTCGGCATCCCGGACTGGGTTTTCAGCCTGATCGCGCTCATAGCAGTGGCCAACGGCGCTCTGCTCACGATGATCATGGCGAGCCGATTGGCTTTCGGCATGGCCGAACACAAGCTTCTGCCGGGCGTGCTGGGAAAGGTGTTGCCCAACCGCGGCACTCCATGGGTGGCAATCGCCGCGACAACGCTGGTCGCCATGTTGCTCACGCTCACCGGCGACCTGTCGACATTGGCCGAGACAGTGGTGTTGTTGCTGCTCTTCGTCTTCATCTCGACAAATATCGCCGTACTGGTCCTCCGGCGTGATCGAGTGGAACACAAACACTTTCGTATCCCTACGGTCGTGCCGGTACTCGGGGTGGCGTCATGCGTGCTACTGCTCACCCAGCAGAGCGGTGAAGTATGGCTGTTCGGCGGCATTCTCCTTGCGGTGGGCGTGGTACTGCACTACAGCGCAACGTGGGTACGGCACCGCGCGTCCTGACGTTTCATCGAAGGCCCATACCCAAATATGCGGATGGCAAACGTTGCCGCATTGCCGAACTTCCGGCAGTGTCGAGGTATGAGCGACAATACGAAGGTCACAGTTGAACGCACCATTGAGGCGCCCGTCGACGCAATTTTCGATGTCCTCTCCAACCCCGAACGACACCAGGAACTCGACGGCTCCGGGTTCATCCGCGGCGTGGACCACGCCGATCGGATTCAGAAAGTCGGCGAGGTGTTCACGATGAACATGCAAGGCGATCACATGGGTGGCGAGTACAAAACCGACAACCACGTTTCCGGTTACGCGAAAGACAAGCTGCTGGCCTGGAAGACCGCACCCGCCGGCACCGAGCCTCCCGGATGGGAGTGGCTGTGGGAGTTGGAGTCTCAGGGACCCAATGAGACGTTGGTTCGCCACACCTATGACTGGTCGAAGGTCACTGACAAGAAACTGCTCGAACAGGTGAAGTTCCCTCTCGTCACCAAAGATCAGCTGGAAGATACGCTCGGTCGCCTTGCCGCCGCGGCTGCTTCCTGATCAACCCTCCCGACTCCGCCGACATCGCGGCTCCACCACGACCATCGACATGATCGGATGGACCGCGGTGCCGGCGCAGGGGCGGTGGCCCGTCGCTATGCCGGCTCTCTCATCACACCGACATGGCGCACCGTCCCGGAAAGACCGGGAAGCACTTGCACCGGTGACCAGGTGCGCAGCCCGTCGCTGCTGTCGGTATAGAGATATTTTCCTGCGCGATAGGCGTCGAGATATAGCCGCCAGGAACCGTTTGGCAACTGAACCACGGCTGGGCCCTCCACCATCGAACCCCAATTACCAGGTGGGACAAATGAATAGGGCCCCGTCAGCGACGGCGCGACCGCATGTTCGACGACCTTCTTCGTCTCGTTCTTGGTGAACGCATGATAGGCCGATCCAACCTTGACCACGGTGGTGTCGATGTGGTCCGCACCGATCCCGGCGAGCGGAGTAGGCAGGTCCCACAACCGCAGCGATGGTTCCAGCGCCGTCATCAGATACGGCACAAATCCCCCGCCTGTCGACATCGACAGGATGACGTGGACACGGCCGCCGTCCACAAACCATTCAGGCGCCCAGGCTTTCGTGGTGAACGGCGACAACGACGGTCCGTCCTCGAACCCGGCCGACCCCGAGGAGCCCGGTGGGCTCGCAGGACCTGTGCCGGCACCGGTGCCCGGTAGAAATGCACAGCAGAACGGAACCGGGTAGGTCGCCAGGAACGTCCAGTTGATGCGGTCGCTGCTGCGCGCGAAGCCGATATTCGCCCCGTTGGCCGTTGTGTAGGTGAGGTAGTACAACCCGTCTGTGTGCCGGAAGATGCTCGGGTCACGCACAACCCCTGACGGGGGCCGATACGCCGAAAACCGGACGGGTTCGAATTGAGTGGCGTCCCCCGATTCGTACACGTCCATGTCCCGGTCGCTGGTGTTGCTGAACGCCACCATCGTGTATCGCCAGGCGGGCGGTGCGGCACCACTGCTCCCCGGGACAGCGACCAGTAAACCTGCGACCGCGAGCACCACGAACGAAATGACGGAAACGCAGGTTCGTTTGGCCAGCATCATTGGTGCAGTATCTGTCATAGCCGCCGTACGATGCGTAACTTTGGCAAAAGAGCAGCGGATTGGTTGGCGTTGGCGGTGTATTGACGCCGTACATGAGTGCGGGGAAGCCCGCTGTACTCAGGAATTCAAAAGGACATTCCGGGCAAGAGCACATACTGCGCGAGATGGCATGAATGCCTCTCCCCCACTGGGCAATTCACACATCATCCAGAATCACTGCAATCATGCGGGCTCGAATTGCCTTTGCTTATCGAGATACCGGCCCCCGCACGTCTGACACCGGCAAGACAACCATCTCGACAAGGCCATCGCCGAGGTCCGACAGAGCCTGCTGCACCTCGGTGAGTGACTGTGCGGGAGTCAAGATCTCGAGGCGGACCCGAGGCGTCATCGTCACCCGGCGGGACTGCCCCCGGACCTTGTGGTCGACCGGGCTCGCTGACGTCACGAACACCTCTGACACCACGGCGCGACGGGCTCCGGCGGCGAGTACCTCCTGCTCCGCACCTTCGGTACCCGCAGAAGTGATGACTGCGGTGACGAGATAGAGCCCCTCACCGGCGACGACCGGTTGCGCTGCGACGGGCGTGGCGGCGGGATCACCGGAGGGAATCGGCAGAACCGGATCATCGGTGTACGCCGACATCCCCTGCTGGACCTCATCGAGACGTTCTTCGTCGTCGGGGTCCACGCGAAGTCCGATCGTCTTCTCGATCACGATTGCGAGCACGAGAGTAAGCACAAACGCGTAGGCGATGGCCGAGGCAAGGGCGATGACCTGTTCGCCCAGCAACCCCCACCCTCCGCCGTGGAAGACGCCATCATTGCCGATCGAATTGATCGCTTTCTCACCGAAGAACCCGACGAGAAGAGTACCCAGGATGCCGCCGACGAAATGAACTGCGAGAACGTCGAGTGCATCGTCGAGACGGGCGAGGTCCTTGAGTCCGAGCGCGCTTTGACAGACTATTGCGGCGAGAACCCCGATGATGACAGCCGCGTATGTGTCTACGTAACCGGCTGCGGGAGTAATGGTGGCCAGGCCCGCCACCGCGCCGGTCACCCCGCCGAGCACGGTCGCATGCCCCTCTCGGAAGCGCTCGATCACCAGCCACACCACCATCGCACCTGCCGCCGCCACCTGGGTGTTGACCAACGCCTGAGCCGCAACTCCGTTGGCCTGCAGACTATCTCCGGCATTGAACCCGAACCAACCGAACCAAAGAATGCCCGCACCGACGATGACCAGTGGGATCGAGTGTGGCAACGGCGCCCTGTCGGGCCACACCTTGCGTCGTCCGAGGACAATCAGCAGCGCCAGCGCGGCCGCGCCTGCCGTTGAGTGAACGACAATTCCGCCGGCCCAGTCCTGAGCTCCGCGCTCTGTCAACCATCCAGTCGGCGCCCACAACCAGTGGGTGACCGGTGCGTACACGATCACCGACCAGATGGCGATCAACACCGCCCAGCCGAAAGGCTTGAGCCGGCTGGCGACAGCACCGGTGGCCAAAATAGGGGTGATGATCGCGAACATCAACTGATACGCGAAGAATGCCAGTGTCGGTATCGCGACCGTCCCGGTCACCACATGGAGGTTCGGATCAGGTGCCTCGGCGATGTCCTTGAGTGCGACGAAGCTGAAGTCGGCGATGAATCCATTGGCGCGATCGTTACCGTACGCAAAGGTGTAACCGAAAAAGAACCAGGTGAGAGTAATGATCCCGAGCGCCACCATGTTGCGCTGGAGCATTGCCAGGGTGTTGCGTCGACTGACCATTCCGGCGTAGAAGAATGCGAGACCCGGTGTCATGAACAGCACAAGGGCCGCACATACCAGTACCCACGCGGTGTCGCCGCTGTTGATCGTTGCCGTTTCGGCCAGCGTCGTCGATGTCATCGGAATTACCTCCGTGTGCCTACTGTGGATCGGCTTTCGTGGGAACCTCTGGTTCGCGGGGGAAGATACGGTAGGCCAGAATCGTTCGCGCAGAACCCGAAGTGCCCACTTGTCCGGCGCCACTGCACTCGGTCTCGGCAAAGCGCAGGAGACCGTGGTTGGAAATCAGCGAGGACCACGGCCTCGCAGGGTCAACACGCATCGCGACCTCCGATCGTGACGCCGATCCGGTCCACTGTCGTTCGCGGCACGCAAAGCAGTCTCGGCTCGTTGCTGAAAGGCGACTGTTGCGATCCGAATCGACACTACGCGCACGATTAATCATCGGTTGCGGAATTGCAAGACTTGATTGGTGGCTGAACTCGCGCGTTTATCGATGTCAGCTTCGGACGATGAATCTGCACACACCAAAGTGGGCTCCGCTAAGCGCTTGTGGTCTATCTGATCTCTATCGGAGCGAAGTTTCATGTCCTAGTTTCAGCGGGGGGCAAACGCAGATGTGGAGACCGAATACGGCCGAGTTGATTCACTCCGGCACTGCCTTCCCACTCTGAAGCTGAAAACCACAGCAAACAAACCAGATTCAGTCGCTGCCATGCACCCAGCGACGCCTTCGGGAGCCTTTCGCACCCGAACCCGAGACGATCGATCTCAAAGGAGAACAGCCATGTCCTTGCCACCCGATCTACCCCCGCCGCCGCCCGAGTACTCACAGCCTCAATATCTGCAGTCTGCGCCGAAGAAGGCGAAGAAGTGGCCCTGGATTGTTGCTGGAATCGTCGTGTTGCTGGTCATCGTAGGCATCGCCGGCGGAGGAGGCGAGGACGACTCGAAGACCACTACCGCTGCAAAGACTTCGACCGCCACTGCCACCACGACGCCCGCAGCGATCGCACCACCTGCCGCGACGACGCCCACAATTGTCGCACCACCGGCAGCTCCCGCCCCGACATCCACCAAGGCGGTGGTGGTGCCGCCCGCACCTGTGGTCACCAGGGAAGTCGCACCTGCCCCGGCCAAGCCGCAGATCAGTTCCAGTCAGCGGAATGCCGTCCGGTCCGCCGAGCAGTACATCGACATGAGCGGCTTCTCCCGCAGCGGACTGATCGATCAGCTTGCATACGAGGGCTTCTCCACCGAGGATGCGACGTACGCGGTGGACAGTTTGAACGTGAACTGGAATGAGCAGGCTGCGCGAAGTGCCGAGCAGTACCTCGACATGACGTCGTTCTCCAAGTCAGGCCTGATCGAGCAACTGGAGTACGAAGGCTTCACGAGCGCTCAGGCCGAATACGGTGCCAACGCAGCGTACTGATCGGTCCGGCCTGAACGTCGCAGGCACTTGCTCCGTGAACCTCCGAAACATGTGAATGCCGCGGGTTCTCGTCCTCGGTCATGGGTCGTCCCATCATCCCGACACTCGGGCTGATGGGACGACAGTGCACTCCTTTTGGCGGGGAAGGTCTGTCTACACCCTCCGCGGATGGTGTCGGTCAGTCGCGGAGTTCACAGAGCCGTCGCAACCTGCCACGCAGTGTGGATCGCACCCTCGATGTAGTCGACACTCACCGCGTCACCGACTACGTGCACGTCGGGTACAGAACCAATCAGTGCCTCGGCGAGTGGCGCCTTGGCCGATACGCCCGAGGCCACTACAACCATGTCGGCCGGTGCTGTCATCGACTTGTCGCCGACGCGGAACTCGACGTGCCCCTTCGTGATTCGCTGCACCGACGCATTGCGGTGGATCTTCACACCCTTCTCGTTTGCGTGCCGGACAGCAGTCCAACGCCGAGGCATCGCCATCGGTACACCAAGTTGCTGCCCCTCCTCGAGCAACGTGACGTTGCGGCCCCGCTCGGCAAGGAACTCTGAAAGCTCGAGTCCGACAAGGGAACCACCGATCACGACGACATCTTTGCCCATCGGCAGAATTGTGCGGGTGACGGTCCTGATCGCCGCGGGGCTTTTGGTGATGCCAGACAGCTTGCCCAACCGGCCCATGGTCCGCAGGAACCAAGGCACCTGGGAGACATCACCGGACCCGGTCATCAACGCGCGCAGCGTATCCCCCGTATGTACGTGCGGCAGATCGCCGCCGGGAACACTGGGACGGTCGCGGACGGCGCCGGTGGCCAGGACAACCACGTCGGGATCGAGTGCCTTGATCGATGCAACCGTGGCTTCGGTCTTCAGTCGGATCTCGACGCCGAGGCGCTCGACTTCCGCCTTCAGCCACCTCAGAAGTCGCTGGTTGTCCGGCGTCGTCAGGCTCGAGAACCACAAAGTTCCGCCGAGACGATCGGACTTGTCCAACACGGTGACTCGGTGTCCACGTTCGGTGGCCACACGTGCGACCTCGAGGCCGCCCGGACCCGCTCCGACGACAACCACGTGCTTGGGGGCGGCCGTTCGCACAAACGGGAGCAAGGTCTCGTTGCCCAGCGCAGGATTGACCGCGCACAGCGGCGTCGCGTCCCAGAAGTTCTCCTGAACACAGACATAGCAATTGATGCAGGGGCGGATGCGCTCCGGCTGGTGGGCTTTGAGCTTCGACACCAGGTCGGGGTCGGCCAGCAGCTGTCGGCCCATCGCGACAAAATCAGCTTTGCCCTCGGCAAGTGCCTTCTCGCCGACATCGGGGAGCACACGGCCCACGGTGATCACCGGGACCGACACGGCTTTCTTCACCTCACCCGCCAACTCGGTGTACGCGCCAACCTTGTCCGGCAGCGGTCCGTCGGTGAAGTTGGAAAACGGGTTACGCCCCCAGCCGGTGACGTGGATGCCGTCGGCGCCGGCGGCCTCGAATAAGGCGGAAGCCTGGGCGGCTTCCTCGGTGGTGAGGCCGTCATCCTCACCGAATTCTCGGCCTGCCACGCGGACGAGGATGGCCAGGGAGTCGCCGACCTCAGCCTTGACCGCCCGGATGACCTCGCACGTCAACCGCGCGCGATTCTCGAGCGATCCGCCGTATCCGTCGGTGCGCTTGTTGTCGGCGCGGCTCAAGAATCCACCGAGGACGTAGCCGTGAGCGCAATGAATCTCGACAGCGTCGCCGCCGGCGGCCTTCACTCGTCCCGCTGCCTCCGCGAAGCAGCGCACCAACCAGTCGATGTCATCCTGGGTGGCCTCGTGATAGGTGGCCTGCTTGCCGCCGGACACAGCAGCCATCTTCTTCAGTTCTTCAGGTGTGTTGTCAGCCAGCGCAGACATATCGCGCGCACCGCCCGGCGTCGAGGCGACCAGAAGCGGGCGCTCCTCGATCGTGTCGATCCGAGCCACCTTGCCGTGGTGCGTCATCTGCACGCACAACTTGCTACCGGTCGCATGGATGGCGTCGGCAAGTGCGGCCAACCCCGGAATGAACCGATCTTCGGACAGACCTGGTTCCTTGGTGCTGGCGCACCCGACCGGGTAGGCGACAGCGCAGCACCCGGTGATGATCAGCCCGGTGCCACCGGCCGCACGGGCGACGAAGTGGTCGATGTCGCCCTGTTCGATTTCCCCGTCTTCACACAGGTTCATGTCCATGGCAGGCAGCACCACCCGGTTCGGAACCGTCATCGGGCCGATGGCCCCTGGTGCGAGTAGGTGCGGAAAGGTCTGGCTTCGGATCGTCACCTGAAGACAGTAGATCTCGAGGGCACTAGTTCGTCGGCGCGTTCCCAATCATCGAGACCTCAGGGTGACTCCCGGTTGGCCGCCGGCGCGGTTTCTACCGCGTGTAGTGGCCGACGAGCAGTGTGAACAACGCAGCTCGCCGCTCACGAGCAAGCTCGGCATCGGGCTCGATCAGGCACTGCACGAGGGTGCCGTCGTGCACTGCGACCAACGCCGGCCCCAATGCCGCAGGATCAGTGATCACAAGCCCGACCTGGGCGAGTAACTGCTCGATCAGCGGCATGAGCGTGGCAAGGATCGCCTGTTCGCGCGCAACAAGCACCGGCTTGAGTGCGGGATTGCGCAACGCGTGGGCAGTGAACTCGGCGCTCACCCGATACCACCCGTCGTCGACGGGCACCACTGCCAACACACAGTCGACAACATCGCCCAGCGAGCGCACTCGCGGTTGATTTTCCGGAGAGAGCAGCGCCTCGACGCCGGCCAGCATCTGCGCCGAACGCTGCTCCCACACCGCGAGGAACAGCTCGTCCAATGAGGTGAAGTTCGAATAGAAAGCACCTCGGGTGAAACCCGCACGATCGCAGACATGCTCGATACTGCTGTTGCCGAAACCTCGCTCCACGTACACCTCGAGCGCCGCGTCGAGCAGTCGCTGCCTGGTCACGCTGCGGCGACGTTTCGCTCGATCTGTGGCGTCGGCCATGTCCACACCCTAATTGTTTCGATGCACTTGTGTATTCAATGCGATACCGTATCGATTTGAGTTTCACATCTCACCAACTCGCGAGACTGATGCACGTCACACCGACGGTGGAAACGACAGGAGCGGCGCAGTGGCTGTAGAACGGCGAGTATTTCGGGTGATCCGGTCGGCCTTGGCAACGGTCTGCCTGGTTGGCGCGCTCGGTGTGAGCATGGCGGCGCCAGCCGTTGCTGAACCCGTTGGCCCCGCATTGTCAGTGCCGCAGGAAACACTCGATCAATCGGTGCACTGCACTCCTGACGTGACCCCCACGTCCGGTAAGAAAGCCGTGCTGCTCGTGCAAGGAGTGGGCTTCGATCCCGCCGATGCGTGGAGCTGGGGGTATGCAAAGGCGTTGCCGCGCGCCGGTTTCGGCGTGTGCGAGGTGGTGGTCACCAACCACGGCCGCGGCGACGCCACGATCGGAGCCGAGTACGTCGTCAATGCGATCCGTTATGCGCGAACACAGTCCGGGCAGAAGATCGACGTCGTCGCTCACAGTGGCGGACCGATCTTGGCAATGTGGGCAATGAGGTTCTGGCCGGACGTGGCCGACTCCGTCGACGACATGGTCTCCCTCGCCGGGCCCATCCACGGGGGCATCTTTGTCAACGCCGCGTGTGCCGTGGGCATCTGTCCAGCGCTGGCCCATCAACTGTCCGTTGGGTCCGATTTCACCGCGGCGCTCAACAGGGTCCCGCTGCCGTCCTCGATTTCGGTGACCTCGGTTTTCAGCCTGCTCGATGAGGGCATTCAGCCTGCTCGCGAAGTCAGCAGCTATCCGGGTGGCGCGAACATCGCCTTGCAGGACCATTGCCCGGGCCGACTGGTCGAGCACGTCGGACAGTTGTACGACGCCGCGGCATACCGCCTGGTGCTCGACGCGCTCACCCATCCCGGCCCCGCGGTACCTGCGCGGATCGCGCAGTTGTGCGATGACATCACCCTGCCAGGCTTCGAGCTCCCCGGATTCGCGTCTTCGACCGTCAGCGGCGCGATCAAGTACCTGGGAATCCTGGGCGAACCCTTCCTGCCCACCGCTCCGCCCCTACCCGCATACGCGCTGCATGGCTAGCACGCGAAAGTGCCTGCGCCGCAAATCCGTTCCCGTGAGGTGCACATGAGAATGCCCGACCAGTTCCCACAGCTCGCGTCCACGTCCGATACCACCGCAATGCGGTGCGCCTTCCTCGGCACGTCCAGCGTGGTTCTGCGCGACCACGACACCACGGTGCTGACCGATGGGTTTGTGACCAGGCCGCGGATCGCCCGGGTAGCACTCGGAGCGCTACGCCCTGATCGCCAGCTCATCGCGAGCACCTTCGCCGGGCTCGGTATCGCAAATGCGGCATCGGTCGTGGTGACGCATTCCCACTACGACCACGCACTCGATGCGCCGACGGTCGCGACCACACTCAACGCTGACCTGATCGGTTCACACTCCACACAGGAAATCGCAAGCGGCTACGGCTTCGACCTCGGCCGCTATAAACTTGCCGACCCCGAACTGCCGTTGAGTTACGGGGATTTCACCATCTCGATCCGAGAAAGCGAACACAGTCCGGGCGACCGATGCCCGGGCGAGATCTCCGGACCGTTGACGCCGCCTGCGAGGGCCGGCCGGTTCCGAACCGGAGAGACGTACTCGGCGCATTTCGCCCACCCGGCCGGCGACGTGATCGTTCACGGTAGTGCCAACTATCGCCCAGATTGTCTGGCCGGACTACACGCGGACGTGATTTTCCTCGGCGTCGGGTTGCTGGGCCGGCAAGACGATGCGTTTCGGCGGCGCTACTGGAATGAAACCGTCGTAGCCGTTGGCGCCCGCCGTGTGGTCCCAGTGCACTGGGACCGATTCTGGCGACCGCTGACTGCGCCGATGTTGCCGATGCCGCGTCTGGTCGACAACCTCCGATCGACCGCCCGATTCCTACGCGATCGTGCCGAGGCAGACGGCGTCGAAATCGCCATCGCCCCCGCATCAACCTGGTGCGATCCGTTTGCGCCACTACTCGACCCATGAGATGGCCCAGGCCGTGCCCACCGGGAATCAGTCGCCTCGGTGGATGCGGGCCCGGGCAGATCCGAGCGCGAAGAGATTCGTCGGCGCTGGATAGGACGAAATCGACACACCGGCAAAAGGACAGTGCCACAGTGAAACCATGGCCTCGACACCTGCGACGCCGATCACGGTCCGTCAGCTGACCGCTGACGAGCGAAAGCTGATCATCAACTCAGACCCCTGGAAGTTCTGGAAGACGGTCAACGCGATCGAGTACACCGGCGGACGCGGCGAACATTTCTACATCGAACCCGGGTTTCAGACCGATTTTGCGTCCGTACCAAGAGTTTTCGCATGGTTCCTGCCACGCTACGGTCGCTACACCCGGGCAGCGATTTTGCATGATCATCTGGCGGCCCGCGCACGCAAGACCGAGTTTTCTTGGCGCGACGCCGATGGAATCTTCCGCCGCGTGATGCGCGAGGACGGCGTCCCGTTTTTGCAGCGCTGGGTGATGTGGGCCGGCGTCCGATGGGGTTCGGTCACCCAGTTCCGCACCGGCGGGCTGCTGGATTGGTGGCGCGATGCGCCCCTGATACTGGTGACCTCAATCGTGGCCCTACCGGTGTTGTTGGGTCCTGTCGTCGCTATTGCCCTGTCCTACTTGCTATTTCTCATCTACGAGACAACGGCATGGGTCGTACTGCGCGTCGGTCGACTCATGAAGAGGGCCATTGGCCGCACTCCCGAGAAACCACTGAACAGGCCACTATTCAGTAGTCATACCTGAGCTGCGGTCAGCGTGATACTCGATGCCCACGTACGGCATCGGGTATCTGGACCGCGACTAGTCGGGAGGTTCACTGGTGCCGGCTCCCCCATCAGCGATGTCGTCGGTCCCATCGTGGGTCGCAGAGGCTGGGTCTATCTCCGGTGCGGGATCCGGGACGCTGACGTGTTTGTCTTCGAGATCGTCGACTAGTTTTTCAAGATCTGTGCGACTTTCTGAACGATCTTTCTCAGACAATTCTCCACCTTCCAGCGTCGACTGCTCACCGCGCCGAAACAGCCGGTACCGCAAAAATTGCGGTACCTGACTCATACCCAACTCGGCGCAGAGGAAACCCCCCGATGACGCGAGAGGATGCTGGAGTCGCTCATGTCGTCCGCGAGTGTCCACCTTCGGGCTCTGTCCAGCGTTGCGTTTGTGTCAGCCGCAACAGGTAAGCAAGGGCAGGTAGAACGACGACGGCTGCCACACCCACAACGATGAGCAGTCCGACCAAGGTCGCATCGGCACCGGCAGCTTCGTTGATGGTCATCTGGTCGACGAGCATCCACGGATACTGCCCGACACCCCAGCCGGCAACCACCGACCCAACGGCCACCGCAGCAGGCAACCGCGCCAGCGAATATCGCCGCTGATAGAGCAAATACACAGCGGCCAGCCCGGCAACCGCCGCCAACACCAACAAGGGTGCTGCGGCACCG
This sequence comes from Williamsia sp. Y721, assembly GCF_059683565.1. Lineage (NCBI taxonomy): Bacteria > Bacillati > Actinomycetota > Actinomycetes > Mycobacteriales > Nocardiaceae > Williamsia > Williamsia sp. Y721. Next base: position 1,661,364 of record NZ_JCASNH010000001.1, on the reverse strand, counting down.
AGGAGTCCATCACTGAGAGTCGGCGCGTCTTCCAGAATGGGATAGAGCCCGGCGAAGACGACCACACCCGTGACGACACCGACCACAAGAGTCCGAAACCGTAGCTTCTCGGTGAGCTCGTGGATTCCGGCACGAGCGGCGTCCGCGGTGAGAAATACGCCGGCAAGGAATACACACGTCGTGACGGCCAGTACGCCACCGATCAGCGAGGTGGGATTGACCCAAGAACTGATTCGGTCCCCGTAGCCCCCGGCAGGCACACGGCCCGAAGCGACACTGCCGGCGACGGCGCCGAGGAAGAACGGGGTGATCAAAGACGAGCCCGCAAAGATGGCCCCGAACAAGCGCGCCTGCGCGAGGGTTTCCGCATATTTCCGGAAAGCAAACGTTGCGCCACGCAACACGATTCCGACCAGAGCCAGAGCGAACGGGATGAACAGTGTTGTCATCGTGTCCGCGAATGCGGCCGGAAATCCGGTCCACCAGATCACCAGGACATAGATCAGCCAGACGTGGTTCGCCTCCCAGACCGGGCCGATACTGTGGTCGATCAGCGTCCGCAGTTGACTACCGCCTCGACTGCCACCGGCAGTGAGATCGTAGAAGCCGGAACCGAAATCGGCGCCGCCGAAAAGTGCATAGGCGATCACTCCGACAAAAAGGGCAACAGCGACGACCGCGGCAAGTGTCATGGCAAGGTGCCCTTGGACTCAGCGGACGCGTTGTCGCTCTCACTGTCGGCAAAACTGTCAGGTCCGTAGGGGCTGGGTAGATCATGTTCTCCCGCTCGCCACCGTCTGGCCATCGATCGCAGGACGACGAATGCACCGATCGTCATGCCGAGGTAGATAACCAGAACTCCGCCGTAACTCCACCAGAGCCCGCTACTCCTACTCGCGGCGTCGGTGGTCCGGAGGATCTGCCACACCGTCCACGGTTGCCGTCCCACCTCTGTGGCGATCCAGCCGCACTCGAGCGCGATGATGGACAACGGACCGGCGACCACCGCGAAGCGCAGGAACCAGCGGTTATCGAGGAGGTCGGTCTTGCGCCAGCGGAACAGCCAGTAGAGCACCACGGTGACCGCCAAGAGCGTTCCGATGCCAACCATCGCCTGGAAGGCCAGGTGCGTGATATTGACAGGCGGCAGATCTCCGGGCGGCACCTCATCGAGTCCGGGGACGGGCGCGTCCAGTGAGTTGCGCGCAATGATCGAGCCGAGGCGCGGGATTGCCAATGCCCAGCGCACTTCTCCGTCGATCCATAGCCCGCCCAATCGCAACGGCGCCGGACCTTCAGCCGTGGGCGACAGCTCGAACGCAGCGAGCTTGGCCGGCTGGCTGTCGTTGACGCGCATACCCAGAAAATGGCCGATGAACGGTTGTGCGATCGCGGCTACCGACGCGAACGTGAACGGAATCGTGAAACCCAGGCGATGGTGCCGGTCGGTACGCCCGCGCAACATCCCCGCCGCGTACACACCGGCCACCACCAGGCCGACGAGCATGAAAGCGCCCACCCACATGTGTAAGAACTGCAGCCAGACACCATCATTGAACATCGCGCGCCAGGGATTGACGTCGGTGACCACTCCATCGACGATCCGGAAACCGGTGGGATTGTTCATCCATGCGTTGACCGAGACGACACAGAACGTCCCGACCACACCCGCTATCGCCATCGGGATGAGCATCGCCAGGTGCCGACGCGGTGGCATCCGGCCCCAGCCGTAGAGGTAGATGCCCAGGAAGATCGCCTCGACGAAGAACGAGAGCCCCTCGAAGGCAAAGGGCAGGCCCAGGACGTCGCCGAAACGGCCCATGAGTCCGGGCCACAGCAACCCCATCTCGAAACTGAGGACCGTGCCGGAAACGGCACCGATGGCGAACAGGACCGCTGAAACCTTCGCCCACCGTTTGGCCAGGCCCAACGCAACCGGATCATCACGCACCAATCCGCGCCTGTGAACCACGTAGATCATGGACGGAAACGCAACACCGAAGCAGGCCAGAATGATGTGCCAACCCAGCGAGACCGCCATCTGTTGACGCGCGGGCAGCAGCCCGGGCGGTTTGTCGCCCGACGCAACATCGAACATCGACATGACTTCAACGATCATGGCTGGTCCCATGCTCGAGCTTGGCTATCGGATGATCACAGTCGCAGTACAGCTATCCGAGTTCCCATCGGCATTCTCCTCCAAACAGAGGCGCGAAACAGCCGTCTCAAGAAGAACGTCTATGGTTTGGCACGAAATCAGCAAGACCTTGTGGCACAGAATGTTTCGCCAAGGCTGGAACTTGCAGCGACATGCCTCAGTTCGTCCCGCACCGATACATCACGTGCAGGCACTGGTGATTGCGTGGTGGAGCTGCGCATGATCGTCGAAATAGGCGGTATTCGCTCCGAACCTCTGAACGGTGTCGCTGCCACGGCCCGCCACCACCAGCACGTCGCCCGGACCCGCGGCCGCCACCGCCAGGTCAAGGGCCGTCCGCCTATCGGGTTCTTCGACCACGCGAGCGTGGTGCGCCTGCCGGGCACCAGAGAGGACCTCTGACCGGATGACTGCGGGGTCTTCATCTTCCGGGCTTTCGTCGGTGATGATGAGCAGATCCGCGTGGATTGCGGCGTACCGACCCAGCGGATGCCGCTTGCTGCGATCGCGGCCCCCGGTGGCGCCGGCCACCACAATCAGGCGGCCCCTCGCCAGTGACCTCAGATACGGCAGCAACGCTTGCTGTCCGGCGGTGTTGTGCATGTAATCAACGATGGCGGTGAACGATTGCCCGGCATGGACCGGTTCACACCGGCCGGGTATGGCGTGCAGAGACGATATGCCCTCGACCGCAGCAACAGCGTCCACCCCGTCGGCGACAAGGGCGGTCAGTGCGACCAGCGCATTGCTGACCTGATGCGGGCCCAATACCTGCAGCCGCACCGGCACCTGCCCGTTCGGTGTGTGCGCTACGAAATGGGAACCCGTCGCGGTCGACGACATCCCGTCGGCGTAGACATCAGCGGTCCGGTCGCCGGTCGAACACGTCCAGACCTCTGGGGTTGTTGTGGTGGCAGCCAGACGAGCACCGTAGGAATCGTCGATGTTCACCACCGCTATGTCGGTGCGCTCGGGAGTGAACATGGCCGCTTTGGTGCGGTAGTAATTTTCCATCGTGCCGTGGTAGTCGAGATGGTCACGACCGAGGTTGGTGAAAGCCATCGCCCGATACCGGATGCCATCGACTCGCCGTTGATCGATGGCGTGCGAGGAGATTTCCATCGCGCACGCGGTCACCCCCTCGCGGCGAAAGTGCGCCAGTGTTCGATGCAGCGTCGTCGCCTCGGGTGTGGTGCGCTCGGGCACCAGATCACAGCCCGGTCCCCTGATTCTGGCGCCGGAGATCAGCCCCACCGCTTCCCCGGCGGCATCGAGTCCGGCATCGAGAAAGTGTGCGGTGCTGGTCTTTCCGTTGGTGCCAGTGACGCCGAAGACCTGTAGTTCAGCGGTCCGCGTGCGATGAAACCATGCACACAGCGGGCCGATGACTGCTCGCGGATCGTCCACGAGCACACTCGGTAGCACCGCAGAGGGCCGGTCACTGACCACGACCACCGCACCGGCGGCCAGGGCTTCCAGTTCGAAATCCAGCCCATGCCAGCGCCCACCGCGGAAAGCGACGTAGGCATCACCTGCACATAACGTGCGCGAGTCGTCACCGACGTCCCGCACCACCGCGCGACCCGCACCCGGATCGCCGACAAGCCTGGCCCCCAGGAACCCGGCCAGAGCCGACACCGTGATCTCAGCATCCGCGGCAGGCGCCGCGGCGGGATGGCCGGTGAGCTCACTCATCGAATTCCGACCGGTCGACCCGTGTTCGACCTGGTCAGGGGGAAGGCGGCCACCGTTATCGCGCTATCGCGCCGAAAGAGGCCAAAAGTGAATGTCCGAGTCGCAGGGCTGATCAAAACCCCAGTGTCGATCACGCCGCATGCCCGCGGTGTCATCGACTGCTTCATCAGCGAGCGATACCCACCGTCGAAGCATCGCAAACCAGCCGCGTACGCCCCTGCGACCAACCGGCCGCGCGAGACGACGAACACACCCGGCACTTTGGAATACATGCCCATCAATGGCGGTTGTAGAAATCGACGGTGCCCGGTTCATTGCCCCGGGTCCTACACTCTGCCGCCACGAGCGGCCTTTCGCCGAGAGGCGCATTGACGGGCATCGTCCTCGTGCACAGAGCCGCTGACCTCACCGTCAGCGGCTCTGTCATTGGTGCAGATGGCCCGACCACATCGGCCATCCGGTTCACTCGTGCGAGAAATCGCCAGGTTCAGACTGCAACCCGGGTCGAGGCCGACGACGACGCCTCGGCAATAGCGCGGGTGCGCTTCACGGCGAAGATGATCAACGCGGCCGGAATGAGCCAGTTCAGGAGAAGACCCCCGGGATGGTTCCCGGCGATGATGGTGGCTTCTGCCAACATCCCAGCGACGGTATGAGCAACCGCGGTCGCGAACACGACTGCAGTCCACAGCAAGCTGATGGAGCGGTTCTTGGCCCGGAAGATCGGCGAATGCCATAGTGCCGCGGAGTCGTTGATCTACACAGCCGTCATACACCAGCTCGTGACCATCGACAACACCTTCGCGTTGTCGAACGGAGTATCTCCATTCAAGTATGTGTACATCGTCGACGGGATGGCACCGCGCAGCCCTGAGCTGTCGCTCAACGCTGAGGGTGGGCCGTTCAGCGACAGCCTGAAAAGCGAAATCATGAGCCAATCCAAAGGCCTGCCGCCCGTAGAGTTCATTCCCATCCCCAAACTGAAGATTGATCCCGACCCCCAGGGCGTCACCGGGGTGGACAACCACGGCGTCATCATCGGACTCGGTCCGATCAAGCATCTGGGAGACGACGTCGTGCATGTTGGCGCCGGATTCTATTGCGGAAACGTCTGCGGCCACGGCCTCACCTACGTAGTGAAAAAGATCAACGCGCAGTGGCAGGTCGCAGGCACAACAGGATCGCGAAGCATCTCATAGCCTGACTCAATGATCGTTTCTCGCTGAATCCGCGTACCACCCGGCTGTGTGATCGCCGCGGCCTGGAATGTCGATGACGCGCCAACCCCGGGCGTGGGCGCGGTCGAGAATCAATCGCTCGCAGCGCGGCCGGTCAGCCGGAGTGGATCTCCACTGCTCGACGAATGCAGCAACGTGAGACAGAACGGTCATATGCCTGCCGCCATCAGAGCTCGGTAGCGGCGCCGCGGGAAGATCGCTCCACAGGTGGCCCCCGACGACAGGGTGAACGAAACCATCACCGATTCGCGCCGACATCATCTTGCCGAATGCCCTTGTGCCCGCGCCATTCACACCGTCGCCGTGGTCACCACCCAGTGTCAGCATCAGTTCCTCACCGAGCAACTTCTGATACTCGGTGGTTTCCTGGTGCCCCTCCAGAATTGGCTCGTCGCGCTCCTTCCTTCGGAACCGCGACAGGATCTCGGCGACCGCTTCGGCCACGTCAGGCGGGATCAGCGGCGGCACCTCGAATAGGCGCCGGTGCATGACCTTCAGATACCGCTGGCTTCCCAGGACAAATGTGTCCCAGGTGCCCTCACCGACCGCACATCGAGTTGCCCGGCGGAGGAATTGATCGAAGGCGTCGCGGTGAAATGGCGCCGTGCGACGCATACTGTCCATCTGCGTAACGGTCATCGACCCGAATACGAACTGTTCGAGGATCGCGTCCATGAATCCGCTTGTCCTCGGGTCGGTCCTGTGGCATCCTGCTCGTCGTGTACCTGCCGATGTCGTTGCCCGATGGGCGTCAGGAGGTTGCCGGCGTGATCGTCGGCAACAACTGACTTCGTCGCCCCGCAGACGCGTGTGCCTTTCCCATGGCCCGCGTCGGCTTTGCCACACCCATCGGCGAATACACAATGATCAGGACACTCATGCAACCCTTGACCGACCAACAGGTCCGCAACTCTCTCGTGAACGCATCCGTGCGCGAACGCAAAGCTCTGACACTTCCATCGAACTTCGATGAGATCGACTGGGACGAACTGGATTTTCTCGGCTGGCGGGATCCGAAATTGATCCAGGCCGGCTATATGGTCATTCCGGTTGACGATGAGATGGTTGGCATCATGCTCAAACTCGGTGGTCGACAACCGCACCGACGTCCGCTGTGCTCGTTCTGTCAGGACGTCCAGTTACCCAACGAGGTGGCGTTTTACAGTGCGAAGCTTGCCGGGACGTCCGGACGCAACGGCAACACCGTCGGAACTTTGGTCTGCACGCACTTTCAATGCTCCGCGAACGCCCGGGCACGTCAACCGAAGATGTTCAGCGGTGACGATCCAGAGATCGTGAAGCAGCAGCGCATCACGACCCTCCAAATACATCTATCCGGTTTCGCCCGTCGAGTCCTCAAGGGGTAGAGCTCATCCCAGGGTGCTCGGGACGGGCTCTCGCAAAGGCGAAATGGAGTGCAGCCGGATCAGAGGTCAGGAATTCGGAGTAACTGGCCGACCTTGATGACGTCCGGATCTGGAATGTGATTCGCCGCCGCGATGAGTGCGTACATCGAGGTATCCCCGTAGAATCTGTCCGCCAATTCCGACAGTGTGTCCCCAGGGACCACTTTGTACTTCTTGGTGAGTCCCGGGATCAACAGAATTTGACCGGTCCTGATGAAATCCGGGTCGGGTAGGCCGTTCGCGATCACAATCACCTCGAAAAGGCTGGCATCGCGATAGAAACGGTTTGCCAATCCCGACAATGTGTCACCGGCGGCCACCTTGTATTTCTTTGCCATGATCGTTCCTCTCTTCTGGGATTTCCGCGCCGCTGATGAACGGCGCGCATGGCATCAATTCTGTTCGGACCACAGACCGCAACAACGAGTAGCGCGCTACGCGAATCCTTGGCCGTGAAACGCGCGACGACGAGTAGTGGTGTCGTAAGCGCAGCAATCGAAAAGGGACACAGCCACATTCCCTCGTGTGGTGGAATACCCACACTTCAGTTCATCGCCGACTTCCGCAGCTTGCCACCGCCTATTGGGACAACGGATGAACGCGACCGATTCGAGTAGTGCAGTACTCGCGACACCGCGTCACACCCGAACCTACGGTCTTACCGACACCTTCTGATGCACGAACGGAGATCGCAATGACTCGTCCACTGACCCAAGAGGATCTGGAGCACGCCACGTCGATCGATGCTGATCCACCAAGTGATGCCAGCATCGAAGTCCCCCTTATCGACATCGATCCCGACGCGACCGGCGATCTCACGATTCAGCGCTCGGAGCGCAGCGTGAGGGTGGTCGGCCGAGTAGGCACCCGCGGCTGGCCCGACGTGCGCGATCACTTCCGTCCCGAGGCCATCCCCCTGTCCCGAACACATCTTGACAATGCGGACTTCGCGTCCGAACTGCCCGGTTTTCGCCCCGGCGGGGTGGAGACCGTCTTCAGACCGACAAGGGCACCGCATGTGTGGCGCGATGTGCCGACTGGTGAAAAGTTGCGCAGGCAGGGTGGGTCGATCTTCGACGCCGATGATCGCTACCTGTTCCACGACCAGACATTTCCCTGGCGAATCACGGGAAAGGTTGCCACAGCCGGCGGGTGGGGATCCGGGACAGTGATCGGGCCGCGGTACTGGTGTTCAGCGAACGAATCGGTGATGTCACCGGATACGCGGTTTATCGCTCGTACGACGATGATTGGGACGGCGAGGCATACTGGCAATCATGGCCCCGGGTGGTCGGCGTCGGCAGCACGATCGGAGACACCATGGTCAAATCCGCCGCGACGGGGACATCCGAAAACGACAACAACTATGGCGGCGGACCAGCGCTGAGTGCACTGATCGGGTGGGCCCGGACAAACCACCCGTAAGCGTGGGTCCTACACCGGGTCAGCCGAGTCCCTCCACCAACTCCAAGGTGTTTCCGTCGGGATCGGAGAAGAACGCAAGTCGTTGCGCGGGACCGATCTCGATTGGTCCCATCTGTAGCCGACCGCCGGCGGCGATGCCTCGTTCAACGAGTTCGTCGAGTCCGCCCGCGACGTAGAACGAGAGATATCGCAAACCGGTTGCAGCGAGGAACGAACCCGACGGTTCGACCGTCGTCGGCGGTTGCGTGGGCACCATCACCTTGAGGACCGTGCCGCCCGCCCCGAGCCGGTGCACTGTTCCCGAACCTGCTTCGGTGACTTCGAGCCTGTCCATCTCGAAAACGGTTGCATAGAAGTTCACCAGGGCGTCATTGGCGCTGACGAGCCCCACCTCGATCCGGTCCAACACCATGTGGCTCCAATCCTTGGCTCGCGCCGGCACGGAATGAGCGACGCAAGAGCAACAGTTCCACAGTGGACAATGATATTCTGCAATTTCAGAACATGATTCTTGACGCTCGCCAAGCCGGAACAGTTGCACGGCCACGGGGAGTTCGTCGGGGCCCATCGAAAGCGAGAAGGCAATGGAGCGACTAGGAATCGAGATGCTCAGCGTCTTCGGGTTGCCGCCCGTCGAACACATCGAGCTGGCGGCAGACCTCGGCTGCCGCCACATCTCGTCGGCTTTGACGTCGTTCCCGTACGACGCACCCTTTTATCCACCATTTTCGCTGCGCGACGATCCTGCTCTGCGGCGGGAGATGCGCGCAGCCATGCGGGACAGGGGGGTGACCATATCCCTCGGCGAGGGGATGTCGATTCGTGGCGGCATGGACATCCGAGACAAAGCCACTGACTTGGCGTTCATGGCCGAACTCGGGGTCGCCCGGGTCAACACCGTCTCGCTCGACCCAGATCTGAGCCGCAGTATCGATCAATTCGGCATCCTCGCGGAGATGGCAGCCGAGAGCGGGATCGAAACGACGGTCGAGTTCAGTCCAGGGACAACCATTGGCGATCTGAACACAGCCTTGTACGCAGTCAAAGCTGTTGGCAGAAAAGACTTCCGGATCCTTGTTGACACCATGCACCTCGTCAGGTCCGGGTCCGGCGCAGATGACCTCGCCACAGTTGATCCAGACCTCATCGGCTACGTCCAAATCAGTGACGCACCACGGGTCCCGGTCATCGACGATTACATGGAGGAGTCCATGTTCGAGCGGATGTGTCCGGGAACCGGCGAGTTACCGCTCCTCGACATCCTCGCCGTCCTGCCCCGCGACCTCGTCATCAGCCTCGAGTTGCCCATTCGCTCGGCGATGCAGGCCGGTGTGCCACTCTCTGCACAGCTCGGTAAGGCCTTGGAAGCAACCCGCAACATGCTCGCACAGATCGATCACATCAATTGACGGAGAACACACACATGACGCGTATCGGCACCTCGGACCTCGATGTCTACCCACTGGTCCTGGGCGGCAACACCTTCGGCTGGACCAGCGACCCTGTCACCTCCTTCGCCGTGCTCGACAGCTACGTGGCGGCAGGTGGCAACTTCATCGACACCTCGGACAGCTACACCCAGCCCGGCAAGACCGATGGTGACTCGGAAACGATTCTCGGACAGTGGTTCCAGAAACGTGAACGGCGCGACGACGTCGTCCTCGCGACCAAGGTCGGCCTGCGGGCGGAGACCTTTGGTCTGGCTCCAGACAACGTGGCCCGGGCCGCGGAGGCCTCGCTGATACGTCTGAATAGCGACTACATCGACCTCTACTACGCGCACTACGACGACCCGAAAACACCGCTGGTCGAAACGATCGCCGCCTTTGATGCTCTGGTCCAGTCGGGGAAGGTCCGACATGTCGGGATCTCGAACTACTCCGCAGACCGGGTGGCCGAGTGGCTGTCGGTGTGCGAAGACAACGGATTTGCCAAACCCATTGCCCTGCAGCCCAACTATAGTTTGGTAGCACGTAAGGGCTTTGAGGCAGAGATGCGGCCACTCGCCGAAAAGTTCGACCTCGCCGTGTTTCCGTACTGGGCATTGGCCAGTGGATTCCTCACCGGCAAGTACCGAACCGAAGCAGACCTCGAGGGGGCGGCACGCGGACCATTGGCAGGCCGGTTCTTCAGCGCCGACGGGCTCGCGGTGGTCGCCGAACTCGACACCATCGCACAGGCCCATGACGTCGCGATCGCGACCGTTGCCCTCGCGTGGACGAGGCAACAACCGACGATCGTCGCACCCATCGCCAGCGCCCGTATCCCGGAACAACTCGATGCCCTACTCGCCTCGGTCGATCTCACTTTGACCGCAGCCGAACTAGATCGGCTGGACAGCATCTCTTCGGTCGGCTGAAACCGACAACTCCGCCGACGCCAGTCACCCACGAAACCTGAACTTCCACGACGTTCCCACCTTCGATGGCGGCAGTCTGAGTCGGGCTGGGGGTGCCCTCGGACACCCCTGTACCCGGACGCGCGAACGCCTTCATGGCAAGGCTCAACTCTTGGACGAGGGCAGAAGTTATACCCACACAACAAGAGTGGCCTGGTACGTTGCTTCTCGACTGCAGCTTCCTCTCGATCCAGACCGCGAGTTAAGGACCGATACAGTGGCACCTACGGAATCCACGACCGACTTGACCGAGTCGTCCGTCGAGCGGATGCTCGACATCTTCGATGTCGAGGAGGCGGGGCCCGACTGGTTCACCGGCACCAGCGACGGCGGGGCGCGACAGGTGGCCGACGGCACGCAATTGCTCGCCCAGGCGATCGTGGCGACCGCCAAGCGTTTTCCCGGCAAGTCCATCAGGTCGGCCCGTGCGGTCTTCACCCGACCTGTCGATGCCACACTTCCAGTCGAGTTCGAGGTGGACGTGATCCACGAAGGCCGATCGATGGCGAGCGCCAATGTGGCGGTGTGCCAGGGCGGCCGGCGATGCGCGATGGTGTCGGTGCTCGCCGATGTACCGACAGAAGACATCATCCGACACTCGGCTCCCCGCCCGGATGTGGCGTCACCCGCCGAGTCCAACTGGCGTGACATGCCCATGACCGGACGCGAAGTCCGCCTCGTCGACGTCGTGGACGTCAACAGCCCCGACGAGGTGGGTCCACCCGAGTTATACGCGTGGCTCAATTACGACCCAATCCCCGACCGCGACGACCTGGCGAAGGCATTGCTGGCGCACTTCACCGGCCATCTGTCGGTTTCCACGACCATGCGGGCGCACGCCGGGATCGGCACGAGCCAGGCGCATCAGACCGTATCCACGGGAGTGATGACTGTGACCATCGGCTTCCACGAACCGGTGGCGTGGGACGGGTGGATTCTCTACTCACATGAGAGCACGCAGGTCGGTGCCGGGATGACCTACGTGCGCGGGCAGGTGCATACCGAAGCCGGCGAGTTGCTGGCCTCCTTCACCCAGGAAGCCATCATCCGGCCGATCAGATCTGCGGACGCCGGCATTCCATCGGCGAAACGACTGTGAACCGCAGACGCACTGGCAGATCCGGCCTGTGATCGGCATTGCCATTCCTTCCCCAGGAGCCCATATGACAACACAGCACATCAGCGCCTTCAAAGACAGACCCGACTATCGCGTGGACATCCTCGCCCGCCGAAATGTCGTGACGGCGTCTGTCGGCGGTCGACCGCTGGCGCAGACGTCCCGTTCGCTCCTCGTCGACGAGCAAGACCATGGTTTGGTCTTCTATTTCCCCCGCACCGACATTCACGTCGAGCTGACCCTCGACCCCGATACAAAGAGTCGCTGTCCGTTCAAAGGTGAAGCCACACACTGGCGTTTCGACGATGATGGCGATTCCACGATCTGCTGGAGCTACGAGACCCCGTTCGAAGAGGTAATGCAACTCCGCGGATACGTTGCGTTCTACCAGGATTCGGTCGACATCCGCGTGGGGCAGGCGCATCCTGCGGTGTCGTGGCGTCCACCGGTGACAGGCAAATAGCGGCTTTCCTACCGTCGTCCGGGCATCACCTGGAGCGACGATCGTTGAACGCGATGAGGTTCATTGCCGTGAGATAGCCACCCTCGAGATGTCTTCCGGGTCGATGAGGTGGGAATGATCGTCGTCGCCGACATCGATCTGGACCACATCGATGTGGCCGTTGAATTTGCTTGCGCCGGCGTAGGCAGCGCTGACGGGCAGACCGTAGTCATCACCGATGTCGGTGGTCTCGTCCGCAGAAAAGATCAGCGGTTGAGTCTGTTCCACCCGACCTTCCCCGACGACGGCACCGTCATAGAACAGCGTCACCCCTCCGCCCTTGGCGAGTCCCCCGCCGTCATAGACGAATTCGACGCGAATCTGGTGACTGCCGGCGGGAAGTACTTTATCGGCCACGACCGTGAACTCGGCCATTCCCAACAGGTTGTAGACAAATGCGGCGGCCCCATCCTTCATATACAGCGCCCAGCCACCGAATCGGCCACCCTGGGCGATGATCACGCCGCTGGTGGTACCGGAAGTCGCACTGTCAATCGCCGCGGTGACGCTGAACGACCGGTTCTTGATGTCGATCACGCTGTGTTCGCTGAGGCGTTTCATCCCAGGGAACAACACCTGGGTCGTGCCTTTGATCAGTTGCGGCCGGCCGGCGATTGTCGCGTTCAAACGTTCGAATCGGCGGTCATCGATGGGCAGGACGTTGTACTTCACCGCCTCGATCAGCCATAGCCGCTGCAGCGCGGCCAGCCGCTCCGGCTGCTCTTGTGCGAGGTCGTGCGCCTGGGTCCAGTCCTTGGCACCGTCGTAGAGCTCCCATACGTCGTCGTCGAGAGCAACAAGTTCTTCGGCTGGAAGCCAGGGAGTGCTGTGGCGGGTCACTGCGCTCCAACCCTTGAAATAGATCCCCCGGTTACCGGCCATCTCGAAGTACTGCAGATCGTGACGCTCGGGCTCCTCGGCCGCATCGAACGTGTACGCCATGCTGGTGCCTTCGATCGGCGCCTGCTGCACGCCGTTGACAAACGTCGGTTCAGGCAGACCTGCAGCCTCGAGAATTGTTGGTGCCACGTCGATCACATGAGTGAACTGCGACCGAACCTCGCCCTTGCTCGATATCCCGGCCGGCCAATGCACGATGGTTCCGTTGCGGGTGCCACCCCAATGCGAAGCAACCTGTTTGGTCCATTGCAGCGGCGCACACATCGCCCACGCCCAGCCCACCGAGTAGTGGTTGTAGGAATCGACGCCGCCCAGTTTGTCCTTCATCTCCGCCATGAACTCTGGTGTTTCGATCGCGGCAAGCCCGTTGAAATTCGCCATCTCGTTGAACGCACCGTTGACTGTGCCCTCGGCCGAGGCACCGTTGTCGCCGATGATGTAGTAGATCAGCGTGTTATCCAGCGCGCCGACCTCTTCTACGGCGTCAACGACCCGGCCGACGTGAAAGTCGGTGTGCTCGAGGAACCCGGCATAGATCTCCATCTGCCGCTCCAAGACGGGTTTGAGCTCATCACTCATCTCATCCCACGACGGGATCGCGTCCGGACGCGACGTGAGCACGGCCTCGGCGGGGACCACGCCGAGGTCCTTCTGCCTCGCGATGATTGCCTCCCGCTGCGCATCCCAGCCGTCGGCGAACTTGCCGGCATATTTATCGGCCCACTCCGGGGGCACGTGGTGGGGTGCATGGGTGGCGCCCGGCGCGAAGTAGAGAAAGAACGGTTTCTCGGGAGCAAGCGCCTTTTGGGTCCGCATCCAGTCGATTGCGCGGTCGGCTAGATCTTCGGTGAGGTGATAGCCCTCTTCCGGGGTCTTGTCGGCCTCAACGGGTGTGATCCCGTCATACAGTGCCGGGTAGTACTGATTGTTCTCACCGCCGATGAAGCCGTAGAAGTGCTCAAAGCCCCCACCTCCGGTCGGCCATGCATCGAACGGGCCCACCGGCGAGGTTTGCCATGGCGGCACTTCATGGCACTTCCCGAACTGTGCCGTCGAATATCCGTTGAGTTTTAACGTCATCGGCAGTGCTGCCTTGGTGTTCGACCGCACTCCCGACGAACCCGGCGCCGACGTGGCGGTCTCGGTGATCATGCCCATCCCGACCGAGTGATGGTTGCGGCCGCTGAGTAGCGCAGCCCGAGTCGGCGCACACAGCGCCGCCGTATGAAATCGGTTGTAGGTCAGCCCACCGGCCTGAAGACGCTCCGCCGTCGGTGTGTTCGATGGCCCGCCGAATGCGCTGCTGGCCCCGTAGCCCACATCGTCGAGCAGGATGACGAGCACATTCGGTGCACCCTCGGGCGGCAACAATGGTTCGATCGGCGGAAAGCTGGTGTCGGGATCCTTCGCGTCGTACGTCACCAGTCCCAGATACTCGCGATCTGGAATCGGAAGACTCCCGCGGCCCGCGCTCAACTTGTCCACCATCGTCGACTCCTCGTCGTGGCCGATCACTGCGCGGACGCCGCTCAGGACACGAGCCGCCGATATCTCACCGGAGTGGAGATCCAACTCAACTACTGCTGCCGCCGCTCAAGTCTGCAAGGACATCCCACGTCTGCGCCTCACCCGAGATGGGTGAGAAGCCCCCGGAATCGGAACGATATCGTCGCGCTGGGCCAAAGCCATGCCAAAGCAATCTGCGCAGGGGTGACACCCACGTCGTTTGCGATCGCCGTGACCTCGTCGGCCGGTCACAGATTCCGCTGAAAGTTCTCTCCGGTGAAGCGCGGATTGGTGGAACGAAAGTCGTTCGCATCGAGGCCCTTGATGGCCTTCCCGACGAGCTCTTCGTTGATGTACGGACCATAGATTTCGGCAACCATTCAGCGCGCGGCTCGAGTCGAATGGCGCGCGCGTTCTCGAGAAGTCGCGGCAATGAACCACAGTCCACACAATCGGCTAGTGGGCTTGTCGATCGATGGCTGAAAATGGGTAAAACAGCGATCCAAGGATCACACCGCCAAGACGGAATACGGTGAGTACACCCGACGGATATCAGGAGCCCCGTATGCCAAAGCTGGAGATCAAACGGACATCTACGCTTTCTCGCAAGCAGGCGTCAGAAAAGCTGATCGCGCTCGGTCGAGCATTGGCCGAGGGAGTCGAGGTCGAACTCGGCACCGGCGGCGACTCCATCACTGTCGAAGTCGCGGACCAAGTCCAGTTCGAGCTCGAAGTCGAAGTTGACGGGGACGAAACCGAGATCGAAATCGAAATCAGCTGGCATGACAGCGGCCCGAACACTTCGGAGAGCGCGCCCCCGGCAAAGCCGGCCAAAGCGCAATCAAAGACGACTCGCCGCGCGGCCCCGCGCAAAGCAGCGGGCAAGTAGACCGCGGCGCCGACAGTCTGCAACGATCTCCCCTATTGCGCCTCACGCGAGACGGGCGAGAATCTCGCTCCGCGGATGGATACCGAATTTTCCACGTACACAGAGGCTTTGGTCGCCAAATCGCCACGTCCGCGCCGGACGTGGCTTGGTCGATCAGGATCTAAGTGTCGAGGACCGCGTCTACGCGTTCGTCCAACCCATCGAGCGCTGTCACGTCGATACCGAAGCGTAGATCGAGGACCTCGATCACCTCGGCGGCAGACTCGAATCTGGTCCGGGTGGACGTCCCATCCCGATGATGGACGGTCAGGTTTCGCCCCCGGAGATTCCACCGGGCATCATCGGTCACTCGCGCGACGGTCATTCCCACGACGAATATCGAGTCAGGGTAGGTGGACACGTACCAGCTGCCGACCTGGAGATCGATCTGCGGGACCGCTTCTCGCGAGAACGTGTACAGCGGATGCCAACTTCCACGGAGGTATGCTTCGAGCTGGTATTCGTCTGCGGCCCTTGAGATCCGGTAAGGCTCGTGCCGCGTCGATTGGACCTCGTCGACCACCATCCGAATCGGGGACGACAACGTCTGGCCACCAAAACCCACGTCCACGAGGTATTCGACACCGGTGTCGGGAACGGTCACCGACAATACGTGGTGTGTCCGGGCCGGTACGGGAGCATCGGCGCCGAGCATCCACACCACACGACCGGCCAACGGCCGAACGTCGAAACCCACCGCCTCGAGGGCGTACCGCATGAGTCCGTTGTGTTCATAGCAATAGCCACCACGACGACGGAACACAAGCTTCTCGGTCAGCGCTCGCGCGCTCAGATCCACCACCGGTATGCCGAGCAGTGGGTCTAGATTCTCGAAGGGAATGGTGCGGGTGTGGGCTGCGACCAGCGCGTGCAAGGTCTGCGGTGTCGGATCAACCGGCTTGTGGACGTCGATGCGAGCGAGGTAGGCGTCGATGTCGACGGACGGTTCAGCGGTGTCGAGCTTCCCGGATATGACCATCTCTCGATGATTCGCCCTCAACCCCACTTGAAGTCAAGCCCCTGCGAGCCACATATTCGATGGGGGCGAATACTCAATTGCCGACATCTGGAACGATCTGCAACCGGGGTCCTGGGTTGGCATGACTTCGATCGGGGAAGCCGTCGTCAGTTCGGCGTACCGAATATCAACAGCGAGGCCAGACCGGCGAGGACCGCCACCACGGTCAACCATCCCATCCACCCTGGGCCGGGCTCCTCATCGCGCAGACGACTATCGGCGTGCAGCACGGGCGATGTCCAGGGCAGTGTCGAGGGGTCGTGGCTCATATTTCTCCCCTTTCGGATGGAACGTTTGCTACGCCGCGGGAAACTCGAGATTCATCTTCGGGTGGTGGCGACCGCGAGGCTGCAAGGCCCCGACCCAGAGTCCGTTGACCACACTCGCGACGAAGATGCTGCTGTCGACCTGGACGGTGGTTCCTAGATACATTCGCCCGTTGACGACCATGCGTCCTCGGCCGAGGATCGGCAAATAGTCTTCTGGCGGACCGGGATTGGACACCACGTCTGCCACATCCCATGGGAATGGATCACTATCACTTGCGTCACGGACCATACGTACCGAGTTCTCGAGTAGTAGCGCGGGGTACAGCCGGCGTTCCAGTGGATCAGCATCAGGTTGGGCCGAGGAATGCGTCGAGATCGTCGTCATCCAGATGCGGTTGTCGTCATCGTGAGCCCACCGGGTCACATCCTCGGTGCCGGCCGTCTCAAGAGGACGCCATCGCACCATCGGGTCTGTAAACCACACGCTGGGAACGACTTTGAGACGTGTGGCGCCGGTTGGCTCTTGGTATGAGGTCGTCATACTCCTCTCGCTCTCAATCACTGCACCAACAACCGGCGTCAATCAACACAAGACACCAGTCGTTGTTGGTGGTGACTGTCCAGGGTGGTGCCGCCCAGGAATGTCACTGGGCGGCACCACCTGCGGTCAAGGGTTGGTCGCCTTTTCGGCGACTCTGTGTGGGTGGTTGTCTCCAGAGGTCGCCAACCCGTAAATCGGGCGGGGACCTCGGACTCCATCAGCTAACTCGATAGGCACCTCCTCGACATCATTCAGACATAAGGTCGGGAACACCGCAGCGTCGGCGCGAGCTAGACGACTGCGCGTAGCGCAGGTCAGTGCTCGCTCGTCAGCCGGATACGGTTTCGATGGATCTGGCAATATCCGAAGGTTCGATCTCGATAAGCCACCTCCTACGTCACTCGCGGGCCGCCACCCTGGTGGGCGACCAATCTGCGCAAGAACAGTTTTAGCACTCTGATCTACCGACTGCAACAACCCCCTCAAGAGACTTGCCGCACACGAAAGTTGTTGGTGTACAGGACTACTGATCCCGAATTAGAGACCGCGCGCCACGACGATCAAGGAGCCGTTGATGATGACGATGCGGTATACAGCTCGAGACGTCGGTCGTCGAACACATGGTTGACGGTGGAGATCTGCCTGTCGCGAGCTGTTGCCAGAGACAGTTGAGCGCCCGCGAACCCGTCGGCGTCCGGTCTGTCGAGCACCCATCCAGCCGTGTCGATGATGGCCGAGCCGCCGGTGAAGTCCTGGTCTCGCTCACGGCCGGCGCGGTCGGCACAGGCAACGTAGGCGTGATTGATCCGGAGATCGGCACGCGACTGTTCGATCGATCGACGAGACGGGTCGCGCTGACGCCGGCCGGGGCGGCGTTTGCCGAACGCGTGACCGCATCACTCGCGATTCTCGAGGACGCAGTCGTCGAGGCCGCAGACTTCGGTGCCGGAAAACGAGGCCGGGCGCGGGTCGGTTTCATCAGTTCCGCCAGCGTCGCCGTCCTTCCGAGCGCGGCATGCTTCTGACCACAGACGCTCTCGAGGCCGGCGGAGCACACCCTGAATTGATAGCGAAGGGTTGAGCAGGTCGCACGGTGGTTACCCTCGAAAGATGGCTGCAATCCCGGATTCCACAGTAGGCACGAACACAGCGTTGGCAGGCCTCGAGAGCACCTTCGCCGGCGAACTCGGCGACCTGGCGGTGCCGTGGCAGGGCGCCGCAGCTCCTGACCCCACGTTGCTCGTGTTGAACGAGCAACTCGCGGTGTCACTGGGGTTGGACGTAGAGACACTGCGCAGCGAGGATGGGGTCGGCGTGCTGTCCGGATCGACGGCTCCGGTCGGGGCCAAGCCGGTGGCGATGGCGTATGCGGGCCATCAATTCGGCGGGTACACACCGCTGCTCGGGGATGGTCGGGCGTTGTTGCTCGGTGAACTGGAGATCAGTGATGGCCGCCGAGTAGATCTGCATCTCAAGGGCTCAGGGCCCACACCGTTCTCACGGGGCGGCGACGGGTTCGCAGTTGTCGGTCCGATGCTGCGCGAATACCTGGTCAGCGAATCCATGCATGCCCTCGGCATTCCCACGACGCGCGCGCTGTCGGTGGTCGCCACGGGCCGGGACGTTCGCCGAACCGGCGCCGAACCCGGCGCCGTTCTCGCCCGCATCGCGGCCAGTCATCTGCGGGTGGGCACCTTCGAATACGCGGTCCGTCGCGGCGAGATCCTGCGGCCGCTCGCCGACTACGCAATCGCACGCCACTATCCGGAGCTGACCGACCTGCCGGCGAGCAATCGTTATCTGGAGTTCTTCGCCGCGGTTGTCGAGGCGCAGGCGTCGCTGGTGGCACAATGGATGCTCATCGGTTTCGTTCACGGGGTGATGAACACCGACAACACCACCATTTCCGGAGAGACCATCGACTACGGACCGTGCGCCTTCCTCGACGCATTCAACCCGGCTGCGGTATTCAGTTCGATCGACCACGGCGGGCGCTACGCCTTCGGCAACCAGCCGGCTGTCCTCAAGTGGAATCTGGCGCGGTTCGCGGAAACTCTGCTGACACTCGTCGATTCCACGCCGGATGAGGCGATCACCGCGGTTTCGGCGGTCCTCGACACCTTCGACGAGCGTTACGAAAGCCACTACGCGGCGGGTATGGCAGCAAAGTTCGGCTTGGCCGGCGCACCTGCCGATCGAGCCTTGATCGACGATCTGCTGACGCTGATGAACAAACATGGCGCCGACTGGACGGGCACCTTCCGCGCTCTCAGCGACGAGCTGCGCGGAAACCCTTCGCCTCTCGACAATCTCGTACCCCGCGAGCAGGTCGGGCCCTGGCTGGAACGCTGGCGCGCCGCCTTGACGGGACACCATCGCGGGGCAACCGAGACCGCGGACGCGATGGACCGCATCAACCCGCTGTACATCCCCCGTAATCATCACCTCGACGCTGCCTTGCGCGCCGCCACCGACGGCGACCTCGCTCCGTTCGAGAAGTTGCTGGACGTCGTCACCCATCCATACGACCACCGCGACGAGTGGTCCGACTACGCCACACCCGCTCCCGAGTTGTTCAGCGACTCATTTCAAACCTTCTGTGGCACTTGAGTATCACCTGATCGACAGCGCGCCCGCCATCATTCCCGCCAGAGGTGACGGAGGGAAGTGTGTCCTCGGCGGCAGCTGTCGGGGCCGACCACGGGAGGTTCTCAGCAAGAGGTCTACGTGTCGTTGCCGGACTCGTCGGACGACTGTCGGCGCTCGCGCAGCTGAGCCCAGTGGTCAAGACGTTGCCGGATGTGCCTCTCGTAGCCGCGATCTGTGGGTTCATAGAAGGTGCGACGGTCCATGTTGGTTGGGAAGTAGTTCGCGCCGGAGAATCCGTCGTCGGTGTCGGGGTCGTACTCGTATTCCTTGCCGTAGCCGAGATTCTTCATCAGCTTGGTCGGCGCGTTGAGGATATTGAGAGGTGGGGCGAGGGAGCCCGTCTGCTTCGCCGCCTTGATGGCTGAACCGAAACCTCGGTAGACGGCGATCGACTTCGGGGCGGTCGCCAGGTAGACGACGGCCTGCGCGATCGCGAGTTCGCCTTCGGGAGAACCCAACCGCTCGTAGACATCCCACGCAGCCAGTGCTTGGTGAATCGCTTGCGGATCAGCAATGGCGATGTCTTCGTTCGCAAACCGGACAAGGCGACGGGCGATGTACAGCGGGTCTTCACCACCGTCGAGCATCCGCGCGAGCCAGTACAGCGCGGCGTCCGGGTCCGAACCTCGCATCGACTTGTGCAGAGCGGAAATCAGGTTGTAGTGGCCCTCCTGGGACTTGTCGTACAGGGGAGCCCGTTTTTGAACCACTGCGGCCAGCGCGGCCGTGTCCAGGTGTTGTTCGGTGTCCGGGAGAGCGAGGAGCTGTTCGCACATGTTGAGCAGATACCGGCCATCACCATCGGCCAACGCCAACAATGCGGTACGGGCTTCTGCGTCGAGGGGTAGAGCTCTGCCACTGAGCTGTTCGGCACGCGTGACAAGCGCCTCGAGGGCGGGCTCGTCGAGACGCTTGAGGACAAAGACCTGGCACCGGGACAGGAGTGCGCCGTTCAATTCAAAACTGGGGTTCTCGGTCGTCGCACCCACGAGAATAATGGTGCCGTCTTCGACGTACGGCAGAAAGCTGTCCTGCTGGGCCCGGTTGAATCGGTGTATCTCGTCAACGAACAGCAGAGTTCCCTGGCCGACTTCTCTCCGCTTTTGTGCAGCCAGGAATACTTTGCGCAGATCTGCAACACCGGAGAAGGTCGCCGACAACGGCTCGAACACCAGATCTGTCTGTTGTGCCAACAGACGAGCGATTGTTGTCTTCCCGCATCCGGGCGGACCCCACAGGATGATCGACACCAGCCGCTGCTGGGCGACCATCCGCCCGATCGGCGCGTCCGCCGCAAGAAGATGATCTTGGCCGACAACGTCTTCGAGTAAGGTCGGCCTGAGGCGGTCGGCAAGTGGTCGGGACGTATCGTCCACCTCGAACAATGACGGCGGCGGGTTCTGCTCCATGGCCCTACCTCGTTCCTGATCAGTTCTCAACGGTGCCACGGCACCGGGCCGTCCACAACATCGCTGGTGGACGCGCCGCCGCCGGGCGCAGCGACCGGGAGTGCCCGAGCATTGACGCCGGTCCGGCGGGGCTGGATCGACAGCGGTTGCCTCCGTCGGTAACCATGGTGAATGGAGAGTCGTCGAGACCAATGGGTCGTCGACGTACGCTGGACACCTCCAACGGAATCAGGGAGAGATGAACCCAGACAAGCCCCATGAAATGCCGCCGTTGAGAGCCGAGGACTTGGTGATGTCCCCGGCACCTCCTGTGGACGCTTGGTGGTGTGTTCTCTCGGGTGTACCGCTTGGACTGCTCATCGGAATCAGTTGGTGGGCACTACCCGAAGCACTCGATATAACACGCCCGACCAGCGACCGAGAGCCAACTACCGCAGCGTGGCTCCTGTGGGCCTCACTTGCAGTCTTGCCCATTCTGATTGGACTACTCGCCGCTTGGCTCTCACCCACTGTCCGCCGAGCCGCACTCGCTTCCGTGTGTACATCGCTTCCGATCACGTTGTTCTTGATATCTCTGTTTTAGGGGCCGCAGACGCGGATCGCTGTTCAGCCAAGAGTGATACTGATACACGCCGGGGCAGCACCAAATAGGAGGCGCCATATGACGTGGAATTTGACCAAAACCACTGAACTCGCAGACGGAGTCGTGCGCTGGGAATCCTTCGGTGACGGTCCGCCGATCGTGCTTGTGCATGGCACGCCGTACTCATCGTTTCTGTGGCGCGACGTTGCGCTCGCACTCGCCCGCCGCGGACGACGCGTCTACGTCTTCGACCATCTCGGGTACGGACGATCCGATAAACACCACGGCCAGGACCTCACCCTTGCGGCACAAGGCCGCAACTTCGCAGAATTGTTGCGACAGTGGAACCTGCAGCGCCCCAGCGTCGTTGCCTGCGACATCGGCGGTGCGATCGCGCTACGGGCTCTGCTGCTCGAACAGGCCACCTACTCAGATCTGACACTCTTCGATGCCGTTACCGGAGGAGATTGGGAGCGGGGTCTTTTCGCGCTGATCCGCGAACACCACGACGTTTTCGAACAACTTCCCGCCTATGCCCACGAAGCCCTGGTGGCCGCACACCTGCGCAACGGCACGCATCAGGGTTACCGCCCGGGGGTCCTCGAAACGTATCTGGAGCCATGGCTCGGTCCCGACGGGCAAGCCGCTTACTATCGCCAATACCGGCAGCTCAGCCAAAGCGACACCGCCGATTACGAGCACCTACTCGGCACCATCGATATCCCCGTAACCCTGCTGTGGGGTCGCGAAGATCAGATCCTGCCCCCGCCTTACGGGCATTGGATCGAAGAACGAATCCCCAACCAGGGACTCACGTGGGTCGATGATGCCGGGCACCTACTGCCCGAAGACGCACCGGCCCAACTGATCGAGCGATTGACGGAGGTTCTGGGTACGTAAGCGGTCGGGATGCCGAAGACACCCACGAAACGAGGTCACCTACTCGGGCTCGAGTACGTGACCTCGTTCTCGCCGTTCAGCAAATGCGAGTCAGGCATCGCGGCGACGCAGGGCCCACCAACCCAATCCGAGAGCCGCAGCCGCCCAGGCTGCGGTCACCAGCAGACCCACCCAGGGCCCCGGGGAGCCGATCGGATTCTCGACGAGAACCTGACGACCGGCCCGGTCTGGCAGGTAGTCGGCGACGCCCGCACTGCTGGTGACATTGCCGAGCACGAAGGACAGCAGCAGCACAACTGGAATGAGGATTCCCAATGTGGCTGCGGTACTGCGCAATAGGTTTGCCACCCCGAAGGCGAACAACGCCATCAGGGTGAGGTAGATGGCGCACCCGATCATCGCACGAAACCCGGCCGGGTCGGTCCATTCCATTCGGTCTTCACCGAGCAGCCCTTGTCCACCGTAGAAGCAGGCCACGGCCGTCGCGAGGCCGATCAAGAAGGCCAGTCCCGCAACGACGGCCACACTGGCCAGGTACATCACACCGCGGCGGGGCACGGCGACGAACCAGATCCTTGTCCCGTTGTTCTTGTATTGCGCAGCCGCCACGAGGGCACCGAAGGTGATCGCGACGGCCTGACCGAAATTGATGCCGAAGAACGAGGTGATCAGTGGGTCGAAATCTGGTTCAGCAGCTTCCTCTTTGCCAAAGGTCGCGCTACCGAGCAGAGAGAATCCGACGGTGACGACAAAGAGCAGTGCGAGTGCCCCGCCGAGCGACGGCAATGTCCGGGTCTTGATCCATTCCGAATGAAGAACGGGCGCATACGTCATGGCTATACCTCCTGGGTGGTCGTGCCGGATATGTGAGTGGCCGCTTTCGCTGTCAGAGCCAGATAGGCCTGTTCGAGCGATGCGGGTTCTTCGGCCAGTTCGAGAACAGGTATGCCCGCCTCCGCCAGTAGCGGTCCGACGTCCTCGATCCGGGCACCGCCAACCATCCAGCGACCGCTCTCGCCTGCGACGGCGGTGAAGCCGGAACGGGCGAGCACATCGTGCGGACGTTCACCGACCGGGGTACGCAGTCGCACATGGGATTCGGCATGAGAACGAACGAAATCGTCGATACCGGTATCGGCCAGGAGCCGGCCCTTGCCGAGTACGAGCAGATGATCGGCGAACACGGCGGTCTCGCTCATCAGATGGCTGGAGACCAGGATGGTGCGACCCTCGCGAGCCAGCCGCTGCAGCGCCTCCCGAATCCAGATGATCCCCTCCGGGTCCAGACCATTCGACGGTTCGTCCAAGATCAGCACCCGCGGGTCACCGAGCAGTGCCGCGGCGATCCCGAGACGCTGACGCATACCGAGCGAAAAGCCCGAGACCCGTCGGCCCGCGTCCGCAGCCAGCCCGACCTCCTCGAGCACGACGCCAACGCGGGCAGCCGGCAGCTGGTTGCTCGCAGCAAGCGCGAGAAGATGATTGCGCGCGGTCCGTTTCGGGTGGGCAGAGGTGTCGTCGAGAAGCGCTCCCACGAGCGCCAACGGCCCGGATGCCTCGGCGAAAGGCGCGCCTCCGATCGTCGCGGTGCCGGATGTGGGCCTGTTGAGGCCGAGAATCATTCGCATGGTGGTGGATTTGCCCGCACCGTTGGGACCGAGGAAACCGGTCACCACGCCGGGGCGCACCGTGAATGTCACACGGTCGACCACCGGGGTCGATCCGTATACCTTCGTGAGCTCGTGAACTTCGATGGTGGTCATGACTTTCAGCCTCGTCGGAGGTGGCACCGTGGTCTCCCCCCACGGGCGGGACTCGTCTCCCCCGTTTCGGGGAGACGATTCGACTGCGGGTACTGGCACCATGAGGTCATGCTCCGCACGATCGGCCGGTTGGTGATCCGCCCGGCCACCTACACCCGCGGCCTTCATCTGTGCGTGCCACTGGCGTTTGCTGCGGTCTGGCTTTTCATCGACTTCGACCGGCCCTACATGCTCGCGCTGTTTGTCGTGCCGGTCGGATTGATTCCGGGGATGCGGTTGGCCGAGGGCGTCCAGGCGCGTCTGTTCCTCACCCCCGGCGAGGGTGCCGACGGTAGTGAGCCGTCCATCAGCGCCGCGCCGTCGGCACGATGGTCAGACCGCTGGCGCACTGTGCTCTGGCTCGAGGCGCGCCTGGTCCTCAGCGCGGTCCTGCTCGCCATCTGTGTACCGACGATATTTCTATGCGCGGACCTGATCGGCGCCGCGGCCGGAGCACCGCCCAGCGCCGAAACCATCCTGCGGATCGAACAACCACACTGGTTGTACGCGTTCCTGATCCCCATCCCCCTCGCCGTCATCATGGCAACCGTCATCGGCCTCGGGGAGTTGGCCACCAGACTGGCCCGCCGGCTACTGGGGCCCTCGCCCGCGGAGCGGATGAAAGCACTGGAAGCACGCACCGATCTGCTCCTCGAACACAACCGACTGGCTCGCGAACTGCACGATTCGATCGGTCATGCCCTCACTGCGGCGGTGTTGCAGGCCGGGGCCGCCCGCACGGCCGATGATCCGGAGTTCACAGCTCGCGCACTACGCGCCATCGAAGAAACCGGACGCGCCGCGCTCGACGACCTCGATCGAGTTCTATTGGTCCTGCGCGATTCCGGAGGTCCGGCAGAGCGCCCCACTCTCGCCGACGTGGATCGCCTGGTGGAGTCCGCACGATCCGCAGGCGCCGATGTCGAGGCATCAATCACCGGTTCGCTCGACCATGTGCCGGGACCGCTGTCCCGGGAGGGCTACCGCATCCTCCAGGAATCGCTGACCAACGTATTGCGGCACGCCGGTCCCGGGCCGGTGTCGGTCGGGGTGCGAGTGGAGGACACTCAGCTAGAACTCGACATCACCAACGCCCTCCCCCTCGACACTCCTTCCACCCGGGCCGGTAGCGGATTGCGTGGTATCCATGAACGTGCGGAACTACTTGGTGGCCATGCCTTCACCGGTCCCGTCGACGACCACTGGCAGGTCCGCGTGACACTTCCTCTCGATGGACTACGGTGATCGCCGGTGCCGATCACTGTGCTCCTGGTCGACGACGAACCCCTTGCCCGTGCGGGTCTGCGAGCGATCCTCGACGCGCAACCGGATATCGAGGTCGTCGGCGAAGCCGCTGACGGGGCCGCCGTCATCCCGCTGCTGCGGCAGTTGCAGCCGACGGTGATCGCCATGGATGTGCGGATGCCGCTGATGGATGGGATCGACACGACGCGCGCGATCCTGCGCGCAGTGCCGACGCCGCCGAAGATCCTGATCGTGACAACCTTCGAGAACGACGAGTACGTCTACCGGGCATTGCGGGCCGGCGCAGACGGCTTCCTGCTCAAACGTGCCCGTCCCGCCGAGATCGTCAATGCCGTCCGCACTGTCGCGGAGGGAGATTCACTGCTCTACCCCGCCACCGTTCGGACGCTGGCCGCAGGCCACGGAAACACTTCCGCCCGCGATCAACTCGAACACGCCGCCCTCACCGAACGCGAGTCGACGGTGCTGCGGTTGATGACCCGCGGCCTGTCGAATGCGGAAATCGCCACGCACATGTTCGTCGGCGCCGAAACCGTCAAGTCCCATGTCAGCGCGGTGCTGGCAAAGCTCGGGGTCCGGGACCGGACACAAGCCGTCATCGTGGCGTACGAATCCGGGTTCGTCACAACAACGTGAGGCGTTGTCGGTCACTCCAGCCCGGCGAGAAAGTGCTCCGCGGCGTCGTGCACGCGTGTTTGATCGCCACTCGCGAGAAGGTCGAGGAGCAACCCACGAATCGTGGCAATCACCAACGTGGCCATCCGGTTTGCCGTGGCCGGGTCGGTACCCGGCCCCTGGGCTTCACACAGGGTCGTCATCCAGTCGGTGCCCACCTGCTGCAGGAATTCCGCATAGGGCTCCGGTGCCTGCAGGGCGCTGCCATAGACGGCAAAGAATAGTCGAAACGTCGCCCACTGATGCTGATCCGAGCTCCATGTCCACACCGCGCGCGCCGCGGTGGCGAGGTCCGGCTGCTCACCGGACAGCTCACCGGTGGCCACGACAATGCGTTCGCGCAGCCGCCCGAGGATGGCCTCGAGTAGGTGTTCTTTGGTTCCGAAGTGGTGCACCAACGTCGTGGTCGACACCCCGAGGGCCGCCGCCATGGGCCGCCATGACAGATCAGCGAAACCCTGATCGGCGGCATAATCCACCGCCGCGTCAAGAAGTTTCGCTCGCCGTTGGTGGTCAACCGGTCGCCCGACCATGGTGTCCTCCGTACCCATCCCGACTTGACTTCATAGGACGATCGTTCTAGTAATTGTTATTAGAACGAACGTACAGGTAATCATGGCACAGCGATCGGCCACCACCGCCGACCCGCGAGAGGAATTCGATGAACAACGCAGACCAGGCAGTTGTAGACAACGGTCTCACCCATCCGACACCTGTTGTGTCAGTGAGTCCGATAGAGCTGCCGGCCCCAGAACGCGGTGCAGACCTGCAGTTACGCATCTCGGCTCCGGTCATCGGCGGCGATCTGCCCATCATCTTGTTCTCCCACGGCTTCGGATCGTCGATGAGGGCGTATGGCCCCCTGGCCGACTTCTGGGCAGCTCACGGCTTTGTCGTGATCCAACCGACGCACCTGGACTCTCGAATGGTCGGACTCGGACCAGCCGACCCGCGGCAAAGCCGGTTGTGGCAGTACCGGATCGAGGACATGAAGCGCATCCTCGACAACCTCCAGATTGTTGAGGCTGCGGTCCCAGGCCTGGATGGACGCCTCGATGACACCCGGATCGCCGCAGCCGGACATTCATTCGGCGGCCAGACCACCGGCAGTCTGATGGGCTTGCGTGTTCTCGATGCGGAAACCCAGCAAGGCCCCGACATGTCCGATCCGCGGGTCAAGGCCGGCGTACTCATCGCGACCGCAGGTCGCGGCGGAACCGACCTCCGTCCCGAATACGCCGCGCAAATGCCTTGGCTCAATGCCAGTTTCGATCACATGACCAAGCCGACCCTGGTCGTCGCAGGAGATGCGGATGTCAGCGTTTTGTCCACGCGTGGGGCGGATTGGTCGGCCGATCCCTACTGGCTCAGTCCAGGTGCCCAATCGCTGATCACCCTCTTCGGGGCTGAACATTCACTCGGAGGCATCCCCGGATACGAGGCCGCGGAAACCACCGACGAAGACCCTGCTCGCGTGGCAACACTGCAACGGTTGACCTGGGCATTCCTGCGCAGCACCCTCTATCCCGACGATCCCAGCTGGGCACAGGCAAAGGCCGAGTACCAGCAGAACCCGACGACGCCGGGCCGAATCGACTCGAAGTGATCGAGCCCTAAAGACGCTGGGCGGGTGCGGCACTCACCGAGGTCTCACCGATCCAGGTTTACTGAGGGGTCCAGCCGGGCGCGTCGACGCGTATCGCTTTATCCCCGACGAGGGCTGTCAGCGAGGCCTCGAGTCTCGCCAGTTCTGCAGCGCCGATCTGTTGTTCAAACTTTTCGCGCAGCTCGTCGAACACGTCCTCCCCCTGTCGCAGGACCTCGAACCCGCGTGGCGTGACCTCCAGTCGTTTGCGACGGGCATCTTCGGGATCGGCATCTCGCGACACGTAACCACGGTCGATGAGAACCGAAATCGTCTTCGCTGCGGCCTGTTTCGACACCGACATGCGGCGGCCCAGATCCGAGGCACTGTCCGCGCCCGCCGCGATGGCTCGGATCGCGAAGTCGTGGGCGGGACGAAAATCGTCGTATCCGCGCTCGGCGAGGTCGACCATCGCAGCGTCCACCAGTGTGCGGTAGCCACCCAGGAGAAGGAGCGCGAGATCGGCGCCAGATCGCGACATACATACAGGTTAGAGACAACACCTGGACAAAGACAACCAGGTTGCCTATTGTGAAAGACAACCTGGTTGTCGACCGAAAGAAACAAATGATGCAACCCACGGCCCCGAGCCCATCCACTCCCGGGATCACCCATCACAACGCGCAGGTGAACGGCGCGACGATCCACTACGTATCCGCAGGCACCGCCGGGTCCCCAATCCTGTTGGTCCACGGCTTTCCCGAGACCTGGTGGGCGTTTCACAAGGTCATCCCACTCCTTGCCGCGAAGCACCGCGTCATCGCCGTCGACTTACGCGGGTTCGGCGACTCGAGCAACGACGAGGGTGATTACGACAGTTCAACCTCAGCTGAAGACCTGCACCAACTCATCGAGCAGCTGGGGATGGGACCCGTACACATCACGGGCCAGGACATCAGTGGAGCCACCGTCTTCCGTCTTGCCGCTATGCATCCAGACGACATTCGCAGCTTGACCGCGATCGAGATGGGCCTCGCCGGCTTTGGCCTCGAACAGTTGGGTGATATCACCCATGGCGGCTCCTGGCATATCGGCGTCCTGGCCGCGCCCGGCATCCCCGAGATGCTCCTCGCCGGGCGCGAACGGGAGTTCTTGGAAGACTGGGCATTCCCGGCGATGAGCGCGGATCCGGGGTCGATCACCGCTACCGACATCGACGAGT
This sequence comes from Williamsia sp. Y721, assembly GCF_059683565.1. Taxonomy (NCBI): domain Bacteria; kingdom Bacillati; phylum Actinomycetota; class Actinomycetes; order Mycobacteriales; family Nocardiaceae; genus Williamsia; species Williamsia sp. Y721. Next base: position 1,632,172 of record NZ_JCASNH010000001.1, on the reverse strand, counting down.
TCGTTCGCACGTACTCCCGCCCGAACGGCTGGCGTGGCGCGGCCGGTCTCTATCAGTCGATGCTCATCGAAGGCGACGGCCTCCAGCAACTGGCCACCACCAACCCACTGACGTTGCCCGCCCTGGCGATCGGCGCCGGCGGCGGATCGTTCACCGCGGATACCGTCCGCCACATCGCGGCGGGAACCATCGAGACCGTGCAACTCGAAGGTGTAGGCCACTACGCCGCCCTGGAGGCACCAGAATCTCTGTCGACAGCAATCCTTGATTTCTTGGCGCGGGTCGACGCCGGCTGAGCCTGCGGATCAGCCCTGAAGTCTGGCGGATACGTGGCTGCCGAGGGCAAATATCCCTCGCAGCCCTGCTATTCGACAGGTTTCAGAGCTACGACCGCAGGTGTGCGAGTACCGCGAGCACCCGCCGGTGTCCGGTGTCCGTTGCCGTCAGCCCCAATTTGGCGAAGATGTTGCCGATATGTTTGCTCACCGCGGTATCGCTGACGAAGAGTTTGCGCGCGATCGCGGCGTTCCCGAGGCCTTCGGCCATCAATTGGAGTACTTCCGATTCACGAGGTGTCAGCGATCGGATGGGGTCATCGGCACGGCGCCGACTCATCAACTGGGAGATCACTTCTGGGTCCATCACAGTTCCGCCCGCAACCACGCGGTGCAGCGCGTCGACGAACTCCTCGACCTTGCCGACCCGCTCCTTGAGCAGGTACCCCACACCGGACGCACTGCCGGAGAGAAGTTCTCCGGCGTAGCGGTCTTCCACGTAGGCAGAGAGCACAAGGACCGGGAAGTTCGGGACCCTCCGGCGCGCCTCGATCGCGGCCTTGAGTCCTTCGTTGGTGAACGTGGGTGGCATACGCACGTCCAGCACCGCACCGTCAGGCGGGTCGGCGTCAAATGCGTCCAGGAACTGTTCGGCATCAGCGACCGCTGCGGTCACCTCGATGCCGACACTACGCAGCAAGAGCGCAAGCCCCTCGCGCAGCAGTGCGTCGTCTTCCGCGATCAAAATCCGCATGGCAGCTCCACTTCGAGTTTTGTCGGTCCGCCGGGCGGGCTGTCGAGCGTCATCGTTCCCTCGAATGCTGCCACGCGACGACGGATACCCGGCAATCCACTGCCCAACGTCTCGTCGGCTCCGCCCCGCCCATCGTCGAGTACTTCGATGACCAAGTTGTTGCCCGCCACACCGTTACGTGTGCTGATGGTCAGATGCACCGTGCCGGCACCGCTGTGTTTCACCACGTTGGTCAAGGCCTCGGCCACAACAAAATAGGCCGCGGCCTCGACGGCAGCGGGTGCACGGTGCAGTTTTCCGGCGTCGAGTACGCAGGTAACCGAGCATCGGCCGGCCAGTGCTGCCACTGCACCGTCGAGGCCGAGCTCATCAAGGATCGGTGGATAGATGTCGTGGACGAGTGTTCGCAGTTCCGACAACGCATCCGTTGCGGCGTCCTGGGCCCGAAGTAATTGCGGGAGGGCCTGTTCGGGGTCGACCCGCAGTGACCGCTCCGCGAGCCCCAACATCATGACGACCCCGACGAGCCTGTTCTGCGCACCGTCGTGCAGATCACGCTCGATGCGCCGCAGTTCGGCCGAGTGTGCGTCGAGGGCAGCGGCCCGACTGGCGGTCAGGGCCGACACCCTCTCGGAGAGTGCGGTTTCACGCCCAGGTGCCAACAACGCTGTCGTTATAGCCGCGACCCCTCGGGCCAACATCGGATTGAGCCACCACGTCAGCAACCCATACGCGGCCGCGACCAACGGCATCGTGGCGGCCAGTGCCCACGAGGTGACCGGGTACGGACTTCCTGCCGGACTATCGGCCGGCAATGCCCACCAGTAAAAGGGAGTCGACAGCGAATCCAGCGCCGCCAGCGGCAAAACCACGGCAACCAGCCCCGTGACCAGCGCTCCAAAAGCATGCAGGACCAACCAGGCAAGGTCGCGGCGAGTAGAAGCTGCCGACAGCATCTTCCGCACGTCGCCGAATCCAGCGGCCTCATCAATGGGTGGATACCACTCTGGGACCACAGTTCCCGTGTACCGCCCCGTGCGCAGCCGTGCCCGGCCCGCCCAGAGTCGCAACAGCCGCAGGTAAGTCGGGGCCACCAGCCACCCGACAATCAGAATCATCAGTGAAACGATGACCAACCCGGCAATCACCAGCGCCAACGACACGAACGCCGACACACCTTCGACCATCAGATAGCGAGATGCCCGCCACCAACGTGCGGCTTGCCCGGTTCGCCTCATCGCTCCAGGATGCCGTACGGCGCGGTCGTTGACGGTATAGCCCACTACACCTTTGACCGGTAGGCAGCGGGATGGTTCACACCACCGCCGATTCATAACGTTGCTGTCATGACCTCATACGCCCCGCTACGTCCATCGGCCGCCGTGACACCCCAGACGGCGATCCGACTCGATGACGTGACCAAGACCTACGGATCTGGCCGCACTCAGGTGACCGCACTGGACGCGGTGAACCTCACCCTGCCCGTGGGCGGTTTCACCGCGATCATGGGCCCATCCGGTTCGGGTAAGAGCACGTTCCTGCACTGTGCCGCCGGTCTCGACCAGCCCACCCGCGGTGCAGTGTGGCTGGGCGATACCAAGATCAGCGCACTGAAGCCGCGCAGGCTGACCACCTTCCGACGCGACCACGTCGGGTTCGTGTTCCAGGCCTACAACCTCATGTCGGCGCTGACCGTGGAACAAAATGTGACACTGCCCTTGCTGTTGGCCGGACGAACCGCCGACCGCGCACAACTCGAACACGTCCTGGAGTCGGTGGGCCTTGCCGGCATGCAGCTTCGACGCCCTGGCGAACTGTCCGGCGGCCAGCAGCAGCGGGTTGCCATCGCACGCGCGCTGGTCAGCCGCCCCCGCGTGTTGTTCGCCGACGAACCGACCGGCGCGCTGGACGGTCGTACCGGTCAGCAGATCCTGACCCTCCTGCGTCGAGCCGGCACCGAGCACGGACAGACCGTGGTGATGGTCACCCACGATCCCGTCGCCGCCGCACAAGCCGATCGCGTGTTGTTCCTCGCCGACGGACGTTTTGCGGGTCAGCTACAAGCACCCACGGAAAGTGCCATCGCACAGCGCCTGACCGACCTCGGGCAGTGGTGACCATGCCGAACACGCACTTGGGTGGTCTTGCCCGCGCCAACCTCCGCCGCCACCGCAACGGGTTTGTGGCCGTGTTCATCACGGTGTTCAGCGCCGCGTTGCTCGTCTGCGCTCTGGGGATCTTGTTCGAATCGGGTATTCGCGGCGGCGCCACACCACATCGATTCGCCGGAGCCGATGTCGTCGTGGGAGCACCGCAAACACTCGACACACGCGAAGACTTCGACCAGCCCTACATCGAGCGCGCACTGGTGCCCGCGTCTGCCGTCGACAAGTTGGCGGGGATGCCTGACGTCCGTTCCGCGGTCGGTGATGTCAGTATTCCGCTCACCGACGACAGCGGCCGACAGTTCGATGCCCACGGATGGTCCTCTGCCACTTTGGCGCCGTTCGCCTTGACTGCCGGGCAACCACCCACGGCTCCGGACGAGGTGGTGACAACCGACCGCACAACACTCGGCGACCGCGTGACGCTTCGGCATGGCGGCATCGGAAGCGAATACACCGTGGTTGGTGTCGCTGCCACGTCATCACCCGAAACCACCGCCCGTCCAGCCACAATCTTCTTGGAAGATGCACGTGCGCAGCAACTCTGGCCACATCCGGGCACAGTGGCCGCCATCGGTCTACTCGGTCACGACGGTGTCGACTCCTCATCGCTGGCTTCACGGGTCCATGCCGAGCTCGGTGACCTCGATGTCGTCACTTACATCGGCGACGCCCGCGCCGACGCCGAATATCTTGACCTCGGGGCAGCTCGCGGCGAACTGGTCGCCCTGACGGCTGCACTGGCAGGCGTGGCACTGATGATCGCCGTGTTCGTGGTGTCGAGCACGGTGTCGCTGTCCATTTCGCAACGTCGTCGCGACTTCGCCCTACTGCGATCCATGGGCGCCACGCCACGACAGATTCACAAGCTCATCGGATCCGAGGTGTGGGTCATCGCCTGCGCGGCGGCAGTGTTGGGTGTCATGCCCGGTTATCTGCTGGCGCAGGTCATCCGCAGCAAGTTTGCCGGCGCGGGCATACTTCCCGCCGACTTCAGCCTGGCCATCAGCCCCCTTCCTGCCCTCGCCGGCATCGCCACCGCGGTGATCGCTGCCCGACTCGCCGCCGCGATCTCGACACGTCGTCCGGCCCGCCTCGACCCGATCGAGGCGCTCCGCGAGTCGGCAGTCGAGACAGGTGCGATCAGTCGGACCCGCACCACCGGTGGCCTTCTCATCGGCCTCGGCGGCTTGGTGACCGCATTCTTGCCACTCGTTGTTCCCGGGCCCGATGCGCTCGCCGGCGCCGGCGTATCGGTGCTGCTGTTCATCATCGCGCTGGCACTTCTCGGACCGACACTGGCCTCGGGTGCGCTGCGTCTCATCGGTGGCCCCATGCGGCGCAGCCGCTCCGCCGCAGCGGTCCTCGCCGCCGCCAATCTCAATGCTCACGGACGTCGGCTCGCAACGGCAATCACACCCTTGGCTTTGGTGATCGCCTTCGGATCGGTCCAACTGGGAAGCCAGAGCACGCTGACCGCAGCGGCGCAACAACAGGTCGAACAAGGAATGACGGCCGATCTGGTTGTAACCGGGCCGGGCGGTGTCGAGCCGACACTCATCAGCACGATCGCGGCGATCGACTCCGTCGATGCTGCCAATCCCGTCACGCGGAGCCTGGCCTTTCACACCGCGAACAGGGCCGACGATCCCACCACCGAGGCATACCCCGTCCTGGGGATCGATCCGCTCGGGGTAGCCACCACCCTCGACCTCGACGTCCACAGCGGTGCGCTGACCGAACTGCACACCGGGACAGTCGCACTCAGCCAGGACGCCGCTGCGACCATGGGCGCCGGAGTCGGCGACACCGTGACACTCCGATTGGGCGAAGGCACCCTCATCACCCCCACCGTCATCGCGACCTACAGTCGCGGACTAGGTTTCGGTGACATCGCACTTCCAGACCAGGAGGTCCGCGAACACACCACCACCGGACTGGTCGACCACATCGTGGTATCGGCAGCGGCAGACCGGATCGACGAGACCCGGACGGCCATCGAATCGATCGGCGGACTCACGGTGATGGACGGCAACGGTTTTGCCGTCGCGAACCGGCAGGAACAGCGATCGCAAGACACGGTGAATGTTGTCGCACTGTCCGTCCTGCTCGGATTCCTTGCCATCGCGGTGGTCAACACATTGGTTCTGATGACCACCGAGCGCCGCCGCGAGTTCGCCCTGTTCCGTATGGTCGGTGCACAAACAGGTCAGATCCGCGGGATGGTTCGCTGGGAAGCCCTGGTCGCAGTCGCAGTCGCAGTGGTCGCCGGGACGATCATCGCCTACCCGCCGCTGGCTGGGATCGCAATCGCGCTGCCGGGCATATCCTTTCCCACCCTCTCCCCCTGGGCCTACGGATGTATAGCCGGCGTCACCAGCGTGTTGGGTTTCGGCGCAATCACCGTCACCGCATGGAAAGTGTTCCGCCACAATCCCCTCGATGCTCTGGGGTCGCAGGATTGAGTGACCTCCTACCGTCATCACTCGAGTCCTTGTCTTTTCGGGTGATGACGGCCTTTCCGGGTGATTGCGCGAAAAGACCGTTATGCCCGATCATGTTCGGGATCAATTCACCCAGTCCAGCCCGGTGAAGTACTTGCTTGGTTAGCCTGAACCTATGGACACCATGTGGCTCGTCCTGGGGATCGCCGTCCCGATGCACAAACCCGACATTTCGCCGGCCGGCGCCCACACGGAGAAGACCCGATGACGGCGCCGACCCGGCCCGCGTACCTGCAGGCCCCCAACATCGGCCTGGTCCTCGTAGGCGGCGCCATCGGTGCCGGATGTCGCGAGGGACTCTCTCTCGGAGTTCCTGATCTTGACGGTGTCCCCGTGGTGATCACGGTGGTGAACGTGGTGGGCGCCTTCCTGCTCGGCTACCTGTACGAGGCGCTCACACGTACCGCGCCGGGACCGACTAGGACCTCGCAGCTCAAACTGCTGCTCGGCACCGGATTCTGCGGCGGCTTCACCACGTACAGTTCGCTCGCGACAGACACCGCAGTGCTGATCGACCACACCCGCTGGGGCATGGCATTGCTGTATGCACTCGGGACCGTCATTGTCGGCGCGGCCGCGACCATCGCGGGCATCGCCTCGGCAGCGAAGATCCACGAAGCGCGCGGCACAAGCGGACAGCAGCGGTCATGACCTTCTGGTTGTTCGTGTTACTCGCTTTCGCCGGCGGCGTTGGCGCCGTGACGCGGTACGTCTTCGACGGATTCCTCCACTCCAAGATCAACTCGAAGTTCCCGTGGCCCACCGGAATCATCAACATGACCGGTTCCCTCGTCCTCGGCTTTCTCACCGGCCTGATCGTGAGCAGGATTGCCTCGACGGACGTGGGCGCGGTGATCGGAACGGGATTCCTCGGCGGTTACACGACCTTCAGCACGGCGAGCTACGAAACGGTGCAGCTCATCCGCGACAAGCGGTATGGGCTCACCCTCGCATACGGCTTCGGCGTGCTGGTCGTGTGTGTCGCGCTCGCGTTCGGTGGATATCGCTGGGGCGCTTCGCTATAGGCTGGGGCGCTTCGCTACAGGAATCATGTGCGTCGCAGCGTGGTTGGCACAAACGCTGCGATCACCAGCAGTACCCAGGTGGTCAGGATGTAGGGCCAGGTGTAGTGCGGACCGCCATAGTAATCGGTCATGAGGAGGGTCGCCACCGCCGTCAGCACTGTTCCGATTGCGGCATACACCCACGAGATCACGGTGTTCTGGAGGAATGTGACCGACAGGGCAATCGCTGTCAGAACACCGGAATAGCCGGCAAGGCCCTCAGCTATTGTCCCGGAGGTATCACCGAACGCCATTGCGCACAAGGTTCCGATCACGGTGCCCATCACCGCGGCGAGGCCGACCTTCCAGGACGCGACAAAGAGGCCCAGCAGGATGAGCGCTCCACTCCAGATGCTGTTGATCAGAACGACTTCGGAGACATTTGTGAGCAGCGAGCGCAGTATCGACTCGCCCGACCCGTCGGCGACATGATGGGGTGCAGACTTCTCGTGGATACTCTTGGTGACAACGAACATGACGCCCGCAGTAGCGCAGAACGGCGCCGTTGTCGAGGGTAAGTTGAAGCGGGCGAGAGGTTTTGACGCAAAGATCCACACCACGACCCAGGTGACGGGTGCACATACGATGCCGGCGATCACAGTCACCAGATAGGACCAGCCCTGATCACCGAGCGCGGTATAGACCGCAGCACCGATCAGTGCACCGTTGAAACCCTGCATCCCCATCCGGACGTTGTCGGCACCCACCTTCATCAGGGCACCGGTCACGGTGTTGCACACCGTGCCGATGACCACGAGCACCGCCATCTGCCAATCGGCGACCAGGAACGCGAGAAGGATCAGCAGACCGGTCCAGCTGTTGCTCTGGAAGAAGATCTCAGACACACCACGGGGCAACGTCGCCGACGCCTCAACCCATTTGTTCGGTGGCGCCGCTTCTTTACTGCTCGTCGACATGTCATCTCCCTGGTTCTTCGGTCGGGTCGTGTGACGGGACGCCCCCGGCCTTCATCGCACTGTTCAGGATTTTCGGATCGTCGGCGCCTCTCTCCCGGTGAGTAACAGACGTAGGGCGCTCCATGCGATCGTCGTGGCGCGCAGGATGGCCCGCGTGTCGTCGCCCAGCATCCGCACCCACACTCCGGCGTCGCCGGGAAGCGCGCTGACACCGAAGACGACGCCCGCTTCGGTCGACGGCGACAGGACGCTGTGCAGGAGGTCGCTGATCTCGGTGACGGTTGCGCGTGGGGTGAACACATAGAGCATGGAGAGCACATCGTGGTCGGCGAGAACCGCCAGGCCGCCGGTGTCCTCATCGACCGGGGTCAGTCGCACCCGATCGAGCGCGACCATGGCCCCGTCCGGGCGACGGACCTCGAAATCGGATGCGAGCGCGGTGTACCGATGACGCTCGTCGCGCGCCAGACGCCCGGCGATGAGGGTCTCGCCGGCGATGAGGGTGGCCGACGGCGCGAGTGTCACCCGCGTGCGCTGATACAGGCGCGCATCCGCAAACGCGATGACAGGGTCGGGAAGAAACTCGACATACGCATCCGCATCGACGCGCAGGTTCATCTGCGCGACTGCGTAATCGTGTTCCATCCGTAGGACTTTCGTGTACGCCGCGGTCGTCAGGTACGCGGACGTGCCCGTACCGAACACTAGATCGGTCCGGAGCCGGTCACCCTGCATGACGCCGGCCCCGGTGGACATGAGGTAGGTATATGGCATGTCGGGACGCGCGAGGTCGTAGTACAGCGGGCGCATGATCTGCAGCGGCGACTTCTGGTAGTGACCGACAAGTTCCGTCCCGCGTTCGTTCCGGCCGAACTCCAACTCCAGCACACCGACCTTTCCCGGGCTCCCGGTCGGCAGCGTGTCGGGTACACCTGAGAGACGGGCGATCTCACGAGGAACGCGGTCCGGCTGGTAGAACGCAGGGTCGAGCCGGTGCCCGCCGTACCGCTCCGACTGCGCCTCCACGGGTGGTACGACGGACATTCCGCCCGCCCGGCCGGTTCCAGGGGGCGGACCGGTATCCGCCGCCTGGACTGTCGCTGCGCTCATCGGGACATCGCAGCGGGGCGGGCATTCCAGAGCGCGAGGATGTGATCCTGCAACTCATCGATGCCTTGCCCCGTCAGGGAGTTGGTCAGAACCACGGGCTTACCGTCGCGCACCCGCAACGCGTCGGACTCCATGACATCGATGTTCGTCCGTACATACTGGGCGATGTCGATCTTGTTGATCACCAGGATGTCCGACTCGGTGATGCCTGGGCCTCGTTTGCGCGGCATCTTCTCACCTTCAGATGTATCGAGCACGAAGACGAAGACGTCCGCGAGCAAGGGTGAGTACGTGAGCGTCAGATTGTCTCCACCCGACTCGTACACGAGGGTGTCCACATCGGGGAACCGCTCGAGCATCTCGGCCCCGGCCGCGAGGTTCATGGTGGGGTCGTCGCGTACGGCGGTGTGTGGACATGCACCGGTCTCGACTCCGACGACGCGATCAGGGTCCAGCACACCCGCGAGTTCGCGGCGTACGTGCTGCGCGTCCTCCTGGGTGTAGATGTCGTTGGTGATGACCGCTGGTTGCCTGCCCGCGGCAATGAGCCGCGGCACAAGGGCTTCGGCAAGTGCAGTCTTGCCCGAACCCACTGGTCCGCCGATCCCGATTCGCAATACGCTACCGCTCATTCGATCACCTCATCTTTCTTGTTGGTCTGTGGAAGGGCTGGCGCCGTCAGCTCGCGAAGAGCCTCGCGTCCGCGCGCTCGTGTTGGGCGGACATGGCGTCCGCCATCGGGACACATCCCCCCATGTCCTCGAGATCGCGGTCCATCGCCTCGGCTGTGGCCTGCGCTATCACCGGGCCGATTGCACGCAGCATCACCTGCATCTGCAGGTGATCAGTGAGCCGAAGCCGCAGCGCCGCACCGAGAAAGCTCACCGAGAACGCGAACATGTCCGAGGCGACCGCCTGTTCGGCGCCCACACCCGCCGCGACGTAGGCCACAGCGGTCGCGACCGGCTGGCACCCGGGGGTCCGCTTGGACGCGATGGCCCGTTTCCATTGCTCGAGCTCCACACCTCCGACTGCCGCGAGGGCAACGTCTGTCATCTGGTGGCCACTACGCACCGCTGCCCTGCGCATCTCCGCATTGAGTTTGGCGGCGAACAACATCTCATCCACGAGATACACACGTTCCCAATCACTTTCCCGAGCCGCCTCGTGCGCCCGGGCCAGCGCTGTGGCATCCCCCGGACCGACCGAATGGAGCAGCAACCCCCGCAGGAGACCCTCCACGCCGTCCTTGTCGACCGCGCGAGCCTGGGCGAACCCCTCCAGCCCCTGCGACATGGTGAAGAATCCGCTGGGGAATGCGGAGTCGGAGAGTTGCAGGCTCACAAGAAGATTGCCCACATCGGTCGAGGTCATGTCAGGTTCCTCAGGCAAGGAAGAAGAGCTGGGACATAGGCAGCGTCTGCGCCGGGTCGATGTGCGCGGGCTTCCCGTCGAACGTCACCTTGTATGTCTCGGGATCAACGTCGATCAACGGCGCCTTGTCGTTGCGAACCATGTGTGCCTTGCCTATTCCACGGCATCGCTTCACCGGCAGCACCTGACTCTCGAGCCCCAGCTTCTCGGGCACACCGAGGTCGATGGCCGCCTGCGACATGAAACTGACCCGAGTGCTCTGCTGTGCCTTGCCGTATCCACCCCACATCGGGCGGTAGAGCACGGGCTGCGGGGTGGGCAGCGAGGCGTTCGGGTCACCCATGACGGCCCAGTTGATGAAGCCGCCCTTGATGACCATCCGCGGCTTGACCGCGAAGGCGTCGACGTTCCACAAAACGATGTCCGCGATCTTGCCGGCCTCAAGCGATCCGATGTAGTCCGAAACCCCTTGCGTGATAGCCGGGTTGATGGTCACCTTTGCCAGGTAACGCAGGACCCTGAAGTTGTCGTGACCATCGGAGTCCTCGGGGAGAGGGCCGCGCTTGTCCTTGCTGTGGTGGGCGGTCTGAAACGCGCGGGTCACCGATTCGCCGATACGTCCCATTGCTTGAGAGTCGGACGAGAACATCGAGAGGACACCTTCGTCGTGCAGCACGGTCTCGGCAGAGATCGTTTCGGCGCGCACCCGCGAGTCGGCGAACGCAACGTCTTCCGGGATGTCGTGCGAGAGGTGGTGGCACACCATGACCATGTCGAGCAGCTCGTCGACCGAGTTGACCGTATAGGGCAGGGTCGGGTTGGTAGACGAAGGAAGAACATTAGGGAGACCGGCAGCCTTCAGGATGTCCGGGGCGTGGCCTCCACCGGCACCCTCGGTGTGGTACGTGTGGATGGTGCGTCCGTCGATCGCCGAGATGGTGTCTTCGACGAAGCCCGCTTCGTTGAGGCTGTCCGTGTGTATGGAAACCTGGACGTCGTACTTGTCGGCCACGGTGAGGGCATTACGGATCACCGCAGGAGTGGCCCCGAAATCCTCGTGAACCTTCAGCGACGAGGCGCCGGCTTTGATCTGCTCCACGAGGGCCTCGGGAAGGGAGCCGTTGCCCTTGCCGTGGATTCCCATGTTCACACCGACACCTTCTGCTGCCTCGAGCATGCGGTGGAGGTACCAGGCGCCTGGTGTCGTGGTGACGCCGTTGGTCCCGTCAGTGGGCCCCGTGCCACCCCCGAACAGCGTGGTGATGCCGTTCGAGAGGGCCGCCTCCGCCTGCTGCGGCGAGATGTAGTGCACGTGCGTGTCGATGGCCCCGGCAGTCGCGATGCAGTGCTCCCCCGCGAGCAACTCGGTCCCGGGTCCGACAACAAGACGCGGATCCACGCCGCTCTGCAGGTGCGGGTTACCCGATTTCCCGATCCCGGCGATCTTTCCGTCCTTCACGCCGATATCACCCTTCACGACGCCGAGGACCGGGTCGAGGATGATCGCATTCGTGATGACCAGATCGAGCACACCCTGCGGACCGGTCGCCGCGGGATCGGCGGCCATCCCGTCGCGTGCGGTCTTACCGCCGCCGTACACGACCTCGTCGCCGTAATACCCTTCGCTGTAATCCTTTTCGATCTCGACGACCAGGTTCGAGTCGGCCAGATGGACTTTGTCTCCCGTCGTCGGGCCGAAGAGATCGGTGTACTGCTTGCGTGAGATTGTGGCCATCAGCTTTTCCTCTTCTTATCGGATCCGGTGCCCGGTTTCGGTTTCCCGTCTTTGAACCCGCCCTCGGTCATCCGCGCGAGCGCGTCGATCTTCGTCTGCTTCGAATCGAGGCCGCCGTTCACGAGTCCGTTGAAGCCCACCGCCCGGCGCGACCCGGAGTACGACGTCAATGTCACATCTCGTGTGTCGCCCGGCTCGATACGCACTCCGGTACCGGCCGGGATGTCGAGATGCATCCCGTACGCCTTTTCCCGCTCGAAGAGCAGTGCGCGGTTCACCTCGAAGAAGTGGAAGTGCGAACCGATCTGCACCGCCCGGTCGCCGGTGTTGCTGACCGAGATGGTGACGCTCTGATGGCCGGCGTTGATCTCGATGTCTTCGTCCTGGTGGTGATACTTGGGGCTGCCCAACATGGGTTGATCCCTCCACTATTTTTTCGCGGCGCCGCGATCTGCGTCGCCGGATGATGACTCAGTGAGGCGAGGTCAAGACCTCGACGTGAAACGGGTTGCCGTTGTCCGGCGTCTCGTGTCTGTGGGAATGGGGATGTGAGTGATGCCCGGGACCGTCGTTCTCGAACCCGTGCGAGTGGGCGTACCCGTGGCCGTGATCGGCGAGCAGACCGCCTGCGATCCCGTCTCGCCCATGATCGAGCTCGTGCTGCGCGGCGGCCACCCGTCGACGGATGACATCGAGGAGCGCCTGTTCAGAGAGCAAAGGCCCGAAGAAGCTCGCATGGTCGGCGGGTAATCCGGCGGGCGCGGTTCGGGCAAAGCCCGCCGGTGCGACGACCACGTCGTCGGCACCCAGCAGCCGCGACCGCTCGATGGCGCGGGTCAGCTCGCCGTGCTCCCCGACGCACGCCACCTCGACCTGGGTTCCGGCGCCATGGGTGCGGACCAGGTGGGCGATCCGGTGCAGCTCGGCGTCATCGAAAGGGTTCGACGACGGCGCGGCAATGATCATGCCCGCGCCCGGTCGCTGCCGGGCTGTATCCACGGCGGCTCGACGGAGCCATGCGATCAGATGGTCGGCCGTCCCGAACTCCGTGCACAGCGCGACACGACCCGCGCCGCCCTCGGCGGCGCTCCACCGGAGCGTCTTCGCGGTCTCGGCCACCATGACCGGGTCCCGACCCCAGGTCATCGGAAGAACCATCACCGGGCCACTGCCGTCGGCCAGGAGTCCGGACACCGCGTCGTGTAACGGACGCCCCGACGGGGTGATAACCGCCCCGGGCAACGTATCGAGCAGTGAAACCAGGTCAGCGCCGTGCGCGCTCTCGTGGCCACCGACAAGGACGGTGGCCACTGCATCTTGTCGCACGGCCGGCATGGCTAAGCACTCACGGGGTCGTGACACGAAACGAGTTTGCTGCCGTCCACGAACGTGGCTTCGACCTGAAGCAAAGCAAGACGCTCTCGCACCCCGGGCATGCAGTCGGCCTCCGACACCACATGTTTGCCCAGTTCCATGCACTGGGCAACCGACTTGCCGTCTCGGGCCGCTTCCAATATCGCCTCCGAGACCATGGCCTGGGCTTCGCTGAGATTCAGCTTGGTGCCGCGGTCGCGTCGTTTTCGGGCAAGTTCTGCAACCTGGTAGATGACGAGCTTGTCCATCTCGCGTGGAGTTAGATTCATGGCCTCGACGACCTTCCTGCTGTTACGGCCGGCGCCCTGATAAAACACTGGCCTCGGAGTGCAGTACTTCGGACACTATTCGAACTGCAACGAACCCTCAAGATTTTCGGAGAATTGCCATGCAGTAGAGATGATCTCGACTGTGGGCGAATTCCATATCACTATCCCACATGCCCAAATAGTCGCAATTCTGCTGCGGTACAACACTATTCGATTACCCAACGAAACCGGACATTTCAACTCTTCCCACTCAGCTAATGGGTATTCACACAAAGCCCGGACGCACAGCAACCTCGGGACATCGGCAATGACAACGTCACCGGCAACGTTTCATCGAATCCTACGAAAGGAATTTCTATGTCCGAATTCTGGCGCCAGAACCGTTAGGCCTGCTATGAAAAGGGGATTGCCCTTTTCATCACAGGAAGAGCACTATCCTTATGTGACTGAAGTTTCCGGTGTGCAGTCATTGACCAACGTCCGGGCAACACGCCTGACTCGGATGATCCTCGGCTCGATCTCATCCGGCGGCATCTGTGCTCGCGGACCTGCCGCCGTTCACGCTCGGCCTGTCGATCATCGCACCGATCACGTCCGCGTCTGCCCGGAATCGTCCTCCTCGGCACAGATCACGGACAAAAAACCAGGCGCCTTACGTGTACTCGTGCACACATAAGACGCCTGGTTGGTTCGAGATGAACTCGAAAGCGCGCTGTCTTACTTCTTGCCGGCCACCAGATCCAGCGCGATGTCGGTGATCAGGTCTTCCTGGCCACCGACAAGTCCGCGAGCCCCGACCTCGAGCAGCACCGCGCGGGTGTCGAGACCGTACTGCTTCGCCGCGGATTCAGCATGCCGCAGGAAGCTCGAGTACACGCCGGCATAGCCGAGTGTGAGAGTCTCCCGGTCGACCTGCACAGGCCGATCCTGCAGCGGACGGACGATGTCGTCGGCAGCATCCTGCAATCCGAACAGGTCACAACCGTGCTTCCAGCCCTCGATGTCCGCGACAGCGATGAAGGGCTCGATCGGGCAGTTACCGGCGCCGGCGCCGTGTCCGGCGAGCGATGCGTCCACGCGGGTCACACCTTCTTCTACTGCCACAACCGAATTGGCCACGGACAGCGAGAGGTTCTGGTGCGCGTGAATACCGATCTGGGTGTTCTCATCGAGCACGTCCCGATACGCACGGACACGCTGTCGAACTCCATCCATCGTCAACCGGCCACCGGAGTCGGTGACGTAAACACAGTGCGCGCCATACGATTCCATCAACTTCGCCTGCTCGGCCAACGCGGCAGGCTCGGCGAGATGCGACATCATCAAGAACCCGGACACATCCATCCCGAGTTCACGGGCCTTGGCGATGTGCTGAGCCGCGACATCGGCCTCGGTGCAATGGGTCGCGACGCGAACCGAGGTCACGCCGAGGTTGAATGCACGTTCGAGTTCGACAACGGTACCGACACCGGGCAGCAGCAAGGTCGTCAGCTTGGCCCGGTGGACAACCGATGCCGCGGCTTCGATCCATTCCCAGTCGGTGTTGCTGCCTGCTCCATAGGTCAGGCTGTGTCCGGCGAGCCCGTCGCCGTGGGCGACCTCGATCGCGTCGACGCCCGCCCGATCGAGAGCGCCGGCAATCCGGGCCACGTTTTCGGGTGAGATGCGGTGCCGGCTGGCGTGCATGCCGTCGCGCAGGGTCACGTCCTGGATGTACAGGGCCGCGCCATCGACCACGGAAGCTCTGTTGTCAGTTGTCATCGGGCCATCTCCACTGTTGAGTCGGTGAGTTTCGTTTCGGCGATGCGCTCGGCCACCTGCAGTGCCGCCGAGGTCATGATGTCGAGGTTTCCTGCATAGGCCGGCAGGTAGTGGGCAGCACCCTCGACCTCGAGGAACACCGACACCTTCCACAGGCCCGGACCGACATCGACACCGCCGGTCAGGGTGGCGACGGACTCCGCATCATCGAGCTTGGTGAACTGCACCTCCTGCTTGAGGCGGTATCCGGGAACGTAGGCCGACACCTTGGCGACCATGTCGAGGACCGACTGCCGGATCGCATCCTGATCCGGATCGGTGACCAGGGTCAGCACGGTGTCCCGCATGATCAGCGGCGGGTCGGCCGGATTCAGCACGATGATCGCCTTGCCGTATGCGGCACCACCGACCATCTTGATGGCCTCGGAGGTGGTTTCGGTGAACTCGTCAATGTTCGCCCGAGTTCCGGGTCCGGCCGACTTCGAAGCGATCGACGCCACGATCTCGGCGTAGTGAACCTTGGTCACAGCGGACACCGCCGCCACGATCGGAATCGTGGCCTGCCCGCCGCAGGTCACCATGTTCACGTCCGGTGCATCCAGGTGCTCTTCAAGGTTCACCGCGGGCACCACGTAGGGACCGATCGCGGCCGGGGTGAGGTCGATGAGCCGCTTTCCGTACGGGCGCAGCGCTTCTTCGTTGACGACGTGCGCTTTGGCGGACGTCGAGTCGAAGATGATCTCGATGTCGGCGAAGTCCGGGTGGTCGATGAGACCCTGCACGCCGGTGTGCACGGTGCTGATGCCCATCCGCTTGGCGCGGGCCAATCCGTCGGATTCCGGGTCGATTCCGACCAGGACCGCGATCTCGACGTTCTTCGCCACTCGCTTGAGTTTGATGACCAGGTCGGTCCCGATGTTGCCCGATCCGATGATCGCGGCCTTGATTGTGCTCATTGTTTTCTGCTTTCGGAGGGGTTGGTCAGGCACTGAAAACTGCGGTCGCGCTGCCGATGCCGGAAATGGTGGTGACGTAGGTGGAACCGGGCTTCGCAGGCACCATCGGCCCCAGCGCGCCGGAGAGGACAACGTCTCCCGCATAAAGGACGGTTCCGTATTCGATCGCGGTGTTGGCCAGCCACGCGAGTGCATTCCACGGACTTCCCAGGCAATCCGAGCCCTTGCCCTGCGACACCTGCACGCCGTCTTCGGTCATGGTCATCTGGACGCCGGCCAGGTCAGGAGCACTCTCGCGGTCGCATCGGTCGCCGAGAACGTACAGTCCCGATGATGCATTGTCGGCAACCGTGTCGGCCAACCTGATGTCCCAGTTGGCAATTCGACTGTCGACGATTTCAAATGAAGCATAGACATCGGAAACATATTGCGGTGCTTCGGCTTCGGTGATCGGGGCCGTGATATCCCGGGACAGCACGAAGGCGATCTCCGCTTCGACCTTCGGCTGGAGCAGCCGCGTGGAGTCCACCTCGGCATCACCGGTGCAGTCCATGTCGTCGAGCAACACCCCGAAGTCGGGCTGGTCGACACCGAGCTGCTTCTGCACCGCAGGCGAGGTCAGACCCGTCTTGCGGCCGACGATACGGCGACCCGATGCCACCAGCGCCTCGATGTTCAGGGTCTGGACCCGATAGGCCGCTTCGATGTCGTCGCTTCCGATCAGGTCGCGCACCGGTGCACACGGTGTGCCCGCACGAGTCGCGGCAGCCAGACGCTCGGCCGCAGCCTCGATCACATTCACTTGCGTTGTCATAGGGACGAAGATATTGGTCGGCCCAACCACTGACTAGGATTCATCCCATGCCACGGGACGGAAACATGTCGCAGCTCGAAAAGTCGGCGCTTCTGCTCGATTCTTTCCCCGGTGGTACCGCGCTCACGCTTGCCGAAGTCTGCACCCGAACCGGTATCCCCCGCTCGACCACCCACCGGCTGCTGGTCGAGTTGACCGACCTCGGCTGGATCCAGCGAACCGGAAACAAGTTCGAACTCGGCATGACGCTGTTCGAGTTGGGTGAGCGGGTCTCGGTGAAACACCGCCTCCGGGTGGCCGCCATGCCCTTCATGCAGGACCTGTTCGCGGTCACCGAACAAACCGTCCACCTCGCGGTCCGCGATCAATACGACGTGGTCTACATCGAGAAACTCCACGGTCACACCGCTCCGCCTTTGCCTTCACAGGTCGGTGGCCGGCTCCCCCTCACCTGCACCGCGGTGGGCAAAGCGCTTCTCGCTTATGAATCCGCGGAGTTCCAGACGGAGGTGCTCTCACGCCCGCTGCGGCGTTACACCGCGAACTCGATCACCGATCCGAGGACTCTCGAGCGCGAACTCGCCCACATCCGCGCCCGAGGTGTCGCGCTCGAACGGGAGGAAGCGGCCGAAGGAAGCTGCTGCGTCGCGGCCACGGTGCTGATCCGAGACGAGCCGATCGCCTCGCTGTCGGTGTCGGTGCCGAAAGACCGGTTCAAACCCGAACTCCTGGCTCCTGCCGTTCAAACCGCATCACTGGCCTTGAGCCGACTGTTGTCCCGAGCGGGGGCGAAAGGACAAAAATAGCCAATTGATACCTGGCGCGTCTATTCGCTGCCTAACGCTCGCAACCTTGCTAATGTGTGCCAACCCACAGTCCAGGCGCGGCGCTGTGTCACCCCTTCTACGGCAGGAGCGGAGCGTGCTCAGTCGTCGCGAGTTCTTCGTCAGGGCCGGCGCGGTCGGCGTGAGTCTGACCGCAGCAGTCACACTCCCGGGCGCCATGTCACGAATACGGGTTTATGCCAATTCGCTTCCGCCCGTGCGCGATACGATCAACGGGATCCTGTCGTTCATCGTTCCGGGCGATGATGAATACTCACGCGCGCAGGGTATGGCGACCGATCGGCCGGGTGGGGTGTCACCGGGAATCCCTGAGTCGCTGGAGAGAACGCTCGACCGGGCAGTCCCGATTCCGGTCCTCGGACCGGCATTCGGGATCACACTTCCGGGTGCTGCCGCAATCGCTGCGTTGATCAACATCTTCGCGGTGACGCTCAACCCGGGCTCGGTGCGTGGGCGCTTCGCCGCACCGTTCGCGAACCTCTCACACCGGGAGAAGGCCCAGGTCTTCGAGATGCTCGATACCAACCCACTGTTACCGGGATTGCCAATCAAGTTCGCGGTCAACGCCATACCCACCCTGGCCGCGTTCGCCGCCTATTCCGAGGTGTCCGCATTCGATACCGGCAGCAAGCGATTGACCGGACGCCCGGTTGGCTGGGAGCTGAGCAAATACGAGGGTGTGAGCGACGGCTGGGACGAGTTCCGCGGCTATTACCAAGGGGTTTCAACCATCGATTGACGTTCGGCATGAGGGGGTTCGATGACAGACATCATTGTGATCGGTGCCGGTGGCGGAGGGCCTGTGGTGGCGAAGGAACTCGCCGCCCGTGGCCTGGACGTGCTCGTCCTGGAAGCGGGTCCACGGCACGGCGATCCGGAGAATGAATGGACTCATTTCGAAGACGACGCAAACAATCCGATCACCGGATTCTTACGCGAGGGTCCCGGCGATCGGTCCAAGGGTCCGTGGTTGCGGGATCTGCCGCAGAGTTCGTTCGTCTGGCAGGTCAGCGGCGCCGGCGGTACCACCTTGCACTATTTCGGCAACTGTCCCCGTGCAGCACCCGGTGTGTTCAACGACTACGCCGGGGCGGATCGGCAGATGTACGACACCGCGAATCTGTTCCCCCTCGGCTACGAAGAACTTCGGCCCTACTACGAGTGGTGCGAGGCAACGCTTCCGATCCAGACCGCTCCGATGGGCACGAAAGAGGAGATCTTCCTGCGCGGGGCCGCAGCCATGGGACTACCGCACCAGACCTCACTCGACACCACCGGACCGGCACATCGGGCACAACAGAACGCGATCTTGCAGCCGGGCGGTACGGCGGGTCGCACTCGCGACCCGAATCGGCTGCGCTATCCCGAAGCGCAGGGATGCACGATGTGCGGGCACTGCTACGAGGGCTGCTACCTCCCCAAAGGTGCGCCCCGCAACCTCAAAGCCCGTCGCTCGACCGACAATTCATACATTCCGATGATGCTCACCGCCGACGCGTGGTCTCGCGGAGGCAAGGCCGCCAGGCTCATCACCGACGCGTTCGTGACCAGGATCCTGACCCACGACGTGAACGGCGAGACCACCGCCCATGGCGTGCAGTTCCGGACCGTGGACGGGTCGATACACGAGGAGACCGCGAAGGTGGTCGTTCTGGCGGCGGGCTGTATCGAGTCTCCGCGACTGTGGCTGCAGTCCCTGCTCCCCAACCCGAACGGTTGGGTCGGCCGAGGAATCACCGACCATCACATGGACTGTGTCTTCGGGGTTTTCGACGAATACACCGGCCAGACCAAGGGCGCGGGTTCCAATGCCCGCGTCGATTTTCCGGGCTACGGCGGCATCGAGCAGGTCTGCCTGCCACCGGCGTTGCAGGCGTATGCGATGAATTTCAGTGACTCGGGCATCGAGGGCTACGGCCGCGCGGGCAGCGTTGTCGATTCGGCGGGCGCCGACACCTACGGCCGTCTTGTCGGACGTGACCTCCTCACCACGCTCGACGACGCCAACAAAACACTCGCCGCCCTGGTCATCACAGATGACGACGTCGAACCCGGCAACCTCGTCTCGGTGCCCGGCATCCTCCCCCCGGACGAGAACGGCCTGGCGCCTCGCGTCACCATGCAACATCGCAACCGGTCGGCCCGGACCAAACGGAACCGGAAGTACTGCACCGAGAGGGCCGTGGAACTCATGCGGGCCGCAGGCGCCCACACAGTCCACCGCTGCGATTGGCCCCCACTCATCCTGCATTCACAGTCGAGCATGCGCATGGGTGAGGACGCCAACACATCGGTGCTCGACTCCGACGCCCAGGCCAGATGGGTCAAACGTCTCTACATCGCCGACAACTCTGCCTTGGCCAACTCCCTCGGTGGCCCGAACCCCACGCTGACAACCCAGGCGATCGGGACGCGAACCGCGGAAAAGATCTTCCAGACCTACTTCGGCGGGGAGAATTGGGTGACGAAGGAATCCCCTGTGTCATCGATCGACGACCGCGTCACCGAGGCGGTCATCGCCCGAAACCTGTAGATGCCGCTTGAAAACGATCCCGACGGGGTAACCGAGGACTGCGGTGCGAACGACCAGTCTGCGAAGAGGGAATACATGTCTGACGAAAACACACGCGAGAACGAACGTGACCTCGCGAACCTCGACATCGAAAAGCCCAAAACCCACGCGGCGGGACCGACTGCGGTCGCGGTGTCCATGAAACGGGCACTGGGGCACATGGGGCCGGTCCGGACCGCGAAGACACTGCTGAAGCTGAATCAGGCCGAAGGTTTCGACTGCATGAGTTGCGCCTGGCCCGATCCTGAACCGGGCCACCGGCACACCGCCGAGTTCTGCGAGAACGGCGCCAAGGCTGTGGCCGAAGAAGGCACCACCACCCGCGCGACACCCGCGTTCTTTGCCGCACACAGCATCGACGACCTGAACAGTCGCACGGAACATTGGCTCGGACAACAGGGACGTATCACCCATCCGATGGTCAAACGACCCGGCGGTACCCACTACGAAGCCATCGACTGGGACGATGCGTTCGGGCTCATCGCAGCGGAACTGAACGGTCTTGCCACACCTGACGAGGCCACTTTTTACACATCGGGTCGCGCCTCGAACGAAGCGGCTTTCGTCTATCAACTGTTCGCCCGCACGTTCGGCACCAACAACATGCCCGACTGCTCGAACATGTGTCACGAGTCCACGTCGATCGCCCTGCAGGAGTCCATCGGTATCGGTAAGGCCAGCGTCACCCTCGACGATGTGTACGAGGCCGAACTGATCGTCATCGCCGGTCAGAATCCGGGTACCAACCATCCCCGTATGCTCTCTGCCCTCGAGAAGGCCAAGCAGAACGGCGCGACGATTCTGACCATCAACCCTCTCCGTGAGGCCGGGTTGGTCAACTTCAAGAACCCCCAGACACCCCGCGGCGTGGTCGGACCCGGTACCGATCTGACGGACATGCATCTGCCCATCGCACTGAATGGCGACCTGGCCCTGTTCCAGGCCTTCGGCTCATTGCTCGTCGAATGGGATGCCCTCGACCACGAGTTCATCAACGCCCACACCGCCGGCTTCGACGCCTGGCGCGACCACGTCCGGAACGTGGACTGGGATGTGGTCACCGCAACCACCGGCCTGTCCCGGCGGCAGATCACCGACGCCGCGAAACTGCTACGCGATTCGAAGGCCACCGTCTTCTGTTGGGCGATGGGCCTGACGCAGCATCGCAATGCAGTGGCCACCATCAAGGAACTCACCAATGTTGCGTTCGCACAGGGCAACATCGGCAAACCGGGTGCTGGGCTGTTTCCGGTTCGGGGACACTCCAACGTCCAGGGCGACCGGACGATGGGAATCTGGGAACGTGTACCGGAGCATTTTCTCGACGCTCTGCAGAAAGAGTTCGGCTTCAACCCACCTCGCGAGCACGGCCTGGATACCGTCGACTCCATCCGGGCTCTGCGGGATGGCAAAGCCCACTTCTTCATGGGTCTCGGCGGGAACTTTGCTCAGGCGACCCCTGACAGTGATGTCACATTTCGGGCGTTGCGCAACGCGCGGATGACCGTGCAGGTCTCGACCAAGATCAACCGTTCCCACCTCGTCTGCGGACAGACCGCACTCATCCTCCCCACGCTGGGCCGGACCGAACAGGACGTGCAGGCCGGCGGACCCCAGTACATTTCGGTCGAGGACTCCACCTGCTCTGTACATTCCTCCCGTGGACCGCTGGCACCAGCGAGCCCACACCTCAAGTCCGAGGTCGCCATCATCACCCACATCGCCGAGGCGACCCTCGGTGACCGATACGGCATCGACTGGCGAGCGATGCGTGATGACTACCGCAACATTCGCGCTCACATCTCGCGCGTCGTGCCCGGATGTGAAGGGTACGAGGTCAACGTTCGCAAACCCGGCGGGTTCATACTCCCCCACCCACCGCGTGACTCTCGTACGTTCGAGACCGACTCGGGCCGTGGGGAGTTCGCGGTGTCACCGATCGACGTCCTTCAGGTGCCCGCCAATCACCTGATCCTGCAGACCCTGCGCAGCCACGATCAGTTCAACACCACGATCTACGGATTCAGTGATCGTTACCGCGGGATCGAGGGTGGCCGACGAGTGATCTTCATGCATCGCGAGGACATCACGGCCCTCGGCCATCGCGACGGGGACATCGTCGATATCATCACCCGCTGGGACGACGACGATCAGGTCCGGTGTGCACCGGAGTTCCGGATCGTCGAATACGGCACCCCACGTGGGTCCGCCGCCGCCTATTACCCGGAGACCAATCCTCTTGTCCCACTGGACTCCACCGCGCTCAAGAGCAACTGTCCGACTTCGAAATCGATCATCGTATCGCTGGTACCGGCGGGCCAAGGCACCGTCGAGTCCCACACCGGCAGCCAGCAGGCGACCGGATCCGACTGGGATCACAAAACGCATCCGCAACCGCATCACCTGAGCTGATGATGCTCGGCACGCCGAAGACCTGACCACTCGGCAGCCAGTCGTCAGTCAACGGGCGCGCGCATACAAATGTGAAATCTGGGTACACGACATCTGCGGCGCGGACGCCGCACATCCGATGCTCTTGCGGGCCAACATCCCCCGGCGAGAAAACCTGACAGGAGTCTTGAGTTGTTGCGTGTCGCGTCGGTGCCGTCCTCGCATGTCTATGTCCGACATCTCTCCCACATGGCTGCCAAAGGCGACGTCGAGCGCCTTCCTGACCCCGTTCCGACCGACGGGCGAAAGGTTCCCGGCGGCTGGTGGCCGCCACTCATGCTCGATCCGGGATGGATCACGCGCAATCACAAGGATTTTGACGTGTTCCACATCCATTTCGGTTTCGATGCCATCAACCCCGCCATCCTCGAAACAGTCATGCATGAGTTGAAGACGCATGACATCCCGCTGGTCTACACCGTTCACGACCTCCGCAACCCCCACCATCGGGAACCTGACGCACATACTGCACAACAGGATGTCCTGGTCAACGCTGCCGACGCGTTGATCACGCTGACCCCTGGTGCAGCCGAACATATTTCAAAGCGATGGAACCGCGAAGCCACCGTTTTGCCCCACCCGCACGTGCTCGACGGTCCCCGGATCGAGGCTCCCCGACATCCGTCGGAGGAGTTCGTCGTCGGACTCCACGCAAAGAGCCTGCGCGCCAACATGGATCCGTTGCCCGTCATGGAGGTGTTGGCGGAGACCGTGCGTGACCTGCCGAACGCACGATTGCAGATCAACCTCCACGACGAGATCTTCGACCCCGACAACCACTGGTATGCGCCTGACATGGGCCACCGAATACTCGACTACCGCGATCGGACGGGCGTCGAGGTCCGTGTCCACGAATACTTCTCTGATGACGAATTGTGGGACTACCTCCAATCATTGACGGTGTCGGTGCTGCCGTACCGATTCGGTACACACTCCGGCTGGCTCGAGGCCTGTCATGATCTGGGAACCGCCGTCATCGCCCCGAGTTGCGGCTTCTACGACCAGCAGCAGCCATGCGAGGTCTTCAGGTTCGACGAGCACGGTTTCGACGGCGGGACGCTTCGCACCGCTGTTGAGAATCTCCATGCCCGCTGGATCGGCGGGAACCCCCTGCCCCGTGCGACGTGGAGCAGGCGACAGGCGCAACGAACTGAATTGGCCGAGGCCCATCTGGCCTTGTATGAAGCAGTCCTGGCATGAATCCGTCCACGTTGCGAATCGCGCTGATCGCCTCGAACCGCTACCCGATCAGTCAGCCTTTCGCCGGCGGCCTCGAGGCCCATGTCTGGCACCTGGCCCGAGCGTTGTCGAGTCGGGGCCACGAAGTCGCACTCTTCGCCGCTCCGGGCTCCGATCGGGAGGCTCCGACCGAACAACTACGGGTCCGAGAACTGCACCTGAGTCCATCCGCACGTTCTGACCCGTCGATGCCTTCCGCCCATTTCATGGCCGACCATCACGCGTACCTGAACCTCATGATCGAACTCGCCCAGAACCGCCGATTCGACGTCATACACAATCACTGCCTGCACTATCTGCCGATCGCCATGGCGCCGACGTTGAGTACTCCGATGCTGTCCACGCTGCACACCCCGCCGACTCCCTGGTTGGAGTCGGCGATCGTCACCACCGGAGGTGACGGTGGCCAGTTCGTCGCAGTCAGCGAACACACGGCAGGCGCGTGGCGTCCGATCATCAGGGATGTCGATGTCGTCAGGAACGGTGTCGACCTCGACACCTGGCCAATGGGTCCCGGAGGTGACGAACTGATCTGGTTCGGCCGGATCACTCCCGAGAAGGGCCCGCACCTGGCCATCGAGGCCGCACGCAGAGCAGAGGTGCCGCTGGTGCTCGCCGGCCCCATCTCAGATGAACGCTACTTCCGGAACCTGGTCGAGCCGCAACTCGGCGGACCGATCCGGTACGCCGGACACCTGACCCAGCCGGCACTGGCGAAGCTGATCGGTCACTGCGCCGCCGCGTTGGTGACACCGCGGTGGGACGAACCGTATGGACTCGTCGTCGCGGAGTCGTTGGCCTGTGGGACACCGGTGGTCGCATTTGCCAGGGGCGGCGTCCCCGAGATCCTGAATTCGGCGGACTGCGGCGCACTGGTTCCTACGGACGATGTCATCGCCATGGCCGAAGCCATTCCCGCGGCTACCGCGCTGTGTCGCCAACGTGTCCGGGAGCATGCCCGCCGCCACTGCTCGGCCGACGGGATGGTGACCGCGTACATCAACCGGTATCGACGCATGATCTCGGCCGACCGAGGCCTCGGAGACACCGTGAAGCAGACGGCATGATCGGTTACTACATCCATCACCACGGACGCGGCCATCTGACCCGGGCCGGTGCCATCGCCGCACACATCGGACACGATGTCACCGCGCTGACCTCGATGACCTCCCCACCGGGTCCCGTGTACACCGACGTCGTGCAACTACCCCGGGACGACAACGATCCCTCGCCGATCAGTCCGACCGCAGGGGGACGCCTGCACTGGGCACCCCTGCACGATCCGGGCCTGGCCGAGCGCATGCACACGCTCGCCGACTGGATGCTCCACCGTCGACCGGCGGCGATCGTAGTGGACGTGTCAGTGGAGGTTGCTACTCTTGCAAGGCTTTTCGGCATTCCGGTCGTCGTCATCGCCATGCCTGGAGAGCGAACCGATCCGCCCCATGAACTCGTGTACGGTCTTGCCGATCACATCATCGCCGCCTGGCCCGGCGATCTGTACATCCCCACGTGGCTGACGCCACATGCGCACAAGACCACCTTCGTCGGTGGCGTGAGTCGGTTCGACGGTTGCCCGGTTCTGGAAACGCGCACCGACGACAGGCCCCTGGCATTGGTGCTCAGCGGAGCCGGTGGCTCAGATCTCACGATCGACACCGTCTCGAGGTGGGAGCAGTGCAACCCCAATTACCGTTGGCAGGCGTTGGGAGTCACCGGAACGACATGGATCGCGAACCCCTGGGCAACGCTGTCCGAGGCCGCGGTGGTGATCTCCGGCGCCGGCCAGAACACCGTCGCCGACATCGCCGCCGCGGGGCGTCCGGCCGTGATCGTTCCGCAGCCGCGTCCGTTCGACGAGCAGGACGCAACCGCCGGTGTCATCGAACGCAATGGTCTCGCCGTGGTGCGATCGTCGTGGCCAGAGGCGTATGAGTGGTCCGAAACATTGAAGGAGGCACGGCGTTTGGACTCCCGGCGATGGCAGCGTTGGCAGACCCGGGGCGCCGCGCAGCGAGCCGCTGTCGTCATCGACAGCGTCGCCGATCGGGCTGCCAGCGGGAAGAGCACCGGGTGAAGACCGCGATCATCACCCCGGTGTCAGGACGTGAACGCCATTTGCGCCGGCAGCTTGCCGCACTCGATCGCAGCGGTGTCAAACCTGACATCCATGTGGTGGTGGCGATGAACGACCCCTCGGTGACAGCCGTTGTCGCCGAACGTCGCTCGATTCACATCGAGCATGTCAGCGACTCCCGCAGTCGTCTGCCGATCGCCGCAGCGCGCAATGCCGGAGCTGCCACCGCGATGGCACTCGGCGCCGAACTCCTGATATTTCTCGACGTCGATTGCCTGCCCATCGACACCATGATCGAGCGCTACATCGCCGCGGCAATTCGACGTCCCACCGGCGCACTGTTCTGCGGGCCGGTCACATATCTGCCGCCGGCCGGACCCGAAGGCTATCGTCTCGATCGACTCGAATCGTGCATTGACCCCCACGCCGCCCGCCCTGATCCTGAGCCGGGTGCCCTGATCGAAACCGACGATCACGCCTTGTTCTGGTCGCTGTCTTTTGCCGTGACCCCCGCAACCTGGCACAGCATCGGCGGGTTCTTCACCGGCTACGTCGGGTACGGAGCAGAGGACACCGACTTCGCACAACTGGCTGCACGGCAAGGGCTTCCGCTGTGCTGGGTCGGTGGCGCGCACGCACTGCATCAACACCACCCCGTGTCCGATCCCCCCGTCGAACATCTCGACGACATACTGACCAACGGCGCTGTGTTCTATGACCGGTGGGGATGGTGGCCCATGCAGGGTTGGCTTGATGCGTTCCAAGAACTCGGACTCATCACGATGGACAACGGTGTGCCGGAACGGATCCGGGTGACGTGAGGCGTTAGCGCCGACCCGCTCGGCTCTGCCGGTAGGCAACCGTCCGGATCTTCGACAGCCAGGCCGGACCAGGACATACACCCTCGACGGTGTTGATCGTCGGGTCGAATCCGATGTCCGGGTGATCCGCTTCGTCCGAGGTGGCGGTCAGCGTCAGCTGCGCCAACGCCATGAACGGGCCTCGATGTTCTGCCTGTTCGATGTCGAAGACCATTCCGTCGCGGTCGATTCGTTCGGCCATGCGGTCCAGCGACATACCGACACCTGAGCCCAGACTCGCCGGCGCGAGTCGGGCACGCAGCCACCAATGCTTCGATTGGCAATCCAGCGGCTGAAGTGTCGTGAGGACCGCGTTGTCGATCGAACGTGCCGGAAAAGGGATCATCTTCGACCAGCCGCTGCCGCCGAGCGCACTGGCCAACAGCACGTCCCACGGCGTCGGGTCACCCTCGTGTGGATCCATGCGCATGGCCAGGCCGAGAACATCCGGCACCCCGCCCCGCGTGCCTATCCCCTTGGAAACGCGCGCAACCACATCGCCACTCTCAGCGGGCAAGCCCACGCCGACCGCGGCCATCCTCACCAGCGAGCCGACGGCAAGCACACCGTTCGGATGGAAGAGGCGAGCGCCACGAACTGCGGCACCCACCTTGATCGGGTACGCAGCCAGATCAGCTGGATTCATGGCGCTCCTGGCAGTCGGCTCCGGTTTCGCCGACTCAGTCGATCACACCGTCACTTGATCACGGCGTCGATGGTCTTCTTCAACGCAGACGGCTGGGCAGGTGAATGAGGTGCCTTCTTCTTCAGAGCGAGAAGTTGCTCACCGATCTCCTGCAGCTCTTTGCGTCCGAGGGTCTTTCGGACCTCCGGGAACCACTCGTCTTCCTCTTCCTCGATGTGGTGCTCCACTATTTCGATGAGGACCGTCGTCTTCGCGTCGAATCGTTCGTCCGAAGGTGTCATCCCAGCGAGTTCCATCACCAGCAAGTCCGCGACGTGATGCTCCTCGTACGATTCCAGGATGTCGTCCTCGACGTCGGGGACCGCTTTGCGCACCGCCGGATACATGCCCTCGTTCTCGATATAGGTGTGAACCGTCAATACCTCGATGATCTTGGAGACAATGTCCGACTTGGTCTTTGTCGCATTCGGACCGGCATTCCGGAAGTCGTTGAACAGCTTCTTGATTACCTTGTGATCCTCTTTGAGGATGACGATTGCATCTGTGGACATCAAAATCTCCTCGGGCGGGTAAGCGGTGGCATGGAGCCGATACCCGAGAGGATGCCCCTACTCGCTGCGCCCTAAACACCGAATACTGAAGTTGTTGCACGGTTGCGCAACTCGTTGACCATTGGCGAGTGCCACGCTTGCACTCATCAACCGGCGACTCCGGACTGACCGAGGTAGGCGCGTTCAATCCTGCCCACATCCTTTGAAAGCACCGCCGCATCGTCCTCCAGGTTCACCTGACCGTGGACCAGGACAACGGCACGGTCGGCGATCTCCAGCGCAAGCCGTACATGCTGTTCCACCAGCATCACCGCGGTCCGCTGGGTGGACGCGACATCACGTAGGACGGCCAGTATCGATTCGACCACGACGGGGGCCAACCCCATACTCAGCTCATCGATGAGCAGCACCTTGGGTCGCTGTACGAGCGCCCTGCCGATCGCAAGCATCTGTTGCTCGCCGCCTGAGAGCTGACCTGCCGCGAGGTTGAGACGAGGTTCAAGCGCTGGAAAGAACTGCAGCACTTCATCGATGGATGCGCGCGCCGATCGTCCACGTTCCCGAATGGCAAGACGGAGATTCTTCTCGACCGACAGCTTCTTGAACAATGCGCGATCGTCGGGCACCAGGACCATTCCCCCGCGCACCGCGGCGCGCGGATTCCCGGATCCGAGTTCGTCACCGGCCAACAGCACCGAGCCGCCGAGTCTGGGAAGCAATCCGGCCAACGTCATCAGCAGCGTCGTCTTGCCCGCACCGTTCGGCCCGAGAAGAGCAACGATCTCCCCTTCAGCGAGCACGAGATCGAGACCACGCACACACGGACTCGATCGAACGTAGCCGGCATTCAGATCGTGACAGGACAGGACGCTCATGTTGACACCTCATCCGTTGCGGCGGAGCCCACGGCCTCCGCCGAGTCATCGGGTTGCCTGGCAGGAGAACCGAGGTACGCGCGAATCACCGCGTCGTCAGACCTGATCTCGTCGGGCGTTCCAGTGGCGATCACCCCGCCGAGGTCGAGCACGATGACACGGTCGCAGATGCTGAGTACCAGTTCCATGTCGTGATCGACAAGGAGCATCGTCGAACCCATCGAGCGAGCCGCCTGCAATCGCTCGCCCAGCCACCTGCTCTCGGTGGTGTCGAGCCCCGCAGCGGGCTCGTCCAACAGGGCAACAACCGGTCTGCCTGCGAGCACTCGGGCCACCGACACCAACTGCCGCCTGCCCTGGGAAAGGTCAGCTGCCGCAACGTCCGCCAGGTGTTCGATCTGCAACAACCGCAACACCGCGCCGACGGTCTCTGACGTTTCACCGCCACTCCGGACCGCTCCGACCGTCACGTTCTCCGCGACCGAGAGTTCGTCATACAGTTCCAGGTCCTGGAAGGTGCGGCCCAATCCGAGGCGGCTACGACGGTGAGGTGCCAACCCCTCGATCTGATTGCCGTTCAATATGACTCGACCGCGAGAATCGGCAAATCCACTGATCGCGTCGATGAGCGTGGTCTTGCCTGCACCGTTGGGCCCGATCAAGCCGACGATCTCACCGGACCGTAGATCAAAGCTGACGTCGTCGACGGCGCGCACAGGACCGTAGTGAACACTCACACCCTGGACCGTCAGGACCACGTCGTCGCCGATATGGCCTTGGGGCGCAAGGGCAACCTCCTTGTCGACCACTGACGAGTCATCCGTTTTCGGCTGCGTCGCTCGACCTGCCAATCCGGGGATCCGGATCCGGTGCAGGTAGCCGGCAAGTCCATCCGGCGTGGTCACCACGACGACCACCAGCAGGATCCCACTCGAGAGCATGTAGTAGTCACCGAAATGCAGATACCGGTCGGAGACGTAGAACATGAGACCGCCGGGCGCCAGGATTCCGGCAAGGAGACCGCCGGACACCGAGGTCACTCCAGCCACGTAGAAGACGGCAAACAGGCCGATGCCGGCGAATACACCGAAACTGCCGGCGGTGGCCAGGGTTTGCTGATAGCCCAGGAGCGCACCACCGAGACCGGCCACAAAGGATGCGATCGCGAACGCAACAAGCTTCGTCATCCCGACGTTGATTCCCGCAGCCGCCGCTGACCGTTCGTTCGCACGGACAGCGAGCATCGAAGCACCGAGACCGCTGCGCCGCAGACTCGCAACCCCAAGTGCAACCAGTGCGAGGAAGACCAGACAAACGATTCCGAATGCCAGCCTCGGATAACCTTCACCGGCCCCGATCCCGAGGTCGATGCCGAACAGAGTCGGTGGCTCGATCGCTGCGCCCTGCATACCGCCGTTGAAGGTCGGGTTACGAAACCAGAAGGCCTCCAGGAAGACCGCAAGCGCGAGGGTCGCCACCATCAAAGGCAGACCGCGGACCCGGAGCGCAGGCAGTCCGACCGCGACTCCGATACCCATCGCGACCAGCGCCGCAAGGACCGGAGCGATGGGAAAAGGGATGTCCAGATCTGTGGTGAACCGGGTCAGGCTGTAGGCACCGACACCGGCAAGGGTGAGCTGCGCCAGCGACACCTGGCCGGCATACCCGGTGATCACCACCTGAGAGAGCGCGATGACAGCGAAGATCATCGAGCAGACCACCGCCAACCGAATGCTCCCCGACGTCAGGAGCAAGGCGAGCATCCCGGCTCCCAGACCGGCTACGGTTCCCAGCAGCAGTCGGCGTGGACGGGGCGATCGTCCGAGATCCTGACGGGTCACCGCACCCCGTCCCGGAAGCGGCTGCCCACGAACGAGCAGGAAAATCATAATCAGCAGCAACGGAACGGCTTCGGCCACGCCCGCCTGAGGGAACCAGTCGATCGTCGCCTGCAGATTGGTGGCCTCGGATTGCACCATCCCGATCACCAGCCCCGCGCCAACGGTCAGTGCGACACTCGAAAAATTGCCAACCAGTGCGGCGGCGAGGGCGGGAACGATGAACATCGAATAGGCAACCGGATTGAGCGGGACTATCGGTGCGATGACCACGCCACCGACGGCAGCGACCGCTGAGGACAGGGCCCAGTTGCTCACTGCGATCCGGTCCGGAGACAGACCGGTGACCAGCGCACCCTTTTCCGACTCGGCCGCGGCCTCCGTCTCGAGCCCAAAACGGGTGTAGCGCAGAACAAGACCGGCGCACACGGCCAAGGACACAACCACAACGGCCAACCACAGCCGATCGGTCGGGACCACGGTGTCGCCGATCGAAATGGTGTCGAGTTCGAAGATGGGTCCCACGGTCGGCGTATTGGTACCCACTCGCAACGCGATCAGTGCCTGGATCACCAGCATCAGGCCGATGGACGCGACCGCTTTTGCCAGAGCCGGTGCGGCGCGCATCTGGCGAAACACGATGAGGTAGAGGATGACTCCCAAGATTGCCGCGATGACAACGGACAGCGCCATCGCGGGGATCACGCCCCACTCAGCGCCGAGATCGATCCTCGCGGGCAGACCCGGAATCGGGTTGAGGAGTTCACCCTTTCGTAGGAAGGCGTAGGTGTACGCCGCGTAGAGGGCCACCGCGCCGGTGGCGAAGTTGACCACTCCGGAACTCTTGAAGGTCATCACGAGCGCGAGCCCCAGAGCGGCAAAAACGGCCCCGTTACCCAGGCCCAGAAGAAGAAACGAGAAGTGCTGTGTCATCAAGTGTCCTCGACCGGGGGCCGCAAACGAGACGCGACCCCCGGTCCGTTAGATCTAGCCGTTGTTGACTGCGACGGTGTTGGTGAACGCCCCGTCACCGGTGACGTCACTGACGAGAATTGCCTTGCTGCACAGTGCACGAAGCGGTGGGAACGCCTTGCCATCACAGGTGAAGGTCAAACCCGGTGCCGCGGGGAACGGTACGTCCTTGGCCGAGGCCAACGCCGTCGTGAACTGCTCGGGCGTGACCGGACCGGTGAGCGACTTGCCGACCTCACCCATCGACATGACGACCTGGTACCCGGTGTAACCGATACCTGCGGGATCGGTATCGGGGGCGTATTTCGCCATGACATCCTTGTAGAGCTTCACCGAAGGATCATCGGAGCTCAGGTTGACGGTGGTGAATGCCTTGGCACCGGTGATCGCCTCCATACCAACGCTATCGGTCACGCTTTTGTCGATGCACGTGGCAATCAGGTACTTCTGCACCGTCGGCGCCACCGTCTGCAAGGCTTTGAGAGACGTGATGCACTGCGATGAGTCGCCGAGAATCGTGACGGCGTCGGGCTTGTTCTGCAGGCCGGCGGTGATCTGGGGCGTGGGATCGGCCGTCCCGGTCGGGATGGTGACGACGTTCAGTTCGATGCCCGCCCGCTTGAACAGTGGGTCACCGAGCGCCTTCACCGACGCTGCCGCGTCGCCGCTGTCGCCGACGAAAACGGTGAACTTCTTCACGCCTTCCTGGGCGGCAACTGTTGCCTGGCCGGTCATCACCGCGATGATCCCGCCCGAGAGCATGAACGAACCGGGCGAGACCATTTCCACCTGCGAGACCGGAGCCTGAGCAACATACGGGATACCCGCGCCGGTGATGATCGGCAACATCACCGCACCCTGCGCACCCAGTGGCGTGACCACTGCGGCAACCTTCTGCTCGACCATCTCGTTCGCGCATTTCGTCGCCGACGCCGGCTCCTCCTGCTGCTTGCAGACGACGAGATCAACCTTGTGTCCGCCGATACCGCCACCGTTGTTGTTCAGGTACTCCGCTGCAGCCTCACCACCCTCACGAACCATGGGCAGATTGACGGTCCCGCCTTCCGGCGCGATGAAACCGAGTTTGATCGGATCACCCTCCGGCACATTCGATGGCAGTGAAACGCCCGCCGCATCCGCGTTGGTAGACCCGGATGACGAGTCGCTACAGCCCGAGACCAGCCCGAGTAGTAGTAACGAGGCCGCACCGTAAAGCGCGGCGTTACGGACCGTGTGCCGTCGTGCCTGTGTTGTTTTCAAGTGGGGTCCCTTCAGAGAATAGAACGCAGCTGACCAGGGCAATCCGGAGTCGGCGAGAAATCGAACGGCCAATGATAGGGGCGACCATACGAGGTCTCGGCAAGACTGTAACGCGTTACAGAACACGGAAATCGCGATTCGGCCAAACCGGACCAACTCCGATCGCAGCGGCATCATTGCGCCCTGTCGGCGAACCAGGGAGGTGCTATCTTTTTGACGTCGCGGGTCTTTCGTCAGCGCTCACTCGCGCCGATCAAAGATGGCCGGGCGTCGGGATGCGGTCCCTCTGCCCGAGGTTCTGGACACATCGACGACCAGCGCGCGAACGAGAGAGAAGGATGGCTACGGCGAAGTCCAGGAAGGCAGCAGGGATCCGCCGACCACGAGGATCGATCTCAGCAGAGGAGATCATCGCCGGGGCATTCGAGGTCGCCAACAAGAAGTCGTTGAGTCAACTCAGCATGGCTTCGCTCGCCAAGCACCTCGACGTCGGCGTCGCCAGCATGTACTGGTACTTCCGCAAGAAAGAAGACCTCCTCGACGCGATGACCGAACAGGCGAGCGAGGAGTACCACGCCGCAACACCTTCGGTCAGGGCCGACAATTGGCAGGACGCCCTGCGCAAGCACTTCCGGAAGATGCATCAGACATTCCAGAATCAACCGGTGTTGATCGAGTTGTTTCTTCTGCGTGCCAGGACGGGCCAATTGAGTCCGGTGTCGATCCGCGCGACCGCAACCAAACTCGACGCGATGATCACCGAGATGGTGGACGCCGGATTCACCCCATCTGAGGCACTCGAGGTGTATCTGTCGTTGTTGGCACATGTGTGCGGCGCAGCAATGATCGAACACCACGGGGTCTTCTCCGGCGACGGGGGCGGTGGGCCGCGCAGTGGCACCAACAGCGCATTGACCGCGCCGCTGTTCCAAGAGCTTTCAGAAAAGGGCCGCCGCATCGACGACGTCGAAGAGACGACCTTCGACTTCACATTCGAAGCGATTCTCGAGCATGCCCAGAAAATGATCGCGGACTGAGCGCGAGCCGGGCACCATCAATGAATGCCGCTCTTCACAATGAGTGGTCCGACAATTCTCTCGCAGTTCACCACACACGTTTGAGCAAAGTCTCTGGCGGGTAAACGCAGCCATGACACGACGCCTTGGCGTTGCCATCACCACCGTTGCGGTCGCGGTTGCAGCATCGACAATCCCCTTTGGCGCGAGCACGGCGTCTGCGACACCGACCGTAGCGTGCGGACAACCGTTGTCGAACACCGACATTCGTCGGATAATCGAACTCTCCGACACTGCGGATCGACGCGAGGCGACACCGCTGGCCAAATTGGACGGCGCGATTGCCGACCTCGCGTCCATCACCGAGATCTTGGTCGAACGCGGCGACCGTCGTGGATTGTTCGCGGTGGGTCTGTACAGCGTGGAGCGTGATGCCGTCGCGCCGCTTCAGCACACCAAGAATGCCTTCGAACATCCCGCGTGGGCTCCGGTGATCAGTTTGGCATTACTCAACCGTTTCCTCGATGCCCTGCACGCGGAGTTCAACGACGCACCAGTGCCACCTCAGTGGGAGCGCTACTTCGACTTCGCTCGTGACTGCAGCGCCTCCCCGGCGCGGACGGCCATGGTCGGCTACAACGCTCACCTGACGGTGGACCTCGCTTACGCAGTTGCTGACGCAAGATCGACTCCGGCACAGGCCCGCGACTACTTCACGATCGTCGACACCATCGCGATCCACGGCGACTCCATCGTCAATGACACCACCGCGGCCTATGGGTCGGCAGCAGATCTAGGTCCCCTGTTCCGCTTCTACTTCGTCGGCGAGGGGCTCGATCGTCTAGTCGGGGCAGGCGTGGCAACTGACGCGATGCTGCGTGCTGCCGACGTCGGCTACAACGTGTTGACGTTCACCAACGGGTTGGGCCTGCAGAATCCGGCAACAGCCCCTGAAACGCGCAACAACATCACAGCGCTATGGCAGAGCGCGGACAACGCCTTCACCGCGCTGACAGAGCTGGATCTACTCTGATCACCGGTTTCACAACCCACCATCGCGGGTACCTGTGGACATGGCCAGCACACGCGACGACAAAACGTTCGCATCCTCGACACCCGACCCGGACGATCCGCGCAAACCCGAGTCGCCGACAGACCTGACAAAGCCGTCTTTCTTCTATGTCTTACGCAAGGTGATTCGCGAGTTCTCAAAGGACCAATGCACGGACCTCGCCGCTGCACTCACCTACTACGCCGTGCTCTCACTGTTCCCCGCCCTCCTCGCCCTCGTCTCACTCCTGGGCATCTTCGGACAGGGCCAGAAGACGGTCGACTCCGTCATGCAGATGATCGATGACCTCGGACCGTCATCGGCGGTGGACACGTTGCGCGGACCGGTCGAGCAACTGGTCGATGCACCGTCCGCCGGCTTTGCACTGGTCATCGGTCTACTCGGTGCTCTGTGGTCGGCATCGGGGTACGTCGGCGCCTTTGGCCGGGCGATGAATCGGATGTACGAGGTCGAAGAAGGGCGTCCGATCTGGAAGCTGCGACCTCAAATACTGCTCATCACTCTCGTGGCGTTGCTGATGGCGGCAGCCGTCGGGTTGATGCTCGCAGTCAGCGGTCCCGTTGCCTCGTCGATCGGTGACGTCATCGGACTCGGGGACACGGCTCTGACGATCTGGAACATCGCTCGCTGGCCCGTTGTCCTGCTGTTCGTGGTGCTGACGGTTGCGATCCTCTATTACGCCACCCCGAATGTGAAACAGCCGAAGTTCCGGTGGATCAGCGTGGGGGCCGCCATCGCCATCGTCACCTGGATCGTCGCATCGGTGCTCTTCGCCCTCTACGTTTCGAACTTCGGTAGCTACAACAAGACCTACGGCGCACTCGCCGGCGTGATCATCTTCTTACTGTGGCTGTGGATCACCAATCTGGCGCTATTGTTCGGGGCCGAGTTCGACGCCGAACTCGAGCGCGGCAGGCAACTGCAGGCGGGCCTGGCAGCCGAAGAATCAATCCAGCTGCCGCCTCGCGACACCACCGTGTCCGACAAGAACGCCGAAACCGACGCGAAGTTCGTCGAGCGCGGCAGACACCTTCGGGCCACCCACGGTGACGAGGGAAGCGCCAAACCCTGACACCGAAGCTGGTGCGCGGGTGCACAACTCGCCAAAATTGTGTCTTGTCACTCGTGCCCGTCGAGTGCTAAAAATAGAGGGCACAGTGATTTGGTCGCCCGCCAGGGTGGCGGGCCGCGAAGATGTAGGAGGTGGGTTGCTGTGCTTCGATTTGATCCTTTCAGCGATGTCGATGCATTGACCCGTGGGCTGTTGGGGAATCAGGCAACAGGGTCGCCGCGAACTCCACGATTCATGCCGATGGATCTCTGCAAGATCGACGACCATTACTTGTTG
Organism: Williamsia sp. Y721; assembly: GCF_059683565.1. NCBI lineage: Bacteria > Bacillati > Actinomycetota > Actinomycetes > Mycobacteriales > Nocardiaceae > Williamsia > Williamsia sp. Y721. Next base: position 1,595,478 of record NZ_JCASNH010000001.1, on the reverse strand, counting down.
ACCGCCGATCTCCCCGGCGTCGACCCGGGCTCGATCGATGTCAGCGTCGACAACGGTGTCTTGACCGTTTCGGCGCAACGTTCCGCCAGTTCCGGAGGCGCACAATGGTTGACGAACGAACGATTCTTCGGAAGCTACCGTCGCCAACTGTCCCTGGGTGAGGGTATCGACCCGGCAGGAATCAGTGCACACTACGACAACGGCGTCCTGTCGGTCACGATTCCGGTTGCAGAAAAGGCCAAACCGCGGCGGATCGAGATCGGTCACTCGGATTCTCGAAAGTCCATCGAAGCCAGGTCCTCCGGCTGAGTCCTCGTCTTGCACTACACAGTTCGCCTGTCCTGAACTCTCCGGGCGAACTAAGTACTGACAAGTTCAACTGAGAGGAGACGACGTGAATCCAACCGACCAAGCGGTCGTGTGGCCTGATCCCAGCCCTCTGGAGAACTGGTGGGTCAGCGTGATGACCACCGACGAGTAAACCCAGTTCACATCCCTTCGCGCGCGGTGCCGCCCGGACACTCCCCAGTGCCGGGCGGCACAGCCATTCTCTGGCCAATTCGACGCCACCCGGTAGGTGACGACCTCTTCGGGGTACTCCCCGAGTGGAACCCGGATCGACTGCGTCAGGAGATGCCATGGATGGCGAGATGAGTGTTCCGACGTTCGGCGTCGAGGAAGAGTTGTTGCTCGTGGACGCCGACACCGGCGCGCCATTCATGGAGAGCACCGCCGTGAGCCACGTCGCGAAATCGCTCGGACTCGATCTCGACCTGGAACTGACGCCATGCCAAATCGAAACCGCAACACCCGTTCTGGATACATCAGCCGAACTGCGACAACACATTCTGAGCAGCCGCCGAACTGCCGCGACGGCGGCGCGGGAGATGAGCGGACGGGTACTCGCTTGTGGCGTTCCACCCGTTGTCGGTGACATCACCCCGGTCTCCCGAACCGCTCGTTACCAGCGTCTCGCCGAGAACTTCGGACTGCTGGCCCGGGAACAGGGCGTGTGCGGGTGCCACGTTCACGTGGAGGTACCGCACCGCGGTGAAGGTATCGCGGTGATCAACCGGCTGCGGCGCTGGTTACCGGTGTTGGCGGCGCTGACCGCAAACTCCGCGCTGCACAACTCAGCCGATAGCGGTTACAGCAGCTGGCGGACCGTGCTGTGGTCCAGATGGCCCACTGCCGGCGTGCCGCCACACTTCGAGTCCGAAAAGGACTACGACAACGCGGTTGCCCGGATGCGCGCTGTCGGCGCAGCGTTGGACACCGGAATGATCTACTGGGACATCCGTTACTCCGACAAGTTCGACACACTGGAGCTCCGCGTGTCCGACGTCCCGGCCACAACCGATGAGACCGTTCTGTACGCGGCCCTTGTCCGGGCGTTGGTGATGACCGAGCTCGACCATCTCCGGCGCAATGAGGCCGGTCTTCCCGACATCGACACCGACACCCTGCGGCTTGCCAAGTGGCGCGCCACCCGAGACGGGACCACGGGCATGCTCCCGGATCCGTTGAGCGGCAACATGGTCGGGAGCCGAACCGCGGTCGACCAGTTGGTCGAGTACACCTCGCCCGCCCTGGATGTCGTCGGCGACGGTGACATGGTCGCCAACGCGATCAAAAGAGTTTTCTCCTCCGGCAATGGTGCCGTGCACCAACGCCGGGTGTATCGCCGCGATGGCCTCGGCGCTGTCGTCGATCACATCGCCGCGCGTACGATCGCAGACAGGCTATAGCTCTCCGTAGACAAGCCCTTCGAGGCCGGAGGTAGACCAGATGCACGCATGGCGAGTGAGAAACCCGGGACCTGTCGAAGATTCGCCGATCGAGTGGGTGGACGAACCTCGGCCGATCCCGAACTCCGGTGAACTCCTACTCGCGGTCGAGGCGTGTGGGGTCTGCCGAACCGATCTCCATGTCGCCGAAGGCGATCTCCCCGTGCACCGCCGCGGCGTTGTCCCCGGTCACGAAATCGTCGGCCGCGTGGTGGAGATTGCTCCCGACACCACAACCGAGTTTCAGGTCGGCGAGCTGGTCGGCGTCCCATGGCTCCGATACACGTGCGGAATATGCAACTATTGCCGCCGGGGTTCTGAGAATCTTTGTCTGAGTTCGCTGTACACCGGGTGGGACCGCGACGGTGGTTATGCCGACTACGTGGTTGCACCTGCCGACTACGCCCTCGCACTCCCGACGGGCTATACCGCCACACAACTGGCGCCGCTGTTGTGTGCCGGCATCATCGGCTTCCGGGCATTGAAACGCGCCGCACTGCCGCCGGGTGGACGTCTTGGCCTGTACGGTTTCGGCGGCAGCGCCCACCTGGTGGCGCAAGTCGCGCTTCACCTCGGCGCAACCCTGCATGTGATGACACGCGGTCAGGAGGCACGGAATCTCGCTCTCGAACTCGGTGCCGCCTCAGCCCAGGGCGCCTATGACCCACCACCGGAACCACTCGACGCCGCAATCGTGTTCGCCCCCGTCGGCGACATGGTGCCCACCGCCCTCGAAGCCCTCGACCGCGGTGGAACACTGTCGTTGGCCGGCATTCACATGAGTGACACACCAGCTCTCAACTATCAGCGACATCTCTTCCACGAGAAGAACATTCACAGCGTCGAAGCCAACACGCGGGCCGACGCACGCGAGTTCCTCAACTTCGCCGACGAATACGAACTACAGATCGAAACGACCGAATATCCACTCACCGAGGCGCACACCGCGCTACGCGACCTGAAGGCCGGACGATTCGCCGGCGCCGCCGTCCTACGACCCTCACCTCAACAAGACTGAAAACAGCGGCCCTCCCACAAGACGGCACCGCATTTCACCGAGCCGTGGGCACAATCAGCACCGGGGTCTGCACGGTGTGCAGCACCGCTTGACTGGTGGAACCGACAAGCATCGTCGGCAACCCGCCACCACCACGGCTTCCCATCACGATCAACTGCGCCTGATCGGCTTCGCGCACCAGGTGACGTACCGGGCGGTCCCGGACCGTTTCCCGACGAATACGCACATCCGGGAACTGCTCCTGCCAACCGGCGAGGCTCTCGCCGAGCACCACGTCGTCGAGCGGGTCGGCGGGCATCTTCGGATCAGCGAATCCACCCGAGTTGGCGTGAGCGGGATCGAAATCGATCAGGGCATGAACCGCAACCAATTCGACGCCGCGGACCGACGCCTCGGCCAGCGCGTGGGCCAGCGCCGGCTCGCTGTGCTCGGTGCCGTCGAGCCCGACCACCACCGGCAACACAGACGGTCGGGCCGTGTGGTCACCCGACTTCACCACGGCGATCGGGCACCGGGCATGCGTGACGATGTGCGTGCTGACCGATCCGATGAGCCCGCCGGTGAACTCACCCAGTCCTCGTGAGCCGACCACGAGCATCACCTGCTGCTCCCCGAGCTTCAGCATCACGTCTGCCGCTTCGCCCACCTCGATCGCGGTGTTGACCTTGAGATCTCCGGCACCAGCGGCCTGCCGCGCCGCCTCGGCTGCCACTTCCAGTGTCGCCTCGGTCTTACGCCGAAGAAGTCTGGACCGGTCCGACCTCAGATTGATCGCATCGGCCAGGCTGGGCAATCGATCTCGCATCACCGTGACGATGGTCAAGGGCACTCCCCGGAGCGCAGCGTCGTAAGCGGCCCAGCGCACCGCCTCGAGCGAATGCTCCGATCCGTCAACACCAACGATGATTCGCTGAACCTGCGACATGGCAGCACCTTTCAGGCGAGCACATGTGTGACTCGCACGTGTGTATCGTGTGTCGTCTTCCCAGTGTCTGTGGTCGAGGCCCCAAAGCCAAGTGTCGTTGGTCCTTCACTGCGAGAACTCGCCGGGCCGATGCGGCGCGAGCACATCGGAATCCCCAGGGACTACGGTCGAATACATCGCGCGGACCGGACTCGGACGCCGGCTGATTTTGTCGAAGGGTCAGGAGGTCTGATGTCGGATACGGTCATTCGCATCGGACCCGTGCTCGTGGTTGCGATAGCCCTGTTGGCCGTCACCGCCGTACTCGTGGCCTATGCGGGACGAACCCGACTGCACTGGCCAATTGCCCGAGCGTCAGTTCGCGCAACGGTTCAACTGGGTGTGCTGGCACTCGTTCTGGGACTGCTGGTACGCAATCTGTGGGCGTCGGCCGGGTTCGTTCTCTTGATGGCGATCATCGCGGCATGGACTGCCGCCGGCCGGGTCACCGGTCACCGCCCCACCCTTCGCGAGATCTGGCAGACCTTGCTTCCGGTGGCGGCGATGACGATCGTCGTGGTCGGCACGCTGGTGCTGGTGGGGGTCCTGCCGGCGTCGGGTTTGGCCGTGATTCCGAGCGCGGGCATCATGATCGGTGGCGCGATGAACACCACGTCGTTGACCGGGCGCCGGGCGGCAGACGAGTTGAAGGCTCGTCACGGCGAAGTCGAAGCGGCACTGTCCCTGGGATTCTCCACATATGACGCGCGGATGGAGATCTGCCGCACGGCAGCGGCGACCGCACTCGTGCCTGCCATCGACCAGACCCGAACTGTCGGGTTGGTCACGATTCCGGGGGCGTTTGTCGGCATGGTGCTCGGTGGGGCGTCCCCGGCCGATTCCGCGGTCATGCAACTGTTCGTACTGATTTCGTTGCTCGCGGTGTGCTCGACCGCACTTGTTCTGACCACCGAACTCGTCGCACTCGGCAAGCTCTTCGATATCAATTCTCGGCTCCACCAAGAATTCTCACAGAGCAGACGTTGAGTTCGGCTGTGCGCTTTGGCAGTCCGATCAGCGTTGATGCCGGATGCGCCCGCGACCGATTCGAAACCGAGCCCAGCAGATCGCGAAACGGGGCGGACGTGCAACGATAGCTCGATGACGGATCGAGAAGTGTTGACATGGGAGCTGTTCGGCCATGCGAGCCGCGAACTGGCCCAAACGATTGCCGACTCCGGCTATGTACCCGAAGTTGTCCTCGGAATCGCACGCGGCGGTCTGCTTCCGGCCGGGGCGCTGGCCTACACCCTTGATTGCAAGGCACTGTTCACGATGAACGTCGAGTTCTACACGGGCGTGGGCACCACGCTGGACAGTCCGGTGATCCTGCCGCCGATCCTCGATGCCACCGAACTCGACGGACTGAGCGTCCTCGTGGTCGACGACGTCGCCGACAGCGGAAGAACCCTTGAACTGGTCCACAGCTTCTGTCGCGACCACGCGTCCGAGGTCCGCACAGCGGTGCTGTACGAGAAGCCGGCATCGGTGATCCGCGCCGACTACACCTGGCGATACACCGACAAGTGGATCAATTTCCCTTGGTCAACGATGCCACCCATCACGCCGAGGTAGGTCAGACCAGCGCTGCGACCGCGTCGATGTCGAGATCGTCGATCCCTGCGATGACCATCGCAGCCGGTTCGAGAGCATCGTCGGCGGGTGGATACTCGGGACGCGGTGCGGCGATCAGCACCAGTCCGGCGGCGGATGCCGAGCGCATACCGTTCGACGAGTCCTCGATGGCGGCGCAGGCAGCGGGCTCGGCGTCGAGCGCTTTCACCGCATGGAGATAGACGTCCGGCGCAGGTTTGCCCCGATCGAGTTCTTCCGTGGAGACCGTGACCGCGAAGAGATCCGTCCATCCCGCGGTGTCCAGGACCGCATCGATCAACCTGCGCGGCGACGAACTCGCGAGCCCCAGTCGCCACCGGCCGGCACATCGGCGGACCGCCTCATCGGCGCCCGCAAGCACCGGCAGGTGCTCTTCGTATCGCGCAACCATCTGGTCGATGACAATCTGCGCCACCTCGGCCGGCGGCTTTCCCACCCCGAGATCGGCGCTGAGGTAGGCAGCCCATTCCGGGGTGCTCATCCCCATCAACGCCGTTTGCGCTTCCGGAAGCCACGTCCCGCCGTATTCGGCGACCACCTCCCGCCGGACCTGTTCCCAGATCGGCTCGGAGTCGATCAGCACACCGTCCATGTCAAAAACCACTGCTTCGATCACCGGTCCATCATCTCCTGATCGTCAAGAGATGCGCAGGGCGGGCGACACACCGTGGCCCGTGGTCACCCGAGATCGACAACGCCCTGCCGGGGTTCAGCGGAGTACAGGTCGACGATCGTATCGGCGTATTTGTTCGCAATCGGCTTGCGCCGCAACTTCATCGTCGGGGTCAATTCGTCACCACCGGGATCCCACGCCGATGGCACCACCACAAACCGCTTGACCTGTTCAACCCGCGACAACTTCGCGTTTCCGGCCTTGACCGCTGCAGTGACCTCTTCGTTGATCGCCGGATGGGCGGCCAGATCCGAGATCTGTGCACCCGGGATTCCCAGTGATTTCGCCCGCAGGGCGGCCACGTCCGGATCGAGCACCACCAGCGCGGTGATGTACGGCTTGTCATCGCCGACCGCAACAACCTGGCTCACCAGCGACGAGAAGGCCTTCACTGCGTTCTCGATGGCACTGGGAGACATGTTCTTTCCCGCCTCGTTGATGATCAGTTCTTTCTTGCGATCAACGATGGTCAGGTTCCCGTCGGCATCGATTGTGCCCACATCACCGGTCGCCAACCAACCATCTGCATCGATCGTGGCGGCGGTTTTTTCCGGATTGTTGCGGTAGCCCCGCATCACAATCGGAGCCCGCACGAGGACCTCACCGTCATCGGCGATCTTGAGCTCCACTCCCCCGACGGGCCTGCCCACCGACCCCACCTTGAGGTTGTCGACCGAAGTTTTGGTGGCCGCACCGGTGGTCTCGCTCAAACCCCAGACCTCTGCGACCGGAATACCCAGTCCCACAAAGAATTCGATCACTTCGACCGGTATCGAGGCGGCTCCTGACATGGCAACCTTGAGTTCGTCCAGCCCGAGTGCCGCCCGCACTTTGGACAGGACCAGCTTGTCCGCGAGCTGATATTGCGCGTCCAGTAACCGACCCCGCGGACGCCCGGACAAGTCAGCCCGTGCCGCCTTGGCGGCGACGTCCAATGCCCAGGCCGCCAGCTTCGACTTGACCGGACTTGTCTCCTCGGCGATCTTGCCCTCGATCCCGGCCTTGATCTTCTGCCACACCCGCGGCACACCGAAAAAGACGGTCGGACGCACATCCGGTAAAGCAGAGGCGAACTCCCGAGGGTCGACAACCGACGTTATCTGCACGCCGCGCAACAGATTTGACCCATGCGTCGACACCCTGTCCGCAATATGCGCCGCGGGCAGATACGAGATGATCCGATCATCGAATCCCGCATCGATGTCGTCTGTCACCGACGCGGCGGCCGCGATCACATTGCGATGGGTGATCTCGACACCTTTGGGCGGACCGGTGGTACCCGAGGTGTAGATCAACGTGACCAGATCATCGGGTTCGGTTGCGCGCCAGGAAGCCTGGAAATCGAACGTCTCATCGGGCTGCGCTTCGACCTCGCGCAGTTCGATTGCCCCCTCGGCCGGACCATCGACGGTGATGATGTGCTCCAGTTCCACACCGGACTGTTTCACAACCGGCAGAAACGCCCGTTCGGTGATCACGATCCGGGTGGCGGCATCGGTGAACAGGTATGCCAGTTGTTCGGGAGCACTGGTGTTGTACACCGAGAACGGAACCGCCCCCAGGTGTGTGATCGCGGTGTCGACCAGATGGAACTCCGGCCGGTTCGCCAGCATCAGGCCGACGGTGTCACCGCGTTTGACTCCCAGCCGCGCCAGTCCCAGCGCTATCGCTTCGACCCGCTCGGCATATTCGCGCCAGGTGATCTCCTGTATCCCCCCCGGCGTGCGCAACGCCACCCGGTCGGGATGCATCTTGGCCGTTTCCTGAAAGGCTTCGACTGTGGTGCGGACAGCGGCCCCCGACTCGTGCTGGAAGACGGTGTCTGTGGTGTTCTCGTTCATCTGAACTCCTTGACGGTCCGGTCGACCGGACAGCTGACCCGGCACCGCATCCCCCGCGATGCCGTATCGGACAAGCCTGTACCAAAAACCTAGCCCCGACGACTCGTCGATACTGCCGGTTTCGGGTTACCCGCGATTCGACAAGACAGAGTTACCCGTGGGTAACATAGCTTCCGTGGGTTCTGGATCTCGCCTCACACTTGCATCAGGCGACACCGAGATCCGCGTACCGCATATTTCGTACCGCAGACCTGAAGGAGCACGTCATGTCCACTCCAGACACCACGTCCGGACCGACACCTCTGACCATCGCAGCCGACCCGGCAGCGAGCCCCGCCGCGGACGGTTCGGTCACGTACCGGGTCGAGCAGACGACCTTCGGTCCGGTCGCTCACGTGCAACTCAACCGGCCCGACAAACACAACGGCCTCACCCTCACACTGCTCGCCGGGCTGACCAAGGCCGCCAAGATGGCCGCGCAGGACAAAACACTGCGTGCGGTCATCATCAGCGGCGCGGGCAAGTCGTTCAGTGCCGGCCTCGACTTCGCCAGTCTCGCCGGCAAAGAAAAGAGCATCTACCGGACGTTTGTTCCCAATATCTTGTTGGGGTCCAACGGTTTTCAGGATCCTGCGTGGCAGTGGCGTCGGGTCCCGGTACCGGTGATCGCCGTGGTGCACGGCCATTGCTACGGCGGCGGACTGCAGATCGCTCTGGGTGCCGACTTCCGCTTCGCCGCCCCGGACGCCGACTTCTCGGTCCTCGAGGCCAAGTGGGGCCTGATCCCCGACATGTCAGCATCGGCATCGCTCTCGCAGCTCACCGGCATCGACATCGCCAAACGCCTGACCATGACCGGTGAGATGCTCTCTGCTGCCGAGGCCAAGGAGATCGGGCTCGTCACCGGGGTGGCCGACGATCCGCACGCTGCCGCCATGGACCTGGTCGAGAAGATCGCCGCGAGATCACCTGACTCGGTGTCGTCGACGAAGCGCCTGTTCGAGAAGACCTGGTCTCGCTCACCGCGCTTCTCGTTCCCTGTCGAGCAGGTCTTGCAGCTCCGCCTGCTACGCGGTGTGAACCACGCGATCGCCCGCAAGGCCGGGATGAAGCGCGAGACCCCCGTGTTCAAGGATCGTCAGGTCTGAACCCTGGTACGGCTCACGGCTCGAAGATGATGCCGCGCTCGAGTCCGTCTTCGGTGGTCTCATACCGGAAGGTATCGCCGACCTCCACCACATAGCGGTCGCAGCCTTCGGGGATGCCCGGGACCGAGAACTCGAGCCGGCATTTGTCGGCCGACAACTGTGGTGCGGTCAGCGATGACTGCTCGAGAATGGTCCGATCGGTGTCGAGGATCCGCACCCGGGCACCCGCCCTGATGTCTTCGAACTCGCCGGTGCCACCGCAGACATCGTCCGCTGATGCCTCGTACTGGCCGGCGGTGAGCACCACCGCACCCTCGGCAGTGAAATCTCGTGGCTGCGAACCGATCACGACCGCCCCGATCCCGACAACCGCGAGGATCAGACCCGCGACCGTGCTGATGACGATGACCGGTCCGCGGGTGCGCCGCTGCCAGTTGCGCGGCTCCAGATCATTCCCCGGGGCCGGCCAATACGGGGGCGCCGATTGCGCAGGCTGCATGGACCCGAGTCTGCCTGATCGGTGATCGCGGTGTCGATCAGTTACGGGGCGGGAAGTACTTGATGAGTGCTTCCTGGACGACGGTGGTCGCCAGCACGCCGTCACGGGTGAAGAAGCGGCCCGTACCGAGCCCCCGGGATCCGGCGGCCACCGGCGACTCGCTGGCGTACAGCAGCCAGTCGTCGAAGCGGAACTCACGGTGGAACCACATCGAATGGTTCACGGTCGCGGCGAACAAACGATCGATACCCCACGACAGTCCGTGGGTGGTGATGATCGAGTCCAGCACCGTGGTGTCGGATGCGTAACACAGCGCCGCGATATGGACCAGCGGATCGTCGGGCATCTGACCGTCGGTCTTCATCCAGACCCGGTTGTGCTCGAGTCGCTCGCCGGTTTCGCGGGCCTTCCAGCTCGGATCGTTGGCGAAACGGATGTCGATGGGATGCATCGCATTCACAAAGGTCGCAACCCGGTCTTCGTAGCCCTTGAAGTGCTCGCCGAGCGGCGGCAGATCCTCCGGGTACTCGACCTCGGGGATCTGCACCGAATGTTCGAGTCCGGCCTTGTTGTCCTGGAACGCGACAAGCATCGAGAAGATCTCTTCGCCCTCTTGCATCGCCGTCACCAACCGGTTGGCAAACGGCTTGCCGTCGCGCAGGCGGGTCACGTGATATTCCAGAGGTTTGGTCACGTCACCACCGCGGATGAAGTGCGCGTGGATCGCGTGGACCGGGGTCGGCCGGGGCACACTCCTGCCTGCGGCGATCACACCTTGGCTCAGGAGCTGACCGCCGAAGGTCCGAACACCCACCTGCGTCGGGTGCACCCCGATGTACAGATCCGGCTCGGGCTCCTCGAGATCGAACAGCGAGAGCAGCTTGGACAGGTCCGACGACGTACCGGGGGCATCACTCACAGGCTCAGACTGTAGAGGATGCCCCGCTCCGCCTGCCGGGTCAGTGGTCGTCTTCGCCGATCCGGTGGACGTGGATCAGGTTGGTGTTACCGACGGTGCCGGGAGGGGCACCCGCGACGATGACCACCTGGTCGCCGACCTTGAGCCGGCCGATTTCCAGGAGGGCCTTGTCCACCTGGCGGATCATCGCGTCGGTCGAGTCACATGAGGGGACGATGAAAGTCTCTGTGCCCCAACTCATCGAGAGCTGGCTGCGCACCTCTGGCAGCGGTGTGAACGCCATCACCGGAAGTTTCGTATGTAGGCGGGCCAATCGGCGGACGGTGTCTCCGGACTGGGTGAAGGCAACCAGAGCCTTCGCGTCCAGGCGCTCACCGATGTCGCGGGCGGCGTACGAGATGATCCCCCGCTTGGTCCGCGGCACGTGTGACAGCGGCGGAACCGTGCGTGGGCTGTTCTCGACGGCCGAGACGATGCGGGCCATCGTCTGGACCGTCTCTATGACGTACTTGCCCACCGAGGTCTCCCCCGACAGCATCACGGCGTCGGCACCGTCGAGCACGGCGTTGGCCACATCGGAGGCCTCGGCGCGCGTCGGGCGTGAGTTCTCGATCATCGATTCGAGCATCTGGGTGGCAACGATCACCGGCTTGGCGTTTTCGCGGGCCATCTGGATGGCTCGCTTCTGCACCAGTGGGACCTCTTCGAGAGGCAGTTCGACACCGAGGTCGCCGCGGGCCACCATCACCGCATCGAAGGCCAGGATGACAGCTTCGAGATTGTCGATGGCCTCGGGCTTCTCGAGCTTCGCGATGACCGGGACCCGTCGTCCGACCCGATCCATGATCTCGTGGACCAGTTCGATATCGGCAGGTGACCGGACGAACGACAGCGCGACGAGATCGACGCCGAGTGCCAGCGCGAACTCGAGGTCGGCCTCATCCTTGTCGGACATCGCAGGCACCGAGACGTTCATCCCCGGCAGGGACACACCCTTGTTGTTGCTGACCGGCCCACCTTCGGTGACCGTACAGATGACGTCGTTGCCCTCGACGTCGACCACGGTCAGGCCGACCTTGCCGTCGTCGACCAGCAGTCGGTCACCCGGCTTGGCATCAGCGGCGAGTTGTTTGTAGGTGGTGGAAACCCGTTCGGCGGTTCCGGCGCAATCCTCGACGGTGATGCGCACCTCTTTGCCTGCCGGCCATTGCACGGGGCCGTCGGCGAACGTACCGAGACGGATCTTGGGGCCCTGGAGGTCGGCGAGAATGCCCACCGCGCGCCCGGTGGCGTCGGAGGCCTTCCGTACCCGTTCGTACATTTCCCGGTGGTCTTCATGTTTGCCGTGACTGAAGTTCAGTCGTGCGACATCCATGCCGCTTTCCACCAACTCCTGAACACGTTCATCAGTGGCGGTTGCAGGTCCGAGGGTGCATACGATTTTGGTACGACGATTCACTCCTACAAGCCTAGTCCGCACCGTCGGACCGTTCTACGTGAGCCACCAGAACGTCACGAGTTGTTTTCTGCACCACACCTACGTCGCGGTTGAACGCATCAGATTCCAGACAGATCACCGCCGATGTCAACGGCACGGCCCGCTCACCGGGACACCGCTCCAGATCACCGGACAGACAAGGGCAGTGCTGCCGGATGTACCGGCGACGGCAGATCCGATTCACCCATCAAGAACTCGTCGACCCCGCGTGCGGCCGCGCGACCTTCTGCGATCGCCCACACCACCAGCGAGGCACCCCGATGTGCGTCGCCACAGACGAACACCCCCGGGGCGTCTGTCTGCCAGTCACTGCCGCAGCCCAGCGCGCCGCGGCGGTTGGGCGCAAGTTCCAGATCCGACAACAGCTGCATCTCCTCGACCCCTTCGAAGCCGATCGCAAAGAGTGCCAGCTCGCAGGGCAATTCGAACTCTTCACCGACAGGGACGATCGTGCGTCGTCCATCCTCGTCACGCTCGACGGTGACCTCGGCGAGCACCATCGCGGCCACGTTGCCGTGCTCATCACCGATGAACCGCTGCACCGCCACCTGGTATCGACGCTCTCCGCCTTCGACATGCGCCGACGAACTACGCAGGATCAGCGGCCACGTCGGCCACGGAGACCGGTCGTCGTCGCGCTCTTCGGGTAGTTCCGGGTTGTAGTCGAGCTGGGTCACCGAGGCCGCACCCTGCCGATGGGCCGTGCCGAGGCAGTCCGCACCGGTGTCGCCACCGCCGATGATCACAACGTGTTTGCCATGCGCGGAGATCGGCGAGGGCCCGTCGCCCTCGCACTCCTTGTTGGCGGGCACCAGGTGCTCCATCGCCAGGTGCACACCACCGAGGCCACGTCCGGGCACCGCGGTGTTGTCGCGGGCCTTCAGTGCGCCCAGGGCGAGCACGACGGCGTCGTAGCGCTCCCGTAGCTCGGGGACGGTCACATCGACGCCCACGTTGCAGCTGACGACGAACTCGGTGCCCTCATCCCTCATCTGCGCCAGGCGGCGCTCGACATCGGCCTTCTGCAGCTTGTATTCGGGGATTCCGTACCGCAGCAAACCGCCCAGGCGGTCGTCCCGTTCGTAGACGGTCACCGCATGGCCGGCCCGGGTGAGCTGCTGTGCCGCAGCCAACCCGGCCGGACCCGACCCGACCACCGCCACCGATTTCCCCGACGTGGTCTTCGACGTCAGCGGCCGGACGAATCCTTCGCGCCACGCCTCGTCGGCGATGGTCTTCTCGATGCGCTTGATGGTGACGCTGCCACCGGTGGTGGCCTGCGAGATCGACAGCACACAGGCGGATTCGCACGGCGCCGGACAGATCTTGCCGGTGAACTCCGGGAAGTTGTTGGTGGCGTGCAGCCGGTCACTGGCCACGTCCCACCGTCCCCGGCGGACCAGATCGTTCCACTCCGGGATGAGGTTGCCCAACGGGCAACCGGCGGTTCCGGAGTGGCAGAACGGGATCCCGCAGTCCATGCACCGCCGGGCCTGTTCGGAGACGTGGGCGATCTCGATGAGTGGATCTGCGTCGGCGTACACATCTCGCCAATCGTTGACCCGCTCGTACACCGGCCGGGTCACGGCCTCGGCCTTGTCGACCTCCAGAAATCCGCGCGGGTCAGCCACGAGCTGCCTCCATGATCGCCGAATCCACGTCTCGGCCTTCGGCTTCCGCCATCCGGGCCGCGTCGAGGACACGTTGGTAGTCGGTGGGCATCACCTTGGTGAACTTCCGGCTGCGCCGCGGCCAGTCGGCGAGCATCGAGGCACCGACGGACGAACCGGTCAGTTCGACGTGCTTGGTGATGCGTTCGTGCAAGAAGAGCAGATCGTCGGGGTCCGGGCTCTGCAGGTCGACCATCGCCGTGTTCACCTTGGACGAATCCAGTTGGTAGACATAGGCGATACCGCCGGACATACCCGCCGCGAGGTTGCGTCCGGTCGGCCCGATGATCACCACCCGGCCACCGGTCATGTACTCGCAGGCATGGTCACCGACGCCTTCGACCACCGCGACGGCACCAGAGTTGCGCACCGAGAACCGTTCACCGACGCGGCCGCGCAGGAACACCTCACCACTGGTCGCGCCATAGAGGATGGTGTTGCCGGCGATCACCTGATCTTCGGCGATGAAGAGTGCGTCCGGATCGGGCCGCACGACGATCTTGCCGCCGCACAAACCTTTTCCGACGTAGTCGTTGGCGTCACCGGTCAGGACCAGGGTCACGCCCGGCGGCAGGAACGCACCGAGTGACTGACCGGCCGACCCGAACAGGGCGACGGTGATGGTGTCCTCCGCCAGACCGGACGCGCCGTATCGACGGGTCACCTCCGAGCCGAGCAACGTGCCGACGGTTCGGTTGACGTTGCGGACCGGAATCTCCAGCGTCACCCGGTGAGCATCCTCGAGTGCACCCTCGGCCAGCTGGATCAGCGTCTGATCGAGCGCCTTGTCGAGCGCGTGTTCCTGGCCCCGCATCCGACGCTTGGGTGATGTCGTCTCCGGCACGGCGAAGATCGCCGAGAGGTCGAGCCCCTTCGACTTCCAGTGCGCCACACCCGGTGCCGTGTGCAGCGCCTCGGCATGTCCGATCGCCTCGTCGAGGGTGCGGAAACCGAGCATCGCCAAATGCTCCCGCACATCCTCTGCGATGAACTTGAAGAAGTTGATGATGTGTTCGGCCTGGCCGGTGAATCGCGCCCGCAGCTTCGGATTCTGCGTCGCCACCCCCACCGGACAGGTGTCGAGGTGACAGACCCGCATCATGATGCAGCCGGCGACAATCAGTGGCGCCGTGGAGAATCCGTATTCCTCGGCGCCGAGCAGCGCGGCCACCATCACGTCGCGACCGGTCCGCAACGCGCCGTCACACTGCACGGTGATGCGGTCGCGCAGCCCGTTGAGCATCAGGGTCTGCTGTGCGTCGGCCAGGCCGATCTCCCACGGGGTCCCGGCGTGTTTGAGCGATGTCAGCGGTGAGGCACCGGTACCACCGTCATGGCCCGAGATCAGCACCACGTCGGCATGCGCCTTGGAGACACCGGTGGCAACGGTGCCGACGCCCATGGCACTGACCAGCTTGACGTGGATCCGCGCCTGCGAGTTGGCGTTCTTCAGATCGTGGATCAGCTGGGCCAGATCCTCGATCGAATAGATGTCGTGATGCGGCGGCGGTGAGATCAACGCCACACCCGGCGTGGAATGCCGGGTCTTGGCGATCCACGGATAGACCTTGTACGCCGGAAGCTGGCCACCCTCACCGGGTTTGGCACCCTGGGCCATCTTGATCTGGATGTCGGTCGCGTTGATCAGATAGTCGCTGGTGACACCGAACCGGCCGGAGGCGACCTGCTTGACCGCGCTGCGGCGCATCGGGTCGTAGAGCCGATCGGTGTCCTCTCCGCCCTCACCCGAATTGGAACGTCCACCGATCGTGTTCATCGCGATCGCGATCGTCTCGTGCGCCTCGGCCGAGATCGAGCCGTAGCTCATCGCACCGGTGTTGAACCGCTTCATGATCTCTTCGATCGGCTCGACCTCGTCGAGCGGGACGGGCTCACGATCCGAGTCGAACTCGAACAGGCCGCGAAGTGTGCCGCCCTCACGGGAGAGCCGGTTCACCTCGTCGGTGTATTTCCGGTAGACCTCGGTCTTGCCGGATTTGGCCGCATGTTGCAGCAGGAACACCGTTTCCGGGCTGAAGAGATGGAGTTCACCTTCGCGCCGGTACTGGTATTCGCCGCCGACCTCGAGGGGACGGTAGGCCTGCTCTGTTGCGTTCGGTGGGTATGCCCGGTGATGACGGATCCGGACCTCTTCGGCTATCTCGTCTAGGCCGATGCCACCGATCCGGGTCTTCGTACGGGTGAAGTACTCCTGCACCAGATTCCCCGCCAGGCCCACGGCCTCGAAACACTGTGCGGCGGTGTAGGACCCGACAGTGGAGATACCCATCTTGCTCATCACCTTGAGCACACCCTTGCCCAGGCCCTGCAGATAGTTGCGTACCGCCTGGGACGGGGTGACACCCGTCAATTCGCCCTCGGCGACAAGGTCTTCGATCGTTTCGAACGCCAGATACGGATTGACCGCTGCGGCACCGAAACCGATGAGCAACGCGATGTGGTGGACCTCGCGGGCATCGCCGGTCTCGACGACCAGCGCCACCCGGGTCCGCTCCTTGGTGCGCACCAGATGGTGATGAACCGCGGAAGTCGCCAGCAACGACGGAATCGGCGCATTCTCACGCGTGGTCTCGCGGTCACTGATCACCAGCGTGGAGTATCCGGCCGCGATGGCCTCACTGGCCCGCGACCGCAGATCCGTCAGGGCACGTTCGAGTCCGGGGCCACCCTCGGCGACCGGGTAGTGGGCGCGCAACACCTTCGCCGACAGGCCACGGTGGTTGCCCTCGTCGTTGATGTGCACGATCTTGGCGAGTTCGCTGTTGTCCAGGACCGGCCACGGCAACAGGATCTGCCTGCAGGACGCAGCCGACGGATCGAGCACGTTCTGCTCCGGTCCCATCACGCGCGCCATCGAGGTGACGATCTCTTCGCGGATCGCATCGAGCGGCGGATTGGTCACCTGCGCAAACAGTTCCACGAAATAGTCGTAGAGCAACCGAGACCGCTGCGAGAGCACCGCGATCGGGGTATCGGTGCCCATCGAACCGAGGGCCTCGTACCCCGAGGCCGCCATCGGTGTGATCAGCACCCGCAACTCTTCCTCGGTGTACCCGAACGTCACCTGCCGTCGGACCACCGATTCATGGCTCGGGACAAATCGTGGACGTTCGGGAAGGCGTGCCAGTTCCAGCAGGCCGGCATGCAGCCATTCCTCATACGGCTCCTCGCCGATCAACTGTCCCTTGACCTCTGAGTCGGAAACAAGTCGGCCTGCCGCCGTGTCGATCAGGAACATCTTGCCGGGCTCGAGCCGTCCCTTGGCGATGATCTCGTCATTCGGGATGTCGAGCACACCGGCCTCCGAGGCCAGAACCACCTTGCCACCCGCGGTCTGCCACCAACGTCCCGGCCGCAGACCATTGCGGTCGAGCACGGCGCCCACCATCGTGCCGTCGGTGAAGGTGACGCACGCCGGACCGTCCCACGCCTCCATCAACGACGCGTGGAACTGCAGGAAAGCCCGGCGCCGGGGATCCATGTCGGTGACGTTCTCCCAGGCCTCCGGGACCATCATCATCACGCAGTGCGGAACGCTGCGGCCACCGAGATGCAGGATTTCGAGGACCTCATCGAGCGAGGCCGAGTCGGAGGCGTCGGGACTACAGATCGGGAACACGCGGGTGAGGTCGCCGGGGATCAGATCCGTTGCCAGCATCGCCTCGCGGGCCCGCATCCGGTTCCGGTTGCCACGCACGGTGTTGATCTCACCGTTGTGGGCGACGAAACGGAAGGGATGGGCCAGCGGCCAGGACGGGAACGTGTTTGTCGAGAACCGGGAGTGCACGATCGCGATGGCACTGCAGACCCGTTCGTCACGCAGATCGGTATAGAAGGCAGGCAGCTGCTTGGTGGTGAGCATGCCCTTGTAGACGATGGTCCGGCTCGACAGCGACGCGAAGTAGAGCCCGCTGCCGTCGGCCTCGATTTCCGGCGTGACCCGTTCGGCACGCTTGCGCAGCGGGTAGACGAGGCGATCGAGATCCAGGCCCGCAGGCGCGGTGCCGTCGGCACGCAACGGCGCGACGACGAAGAGCTGGCTCATGTACGGCATGCAGGCGCGCGCGGTACCGCCGATGTCGGCCGCGTCGACCTCGACCGGGGATTCGCGCCATCCCAGGACGGTGATGTTCTCTTCGGCGGCGATGGCCTCGACCCGGGCGATCGCACGGGCCCGCGCCTGCGGCTCCATCGGCAGAAAGCAGTTGCCGACGGCAAAGGTGTTGCCTGCGATCGGATCGGCGGGCGGCAGGACGAAGTCGACCACTTTACGCAGGAATGCATGGGGTACCTGGATCAGGATCCCGGCACCGTCACCACTGTTGGTCTCGGCCCCGGCAGCGCCGCGGTGGTCCAGGTTCTCCAACGCGAGCAGCCCGTCAGAGACGATCTCGTGGGTTCGACGGCCGTGAATATCGGCGACCATTGCGACACCGCACGAGTCGACTTCTGAGTCAGGGTCGTACAGACCCTGGGCTTTGGGGAGCTGAGAGAACAGCAAATCCGACCTCCACGCCTAGCCCTCGGACACCCGAGGGAACCAGCAAACAATCCTCAGGACGTCACTGGCCCGTGGTGTGAACACGCACCTGAGAATTGACGTTGGTGCGACTGCTAATGCTAGCAGTTAAGCCGAAAGACGGCTGATTCACATCGGGGTCAGACCTGGCGTTCGCCGGTCTCGCTTTCGGTGTCCGGCTTGGATTTACGTTCCTCGTCAGCAGAGTCCACCCGGTTGCGTGCCCGGTCATCGACCTCGGCGTCCGTCAGGTCGTCTTCGACGTAGCCCTCGACGGGATGCTCGCTCGGGCCGGACTCTGAATCCGGTGCTGCGCCAGGGTGATAGATCTCAGACGGGGTCTCGCGACCCTTCGGCGCGAGAACCACGTAGATCGCCGCACAGACGAACACCAGCGCAGCGGTGAACAGGTTGACCCGCACACCCCAGATCAGCGAGGCCGCATCGGTGCGCATCGTCTCGATGACAAACCGGCCGACGCAGTATCCGGCGACGTACAGCGCGAACAGTCGGCCATGCCCGATCCGGAAACGCCGGTCGATGACGACAAGCGCGATCACGATCAGGACGTTCCACAACAACTCGTACAGGAACGTCGGTTGCACGATCGCATAGACCACGCCGTTGGATTTGCCGTCGATCAGGCCCGGGCTGACATAGCCGGAAGAATCGACGCGCTCGTAGATCTTCAGGCCCCACGGCAGGTCGGTCTTGTCGCCGTAGAGTTCCTGGTTGAAGTAGTTGCCGAGGCGGCCGATGGCTTGCGCCAGCAGAATGGGCGGCGCGATCGCGTCACCGAAGGGCGGCAACTTGATGCCGGCCCGGCGGGCACCGATCCAGGCGCCCAGCGCGCCGAAGGCGACCGCACCCCAGATACCCAGGCCGCCGTCCCAGATCTTGAGGGCATCGATCGGGTCTTTGGGTCCGTCGCCGAAGTAGGTCTTCCAGTCGGTTGCCACGTGGTAGATCCGGCCACCGATGAGACCGAAGGGCACAGCCCAGATCGCCACGTCGAGGACTTCACCGTCGCGGCCACCGCGGGCGACCCAGCGCCTGTTGCCCCAGAAGATCGCCACGATGATGCCGACGATGATGCATAGCGCGTAGGCCCTGATCGGGAAAGGTCCCAGATCCCAGACCCCTTGGGAGGGACTGGGGATGTAAGCCAGCGGCTCGGTGTTCACGAACGAACCCCGGAGCGCGCCCGCACGCCCTCGGCCAGTTCGGAGGTCAGTCCGCGTAGTGCGGCATCACCCTGCGCCACCGCAGAGACCAGCGCCGAGCCGACGATCACACCGTCGGCATATTCGGCGATCTCCGCTGCCTGTGTCTTGCTTCGCACGCCCAGTCCGACACCGATCGGGATGTCGGAGTGCTTACGGATCCGGGCACACAACTCCGGAGCCATCGACGACACGTTGTCGCGGGCACCGGTGACACCCATCGTCGAGGCGGCGTAGATGAACCCGCTGCTCGCTTCGAGAGTCATCGCCAGCCGCTCTTCCGTCGACGACGGAGCGACCAGGAAGATCCGGTCGAGCTTGTGTTCGGTGGAGGCCGCCATCCAGTCGTCGGCCTCGTCCGGGATGAGGTTCGGCGTGATCAGACCCAGACCACCGGCACCGGCCAGATCGCGGGCGAAGCGATCGATCCCGTACTGCAGCACAGGATTCCAGTACGTCATCACCACGGCGCTGCCACCGGCGTCGGCGATGGCCTCGACCGCGGTGAATACGTCACGGACCCGGATCCCACCGCGCAGCGCCTGTTCGGCCGCGTCCTGGATCGTCGGGCCGTCCATGACCGGATCGGAGTACGGGACCCCGACTTCGATGATGTCGCAACCGGCTTCGACCATCGACCGCATCGATGCCAGCGAACCGGGAAGGTCCGGGTATCCGACCGGCAGATAGCCGATCAGCGCGCTGCGCCCTTCGGCGCGGCAGCGGTTGAACAGTGGTCCGAGCCGAGATTCGGCTTCAGGCATTGTCTGTGTCCTCGTCTAGAAGTCCGAACCATTTGGCCGCGGTGTCGACGTCTTTGTCGCCACGCCCGGAGAGATTGACGACGATGATCGCGCCCTCCCCCAACTCGACACCGAGCTCTAGCGCACCGGCAACGGCATGGGCCGACTCGATCGCCGGGATGATGCCCTCTTTGCGACTGAGCAGGGCAAGGGCAT
Organism: Williamsia sp. Y721; assembly: GCF_059683565.1. Classification (NCBI taxonomy): domain Bacteria; kingdom Bacillati; phylum Actinomycetota; class Actinomycetes; order Mycobacteriales; family Nocardiaceae; genus Williamsia; species Williamsia sp. Y721. Next base: position 1,575,125 of record NZ_JCASNH010000001.1, on the reverse strand, counting down.
CCATGGCCGCGGAATCGGTGCACGGACGGTATTCCGCGCGGCCGATGTCCTTGAGGTATGCATGCTCGGGCCCGACACCGGGGTAGTCGAGTCCGGCTGAGATGGAATGGGATTCGATGGTCTGGCCGTCTTCGTCCTGCAACAGGTACGAGTAGGCACCCTGGAACGCACCCGGTGTTCCACCGGTGAAGGTCGCGGCATGGCGTCCGGTTTCCACACCGTCGCCTGCGGCCTCGTAGCCGACCAGGCGCACGTCTTTGTCATCGATGAAGGGATGGAAGATGCCGATCGCGTTCGAGCCGCCACCGATGCAGGCGACCACGGCGTCGGGCAGCCGGCCGGCAGAGCGCAGGATCTGCTCACGGGCCTCGAGACCCACCACACGCTGCAGATCGCGGACCATCACCGGGAACGGGTGGGGTCCGGCGGCAGTGCCGAAACAGTAATAGGTGTTGTGCGCGTTGGTGACCCAGTCGCGCATGGCCTCGTTGATCGCGTCTTTCAGTGTGGCCGAACCGGTATCGACGGCGACCACAGATGCACCGAGCAGACGCATCCGGGCGACGTTGAGTGCTTGACGTTCGGTGTCGACGCGACCCATGTAGACGATGCATTCGAGACCGAACATCGCACATGCAGTGGCGGTTGCCACGCCGTGCTGACCGGCCCCGGTCTCGGCGATGATGCGATTCTTGCCCATCTTCTTGGCGAGCAGTGCCTGGCCGAGAACGTTGTTGATCTTGTGAGATCCGGTGTGGTTCAGGTCTTCTCGCTTGAGGAAGATCCGCGCGCCACCGGCATACTCGGAAAGGCGCTTGGCCTCGTACAGCGGCGACGGACGCCCACTGTAGTCACGTTGGAGCCGATCGAGTTCCCGCAGGAACCCGTCATCGGTACGAACCTTCTCCCAGTTCACCGTGACCTCTTCGATCACGGCCATCAGGGCTTCGGGTACGTGGCGTCCACCGTAGACACCGAAATGTCCACTGCGATCGGGTTCGACCGATGTCCTGTTGACCAGACCGGCGCTGGCCTGAGGGAGTTCGGAATAGAAGGAAGCTGATGCAGCAGACGACGAGGTCATGATGAAGACAGGGGCCTAACGGACTGGTTTGGGGCAGGACGGGTGGGTTCCGGCGGTCACCAGTTCCGAGACGGCCGCACGAGGGTCACCAGAGGTGACCAAGCCTTCTCCGACCAGGACCGCATCGGCGCCGGCGCCGGCGTATGCCAGCAGATCGGCAGTTCCGCGAACCCCGGATTCGGCGACCCGGATCACCTTGGAAGGCAATCCGGGAGCAATCCGGGCGAAGCTGTCGCGGTCGACTTCGAGGGTCTTGAGATTGCGCGCGTTGATGCCGACCACGGATGCTCCGGCCTGCAGCGCTCGATCTGCTTCTTCCTCGGTGTGCACCTCGACCAGCGCGGTCATCCCCAGGGACTCCGTGCGGTCGAGCAGTGCGCTGAGCACGTTCTGCTCGAGGGCAGCGACGATCAGCAGGATGACGTCCGCGCCATGGGCACGGGCCTCGTGGATCTGATACGGGCCCACGATGAAGTCTTTGCGCAGGACCGGGATCTGGACCACTGCGCGAACGGCATCGAGGTCGGCGAGCGAGCCGCGGAACCGACGTTCCTCGGTCAGCACGCTGATGATCCGTGCACCCCCGGCCTCGTAGGCCTGCGCCAGGGCTGCCGGATCGATGATGTCGGCCAGGTCGCCTTTCGACGGGCTGGCGCGCTTGACCTCGGCGATGACACCGATGCCGGGCTCACGCAACGCTGCGGTCGCGTCGATGGGCTCCGGTGCTGCCGCGGAGGCGGCCTTGATGGCAGCGAAGTCGATCACAGACTCGCGTGCTGCCACATCGGCCCTCACCCCGGCCAATATCGAATCAAGGACGGTTTGCGTGCTCATGATCAACCCCTTTCTCACGCCACTGACGAGGATGTAGTCGGTCGCGCGAGACCCCAGCAGCTCGTGTTTCAGTAAGCAAAGGGTAGCTGCGGCCCGGTAGACGATGGATTCGGGGTACCGCCAAACGAAGTGAGAACCGTCACCTTTCGCGATCCGGTGGGTCAATCGTCGGATCATCACCGGTATCGAGGGCATCCCAGAGCATCCGTTCGTTGCCGTCGCCCGGGGTCGAGCCGGTGTCGCCAGGGGTCGGGGACGCCCCTTCGTCAGCGCTGCTTTCAGCCGCTTTGCGTTCGGCATCGCGCTTGGCGAAGACCTCTTCTTCGAGCTCGGCACGACGCGCCGCAGGTGACTTGTACTTCGAGGACATCGGCGCATCCCGGGATGCGGCCTGCAGCATCACAACGGCGCCGATCACAGCGGCCAGCGCTCCCGCGATCACGACCAGGCCCGGCAAGACGTTGGTGTCGACCTGTAGTGCCTCATAGCGCGACGGCAGGTCGATCACATCCACCGCGTAACTGACGTGGTCGTCGCCGGTCAGCAGCGTCAACGCGGGCACGAGACCGATGATCGCGACCGCCGCGACGACAAACGCGGTGATTCGCAACGCCCAGCCGCGCAGTGATGCCGCCGCCGCGATTCCGGCGAGCAACACGATCGCCAGCGGGGTCAACAGCGGTGTCCAGTCAGACCCCTTGACCGTGAACGTTCGCGGCGGCGCCATGCCGTCGGCGCCGATCAGTTCGGCCCAGGTCATCCGGGAGGCCGCCCAGAAGGCCAACGCGCCGAGCCCGAGCAGGACTGCGATGATCGCCAGCCGCCGGCCACGACCACTCGCTCCCCGAGCAGTTTTCGCAACGTTGCCTGCTGACTTGCTCTCACTCATTGTCGGTACCCGCGATCGGTGTCATCGTCTCGGCCGCCGCGATCGCCTTGAGGACCGCGCGCGCCTTGTTGCTGGCCTCGTTGTACTCGTAGTCGGCCTCGCTGTCGGCAACCACGCCGCCACCGGCCTGCACGTACGCGCGCCCCTCCTTGAGGACCGCGGTACGGATCGCGATGGCGGTATCGGCGTCACCCGCGAAATCGAGATAGCCCACGATGCCGCCGTACAGGCCACGCCGGGTCTTCTCGTGTTCGTCGATCAGTTCCATCGCCCGCACCTTGGGCGCACCGGTCAGGGTCCCGGCCGGGAAACAGGCGTTCACCGCGTCGAGGGCGGTCTTGCCGTCCTGCAATTGCCCCGACACCGTGGACACCAGGTGCATGACGTGGCTGTAGCGCTCGATGTGCCGGTAGTCCGACACCTTCACCGTGCCCGGCTCGCACACCCGACCGAGGTCGTTGCGTCCGAGATCCACGAGCATGAGGTGCTCGGAATTCTCTTTTTCGTCGGCGAGGAGGTCTTTTTCGAGCAGCAGGTCGTCGGCCTCGGTCTCCCCACGCCAGCGGGTACCCGCGATCGGATGGGTGGTGGCCACCGAATCCTTCACGGTGACAAGAGCTTCAGGACTGGAACCGACGATCGTGAAGTCGGGTCCACCATTACCCGGAACCCGCAGCAAGTACATGTACGGGCTCGGGTTGGTGGTTCGCAGCACACGGTAGACGTCGATGGGATCGGCGTCGGTCTGCATCTCGAAACGCATCGACGGCACCACCTGGAAAGCCTCACCGGCCTCGATCTCCGAGACCAGGCTGGTGACGATCGTCCCGTACTCCTCGCGAGTGCGCTGAGCGGTGAATTCCGGTTCTGCGGGGTGATAGGTCGAGACGGTCGACGGCGCGGGTGCGGCGAGCGCGGCCGTCATCGTGTCGAGGCGGGCCACTGCGTCGGCGTACGCCTCCTCGGCCCGATCGGCACTGCCGTCCCAGTTCACCGCGTTGGCGATCAAGGTGATGGTGCCCTCGTGGTGGTCGACGGCTGCGATGTCGGTTGCCAGCAGCATCAGCATCTCCGGCAACTGCAGATCGTTCACCGTCGTGTCGGGCAGACGTTCGAGACGACGGACCGCGTCGTAGGCCAGAAAGCCGACGAATCCACCGGTCAGCGGCGGCAGATCGGGGAACCGATCGGTGGCCAGGATTCGCAATGACTCGGCGAGGGCGACAAGTGGGTCGCCTCCCGCCGGTGCGCCGGCGGGCCGGGTCCCCCACCACTGCGCCTGGCCATCGACCGAGGTCAGCGCGGCGGGCGAGCCGGCGCCGATGAACGACCATCGGGACCACGAGCGGCCGTTCTCCGCGGACTCGAGCAGGAAGGTCCCGGGTCGGTCACCGGCGAGTTTTCGGTACGCACCCAGCGGTGTCTCCGAATCGGCCAGGACCTTGCGGGTCACCGGCACAACCCGATGGTCGGCTGCCAGCTCCAGGAACTGGGCCAGCGTTGTGGTGTCTGTGAAGCCGCCTGCAGTGGCTGCGGCGGTGGTCATGTTTGCCATCGTCTCCGATTGTCCCAGTCTCTCGCTATTGACCGAGCGGCTCCCCACCCACACCCCAGTGCGACCGTGGAACCTCGGTGATCGTCACCCATACAGAATCGGGATTTTTCCCGGTCGCACGGGCATACGCCTCGGTGACCGCGGCGATGGTTTCACGCTTGACCCGATCACTGAGTCCGGGTGTCTGGGAGATCTGGATGAGTGGCATGGAACGAATGTGCCACAACTCGGCTCGGTTCCGAGCGGGTGACCAGCCAGACGAGTCGCGTCAGACTTCGGCAGACGGGTGGCGAATCGATCTATTCCAAACCCAGGTGAGCGGCGCTGACGGCACACTTGAACCCATGTACATCGCCGGCGAGAGGTGGCTGCAGTGGTCGATTGGGATGGCGACCGATACGCCGACGTCAGTGCACTGCAGCGAATGGTGGCCGAGAACTCGATCGGAGACCTCGAACTGGCCGGCGATGAGCGTCTCCTCGACGTCGGCTGCGGCGACGGATTCATCACCATGCAACTGGCCCAGCGGTTGCCGGCGGGGTCGGTCGTGGGTGTGGATGCTTCCCACCGGATGATCGACAAAGCCCTCACCCGGGTGCCCATCGGCCTGCTCCGGGTGCAATTCCATGTCGATGACGCTTTGGCGTTGCCGTTCGAGCGCGATTTCGACATCGCGGTGTCGTTCAACGCCCTGCACTGGATCGGTGACCACACCGCTGCACTACAGGGCATTGCCCGCAGTCTGGACGATGGTGGCCGGGCTGTCATCCAGATCGTGTGTGCAACAGACCGTCTCAGCATCGAAGACGTGGCCATGGAGGTGGCGGCGAGCTCATCGTGGCGCGATCATTTCGTCGCCTTCGAGGCTCCGTACTTCCACGTCGAACCGGATCGGTTCCGCGAGTTCGCCGTGACCGCCGGCTTCACCGTCACCGATCTCGATGTGCAGGACCTGCGCTGGCAGTTCGACTCCACCGAAGCGTTCGCGCAATGGTTTTCGGTCGGCGGTACGGATTGGACCAGCAGACTCGACGCAACCGCCGTCAACGATTTCGTCGGTGACGTGATCGACCGTTACCAGCAGGTGATCGGCGAGCCCGCATTGCTGCGATTCAGTCAGATGAGAGCGTCGATGGCACTTGTGGATCGGTGAATGTGTCAAGCAGCCCGATAGGTTGCACGTTTCCATCCGAAATCGACGGCATATACCGGGGCGACCGGTGCTTCAGGCTTGGTCTCGAACGCCGTCCGAGCACGTTCGAGGAACCACGCGGCGTCGGCGTCGCTGTTCGGGTTCCACATCTCCGGGTTGGTGAAGTACTTGTCCGGGAAGTGAGTGTTGTTGGGCTGCGGCAAATCCAGGCTTCCGCGTTGGCGCCAGCCGATCCGGCCCTGCCAACCCGGCGGACCGGTATCAGCGTTGATGATCTCGGTGATCCATCCTGTTTCACCATCATGAACCTGCCCATGATCGGAATCGCACACCAACGTCAACACAGTGATGTCGGTCCACCCACCTTTGGACCATTCCCGCGTGTGATGGACCGCAACCTCAGTCGCGGGAGCATCACAACCCGGCCGCGAACAACCCCGCTCAGCGGCAATCAACGCCATCCGCTGATCAGCAGTCGCCAACCGTTGTTCACGACCCAGGTATAGCGGGCGGTGCTTGTCGTCGAGCAACGCCAGAAACTTACGGTTCACCCCGGCCAACCGGATGGCATCACGCACCGGCATGACCCCGCCCGAGGCGGTGGTCGCAACCCCGGTTTCCTTTTCGAGCTGATCCAGAGTCATGGTCACGATCACCCGAGCAGGCAAACCCCGGTGCCGACCCAGAGTTCCTTGCCCGACAGCCAACTCCAGCAACCGTTTGAATGCATCATGATTGCGCTGCCCCGGCGTGCGATTGTCACGTTTGGCTGCAGCCTGCACAGTGTCCCTATCGGCTTTATCGGCTGGTCCGGACGGCGATTCGGGATCGTTCGGGTTGTTCATCCCCGCCGCAGCCCACTTCGCGGCCACCACATCCCACAACGCCTTGGTCACCGGATCCAGGGTGCCGGCGATGGCGGCCATCTTGTCCGCACCCTGCTTGGACACCGACAACTCCCGTTTCTGCTGCCGATCCAGGTCATCAAAATCATCGAAATCACCATCCGGATCCAGATGATCACGCAAATACAGCCCGACCTTCTTCAGTTCGTCAGGATCCATCGTCCGAGCGGCCTCGGCCATCAATTACTCCCCCTCGGACCACTTCTCGAGGTCGCCGCGAATCGACCCCGGCAGACTGCGCAAGGTGTCGTGAATGACGGTGTAATGCGCCACCCCGATCGCACCATCACGCAACGCCAACCACGTATGCGGGTACACCGGCGCGATCACCTCACCCGACGGGGTATGCCACTGGCCCACGCGTTCAGCCCTTTTCGATCGGGCACTGGCCTGGGTCGCCGAAATCCGCAAATGATGGCGCAAAAACTTGTTGTGTTTGAAACCCTGCTTCGCGGCGACCGAGCGTTCCCGCAGCTCGACCGCCACCCGTACTTTGACGGCTTCATCACGGCGACTCTGCGCTTCGATCACTTGGGCGAGTTCGACAGCCTCCTTGTCCGACACGTTCGCCAACGAAATATCAACAAGCCTGCGGGACAACACTTCACGGACAGCAACGATCTCCTCCGCACCAAGAGCCATACCCTCGATACGGTCGATCAGATCTGCCACCCCCGCGGTCATGAAACAGTTCTATCAGCACCCACCGACAAGTCCTTGGCCGGCAATTTGACCGACACAGGTGGAGCCTATTGAAATACCGACCACCGTACGGGTAGTGCGGCCTCAGGCCGGTGCGGTGTACAGCACGTTGGCGTCGAAGCAGGTGTGGTCGCCCGTGTGGCAGGCCGCACCGGTTTGCTCGACCGTCATCAGGACGGTGTCACCGTCGCAGTCCAGGCGGAGTTCGATCACCTTCTGGGTGTGCCCGCTGGTCTCCCCCTTGATCCACTGTTTGCCCCGCGACCGCGAGAAGTACGTGGCCTCACCAGTTTCAAGGGTGCGGGCCAGCGCGTCGTCATCCATCCACGCAACCATCAGCACCTGCCCGGTGCCTGCCTCCTGCACCACAGCGCAGATCAGGCCCTCGGCGTTGCGTTTGAGCTGCTCGGCGATCCCGGTGTCCAGCGGCATTGTTGTCACTCCCGTATACGAAAACTGTTGGTGCAGTGCTTGAGTCAGCGCAGCGCAGGCCTCAACGGACGGGTATGTCCTCGGCGCGCAAGGCGTCCTTGACCTGCCCGATGGTCAGCTCACCGAAGTGAAAGACCGAGGCCGCCAGCACCGCGTCTGCTCCACAACGCACGGCGGGCGGGAAATGTTCCACCACACCGGCGCCGCCGCTGGCGATCACCGGCACCTTCACCGCAGCGCGCACTGCGGTGATCATCGCGAGATCGAATCCGTTTTTCGTGCCGTCCGCGTCCATCGAGTTGAGCAGGATCTCCCCGACCCCGAGGTCTTGGCCGCGGCGAGCCCATTCCACGGCGTCGATACCGGTGCCCTCACGGCCTCCGTGGGTGGTGACCTCCCAGCCCGACGGAGTCGGGGGCTGACCCTCCGGGACGGTGCGGGCATCGACCGACAGCACGATGCACTGCGATCCGAAGTGCCGGCTCATCTCGCCGAGTACATCAGGATTGGCGATGGCCGCGGTGTTGACGCTGACCTTGTCGGCGCCGGCGCGAAGCAGGCGGTCGACGTCGGCGACGGTGCGGATACCACCGCCGACCGTCAGCGGGATGAAGACCTGATCGGCGGTGCGCTTGACCACGTCGATCATCGTGCCTCGATTGCCGCTCGACGCTGTGACGTCGAGGAAGGTGAGTTCGTCGGCCCCGGCCTTGTCGTAGGCGGCGGCGAGCTCCACCGGATCTCCGGCGTCACGCAGGTTCTGGAAATTGACGCCCTTGACCACCCGGCCGGCGTCGACATCCAGACATGGGATGACCCGAATCGCGACCGTCATATGTACTTCTCCTTCGGAGGTTCAAAAGCCTGGGGATCCCCGATTCGGCCGATCAATTCGATCAGTTCCTCGTGGACCCCGGCACTGGCCGCCACGATCGACGGCGATGCGACCGACCACGGCCGCCCTTCGATGTCGCTGATCCGACCACCGGCCGCCAGGACCAATGCGGCGCCGCCTGCGTTGTCCCAGGCGTGGTGACCAAAGGTGACCGCGCCACCGAGCTGTCCACCCGCGGTGAGCGCAAGGTCGAATCCGGTGCTGCCGAACAGTCGCAGACGCGCTGTCCGCCTGCTCAATTCACCGAGCATCTCCACCCGGTACGCGCCCGGATACCGTCCGCGGCCGTTGATGTTGAACGCGCCGAATGCCAGCATCGCCTCGCTGAGCTTCTGCTCGGGCCGCGGCGGCACGGGAACGCCGTTGCAGAGCAGTTCACCGTCGACAAAACCCTGATAGTTCAAGCCCGACAACGGCAGCCACGTCAATCCGAGCACGGGCAGGCCGTCGTGGACCAGTGCCAGCAGCATGCCGGCGATCGGCAGTCCGGCCGAATAGTTGTAGGTGCCGTCGATGGGATCGACCACCCACACCGTGCCCTCGGTCAGGCCCGGTCCACCGAATTCCTCACCGTGAACGGCGATCTGGGTGCGCTGCTCCAACTCCGCAGAGATTGTGCGTTCCAGCTCGAGATCGAACTCGGTGGCAAAATCGTTATGGCCTTTGGAAACCGCACTGGGTGCACCGACGCCCGACAAAAACCGGTCGGTGCTCTGATCGAGAACCGCAGCAGCGCTGGCCAGCAACTGCTCCGGATCGAGATCGGGTGGGAGGGTCCCTCCGAGCGCCGAACTCATGACGCCGACGCGACCGCCGCAAGCGCCTCGACGAGGGTGAAGCATCCGGCGTAGAGCGCCTTGCCGACAATCGCTCCCTCGACGCCCGTGCCCACGAGTCCGGCGATCGCAACAAGATCCTCGATGGCGGAGACGCCACCGGAGGCAACCACCGGTGCATCCGTCTTGGCGGTGACCTCCCGCAGGAGTTCCAGGTTCGGTCCGGTGAGGGTGCCGTCCTTGGTCACATCGGTCACGACGTAGCGGCTGCAGCCATCACGCTCGAGGCGTTCGAGAACGTCCCACAGGTCGCCGCCGTCCGACACCCAGCCGCGGCCACGCAGGCGGTAGGACCCGTCGACCAGCTGGACGTCGAGGCCGACCGCGATGCGGTCGCCGTATTCGGCGATGGCGCGTGAACACCACTGCGGGTCTTCCAGTGCGGCGGTGCCGAGATTGACCCGGGCACAACCGGTTGCCAGCGCGGCCTTCAGGGAATCGTCGTTGCGGATTCCGCCCGACAGTTCCACCTTCACGTCGAGTTCACCGATCACCTCGGCCAGCAGTTCACGGTTGCTGCCGCGACCGAAAGCGGCGTCGAGATCAACCAGATGCACCCACTCCGCACCGTCACGCTGCCAGGTCAGGGCCGCCTCACGGGGCGAACCGTAAGAGGTTTCGCTTCCGGCGGCACCCTGCACCAGCCGTACTGCTTGGCCATCGGCCACATCGACCGCCGGGAGCAGCTCAAGTCGTGCATTCATGCTGGGGATCAGTCTCCTTCGATTTCTGATTGGTCTGCTTCTTCGCGCATCGCGCGGGCCACGCGGTCGACCATCCGGTTGGCAACAATACCCATCGCGACAATTGCCAGTATCAGCGCCAGAAGCGCGACGATCAGGGCGGCGAGCGGTGACACCTTCGCCAGTCCGATCACGATCACCGTAGAGACAGCCAGCACCACGACTCCGGCACCCACGGTGAAGAGGGCCAGCCGGGCAAACGAGAACCGTGGTGCGGTCATCATTGTGGCGCAGGGCTTGTCGCGGCGGTCACGTCAATGACCCGACCCAGTTGTTGAGCAGCCGGGCTCCGGCGTCACCGGACTTCTCCGGGTGGAACTGGGTCGCGCACAGCGGGCCGTTCTCCACCGCGGCGAGGAACCGTCCCCCGTGGGTGGCCCAGGTCAGTTTGGGCGCCTTGAACAGTGCGTCCGCGGGCAACTCCCAGCTCTGCGCGGCGTACGAATGCACGAAGTAGAAGCGCTCATCTTCGGGCATGCCCGCAAAGAGCATCGAATCGGGTTCTGCCTCAACGGTGTTCCAGCCCATGTGCGGCAGCACCTCTGCCTGGAGCTGGGTGACCGTACCCGGCCACTGTCCGCAGCCCTGCGCTTCGGCACCGAACTCGACACCGCGTTCGAACAGGATCTGCATACCGACACAGATGCCAAGGACCGGTCGGCCACCGGCGAGCCGGTCGTCGATGATGCGGTCGCCCTTGACCGCGCGCAGGCCTTCCATGCATGTCGCGAAGGCGCCGACACCGGGCACCACGAGACCGTCGGCCTCCAACGCGATCGCCGGATCGGACGTCACCGTGACCTGCGCACCGGTCCGCTCCAGGGCTCGTTGCGCCGAACGCAGATTGCCCGAACCGTAGTCGAGGATTGCGACCGTACGATCGCCGTTGCTGCCGGTCACAGGGCCCCCTTCGTCGACGGCACACCACTCACCCGCGGATCGGATTCTGTTGCGGCTCGCAGTGCGCGTGCCACAGCCTTGAACTGCGCCTCGGTGATGTGGTGCGGATCGCGGCCGTAGATCGTGCGCACGTGCAGCGCGATCTGGGCGTTCATCGCGAGGGTTTCGAAGACGTGCTTGTTGATGACCGTGTGGTACGGCACGCCGGGATTGCCGCCGATGGTGGTGGTCAGCATGTGCTCGGGCTCGCCGGTGAACACGCAGTACGGGCGTCCGGAGACGTCGACGATGGCCTGTGTCAGGGTCTCGTCCATCGGGATCCAGGCGTCGCCGAAGCGGCGGATGCCCCTCTTGTCACCGAGAGCCTTCGCGATGGCCTGGCCGAGCACGATCGCGGTGTCCTCGACGGTGTGGTGGGCCTCGATCTCGACGTCACCCTTGGCCGCCACCGTGAGGTCGAAGCTGCCGTGCGCACCGAATGCGGTGAGCATGTGGTCGTAGAACGCCACGCCGGTGGAGATGTCGGTGCGCCCGGTGCCGTCGAGATTGATCTCCACGGTGATCGAGGACTCCCGGGTGGTCCGCTCGATGCGGGCCACGCGCGGTTGTGCGGTCATTTCTGCTCTCCGATCAAGTGTGTCGGGCCTATTAGGTCAGTGCGGGCCAGTTCGGCGCTGCGGGCCAGCAGCGCGTCGTTTTCGGCGGGCAATCCGATGGTGGCACGTAGATGGCCCTCGATCTGCATGTCACGGATCAACACGCCACCATCGAGGTAGTTCTGCCAGCTCACGGTCGCGTCGGCGAACGGGCCGAACAGGATGAAGTTGGCGTCGGAGTCGACCACCGAGTAGCCCAACCGGGTCAGTTCAGCAGTGACGCGCCCTCGTTCGGCGACGATCGCGGCGACCCCGGCGAGGGTGTCGTCGGCATGTCGCAGCGCCGCCCGGGCGGCGGCCTGCGTGACCACCGACAGGTGGTACGGCAACCGAACGAGCAGCAGCGCATCGATCACGGCCGGATCGGCGGCCAGGTAGCCCAGGCGTCCGCCCGCGAAGGCGAATGCCTTGCTCATGGTCCGGCTGACCACCACCTTGGCGGGGAACTCCTCGATCAGTTCGACCGCACTCGGTGCCGCGGAGAACTCACCGTAGGCCTCGTCGACGATGACGATGCCCGGCGCCGCGGCGGCCACGGCGCGCACGTCGTCGAGCGAGATGGAGCCACCGGTCGGGTTGTTGGGTGAGGTCAGGAACACCACATCGGGCCTGCGCTCGGCGATCGCCGAGAGTGCGCCATCGAGGTCGAATGAGAAGTCGGCGTTGCGCTTTCCTTCGATCCAGGTGGTGTCGGTGCCGGTGGAGATGATCGGATGCATCGAGTACGACGGGACAAACCCGATCGCGCTGCGGCCCGGACCACCGAAAGCCTGCAACAACTGTTGCAGGACCTCGTTGGATCCATTTGCCGCCCAGAGGTTTTCAGCACCGAGTGCAACACCTGTCGCCGAGCTGAGGTAGGCGGCGAGATCGGTACGCAGCGCGACCGCGTCCCGGTCCGGATACCGGTGCAGCTGCGATGCGGCCTCGCGCACCGACTCCGCGACGTCATCGATCAGTGCCTGCGACGGCGGGTGCGGGTTCTCGTTGGTGTTCAGGCGGAACGGCACGTCGAGCTGCGGTGCGCCATAGGGCGACTGACCCTTCAGCGTCTCGCGCAACGGAAGGTCGTCAAGCCCGATCCTTCTGGTCGAGGAGGTGGGGGTCGAAGAAGTCACCGAAGATCCTCCGAACCTGCAAACCGCAGCCGGACGGCTTCACCGTGCGCAGGCAGATCTTCCGCCTTCGCCAAGGTCTGCACGTGTCCGGAGACCTCCTTGAGTGCGGCCTCGTCGTAGTCGATGACGTGCACGCCGCGCAGGAACGTCTGCACCGACAGACCCGAGCTGTACCGCGCCGAACCCGACGTGGGCAGAACGTGGTTGGAGCCGGCGCAGTAGTCGCCCAGGCTCACCGGCGAGTAGTCGCCGACGAAGATCGCACCGGCACTGCGTACTCGGGCAGCCACCGCAGCAGCGTCGCGGGTCTGGATCTCGAGGTGTTCGGCGGCGTAGGCGTTGACCACCTGCAGGCCCTGATCGATGTTGTCCACCAAAATGATTCCCGACTGCGGACCAGAGAGCGCTTCACGAACCCGATCCACGTGCTTGGTCCGCCGGACCTGGAGCTCGATTGCAACGTCCACGGCGTCGGCGAGCTCGGGGCTGTCGGTGACGAGGACCGACGCTGCCATCACGTCGTGTTCGGCCTGGCTGATCATGTCGGCGGCCACGTTCACCGGACTGGCCGAACTGTCGGCCAGGATCGCGATCTCGGTGGGGCCGGCTTCGGAGTCGATGCCGACAACGCTGCGGCACAGCCGTTTTGCCGCCGTCACGTAAATGTTGCCAGGGCCGGTGATCAGGTCGACCGGATCGAGGTCGGCGCCGTCGGTATCGGTGCCGCCGTAGGTCAGCAGGGCAACGGCCTGTGCACCGCCCACCGCCCAGACCTCGGTGACACCGAGCAGCGCGCAGGCCGCCAGGATCGTCGGATGTGGCAGACCGTCGAATTGCGCCTGAGGTGGCGACGAGACCACCAGGGATTCGACACCGGCCACCTGGGCGGGCACCACATTCATGACCACGCTCGACGGATAGACCGCGTTGCCGCCCGGCACATACAGACCGACCCGTCCCACGGGGATCCAGCGTTCGGTGACTGTTCCGCCCGGTGAGACCTCGGTGCTCACGTCGGTTCGACGCTGGTCGGCGTGAACCCGACGGGCCCGCTCGATCGCCTCCGACAGCGCGGCGCGGACATCGGGATCGATCTCGGCCAGGGCCTTTTCGATCTGCTCACCGGGGACCCGCACGGTCTCCGGTGCCACGCCGTCGAACTTCTTGCCGTAGTCGAGCGCCGCGGAGGCACCATGCTCGCGGATCGCATCGATCACCGGTTTGACCTGGCCCAAGACCGTGTCGACGTCGGTGGCGCCGCGCGGAAGGGTCCGGCGTAGTTGAGCGGTGGTGGCGTTGGCACCGCGAAGGTCGGTGCGGGCAAGCATGAGCACGAACTCCTGACGAATCGTTGGCGATCCACAGTTGCCCCTGGAATGGCCACTGCGGACTTACTTCTAAGGATATGCGTTCCGGCCAGCCGTTTTTACCAGCGCCCCTAGGATCTGATCATGGTCTTCGCCGCACGCCTCCTCATCAATGCTGTCGCCATCTGGATTGCGGCAGCCCTCATCAACGGGATATCGATCGCCACGGACGGCCGCGACACCGGCGCTCAGATCCTGGTGGTGCTGTTCATCGCACTGGTCTTCACCATCGTCAACACCGCGATCAAGCCGTTTGTGCAGCTGCTGTCGCTCCCCCTGCTGGTCCTGACGCTGGGACTGTTCACCCTGGTCATCAACGCGTTGATGCTGTTGCTGACGGCCTGGGTCACCGAGACCACCGACTTCGGCCTGAGCGTCGACGGATTCTGGACCGCGGTCGGTGGCTCGATTGTGATCTCGATCGTCAACTTCCTGCTCGGGGCACTGGTCCCCGACCGTCAAGACCGCTGACGTCGACGGGTTCGGTCAGAGCGTTGCGGTGTCGATCACAAATCGGTAGCGGACGTCCGAAGCCACCACCCGCTCGTAGGCCTCGTTGATCTGTGAGGCGTCGATCACCTCGATCTCGGCACCCAGGTTGTGCTCTGCGCAGAAGTCGAGCATCTCCTGGGTTTCGGCGATTCCACCGATCAGTGACCCGGCCAGCGAACGCCGCTTGGACACCAACGTCATGGCCGCCACCGAAATCGGGTTCTCCGGCAGGCCCAACTCGACCAAAGTGCCACCGACGGCAAGCATCGACAGGTACTTGTTGATGTCGAAGTTGGCGGAGACCGTGTTCAGGATCAGATCGAACTTTCCACGGAGTTCGGTGAACGTCTCGGGATTGTCGGTCGCGTAGTAGTTCTGCGCACCCAACCGGAGTCCGTCTTCCATCTTCTTCAGCGACTGCGAGATCACGCTGACCTCGGCGCCCATGGCATGGGCGATCTTCACACCCATGTGGCCGAGGCCACCGAGTCCGATGATCGCGACACGCTTGCCGGGTCCGGCGTTCCAATGGCTCAGCGGTGAATACGTGGTGATACCCGCGCACAACAACGGCGCTGCGACGTCCAACGGCAGCCCCTCGGGGATGCGTAGGACGTAGTTCTCGTCGACCACGACTTCCTGGGCGTAGCCACCGGTGGTGACCTTTCCATCCCGGCCGACCGCGTTGTACGTGCCGACCATGCCCTTCTCGCAGTACTGCTCGTCGCCCTGCAGGCAGGGCTCACACTCGCGGCAGGAGTCGACAAAACAGCCGACGCCGACGCGATCGCCGACCTTGTACTTCGTCACCTCCGAGCCGATCTCGGCGACTGTGCCCGAGATCTCGTGACCGGGCACCACCGGATACTGCGCCTGTCCCCATTCGTCGCGCACCGTGTGGATGTCGGAGTGGCAGATACCGGCGAAGGCGATGGCGATCCGCACGTCGGCCGGACCTACGTCACGGGTCTCGATTGTCATCGGGACCAGCGCACCCTTCGCAGATGGAGCGGCGTAGGCGTTGATGGTCGGCAAGATATACCTCCGAGAATGTGGGGATTGCGATGTTGAACCGCGCATTCAAGCGTACATACGCATATGTCCTCGGCTAACGAATGCGACGTGCACCACAGGTCCCCACCCACGCAGGTTTGTCGACAGTCAGTCGCCGATCCAGTCGAACCCGATATCGAGGGCGGTCACCGAGTGTGTGAGTCCGCCCACGGCGAGGTAGTCGACGCCGGTGCGGGCGTAATCTCCGGCGACGTCGACCGTCAGTCCGCCCGAGCTCTCGAGCTTGGTGGACGGCGACCGGGTGTTGCGCCGCTGCACCGCAACCTGGGTCTGCCAGAGCGGAAAGTTGTCCAAGAGAACAAGTTCGGCGCCCAGAGCCAGAGCTTCGTCGAGCTGTTCGAGACTGTCGACCTCGACCTCGCAGGTGATGTCCGGGGCAGCGGCACGTACTGCATTGAGTGCCGCGGTGACCGATCCGGCGGCTGCGACGTGGTTGTCCTTGATGAGCGCCTCATCGCCGAGACCCATCCGATGGTTCTGTCCACCACCGCAGCGCACCGCGTACTTCTGCAGAGACCGCATGCCCGGCAACGTTTTTCGTGAATCCCGAACCTTGGCGTGCGTGCCCTCGACCTCGGACACCCACACCGCGGTGGCACTGGCGATGCCGGACAGATGGCACAACAGATTCAGCGCGGTCCGTTCGGCCACCAGCAATCCGGCGACCGGACCGCGCAGTGTTGCGACCGCAGATCCGGCCTCGAGCTCTGCACCATCGTCTAGACGGTCGAGGACCTCGTAGTCACCGGCACCGATGACCTCATCGAACACCTGCAGCGCCACATCGAGGCCCGCGAGCACACCGGGCCGGCGGCTCGAGAGCACCGCGGTTGCCACGGCGCCTTCGGGAACCGTTGCAGCTGTGGTGATATCGGGTCCGTAGCGCAGATCCTCGTCGAGTGCGATCGCGATGAGCGCCTTGACCTCAGCGGTACCGGCGGGATTGCCCGTCACTCCCCCGACCCCGGGTTACCGATCTCGATCATCCGTTGGACGCTGCGGCGTGCCTTCTCGGCGACGTCGGGTGCCACATGAACCTCGTCTTTGCCCTCACGGAGGCAACGCAGCAGCGCAGCCGGGGTGATCATCTTCATGTAGGGGCACGACGCCCGGTCGTTGACCGCCTGGAAGTCGACATTCGGCGCGGCCTTGCGCAACTGATGCAACATGCCGACCTCGGTGGCGACCAGCACCTGCTTTGCGCCGGTCTCCCTTGCCGCGTCGAGCATACCGCCGGTCGAGAGGATCTTCACCCGATCAGCGGGTACAAAGCCCTCGCCTGCCAGGTACAAAGCCGATGTGGCGCAACCACACTCAGGGTGAACAAACAGCTCGGCGTCGGGGTGCGACCGCGACTTGGCGGTCAGTTCGTCACCGTTGATGCCGGCGTGAACGTGGCATTCACCCGCCCAGATCTGCATGTTCTCGCGACCCGTCTCACGTTTGACGTGAGCGCCGAGGAACTGGTCCGGCAGGAACAGGACTTCCCGGTCGGGGTCGATCGAGGCCACCACGTCGACCGCGTTGGACGAGGTGCAGCAGATGTCCGTCAGGCCCTTCACCTCGGCGGTGGTGTTGACGTACGAGACCACCACCGCATCGGGGTAGTCGGCCTTCCACGCCCGCAGGTCATCTGCGGTGATCGAGTCGGCCAGCGAACAGCCGGCCCGCTCGTCCGGGATGAGCACCCGCTTGTCCGGGCTCAGGATCTTGGCGGTCTCGGCCATGAAGTGCACACCGCAGAAGATGATCTCGTCGGTTTCGGCCTCGGCCGCTATCCGCGACAGCGCGAGCGAATCCCCTACGTGATCAGCGACGTCCTGGATGGCCGGGAGCTGGTAGTTGTGCGCCAGCAACGTGGCGTTGCGCTTCTTGGCGAGACTTTTGATCTCGGCGAACCATTCCGGCGTCGGCTCGACCCCGGTGTAAAGAGGCTCGGTCGATCCGAGAGTGAGTGACGTGGTTGTCATGACAACCACCTCCTGTTCCTGGCGCCGGTCGTCGGTGGCCGGCCTGGGCTATGGGCTGGGGTTTTCGACTGTAGATCGAAAACCTCCCCCGATCCTAGCACCCGGCATGTGCGCACCCTCACACTCCGCCCCTGCGATACCCCGGTCACGCCTGGTCCGGGGTGCCGCAGCGCACCCACTACACTCGCAGCCATGCCGTCGCCGAGTGTCTTCCATGAAGTCCTCTGTGCCGTGTTCCAAGTCCGCGAGCATCAAGCCGGCGAGCCGCCCGTGCTGTCGGTCTTGTTGTGGCAGCGCGCTTTTGATCCCCAGGCCGGTTCATGGTCGCTGCCCGGTGGCGGTTTGCAGGATGACGAGGACCTCAAGTCGTCAGCCTTGCGACAGCTCGCCGAAAAGGTGGACCTACGCCAGGTGGCCCACCTCGAGCAGCTGTCCGTGTTCTCCGAACCCGACCGCATCCCCGGACCGCGGGTGATCGCGTCGTCCTACCTCGGCATGGTGCCGTCGGATTCGCGACCGAACCTGCCGCCGGACACCCGCTGGCACCCGGTCTCAGATCTTCCGGAGATCAGTTTTGATCACCGCCAAATCGTCGAACGGGCGCGCTCGAGGTTGGCCGCCAAGCTCTCGTACACCAATATCGCGTTCGCACTCGCGCCCGCCGAGTTCTCGATGTCGGCCCTGAGCGACATCTACTGCGCAGCCCTTGGCTATCCGGTGGACTCGACCAATCTGCTGCGTATCCTCTCGCGCCGCGG
Source organism: Williamsia sp. Y721 (assembly GCF_059683565.1). Lineage (NCBI taxonomy): Bacteria > Bacillati > Actinomycetota > Actinomycetes > Mycobacteriales > Nocardiaceae > Williamsia > Williamsia sp. Y721. The sequence goes on along the minus strand of NZ_JCASNH010000001.1, from coordinate 1,556,762 downwards.
CGTGATCACCGCGACCGGAACCGTCGGCCGAACCGGTCCGTCGGGTGGACGGCCGCCCGCTCTGTACCGCTTTGCCGACAAACAACTGCGCATCACCGACGAGTTCGCAACACTGCGCCCACCCATGTAGCCCCTCCAGTCGGGCCAAAGACGCTGTGTTACTTGCCCACCGGGCGTGTCTCCGGCTGCTCCCCCGCTTCGGCGAACAGGTCCGCCACGCGGTCTGCCGTCTGCAACGACTTCCTCGTGGTCGAGTAGATGCCGCTTGCCAGGATGATCGCACCCAGTCCGGCGGCGACCCACCACAACGGCGCCATGTCCGAAGCCGATGACGTCCCGCGGTCGCCCGCGATCACCGAACCCGCCATCGCACCCGACAACGCCACACCGATACTCACGCCGATCTGCCTGCTGGTGGATGCGATCGCCGAAGCCGCCCCGGCCCGATCCCTTGGCATGCCGCTGACCGCGCCGGTGGTGATGGGCGCGTTGACCATGCCGAAACCGATTCCGAACAAGCCAAAGGTGATGAGCAGCTGCCAGACCGGTGTCACATCGTCGATCGTCGACATCAATACGGACGCAACCGTCAGGAGTGTCCCGGCAGCGACCAGCGAGGGCCGGGTGCCGTAGTGCCCGACCAGCCGCCCGGACAGTGGAGAGAAGAGCAGCGTCCCCGCCGCCAACGGCAGGAACATCAGCCCGGTCTCGATCGGGCTGAATCCGCGGATGCTCTGCAGGTAGATCGACACCACGAAGAGGAAAGCCCCATAGGCCGCAAAAGCGCAGATCCCGTTCACCGTGGCGGCCGAGAACGGAATGCTGCGGAAGAACCGTAGGTCGATGAACGGGTCGTGGTGACGCAGTTCGTAGCGACAGAACGTCCCGAACGCCACCACCGTGATCGCAAAGATCCCGATCGTCGCCGGATCGGTCCAACCCATCGAGGGTCCTTCGATCAGCCCGAAGACCAGGCCTGCCATGAAGACCACCGCCAGCGTCTGACCGACCGGGTCGAGACTACGCACGTGCAGCGACTTCGACTCTGGCACAACAAGTGCGGTGGCCACCACCGCGATCACGCAGATCGGCAGGTTGATCCAGAACACCGCTTCCCAGCTGAAGAGTTTGATCGCGGTGCCGCCGACGATCGGCCCCAGAGCCATCGAGATACCCACCACCGCGCCCCACACCCCGACCGCCCGAGCCCTCTCCACCCGGCCAGGGAAGGTGTTGGTGATGATCGACATCGCGACAGGGTTGAGCATCGAACCGCCGATGGCCTGGACGAAGCGGGCCGCGATCAGCACCTCGATGCTCGGGGCCAGACTGCAGAGCAGCGAACCGAGCGCAAAGGTGGTCAGACCGATCTGGAACACGCGACGGCGACCGAACTTGTCGGCCATCGTCCCGGCCAAGAGCAGCAGGCTGGCCAACACCAGGGTGTAGATGTCGATGACCCATTGCAGCTGCGACGCACTGGCATCAAAATCCGCACGTATCGACGGGATCGCCACGTTGACGATGGTCGCGTCCATCGTCACGATCAGCAGGCTCAGACAGCAGGTCACCAGAATCGCGGTCTTACGACGAGGACTGAGCACCGTTGCTGAGGTCACCCAGTAATTGTGCTGCTGCTCGACCATCGCCTGTGCGGCGGGTCACCCTGCCGGCGTGTCATCCGACACGGACCGCCGGTGCGTCCAGCGCGATCGTCTCGTCCGGGAATCCCAGATCACCGGACCGATTCATGACCACCAGCACCACATAGGTCAGCATCGCGGTCAGCGGTGCGATGACCAGCAACGCCCAGGAGAACCCGATCCCTCCCCCGAAGTCGAGGTAGGCCCCCGCGATACGCAGGCTCGGTGCCTGCGTGAACTCGTCGCCGACGGCCACCCCGTCGCGCCCGGGGAAACGCTGACGGGCCACCAGGTCTCCGACCCAGACCGCGACCACACCGGAGGCGATCGCACCGAACGCCAAACCGGTGACACCGGCAGGCCCCCGCAGTCGCGGCGGCATCCAGAAGACCACCGCTAGGACCACGCCGGCGATCAGGGCGACCGAGAAGTACAAGCCGATGGCCGTGAACTCCGACGTGGCATCACCCGTTGCGACAGCGCGATCCGGCGCGACCATGCGCCCTTCGATGCCCGGGGTCAACAAACCCCAGATCAGACCCCATAAAATCCCGGCAAGCACCACACCTGCCGAGACAAAGCCCACAGACCGAACCCTGCCGGTCAACGTTGATACAGCTCCACCGAATCGACGGTACCGTGCCGCGAACACCGCGCCGACCAGCCGTCAGGGCGAACCTGGACCACCATCCGCCTGCCACACTGTCCGCAGTAGCGCGGTGGCTCGAGCCCGAGCTGCGCCGCCCGCGGAATCGAATCGGGGTCCTCGACATCGAGCTTCACCCCGGTGTACACGCCGTAGACCATCGGGACGGCCAACGGAGTCGGGATGTCGCTCATCGTCTGATCGCTGATCAAATCGAGTCGTTGAGTGCCTTGATCGGCATCTGCAGCTCGTCGAGCAGATCCAGATCGGTTTCGGCAGGACGGCCCAACGTGGTCAGGTAGTTGCCCACGATGACTGCGTTGATCCCGCCAAGGATGCCCTGTTTGGCACCCAGATCACCCAGCGTGATCTCGCGTCCTCCCGCGAAACGCAGGATGGTGCGCGGAAGTGCCAATCGGAACGCGGCAACAGCCTTGAGCGCTTCGGCCGCAGGCAACACATCGAGGTCGCCGAACGGGGTTCCGGGACGCGGGTTCAGGAAGTTCAGCGGAACCTCGTCGGGATCGAGTGCAGCCAGGTCCGCGGCGAACTCGGCGCGCTGCTCGAGGCTCTCACCCATTCCGAGGATGCCGCCGCAGCACACCTCCATCCCGGCCTCGCGGATCATCTTCAGCGTGCCGAAACGCTCTTCCCAGCTATGGGTGGTGACCACGTTCGGGAAATGCGACCGCGCGGTCTCCAGGTTGTGGTTGTAGCGATGGACCCCCATCGCCTTGAGCTCATCGACCTGTTCCTGGGTCAGCATGCCCAGGCTGCACGCGATCTGGATGTCGACCTCGGCCCGGATGGCCTCGATGCCTGCGGCCACCTGCGCCATCAGGCGCTTGTCGGGTCCACGTACGGCGGCCACGATGCAGAACTCGGTGGCACCCGATTTGGCGGTCTGCTTGGCGGCTTCGACCAATGCCGGGATGTCGATCCAGGCACTGCGAACCGGCGAGGCAAACAGTCCTGATTGTGAACAGAAGTGGCAGTCCTCGGGACAGCCGCCGGTCTTGAGGGAGATGATGCCTTCCACCTCGACCTCTGGACCGCAATGCTTCATCCGTACGTCATGAGCGAGTTGCAGCAGATCGGTCAACCGGTCATCGGACAACTGCAATACCTGCAGCGTCTGCTCCTGGTTGAGCCCCTCCCCGCGTTCCAACACCTGCTCACGTGCGACGTCGAGTATGTCGGTACGTACTGGCGCCTGGGTCACGTGGGGCCTCCCTTTTGTCGCGAACGTTGAGGTCTCAGTGTGCATCATCACGCACACCGGGTACCCGGCAGTGGGTCACAGACCCGCAAGCCAATTCGGATCAAACCATCCAGATGCCTGCGAAGTAAAACTACTGCGCGGTAGGCTTCCGGCTCCCGCGGGGATCCGCCCGACCACCGGGACCCCCGTCAGGGCCGGCAGGTCGTCGAGGTTGCACAGTTCGGCCAGACCCGGCTGCGATGGCCACGAGCCGATGACGATGCCGGAGCACTCGAGGCCGGCGGCCTTGATCGCCGACGTGGTGAGCTCTGTGTGGTTGAGCGTGCCGAGCCCGGCAGCGGCGACAACCAGCAGCGGCGCACCGATCCCGGCCGCAACGTCGAGCATGGTGATGTCAGGTGCCAGCCGTACCAGTACCCCTCCGGCACCCTCCACCAGCGTGAGGTGGTGCGAATCCAACCGGCGAATGCCGTCGATGATCACCTGCAGATCCACCGGTGCGGCACCTTCACGTGCGGCCGCACGAGACGGTGCCAGCGGATCACGAAAGCGGTAGAGCTCGGAGGTGGCGGTGACCCCCGCGAGCCGGATCACCTCGTCGACATCGCCGGGTTCGCCCGGCCCGACCCCGGTCTGCGCCGGTTTGCACACGGCCACGCTCGCCCCCGCAGCCATGGCCGCAGCTGCCACCGCGGCGGTTGCCACGGTCTTACCGACCTCGGTCGAGGTCCCGGTGATCACGAGTCTCACAGTGCGCCCTCAGATCTCGGCGAGTACGGCCGTGACGACCTCGGCCACTCGGGTGATGTCGTCATCGGAGAGATCTGCGCGAACGGTCAGACGCAGCCGCGACGTGCCCGGTGGCACCGACGGCGGACGGAAGCACCCGACAAGCACTCCGCGGTCGCGACAACGTTGCGCGGCCGCGTACGCCTTGGCCGGATCGCCGATGATGATCGAGACAACCGCCGCCTCCGACTCCGTGCCCCCACACAGGCTCGCGAGCCGGGCAGCGTTGGCACGCACGCGAGTTGCCAGATCAGGCTGCGCGCGCAGAACTCGCAACGCGGCCTGCGCGGCACCGGCTGCGGCGGGCGCCAGACCGGTGTCGAAGATGAATGTGCGGGCGCGATCGATCAGATGATCGCGGACCATCGTCGATCCGAGGACCACACCGCCTTGCGAGCCAAGCGATTTCGAGAGAACCGCGGTGGTGACGATGTCGGGGGCGCCGGCAAGTCCGGCTTCGTCCAGAACCCCGCGACCGCCGGTGCCTCGAACCCCAAAGGCGTGGGCCTCATCCACCAGCAGCACCGCACCGTTGGCGCGGGCCGCTGCATACAACTCGGCAACCGGGGCGATCGCACCATCGATGGAGTACACGGAGTCGGTGACCACCATCGCCCGCTGCTCGCTGCGCCCTTCCAATTCCCGTCGCACCGCCGCGTGGTCACCGCGGTCGACGACGACCACCCGGGCCCGCGACAGACGGCACCCGTCGATCAGTGATGCGTGCGAACCCCCGTCGGAGACGATCAGGTCGCCGCGACCCATCAGCGCCGACACGGCCGCGATGTTGCCGAGGTAGCCGGACGAGAACACCAGGGCCGCTTCATAACCGAGGAAATCCGCGAGGTCGTTCTCGAGCGATTCGTGGATCTCGGTGGTTCCGGTGACCAGACGCGACGATGTCGATCCGGCACCCCACAGATCGAGCGCTTCGTGTGCGGCCGCGATGACGTCCCGATGGCGGGACAACCCCAGGTAGTCATTGGACGCCAGGTTCAGCAACCGGTCGTCGGTCCCACGCGGCACCAACGTCCGGTGCAGGCCTTCCGCCGCGCGAACGTCGGCGGCCTCATGGAGCCAGTCCAGCGCGGTGTCGATATCGGCGGAGTTCGGCGTCAGCGGGTTCACTGTGAGAAGCCTCTCATAGAGCCAGATGTTGTGGCATGGCCCGCCACCGCGGCGCGTACGGACGCACTCACTCCACCGATCAGTGTGTCGATGTCGGCTTCGGTACAGATATACGGAGGCATCGTGTAGACGAGGTCGCGGAACGGTCGCAACCAGACGCCGGCATCCACGGCAGCATCCGTCGCAACCGCCATGTCGACGGGGTCGTCGACCTGCACCACTCCGATGGCCCCGAGGACGCGTACCTCCCGCACCCCTGGCAGCTCCGACAGCGGCGCCAGCCCGGTGGCCAGAGCCGCCGATATCCGGGCGACCCGATCGCGCCATGGCGATTCGAGCAACAGTTCGGTCGAGGCGACCGCGATGGCCGACGCCAAGGGATTGGCCATGAATGTGGGGCCGTGCGCGAGCACTCCGACGGCCGAACCCGAGATGGTGTCGGCAATCTCACGTGTGCACAGAGTTGCTGCCATCGACACATAGCCGCCGGTCAACGCTTTGCCGACGCACATGATGTCGGGCGAGACGCCCACGTGGTCGGCGGCGAACAATTCTCCGGTCCGACCGAATCCGGTGGCGATCTCATCGAAGATCAGCAACACCCCCTGCTCGTCGCAGATTCGGCGAAGCTCGACGAGGTAGTGGGGGTCGTGGAAACGCATCCCTCCGGCACCCTGCACCACCGGTTCCACGATGACCGCGGCCAGCTCGTCCCGATGCGCGATCACCAGCTCTTCGAACTCGCCGACGTAGTCGGCCTCGAAATCGGCAGGCGGCGCGGGCGCAAAGACCTGCCGGGTCAGCACGTCGGTCCACAGTGAGTGCATCCCACCTTCGGGATCGCAGACGCTCATCGGTGTGAACGTGTCACCGTGATAGCCGCCGCGCCAGGTCAAGAGCCTGTTTCGACCTGTTGTGCCCCGAGCCCGCCAGTACTGCAGAGCCATCTTCACCGCGACTTCGACGGACACCGATCCCGAGTCCGAGAAGAACACGGTGCGCAATGTTTCCGGGGTGATCTCCACCAGCAACTCGGCCAATCGGGCCGCGGGCTCGTGCGTCAGGCCACCGAACATCACGTGCGCCATCGAGTCGAGCTGGGTGCGCGCAGCATTGTCGAGCACCGGATTGCGATAGCCGTGGATCGCCGCCCACCACGAACTCATCCCGTCGACCACCGTGGTCCCGTCGGCGAACGTCAGTCGCACGCCTTCGGCCGAGCGCACCACCCGCGGGACCGGCGCCGAATGCGGCATCGTGCCGTACGGATGCCAGATCAGCTCGGAATCGAGCCTGCTGATCTCCGCTGCGGAGCGCGCAGCCGATTCGTTCGAAGTGTCGGGAAAGTTGGGCACGGATCCACACTAGTGAGGGCGCGCGGTGGATCTGAGCCGGGGATTCTGATCTAAGGCAGGTACATTACGTGGCTGGACAGCCGAACGAATTGCTGCGTTCCGACTAACGCGCCGCAGACCCCGAACAAACGAGATACCAGACCATTGACTGCTATGCCCAGCGTTGACACGCGGAACGCCACGGTTCCCCCCGACACGGTGCCGACCTACCGCACCGACCTCGACGGACTCCGTGGCCTCGCGATCGTCCTCGTGGCCTGCTTTCACATCTGGTTCGGCCGGGTTTCCGGTGGCGTCGATGTCTTCCTGACCCTCTCGGGCTACTTCTTTGTCGGCTCGCTCCTGCGGCACACCATCGTCAGCCAGGACGAGCGGACCACACTGTGGGAGACCGTCAACCCGGTCCAACGCCTGACGCGGCTGGCCCGACGCCTGCTACCCGCAATGGTGGCGATCCTGATCGTCATCAGCCTCGGGATGCTGCTGATCTTCCCGGAAACCCGGTGGCTCGCCACCGGACGTGAGGTCATCGCGAGCCTGTTCTACTACCAGAACTGGTTCCTGGCCTTCAATTCCCAGGACTACACCGCGGCAAGCTCGGCCAACAGCCCGTTGCAGCACCTGTGGTCGATGTCGGTGCAGGGTCAGTTCTTCGTGGTCACGATGCTCACCGCGCTCGCATTTGCCGGTGCCATCAAGTTGCTGGTTCGGTCCGGATTCAAGAAACTTGCCGACCCGACGGTGATCCGGGTGGTCATCGGTGTGGCGATCCTCGGCGTTGCCGCGGTGTCGTTCTACTGGGCGCATATGCGGATGGGCGTGAACCAGCAGTTCAACTACTACGACACCATCTCGCGCGCCTGGGAGCCGCTGGCCGGCGGCCTGCTCGCCGTGTGGATGCCGAAGTGGCGTGTCCCCAACGCGATCCGCAACCTGGTCGCGATCGTCGCACTCGGCCTGATCATCAGCTGCGGCTGGTGGATCGTGGGTGTCGAGCAGTACCCCGGACCGTGGGCCCTGGTTCCGGTGCTCTCCACGTTGGCGATCATCTGGTCCGGCAACAACGCGGTCCGGCGTGGGTCGTCGGTCGACCGACCCGCGGTCAGCAATGCCCTGGCCGGCCGGCAGATGGTCTGGCTCGGCTCGATCTCGTATGCGCTCTATCTGTGGCACTGGCCGCTGCTCATCTTCTATCTGAGCTGGCGCGACAAGAACGACGCATCGGTCCTCGAGGGCACCGCCCTGATCGCGCTCTCGATCGCGTTGGCCTGGCTGACAAAGCGTTACATCGAGGATCCGCTGCGGGCACCGCGTTCGGTGTCCGTTCACGGACACGGAACCGGACAAGGCGCTGGGAAGAACAGCCCACCGTCCGAGGGGACGCCCCCGCTGCGCCATCAGCCCGCCCACGCCACGCCAGTGCGCCCGTGGCGTAGTCGTCTGCTGAACTACTCGACGATCGCAGGCAGCCTCCTGCTGGTCGGCGCCATCGTGATGACTGCCGGGATCAAGGCGTGGGAGAGCCACGCGACCAATCTGACCGTCGACACCACGAACCTCGATACTCGCGTCTACCCCGGTGCACGCGCACTCCTCGACGGTGTCGCAGTACCCCACGTCGATCCGCAGCCCTCGCCGCTGGCAGTTGTCATGGACCTGCCCGCAACCTCGTTCAACGGGCACATCAGTGACTTCGATGACGGCGACGTCCACATCGGTGAGTACGGAGATCTGCAGGCCACCAAAACAATTGCGCTGGCAGGCGGTTCTCATGCCGAGATGTGGATCACTGCACTCGACATCCTCGGCAAGCAGAACCACTTCAAGGTCAGGACCTATCTGAAGATGGGGTGCCCCCTGACCGCCGAGGCAGAACCCAAGCAGTCCGGAGTCCCCTACCCGCAATGCCGCGCGTGGGTCGACAAGGTGATGCCGATGATCATCGCCGACCGGCCCGACGCGGTGTTCACCAACTCGACCCGGCCTCGCGACAACGATCCCGGCGACTGGGTTCCCGACGACTACCTGCCGATCTTCGCCCAGTTCGCCGCCGCCGACATCCCGGTCCTGGGCATACGCGACACCCCCTGGCCGCACAACGATGACGGAGCCATCAACACCCCGGACTGCCTATCGAAGAGTTCCAACGACGACTGCAGCACGTCCCGCGCGTGGGCATTGGCGCCTACCGATCCGGCGCTTGACGTGGTGCCCGACTACCCGAATCTGCATCCGCTCGATATCACCGCGGGATTGTGCGACGACACAACATGTCCCGCTGTCGTGGGAAACATCACCGTCTACAAGGATTGGCACCACCTCAGTGCCACCTTCATCCGTAGCCTGATCCCGGAATTGCAGCGTCAGATGCAGGCCGCCCTACCCTGGACGTAACCAGCAGGTTGCGCCACGGTGCTGCCCTGTGCTCCGAGTGCCGCTCGGCCCGCGTCCCAGTAGGGTCATGGACATGAGTAAACGAGAGTGCAGATGACGACGCCTGACGGTGGTGCGCTCACGGAGGACGCCGGCGACAAAGTATCCACCGAGGTGAGTACGCCAGAATCGGACACACCGACCGCGATGCCCGCGCAGAGCGGCGCCGCCATCACCGAAGAGGTCGAAGAACTCATGGTGTGGCCGGGTACGGCCTACCCGCTCGGCGCCACGTTCGACGGCACCGGAACCAACTTCTCGCTGTTCTCTGAGGTTGCGACCAAGGTCGAGCTGTGTCTGATCAGCAAAGACGGCTCAGAGACGCGTATCGAGCTCGAAGAGGTCGACGGCTACGTCTGGCACGCATACCTGGCCACGATCTCTCCAGGGCAGCGATACGGTTACCGCGTCCACGGACCTTACGATCCCCGGCAAGGTCTGCGATGTGACCCGTCCAAGCTCCTCGTCGACCCGTATGGCAAGTCGTTTCACGGAGAGTTCGACGGCGATGCGTCGCTGTATTCGTATCCGATCGCTCTCGATCCCCCGGCTCCCGAACCGGCCGCTTCCGAACCTTCGTCCGGGGAATCAACCGGAGACGAAACCGACTCGTCAACAGATGAATCCGTCGCCGAGACCATGGCCGCCAGTGCGGTCGAGGTCCAGGTCACCGACACCGCGACCGAACTCTCGAGCGAATCCGAAGACCTCATCGACACCGCGGAGGTGGCAACCGCCGAGACCGACGCCGAGGACGCCGTTGCCGAGCCCGAGGCAGAGCCGGAATCCGAGCAGCCCGACCCACTGTTCGGAGATCCTCCGCGCCTGGATTCGTTGGGACACACCATGACCTCGGTCGTGATCAACCCATTCTTCGACTGGCAGAATGACCGCGCGCCCAACCGTCCGTACTACGAGACCGTCATATACGAGGCCCACGTCAAGGGTATGACGGCCACCCATCCCGAGGTCCCGGAACAACTCCGCGGAACCTATGCGGGGCTGGCGCATCCGGCGATCATCGACCACCTGACAAAGCTCGGCGTCACAGCGATCGAACTGATGCCGGTGCACCAGTTCCTGCAGGACCAGACGCTGCTCGATCAGGGCCTGCGAAACTACTGGGGCTACAACAGTTTCGGATTCCTGGCACCCCACGCCGACTATGCGTCGAACAAGCGGGCCGGCGCCGCGGTGCCCGAGTTCAAGGCCATGGTCCGGGCATTCCACGACGCGGGTATCGAGGTCATCCTCGATGTGGTCTACAACCACACCGCCGAGGGCAACCACATGGGACCGACGATCGCCTTCCGCGGCATCGACAATGCCGCCTACTACCGGATCGTCGATGACGAGCCCTGGGCCTACATGGATTACACCGGAACAGGCAACAGTCTCAACGCCCGGCATCCGCACACCCTGCAGCTGATCATGGACTCCCTTCGGTACTGGGTTCTCGAAATGCATGTCGACGGATTCCGTTTCGACCTAGCCTCGACCCTGGCCCGAGAACTACACGATGTGGATCGCCTGTCGGCGTTCTTTGATCTCGTGCAACAGGATCCGGTGGTCAGCCAGGTCAAACTCATCGCCGAGCCGTGGGATATCGGCGAAGGCGGCTACCAGGTCGGCAACTTCCCGGGCCTGTGGACCGAATGGAACGGCAAGTACCGCGACACCGTGCGCGACTACTGGCGGGGCGAACCGGCAACTCTTGGCGAGTTCGCGTCCCGGCTCACCGGTTCATCTGATCTCTACGAGGCGACCGGACGTCGCCCCAGCGCCAGCATCAACTTCGTCACCGCGCACGACGGCTTCACGTTGCGAGACCTGGTGTCGTACAACGAAAAACACAACGAGGCGAACGGCGAGGACAACCGGGACGGCGAGAGTCACAACCGGTCGTGGAACTGTGGGGTCGAGGGTCCGACCGATGATCCGGTGATCGAAAACCTGCGGGCTCGCCAGCAGCGGAACATCCTGGCCACCCTGATGCTCAGCCAGGGCACCCCGATGATCGCCCACGGAGATGAGATCGGCCGGACGCAACAGGGCAACAACAACGTCTACTGCCAGGACGGCCCTCTGGCCTGGATGGATTGGTCTCTGGCAGAGACCAATTCCGAACTTGTCGATTTCACTGCCCGGGTCATAGAACTCCGCAAAGAGCATCCGGTGTTCCGTCGTCGGAGGTTCTTCGCGGGACGGCCCATCCGTTCCGGGGACGAGCCTCGCGACATCGCGTGGCTCACCCCGTCGGGCCACGAGATGACCGAAGAGGATTGGGACAGCGGTTTCGGAAAGTCCCTCGCGGTGTTCCTGAACGGTTCGGCCATCGGCGAGAAGGACATTCGTGGACGGGTGGTCCAGGACAACGACTTCCTGATGTGCTTCAACGCGCATTACGAGCCGATCGCATTCCAGCTCCCCACAACCTTCTACGCCAACGAGTGGGCGGGTGTACTCGACACCGCGCATCCCCTCGGTGACAGCGCGGTCATCGCCAAGGCCGGGACCCCCGTCCTTGTCACCGGAAGGTCGTTGCTGGTCCTGCGCAAGGTGAACTGATGATCCTGCCTCCCACCGCCACTTATCGCCTTCAGCTGAACAGTGGTTTCACATTCGCCGACGCCGTCGGAAATCTCGATCATTATGCGGCATTGGGGATCAGCCACCTGTACCTGTCGCCGGTGCAGACCGCTCAGAAGGGATCGGCGCACGGTTACGACTGGGTGCCGCCTCCCGAGGTCTCCCCCACACTCGGCGGCATCGACGGTCTCCGGGAATTGCGTCGCGCAGCCGCCGATCGCGGCATCGGGTTGATCATCGACATCGTGCCCAACCACACCGGCGTCGAGGACCCGCGGCAGAACCCGTGGTGGTGGGACGTACTACGACTGGGTGCCAACTCTGAGTTCGCGCCGTATTTCGACATCGACTGGTCGACGGACAACGGGGCCGACGGCAAAATCGCTCTGCCCGTTCTGGGTTCACCCGACGACCTCGATGCCCTGGAGGTCGATACCTCCGGCCCGGAGCCCGAGCTCGCGTTCTATGAACACCGCTTTCCACTCGCTCCCCGAACCCACGACCCACAGGCGCGGGAATCAGCGGTCGCAGTGCATGACAGACAGTCATATCGGTTGGTGCCGTGGAACATCGGTGTCCTCGGTTATCGCCGCTTCTTCTCCGTGAACGGGCTCGCCGGACTGCGGCAAGAAGATCCGGCCGTGTATGCGGCCACCCACACCCTGGTCCGGCAACTCATCGAGGAAGATCTGGTCGACGGGATCCGGGTTGATCATCCCGACGGTCTGGCCGACCCGCAAGGTTATCTGCGCAACCTCCGCGACGACCTCGGACCGGACCGCATCCTGCTGGTCGAGAAAATCCTCTCCAAAGGTGAACCGCTCGATCCGTCGTTGCCGGTGGACGGCACCACCGGGTACGAGATGTTGCGTTCCGTCGGAGCTGTTCTCGTCGACCCGAATGGCGAAGAGCCCCTGGGTGATCTCCATCAACGGTACGCGGGCGACCGCGGTGACCACCGATGGATCGAGGCCACCGAGCGGCATCTGAAGTTGTCGATCCTGTCCGACACCTTCCCTGCCGAACGTGCTCGGCTCCGGCGCACACTATTGGCCTTCGCAGCCGGCACATCTCCCGATACCCCGGCACCTTCCGCGGCCGAAGTCGACTCCGCGATCGGCGCGGTGATCGCTTCCCTCGGCGTATACCGCAGCGACTACCCGGTTCTGGCCGGAACCCTGGAGTCTGTACTGACCACCGAAAAGCAACGGCTACCCGCGTTGAGTGGAGCGTTCGACCTCATCGGTGCGGCCGTCGACTCCGACGCCGAGGCGAGAGCACGTCTGGCGCAGGTCTGCGGTGCCGTCACCGCCAAAAGTGTTGAGGACTGCCTCTTCTACCGGACCGCCCGACTGGTGGCCCTGCAGGAAGTCGGCGGCGATCCGGGCACATTCGCCGACTCGATCGAAGAGTTCCACCGCATCAACGTCGAACGGGCCGCCGCCTGGCCCCGGGCCCTGACCACACTCTCGACACACGACACCAAACGCAGCGAGGACGTCCGCACCCGTATCGGCGTGCTGTCCCAGATCCCCGCGCGCTGGACCGAATTGGTGGATCGATCACAGACCCGTAACCCGGCGCCCGACGGAGTCACCGGACTGTTCCTGCGGCAGAACCTCTTCGGCATCTGGCCCGTGGACGGCGTGATCACCGACGACCTGCGAGACCGCTTCCATGAATACGCGACAAAGGCCATCCGTGAAGGTGCGGTCGGCACAACCTGGACCCAGGTCGACACCACCTTCGAGTCGGCAGTGCATGCGTGGATCGACAACATCTTCGACGGGCCCTGCGCCAAAGACCTGACCGACCTACTGGAAGTTGTTCGATCACACGTCGAATCCGACGCGCTCCTACACAAGGCGCTGGCCATGTTGACGCCGGGAGTCCCCGACGTCTACCAGGGCACCGAATGGTTCGACGATTCACTCGTTGATCCCGACAACCGTCGCCAGGTCGACTACACGCAGTCGGTCGACCACCCCAAGGTGGTGATCGTGCGCACCGCAGCACAATTGCGCCGCCGACGTCCTGAGGTGTTCACCGCAGGCGAGTACCACCCGTTGTCGGCGGACGGACCCGCAGCCGCGCACGTCATCGCATTCGGACGCAGCGAACCCGGCGCGGACGTCTCGGTGATCCTGGTCGGATGCCGCTGGACGGTGAGCCTGGACCAACAGCATTGGGAACAGACAACACTCGATCTACCCCCCGGTACCTGGCGAGAACTCCTGACCGGCAGCGATATGTCCGGAACCGTGCAGATCGCGCGCTTCGGAACCGCGGTCGCGATCCTCGAACGGATCTGATTCGGGGAGTACCTGTCCGATCAACCGGCCGGAGCGGGCGCCGGTGCGGGCTCGGTGGTCGGAGCCGGCGCGGTGGCACCAGGATCCACGCCTGCGTTCGGATCCGCTGAACCGGCACCGGTGCTGGACGGACCCGGATCCATCTGGGACACCAGCCATTTCCCGTCGTGCTTCTCCAGGGTCAGCTGGAACATGCCCAGGTTGGTGACCGGGGTGGTCGCGACACTGCTGGTGCCGGTGATCTCGGCGACCACCAGGGTTGTCGCCGTATCAGTCGTATTCGACACCACACCCGACGACCAGATCTCGGGCGTGATCTTGAGTTGCATCGACGCGATGTCGGTCTGGGTCTTCTCCCGCTCGTTGAGCAGGTTGTCCCGGAAGGCACCTACGGTCAGCGGCGACATCCGATTGACGTACTCGCCGGCGGTGGTGGTGTTCATCGAATCGAGCAGCTGGGTGACGAAGTAGTCAGACGCGGACTTGGCATCTGATGCGGCGTCGAGCTTTGCCTTGTCCGACTTCCAGTTGATGCCGAAGAAGATCACGGCCCCCAACAGCGCAACAACCACAGCACCGGCAAGGATCTTTCCGACAACCGCAACGCTGATGGTGATCTGCTTGCCGCTCTTCGTATTCGATTCGCTGACGACGCGCCCCGGCACTGCGGTGTCAGCCGGGACGTCGGCCTCAGAACCCACCGCTTTGCGGCGCGGCTTCCCGGTCGGCTTCTTGCTCATCGAGACACCCTCGGTGGACTCAGCTTCGGATTCGGGCTTGTTGTTCTCGGCCATAGGGCGTTTCTACCTCATAACAATTTTCGGACGGCGGCGCGTGGTGTTCTCGCCGCTCAGCCCAACGGGGCGGTACGTGCATTCGGATCGAAGTTCGGGGGCGGTCCGGCGGTGTCGTCACCGGGCGGACGTGGGGCGTTGGACGCTCCCCGGATCTGCTGTGTCTCATCCTCTGTCACGCAGTACAGATTGACCGGCACCGATGCCTCGAGGATCTCGGTCGGCGGTTCCGGCAACACCGGATACTCGCAATACGGACGTGGATAGATCGACCCGTAGGCCCACCACGCACCGTCGTGGAACATCGACTGCGAGGTGATTGCCCCGTCGCGGATCGCCGGGAACAGATTCACCAGGGCCGGAGCACGCAATGCGCCCTGCTCGGCGATGTCGAGGAACTGTGTGAGCACACCCGACAACGGATCGGTCAGCTGGTTGAGCGATCCGCTCAGGGTTGTCAGCTGCGCAGGCGCCTGGCCGAGGAAGGTACGCAACTCCTGATCCGAGGCGACCAGGGCGTCGATCAGTTCACTGATGCCGGTGGTCAGGGTACCCAGATCAGGCTGGATGTCGGCCGTAGTCTCCAAGATCGTTCCGGTGTTCTGGATCAACGTGACCGTTTCCGGGAGTACCCGATAGAGATCGGCGAAGATCACACCGCCGCTGTTGAACAGCGCCCGCAATTGGTTCTTTCCACCGCTGTCGAGCGCGACGTCGAGCTCGTCGATGGTGATGCTCAGCTTCTCCGCGTCGATCTGGCGGACCACGTCGAGCGACGACTCGAGCAGCTTGGGGAACGCGACCGTCGACGACGTCTGGGTGGTCGAGATCTTGTCACCATTCGAGAAGTACGGCCCGTCAACGGTACTCGGCTGAAAGTCGACGTATTGCTCTCCGACGGCAGACAACCCGAGCGCGGCGACGTGCGAATCCTTGCTGATCTTGTATTCGGAGTCGATCACGACCGTCACCTCGACCGAGGTCGGAGTGGTCCGGATCTGGTCGACCGCGCCGACCCTGGCCCCGCGCAACGTCACGTCCGATGTGCTCTGCACACCACCGGAATTGGCGAACTCGACGGTCAGCTCGTACGTCTCATCGAGCGGCCGCCAGCGCAGCACGCCCAGACTCAGATAACCGAGGCCCACAAGCATCACGAGTACCAGGGCGAAATTCGAGAGCATGATCTTGTGTTTCAGCAACCAGGCTGTCATCGCTGCCCCCTCACCCACAACATCCGCGGGTACCGGTCAGACGTGCCAGCACCCTGGTCAGTGTCTGTTCCAGGCTGCTGACACCGTTGGTGAGATCCTCCATCTCGGGAAGCCTGCTGCGGGAATCGAATCCGAATCCCGGCGACAGGTACCAGACCCTGGCGGACAGGGTGGCCGCGCTACCGGGTGTCGCGTCGACCCACTTGGGGGTCAGCACCCTGAGCTTGTCGGCCAGCGGACCGAGTTCACCGGCGGCGCGACCGAACGCCTCGACGTCAACCGCGAGGTTGTTCGCCAATTCGATCGTGTTCTGGCCCTGGCTGTCCAGGAAGTCGTTGAGCGCATCGGTGACTGCCTTGGTCTTGTTCATTGTCGTCACGATCGACGGGATCTGGCCGTTGACCACGTCCAATGCCGGGCCCACCGTGCCGATCGACGCCACCAACTGATTGCGGCCGTCGGCCAGGTCGGTGGTCACCGCGTTCAACGACGCCAGCGAGGTGTCGATCTCCTCTGTGTTCATCGCAAGACGGCTGACACCGGTGGTCAGTCCCTGGATCACACCGGTCAGATCCTCCGATTTGCCGCCGATCGCGTCAGAGAGTTCGTTGATGATCTCGGTCAGATTCTTGATCGCGCCGCCGTCGACGAACGCGGTCGCGGTCACGAGCAGATCTTCCACCGTGGCGGCCTCGGTCGTCTCACCGGTGAGTGTGTCACCCGACGACATCAACACTGCTGAGGCGGCCTCGGCCGGCGGCAGCAACGCCACGAAAACGTCACCGAGCGGGGTGGCCTGGCGGAGCTGGGCGCCGGTGCCGACCGGCAACTCGATGTCCTTGCGCACGCGCATCGTGACATCTGCCCGGTAGTTGTTGGCGGTGATCGTCTCGACCAGGCCGACGTCGTTACCGTTGAGCTTCACCTTGGCCCGCGACGGCAGATTGAGTGCGTTGCCGAACGAACCCTTGATCTCGTAACCGTCACCGACGCCACCCGGTGCGGGCATCGGGATCTGATCGATGGTCAAGCTGGGGATCGCACCACAACCCGACAACAACATCATCGCTGCCAGGCCGGCGATCACGGTGGTCCGCAACCGCTTTCCGTCGTGTTTCACGTTTCTCATTTGCTCAACTCCACCAGTGCCGAGAACACACCGAGGTCTGGTCCGAAGCCGGTCAACCTACCCGTGCGGCAACCGTCCGCCTGCAGGTTGATCGCCTCACAGAACGTCGCGAGCAGCTCGTTGTCGAGCAGCGACTTGTCAACGAGAACCTGCGCGCGCCATGCCCGTTGTTCCGTCGACACCGAGTTCGCCAGGTTTTCGAACGCCAACGGCGCAACATCGATGGTGTCGACCAGTTGGCGCGAGTAGTCGCTCAGGTTGCTGATCAATCCGGCCAGCCTGCCCATCGCGCCACCGAGGGTGTTGGTGTTCGCCTCCAGGAACGTGGCGGTGTTGTTGAGTGTCTGGTTCAGCGCTCCGAGTGTGGCCTGCAGGCCGATCGACTGGTCACCGAGCATCTGCGACACCTCGGTGAGCGATGCGGAGAACGCGGTCATCTTCGGGTAGTTGTCCACCAGGGCGGTGGTCAGCTCCGACATGTTCCTGATCACCTCGACCAACGCATCACCGTTGTCCACACCAACCTGAGCGAACTTGCTCAGCTCATCGATCGCAGTCTTCATGCGCTCTCCGTTACCGCCGAAGATGCCGGACGTGATCGTCAACATGTCACCGAGTGGGCCGTTGCCATCCGGGTCGGAGGCGAACTCCTGCACCAGGTTGTCGACGGTGTCGAACAGGGTGCCGATCTCCACCGGCGACTTCGCGTTCGCCAGCGTGTCACCTTCTTCGAGTTTCGCCCCTTCGACATACGGCGGCGACAACTCGACGTGTCGGGTGGTCACCAACGAGGTGTTGATGATCGCGGCGGTGGCGTCGGCGGGAATCGGGATGTCACTGTCGACGGTGAACTCGACCTTGACGTGCTCGCCCTCCGGAGTGATCGACAGAACCCGGCCAACCGGCATCCCGAGCACCGAGACATCATTGTCGATATACAGGCCCGCGACGCTGTCGAAGTAGGCTGTGAGCTTGATCGACTGTCCCGCAGCATGTTTCAGCCCCTCGGGGATCAGCGAGCAACCAGAGCCCACCAAGGCCGTGGTGAGCAGGACCGCGATCAGGACAATAGCGCGGCGCACCCGTGCCCCCGGCATATGGTCATCAGTCCGTTTCAGCATCCGGCCACCACATTTGCTGCGCAGAGCCAGTTGTCGGGGAACAGACCCCATGGGAGATAACCCATCGCGTACGGACCCGAACCCGTGGTGTTCGCGATCACGCGCACCGTCAGCGGCAGCACCTCGAGCAGATGCCGCAGGTTGTCCCGGTTTTTCTCCATCCCCTCGGAGATCGTGTTCAGGTTCATGACCAGGGGCGCGAACTCATTGTTGTTCTCCGCCGCCAGCGCCTCCATCTCGTTCGACAGCTCGGCAACGCCGTCGAGCAGGCGCATCACCATTTCCTGCCGGGTGGCGATCTTCTGTGCCAGCAGCTGACCCTGCCCGACGATCACCGACAGCTGGTACTGGGTGCTGGTGATCACATCGGTCACCGTCTCGGTGTCCTGGATCAGCAGGTTGATCTGGTCGGTGCGATCGGTGATCACCTGCGACATCTGTGTCAGCGCATCCAGCGTCTGTGTGGTGACCCCGGGCGCATCGGCCAGCTGCTTGTTCAGTGCATCGACGCTGTCGGCGAGCTCGCCGGCGTTGACGCCGGCCAGCACCGGCGTGCCGCGTTCGATCGTCTTCTGCAGGTCGTAGGGCACCTGGGTGTTCGGGATGCGGGATCCGCTCAGCGCCTCCGTCGAATCCCCGACCTTGAGGTCGATGAACCGCTGACCCAGCAACGTCGAGAGTTTGATCTCTGCCGATCCGTCCACCATCATCTCGACGTCGTTGTCGACCTCCATGCCGATCTTGACGTGGTCACCGGCGAGCTCGGTCGAGGACACCTCACCGACATCGATACCGGCCACCCGGACCTTGTCGCCGGTACGAATACCTCCGGCTTGCGAGAAGTCGCCGGTGTATTCACGCTTGCCGATTCCGGAGTCGGACAGCACAAACGTCGCCATCACAACAACCAGCAACGCCACTGCACCGAGCACACCAAGCCAGATGAACCGGCTGTTTCGCCAGCTCGTTCGCATGCGATCCCGATTGAACACGCTCATCGGCACACCGCCGAATGTTCTGAGCCACCGATCTGGCTGATCAATCCCGGCGGGAAGAGCACCCCACCGATCGAGACGTCCAGGTCGCAGGCATAGATGTTCAGGTATGTGCCCTGACCCATGACCATCGGGAAGTGCACCAGGAACAGTGGCAGGTCGATGGCGAGCTGATCGAGCTTGGCGCCGACGCCGATCAGTTCGCTGGTGGTGGTGCGCAGGCCGCTGCCGATCGACTCGACATCCGGACGGATCTGACCGAGCAGCCCGCCGAGACGGTCGGTGGCACTGCCGATGCTGTCGACTGCGGCACCCAGCGCGGGCGAGTTGGCATTGAGGCCCTCGATCAGGCCGGCCAGATTGTTCACGAGCTCCTGCATTTGTTCGCCCTGCTTGCTCAGATCACCCATGACCGCGCTGAGGTTCGTGATGACGGCGGAGATCACCTGATCACGGTTGGCAAAATCAGAGGCGACCTCACCGATCTGGGCGATCGTGTAACTCAGTGAGACCTCGTTGCCCTGGAATGTCTGGACCAGACTCTCCGAGAGCTGGTTGACCTGTTCCGGTTCGAGGGTGTCGAACACCGGCTGGAATCCGGCCAGCAGAGCGGACACGTCGAACGAGTCCTGAGACGGTTCCTGCAACGTCGAACCCGCCTTCATCCGCTGCTGCTCGGAATCGTCGACCAGTTCCAAGCCGAGGTATCGCTGTCCGATGAGATTCTGATATTTGATCGAAGCGCGGGTGTTGGTGAAGACCGACTGGTCGTTCTGGACCTCGAACTGCACTTCAGCACGGTTGCGGTCGAGTTCGATCGACGCCACCCGGCCCACCCGGACGCCTGCCATCCGAACGTCATCACCTTCGTGCAGACCTGCCACGTCATTGAAGTGGGCGGTGTACTTGTTCGTCTCACCGGAGACCGACCGCTCGAGCGTCGACCAGATCGTCCAGGTCAGCACGAGTGCCAGGACGGCAAAGAGACTGAACCCGATCAGCGGCTTGCGGTAACTCATCTCCCACCTCCCTGAACCTGGACGGATTGCACCAGTGGGCCCAACATCAAGGTGTCGGCCGCCGACGGCTCCCGATCCAACGCGGCCTGCAGTGTCTTGTTGTCGGTCGCGGTGGTGACCACGCCCGGCGCAGTCGCCGGGCCGGTGTCAGTGGTTGCGCTTGGCGTGGTCGCGCCGGCGGGGGTGATCGCCAGCGGACCCGAACTGGTCGGTCCGGTTGCGGTGCCGGGGCCGGTACAGCCCGGCCCGCGGGTGATGCCGTACTCCCCGCCGTTGTACACCGGGCAGTTCTGATGCTTGTACATCTGGAACGGGCTGAAGCTGACACCGATGTTGAGCATGGGTTTGCCATTGGTACCCGTGAACACAGTCAGCACCTTGGCGGCGAGCACGTTGAGCGCACGCAGGCTCTGCGGCAGTGCATCGGCATCGACGGCAATGGCTCCGGTCATGGTGTTCAGATCGTTGACGATGCGGATCCCGCCATCACCGTTGGCCGCGAACAGTGTTTGCAAGCCGTCGATCATGCCCTGTGCAGCGGTCAGGGTGCTCACGAGTTCACGCTGGCGCTCGATGATCGTCAGCGATGGCACAACCGCACGCCCCATCGCGTCGAGGAGTTCGGGCGTGGACTCTTCGATCCCCTGCATGGACTCGTTGAAATTGTCGAAGCCCGGCGGCGCCCCGTCGGGGAACTGCGCGTTGATCTGTTCCCAGTACTGATTGAGGGTGCCGACGAATGCGCTGAACACATTGCCACCACCACGCAGCGCCTCGGCGATCGTCGCCAGGACGCGACCGATCTCCTCCGGCGGTACCGCAGTGAACAGTTCACGGAGTTCGTTCTGCACCGACTGCAGGGCGATGGTCTCCTTGGACTCGTCCGCGACGATCTTGCTTCCGCTCGACAGATGACCGCTCGGATCGGCAGGCGGGATGAGCTCCACCGAGTTGACCCCGAAGAGGTTGCTCGGGACCGTCCTGGCGGTCACGTTGGCCGGAATACCCGGTGCCTGTTCGGGAATGATGTTGATGTTCACGTCCGACAAGCTGGTGTCGGTGACATCGATCGAGGTGACAGCACCGACGATGAGCCCGTTGTAACGCACATCCGCCTGGCTGACCAGACCGTCCCCGATGTCCTCGAGACTGGCGGTCACTTCCACCTTTTCGTCGAACGCCCCCTGGTACCGCAATGCGAGCACCGCCAGGATCAGGATGAGGACGATCACGAATGCGACGCCACGCAGTAGGTACTGCGTCGCCGATGGGTTACGCCCGGTTGTGTCCACATTCATGTCGTCACCCCGAGATCCTGATGCCGGGCGACAGACCCCAGAAGACCAGTGTCAGCAAGAGATTCGCGAAGACGAGCACGATGATCGACAACCTGATCGCGTGTCCGGCAGCCACCCCGACACCCTCGGGACCACCCGAGGCGAAGAAGCCGTAGTAGCACTGGATGAACGTTGTCAGCATGACGAAGATGACCACTTTGATGACGGAATAGACCATGTCACGCGACAGGATGAACTGGTAGAAGTACGACAGATAGACACCGCTGCCCTGACCACTCTGCACCTGGAACATCACCTGGCAGGCAATGTAATTCGCGGCGAGCGAGACCGAATACAGCGGGATGATGCAGATGACGGCCGCGATCATCCGGGTGGTGACGAGGTACGGCATCGGACGGATCGCGATCGACTCGAGCGCGTCGATCTCCTCACTGATGCGCATGGACCCCAGTTGCGCGGTGAACCTACAGCCCGATTGCGCGGTGAATGCCACCGCCGCGAGCAGCGGGCCGAGTTCGCGGGTGGTCGCGAACGCCGACACGGCACCGGTCACCGGCGACATCCCGAGCAGGTTCAGCGCGGTATAACCCTCGATGCCCACCGTGGCGCCGCCCATGATGCCCAGCAGGATGATCACGCCGATCGTGCCGCCGCCGACCACGATGGCACCGTTGCCCCAGGTGACGTCGGAGAGCAGGCGCCAGATCTCTTTGCTGTAGTGCTTGAAGGCGATCGGGACAGCGCCAACCGACCGGACCAGGAACGTGACCTGGTGACCGATCAGAACCAGGATGTCGCGGGGTCCCTCGTAGACCTTCTTGCCCCACTCGACCGGCTTCAGTACCGGGGGCGTGTATTTGGAGGCAACCATCTCAGACCACCCTCGTCGGGACGAGCACGGCGAAGATCTGGGTCAGAATGACGTTGACGGTGAACAGCAGGATCACCGAATTGACGACGGCGGCGTTCACCGAGTTCGCGACGCCGGACGGTCCGCCTTTGGTGTTGAGACCGCGATCGCATGCGACCACGGCAACGATCGCACCGAATATCACCGCTTTGAGAATGGCGAATGCGAGGTCGGCCGGACTGGCAAAGGACGCGAAGGTGCCGGTATAGCTACCCGGCGTACCTCCCTGCGCGTAGACGTTGAACACGTAACCGGTGACAAATCCGATGAAGCAGACAAAACCACAGAGCAGGAAACTGACGACCATTGTCGCGAGCAGTCGCGGCGAGATGAGCCGTTGGGTCGGGTTGACGCCCATCACCCTCATCGCGTCGATCTCATCGCGAATCGTGCGAGAACCGAGATCGGCCGCGATGGCCGAACCGACGGCGCCGGCGAGCAGCAGCGAGGTCACCAACGGCGCACCCTGGCGAATCACGCCGAGGCCGGTGGCCGCACCCGAAAACGAGGTGGCACCGATCTGATTGGCGATGTTGCCGACCTGAATCGAGACGATCACGCCGACCGGGATCGCCACCAGCAAGGTGGGGATCACCGACGTGTTCGCCATGAACGCACATTGACGGATGAACTCACCGAACGGGAACCTCCGCTTGACGATGTCGACAAAGAGAACTTTGAAGACCTCGAGGAAGAGCGTCATCTGACGGCCGAAGGTCTCGAACGAGGCAACGATGTGCTCGCGGAACCACCGCGTGAGCGGTGCCAGCTTCCTGCGCGTCGCGGCAGCCCCCCCGGTGCCTGCCGTCACGGATTGTGTGATCACACCCTGCCTTCGTTGTCCCCGTCACACGTAAACGCATCGTGTGAGTTCGCTCATAGTGCCACATGGATATCGAACCACCCAACGAACACGCCTGGTCCCCCCGAAAAGCCGGTTCCGTAGAGCAACTCGTGCAATACGGGACTCCGGCAAACTCACCCGAGAAATCGATGCGTGCGTAGTCACACTAGCCCAAGCCTCGATACGGATCGGCACCCGGTGCGATTGCCCGTTAACTTAGCTCATCGAGCCGGGCGCAACCAGAAGACTGCACGAACAGCGTTCTCGGCTCCGAGGACATACGGTTTGGGAGTGACAATCCTCCCGGTGTGGGCGCCTGCCGCACAGAAGATGCGTGTGATCATCGACGGCAAGACCCACGAGATGCGCCCGCGCCCGGGTGGCTGGTGGGAATCTCCGGTCAGCGCCGCACCCGGCGCCCGGTACGGATACCTAATCGACGACGCCACCGAGCCACTCCCCGATCCACGTTCGGCACGACAACCGGACGGCGTCCACGGACTCAGTCAGGTCCACGAGATCGCGGAACAGGTCTGGACCGACACCGATTGGACGGGCAAGCCGGTCGCCGGAGCGGTCATCTACGAGCTGCACATCGGGACGTTCACGGCCGGCGGAACCCTGGATTCGGCGATCGACAGACTCGATCATCTGGCTTCACTCGGCGTGGAGTTCATCGAACTGATGCCGGTCAATGCCGTCAACGGCACCCACAACTGGGGCTACGACGGCGTCGGCTGGTACGCGGTCCACGAACCCTACGGCGGCCCGGACGCACTGGTTCGGTTCGTGGACGCAGCCCACGCGCGCGGGCTCGGCGTCATCATCGACGCCGTCTACAACCACCTCGGACCATCGGGCAATTACCTCCCGAACTTCGGCCCGTATATGACCTCCGGCGCCAACTCGTGGGGTCAGGCGGTGAACCTGGACGAGGCCGACTCCGACGAGGTCCGCGAGTTCATCCTCGGCTCCGCCCTGCGATGGATGGAGGTCTTCCACGCCGACGGCCTACGGCTCGATGCCGTGCACGCCCTCGTCGACCGGACCGCACTGCATTTGCTCGATGAACTCCAGATCCGCACCGACGAACTCTCGGCGCGGGTGGGGCGACACCTGTCACTGATCGCGGAGAGCGACCTCAACGACCCCCGGCTGATCACCCCTCGCGAGTTCGGCGGCTACGGTCTGGCCGCGCAATGGTGTGACGACGTCCACCACGCGATCCACACCGCGGTCTCGGGCGAGCGTCAGGGCTACTACGCCGACTTCGGCAGTCTCGAATGCCTGTCGAAGGTTCTGCGGGAAGGCTTTTTCCACGCCGGGACATACTCGTCCTTCCGCCGTCGCAGGCACGGCAGGCCGATCGACCCGATGCTGGTCAAGGCCACCTCACTGGTGGTCTACACGTGCAACCACGATCAGATCGGCAACCGCGCGGTCGGCGACCGGCCCGGCGAGTACCTGAACGCCGGACAACTCGCGGTCAAGGCGGCGCTGGTCCTGACGTCCGCATTCACCCCGATGCTGTTCATGGGTGAGGAGTGGGCGGCGAGCACGCCGTTTCAGTTCTTCACCTCGCATCCGGAACACGAACTCGGTGAGGCGACCGCGAACGGTCGCAAGGCCGAATTCGCCGAACACGGCTGGGATGCCGCCGAGATCCCCGATCCGCAGGATCCGGCGACCTTCGAGCGCTCCAAGTTGCGCTGGGACGAGGTCGGCGTCGGCGAGCACGCCCGGGTGCTCGACTTCTACCGCGCATTGATCGCGCTGCGTGCCGGCGAACCCGATCTGACCGAGAACACCTTCGATTCGGTGGCCACCGATTGGGCCGCCGACGACACCTGGTTCGCCATGCACCGCGGCGCCATCACCACGGTGGTGACGCTGACCGGGCAGTCGGTCCCCTTGCCGTTCACCGGCACCGTCTTGCTGGCCTGGGAACCGCCCACCCCGGACGGCACGATGGCCGGACACAACGCGGTGATCCTGCGCCGGACCTGATCCCTCGCCTGAATACCAAACGCTCCGGTTATACGAGGATGCTCCACATATTTGTGGAGCATCCTCGTATAACCGGAGCGTTTGAGTGGTGGGGTCCGGGTCAGGTGAGGTAGCGGTAGACCGGCGATCCGGGTTCGAGACGCTCACAGGTCAGACGCGAGTTGTCCATCCGACCGAGCAACGGGCCCAGACCGTCCGGCGAACCGAGTTCCACACCGACCAGCGCGGCACCGGTCTCGCGGTTGTTGCGCTTGACGTACTCGAACAGCGTGATGTCGTCGTCCGGGCCGAGCACCTCGTCGAGGAATCCCCGCAGGGCGCCGGGTTCCTGCGGGAAGTCCACCAGGAAGTAGTGCTTGAGCCCACGATGGACCAGCGATCGTTCGATGACCTCGCCGTACCGCGAGACGTCGTTGTTGCCGCCCGAGAGCAGACAGACCACGGTCCAGCCCGGCTCGATCGGCAGGTCGTCGAGCGCGGTCACCGACAGCGCACCGGCGGGCTCGGCGATGATGCCCTCGTTTTGATAGAGCTCCAGCATGGCCGAGCAGATCGCACCCTCGTCGACATGTGTGATGTGCGAGCCGCCGATGGGCAACTTGTCGACGTCGTGATGCACGGTGCTCGCAGGCGGCAGGTCCGGATGCGAGGCGACTGTCGCGCCGGCGGCAACCATGACCTGATGCCCGATGTTCCCGATGCGCCTGACGGCAGCACCGTCGACGAACGAATCGATCTTGCTCAAGGTGACCGGACCCCCGTCGACCAGAGCTGCGGACAGCGAGACCGCACCGGTCGGTTCGACACCGACGATGCGCACCTTGTCACTGTGCGCGCGCAGATAGGTCGTGATGCCGGCCAGCGCACCACCACCGCCCACCGGCACGACCACCAGATCGGGCATCACCCCGAGTTGGGCGATGATCTCCTTGGCGATGGTGCCCTGTCCGGCGGCGGTGCGAGGGTCGTCGAACGCATGGATCCAGGTGGCTCCGGTGGCCGCGACATCGGTCAGCGCCGCGGCGGCCGCAGCGTCGTAGGTGTCTCCGACGGCGATGAGTTCGACGAACTCCCCACCGTGCCAACGAATCCGGTCGCACTTTTGTTTGGGCGTGTTGGTCGGTACGTAGATCCGGGCCCGAATCCCCATGGCGCGGGCCGCGTAAGCGACGCCTTGCGCGTGGTTGCCTGCGCTGGCGGCGACCACACCGGCGTCACGTTCGGCGTCGGTCAGCTGTGCCATGACGTTGTAGGCGCCACGAATCTTGTACGAGCGCACCGACTGCAGGTCTTCGCGCTTGATGTAGACCGTTGCGCCGGTGCGCGCGGACAACCGCTCGCAGAGCTGCAGCGGAGAGGCGACAACCACGTCACTGATGCGCTCGGCCGCCGCGTCGATCGCGGCGGCATCGAGCGATGTGGCGATGGTGTTGTCGGTCGGAGATCCACTAGTCACGTCCGCAATGGTCTCACTCCACCAAAACTCGGCTCCCGCCGCCACACCTGCCCGATTACTGCGCGGGTTCGAGCACGAACACCGGGATCTGGCGATCGGTCTTCTTCTGGTAGTCGGCGTACGGCGGGTATGCCTCGACCGCGCGCTCCCACCAGATCGCCTTCTCCTCACCGAACACCTCGCGGGCGACCATGTCCTGGACCTTCGGGCCGTCCTGGAGTTGGACCTGCGGGTGGGCGACGACGTTGTAGTACCAGACCGGGTTCTTCGGTGCTCCGCCCAACGATGCGACGACGGCGTACTTGCCGTCGTGCTCCACCCGCATCAGCGGGGATTTACGGAGTTTGCCGGACTTGTTGCCCACGGTGGTGAGAACCACCACCGGCATACCCTCGAGCTCGGTGCCCTTGGTACCGCCCGACTCTTCGATCTCCTCGGCCTGCTTGCGCGCCCAGTCGGAAGTACTCGGCTCGTATTCACCCTGTAGTGGCATCAATCCTCCATATGTGTTCACGTGCACGAACCGCGTGCACGAATTCCGGTCAACCTCCCCCGCCGGGCCGATATTCCTGCTGCCCGGTTGGGGGTCTAAACGCTCAAACAGGACGGTCCGAGCAACGCCTTGAGGTCACCCATCAGTGCCGACGTCGGGTTGACGCGGAGCTGATCGTCGAGTTTCAGCGTGGTCTCCTTGGAGCCGCTGGTCAACCGGACGTGGACGTCGGAGGTTCCGGGATGACGGACCAGCACCTGCTTGAGCGCGCTGACCCGGTCGGCGGTGCACAACCTCGTCGGCATGATCAACGACACCGGCTTGGCGACTCCGACATGCGAAAGATCAGGCACGGCAAGATCATTCGCAGAAATCATCATGCTGTCATCGCGTAGGTTGACGCGCGCCTTCACCAACACCACCGCATCGGCGGCGATGTCCATGCCAAATGCCTGATAGGCCCGCGGGAAGAAGTAGACCTCGACGCCACCGACCATGTCCTCGATCTGGACAACGGCGTACGACTCGCCCTTCTTGTTGACACGTCGGGTGACGGCCGAGATGATGCCGCCGATCACGATCTGCGCGCCGTCTTTGGCGTTGCCTTCGAGCAGCGAGGTGATCGACGTGTCCGTCTGGGCCGAGATGACGTGCTCGACACCGTTGAGCGGATGTCCGGAGACGTAGAGCCCCAACATCTCTCGTTCGAGTGCGAGTTTGTGTTTCGTATCCCACTCTTCGTCCGGGACCTTCACCGCGAACGCATCGTCGGTGACACCGCCCCCGCCATCACCACCGGCGTCACCGAACAGGTCGAACTGTCCGATCGCCTCGGCCTTCTTGGTGCCAAGGACCGCGTCAACCGCGTCCGCGTGGACCAGGAACAAGCCCTTGCGCGGATGATTGAGCGAATCGAAGGCGCCTGCCTTGATGAGCGATTCGGTGACCTTCTTGTTGCAGGCGGTCACACTGATCTTCGCCAGGTAGTCCGAGAAGCTCGTGAAATTCGACTTCTCTTTGCGCGCTTCGATGATCGAGGCGACCACGCCGCTTCCGACGTTGCGCACCGCGGCCATACCGAACCGGATGTCCTCACCGACGGCGGAGAAGTTCTGCTGCGACTCGTTGACATCCGGTGGCAGCACCGTGATCCCGAGGCGTCGGCAGTCGGCCAGATAGATGGCGGCCTTGTCCTTGTCGTCGGCCACAGAGGTGAGCAGGCCCGCCATGTACTCGGCCGGATAGTTGGCTTTGAGATACGCGGTCCAGAACGAGACCAGACCATAGCCGGCCGCATGCGACTTGTTGAACGCGTAGCCGGCGAACGGCAGAATCGTGTCCCACAGCGCCTTGATCGCGGCCTCGGAGAATCCGTTGTCCAGCATGCCCTGCCGGAATCCGGCGTAGGCCTCCTCCAGCACCGAGAGCTTCTTCTTACCCATGGCTCGACGCAGGATATCGGCCTGTCCGAGGGTGTACCCGGCCACCTTCTGCGCGATCTGCATGATCTGCTCTTGGTAGACGATCAGACCGTAGGTGTCGCCGAGGATCTCCTTGAGCGGCTCTTCGAGCTCCGGATGAATCGGGCTGACCGGCTGCCGGTTGTTCTTACGGTCGGCATAGTCGTTGTGGGCGTTCAT
Organism: Williamsia sp. Y721; assembly: GCF_059683565.1. Classification (NCBI taxonomy): domain Bacteria; kingdom Bacillati; phylum Actinomycetota; class Actinomycetes; order Mycobacteriales; family Nocardiaceae; genus Williamsia; species Williamsia sp. Y721. The sequence continues at coordinate 1,527,725 of NZ_JCASNH010000001.1, read as the reverse complement.
GCCCATCGGACCCGGACGGTAGAGCGCCAGCACCGCGACGATGTCACCGAACCCGGTGGGCTGCATGCGTTTGAGCAACTCCCGCATCGGCCCACCGTCGAGCTGGAAGACGCCGAGCGTGTCGCCGCGCGCCACCAACTCATAGGTGGCCGGATCATCGAGCGGCAATGCATCGAGGTCGATGTCGATGTTCCGGTTGAGTTTGATGTTGTCGATGGTGTCGCCGATGACCGTGAGGTTGCGCAACCCCAAAAAGTCCATCTTCAACAGACCGATGGCCTCACACGACGGGTAGTCCCAGCCGGTGATGATGGCGCCGTCCTGCGCGCGCTTCCACACCGGGATCGCCTCTGTCAGCGGCTCGGACGACATGATCACCGCGCAGGCGTGGACGCCGGCATTACGGATCAGACCTTCGAGGCCGAGGGCGGTGTCGTAGATCTTCTTGACATCCGGATCGGTCTCGATGAGCGTGCGGACCTCGCTGGCCTCTTTGTACCGCTCATGGCCGGTATCGGTGATACCGGCAATCGTGATGTCCTTGGCCATGATCGGCGGCGGTAGCGCCTTGGTGATGCGGTCGGCGATCGCGTAACCGGGCTGGCCGAACTGGACGCGGGCCGAGTCCTTGATGGCGGCCTTGGTCTTGATGGTTCCGAAGGTGATGACCTGGGCGACCTTGTCGCTACCCCACCGTTCGGTCGCGTACCGCACCATGTCGCCACGACGACGATCGTCGAAGTCGATGTCGATATCGGGCATCGACACACGCTCGGGGTTGAGGAACCGCTCGAACAGCAGGCCGTACGGAATCGGGTCGATATTGGTGATGCCCAGCGCCCAGGCCACCAGTGACCCGGCGGCCGATCCACGGCCCGGACCCACCCGGATGCCGACCTCGTTGGCATGCCGGATGAGGTCACCGACCACCAAAAAGTATGCGGGGAACCCCATCTGGATGATGACGTCGAGTTCGTAGCTCGCGCGGTCGAGGTACTCCTGCGGGACCTCGCGGTTCGGGAACCGCCGGGTCTTCAGACCTTGTTCGACCTCTTTGCGCAAAAAGCTCGGCTGCGTCTCGCCTTCGGGCACCGGGAAGATCGGCATCCGGTCACGATGCTCGAAGACCTCGGAGTAGCTCTGCACCCGCTCGGCGATGAGCAGCGTGTTGTCGCAGCCGCCGGGGACCTCCTGGTCCCAGAGCTCGCGCATCTCGGCGGCCGACTTGAGGTAGTAACCGTCGCCGTCGAACTTGAACCGCGTCGGGTCGGACAGCGTTTTGCCGGTCTGCACACACAGCAGCGCTTCGTGGCTGGAGGCGTGGTCTTTGGTTACGTAGTGGCAGTCGTTGGTGACCAGCGGCGGGATACCGAGTTTGCGTCCCACCTCGAGCAGACCGTCGCGGACCCGGCCCTCGATCTCGAGGCCGTGTTCCATCAGCTCGAGGAAGAAGTTCTCTTTGCCGAAGATGTCCTGCCACTTGGCGGCGGCTTCGAGGGCTTCGCGTTCATGGCCGAGTCGCAGTCGTGTCTGGACCTCGCCGGACGGACAGCCGGTGGTCGCGATGATGCCTTCGGAATGCTCCGCGATGATCTCGGCATCCATGCGGGACCACTTGCCGAGCTGTCCCTCGATCGACGCCCTCGACGACAGCTTGAACAGGTTGCGCAGACCGGTGGCATTCTCGGCCACCATCGTCATATGGGTATAGGCGCCGCTACCCGAGACGTCGTCGCCCTTCTGGTCCCGGCTGCCCCACAGGACGCGTTTGGTGTTGAGACGCGACTCCGGTGCGATGTACGCCTCGATACCGATGATCGGTTTGACGCCCATGTCGGTGGCGACGTTGTAGAACTCACTGCCGCCGAACATGTTTCCGTGGTCGGTCATGCCGATCGCGGGCATCTCCAACCGGGTGGCCTCGGTCATCATCGGTTTGACCTTGGCGGCCCCGTCGAGCATCGAGTACTCAGTGTGGTTGTGCAGATGGACAAACGAATCCGACACGCGCTACCTCTCAATTCGAACTCTCGAACACCACGCCGACACCACCGCCGAGAGCGGGCCGCGGGCGCAAGGTCTTCAGTCTAGGCGGGGGTACCGACGAGCTCGGACAGGCGCGGCGGACACCTCGTCAGGAAGTGACGGATGTGCCTGTTGTGACGGGATGTGACCCCGTCATGCGACGCACTGTGACCCCGTCATGCGACCAGGAAGATCGCCACCACGATCGCGATGGCCACGACGACCAACCCGATCAGCAGGGCGATCATCACCGCGTTGGAATCCGAGGTACCGGCACCTGAGGCGTTGGCTCCCGATGGATTCCGGGCGGGATGTCGTGGCTGCGAGTATTGCGGCGAGACCTGGTGCGCGGGCGCCGGCTGCTGGTACGGCTGCGGTGCAGCGCCCTGCCCCGGCTGCCGGCCCATCGGCCGCTGCCCGAACGACTGGGGTCCGGCGGATTGGGTGGGCGGTGGGGTCGGGTGCCGCGGCTGCGGCGTCACCGGACCTGCCGGGTGGGAGGTCACCGATGGCCGGGCCGATACCGACGGCGAGTATGCGGAGTGGCCCTGGCGTAGCGCCGATTGCAGCGCGTCGGTGAACTGTCTGCAGGTGGCGAACCTGTCGTCGGCCTCCTTGGCCATGGCCTTGGCGATGACCGAGTCGACTGCGGGCGGCACCGCAGGGACCATCTCGGACAGCCGCGGTACCGGCTTGCTCAGATGTCCGGCGATGACGTCGGCGGTGCCCTCACCCTTGAACGGAACCCGGCCTGCCAGCAGATGAAACGTGGTGGCCGCCAAGGAGTACTGATCTGTTCGGGCATCAACCGGCAGCCCTTTGAGCTGCTCCGGTGAGGCATAGGACAACGTCGCGAGCACCGTTCCGACGACGGTCAAGGATTCCGTCTCATTGGCGGCTTTGGCCACACCGAAGTCGGTCAGCAACACCCGCTGTTCATCGGCATCGGTGGTGTAGCCGCGGTCGATCCCGTCGCCGAACTCGCTCGACTCGTATTCCGACAGCAGGATGTTGGCCGGTTTGATGTCGCGATGCAGTAAGCCGCGCCGATGGGCGTAGTCGAGGCCACGGGCGATCTCACCGGCGATCCGGACGACCCGCTGCGGCGGCAAACCCACCTGCGCGCCGGCCTTCTCTTGCGCCCGCTGCAATTCCTGGGCACAGTCGGTGCCTGCGACGTACTGCATCGAGATCCAGAGCATGCCGTCGTTGCGGCCACGGTTGTAGATCGTGACGATGTTGGGGTGGTCCAGGCCGGCCGCCACCTCGGCCTCGCGCAGAAACCGTTTCCGGAACTGCTCGTCCTCACCGACCTGCTCACCGAGAACCTTGATGGCATCGCTGCGTGGCAGTTCGGGATGTTTGGCCAGGTACACCGCGCCCATGCCGCCACTACCGAGGGCACGCTCCACCCGGTACCCGGCAATCCAGGACCCCGGCTGCAACATGGTGACCCCTCCCACAACTCACGAATTGTCTAGGGCACACCATATAACGAGCTAGCTCGCCGGAATGGGTCCATCGTCGGGCACCGGCTCGACGACATCGACCATTGACGGGAGCAACGGAATCACGGTGAACATGCCCGCCGAGGCATCCCCTGGCAATGCCTCAACCGCCCGGACCCCCGGAGCGGTGGCGACCTGCTCCAGGACGGCGAGCCGATCGCGGACCACCAGACCGATCAGGCAACTGCACCCGGCCCGCAGCCGCGCGGCAGCCACCGCACCGACCTGCTCGGCGCGATCGGTGCCCACCGACCTGACGGTCACCTGCTCGGCACCGATCTGCTCCGACCAGTAGAAAGAATCCTTGGTGTTGCCCGTCGCGGCCCGCACAGTCGGTGTCTGAACTCTGTCGATCTGCACGTTGAAGATGTTCTGCGACAGCAACATCGACGGATATGCCGTACCCAGATCCCAGCCCTGGTCGAGTGAGTTCGCCTCCGACAACGAGATCAGCGCCCACCGGTCGGTGTCGGGTCCGGACAACGACTCCTCGGCGCGGGCCAGGTAGCCGGCGACCTGCTCCCCGTTGTCGGGGCCCAGGACGTCATCGGTGACGAGGGGCTTCGGGACCGGATTGACCACACCGACCACATACAGGCCGGCCACCAGCACCACGATCGCGGCCAACAGGCCAAGTGCGGTGCGGACGGCCGAACTCATGACTAACCGGCCCGGAGAATGTCCAGCGCATGCTGCAGATCCGCCGGATAAGGACTCGTGAACTCCACCTGTCGACCGTCAGCCGGATGAGCGAACGACAACGCCCTGGCGTGCAGCCACTGCCGCTCCAGCCCGAGCCTGCCTGCCAGCACCGGATCGGCGCCGTACGTGATGTCGCCGCAGCAGGGATGGTGCAGGGCCGAGAAATGCACGCGGATCTGGTGTGTGCGGCCGGTTTCCAGGTGCACATCGAGAAGGCTTGCCGACCGGAACATCTCGACGGTGTCGTAGTGGGTGATGCTGTGTTTGCCCGAGGCCGAGACCGTGAACTTCCAGTCGTTTCCGCGGCTTCGGCCGATCGGGGCGTCGATCGTCCCACTGCGCGGATCCGGATGTCCCTGGACCACAGCGTGATAGCGCTTGTCGACGGTCCGCTGCTTGAAGGCCCGCTTGAGCGAGGTGTACGCGCGTTCGGAGGTGGCGACCACCATCACGCCCGAGGTACCCACGTCCAGCCGGTGCACGATGCCCTGCCGTTCATGGGCTCCCGACGTCGAGATACGAAATCCTGCCGCCGCCAGACCACCGATGACGGTCGGTCCGGTCCACCCGACCGATGCGTGGGCCGCGACCCCGACCGGCTTGTCGACCACCACGATGTCGTCGTCGGAATAGATGATCTCCATGCCTTCGACCGGTTGTGCCTCGATGGTCAGGACCCGCGCCGGTGCAGGCAGCACCACTTCGAGCCATTGACCACCGACCAGCTTGTGGGACTTTCCGACCGGCGCGCCCTCGACGCTGATGTCACCGTCGTCGGCGAGTGTGGCCGCAACCGTCCGCGACAATCCGAGCATCCGGGCGACGCCGGCATCGGCTCGCATTCCGTCGAGACCGTCCGGGATCGGCATGGACCGTGATTCCCGGGTCATGCGTCGCGGCCGTTCTCAGTTGGATCATCCGTGCTCACGTTGTCGTTCACTGCCTTTGTTGTTGTCGAGGTGTCTGGATCGTCGTCACGGTGGTCGTTGTCGGGGTGGTCGTTGTCACGGTGGTCGGCGGCGCGGGTTCCGTCGAACTCGAACCCGAAGAGGGTCAGACCCACCAGGAGGACGGCGCCACAGACCACCGCCGAGTCGGCGACGTTGAACACCGGCCACCATCCGACCGACACGAAGTCGACGACGTGCCCTCGGAGTACGCCGGGCGACCGGAACATGCGGTCGATCAGGTTGCCGACGGCGCCACCGAGCACCAACCCGAGACCGACGGCCCACCACACCGAACCGAGCCTGCTGCTGTACCGCACGATCCCGACCACAACGGCAAGCGCGACGATCGTCAGGATCCACGTGTAACCGGTGGCCATCGAGAAGGCCGCGCCACTGTTGCGGACCAGTTTGAAGGTGACCGTGTCGCCGATGATCTCGATCGGATCACCGGGTTCGATCACCGCGACCGCGATGATCTTCGTCACGAGGTCGGCGATCAGGATCACGACGGCGACGATCACCAGGGTCACCCAGACCTTGGGCCGGGCCGGTTGCGGGGTTACGTCAGCGGTCGAATCGCCGGCTGACTGGGGGGTGGGCTCGCTTGTCACCTGTCCATCATCCATGAGCGACTCGATACGCTGGCGGCCGTGTCCTCTCCTGCTCCGCTCCGGTCATCGACCCGAGTCCGATTTCTGCCGATTCCCCACCTTCCCCGGTTGTCGCGACCGGTCGGATCCCTCGCCGCGGCCCTGATCCTGACCGTCGGCCTGGCCGGATGTGGATCGGACGGCGAAAACACCCCTCCTCCCGCACCGACGGGATGCGCCACCGATAGCACCGCCGGTTCAACGGACGCGGCCCTGCTACCGGTCCCGCCCGCGCAGGTCACCCTGGAAACCGCAGGTGGCGAGCCCCTCGAGGCTGCTCTGAGCGCGTTCGACCGGGCCAGCGCGCAGCCTGCCAAGCTCGTGACGACGTCGACGTTCGCCTCCCCGGACGGCGAGGGCGCCGCGTCGTCGGCGACCACGGTCGACCTACCGATGACCGCCCGCGTCAACTGCACCGATGCCACCGACATCGACCTGCAGATCGGTGCCGCCGGTTCCCCCGACACCGCACTGAACGAAGCACTCAAAGCCCAGGACGGCTCCCGGGCCGGCATGAGCATCGGTACAGGTATGGCACCCATCTCACTTCGGATCCTGCCGGGCAAGGATGCGGACGACAACGCACGTCAGGCGGTCGAGGAATCACTCGTCTCCACTTTCCAGCGGTCCGTAACCCTGCCCACCGAGCCGATAGGTGTCGGGGCACGGTGGGAGGCCGTCCGGACCGTCAACGCCGGAGCCAGTGTGCGCCAGACGATCAATGCAACACTCACCGCGCGTGAGGGTGACCGGCTGACGATCGAGTTCACCATCGACGAATCACCGAACAACTCGGCGTTCCGGCTTCCCGACGGCGGCACCCTGAACATCGAGAGCTATTCGATGACCGGCGGCGGAACGGTTGTCATCGATCTGACCCGGGGTGTGCCCGTCTCCGGTCAGATGAATATTTCTGGTGGTCGCACCCTGGTCGGCGGCGATGGAACCCAGTTCCGGCAGCTCCTCGGTTTCAACTCGACGTGGTCGCAGTAGCGCTGATCGCCGCACGACCCAGCACACACAGCAGCACCGGCGCCGATCGCGAGATATTCGCGTTCGGCGCCGGTGCTGGATTTGTATCTGTTGTCGTCCCGATCGCTCAGGTCAACGTGTGTCCTAGCTGGTGGCCGGGCACATCGGGCTGGTCTCGTTGGCAGCCGACAGGAGCAGGCAGACCGTGGTCGAGGACAGCTTCCAGGTGCCCTGATCGAAGACGATCAAAGCCTCGAGCTGCTGCTCCGGGGTGTCCGGGAGCTTGACCTTGACGTTGGCCTTGGCCTGGTCCTTGCCCGCGGGACGGACCGGGGCAACGATCTGGTAGTCCAGGTCCGGGTTGGCCTGGGCGGCCTCGACCAGCTTGTCGAAGAGTCCGGGATCCTTGTCGGAGTTCTGCACCAGCTTGGTCTTCTCGCTGGCAGGCACATTCGGATTCAGCGCCGTCTCCAGCATGGTGTTGAGCTGCGCGGCGGTCGGCGGCTTGCTGGAGTCGGTCAGCCCGCCCTCGCCCGGGGCCTCAGAACTGACAGACGACGTAGTCGTGGTGGTGGTGGGCGAGCCGCCGTCGTCGTCGGAGCAGGCAGCAATGGACAGGAAGGCGCATACTGCGACTCCGGCGGTCACGAACTTACGAAGCTTCAAAATCCGTCCTTCTCATTTCACAACCGGTCACCGCAAGTGACAGGTGCATCTGGTCGTTTGGGCCAAATCGGCATCGGTCTCGACCCACTATGCCAAATGCTTCCGGATTTGACCCGTACGGTCGGGGAGTCAAAGCTGGCCTGCATGGCGTACAAGCAGGCAGTGGTGTCGATTCTCACCACCGGCGGGACCATCGCGAGTCGCCGCTTCGCCGACGGAGCGCGTCCGGATGTCGGTGGTGCCGAACTCATTGCGACGGCAGCACCGGACGAGACCGAACTGCGGGTCCGCGACGTGGTGCAGGTCGATTCCGGGGCACTGCTCCCCACCGATCAGGATGCGATCCGGCAGGCGGTGGCATCCGAACTCGCCGATCCTGACGTGAGCGGGGTTGTGGTCACACACGGCACCGACACCATGGAAGAGACCGCAATGCTCCTCGACCTGATGCACGCCGACCCGCGGCCGGTTGTCGTGACCGGCGCGCAACTACCCGCGGACTCCCCCGATGCCGACGGTCCGGCCAATATCGACGCGGCCATCGCAATGGCCCTCGACCCCGCTTTGCGCGGGCGGGGAGTCCTGATCGCCATGGGCGGCGAGGTGGTCGCTGCACGCGGCGCGTCCAAGTTCGACACCCGAACGCTGATGCCGTTCCGGCAGGTTCATCCGGGGCTACCCCGTCGGCTGGTGCCAACCGCGACGATCGCCGGTGTCCGGGTCGACATCATCGCCCTCTATCCGGGCGTCGATCCACAGATTCTCGACTGGGCCGCCGATGTCGGCGCCGCCGCAATTGTGCTGTCGGCCAGCGGTTCCGGGAACACCCATTCCGAAGTGGTCGCGGCCGTCGGTCGGGTGATCAAACGCGGTCTGCCGGTGATCGTGTGTTCGCGGGTCCCGCTCGGTGAGGTGGTGCCACTCTACGGGGGCGGTGGTGGCGCAATCGATCTGATCAAGCGTGGCGCCGTGATCTCGCCATGGCTTCGCGCGTCCCAGGCACGAATCGCGGTGCAGGCGATACTCGCCGGAGGCGGTGGCCGAGAGGAGATCTCCGACTTCTTTGCCACCGTCTGAACCACAGCCGGTCAACCGGGCATCTTCAGAGCACGGCTTGGGTCTGCGTGACCTTCCCGATGAGCTTCCCGGCATCGTCATGGATTTCCGTTTCGACCACGATGAATCTGCTTCCGGCGTGCAACGGTGTCGCCGACGCGATGGCATGCCCCGACCGCACGGCGCGCAGGAAGTTCGTCTTCGATTCGACCGTGGTCGTGCCCGCTTTCCCCGCGGGCAGATTCAGGTAGGCGCAGACCGCGGCCGTGGCATCGGCCAGCGACATCAGTGCCCCGCCGTGGAGCGCTCCGCCCAGCGTGCACAGGCTCTCGTCCCATGCCAGCCGGCTGCGAACCAGATTCGGACCGTGCTCGAGCACCTCGATCCCCAGCTTCTCGGTGAACGGCATCGTCGTATGGAACAGCTGGGTTCCCTCGGTATCGATCATGGCCACCAGCGTGCACCCGGCAGGTGCACACAGTCCATTACCTGCCGGGTAATGCTGTGTGTGTGCTCGGCATGGAGTCATCGACCGAAACCGGATGCACTCGTTCGGCGTTCAGTCCTCCTCGTGCACCGGACGCAGATACTCATCCGGCCAGTCGAGGCTGAGCAGCGAATCGGCACTGTCCAGTTCGGGATCGTCGAGGGAGAACGTGTGGGCGAATCCCGGACCAGTGGCCCGGGTTTCGAATCGGATCGTCACCCGGCCGTGGCCGCTGCCCTGTACCCAGCCGTAGCCGTGCTGCCGGTGGTGGACGTCATCGCCGGTGGTCCAGCGCAGCCGGTCGGCGTCCGGAGTGCGCCCGCCGGGATAGGATTCTTCCGCCGACGTCGCATCACCCTCGCCAGACTCGGGCCCGGCGAACTCGTCCAATTCCGGGAACATCGAAAACTGTTGCACCGCCGTCAAACCGGAGTATCCGACGCCGACCAGGCGGATCGGTCCGATCTCCTGCGGGTCGAGCACGAGACGTTGGGCAGCTGCGGCGAGGACCGGAAACTCTGTGGTGGCCGCGGTCAGCGTGCTCGACCGGGTGAGTACCGACATGTCGGACTTCTTGAGTTTGACCACCACCGTGCGTGATCCACGTCCATCGGCGAGCAGCCGGCGATGGGCCGAGGCCGCGGACCGTTCCACCGCACCACGTAGTTTCACCAGATCCGTGATGTCCTCGGCGAATGTCGATTCGGCGCTGATCTGTTTGGCCGAGGCCCGCTCGGCGACGGGCCGGTCGTCGACACCCTGCGCAAGCAGGTGCAGTCCGGGACCAACCGTGGCGCCCAGCACCGACGAGACCTCCATCGACGACATTGCCGCCAGGTCACCGATCGTGTCGATACCCAAGCGCTGCAACCGTTCTCCGGCGACCGGCCCGATCCCCCACAGTTTGCGCACCGACAATCGGGCCAGGAACTCCCGTTGCTCGTCGGGGCGGACGACCACCACGCCGTCGGGTTTGGCCATGCCGGACGCGATCTTGGCGATCTGCTTACCGGTTCCGAAACCGACGGATGCGGCCAGGCCGACCTCGTCGCTGATCCGCTTCCGCAGTCGCTGCGCGAACGCTTCCGCGGCGGCGGCATCGGCCCCGGCCAGTTCGGCGGGCTCCCCGAATGCCTCGTCGAACGAGAGGGTTTCGATCACCGGGATCATCTCGCGCATCAGGCCGAACACCCGCCTGCTCACCGCGCCGTACACGGACCCCCGCGGCGGCAACACCACCGCACCGGCGCCGACCAGCCTGCGGGCCTGATGCATCGGCATCGCCGAGCGCGCACCGAATACCCGAGCCTCATAGCTCGCGCCTGCGACCACGCCCCGCCCGCCCATGCCGCCGACCATCACCGGCCGCCCGCGCAATGTCGGCCGGGTGAGCTGCTCGACCGAGGCGAAGAAGGCATCCATGTCGATGTGCATCACCCACCGGGAACTGCTGCTCCCGCCCTGTTGTTGCACACCGGCAATCGTATGCCCCGGCCACGACACCAGAACCGACGCGGGCGTCAGGAAGTGGCGCGCAACTCAAAGACCGGAATGATCCTTCCCGCGGCCACCAGCTCGTCATCGGAGGAGTCCGCGCTGATCTTGACCGGCATCAACGAGGCGACTTCCCACCCCCAGCGCTTCAGGTACGGACGCAGCAGCGTGGGCTTGTCCACGGCGTCGACTTCCGAGACCGAGTACGTGGTCGCGGTCCGGCCACCGCGCAGTGTGCAGGTGCCTGCCGCCCGTACGTTGCGGGCCCATTGGGTCTCGCCCCGCGCTCCGATCAGATAGGTGCGACCTTCGATCCGCAGCGGGTTGACCGGGATTCGTTGCAGATTGCCCGAAACCCGGCCGCGCACCTCGAGCGTGCGCGCCCCGGCGAGCGTGATCCCGCGGTCGGCCAGCCACGAGACGATGCCGTTGAAGAAGTGCACGCCCTTGCCTGGCTGGTTGTAATGCGTGATTGCGGTCATGACCTGCTCCTCCACTTGTTTTAGAGAGCACTGCTCTCGCTTGATGTCGAGTGTGCACCACTGCGGCGACAATTGCAAGAGCACTGCTCTCAGTTGTGGCAGGATGAGGGTATGACCGACAAGCTGACACCACGTGCGCAGGCCCGGATACAGACGAACCAGCGCATCCTCGAGGTGGGCCGCGAGCATCTCGCGAAATATGGCGCGGCAGCGCTGTCATTGCGGGCGATCGCCCGGGAACTCGATCTGGTGTCTTCGGCGGTGTACCGATACGTCGCAAGCCGCGACGACCTGCTGACGATCTTGGTGGTCGACGCGTACACCGAACTCGCCGAGAAGGTCGGCGCCGCGCACAACACCGCACCCTCCGACGACCCGAGAGAACAGATCCGGCGCAGCTGCATGGCATTCCACGACTGGGCGGTCGCCGAACCCGCACGGTACGCACTGCTCTACGGCAGCCCGGTCCCCGGCTATCAGGCACCGGCAGAGAAGACCACCGAACCCGGGACGCGGGTTGTCGCACTATTGATGCGCACCATCCTCGACGCCGCCGCGTCAGGCCGGATCGCGCCGCAACCCTCGTCTATCGAGTCGAATGTCAGCGCCGTCTTCGACGGCATCCGAGAAGAGTTCGGCCTTGATCTCGACGACCGCCACCTCCACAGCGCAATAGCCCTGTGGGCAGGCACCGTCGGCCTGACAAGCCTGGAGGTATTCGGTCAGTTCGGCGTCGAGTCACCCACCGACATGCAGCGGTTGTTCGCACTGCAGATCGATGGGCTCCTCGATCGGATCGGACTGATACCGGCTCCAATGACCTAGCCGGCCTTGGTGACCGTCGCCTGGACTCCGTCGCCGAGTTCGACCCACTCCCCCGATGCGGCTTCCTTACGCCCGTCGACCAACGTCAGATCCACGGCCAGGATCTCGCCTGCGATGAGATCGGCGTGCCGCCTCGCCCACTCGAGGTGCTCGGCAGGCACCGCCAGGACAACCTTGATCCGGTCGGAGACATCCAGGCCTGCGCTGCGACGCGCTTCCTGCAGTTCCCGGATCCGGTCCTTGGCCCAGCCCTCGGCTTCGAGTTCTTCGGTGACCGTGGTGTCGAGTACCACGAGCCCGTTGCCCGACGGCAGCTCCGCAGTCGATTCCGGCTTGACCGCAACGAGTTTGCGGGTGAACTCACCTTCGAGCAATTCGATACCGTCGGCACTGACCACCTCGGCGCCGTCGCGTTCGGTGATGGTGACGTTCCCGGACTTGACGGCCTTGATGACCCGCTGGACGTCCTTGCCCAGGCGCGGACCGGCCACCCGGGCATTCACGGACAACTCCACCTTGCCGTACTGATCCGCATCGTCGGTCAGGTTCACCGACTTCACGTTCATCTCGTCGGCGATGAGATCGGTGTACGGAGCCAGCCGCAGCGCATCGGGCGAGGCAATGGTCAACGCAGGCAACGGAAGTCGAACCCGCAACTTGTTGGCCTTGCGCAGGCTCGATGCCACCGAACAGACCGACTGCACGTCGTCCATCGCCGCGACCAGTTCCGGATCAGCGGGGAGTTCGTCCTCGGCGGGCCAATCGGTCAGATGCACCGACCGCTCGCCGGTCAGCCCACGCCAGATCGCCTCGGTGGTCAGCGGCAGCAGCGGCGCAGCCAGTCGGCAGGCCACCTCCAGTGCCGTGTACAGCGTGTCGAACGCCTCCGGCGCCTCGTCCTGACCGGCCCAGAAACGCGAACGCGACCGGCGCACATACCAATTGGTCAGCGCTTCACAGAAGTTCCGGAACTCGTCACAGGCACCGGCGACGTCGTAGGTCTCCATCTGCTCGGTCATCGCATCGCGGGTGGCCGCAGCCTTCGCCAGGATGTACCGATCGAGCACGTTGGTGGACGCGGTGCTCCACTGCGCGGGCCGCTCGGCGTACAACTGCAAGAAGCTATAGGCATTCCACAACGGCAGCAATGCCTGCCGGACGCCTTCCCGGATCCCACGCTCGGTGACAACCAGATTGCCGCCGCGCAGGATCGGAGAAGCCATCAGGAACCACCGCATGGCGTCGCTGCCATCCCGGTCGAACACCTCGTTCACATCGGGGTAGTTCCGCTTGGACTTCGACATCTTCTGGCCGTCGTCGCCGAGCACGATGCCGTGTGCGGCCACGGTCCGGAATGCCGGACGATCGAACAGTGCAGTCGAGAGCACGTGCAGGTTGTAGAACCAGCCGCGTGTCTGCCCGTTGTATTCGACGATGAAATCGCCTGGGCTGTGGCCTGGTTCGGTGTCGGTGCCCTCGAACCAGTCGGTGTTCTCGAAGGGGTAGTGCACCTGGGCGAACGGCATCGATCCGGATTCGAACCAGCAGTCCAGGACCTCGGGCACGCGGCGCATGGTCGAGCGCCCGGTCGGGTCGTCGGGGTTGGGGCGGGTCAGGTCGTCGATGTACGGCCGGTGCAGGTTGTCCGGGCGGACACCGAAATCGCGTTCGAGTTCGTCGAGGCTGCCGTAGACATCGGTGCGCGGGTATTCGGGGTCGTCGGAGACCCACACCGGGATCGGCGCACCCCAGTAGCGGTTGCGGCTGATGTTCCAGTCCCGCGCCCCTTCGAGCCATTTGCCGAACTGGCCGTCGCGGATGTGTTCCGGGGACCATTCGATCTGCTTGTTCAGCTCCACCATCCGGTCACGGAAGGTGGTCACGGCGACGAACCACGACGGAACGGCCATGTAGATCAACGGTTTTCCGGATCGCCACGAATGTGGGTAGGAGTGCTCGATCGTGTCATGGCGCACGATCTTGCCTGCCGTCTTGAGGTCTTTGATGATCATCGGGTTGGCATCGAAGACCATCTGCCCCTCGTAGGGCGGGACCATCGAGGTGAAACGGCCACCCGGATCGAGCGGTTGCACGACCTCGATCCCGGCGGCCGTGGCCAGCTCCATGTCCTCTTCGCCGAAAGCCGGTGCCAGATGGACGATTCCGGTTCCACTCTCGGTGGTGACGTAGTTGCCCAACAGGATCCGATGGGCGCCTTCGTGCCCGACGAAGAAATCGAAGGGCGGCCGGTACCTGATGTTCTCGAGCTGCGAGCCGGTGTAGGTGCCGAGTACCTCTGGGTCCGAACCCAATTCACGCGCGTAGCTGCCGAGCAGCGCGCTGGCGAGCAGGTACTCCTGCCCGTCCTCGCCGCGAACGTGGCTGTACTCGGTGTCGGGATGGACGGCCATCGCCAGGTTCGAGGGCAGGGTCCAGGGCGTGGTGGTCCAGATCAGGGCGTTCACGCCGTCGAGCTCGGCAGGGCCGGAGTCCTTGGTTGTCAGGGGCATCCGCACGGTCAGTGCGGGATCCTGACGCATCCGGTAGGCGTCGTCGAGCTTGCTCTCCTGATTGGACAGCGGTGTCTGCTCATACCAGGAGTACGGCAGCACGCGGTAGCCCTGGTAGACCAAGCCCTTGTCGTGCAGTGTCTTGAATGCCCACATGACCGACTCCATGAAGTCGATGTCGAGGGTCTTGTAGTCGTTGTCGAAGTCGACCCAACGCGCCTGGCGGGTGACGTACTCGCGCCATTCATCGGTATACCGCAGCACCGACGAGTGACAGTAGTCGTTGAACTTCGCCACGCCCATGGTCTCGATCTGGGCCTTGTCGGTGATCCCGAGTTGCCGCTCGGCCTCGAGTTCGGCAGGCAGGCCGTGTGTATCCCAACCGAACCGGCGATCGACCTTTTTGCCGCGCATGGTCTGGAAGCGCGGCACGAGATCTTTGACGTAGCCGGTCAGCAGATGGCCGTAGTGGGGCAGGCCGTTGGCGAAGGGCGGTCCATCGTAGAAAACGAATTCCGGCGCGTCCGCCCGGTTGTCGATCGATGCCCGGAAGGTGTCATCGGACTTCCAGTAATCGAGCACCCGCTCCTCGACCTCGGGAAATGAGGGCGCTCCGCTGCGGGTGCCGCCTGCGAGATCAACCAACGGGTACACCCGCCCGGTTGCATTCTGTCCCGCCGATTCCTGTCCCGAAGAACCCTGCGCTGCCGATTCGTGTGAACTCACTACCGTCTCCTCGTGCTCTGGCGTATCAGCCGGCACGGGGACGAACCGATGGTTTCATCGGCCGCGGTACCACCCCGCTTGCGCCTCGAATCGGCGCCACTCCATCGATTGACCGGCACACTCCTGCCGGTAGTCGCCGAGGCTTTGACGGACCTCATCCGCCCGGTTCTACTGAGGACCTCGCGGTCCCGTTCTTCCGGGTGCTCCCCGGTGATGGCCGGATCAATGCGTCTTCAAGTCTAACGTGGTTTGTCCAGAAAGATTTCTTCGGTCGGCGGATCATCATCCCGACCGTGTTTCGATATCCGAGGGATCACACCGGTGTCGGCGTCAGATCCTGCGTCATTGCCGCCCGCATTGCGGGTCTGGCCCTCGGACGAGTCGCCGGCTGCGGGATCTTCCTCATGTTCCGCCGTGGCGGACCAATCCCCAGCCTGCTCCTGATCCGAGGTCCCGACCTCGTCATCACTCACATCACCGTCGGCGGTGTCGCTGCCGGTAGCGCCACGGTCAGCATCGCTGCTGTCGGGGCCATCCGCGTCGGTTCGGGTTGAAGCAGAAGAACTCCGCCCCAGTCCGAGTAGGTCGGCAATCAGAAATCCGACGCCGATCACGCAGACGACCACACAGGCAATCGCCAACCAGAGAACACCACTGAGCAAAGCCGCCACCAGTAGGACAAATCCCACCAGGGTGGCCGACAGCGCCAAAACCAACACTTTGAAGCGTCCTGGTTACCCGGTCGCGTCAGTTACTCGGCTTGGAGAATCCGCCCGTGTTGGTGAAGCCGCCATTGCCCGGATCGGACGAGAACGCATCACCACCGCGTGCATTGTCGACCGGTGCCGCACTGCCCCGTTGCTGCAGCTCTTCGAGCTGCGACTCCAGGTAGGTCTTGAGCCGGGTCCGGTACTCGCGCTCAAAGGTCTTGAGCTGCTCGATCCGGCCTTCCAGCACCGTGCGCTGCTGGTTGATGGTGCCCATGATCTCGGTGTGCTTGCGCTCGGCATCCGCCTGCAGGGCAGCTGCCTTCTCCTGAGCCTGACGCGTCTGCGTCTCGGCGCGGGTCTGCGAATCGGCGAGGATGGCCTCGGAGCGCTGACGCGCGTCGCTCAGCATCGCCTCGGACTTCGATCGGGCATCGCCGACCAGCGCATCTGCGCGGGCGCGGGCGTCGGCCACCATCGACTCGGACTCACTACGAGCATTGTTGGTGAGTCGATCGGCGGTCTCCTGAGCCAGACCCAGCACTCGGGCGGCCCGGACGCTCTGGTCGTCGTTCTGCGGTGCCGCCGGCGGCGCTGCCTCGGGGGCCGGAGCCGCCGGTTGTGCTGCCGCAAACGCCTGCGTGGCAGGTTCTGGAGTCGGTGCCGGCGCGTTCTTGGCCGCAGTGACCTCGCCCTCGAGCTCTTCAACCCGCTGTTTCAGGTCAGTGTTCTCTTCGATCAAACGCGCCAGCTCGGCTTCGACGAAGTCGAGGAACTGATCTACCTCGTCCTCGTTGTAGCCGCGTTTGCCGATCGGCGGTTTGCTGAACGCGACGTTGTGCACATCAGCTGGTGTCAGCCGCATTGGTCGGTCCCCTTATACCTTGTGTCGAACTTCGGTCTTCTACTTATCGGGCAGATGCTGGCTCAGCGTGTCCGCCAAACCGTGAGCGTCCTTCATATTATTCACGATATGCACACAGGCTGTAACTGGCGTCCATCCTGTCACACTAGAACCGTTCGTTGCACCCTATGGATGCCATGTCGAAATCAAACAGCGGTCAAAACGCACCATTTAGAACGGCGCGCCGTGAATCCGTGACCCGTTTGTTATCAACCTACTCGATACTAGTGCGTCCCACGCCAGTCGAGGTGATCCGGAGCGTCATCGCCCTGTTCACGCGGAGTGTCTCAGAGTGTCTGCGCCGCCCACGCACCGCAGATCCCCCGCGAATTCGGCGGGTGGATACGAGTGTTCGGGCAAAAGAATCCGGGCGGGCCGAACTATCCGGCAACCACGGTCATCGCTATCAACACCAGGATCATCGTGATCATCAGGGACAGGTCCAGACGGACCGGACCGAGCGGGATGGGCGGAAGGATGCGCCGCAACGTCTTGATCGGCGGATCGGTGGATGTGAAGACACCCTCGATGACCACAACCGAGGCGCCGGTCGGGCGCCATTCCCTGGCAAATGTACGGACCAATTCGATCACCAGCCGGCCCAGGAGCAGCAGCCAGTAGATGAAGAGGACGTAGTAAATAATCTCTCGCGCGATCGTCACGCCATAACTCTGCCCGAATTCGCGACGGTTTGGGAAAACCGCAGCACTGGCGGCCTGTTGCCGGTGTCCTACTGGTGGTTGTAGAAGCCGGTCTCGGCGATCTTGCGGCGATCCTCGGCCGAGACGTCGATGTCGGCGGGAGCCAGCAGGAAGACCTTGGTCGCGACCTTGTCGAACGATCCGTGCAGAGCGAACGCAAGTCCGGCCGCAAAATCGACCAGGCGCTTGGCGTCGGCGTTGCTCATGTCGACGAGGTCCATGATGACCGGGCTGCCGTCGCGGAAACGCTCACCGATGGTGCGCGCCTCGGCGTAGCTGCTCGGCCGCAACGTCGTGATCTTGCCGAGTGGATTGTCTTCCTCGAAGACGCGGTCCAACTCGGCGCGGGAATCGAGAGCGAGTGCACCACGAGTGCTCGTGCCGCCACCGACGGTGGTGGTACGCGTGGCCGCAGGCCGGGTGTTGCCGAGCGGCTCGAGACGGGCCGAAGGCCGGGCAGGCGCCGGTGCGGCGGCGTAGCGATCGGCCGATTCGAACTGGGGGCGACGAGCACCGGCGTAGGCGTACTCCGGAGCGCGCTCGTATTCGGCGCCTGCGAACTCGGCCTCGCGGTAGTCACGGTCATCGACCTCGTCACGATACGGACGGGCGGCACCGGCTTCGTCACCGTAGAACGGCTCGCGGTAGTCACCATCGCGGTAGTCGCGCTCATACCGGCGAGCCCGGGCGGGGGCCGGATCCTCCAAGTAGTCGTCTTCGTAGTCTCCGGGCGGGACCATGCCGAAGTACGCCTTGAACTTGTGGATGGTGCTCATCGCATTTCCTCTTTCAGTCGCAGCTTGTACTCGACAATCTTTGTTAGCCATGTTGCTCGTGTTACTCGTGTGACTAACTGTTAGGGCGAGATTACTGGCCGTTGGCCCATGATTGCGGTACCGACACGCACGCATGTCGATCCGTACTTGACAGCGACCTCGAGATCGTCTGACATACCTGCCGACAATTCGGTTGCCGCCGGGTATTGCGTGACAAATCCCTGGTGGATGCGCGCCGCCTGCTCCAGCCACTGTTCCGCCGAACCACCGAGCGGAGCGATCACCATCAGCCCGCACAAGTCGAGATTCACTGATTCGGCGATGGCGTCGGCCAGGCCCGGCAGTTCGTCTGCCGATACCCCTCCGCGTCCCTTGGCCTCGTCGTCATCGAGGCCGATCTGGATGAGGACCTCCAGGGCTCCGGCGCGCGCGCCGTCCTCCCGGGCAGTTCCCACGGCACGGTCGAGTGCCTGGGCGAGTTTGAGACTGTCGACCGAATGCACTCGATCGGCCCAGCGGGCCACCGACTTCGCCTTGTTGCGCTGCAACTGACCGATCATGTGGAACCGCAGATCGTCGCGCCCGGTCGAGGCCCGAACCTGCGCGGCCTTCTCCCCTGCCTCAGGTTCACGCGACTCACCGAACTCGGTGGCGCCTGCGGCAACCAGCAGAAGCACGTCCTGCGCGGGAAAGAACTTGGTCACGGGCAGCAACTGCACCTCCGCCGGTGAGCGATCCGCCGCGAGACAAGCCGCGTCGACACGACTGCGGACACGTGCAAGATTCGCGGCGAGTTCTTCTCCGCGCTCGGATGTCCGGTCAGAGCCCTCAGGCACCGCTGTCCATCCAGATGACAGAAGCGATCCGTCCCGTCGGCGCGCTGCGCCGGTGACTGAACAGGGCCTGGTCTTCGATCGTGCACCGAGGATCCTGCGCGACCGCATTGACCCCGGCCTCCAACAGCTGGCGGCGGATCCCGGCCCGAAGATCGAGCCCGGGAGTGCCCTTGAGCGTCGTGGTGGCGCTGCCGGGCAGGTGCGCCTCGACATCGGCCTGCATGTGCGCGGGTACCTCGTACTGCCGACCACTGGCGGCCGGCCCCATGAATGCACCGATCCTGCTCACCACCGCGCCTGCGGCTTCCATCTCGGCGAGCACCCGCGGAACGATCCCGATCCGCGCGCCGACCCGTCCGGCATGGACCGCCGCGATCACACCCGCCGCCTCATCACTGAGCAGCAACGGAACACAGTCGGCCGAGAGCACGGCCAACGCGAGATCCTTGGTCGTGGTGACCAACGCGTCGGTGGCAGGCACCGGCTCGGACAGCGGACCGTCGACGGTCACCACGTTGCGGCCGTGGATCTGTTCCATCCAGACCACCCGGGAGGCACCGACGCCGATCTCGTCACCGAGTCGGATCCGGTTGCGTGAGACCGCCTCCGGATCGTCACCGACATGATCACCGAGATTGAACGAAGCATAGGGGCCGGTCGAAAAGCCGCCTGCCCGCGAGGTGGTCACCCGCCTGACGCGAAAACCCACTGCCACGCTCAGCGCTTCATGAACGGGGGAACGTCCACCTCATCGTCGGCCTCGTCCATACCGTGGGCCGGACGCGAGGTCTGGCGTCCCTGGCGATCATCGGCGAAGGGGTCTCCGGCAGGAGCCTGCGCGAACAGCGAGTCGCGGCGTTCGGAGTCGGTGCCCTTGGACACGACACCCGAGCGTCCGGATCCCACCGAGGCGCTGCGAGCGGCGACCGTGGCCGCGGACTCGACCGGCTTACGGGCCGGTGATCCACTGTCGAAGCCGGCTGCGATGACCGTGACGCGCACCTCGTCGCCGAGGTTGTCGTCGATCACGGTGCCGAAGATGATGTTGGCGTCGATGTGGGCAGCTTCCTGCACCAGAGTGGCCGCCTCGTTGATCTCGAACAGACCGAGATCGCTGCCACCGGCGATGGAGATGAGCACACCGTGCGCGCCCTCCATCGACGCCTCGAGCAGCGGCGAGTTGATCGCCGACTCGGCGGCCTTGGTGGCACGATTCTCGCCACGCGAGGAACCGATACCCATCAACGCGCTACCGGCATTGCTCATCACACCCTTGACGTCGGCGAAGTCGACGTTGATCAGTCCGGGTGTGGTGATCAGGTCGGTGATGCCCTGAACACCGTTCAGGAGCACCTCGTCGGCACTGCGGAACGCATCCATCAAACTGACGGCGGCATCGCCCATCTGCAGCAGCCGGTCGTTGGGGATGACGATGAGGGTGTCGCACGACTCGCGCAGGGCGGTGATGCCGACCTCGGCCTGGCCTCCGCGGCGCTTACCTTCGAACGAGAACGGACGGGTGACCACACCGACGGTCAGCGCACCGAGCTTGCGCGCAATGCTCGCGACGACAGGTGCGCCACCGGTTCCGGTGCCACCACCCTCTCCGGCGGTGACGAAGACCATGTCGGCGCCCTTGATGAGCTCCTCGATCTCGTCTTTCGCGTCTTCGGCGGCGCGGCGACCGACCTCGGGGTCGGCGCCGGCGCCGAGACCACGGGTGGAGTCGCGACCGACGTCGAGTTTGACGTCGGCATCACTCATCAGCAGGGCCTGGGCATCGGTGTTGATGGCAATGAACTCAACACCTTTGAGTCCCTGTTCGATCATGCGGTTGACGGCATTTACTCCGCCGCCGCCAATACCGACGACCTTGATCACGGCAAGGTAGTTGTGCGGGGGCGTCATGGCGCTCGCCTTCCTTTTGGTCTGTTCGAACCAGTTTGGTTCTACGGCACGGCCGCTTCGCGAAAACCCTCAACCTAAACCATAGGCTTAGAGTTATGTCAAGTAGTCGTGTGCTGATGGAAACGCTAGGCACCTTCGGACACCGGAGCCAGCAACCGGCGCGGCGTGTCGGGAAAGAACTGTGCGAATTGCACCAAATCGGCTATTTGAACGTCGGATTCGACGGGCTGGACACATTGTATTCGGTTCCCGGTTGCGTCAGCACATGGCGCAGGGTCTCCGCTTTCTCGGCGTTTCGACTGTCGTCTCCCCACACCACGGTCCGGTTGTCCTTGAGTACCAACACGATATTGACCGGAGAACTGACCTCGATCGCGGCGATTTGTTCCGACACATATGGGGGAACCTGCGCCATCATCGTCAAAGCGGCCCGTGTCGAGGCGTCACCCGAACCCGGATTCCGGGTACGCAGCTGGGCCAGCCCGGGCGGCGGATCCTGTTGCGCGAACTCGAATCCCAGCTTGTCCATCAAGTACTTCTGTCCGTCACGTTCGGTGAAGACGACGGCGACACGTTCGACCACGGAGATACTGATGGTCGAGGGGTACTCACGCTTGACCCGGACCGAGGCGATCCGCGGCATCATCGATACCCGCCGGGCCGCGGCCGCAGCATCAACCTGAAGAAGCGGCTCGCCCGCGGGAATCGCTGCCGCGGAGGTGATCTCCTCCATCGGCACCGCGGAATTGCCCGTCACGTCGACGCTCCGCACCGACATCAGCGGCGTGAAGTACGCAACCAGGAACAGTGCGATGACCGCCGCTATGACACCGATGGTGCCGACCAGCACGCGCATGCCGCTGATCGCCGGCCGGGCGCGACTACGACCATTGCTTGTGCGACCACGGCTTTTGCGACCACTGTTCTTGCGACTCAGCCAACTGAACCTGCCTCGGCCGAACCGTCCGCCGCGATCCCTCGCCGACGTTCCCCTGCCGTCCGAATCGTCCGATCTGCCGGAGTCGTCGACGTCGCCGCCGGTTTCGATGTCGTCGGCGTCCACGTCATCACCGAACTCGTCTGGGTCGAACTGTTCTTGGTCGAACTGTTCTGGGTCGAACTGTTCTTGGCCGTACTCGTCCCCGACGAAATCATGTGGGCCAGGGACTTCCGCGTCGATGTCTGCTGGGTCGATCTCCCCTGGGTCGCGGCCGCCCGGACCGAGCTCATCTGAACCGACGTCCCTCGCGCCGCCGGTACGCCGCGACTTCTCATCGCGGCCGGGCCGACCACGCCCGCTCATTGTTCGCCCCGCGGGATCCGGTCGTCCTGATTCACCCGACCGGCATCGCGCAACGCTTTGACGATCTCCCCTGCCTGCATGGTCACGTCACCGGCACCGATGGTGAGGATCACATCCTGCGGCTGGGCCAGTTCGACCACCTGACGCGGGAGCGCCGAGACATTTGGCTGGAACGCAACGGGTTTGCCGATCCGTTCGGCGATCGTCACGCCACTGATGCCCGGGATCGGTTGCTCACGGGCTCCGTAGACGTCGAGCACGATGACCTGATCGGCGAGGTCGAGTGCGCCGGCGAACTCGGTCGCGAATGTTTGTGTGCGTGAGTACAGATGGGGCTGGAAGATGGCCACCACACGGCCACCGTCGACGTCCACCATGTCGCGCGCCGCGGTCAGCACCGCCCGTACCTCGGTGGGGTGATGTGCATAGTCGTCGAACACCCGGATTCCGCCGACCGCACCGCGCAGCTGGAATCGGCGGTGCACACCGGTGAAACCCTCGACGCCTCTGATCACATCGGAGATCGGCGCCCCGGCAGACTCTCCGGCGAGTACCGCGGCCATCGCGTTGAGCGCCATGTGTTTACCGGGGACCGGCAGATTCATCTCGTGTTCGACGACCACCCCGTCGCGGTCGGTGAATCGCACCTGCGCGATACCCCCACCGGCGCGGCTCTGCCAGGCCAACAGCTCGGCAGCGAGCGGAACACCCGGAGCCAGATCGCGATGCACCCCTTCGCCGTAGCCGCGGACCGATATCCCCCGCGCGACCAACCGTTCGTTCACCCGGCCCGCGAACGCCGCCGAACCCGGATCGTCCAGGCAGACCACGAGGGTCCCGCCATCGACGATGCGGTCGGCGAAGTCGTCGAACACCCTCACATAGGCCTCTACGGTCCCGAAGAAATCGAGATGATCGGACTCAACATTGGTCACCACGGCCACGTCCGGCGTGTATTCCAGGAGCGATCCGTCGCTCTCGTCGGCCTCGGCCACGAACAGCTCGCCCGAGCCGTGGTGGGCGTTGGTTCCGGATTCGTTCAGCTGTCCACCGATGGCAAACGACGGATTGAGACCACAGTGCTGCAGCGCGACCACCGTCATCGAGGTGGTGGACGTCTTGCCGTGGGTGCCCGCGATCAGCAGATTGCGATGCCCTTCCATCAACGTCGCCAGCACTCCGGGCCGCAGCAGAATGGGAATCCCGCGCTCGCGTGCGGCCACCAGTTCGGGGTTGTCCTTGGGGATGGCGGCCAGCGTGGTCACCACCACCGTCGGACCGCCGTCGAGCATGTCGAGTGCGGAACTGTCATGTCCGATGTGGATCTGGGCACCACGAGTGCGTAGATCGACCACACCCCGCGATTCCTTCGCGTCGCTTCCAGAGACCTGACCGCCACGCGCCAGCAGAATCCGTGCCAGCCCGGACATACCCGCGCCACCGATCCCGACCATGTGCACGCGCGAAAGTTGTGCAGGCAATGGTTGTTTCATATCTCCGGCGATCGGCTCGTTCATCGGCTCGCCGCCGCACGCCGGGCTTGCGCGAGTTCGATGCCGGCGGCGGCAACAGCCTGCGCGGCACCCCTGGCACCCGATCCGGCGGCCGCAGCGGCCATGGCCGACAACCGCTCGGGATCGGTCAACAGCGGCGGAAGGGTTTGCGCCACATAGTCCGGCGTCAGATCGGCATCGTCGACCATCAGCCCACCGCCGGCCTCGACCAGTGGAGCCGCGTTCAGACGTTGCTCACCGTTGCCATGCGGAAGCGGGACATACACCGCGGGTAGACCGGTTGCCGAGACCTCGGCGACGGTCATCGCGCCGGACCGGCAGATGGCCAGATCCGCTGCCGCGTATGCGAGGTCCATCCGCGAGATGTAAGGCAGGCCGACATACGGCGGTGTCGCGTCGAACGGCTCGAGGGTGTTCTTCTTCCCGTAAGCGTGCAGAACACCGATTCCGTTGTCCGCCAATGTCTGTGCCGCGCCACGGACAGCGGTGTTGAGACTTTGCGCACCTTGTGATCCACCGAAGACCAGCAGGGTCGGCGCATCGGGATCGAGCCCGAAGAAGGCCCGGGCCTCGGCACGCAACGCACCACGATCGAGATCGGAAATTGCTGCGCGCACAGGGATTCCGACAACGTCGGCCGCCAAGCCCGATCCGGGAACCGCAGCCAGCACGCGCTGGGCCAGCCGCGCGCCCACCTTGTTCGCCACGCCGGCGCGCGCGTTGGCCTCATGGATGACCACCGGGATCCGTGCACCCGAACGGCTCCGCAGGCGGGCCGCCAGATACGCGGGCAACGCGACGTATCCGCCGAAGCCGATGACCACGTCGGCGTCCACCTCATCGAGGATCCGACGCGTGGCTGCAACCGACTTGGGTAGCCGCAGTGGAAGTTTGGCCAGATCCGCATTGGGTTTGCGGGGCAACGGTACCGGCGGGATGAGCTCGAGGCGATAGCCGCGCTCGGGCACCAAGGTCGTCTCGAGTCCCCGCGCTGTACCCAGCGCGGTGACCTTGATCGTCGGATCGATCTCGATCAACGCATCCGCGACGGCCATCGCCGGTTCGATATGACCGGCTGTACCGCCACCTGCCACCACAACCGACAGCGGCCGGGTCGATTCACTCATGGCTTCATGCCCCATCCGCCTGCGCCCCGTCCAGATTTCCATCCGGCGGTTCGCTCACCGCCTCGGTCGCGGATCGCGGTATCGGCGGTCGTCGCCGTAGGCCGGACGGGCAGAGGTATTGCTGCCGCGACGGATATCTCGCGGCTGACGATCATGGGCATAACTGTCATTGTTACGCAGTGACTGCGACCGGCGCTGCGGCGGGCTCGCAGTGCCGTCATAACCCCAATCCTGGGGTCGCTGAACCCGCACGCGCCTGGTGTCCTCACGCGCTGGATGGCTGCGTGGAGGCTGTCGTTTCTGGGCCGGTCGCCGCGCTGGTTCGGTGGCCGCGGCGCGGCGCGCGCGTCCCACCGGACTCGGTGCGCGCTGCACCCGTCGCCGGTCCAGGCGGTCGCGCAGAACCTCGGCACGGGTCTGAGCGTACGGAACCGGATTGGGCAGCCGGAGCATTCGGCCGAACCTGCCGTCTCCACCCGATGCCAGTGCCGCGACCGCTTCCGGTTCGTGCCGTGCCGCGTTCGCCAGCAACCCGAACATGATCAGTGTGGTCAGCGTCGAGGTGCCACCGGCCGACAGCAACGGCAGCTGGATACCCGTCACCGGGAGCAGACCCACGACGTAGCTGATGTTGATCAGTGCCTGCGCGGTCACCAGGATCGTGATGGTCGCGGTGAGCAGCCGCAGGAACGGGTCCACCGAGCGAACCGCGATCCGCAGGCCGACAAAGGCGAACAAACCGAACAGCAGCAGCACGAGGACGCCACCGACGAGTCCGAGTTCTTCGCCGATGATCGCGAAGATGAAGTCGTTGTGGGCGTTGGGCAGGTAGTTCCACTTCGCCCGGCTCTGCCCGAGCCCCTCACCGAACGGACCACCATTGGCCAGGGCATACCGGGCCTGCCTGGCCTGATAACCCGCACCCTGCGGATCGTTGTCCTGACCCAGGAAGCTGAGCACCCGCGCGCTGCGATAGCCGGCCGACATGGCGAGCACGGCGGCCAGCGCCACACCGGTGAGCGCGAAGAAGCCGAAGACCTTCATCGGCAAACCTGCAAACCACAGCAGTGCGCCAATGATGATCGCGATCGTGATGGTGGTACTCAGGTTCGGTTCGAGGATGATCAGGCCACAGATCAGGATCGCGACCGGGATCAGCGGGATGAGCAACTCACGCAGTTGCGCGTTGTCCCGGCGACGGGAAGCGAGCAGATGGGCACCCCAGACACAGAGTGCAACCTTGGCCAGCTCTGAGGGCTGTACCGAGAGTCCGCCGATGACGAACCACCGTCGGGCACCCTGACTCAGGGTTCCGATGCCGGGCACCAGGACCAGCATCAGCATGATCGTGGTGATGATGATCGCCGGGGCGGCCAGCCGTCGCATGATCCGCACCGGCATCCGTACGGCGAAGTAGAACAGCACCACACCCATCGCGGCGAACACCAACTGCGTGGTGAACATGCCGTATGACGAACCGGTTTTTGAATAACCCTCCACCGACGATGCCGACAGCACCATCACCAACCCGAAGGCGGTCAGCAGGACGGTCAGGGTCACCACGAGATGAAACGACGCCAGGGGCCGGCTCAGGACACCGGCGACCCTGGTGAGAATCGAACCGATCCCCTCGCCGAGGGAGATGACCCGGCGATCCGGCGTGGACTTGGAGGTGCCGCGAGTGCCTGCCGCGGTCGAACCGGCGGGCTCTGCCTTGTCGTCGGAGTCGCCACCGATGTCGACGCCTTCCAGATCCCCATCGTCCTCGAGGTCCACGCCGCCCAGGCTTGTTTCCGGCTCGGAGTCGATATCCGAATCAATATCGTCAGAGTCCGCGTTGATCCGGTTCTTTCGCATCAGGATTCCCCCAGCACCTGCGCGCCCGGGAGAGCGCGGGCACTCGCGGCGAAGCTGTCGCCGCGGGCTCCGTAACCGGAGAACATGTCCAGCGATGCCGCCGCCGGGGCCAACACCACTGCATCAGGGGTATCCGGGTCGGCTGCGCAGAGGTCCCAGGCAGCCCGCACCGCGCTGTCCATGACCGCGTCGGCGGAGACCGGATCTACAGAAGCCGGGGCGATGTTCACCGACCCATCTTCCCCTGTTACTCGTGTGACTGTTGGGACCAAAGGGGCGTGTCGTGCCATTGCATCTCTGATGATGTCGCGATCGGCTCCGATGATCACCACCCCGGCGAGCCGATCGCGGACGGCGATGATGAGTTCGTCGACCGAAGCACCCTTGAGCAATCCCCCGGCAATCCAGATCACTCGGCGATGTCCCAGGATCGAGGCCTGCGCGGCGTGGGGGTTCGTCGCCTTCGAGTCGTCGATGAAGGTGGTTGTCCCGACGATGGCGACCGGCGCACTGCGGTGTCCGGCGACGGTGAACGCTTCGAGCCCTTCGGCGACGGCTTGCGGGCTCACCCCGACCGCCCGGCACAGCGCCGCCGCCGCCAGCGCATCGAGGACGCCGGACGGACCTTGCGGCCGCACCTTGTCGGCGTCGATCAGGGCAACGACATCGGTCAACGGGATCGGCCGAGAATCGCCACTCGCGTCCCAGTCGACCCGGTCGACCAATCGGCCGTCGAGGACACCGAGTTCATCCGGCTCCGGGACCCCGAGCCGGAATCCGAGTGTGCGGCCCTCCGGATCCGAGCCGGTGAGGTTGCCTGCCACCGGGTCGTCGCGGCCGACAACCGCAACCGGTCCCGACAGGGCGATGGCCTTGGCCTCGACGTAGGCATCCATCGAGCCATGCCAGTCGAGGTGGTCTTCGGCGATGTTGAGCACCACACCCGCGGTCGGACGTACCGACGGTGCCCAGAAGAGTTGAAACGACGACAGTTCCACCGCGAGCTGCTCGACGCGGGGCTCTGCGACCAACGCGTCGAGCACCGGCAGGCCGATGTTGCCGCAGGCCATGACCGAGGCGCCGGCAGCGGACATGATCGACTCGATCATCCCGGTGGTGGTGGTCTTGCCGTTGGTACCGGTGACCACCAGCCATTGACGAGGCGGGCCGGTGACGCCGGATCGGTCCACCTGCCAGGCCAATTCGACCTCGCCCCACACCGGTAGCCCCGCGGCCGCGGCCGCAACCACCAGTGGGTTGTCGGGGCGGAAGCCCGGCGATGCGACGACGAGGTCGAAGTCGGCGGTCCAGTCCGAGGTGGCGGTCAGCGTATCCGGGGACACCGCCGCAGCACCCGCGGCGACCAGCGGTTCGAGCGCGGCAGGTCGGTTGTCGCAGACGGTGACCGCCACACCATGGTTCAGCAAGAACCGCGCGGCGGACGCTCCGGCAATACCGGCGCCCGCGACCAGAACCCGCTCACCCCACGGTGCCTGCACCGTCATCGCCTATCCCCCACTTGAACTGAGGAACTCGCTGTAGAACAGCGACAACCCCAGGGCGCACGCGATGGCGGTCAGCAGCCAGAACCTGATGATCACCGTGGTTTCGGCCCACCCGGACAGTTCGAAGTGGTGATGGAACGGCGCCATCCGGAACACCCGCCTGCCGGTGGTCCGGAAGACCGCGATCTGGATGACCACCGAGATGATCTCAGCGACGAACAGCGCGCCGACGACGACAGCGAGGAGTTCGGTGCTGGTGGTGATCGACAGGCCGGCGAGCAACCCACCGAGCGCCAGAGAACCGGTGTCGCCCATGAATATCTTGGCCGGGGCGGCATTCCACCACAGGAATCCCAGGCAGGCGCCACCGCCGGCCACCGCGATCAACGCCAGATCGAGCGGGTCACGCACGGTGTAGCAACCGGGCTCGGCAGCTTTGGGCCCACCGACACAGGCATTGCGGTACTGCCAGAACGTGATCAGCACGTAGGAACCGAGCACCATCGCCATCGAACCCGCGGCGAGGCCGTCCAGTCCGTCGGTGAAGTTGACCGCGTTGGACCACGCCGACACCACCAGCCACACGAAGATGATGAAGACCACCGAACCCATGGCGATGGCGTCGATCTCACGGACGTACGACAACTTGGGGCTGGCCGGCTGGTAACCGGCTTCGTTGCGGAACTGCAGCGCCAGCACACCGAACAGCAATGCGGCGATGAGCTGACCCACCGACTTCGCGGTCTTGTTCAGTCCGAGGTTGCGCTGCTTGCGGATCTTGATGAAGTCGTCGAGGAAGCCGACGAGCGCCAACGTGGTCGCCAGCGACAGCACCAGGATGCCCGAGGCGGTCGGACCGCTGCCGTCCGTGATGTACCCGAACAGATGCGATCCCCAATAGCCCGCCCACAGTGCGGCCACGATCGCCACGCCGCCCATCGACGGGGTGCCGCGCTTGGTCTGGTGGCTTGCGGGCCCCTCGACCCTGATCTCCTGACCGAAGCCTTGACGCGAAAAGACCTTGATCAGCACCGGGGTCAGCAAGATCGCCACCGCCAGCGAGATCACGCCCGCAATCAGGATCTGCCTCACCTGAACATCCCTATCTGTCGAGTATCAAAGCTGTGATCGAAGACGTTCACGCAGGATCGCCACCCGGAGTCGGGCGGCCGCCGTGGCCGTCCAGGAATTCGGTAAGGCCGAGTTCGCGCCCACCCATCACCAGCACCACATCGTGCTCGCCGAGTTGCGCGTCCAGTATCTCCGCAGCCTCCTGTGGAGTGGACACCAGGACCGCCTCCGAACCCCACGAACCCTCCATGACCGCACCCTGATGAAGTCCGTGGACGGCTCGAGAGGTACCCACACAGATGACCTGACCGATGTCCAGGCGCACGGCCAGCCGGCCGAGTTCGTCGTGCGCGACCACCCAGCGCGTCATCGCAAGCCGATCATCGGCATCGAGATCCGGTGGGAGGTCCATCTCACCGAGCACCGCCCAACTGCGCCGCTCCGGCGCGGCGTGCACGGCATCGGCCAGGTCGCGCAGGGCGGCACGTACCGCCCTGGTGTCGACCCGGTCCACCTGCTCGGCCGGGCCGCTATCGGTATTGCTCACTGTGATGACTCCGTGTCGGTTGTATTCTGTTGCGTTCCAAGCTCATCGATGGCCTGGGCCAGGACGACCCGATCGTCGAAGGGATGCTTGACGCCGCGGATCTCTTGACCTGCCTCGTGTCCTTTGCCTGCCACCAGCACCACGTCACCGGGCCGCGCCCAGCGGACCGCGGCCCCGATCGCCTCGGCCCGGTCGCCGACTTCCCGGACCGGCTCAGCGCCCGAGGGGCGCTCGGCAAGCGGTACGGCCGCGGCTCCGGCGACCACCTGCGCCCGGATCTCGGCGGGTACTTCGGATCGCGGATTGTCGTCGGTGACGACAACGAACTCGGCGCCGCGCGCGGCCGCCTCACCCATGATCGGACGTTTTCCGGTATCGCGGTCGCCACCGGCTCCCACGACAACGGCGATCCGACCCTTGCTCTGGCCTCGCAGCGTGTCGATGACGGCCTCGAGCGCGGCGGGTTTGTGGGCGTAGTCGACCACGGCCAGGAACGGCTGCCCGCGGACGATGCGCTCGACTCGTCCGGGTACCGCGACACCACCGATCGATGCGATCGCCGTCGGCACCGGAACACCGGCACCGGCCGCGAGCGCAACAGCGGTCAGCGCATTGGCGACGTTGTATCTGCCGGGCATCGGGACAACCATCTCGTGCGACCGGCCGTCGGGCCCGGTCACCGTGACGTGCTGTGCACCGTCGGCGGCCACCTCGGATGGTCCGGCATGCCAGTCGACACCCTCCCCTGACCCCGACGTCGACACACTGATCGCGCCCGGGCCGGCGATCTGCAACATCTCGCGTCCCCAGTCATCGTCGACACAGATCACCGACGCCTCGGCGTGAACCGGCGAATCCGGCTGGAACAGCAGCGCTTTGGTGTTGAAGTAGTCGCGCATGGTCGGATGGAAGTCGAGATGGTCCTGCGAGAGATTGGTGAAAGCCCCCAGCGCGAACCGACTGCCGTCGACACGACCCAGATACAAGGCGTGACTGGAGACCTCCATCACCACCGAATCCACACCCTGCTCGAGCATCGCGGCCAACAAACCCTGCAACTGCGGGGCCTCGGGCGTGGTCAGTGCACTGGGCTGCCGAATCCCGGCGATCCGGGTCTCGACGGTGCCGATCAGTCCCACCGAGTGCCCGTCCGCCATCAGCGCCGCCTCGGTCAGGTAGCTCGTGGTGGTCTTGCCCGAGGTTCCGGTGATACCGATCAGCGTCAGGCGCCGGGACGGGTGACCGTATATCTGGGAGCTGAGGTCGCCGAGGATCTGCCGCGGCTGCGGATGAACCAGAATCGCGCAGTCGTGGGCTCCATCGAGAGCGGCCACGATGTCGCGTCCGGCGGGATCGGTCAGTACCGCCGTCGCACCGGCAGCCAGTGCATCCGCGGCGAATTGCGCACCGTGGAAATGGGTGCCCGGTAGCGCCGCGAACAGATCTCCTGGGCGAACATCCTGGGCCCGAAGGGTCACACCGCGCACAGCGCTCTGTGCTGTTGCCGCGCCGATCAGATCAATCTGTGCGTTGCCGGTCGCTGCGAGATCCTCCACCGGGGTCGGGGTGACCAGGGCAGGGCGCAGCACCGAACTATCGGGAGCAGACATTTTCTCAACATACCGCCGCGGGGTCACCCGGCTTGCAAGACCAGTGGAGGCGTCGGGCCCGATGACAGTGGTATCTGTTCACGCTGCAGCATCCAGGATGCGATGGTCTGGAACAGTGGCGCAGCGCTCTGTCCACCGGTGCCGTCACTGCTTCGTTTCGGGTTGTCCAGCATGATGCCGATCACGTATCGCGGGTTGTCAGCGGGCGCGATTCCGGCGAACGTGATGTTGTACGCCTCATTGGAATAGCAACCACACTTCGGATCCACCTGCTGCGCGGTGCCGGTCTTACCGCTGATCTGGTATCCGGGGACGTCTGCTTTCACACCGGTGCCGTTCTGCACACCCATCGGATCGCTCTGGACCACCGAACGGAACATGTCACGAACCGACTTGGCGGTCGCGGGGCTCACCACCCGAATCCCTGCCGGCGGCTCGGTGGCACCGGGCTGACCCTCACCGTTGATCGCCTTGATGATCCGCGGCGGGATCCGCACTCCGTCATTGGCAACCGCCTGGTACATGGCCGTCATCTGCAGCAGCGTCATCGTCAGGCCCTGGCCGATCGGAAGGTTGGCAAAGGTGCCACCCGACCACTGCGTGCGGGCCGGGACCACGCCGCCACTCTCGCCGGGCAGACCCACATCGGTGCTCTGGCCGAGGCCGAAACGCTTGAGCATGTCGGCAAATCGGTCCTCGCCCACCTTCTCGGCGAGCATCAGAGTTCCGACGTTGGAGGACTTACCGAAGATGCCCGTGGTCGTATACGGCGCAACGTCATGCGCCCAGGCATCTTTCACGGTGGCATCGGACATGGTGATCGTTCCCGGCACCTGGTGCACCTCGTCCGGCGTGGTGACACCGTATTCGATGGCGGCCGCAGCGGTGACGAGCTTGTTGACCGAACCGGGCTCGAACGGCGAGGTGACCGGGAGGTCACCGAGCTGCGCATCCCCCTGCTCGTCAAGGGGTTTGGCGGGATTGAACGTGCCGTCGTTGGCCATCGCCAACACTTCGCCGGTCTTGACATCCATGACCACGGCCGACGCGTTCACCGCGCCCGAGCGGTCCTTGGCCAGCTGCACCTGGTTCTGGACGTACCACTGGATGTCGGAGTCGATGGTCAGTTCCACGGTGGCACCGTTGACGGCCGGATGCAGGTTGCGAGGGCTGCCAGGGATGACAGCACCGTCGGAGCCACGGTCGTAGGTGCGCGACCCGTCAGCACCTGAAAGTACTGAATCCATCGAGGATTCCAGGCCGATCAATCCGTTTCCGTCGAAGTCGACGTCACCGACGATGTTCGCCGCCAACTCGCCACCGGGGTACAGCCGCACGTCCTGTCGCTCCGAACCGACCTCGGGGAACTCATCGATGATCTTGTTGGCCGACTCCGGACTGATCGCCCGCGCCAGGTACACGAAGGTCTCGTCGCTACGCAGCAGTTCACGAAGCGAGGACTCGTCGAACTCGTTGCCGAGCTCCTCTCGGATTCCGCGCGCGATCTCACCGATCCGGGTGTCGAGGTCCGGTAGCGACGGATTCTTCTGATGCGCCTCTTCGATCTCTTTGCGAACCTTGACCGGCTGGAAGGTCAGTGCGCGAGCGTCATCGGTGTAGGCGATGGCCTTGCCCTTGCGGTCCTCGATGGCACCACGTTTCGCGGGCAGCACCTCGGTCACCGCACGCTGGCTTGCCGCCTCGGCGGACAGTGACGGGCCGTCGACGACCTGCAACATCGTCATCTTCACCGTGACCACCAGGACCACGACCAGGATCAAAGCCGTTGCCACCCGGTGGCGCCGCAAGAATTGCCGACTGGCCTGGATCATGTCGTCGCTCCCGTGGTGCGAACCACCAGCCGGGAAATTGGTACGGCCGGCGGCCGTCCGGGGCGCGTTGTCGGGATGGTCGCTGTCGCGGTATCCGGCAGGCCCCGTTCCCTGGCGTCCCCGCGGACGCCGCGACGGGCCAACCCGCTCCCGGCCCACTGATCGCTGCCGGGTACGACGGTCGCCCGTACTCCTCGGCCGCATCATCGGCAGCACCGATCGTCAGCAGATCCCTTCGCCGTGAACACCATCGCAAATGAGACCTTCATGGTTGTCAATTCTCTGCTGCGCTAACCGACTTCGCCCGAATTTGCGCCCGGCGCGCCGCCATTGGTTGGAAGAACATTTGAGTATGCCGGCGCAGTCGGGGACTCGGCCGGGCTATTCACTGTCGGGGCCGTCGGGGCCGCCGGAGAGGTCGGGGCCGTCGGCAGAGGATTGGCGGCGTTGCCACCCGGGGTGACCGGGGTCCCCTGAATCGGAATCCCCTGAGCCCCTGGTGCTGTCGGATTGACAACCGGAGTTTCTGCCGGCTTGGGCGCGGCCGTTTTCCGACCGTTGTTCATCGACGGCGCTTTGTCACCTTCAGCGGGCTTGATCTCGCCGACAACGGTTTCACGCCCATCGGGACTGATGACCATCCGCGGCACATCGGTGGCCGGGATCATGCCCAATTCACCGGCCTTTTCGGACAATTCAGGCGCAGAGTCACCCGACTCGTACGCCTTCTTGAGGGCGTCCCGGCGGTCGGACAGCTGTTCGTTGTACGCACGTTCCACACCGAGTTGATACGAGTCCTGAGCCGACTTGGTCGAAAGCCACAGTGTCAGCGCCAATCCGGCCAACAGCATCCCGACAACGACTACGGCGAACGGGACGCGGCGCATCGCCTGGACCGGCGCACTTCGCATGCGGCCCCACATTGCCGGCTTCTCCACCGGCGCGGCGTGGCTCTCGGGACGCTGCCAGTGACGTGATGTCGACGAAACCGCCCCGGCACCAAGGCGTTTGCGACGACGCTCGAGCGCCTTCTCCGCCGCGGCCGAACGCTGCCGGTTCGCACCCGAGTGCCTGGCACGCTGTTCACCGGCATCGCGGCGCCGTGCAGAGGCGAGATTGTCGTCGGTTACCGTCACTTCTTCCCCCCCGCTATCCGTTCGATGACCCGCACCCGTACGGATGCGGACCTCGGGTTGCGCTCGATCTCTTCGTCCGAAGCCTGTTCCGCTCCCCTGGTCACCAGCACGAAATCCGGTGCGGTTCCAGGAAGATCGACAGGGAGTCCGGGTGGTGTCCTCGATTTGGTCCGCTCGACGAACTCGCGTTTGACGATCCGGTCCTCCAGCGATTGGTAAGACATGACCGCCAGGCGCCCACCGACCGCCAAAGCCGAAAGTGCTGCGGGTAGAGCAGCCTTCAACGAGGTCAGCTCCCCATTGACTTCGATCCGCAACGCCTGGAATGTGCGCTTGGCCGGATGACCACCGGTACGTCGGGTGGCTGCCGGAATGGTCCGATACAACAACTCCACCAGTCGGCCGCTGGTGGTGAAGGGTTCGATCTCCCGTTCACGCAGAACCGCGGAGGCAATCTTGCCCGCAAACCTCTCGTCACCGTATTCCGAAAGGACACGGGCCAATTCGCCGTGCCCGTAGGTGTTGAGGACATCGGCCGCGGTCAGTGGGTCGTCTGCATTCATCCGCATGTCCAGCGGAGAGTCAACCGCGTAGGCGAACCCGCGGTCGGGCTGATCGAGTTGCATCGACGAGACGCCGAGGTCGTAGAGTGCGGCGTCGATCTTCGTCACACCGGCCTGCTCCAAGGCCTCGTCCACCGCGTCATACCGCGTGTGGACAAAGGTGATCCGATCGCCGAAGGGCGAGAGTCGCTCGCGCGCGAGATTCAAAGCGTTGATGTCACGGTCGATCCCGATGATCGAAACGCCAGGGAATCTCTGGGCGATGAGTTCGGTATGGCCGCCTGCGCCGAGAGTGCCGTCGACATAGATCGCGTCGGTGCCGTCGGGATGTCGCCGCGTGATCGAAGGTGCGAGCAATTCGATCATCCGCTCGGCCATGACCGGGACGTGCCCGAAGGGGCCATCGGCGAGATCCACTGTGCTACCTCTCGTGCGGTCCGGGTGCGCCAATTGGCCGGCAGGTGTGTGGGTGGATCCTGGTCCCTGCCCGATCTCCGCACCTGGCGCTGGGGAAGTGCGTCAGGGGCGGGCTGTCGAACCTGGCGCTGGGGAAGTGCGTCAGGGTCGGATCGGGCAAAGGCCTCGATTCACCCACGTGGTCTTGTGGTCCTTGGCCTCAGGCCGTGTCCAGGACGTCGAAGCCCACGCTCGAGAAGTTCTCCTCGTGCTCATCCTGGTAATCGCGCCATGTCTGCGCGTCCCAGATCTCCAAGTGGCTCATGTTTCCGATGACCACACATTCTTTGGCCAGCCCGGCATAACGACGGTGATCCGGGGACAGTGTTATGCGTCCCTGTCCGTCTGGCCGCTGTTCATCGGTTCCCGAGCTCAGTTGACGCTGAAAAGCCCGGGCAGCAGGATCGTTCTTGGGCGAGCTCATCACTCGTTGAGCCAACTCATAGAAGTCATCCCGCATGTGCACTGCGAGGCTGCGGTCCTGACCTTTTGTGATCATCACCCCTCCTGCAAGTGCGTCTCGGAACTTTGCGGGCAGCGTGAGCCGCCCCTTGTCGTCCAACTTGGGTGTGTAAGTGCCGAAGAACATAGCGCTGGCCATGTGTCGTCACCTCCAACCCCAAGGTTGATGGAAAGATCCGGTTCTCTTCCACCAACGATCACCACTGTACCCCACAATCCACCACTTTCCACCCCATGCAGCCCAAAAATGGGCATTTCGCCGTCAACATTGCAGGTAGACGCCGCATCACCAGGTGGGGGACAAAACCTGATCCGGAGTGTCCCGGAACCTTTCGGACCAGATTTTGGAGTCCCAGGGGGCACTTCAGCCCCGTTTTGCCGGCAGAACCTCAGGCGTGGGAGAAAGTGGGGATTTGGGTGGAAAGTGGGGCGAGATGCCCTGAAAAACACAAAAAGGCCGTGCATCGCGATGCGATGCACGGCCTTTTACAATCAAACGCGCTTGGAGGCGTCTACTCCTGCTCGAAGCGGCGGTTGAACCGCTCTTCCATACGCTCGGAAAACTTTCGTCCTTGCCGCTGCTCGCGGCCCGACGAACCGCCGCGCGACGACGACCCCGAAGAACCTCCGGGAGTCGGTCCGCTACGAGATCCCCACAACGCCATCAGCCCGGCGCCGAACATCACCAAGAAGCCGATGAGGCTGACAATGGGGAATCCGCCGACCTGCACCTCGATGACAACTCCCCCGACAAGGAGAACAAGTCCGACGAGGAACAGCACGGCAGCTTGCAGTCGACGGCGCGCAGTGGAGCCGCGAAAGCGACGTGACCGTACGTTCGACGCAAACTTGGGGTCTTCGGCGTACAGAGCGTTTTCGATCTGTTCGAGCATGCGCTGCTCGTGCTCTGAGAGTGGCACCCGCCCCCTCCTTCAGCACATGGTTTCGGTAGAGCATCCAGAGGAGACAATTCCGGTTGCCCGGACCCACTGCGGTGGACCCACCTCCGATGATACGAGGTGTTGGAAGTTCGAACCACCATTCCCCGCCACAAGTTGGTCAATTTTGGTCCGTTAGCAGTAATTTCGTAGCCTTCAGGCCGCACCGGCAGGCATATTCGACGGTTTGCCCCGCTCGAGTCGCAGGATTTCCATCTCGACCACGTGCAAAAACTTGTCCACGTTCGGTCGTAACTCGGCGATCTGCTCGTCGGTCACCGACCGGATCCCGGCCTCCGTGTCGGCGCGCAGGCGAGAGAGCCCGGCGAAGTACGTTGCCCACTCGGAGAGCTCGGGCATCGCCTGCGGCAGTCGCGCCCACGCACTGCGCGACCCGCGTCGGCGCGTGGGGTGCTCGGCGACGGCCAGGACAGCGCCCGCCGCGCGCAACGCCGATTGGTACAGCGCGCTGAACGCCTCGGCGGAATCGGTGACGACATCCGATTCACGCAGACGCGACTCCGCTCGTTCCAACATCTCGCGGGAGGCGATGATCTGCGTTGGTTCGGGCAGTCGGGTGACCCGCGCGGTCGAAGCCGCTACGCCATTCCGGGAGACACGCGCAGGGGTTTGTGCCGTCGTCGCCATCTCGGTCCTCCTTCGCCGAACTGTCTGTGTCTATGCGGGGTCGGCCCGGTGGCCTACGCTTCCCTCGTCGGCCACCGAGCCGCTCCACGTCGTAAAGCGGGTAAACGATGCGGCTTGCGCCTTTGCGGAGGTTGAAGCCTCGAACACCCGTTCGACAGTTTCAATATACCTAACGACACCGACAACCCTCAAGCAAAAAAGGCGGAAACTTCTGTGCCCATCCGGATCGCCGACCTCTCGGCCCACGATGCACAGATCTGGCTGCCCGAGGCGTTGAGCGTGTACGTCACCGCTATGAACTACCCGCCGGGCACCGAAGTGCAACGGGCTCCCCTGTGGCACGACCACATCCGGCGCCCCGGATGGAAAGCTGTTGCCGCGATCGACTCACCTGGCCCGGCAACCGGACGGGAAACCCTGGTCGGGATCGCATATGGATACAGCGGCGCGCACGATCAATGGTGGAACCAGCAGGTGCGCAGCGGTCTGGTCCGCGCCGGGTGCAGCCGTGAGCGCGTCAGCGCCCTGACCGACAACTACTTCGAGCTGACCGAACTCCACGTGCATCCGTCCGCACAGGGCAGGCAGATCGGCGAACACTTGTTACAACGCCTGCTGGTCGATCGCTCCGAACCACAGGTGCTGCTCTCGACCCCCGAGGTAGACGAGGAGAACAACCGTGCCTGGCGCCTGTACCGCAGGCTGGGTTTTGCCGACGTGCTGCGCGGCTTCACCTTTGCCGGTGATCCCAGGCCGTTTGCTGTCCTCGGCCGCGCACTCCCATTGCGTTAGGACCACATGATCGACGTCAGGACCACAATCGACACCATCGTCATCGGGGCCGGACACAACGGCCTCGTGGCCGCCGCCTATCTGGCCGCCGCCGGTCAACAGGTCAAAGTGCTCGAACGCGACAGTGTCCCCGGCGGTGCCGTGTCCAGCGTCGAACGGTTCCCGGGCTATCGCGTCGACCGTGGGTCGTCGGCGCACCTGATGATCCGGCACACCCCGATCCTCGAAGAGCTCGCACTGGCCGATCACGGACTGCGATATATCGACTGCGACCCGTGGGCGTTCTGCCCGGCGACCGACGATGCTCCCCCGATCATCTTCCACCACGACCTCGAGAAGACGATCGCGTCGATCGAGGCGGCCTGCGGTCCCGCCGATGCGCACGCCTACCGTGGCTTCGTCGACGTCTGGGCGCGCCGGTCGGCGGCGATGATGTCGGCGTTCACCTCTTCCCCATCCCCGCTCGCTCTCGGCAAGGCGTTCTGGGGTCTGCCCGCGCGCATCCCCGGAAACGGCTCCGCCGCCGGGCTCGGTCTGTCGCAAGAGTTCCTGATGTCCGGTAATGCACTCTTGGACAACTGGTTCGAATCCGAACACCTCAAGGCGGCACTGGCCTGGTTCGGAGCGCAGTCCGGTCC
This sequence comes from Williamsia sp. Y721, assembly GCF_059683565.1. Taxonomy (NCBI): domain Bacteria; kingdom Bacillati; phylum Actinomycetota; class Actinomycetes; order Mycobacteriales; family Nocardiaceae; genus Williamsia; species Williamsia sp. Y721. Next base: position 1,488,841 of record NZ_JCASNH010000001.1, on the reverse strand, counting down.
GCCGATGAACGAACCCGGAACCGCACCCATGGTCGGCTTTGCCGCGGCGATGCACACCATTCCCCCAGGCCGGGCTGTCGGCGGCAGCGGCGCGCTCGCAGAAGCCCTCATCCGCAAACTTCACGCCGACGGCGGCGAACTCGAACTGTCGGCCGCCGTGACCGCCATCGAGAAGCAGGGCGACGGCTGGCGGGTCCGTACCGCCGATGGTGGCTCGCATCGGGCCCGATCGGTGGTCAGTGCCTGTCACATCCTCACCACCCTGGACCTGTTGCAGGCCGGTGGATTCGACCGCACGACCGCCGATCGGTGGCGCTCACAGATCCGGATCGGTGGCGGCATAGGCATGGCAGTCCGTCTCGGGGGCACCGCGCTGCCGCAGTATCCCGGACTACCCGCCGACACCTCGGTGCATGGCGGGCTGGGTCTGCTGGTGACCGATCGCGGACATCTGGCCCGTGCGTACGCCGATGCCACCGCCGGCGATCTGCCGCGGCGCCCGGCACTGATCGCGATGAGTTTCTCCGCGATCGATCCGACGCTGGCACCACCCGACCGGCATCAGACGAGTCTGTGGGCCCAATGGCATCCGTACAAGCTCTCCGGCGGGCGGAGCTGGGCTGATCTCGCTGCCACCGCCGGCCGGGAGATCATCAACGAGTTGGACCGCCATGCACCGGGTTTCGCCGACTCGATCGAGCACACTTACGTCCAGACGCCCGCCGACCTGGAATCCGAGCTCGGGATGACCGGCGGCAACATCATGCATGTGGAGATGTCGCTGGATCAGATGCTGTTGTGGCGCCCCCATCCCGAATTGGCCCGGCACCGGGTTCCCGGTGCCCCCGGCCTGGTGCTCGCCGGGGCCTCGACCCACCCGGGCGGTGGTGTCAGCGGTGCCAGCGGTCGGATCGCGGCGACCGCGATCTTGTCCGACCGGAGATCTCCGTTGGCCAAGATCACCCGCGGCCGATGGGGGTGAGGGCCGCGCCGGTGGTCCCCCGACGTCAGGTCTTGCTGTGGACCTCGGCGGTCATGCTGGCCGGATCGATCGCCGCGCAGATCGTCTACCCCCTGGTCGACGGGGTGGCGCGCGATCGGGCCACCGTGGTCGTGGTTGTCGCCGCGGCCGCCGCGATGCTCGCTCATGCCACGTTCCGGCTGGGGCCGTTGCGGGCAGTCGCGGTCTTCGCGGCGACGGCCGGCGTCGGATGGACCGCCGAAATCGTCGGCGTCGCCACCGGTTTTCCGTTCGGCGCCTACGCCTACGCCACCGACCGGATCGGGCCGTCCGTGGCCGAGGTCCCGGTGATCATCGGCTTGGCCTGGACCGCAGGCGGTTACAGCATCTGGTGGATCAGCTCGCTGGTCAGTCGCCGTCGTCCGATCCGGATCGCCGTGGCAACTGTCGGGATGGTCGGCTGGGATCTGTACCTCGACCCGCAAATGGTCAGTGCCGGATTGTGGACCTGGTCCACACAGGACGCCGGGCTCCCCGGCATCGATCAGATCCCGCTCACCAACTTCATCGGCTGGGCCGGTGTCGCGTGTGTCATGTTCGTCTTGCTCTCGCTCATCGACCCGAACCCGGTCACGGTGACACCTATGACGTTGGTCGCACCGGTGGGCTGGTTCACCTGGACCTGGCTCGGTTCGGCACTGGCGTTCCTGGTGTTCCTCGACGACCCCGCGCTTCCCGCCGCGGTTCCGTACGGGCTGATCGGGATGGGCATCCTGGGGGTGCCTGCGGCGTTGGCATTGTCTCGGGCATTGTCTCGCCGGCACCTTTCCGGCATCAACTGACACGATCAGCGCGGCCCTCCTCACGGACCGGCCCGGCTAATGGCACGATAGTTCCGTGCCTGAGATCATCCGACCCAACCGCCGTCGCGGTCCCCTTAGTGCGGTGTTGCTCGTGCTGGCCCTGCTCTTCGGCCCGGCACTTGCCGCCTGTTCTGACGAGCCCGCCCAATACGGCGATCGGTTGTGGGGCGCGATCGTGCTCGCCGAGAAGGACATCGGCCAGGAAAAGGGTCCGCAGATAACGGTGCCGCAATCACTCGAAGCGGTGGTGAGCGCCACCGAATTCAAGCGAGACGGACTGATCGGCACCCGGGCAACATTCACCGAGGCCACCCTCGGCCAGTTCGCCCAGCTCGGCGAACTCGTCGACGACGCCTACCCGGATGCCCCCGTGACCCTGGACCTCCAGGCGCAGCGCCGCGGTGAAGCGGTCACCTTCCGCGGTACGGCCGATCTGCAAGGGCTGACGCCCGAGCGCGACTACGTCGAGTTCTCGGTCCAGTTCGCCGGACCGATCAGTGCCACCAACGGCCAGCAGGATGGTGACGACGCCGTCTCCTGGAAGCCGGAGATCGGCAAGGCGACCCCGATGACCGCCGAGGCCCGCTACGACGAACCCGGGACCGCCGCATTCGCCGGTTGGACCGGTCTGATGGCCGGCATCGCGTTGGCCGTTGCCGTCGTGGTGGTGGCGCTCGCGTGGGTCAGCCGCGACCAATCGCCGCGGCCAGGTGCCCCGCACAAACGCCCCAAGGACGCCGCCCAACAACCCGTCGGAAGCTCGAACACCGGCGGTACGGGTCACAGCGGGACCGACCGCAGCGGTAACTCACGCTGATCGGTTGGCCATCACCGGTGAGTAGATGCCCTCTGACCGAGCCTCAGGCAGCGATCGAGTTCATCCCGAGGCGTTCGAGGACCTCACTGGTGGCCTTCGCGAAGTTCAGGCTGCAGAAGTGCAGACACGGCGCGCCCTCGTCGATCAGGCGCTGCGCCATCTCGGTGGCCAGATCGATACCCACTGCGCGAACCGATTCCCGATTCTCCTCGGGCCCGTCGCCTGCCGCCTCGGCCAGTCGCTTCTCGACCGCGGGCGGGAGCACCGAACCCGACAGTTCGACCATGCGGCGCACCGAGGCAAGCGAGGTGATCGGCATGATCCCCGGGATCAAGGGCTTGGCGCCCTGCTCCGGGTCGGCGGCGTTGACGCGGTCGCGCAGTCGCAGATAGTGATCGACGTCGAAGAACATCTGGGTGATCGAATACTGTGCTCCGGCACGCAGTTTCGACACCAGGTGCTTGGTGTCGTGATCGAGATCGGGTGCGCGGTGATGCCCTTCCGGGAACGAGGCCACCCCGATGTTGAAGTCGCCGAGATCCTGCAGTAGCCGGACGAGTTGTTCCGCGTACTCCAGCCCGTCGGGATGCTTGACCCATTCGCCCAGCGGGTCACCCGGCGGATCACCACGCAGGGCCAGGATGTTGGTGATGCCCTGGTCGGCGTAGCCGCCGGCCATCGCCCGAAGCTCGTCGATGCTGTGCCCCACCGCAGTCAGGTGCGCGACGGGGAGCAACGTGGTCTCGCGCGCGATCTCCCCGGTGATACGCAATGTCCGGTCACGGGTGGAGCCGCCGGCGCCGTAGGTCATCGAAACAAAGGCCGGGTTCATTCGCTCGAAAATCCGCACGGTTCGCCACAGGCGCGCCTCGGCCTGCTCGTCTCGGGGCGGCATGAACTCGACCGAGAACGGCACCGGACCCGAGTGGGGTTCGGTCAGCCGCTTCACGATCGATGATTGCGTCATCTGCGAACTCACCCGGCAAGTATAGAGGTGGCGACCGGGGACGACCGCCTGCCTGCCGCCGCCACATCCCACCGTAGTGTGGTTGACGTGGCAATCCAGTCTGTGACCGACGTTCCCGCCGCGACCACCGACCTCTTGCAGCGGGTTTTTGCAGACCGCGCATCCACGGCAGCCGACATCGGTCCGGGATTCTGCGATGCGGTGGACGCACTGTCTGCTTTTGTACTCCGCGGCGGCAAACGTGTCCGACCGACGTTCGCCTGGGCCGGTTACCTGGCCGCCGGGCCTGCCCGTACCGATCCCGACCGACTGTTGTCGGTCTGCGCCGCGCTGGAACTGATGCAGGCCTGCGCGCTGATCCACGACGACATCATCGATCGCTCCGACACGCGTCGGGGGTTCCCGACGATCCACCGCGAGTTCGAGGCCCGCCATCGCGAGGCCGGCTGGCGTGGCGATGCCGCCGACTACGGCGAAGGCGTTGCCATCCTCCTCGGAGATCTGGCCCTGGCCTGGGCCGATGACCTGATCGCCGAAGCCGGGTTCGATGCACAGATCCACCGGTCGGTGTCGGCGATTTGGCGGGGTATGCGCACCGAGGTCCTCGGCGGGCAGTTCCTCGACATCGCCACCGAGGCCTCCGGTGACGAAACGCCGGAGGCCGCCTATCGCGTCATGCGGTTCAAGACCGCCGCCTACACGGTCGAACGCCCACTGCATCTCGGCGCTGCCATCGGTGGCGCCGACCCCGGCCTGATCGAATCGTTGCGTTCATTCGGCACCGACATCGGTATCGCCTTCCAGCTTCGTGATGATCTACTCGGTGTGTTCGGCGATCCGTCGATCACCGGCAAGCCGGCAGGTGACGACATCATCGCCGGCAAGCGGACCGCACTGTTGTCGGCTGCCCTTGGCCATCTCGACGCCCACGACCCGGAGGCGGCAGGCGTACTGCGTGAGCGGGTCGGACGCGCACTCGACGCCGACGAACTGGCCCAGACACTGCAGATCATCACCGCGAGCGGTGCCGTCGCCGAGGTGGAACAGCAGATCGAGGATCTGGTGACCAGCGCGCTGACCACCTTGACCGCGAGCACCGCGACCGCCTCAGCCAAAGCCGACCTGATCGACCTGGCAACCGCCATGACCCGTCGCCAGTACTGATGGCGCGCACCACCTCAGGCAGGAGCGACCGGATCGTTGTTGTCGGCGCCGGGTTGTCGGGTCTGACCGCAGCCCTGTATCTGCGCGGCGCGGGCCGAGAGGTGACGGTGCTCGAGGCCGCCGATCTACCCGGCGGCCGGGTCGCAACCGAGACGATCGGTGCCAACCGATTCGACACCGGCGCAACAATTCTCACGATGCCCGAACTCGTCCATGCACCGCTGGCCGCGGTGGGTATCAATCGTGACGACGCGGCGCGGCGTCTGGATCTGATCGACGTCGACCCGACCTATCACATGCGATACGCCGACGGCACCGAACTTCAGATGCATCGCGACGTCGACAAACTGGCCGCAGCCATCGCCGAAACCTTCGGCGCCGCAGCGTCTCACGGCTACCGACGCCTCAACGACTGGCTGGCCCGACTGTACGACGCCGAGTTTGACAGCTTCATCGACCGCAACTTCGATTCGCCCGTCTCGATCGCCCGAGACCGGACAACCCGGACCGCCGCAGCACAATTGGTGCGCCTGGGCGCACTGGGCAACCTCTCGTCCACGGTGGGACGTTTCATCGAAGACGAACGACTGCTGCGCGCCTTCACCTTTCAGGCACTCTATGCCGGGGTACCGCCGGAGCGGGCCCGCGCGGTGTACGCAGTCATCGCACACATGGACATCAGCATGGGTGTCTACTATCCGCGCGGCGGCATGGGCCGGGTTGCACAGGAGATGGTCACCGCACTGATCGAGGCCGGTGGTCGCGTCGAATTCGGCGCCGCCGCCGAAGGTGTCGAGTGGGACGACAACCGGGTGAGCGCCATCACGGGCATCGACGGCCGCCGTTGGCCCTGCGACGCCGTCATCTTCACCACCGACACACCGGTCACCCGCGGACTACTCGGAGACAAGCCCCGTCGACGCCGCCGCAAGGTCGTCTACTCGCCGAGCGCAGTGGTCGCACACGGCGTGGTTCCCACTTCCGTCACGGCACAGTGGCCGGGTGGGCATCACACGCTGGACTTCGGCGCGGCGTGGTCGCAGACCTTCCGTGAACTGACCGCCCGCTCGGGCCGGGGCCGACTCATGAGTGACCCGTCGCTGCTCATCAACCGGCCCGCGATCTCCGACCCCGCCCACTCGATCACCGCAGCAGGCGAATCCGTGACGGTGCTCGCCCCCTGCCCCAATCTGGATTCTGCACCGCTGCCGTGGCGCGAACTGTCGAGGCCGTACGTGGACGAGGTGCTCGCCGTCCTCGAGTCGCGGGGCTACGACGGCATCCGGGAGAACTTCGAGGTCGTCAAGATTGACGATCCCGGCACATGGGCTGCCAAGGGGATGGCAGCGGGCACACCCTTCGCCGCAGCCCACACCACCGGGCAGACCGGACCACTGCGGACTCCCAACCTCGTCCGCGGAACCGACAACGTGGTGCTCGCAGGCAGCTCGACGGTGCCCGGCGTCGGCATCCCGCCGGTGTTGGTCTCGGGTCGACTGGCCGCAGCCCGAATCACCGGTGACTCGGGGCACTAGGATCATCGAGATGTCCGTACCCGCCACCACCCCTGCGCCGGTCACCGTCGCCGGTCGGTGGCGGCAAGGCTTCTCGGTTCGAGCGGTGCGCAAATTCTGTGCCACCGAGATCGGGCGCCACGTGGTGCTCGGATTCATCGGTTCGGTACTGGTCACCATCGGCAGTTTCGGTGTCGGTGACATCCCCCGCAACAACACCTCGCTGCAGAGCATGCACCTGTCGTGGATGTACTACGGCCACGGGAGAACCCTGAGCACCATCGCTTTTTGGCTCGGCGTTGCGTTGATGGTGATCGCGTGGGTGCGGATCGGACGCACGCTGCACGCCCAGAAGACCGGTAGCGCTCAGAAGAGTGGCGAGCAACCCGCATCGGCCATCGGCTGGGCGTCGGTGGCCTGGTCTGCTCCCCTGCTGATCGCGATACCGCTCTACAGTCGCGACGTCTACGCCTATCTCGCGCAGGGGGCACTGCTGCGCGATGGCTTCAATCCCTACTCCGACGGTCCCGCGGTCAATCCGGGGCCGCTGGTCGATTCGATGGCGCAGGTCTGGGCGACCACCACCGCGCCCTACGGCCCCGGCTTCATGACCGTTGCCCGCGCGGTGACGGAGGTGACCGGCGATAGTCCGGTTGCCGGAGTCCTGGTGATGCGTCTGGTCTTGCTGCCCGGCCTGCTGTTGACGCTGTGGGCACTGCCCAGGCTGGCCCGCCGTTTCGGCGCCAATCCGTCGATGGCCATCTGGATCGTGCTCCTCAATCCGATGGTCCTGATCCATCTGGTCGGCGGCCCGCACGTCGAACTGCTGATGATGGGTGTGCTGATTGCGGGCGTCACGCTGGTGGTCGAGGGCCGCCATGTCGCCGGGATGAGTGTGCTGGCGCTGGCCACCGCGATCAAGATCACAGCGGGTGTGGCGATTCCGTTTGTCCTGTGGATCTGGCTGGCACACATCCGCGCCGAGCGACCGGTGCGGGCGAGCGATGTGGTCCGGGTGCTGGCCTGGATCATCGGGCTCGGTGCGGTGATCTTCGGTGCCTTGACGCTGGTCGTCGGTCATGGATTCGGCTGGCTGCTCGGGTTGACCTGGGCTGACAAGATCATCAACTGGCTGACGATCCCCACCGCGGTGGCTCATCTGATCACCTTCGCCGCTTCACCTTTCACGGCGCTGCCGCTACTACCGGTGCTCGATGTGGTCCGCACTGTGGGATCGGTCATCATGGCGCTGACGCTGGTGGGTCTGTGGCTGTGGTTCCGCAGATCCGAGCGCGACGCGGTCAAGGGCATGGCGTGGGCGATGTTCGCCGTCCTGCTGCTCGAACCGTCCACGCTGCCCTGGTATTACACCTGGGCGCTGGTTCTGGCCGCGGCCTTCGCGATCGACAGGCGAGCCATCGTGGCGATCATCGTGTTCTCGGTGTTCCTGTTGCAGGTGTTCGGCCCCACCGACGAGATCTACATGTATGAACTCCCCGACGTCCTGCTGGCGCTCGTGTTGTCAGGATTGGCCGGGTGGTCTTTTGTCCGGGTCGATCCGCTTCGATTACGCCGATTGATCCGAGGGAAACCGGCACCGGTCCCCGCCACCGGTGCCACCGAAGACGTGTCATGACCGAAGATCTCGGCGCCGCGTACGAACACTGCCGACAGTTGGCCAAAGTTCACGGCCGCACGTATTACGCCGGTACCCAACTGCTTTCGAAAGACAAGCGCAACGGTGTGTACGCGCTGTACGGATTTGCACGGATGGTCGACGACATCGTCGACAACGACACGGGACCAGATCGTCTCACCCGCCTCGATGCGATCGAATCCGATCTTGCCTCGGCCCTTGCCGACCCGGCGTACCGGCCGGACCTACCGGAAGTGCTGGCAGTCGCCGATACCGCGACCACCTACTCGATCGACCACCACTACTTCGCGGCTTTCCTGCGCTCGATGCGAATGGACCTGCCCGAGAGCCCACTTCACGTCAGCCGATACCGGAGCATGGGGCAACTCCGGGACTACATGTACGGGTCGGCCGGTGTGATCGGCCTCGAGTTGCTCCCGATCCTGGGGACGGTTGGCCCGGTGTCGGAGGCGACCGAATCAGCTCGTTCGCTCGGAGACGCATTCCAGCTGACAAACTTCCTCCGCGATCTCGGCGAGGATCTCGACCGCAACCGGATCTATCTCCCCACCGACGAACTCGCTGCATTCGGCGTCGACGAGTCGATGCTGCGCCGGTGCCGTCGGACCGGACAGGTCCCACCCGAATTACGCCGGGCCCTGGCTCATCTGATCGCGGTGACCCGCGCCGAATACCACCTCGCCGAACCCGGCATAGATCACCTGACGCCGGCCAGCCGTCCCGGAATCCGCGCGGCGTTCACCATGTACCGGGCCATTCTCGACGAGGTCGAGGCAAGCGACTATCGCGTACTGACCCAAAGAGTCCGGGTTCCCCGGCGCAAACGACTGACCCACATCGCCGCAGCACTCACGCGTCGGCGCTGACGATCTCAGCCCAGATCGACCTCGGCGTCGGCCGCTCCCTTGATCCAGTCGTTGGCCTCGAAGATGGACGCTCCCGACCAGCGCTTCCGAGAATGGCCGGACCATGTCAGACCCGCCGGGCACAATGTCGTCCAACCCCATTTCGCGCACGGAGAGGAACTGAAGTGGCCACAGACACTCCGCCACCCCGCACCGGTTCATCCGAAAAGGAAGTGCTGGTGGGCTTTCTGGACTATCTGCGCGTGTCCGCGGCCTCGAAACTCCTCGGGGTTTCCGAGACGGCAGCCCGGGCACCGGCGGTGCCGAGCGGCACGAACCTGATCGGTCTTCTGCGTCACCTCACCTACGTCGAACGAGCGATCTTTCTCGAACTGAAGGTCACGAACTGGAAGTCCACGTTCACCGCAACAGATTCGGACACAGTCGATTCGATCATCGCGGCGTACCGCGACGCCACCGCGCAAGCCAACGCAGTCATCGCCACCTACACCGATCTTGCCCAACCCGCACCGATCGCCCCCGGTCGAAAATCGGCGCCCTCGATGCGTTGGGCGCTGACGCACATGATCGAGGAGACCGGACGCCACGCAGGTCACCTGGACATCATCCGCGAGCAGCTCGACGGCCAGACCGGGCGATAGATGGCTTCGCCCCAACCCTCGTAGGAGTACGAAATGCCAGAAGGTCGTCCTCGGTTGGACGTCCCACCGAGGCCTCGAGTGAAGGTTCGCGAATGAACGACATACTGAGGATCGAACCGGCAGACTTCGACGATCCGGTCTTACAGGAGTTCCTGCAGGCACATCTCGACGACATCGCCCCCACCGCACCCGACGAGAGTCAGCATGCTCTGTCGATCGCTGCCATGAAGACATCGCCGGGATTCAGGCTCTGGGTCGCATACATCGACGCCGAATTGGTCGGAACCGTTGGACTGGGCCCGGTTTCGGCCGGACATGAGGAGCTCAAGAGTATGCGGACCTCACCACACCGCCGCGGTTCCGGAGTCGGCAGGGCGCTCCTCGATCACGCGCTCGCCGACGCCACCGCCCGCGGAATCCACAGGCTCTCACTCGAAACCGGCAGTATGGACTTCTTCGCGCCGGCTCGGGCGCTCTACGTGCGAACAGGATTCAGCGAGTGCGGCTCGTTTGGGGCCTATCCAACCGACGACCCGAACAGCACCTTCATGACGATGACCCTCGACCGCAAGGAGGTGGAGTAACCCCCGTGCGCGGTGACGACGTGAATGCCGACGATTCCTGTTCGATCGTGACCGCACGGCTGGTTCTGCGTACATGGCAGCCCGCGCATCGCGGTCCGTTTGCCGAACTCCACGCCGACCCGACGGCAATGGCCGACCTCGGCGGCCCGATCGACCGGGCCGACAGCGATGAGAAGTTCGACCGGTACATCGACGCCCAGCGCCGGCACCACATCTCCCGGTGGGCCGTGGAAAGCTCAGACGGCCACCTGATCGGCTATTGCGGTGTGATGCCACGCATGGCGAGCGACCACCCACTGGGCCGACACTTCGAGGTGGGATGGAGATTCTTCACAGAATTATGGGGAAACGGCTACGCCACCGAAAGCGCCCGTGCAGCATTGCATCACGCACGTCGTGTGCGGGGGATCCGGGAAATCCTCACCTACACGGCACCCGACAACACCCGATCACAAGCGGTCATGGAACGCCTCGGACTGACAAGACAACCCCTCCGCGACTTCACGCACGAATACTCCGGCGAGTCATGGCACGGATTGGTCTGGTCGGTCCCATCCCACTGGACACCCGATGCGGATTCTCGATCGAGAACAACATGATGGTCCGTCAGGCAAAAATCCGATGACCGCAACAAAAACGAAGGTGAGCATGAAACCCGACGGCGACGTGACGTTGGCCAGTCATCAAGCAGCAGCGCAGTCCTGTGTGGACAACACGCCACCGCTCGGTGAGCATCTGACGGCGTATCTCGATCGGGTCGCCGATGAAGTGGGGTCCGGCGGGTTCGTATTGGAACTCGGCAGCGGCACCGGGTGGGCTGCGAAGTACCTCGAGAGCAAGTATCTGCGTGTGCGTCGCACCGACGCCGCACCGGCTTTCGTCGACATGATGCGTGCAGATGGTCACCACGCCGATGTCCTCGACATTCGCAGTGATGCATTCGGCGGCCCCTACGACGCAATCCTGGCCACCACCGCCTTGCTGCACCTGACCCGGGACGAGTTCGAGAACGTCCTGCGGCGAGCGCACTCCGCGATCGCACCCGACGGACTACTCGCGTTCACGATCAGGACGGGCAGCGGATCAGCCCGGAACACCGCAAAGCTCGGCTCACCCCGGCAATTCGCTGACTGGAGCCAATCCGAAATACACGACGTTCTGGCCCGAACAGGATGGACACCCGTACTGCTCGAGCACGTCGATCTCGACGAACCGTGGATTTTTGTCCTCGCCACCTCGTCCGCCGATGTCCACACCCGATGGATTCACCCGTGATACTCGGCCAAATGCCCATCGGCGGGCAACTCGACGCATTGCGCATCACACTCGCCCGCAACAGCACCCCGATGGAAGTGCTCAACGGGGCGCGAAACTCGCCCTAGACAGGCGCGGTACCTACGTCAGAAGGCTTCGGCCTGCGCGCGGCGGATCATCTCGCGAGCCGAGTGCCCGTGCAGTGCCTCTGCCGGCGTGATGCCAAGGTCTTCCTGGACGGTGAACATCCACCGCATGATCTCGTCGCGGCTGAAACCACCATCGAACAGGACTTCGATCAGTCCGGAGAGGTGTTTGACGATGTCGGAACCATCGAAGAACAACTCCGGGACCGCGACCTGTCCGTCGCGGCGAACCGCGAGCAGCTGATGCGCGGTGATCATGTTGAGGACTTTGCTGTTGGAAAAGCCCATTCGGGAGGAAACCTGAGAGACCGACAGGACGTCGACGTCAGCAGGAAGAGTGTCTGGAGAAAGCGGTACGGAACCCACGGTCAAGAGGGTACCGAGCGAGTGGTCAAACCGTCGAATCCCGGCCCGCGCTGCTCTGCTCGACCGCGCCGTGACCGATTCTCGATCCCACATCGCTAATGTGGACTCGGTTCGACATCTCCACCTGAATTTCCACCCCCATCACGAAAGGCTTCGACACGGTGAACGCTCCCTCCGACGTGCTTTTGGGTGCGCTCCTGGAGCGCAGATACCGCATCGATGCGCTCATCGCCCGCGGCGGCATGTCCAGCGTCTATCTCGGTATGGACCTGCGACTGGACCGGCCCGTTGCCGTCAAGGTGATGGACCCCCGCTTCTCGGCCGACCCCCAGTTCCTGGCCCGTCTCGAGTTCGAGGCCCGGTCGGTGGCCCGACTGAAGGATCCGGGCCTGGTTCCGGTGTACGACCAGGGCGCCGACGGTGACTACGCCTTTTTGGTGATGGAACTCGTGGAGGGTGGCACTCTCCGGGAACTGCTGCGTGAACGCGGGCCGATGCCGCCGCATGCCGTCAACGCGGTGACGGCACCGGTCCTGAGCGCTCTGGGCGTGGCCCACCGCGCCGGCCTCGTCCACCGCGACGTCAAGCCCGAGAATGTCCTGATCTCCGACGAGGGCGAAGTCAAGGTTGTCGATTTCGGACTGGTCCGGGCGATCGCCGCAGCGGGTATCACGTCCAACAGCGTCATCCTGGGCACCGCGGCCTACCTCTCCCCCGAACAGGTCGAGACGGCCTCTGCCGATGCCCGCTCCGATGTCTACTCGACCGGCATCCTCGTCTTCGAAATGCTCACCGGCAAAACGCCGTTCAGCGGCGATACCGCCCTGGGATTGGCGTACCAGCGACTCAACAACGACGTGCCGCCACCGAGTTCACTCATCGCAGGCGTCCCACCCGAGTTCGACGAGTTCGTGCTCACCGCGACGGCCCGCAACCCGCAGGACCGCTACCGCGACGGCTTTCACATGCGCGAGGTCCTCGATGAGATCGCCGCCGACCTGGAACTGCCGCCGTTCACCGTGCCCGCCCCCACCCGATCCGCCGAACGGGACACGATGGTCGCCTTCCGCGACCGGAAGATGACGCAGCCCGCCGATCCCGACAGGACCGACCCGATCCGGGCGGCGGCCCCGCCCGCACCCCCCACCGGCCGCAATCCCACCCGCGTCCAGACGTTGCCACCCGACACCCGAGCGCCCGCTCAGACCCCACCCGGCCAGCCACCGGCCGATCAGGGGCAACCGCCCGAGCACCATCCGACGTCGGCGGTGCTCGCTCCACATGCCGCCGACTACGCGGAACGTCGCCGCAAATCCCGCCGCACCACCCTGATCTGGATGTTGGTCGTCGTGCTGATCGCCGCACTACTCGGTGTTGGCGGTTGGTGGCTGGGTTCGGGCCGATTCGCCACGGTCCCGGATACGAACGGCATGGATCGTGTTGCCGCGACCGAGGCCATCGAGGACGCCGGGCTCGGCGTGGTGGACGACCCGACATTCCACAACGAGATCCCGGTCGACGAGGTGATGTCGGTCGAACCCGCCCCGGGCACCCGCGTCAGCCGATTTTCCGATGTGACACTTGCCTATTCGGTCGGTCAGCCGAAGGTTCCCGATGTCGGTTCCGGGACCTCGCTCCCCGAGGCCGAAGGGGTGCTGCGTGAACACACGCTGGTGCCCGAGGTGACCCGTCAGCAGTACAGCGCCACCGCTCCCAAAGGTTCGGTGGTGTCGCTGACCCCCAACTCGGGAACGACAGTCCCGGTGGGCAGTACCGTGCAGATCACGACAAGCCGTGGCCCCGAACCGGTTTCGGTCCCGGACGTATCCGGGCGGGATCAGGCCGAGGCCACCAAGCTCATCAAGGGCGCCAAACTCAAACCCGGTTCGGTGACCACCCGCTTCAGCCCGGACATCAACGGCGGCGACGTGATCGGCACCGAACCTGCGGCCGGAACGCTGGCAGAGCCCGGCAGCACGATCACGCTGGTGGTCTCGGACGCGATCACCGTGCCGGATGTGTCCGGCAAGACGCCCGCCGACGCCCGCCGGACCCTGCAAGATGCCGGCCTGATCGCCGAGGACGGCGGAACGTCCACCGATGGAAAAGCGAAGGCAGGCACCATCACAACGGCCAGCCCGGCATTCGGTGCGCGCGTGGATCCACGCAATCCGGTGGTGAAGATCTTCATCTCCGATGCGGTCTCGGTACCCGATGTCACCGGGGACACCGTCGGCACCGCCAAGAAGAAGCTCTCCGAGGCCGGACTCGACGTGAACAGTCGCGGTCTGACCGGCTCGAACATCTCGATTGTGGTCAGTCAGAGCCCAGGCGGCGGAAACCGGGTCAAGACGGGCTCCACCGTCGAGATCACATCGATACCCTGACCGACGTCGCTCTCGAACAGACCCGATCTGTACAGGCTCTCCACCTACGCATGTGTTGCCGGTGCGTGATCGGAGAACCTGTACGGCTGGGTCCGGAACGGATCAGCCTCGGAGCATCTCCGCGACCAGGAAGGCCAGTTCCAGCGACTGCTGGGTGTTCAGCCTTGGATCACAAGCGGTTTCGTAGCGTCCGGACAGATCCAGATCGGAGATGTCCTGGGCACCACCGAGGCATTCGGTGACATCTTCACCGGTCAGCTCGATGTGGATACCACCCGGGTGAGTGCCCAGCGCGTGGTGGACCTCGAAGAATCCCTGGACCTCATCGACGATGCGGTCGAAGTGACGGGTCTTGTATCCCGTGCTCGCCTCGTGGGTGTTGCCGTGCATCGGATCGCACTGCCAGATGACCTTGTGTCCGGTGGCCTCGACGGCGGCGACGATCGGCGGCAGCACCTCGCGCACCTTGGAGTTGCCCATCCGCGCGACCAGGGTCAGACGACCGGGCACGTTGTGCGGGTCGAGACGCTTGACGTATTCGACGGCCTGTTCCGGCGTGGTGCCCGGACCGATCTTCAGGCCGATCGGATTCGAGAGCAACTCGGCAAAGGCGATGTGTGCGCCGTCGAGCTGGCGGGTGCGCTCCCCGATCCAGAGGAAGTGTGCCGAGAGGTCGTAGAGCAGCTTGCCGCCCTCCGGATCCTCCGGATCGTCGGCAAGACGCAGCAGGGCGCGCTCGTAGTCGAGCACCAGCGCCTCATGTGAGGCGTAGATATTCGCCGACTCCAGATTCGAGTCGCGCACACCACAGGCATCCATGAACTTGAGGCCGCGGTCGATCTCCGAGGCGAGTGCCTCGTAGCGTGCACCGGCCGGTGAGGTGCGGACGAACTCCTGGTTCCAATCGTGCACCCGATGCAGGTCGGCATGACCGGCGCCGGACAGTGCCCGGACCAGGTTCATCGCGGCGCTGGCGTTGGCATACGCCCGAACGAGCCTGGAGGCATCGTGCTCTCGCACCGCCTCGTCGGGCAGGAACCCGTTGACCATGTCACCGCGGTACGACAAGAGACCCAGGGCATCGGTGTCGGACGAACGGGGTTTGGCGTACTGACCGGCGATCCGGGCGACCTTGACCACCGGCAGGCTGGCGCCGTAGGTCAGCACCACGGCCATCTGCAGCAACGTGCGGATGTTGCCCTTGATGTGCGGTTCGGTGTTGTCGGCGAACGTCTCGGCGCAGTCACCACCCTGCAACAGGAACGCGCGACCCAGCGCCACCTCGGCGAGCTGAGCCTTGAGCTCCTCGACCTCGTTCGGCAGGCAGATCGGGGGCACGCTCTCCAGGACGGTCCGCATGGCGCGGGCCTTGTCCTCGGGCCAGCTCGGCTGCTGCAACGCCGGCTTGCTGATCGCATCAGCAAAACGCTCAGCCAGGTCGCCGGGCAACGGCGGAAGCTCGGGAAGTTCATTCAACGGAACATCTACGGTCCAATTCACCACCCCAACAGCCTAATGCCCTCGGATCAGGAGGTGAACGGCGAGGTCACGCGCGCGGTGCACCCAGCGAGGCCTCGATGGCAAGCCACTTGTTGAGGTTGTGCCGCGCGTCCGCGAGCGCATCGTGCGCGTCCTTGGGTGCGGCGGGCAGTTCCGGCCTGCCGTTGAGTTCCCAGTGCTGCCGCAACTCGCGGGTATACCGCGGCATCTCCCGCGGCAACGCGGTCATCGGACCCCAGAGCTGACAGAGAACCACGTGGTCGTAGGCACCCACCCAGGCCCAGAGCTCGATCGTGCCGTCGCCCTCGTTCAGGAAGTCGAAGAGGTCACTGCGGATCCGCGAGCGTCCGCGCCAGGCCTTCGACGCCGGCGACGGCAGCTTGGGAAGCACATTCGCCCTGACCCACGGTCCGGCCTTGTCCGGGTTGAACTCGGTTGACACCGCATAGAATTCGCGGCCGTCCTCGGCCACCATGCCGATCGACACGAGGTCGATGGTGTGGCCGTCCTCGATGAATTCGCAGTCGTAGAAGTATCGCACCGCCGGACTCAGGCGGCCGGTGACGTGGAGGCGGGCGGCTCGGCAGGCTTGTCCTTGAGGGACGCGGCGTACACATCCACGTACTGCTGATCACCGAGTCGCATGAGTTCGTACATGATCTCGTCGGTGACGGCGCGCTCGATGAACCGGTTGCCCTCCATGCCCTCGTACCGACTGAAGTCGAGCGGCTTACCGATCTTCACGGTGATCCTCGCGGGACGCGGCATCGTGGTCCCGGGCGGATTCAAGTCGCTGGTACCGATCATCGCGACCGGGATCACCGGCACACCACACGCCATCGCGACCCGGGCCAGGCCCGTCTTGCCCTTGTAGAGACGACCGTCGGGCGAACGGGTGCCCTCCGGGTACATCGCCATCAGATCGCCGGCATCGAGCTTGCGTTTGGCCGCGGACAGGGCGCCCGACGCCGCGTCGGCCCCGGTGCGGTCGATCGGGATCTGGCTCGACGCGGTGAAGAACCAACGCTGGAAGGCACCCTTGGCGCCGGTTCCGGTGAAGTACTCACTCTTGGCCAGGAAGTACATCCGGCGCGGAACCATCAGCGGGAGGTAGAAGCTGTCGACGACGGCCAGATGATTGCTTGCCAGGATCGCCGGCCCTTTTGTTGGAATATTCTCCAGGCCTTCGACTTTCGGCCGTCCGATGACCCGGAGGAACGGTCCCATCAGGATGTATTTGAAGACCCAGTACCACATGTCTTCCCACTCTCTGACGAGCCACGAACTCCCCGCCGCTGTTTACCGAAAACCGAATACGACTGCAAACTTTACCCACTCGGCCGGGGCGCCGTCACCGCCCCGATGCGGGACGCGTCACGAGCCTGATGCGGGACGCGTCACGAGCCTGATGCGGGACGCGTCACGAGCCTGATGCGGGACGCGTCATGGCGGCCGTCTCGGTGCGCGCGACCTGGGCGGCACCGATCATCCCCGCGGCCTCTCCGAGCTGCGTGCCGCGGATCCGCGCCATGCGACGATGTCCGGCGCCGGTGAGCAACGCCGAATAGTGCTCGCGCGCCTCATCGAGATACAACCCGGCCGACGACCCCACCCCACCGGCGATCACCACCAGGTCTGGATCGAACACGTCGCAGACCATTGCCAGCCCCAACCCCAGCCAGCGCGCGAAATCGGCGAACGCCGCCAGCGCCAGCGCGTCCCCGTCGTGCGCGGCGGCAGCGATCCGGCGACCGGTCAGGGATCCGGGATCGTCCATGATCTCGCGGGCGAGCTGACTGTTCCAGTCACCACCATCGGCGATCATCTCCACGACGGTGTCCACCAGAGCCGTACCGCTGCAATATCTTTCCCAGCACCCGTATTTGCCACACGAGCACGGCCGACCGTCGGGCATCACACGCAGATGCCCCAGTTCGGGTGCCACCCCGAAGCTGCCCCGATAGATTTCTCCGTCGATCAGGAACGCTGCGCCGATGCCGGTACCGATCGTGACGACCACGGTGTTGCGGCCGCGGCCCGCACCGAAGTGATACTCGGCCACCGCGGCCGAGTTGGCATCGTGTTCGAGGAAGACCGGTAGCCCGACCCGCTTGCTCATGTCTTCGGCGACCCGCGCCTCGCGCCACGGCAGATGCGGCGAGAAACGAATGGTCTGTCGATCAGCGGTCAGGAAGCCCGCCACCGCCAACCCCACCGCGGTCACGCTCCACCGGCTCGTCAGCTCCGCCACGGCACGATCGAGTGCGGACTGAAGGGCGGCTTCGGTGCCCGGGGTCGGTGCACGGAACGTGTCGTGGACCCGTCCGAGTTCGTCGACAACCGCAGCCCTGATACTCGTGCCACCGATGTCGATCCCGATCGCCAATTCTCCACCGACGGCGCCACCGAGGCGGATCGGGCCGGACGCCCCCGCGCTCACCCGCCGCCCGTCGGCGGATCGTCCTGGGAACCTTGGGGGTCCGGGGAGTCGAAGTGCACGGCGATCGGCTCGTAGGGATGTTCGCGCCATCCACCTTCACCTGTCGATCCCGCGGTACCGGACCCGGGCGTCGAACCCATCACGTGTTCGAGTGCCTCTTGGATGGCCTCCAGGATCGCGATCAACTGACCGAGCATCTGCCAGATCAGCTCACCGGCCTCTTCGATGATGATCTCCAGCGTGGTTCGGATCTGAGCGGAGAAGTCGCTCGGCGCGCCCGCGGCGTCACCGCGCGCGCGGGGTCCGGACTCACCTCCGAGCAGGCCCGCCGCAAGGAGGTCCACCTTCTCGAGCAGGCCGACAAGCAGGTCCCGCCACGCGTCCGAGTCTCCCCCGGATCGAGATCCGTCTGGCGAGCCGTCGTGCTGTTGGTCCACTCGGCCCTTCTCTCGGTTGGAACTGACTCATCGGTCACGAAATTCTGCGGTGCCCGCCATTCTTACGTATCTAAGACTGACTCGGCCACAGATCAGGATCGGGCCGGAACCGCACGGTCATGAAGCCATCATCCCAATGCGCGTCCAGAACCACGCACCGGCGTAGCACCGAGGGCAAGCGGACCCGTTGACGGACGCCGCTGACGGTCACCATCAGGTCGTCACCGCTACGGCCCAACCGGAGCCCCGACGGGTCGGGCAGCGACTGCCGCCACCGCATCCGATACACCGAATCGACACCGCTGCCCGACTCCCGGGCCACGTCGGCGGCGCGCGGGCCGACCGGACTCATCGGCCGCGCCTCCAGTAGCGCCCCGAGCTCACGCATTCTGACGACCGAATCAATGGGTTCGGAAAGCCAAGGAAGGCAAATCAATTCGGCCTCGCCACCGATCTCCCGCAGCTGTTCGACGCAGGCGCTCTGATCGGCGGATTTACGGGCGAACCAGTCCGATGCCGATGTCGCGGTCGCACCTGTTTCCGGCATGAGACGGTTGACCAGCACAGAGGTCAACGGCAGACCCATCACCTGAAGCACGGCCTGGTACCGGCGGGCTGCCAGCACTCCGTGGTCGTCGGCCCCGACCACCAGATGGGCGCTGACACCCGACGAATCGAACAGCAGGTCATCGATGTCGGAACAATCGCGGATCAGGGCATCGAGTACCGCGACCACACGCGCGATCCGGGTGTTGTCGGTGGCGGCACCCAGCCGACGATGACGGGGCCAGAGTCGCTCGATGGTGTCAGACACCATTTGCGGGACGCGGAACAGTTCGAACGCGTCGGTCGCCCCGGATGTGTCCACGACCACGCGTGACCACTGGCCAGAGGCCGCCTCGTCGCGGATACGTCTCAACGCGAGAAGCGACTCCACCCCGGGCATCCCGAGGATCTCTTCGGGATCCAGGCCTGCCAGCACCGCTTCGGAACCGGGCACCGCGGTGCCGGTCAACGTCCCGGTGGCCAGCGCCTCCCTGATCTTGCCCCACGTTTCGGCCAGCATGGCAAGCGTGTCGAGTTCCAGGAGGTCGACCTGTTGCGAGGCCGGAACCGTTTGGCCCGGAACAGAAATCACCCCGAAGATCCCGGACATGACATGAAACCGGTCCAGTGACACGACCAATGTCTTACCGCGACGGTCCGATTCGGACCGACCACCGCCGGATCGCCGCGCACCTACCGCACCGGCGGCGGCGACCGTCGACGTTCCGGTACCACCTGGTCCCAGGACGAGGTGGATGGGCGCTAGATCGATCAGTCTTCGACCCTTTTCTTGAGTTCCTTGAGTGCTGCGTCGGTGATGGCTTTCTCGGCGCGACGTTTGAGTGCCCCGATCATCGGGATCGCGAGATCCACCGTCAACTCGTAGGTCACCTTGGTCGAGCCGGGCGCCTGCTGCACAAGCGAATACCGTCCGTGCTGGGCGGTCTGGAGTTCGCTGGTGATCAAATCCCAAGTGACCGAATACCCGTCGACGGACCAGACGTAGCTCAGCTCGTACCTGTCCTTGAGGACACCGGCGTCGAGGACGAACCGCACGTGCTCGGCGCGGCCGTCGGCACCGGACTTCACGACCTCGACCTCACGGGCCGCCGACACCCATTGCGGGTACTTCTCGAAGTCGGCGATCACCGCCATGATGTTCTCGGCGTCCGCGTTGATCACGATCGACTGTTCTGTGCGATCGGTCATCTACCCGCCTTCCTCACTGTCGGAGCCGCCGCCGGACCCCCGACATGACGCTCCCGCTCGAGCCGGTCCTTGACCTCAAAGGCCATCGCCCGCCCGGCAACCCGTCGCCGGTGATTGAGCTCGGCCACCGCGTCCATGCGGGCCCGCGGCTGCGCGGGAAGCTCACCAGCCGGTTCGGCATGCAGAAAGTAGTGCATCACAAAGCCATCGAGCACCGGCTCGAGCCAGAGCTCGCTGGTACCGGCAAATGAGCCGGCCACGGACCAGCGCACGCCCTGCTCCGCCCGATCCTCGACAACGGTCAATCGCAGGTCGGGCCACCAGCGACGCCAGTTTTCGCGGTCGGCAATCACCGCTGTTGCTGTCTCGGGTGGCGCCGCGATGAATGTCTGATCGGCAACCTGGATGCTGGTCACCGCAATAGCTTCACATATCGGCTTGCAGACCCGACCACAAACCCTGCCTTGACCCCGCAGCGCCGCCCTTGTGCGGTCACAGCAGATGCCCCAGACGGCTTGCCATGTGCTCCCATCGCCAGCGGGAACACACCCACTCGCGCCCGGCACGACCCATTGCTTCGCGCAGCTCCGGGTTGCCGAGAACAGTTGTCAGGGCCTCGGCGACCTGCGGCACCGACCGTCCGTCCACCACCAGCCCGGTCTCGCCCTCGCGGACGGTCTCGGGTGCTCCGCCCGAGTCGCCTGCGATCACCGGCACCCCGGTCGCCGACGCCTCGAGATAGACGATGCCGAGACCTTCGACGTCCAATCCACGACCACGCGTGCGGGCAGGCATCGCAAAAACATCCGCGATGTTGTGGTAGCTCGCCAACTCGTCCGCCGCGACCGAGCCGGTGAACAGGACGTGGTCGGCCATACCTGTCTCGGCCGCCAGCTCGCGCAGTCGTTTCGCATCGGGCCCGCCGCCGACGATCACCAGGGTGGCCCCCTCGATCGCTTCACGGACCTGCGGCAGTGCCCGAATCAGCACGTCCTGCCCCTTACGCGGGACGAGCCGCGACAGACACAGGATGGTCGGCGCGTCGCCCAATCCGAGTCGGTCCCTAAATGCCTGGCGCGCAACCGGGTCCGGCGCGAACCGATCGACATCGACACCGGGCGGCAGATGTTCCAGCGCAGCCTGGGGGCCGAATGCGGAGGCGAAGCGGGCCCGCGTGTACTTGCTCACGTAGGTGATCACGTCGGTGTTGCGACCGATCATGCCGAGTGTCTGGCGGGCGATTGGCAGCATCGACCAGCCCACCTCATGACCGTGGGTACTGGCGATCACCCGATTGGCCCCGGCCCGGCGAACCGCACCGGCCAGCGTCGCCAGTGGCGCTGCCGCACCGAACCACACGGTGTCCACCTGGTGCGCGCGAACCAACTCGGCGGCCCGATGGGCCACCACAGGGGTCGGCAACATCAACGTGGTCGGATGTCGGACCACCTCATAGGGCTGTTCGGCATCGAAGCGGATATGACTGTCCCCACGCCACCGAGGCGCGTAGACGACGATGTCGCCGGCCGGAAGCCGATCGACCAGATTCTGCAGGTACGACTGGATACCCCCTTGCCGGGGTGGAAAGTCGTTGGTGACCAACAGGGTCCGGTGCATCAGCTCACCGTATCTGCGCGGTGAGCCAATCGCGCCATTGCCGCACCAGTTCTTCGCGCGAGATCCTGAGCACCACTGCCGACGCGGTGTCCTGGGCCGCAACCACCAGCGTGGGGTCGACCGGCTGGTCGGCACCGGCCAAGGCGACGTAAAAGTTCCGCAGCTTGTCTTCGCCGAACGTCTCGGCGATGAAGGCGGCGACCGACCAGGCCGATTGGTACGACACCGACGCATCGGGATTGCTCGGCGAGAAATCGGCGTCGCTCGGCAGATCGTCCGGTGGCCCCGAGCTCGCGATCTCCGCGGCCAAGGCCGGGGCCGCCTGCGACAGGTCCGAGTAGGTCCCGCTGCGGCCGACATACTCCGCGACGCCCTCGGTGACCCAGACCGCGGCGCTGCCCGCGGTGGCGGTGCGCGCCGCCACGTGGAACACCTCGTGACGCAAGACCACGCCCAGGTCGGCGGAATCGAGTTGCGCTGCTTGCGGAGTGAACACCACGCGCTGGCCGATGGCGGTCGGCGCGGCCCCGTCCGGTCGGTCGATCCCGGAGAAGACCGTGACCGCGGCAGCGGCGTCGGCATCGCCGGCAGCTGCCCCGGTCAGCGAACGGAACTCGTCGTCGGTCGCCGCGGCGACCACCCCGACACTCTGCGGCCACTTCGTGCCCCAGAACCGGCTCACCGCAGTGACCGCGGCCGGAAGCTGTCGCGCAATCTCTTCGGCGAATGAGCGGTCGCCGCCGTTGGTGAGCACCAGCGACTCACCTGGATCGGTTGCGACTTCCTGGGAACCGGGATCCGGGAACTGCCACACCTGACCGGGCGCTTGGGGCTCGCCGAACAGTGGTGCGGCTTCGGCAACAATTCGCCAGCCGTCGGGATACTGGGCCATCACCATCGGGATGTCGACCACAACGGCCTTCGCGTCGATCCCCGCGTACGCATATCGCAGCTGGACCGGTGCCACCCAGGAATCGACACTACCGGCGGCGTCGAGCGTGTCCTGGATCTGCGCCGGCACCATCCGTTCGAAGTCGCGACGCTCGGCCAGCCGGTACTCGAAGGTCGTCAACGGCAGATCGCCGACACCGGCAGCACTGAGCTCGGTCTGGGTGCGCAGGGCGAGGTCGGCGGACGGGTCGAGTTGCGCCAGCGCCGCGGCCGGCTCGGCATCACGCAATGCATCGGTATAGGCCTGCAGGGTCAGTGTGACCCCGAGCGTCCGCGCCTGCTCGTACGGATTCGCCGGGCGCGCAGCGGGCGCGGCGGGCTCTGATACCGAATCCTGGGACCCGTCACGGGAAATGACGGTGGCCGCGACCGACACCACGGCGACGAGCACCACAGCAACGACCACCCAGATGATCCGGCGGGTCCGTGAAGCGAGGGCAGCGAGCCGCTTGCGCACCGCGATGGTCAGTACCGACGGGCAGAGTTGAACGGGCCGCCCTTGTCGACCGGGACAACCGCCACGGGCACACCGAAGGTGGACGCGTGGATCACATACCCGTTGCCGACGTACATACCCACGTGGGTTGCGTCGGGGTAGTAGATGATCAGGTCGCCTGGCCGCATGTCGTCGCGGGAGACCTCGGTTCCGCCTGCCAGTTGGGCCTGGCTCGACCGCGGCAACGTCTTACCGGCCTGCTTGTATGCCCAGACCATCAGTCCGGAGCAGTCGAACTGGTCGGGGCCGGTGGCGCCCCAGACGTACGGATCACCGATCCGGGTCATCGCCGCACGAACCGCGACCACCTCAGGAGCGGTGCCCGCGGGCAGCAGCTTCGGGTCGAAGTCGACGTTGGCACCGGCGAGTTCGGCGAGTTGCTTGCCGGTGAGTGCCTGGTACATCGCCCGGATCTCGGTCGCCTTGAAGACCCGCTCACTCTGCTGGGCCTGCAGGTCGGCACTGGTCTTCTCTGCGGTGGCGACAGCGGCTTCGGCCTTGAGCTTGGCATCAGCCGCGGCCTTCTCCGCCTTCTCCGCCTTGGACTTGGTGGTCGTGAACTTCTTGACGTCCTCGACGGTCTGGCGCGAGATCATCTCCAGGCCGGCCATCTGATCGAGTAGTGACTGCGGCGAATCACTGACCAACACTGCATAGAGGCGGTTGACCCGTGCGCCCTTGTAACTGGCGGTGACGAGCGCATCGACCGCGCCCTGCAAATCTTCGGCCTGCTTGTCGAGTTCCGCGAGCGTGGCCACGGCCGCTTCCGTGTCCTTGGTCGCGGTCGCAACGGCTTCGCGCTGCTTACCCAGTTCGATGGTGGCCGTATGGATCGCCTCGGTGGCCTGCTCGGCTTCACGCCCAAGCTTGGTGTAGTCGGCGAGCATCACGTCCGGGCTCTGCGGAGCGGGCTCGGCACTTGCCTGCGCACCAGCGCCCAGCGTGACCGCCAGCGCCACGACCACACCGGCAACGGCAGTCCGCATCACGGCGGCATATCCCTCACGCACCACGACTTTGACAACTCCTCGTTAACCGACGTTCACAACTCTGGTCGACGACGGTCACCCGCCGACCAATCCCCTTGCACTGCAATTGACCAACCCGGCCAGGCTACACAGCGCGCATGGGCCGGCGATGTGAATCGCCAGACCCCACTGCCGCACAGGTGGCCGGATGCCGTCGGGCGGGACCGCAAGGATGCGGACCCGCCCAATGGCTTGTTCAGTTCTTGTTGCTCAGTAGCGGCGGATGTCCACGATCGACATGCCGTCCAGAGCCATACGTGCGACGGGCACACCCTCGGTGGAAGAGTGCACAACTTCACCGCCACCGACGTAGATGCCGGCGTGGCCGCCACCGTTGTAGATCACGACGTCGCCGGGCAGGGCGTTCGCAGCGCTGACGCTGGTGCCTCCGCCGAGCTGGCCGTAGCTGTCACGAGGAATGGTCTGACCGGCCTGCTGATGCGACCAGTAGACGAGACCCGAGCAATCGAAAGCACTGGGGCCGGCTGCACCGTAGACGTACGGCGAACCGATCTTGCTGACTGCGGCGTCCGCAGCGACCTGACCGGCAGCCTTGACGGGTGCGGGTGCAGCGGCGACGCCGGGGAAGAGGTTCTCCGGCTTCAGCTCATTCGGAATCATTTCCGGGGTCACACCCGGGATGTCGAAAGTTCCGACACCGGGAACTGTCACCGGTGCGGCAAAGGCAGGCGCTGCGGCGATACCCAGGGTGCCGAGTGTGATCGAACCGGCAATGAGTGCACCGCGGGCACTCTTGGCACCACGGCTTTCTTTGTTCAAACGATGTTTCGCCACGAAGCGAGATCTCCTTGTTTCTTCCCTATCCGCTGACCGAGTTAGCTGTCGGATTCGGGCCGGAAGATGGCCCTACCCGGTGAACCCGCAAAGTCGTTGAGACCTCAGGGTTCGATGGGATTCACCCCGGATGCGGATTTGTGGTCTGCACCAGATGGTTCCCCGGTTCACCGTGTTGGTGATTAAGCGGCGACCTCACGATTCGCTCCGGTTGGAGTGAACGCTTTCGTAAGGTCTCAGAAAGGTTACGAAACCGTGGCGGCGAATGTCCACCGGAAGGACGACAGAGGCCCTCCGGCGTGTCGTGTTACACAGCCCACAACTGGGGCTGATTCTGCCCCAAAAAGTGGCCCCTACCTGCGGCGGGACCTACGCGATGATCGTGAGTGTCAGACTTCTCGAGCATGCCCGCGGCGCGGAACATCGCCACCGCGTCCTCGAGGCGGGCCTCGTGATCAATAACGAATTCATCACAGCGAACTTCCGCATCCTCGCTGCTCCGGACCCCTACGGGTCCCATGAAAACCGTCATCATGCAGCCGTCACACTCAACTGGACGACCCGGGCAGGTGCTGCATTCGATGAGCAATGTGATCTCCGTCTCATTGGGCCTCTCATCTCGATCTCAGGGGCCCTCGGGGTTTACCCGGAGGCGAGATGAGCCGGCTTTTGTTACATCGATCGCGACGCTAGCGGCACCGTCCGACAAGACATCTCGGATCTTGTACCCCGGCCCCGGCGGCCGGAAACATCGCCGCGTTGTCAGAGGCTCGAACTAGTGTTCGCGATGTGAGTGTTGTGATTGGTGTTGATGAGGCCGTTGGGGCTCAGATGTCGTTCGATGACCCGACTCTGGCGCATCCGGACGATCTACCTCTGCGGGAGACGACATTTGTGGTGGTCGACCTCGAGACCACCGGCGGCAGTCCCACCGACGATCGCATCACCGAGATCGGTGCGGTGAAGATCCGCGGCGGCGAGATACTCGGCGATTTTGCGACGCTCGTCGATCCCCAGCGCGGCATACCCCCGCACATCGTCCGGTTGACCGGGATCACCGAAGCGATGGTCTACCGGGCACCCACCATCGATCAGGTGCTGCCGGCATTCCTGGAGTTCGCGCAGGATTCGGTGATCGTGGCGCACAACGCACGATTCGACGTCGGCTTCCTTCGCGCCGCCGCCGCCGACCTCGGTCATCCGTGGAACTTCCACCGGGTGCTGTGCACCGTGAAGCTCGCCCGACGGGTGTTGACCCGCGACGAGGCGCCCACGGTGAAACTCTCCGCCCTCGCCGCATTGTTCGCCGTACAGACCCGCCCCACCCACCGGGCACTCGACGACGCCCGCGCCACCGTGGAGGTACTGCACCGCCTGTTCGAGCGGGTGGGCAACCAGGGCGTCCATACATATAGAGAACTGCGCGACTATCTCCCCGGGATCTCGGCAGCCACCCGCAGTAAGAGAGTCCTGTCCGATCACCTACCGGCCGAGCCCGGTGTCTATCTTTTCCGCGGCCCGTCGGACGAAGTCCTGTATATCGGTACCGCGGTCGATCTGCGGCGGCGCGTGCGCAGCTACTTCACCGGCTCGGAGACCCGCACCCGCATCCGGGAGATGGTAGATCTGGCCACCCGCGTCGACCATGTGCAATGTGCGCACCGCATCGAGGCCGGGGTCCGGGAACTGCGCCTGCTCGGCGCCCATGCCCCGCCATACAACCGCCGGTCCAAGTTCCCGCACCGTGGTTGGTGGCTCTGCCTCACCGACGAGGCGTTCCCGCGACTGAAGGTGAGCCGCACACCCACCCCGGTGGCCCTGGGTCCGGTCCGATCACGCACCGTCGCCTACGACATCGCCGATCTCGTCTCCGAGCTCTGCGAACTGCGCACCTGCCGCACTCCGCTGCGCGCGGGCGGGCTGCATCAGTGTGAGGTCGGGCCCGACGGCCGGCGGATCGTCGGCGGCTGCCATGGCGCGACCGCCGAATCGGTGGATGCCGACTCCTACGGCGTGCGGGCACACGCGGTGGCCGATCTGTTCTCCGGGCGCAGCGATGCGCCTGTCCTGGCCGCACTGGATCGCCTGACCACCTTGTCCGAGGCAGAACTGTTCGAGAACGCCGCCCGCCTGCGCGATCGCCTCGATCAACTCATCGCCCATCTCGAACGCTGCCAGCGCCTCGCCGCATTGGCCAGGATCTCCGAACTCGTCGCCGCCGCACCCGACGGACGCGGCGGATGGGACCTTGCCGTCATCCGTCATGGACGCCTGGCCAGCGCCGGGGTCGCGGTCCGCGGGGTGCCCCCGATGCCGGTGGTCGAGTTGCTCGCCGCCTCGGCCGAGACGGTGATCCCCACAACCGGACCACTCTGCGGCGCCG
Source organism: Williamsia sp. Y721 (assembly GCF_059683565.1). Classification (NCBI taxonomy): domain Bacteria; kingdom Bacillati; phylum Actinomycetota; class Actinomycetes; order Mycobacteriales; family Nocardiaceae; genus Williamsia; species Williamsia sp. Y721. Next base: position 1,461,252 of record NZ_JCASNH010000001.1, on the reverse strand, counting down.
CACCGGAGGAAGCCGCCCTCGTCTTCCGGTGGCTCACCAGCCCAAGCGTTCGAATCGTTTGCGCCACAAGCGGATTCAGCCTACCCCGACACGGCGCCGGACGGTGGGCACAGTGGCGCGAACTCGTCGGTTCGGCACATCGCACCATCGACATCGATCAGAGTTGATCCGGCACTAGTCTGAATCCATGATTACCGCGATCGTCCTGATTCAGACCGATGTCCACCAAATCCCCGAAACCGCACAGGCGGTCGCCGACATCCCCGGCGTCACCGAGGTCTACTCGTGCGCAGGGGACGTCGATCTGATCGCAAAAGTCCGCGTCCGCGACCACGAGAAGATCGCCGACGTGGTCACCGAATCCATCAGCAGGCTCCCCGGGGTCAAACACACCGCAACCCACATCGCGTTCAAGAGCTATTCGAGCGCCGACGTCGACGCGGGCTTCTCCATCGGCGAGTGATCCGGCCATCAGCACGTGATCTGCGCCGACGAGTGGGTCAGGCGTTACTGACGCGGACCCACTCGGCCAGCAGTGCTGCGGCAGCGCCCGAATCGATTGCTGCCGCAGCCACGGCCATGTGCTGACCCAACTGCTCGTGCAAATCGACGTCCGGTTGCGGACGGTACGCGGTCAGTGCGCCGGCAGCGTTGAGCAGCACCGCATCCCGGACGGGCCCCGTCCGGCCGGCGAAGACCTCCCGCGCGACCGTCGCGTTGTGCTCGGCGTCCCCACCCTGCAGCGCCGACAGTTCGACCCGGGCCAACCCGAGCGTCGTCGGGTCCACCGTCTGTTTGCGCACCGAACCGCCGAATGCCTGCCACACCGTTGAGGTCGACGTCGTTGTGAACTCGTCGAGACCGTCGTCGCCGCGGACCACGAGTACCGAGTCGCCACGCTCCATGAAGGTTTGTGCCAGCACCGGCGCCAGATCGACGAAGGCGCAACCGACCAGCCCGCTCGTCGGACGTGCCGGATTGGTCAGCGGGCCCAGCACATTGAAGACCGTGGGAATGCCGATCTCCTTGCGCGGTGCGGCGGCGAAACGCAACGCCGGATGGAAGACCGGGGCAAAACAGAATCCGATACCGGCTTCGGCAACACACCGACTGACGCCGTCGGCCGTCAGCGCAATGTTCACACCCAGCGCCTCCAGCACATCGGCGCCACCACTCTTCGAGGTCGCGGCCCGGTTGCCGTGCTTGACCACCGGCACACCGGCAGCTGCGACGACAACAGACGTCATCGTCGAGATGTTCACAGTATTCGAGCGATCACCACCGGTGCCGACGATGTCGACACAGGCAACGGACGTCGGGACCACCGTCGAGTGACTGAGCATGGCATCGGCGAGACCCCGCAATTCGGCGGCGACCGGCCCCTTGATCTTCAGGGCCACACCAAATGCGGCAATCTGCGCCGGCGTCGCGTTGTCCGACATGATCTCGTTCATCGCCCACTCGGCGCCGTCAGTGGTCAGGTCCCGGCCATCGGCCAGGACTCCAAGTACCTGCGGCCAGCTGCGGGCCTGCGCATCGGAGTGGGTCACGCGAAAAGAGTATCCACTGCCCAACCGGGACGACCACCTAGGCTTCCGCCACTGCAACAACCAACCCCTAACGCGGCAGCACCTGCTGGGACAAAACCGGCAGGCTGCTTCCGCCACTGCAACAACACCAACCCTCAACGCGGCTGCAGCACCTGCCAGGCAATGACCCTGCCACCGTGACGCTGCGCGAGCCCGACCATGCGCGAGCGCTCCTGGGAGACATGGAGTGCATCGATCAATTGCACCCGCGCCAACGCCACGATGATCTGTCCGGCACCAAGCTCAACCGAGTGCGGAACGTCGACCGATACCTGTCGATAGTGGTCCTGCGCGGCCAGCCCGATGACCGCTTCGACCGAATCTTCGGACACCACCAAGAGGTGCCGCAAGACAGACTGTTCGTCGGCCCGCCACTGCGAGTCGGACAAGGTCTTCGAGGCCGCCTCCGCGTCATCGAAACTCTCGGCGGTGATCGTCAACGAAGATTCGTCGACCGACAACTCCCCGTTGGTATTTCGCCGGCCCCCGAGACGACTTCTCAGTCGCCGCCAGCGGGGGACCTCGATCGGATTGCCGTTCACATCACGTGCCACCCCACCAGCCTCTCAGGTGGCCCTGAACAACATCGCGGACACGCCGCGTCGAACCGTTTCAGCCCCACTACCAGCGTCGCCGCATCGGGGTTGAAAAAAATCCGGACCCGAGTAGTCAGGGCTTACTACGAACCGTCATACTTCTCTGGTGACTAGCGCTGCAGCACCCACAGGATCAGCTATCACCCAGCGCGTGCACTCGCTGAACCGACCGAACATGGTCAGCGTTGGCACCATTGTGTGGCTTTCGAGCGAGCTGATGTTCTTTGCCGGATTGTTCGCGATGTATTTCGTGGCAAGGGCCGGAAACTACGGCAATTGGCCGATGGAGCCCACCGAGCTCAATCTGACACTGGCGATCCCCGTGACCGCCGTGCTGATTCTCTCCTCGGTGACATGTCAGCTCGGCGTCTTTGCCGCCGAGCGGGGCGACGTCTTCGGTCTCCGACGGTGGTACACCATCACCCTGTTCATGGGCGCGTTCTTCGTCGCCGGACAGGGCTACGAGTACTACCACATGGTCCACGAGGGCACCACGCTCTCGTCGAGTGCCTACGGTTCGGTCTTCTACATCACGACGGGCTTCCACGGCCTGCACGTGATCGGCGGCCTCGTTGCCTTCGTGATCTTGTTGCTCCGTACGCGGCTCAGCAAGTTCACCCCGGCACAGGCCACCGCCGCCATCGTCGTCTCGTACTACTGGCACTTCGTCGATATCGTCTGGATCGCGCTCTTCGCGACCATCTACTTCATTCGGTAACGGCCGAAACAGTCTTTTGGCACAGGCAAAGTCAGTCCGCTAAGCAGAGAGATACAGATGAGTTCATCTCCCCCACCCACCTCACCCGGGGATTCGGAAACGGGTGCCCTGAGCGAGGGCACCGGCCGCACAGACGCCAAGAAATCCAAGTCGCGCCGCAAATTGCGTCGTCGCGCCTCCGGAGCTCTTCTTCTGTTGGCAGGTCTGGTTGTCGCCGGCGGACTGGCCGCAGCCATCACGCCTGAAGCCCAGGTCGCCAAAGCGGACAGTGATTCCACTGCCGCGCTGGTCCAAGACGGCAAGAAGCTGTACGAGACCTCTTGCATCACCTGCCACGGCGCGAACCTCGAAGGTGTCGCCGAGCGCGGTCCATCACTGGTGGGCGTCGGCGACGCGGCGGTCTACTTCCAGGTGTCGTCCGGCCGTATGCCGGCGGTCCGAGGCGAAGCCCAGATCGTCCGTAAGCCGAGCAAGTTCACCCAGGCCCAGATCGACCAGCTCGGTGCCTACATCCAGTCCATCGGTGGTGGCCCGCAGGTGGTCTACGCCAAGGACGCGGACGGCAACGTCATCTTCGAAGACGGCTACCCGGTCATCGAGCAGGGTGCTCTCCGAGGCGACAACATCGGACGCGGCAGTGAGCTGTTCCGTCTGAACTGCGCCTCGTGCCACAACTTCACCGGCCGTGGCGGTGCGCTGTCGTCGGGCAAGTTCGCGCCCGCCCTCGACGCGCCGAACGAGCAGCAAATCTATACCGCCATGCTCACCGGACCTCAGAACATGCCCAAGTTCTCTGACCGGCAGCTGACCGACACCGAAAAGCGCGACATCATCGGCTACGTCAAGTACGCCACCACGGCGAAAGACCCAGGCGGCTACGGACTCGGCGGCTTCGGCCCGGTGTCCGAAGGCATGTTCATGTGGTTTGTCGGCGCGGTCGCAGTTGTCGCCGGCACGATGTGGATTGGATCACGTAGATGACCGACCAGCAGAAACCAGATCCGACCCCGGATGAGCTGGATGCAATGAACAAGGACGAGTTGGTCAAACTCGGCACCAATCTCGACGGCGTTGAGATCATCCATCGCCGGGAACGTTTCCCGGTGCCGGGTACCAAGGCGGAGAAGCGCGCAGAGCGCACCGTCGCATTCTGGTTCGCACTCGCCGGGGTTTCGGCCCTCGCATGCTTGATCATCTTCCTGTTCAACCATTGGGAATTTGTTATGCCCGATGGTGACAACTACTGGGCGTACATCCTCAACACCCCGCTCATCGGTTTCACCTTCGGTCTGTCGATCCTCTCTCTCGGTATCGGCGCCGTGCAGTTCACCAAGCGCTTCATCCCCGAAGAGATCTCGGTCCAGGATCGCCATGACGGCGGTTCGTCCGAGGTCGACAAGCGGACCATCGCCGCAGAGTTCGCCGATTCGCTGAACACCTCCACGCTCCCCCGCCGCAAGGCCATCAAGCGTGCCGGGCTGTTCGGTCTGGGCGCCTTCGCCCTCACCGGTGTCGTGGCGATGCTCGGCGGCTTCATCAAGAACCCGTGGGCGCTCGGCAAGAAGGCGCCGCTGTGGAACACCGGATGGTCGCCGATCTACAACTCGCCGGAGGATCCCAACGAGACGGTCTTCTTGCGACGCGACAACGGCAACCCGATGTCTGTGGTGCTGGTTCGTCCCGAGGATCTCGACGCCGGCGGCATGGAGACCGTGTTCCCGTGGCGAGTGTCCGACGGAACCGGCGAGACCGAGGAGTCACGTCACAAGCTCATCGAGAGTCTTCGTGGCGTCAGCAACCCGGTCATGTTGATCCGTCTGCGTCCCAACGACGCAGCCAAGGCGATCAAGCGTCAGGGCCAGGAGAGCTTCAACTACGGCGACTACTACGCCTACACGAAGGTCTGCTCGCATCTCGGCTGCCCGACCTCACTGTTCGAGCAGCAAACAAACCGTATTTTGTGCCCGTGCCACCAGTCACAGTTCAACGCTCTCGAATACGCGAAACCGATCTTCGGTCCTGCCGCCCGTGCTCTCGCGCAGTTGCCGATCTCGGTCAACGAGCAGGGCTTCATGGTGGCTGCCGGTGACTTCATCGAGCCCGTAGGCCCGGCGTTCTGGGAACGCGGCCAGGGGAAGGACAAGCCATGAGCAAGATCGGACAGCAGGCCCAGGAAGTAGATTCCCGGTATCACATGGCGGCCGGCATTCGCCGCCAGATCAACAAGGTTTTCCCCACCCACTGGTCATTTCTGCTCGGTGAGATCGCGCTGTACAGCTTCATCATCCTGCTGATCTCGGGCGTCTACCTGACGTTCTTCTTTGATCCGTCGATGTCCGAGGTCATCTACAACGGATCCTACGAACCGCTCAACGGCGTCATGATGACCCAGGCGTACGCCACCACACTCGACATCTCGTTCGAGGTCCGTGGCGGACTCTTCGTCCGGCAGATCCACCACTGGGCAGCGCTGCTCTTCGCGGCGTCGATCATCATCCACATGGCTCGCATCTTCTTCACCGGCGCTTTCCGGCGTCCGCGTGAGGCGAACTGGGTGATCGGTTGCTTCCTGCTGGTGCTGGCGATGTTCGAAGGCTTCTTCGGATACTCGCTCCCCGACGACCTGCTCTCGGGCACCGGTGTTCGCGCCGCGATGTCGGGCATCGTCCTGGGTATTCCGGTTGTCGGAACGTGGATCCACTGGGCACTGTTCGGTGGACAGTTCCCCGGCGACATCATCATCCCGCGCCTGTACGTCCTGCACATCCTGTTGTTCCCGGGAATCATCCTGGCCCTCATCGGTGCTCACCTCGCACTCGTCTGGTACCAGAAGCACACCCAGTTCCCCGGCCCCGGCCGCACCGAGACCAATGTTGTCGGTGTCCGGATTCTGCCGGTGTTCGCAGTCAAGTCGGGTGCTTTCTTTGCCGTCACGTTCGGCATCCTGGCGATCATCGCGGGTCTGTTCCAGATCAACCCCGTGTGGGCGATCGGGCCTTACAACCCGGCGCACGTCTCGGCAGGCTCTCAGCCCGACATCTACATGATGTGGACCGACGGTCTGGCCCGACTGATGCCTGCATGGGAGATCTACTTCGGTAACGCGTACACGATCCCGGCCATCTTCTGGGTCGTTGTGGTGCTGACGATCGTGTTCGGGCTCATGTTCACGTACCCGTTCATCGAGAAGCGGCTGACGGGCGACACCGCCCACCACAACCTGCTGCAACGGCCGCGTGACGTGCCGGTGCGGACCGCGGTCGGCGCGATGGCGCTCTCGTTCTACATCATCCTCACGGTCTCTTGTATGAACGACATCATCGCCTACAAGTTCGACATCTCGCTCAACGCGACGACGTGGATGGGCCGTATCGGGCTGATCATCGTCCCGCCGCTGGCGTACTACATCGCCTACCGCTGGGCTCTGGCTCTGCAGCGCAGCGACCGCGATGTGCTCGAGCACGGCATCGAAACGGGCATCATCATGCGCCTGCCACACGGGGAGTTCATCGAGCTGCACCAGCCGCTCGGACCTGTCGACGCCCACGGACATCCGATTCCGTTGCCGTACGAGGGTGCCGCGCTCCCGAAGCGGATGAACAAGCTCGGCTCCGCCGGCGAACCGGGTACCGGTTCACTGCTGGTCGCCGACCCCGCCGAAGAGCAGGTTCGCAACGTCGAGCTTGAAAAGAAGGCACATCACGACGAGAAGGACGCCCTGCGCGCGCTGCAAGAGCGTGGCGGAGATCCCTTCCTCGACTGACTCAGCCAATAGACAAGAGCCGGACCGCATCTGCGGTCCGGCTCTTGTTGTATGTGAGGTCTTCGAACCAGCCGCTCCCCTACCCCACCGTTGTCTCGTCTCACACCGTTGTCGCCGCGAACGTCCCGGCAAGCTGCATCGCGAGGGATTGGTTCGTCGGACACCATTACGACGGTGAAGCACGCGACTGCGCAGCGTCCAGCTGTGAGTAGTGCTGAACGATGGGAAAAGGTTCGTAGAAGTGATGCAGCAGGTCTCGCCACTGCTGGTAAGCCGGCGACCCGCGGAAGCCCTCGGTGTGATGCTCCACCGACTCCCATTGCACGAGCAGAAGGTAGCGATCCGGATCTTCGACGCACTGCGACAGCGTCAGACCACCGAATCCGGGCATCCCGGCAATGATGTTCCTCGCGTCAGCGAAAGCGGTACGGAAGTCCCCGCTCATACCCGGGCGCACCTGTAGGACCGCATGTTCGGTGATCATCGAACCGATGATGCCTCAGTCGGTCACCAGAGTTCGCCGCCGCGCCAATCGCAGGTCAGTTCGCCCGACATCGGGGCTGATCGTCCGTAGACATGGACGCTGTCTTCTGGCGTCTTGATCAACCCGTCCGGGGTCATCGCCGACAGCCGGCCGGTCCATGGAATCCAGCCGTGTGCGCGGTAGAGGCGCAGACCGGCGTCACTGGCTCCCAGGACACCGAAGTCGTAGGCGCCGTCGATCACGCCCTCTACGGCGCTCATCAAGCGGTCACCGAGGCCCTGGCGCTGTCGGTCCGGATCGGTGGCCACCGCCTCGACGTAGCCCACGCGGTATGCGCGGCCGTCATGGGCGATCGACCGGGCAACCACCGCGGCGTGGCCGATCACCAGTTCACCGTCAGTGATCATCGCGTGGACTCCCCCGAGTGCGTGATCGAAGTCGGAGTCGGTGAAGTCACCGTCGAACGCCCGGTCGAGGAGCGCTCGGATCGCCGTACGACAGAAAGCACTCAGCTCCCAGGTGTGCCGCAGTTGAACCTGCGGACCTGGGAGCTGAGTGTTGATTATTGTTGTCAGTGCTTTTCGGGTCCGACGTGGTACTCGAGCACCAGACCGCACACCGCACCGATGATGCAGACCGCGGCAAACGCAACGAGCCAGAACTGCCCGAACGCGAGTGCGACGGCGAAGAGTGCAGCACCGCCGGCGATCATGATCGGCCACCAGCTGCCGGCGCTGAAGAAGCCCAGCTCGCCCGCACCGTCAGACACCTCTGCGTCTTCGTAGTCCTCGGGGCGGATGTCCACCCGTCGAGCGACAAAGCGGAAGTAGGTGCCGACCAGCATGGACAGACCACCGGTCATCACCAGTCCGGTGACGCCAACCCATTCGACGTTCTTACTGGTCAAGCCCGTGGCCAACCCGTACGCCACGGCCACTGCGAAAAAGAATCCGGTGAGGATCTCGAAGATCCGCGCTTCAATATGCATCTCGTAGCTTCTCCGTGACTAGTTCGGCGCGGTCTGCGTGCCGCGCTTGGTGTCGAAGGGCTTGGTGGTGATCGCCATCGGATCCTCACCAATCGCCTCGAGCGCCTCTGCATTGGTCGCGTTGGGGTTGGATTCGCGGAACTTGATGTACTCGTCGAACTTCGCCGGGCTGACCGCACGAACCTCGAAGTTCATCATCGAGTGGTAAGTGCCGCACATTTCCGCGCAACGTCCCACAAACGCACCCTCGCGGTCGATCTCGCTGACCTGGAAGCGGTTGTCCGAGTGGTTCTCTTCAGGGAACGGCATGACGTCCCGCTTGAAGAGGAACTCCGGAACCCAGAACGAGTGCACGACGTCGGTTGCCGCGATCTCGAACTCGATACGACGATCAGTCGGGAGCACCAGGACCGGAATCTCGTCCGAGGTACCCAGAGTCTCGATCTTGTCGAACTTCAGGTACGAACGAACGTCGTTCTCGAGGGCCTGGAACGGCTCATCGTGCTCGTCGCCCGACTCTTCCGGGTGCTCGCCCTCCGGGACCTGACGGTCGTACGGATTCCCCTCGGTTTCGGCACCGTCGTAGATCTGACCGTCCTCGAAACGAACGGTTCGGTAACCGAACTTCCAGTTCCACTGGAATGCGGTCACGTCGACCACCACTGCAGGATCGGGCTGCTTCGCCTCGACCTTGTTCTGCACGATGATCGTGAAGTAAAAGAGGACCGCGATGATCACAAAAGGAATCGCGGTATATGTCAGTTCCAACGGGACGTTATATGCCGTCTGACGCGGGAACTCGTCTTGTCCTGCCTTACGGCGATGGAACGTAATGGTCCAAAATGTCAGACCCCACACCAGAACACCCATGATGAGGGCCGAAATCACCGACCACGTCCACAGATGCCGCATGTCTTCTGCCTCAGGCGTAATGCCCTTTGGCCAACCGAATCGCAACGCTTCTTCAGCGCTGCAGCTCGACAGCATCAGTGCGCCAACGCCTAGGAACAAGGCTGCGCTTATCTGCTTGATTCGACGTCCGCGGTGCTGACGCTTGGTCGATGCCGGAGGTCGCCCACCGTGTGCCAATTTCACGCCTTCCTACCCTGCCCTGACTGGAAACAGTCACAACGCTCTCCACGATTGGTAGCTCGTGTACTACGCAGCGTAGACCAAGCCCGGCTTACATTCGTATCGGGGTTTGGGTTCGTGTCACGCCGTGCCGTCGGCAGGCCATCCAACCCGGGCCGCGCACGCGGCCGCACTCCCGATTGCGGCATACTCGGGCGTGTTCTGTACGCCGTCCCTGGACGAATTGAGGCAATTTCGTGTGTGGTCTGTTAGGTCTGCTGTCTAGCGACGCATCGGCCGCCGAGTCAGCTGATCTGGTCGCATCTGCGTTGCACTGCATGCGACATCGAGGACCTGACGAACCGGGCACCTGGCACGATTCCGACCTGGTACTCGGCTTCAACCGGCTCTCGATCATCGACATCGAGCACTCGCATCAACCGCTGCGTTGGGGTCCGCCGGAGAATCCCGATCGATACGCACTCGTCTTCAACGGCGAGATCTACAACTACCTCGAGATCCGCGCCCAGCTGGCCAAGGACGAGGGTGTCGAGTTCCGTACCGAGGGCGACAGCGAGGCGATTGTCGCGGCCTTCCATCACTGGGGCCCCGATTCGGTTTCCCGATTGCGCGGAATGTTCGCGTTTGCCATCTGGGACACAGAGAATCAGTCACTGTTCCTGGCTCGGGATCCGTTCGGCATCAAGCCGCTGTTCATCGCGACGGGTTCGGGCGGCACCATCTTCGGCAGCGAGAAGAAGAGCCTGCTCGAGTTGATCGACCGCATCGGCGTCTCCGATTCCCTCGACAGCCGCGCGATCCAGCACTACACCGTGCTGCAGTACGTCCCAGAGCCCGAGACACTGCATGCCGGCATCCGTCGACTCGAGTCCGGCAGCTACGCAACCCTGCGGCCCGGTCAGATGCCGAAGGTCTACCGGTACTTCACTCCGCAGTTCGCCGTGCGCCCGTTCACCAAGGGCAGCGAGCAGGCCCGCTACGACGAGATCGCCGAGGTGCTCTCCGATTCGGTCGCCAAGCACATGCGCGCCGATGTCACCGTCGGCTCGTTCTTGTCCGGAGGTATCGACTCGACGGCGATCGCGGCACTCGCCATCCGGCACAACCCCGATCTGATCACCTTCACCACCGGTTTCGAGCGGGAAGGCTATTCGGAGGTCGACGTGGCCGCGGAATCTGCCGCAGCCATCGGTGCCAAGCACGTCGTGAAGGTCGTCGGGCCTGCCGAGTTCGTCGCCGCGATTCCCGAAATCGTCTGGTACCTCGACGATCCGGTGGCCGACCCGTCACTGATCCCGCTGTACTTCGTGGCCAAGGAAGCGCGCAAACACGTCAAGGTCGTGTTGTCCGGCGAGGGTGCCGACGAGCTGTTCGGTGGGTACACCATCTACAAAGAGCCGTTGTCGCTCAAGCCTTTCGAACGTCTGCCCCGCGGCCTGCGGGCCGCAGCCGGCCGCTTGTCGGATCGGATCCCGGAAGGTAAACGGGGGAAGAGCCTGCTACATCGCGGATCCATGACCCTGGAGGAGCGCTACTACGGCAACGCCCGGAGCTTCGACGACGCCCGACTTCGGGCCGTGCTCAAGGATTTCCGTCCCGAGTGGACCCACACCGACGTGACCGCCCCGATCTACGCGACCTCACGTGGCTGGGATCCCGTGGCCCGGATGCAGCACCTGGATCTGTTCACGTGGCTGCGTGGCGACATCCTCGTCAAGGCCGACAAGGTGACGATGGCGAACTCGCTCGAGCTGCGGGTGCCGTTCCTCGACTCCGAGGTACTCCGAGTGGCCGAAGGCCTGCCGTACGAGGAGAAGATCTCCCACGGCACAACCAAGTACGCCCTTCGCAAAGCGCTGGAACAGATCGTCCCGGCGCACGTCCTGCATCGCAAGAAGCTGGGCTTCCCTGTACCCGTGCGGCATTGGCTGCGCGGCACGGAACTGTACGACTGGGCGCATGAGACGATCGAGAACTCACAGACCGACCACATCCTGAACAAGGACGCGATCCGCGCCATGCTCAACGAGCACCGCACCGGCGCGGTCGACAACAGCCGCCGGCTGTGGACCGTTCTCATCTTCATGGTGTGGCACGGGATCTTCGTCGAAGGCAGCATCGTGCCGCAGATCGAGGATCACCACTACCCGGTCCGGCTCTAGCTACAGCCAAACGCTCCGCTTATACGAAGACGCTCCACATATATGTGGAGCGTCTTCGTATAGGCGGAGCGTTTGGTGGGGCGGTCAGGCGGGAAGGATCGCGCCGATCTCGGCAGCAGCCTCGGCGCCATAGGCACCGGACAGACGCTCGAGCGCGCTCTTGCGGTCCCACACCCATTCCTGGGTGCCCACGGTCTCGAGGACCAACACGGCGACCATCGAGCCCAGCTGTGCGCTGCGCTCGTGGCTCAGGCCGGCTGCGTTGCCGACCAGGAATCCGGCGCGGAACGCGTCACCGACGCCGGTCGGGTCAACCTTGGCGGTCTCCGGGACAACCGGAACGTGCACGCGCGAGCCGTCGGCGTCGACGATCTCCGCTCCCCCACCACCAAGTGTGGTGACGCGGACTCCGACCATTCCGGCGACCTGGGCCTCACTCAGCCCCGATTTCTGCCGGAGCAGGCCCCACTCGTATTCATTGGTGAACAGGTATGTGGCGCCTTCGATCAGATCCCGCACCTGCTCGCCGTCCAGACGGGCGAGCTGCTGCGAGGGATCGGCGGCGAACGGGATGCCGAGTTCGCGGCATTGCCGACTGTGGACGATCATGCCCTCGGGATCGTCGGCACCGATCAAGACCAGCTCCGGTGTACCGAAATCGGATGCCAGTGCGGTCAGCGAGATCTCGCGCGACTCACTCATCGCGCCGGCGTAAAAGCTTGCCAGCTGCGCCATCTCGTCGTCGGTGGTGCACATGAAGCGAGCAGTGTGCGCGGTCTTCGACACCCGGACTCCACGCGTGTCGACTCCGTTGTCCTCCAGCCACTTCCGATAGTCGTCGAAGTCACTGCCGACCGACCCGACCAACAGCGGCGAGCCACCGAGGACGCCCATCGCGTAGGCGATGTTGCCGGCAACACCACCCCGCCGGATCACCAACTCCTCCACGAGGAAACTCAACGAGATATGACTGAGGTGTTCTGCCAGGAGCTGTTCGGAGAACTTGCCCTGAAAGCGCATCAGATGGTCGGTAGCGATCGATCCACAAATGGCAATGGCCACGAAGGAATGCCTTTCTTCCTGAGCGAATAATGGCCTAACGCTACCTGCTCGTCAGGTGAACACAGGCAGGACCCGGAGACAGCAAAAGAGCCGCACCCGAGCTGAGCTCGGATGCGGCCCGATTGTTGATGTGCGGGTCGAGCAGCCTGGTGAGAGGTCAGGCGTCAGTTGAACGAATCGCCACAGGCACAGCTGCCCGTTGCATTCGGGTTGTCGATGGTGAAGCCCTGCTTCTCGATCGTGTCGACGAAGTCGATGCTGGCACCCATCACGTACGGGGCACTCATGCGGTCGACGGCCAGGCCGACACCGTCGAACTCGACAACGAGGTCGCCGTCGAGGTTGCGGTCGTCGAAGTACAGCTGGTAGCGCAGGCCCGCGCAGCCACCGGGCTGAACCGCGATGCGCAGCATCAGCTCTTCGCGGCCTTCCTGCTCACGCAAAGCCTTCGCCTTGGACGACGCGGCTTCGGTCATAATCACACCGTGCGCGGGTGCCTCGGTCTCGGTCTGCACAGCAGTCTCGTTCGATGCGGTCATGAAATCTCCTCAGTGTGCGGGGCGTCGGCCTGCGAACCCACAGTGGTCCGGGTTTCGGATGCGAACTTCCGTCGGCTACAACCGTACTCCTGCCCGGTCTATTCCTGCGTATCACACCAGGTGCGCTGCAGCGCTGCTCACCACGAGTCGGCGACTCTACGCGCGAGTTCGGTCAGCTGATTCTGGGCGTCGTCCATCGCCCGCTGCACCGAGCCGGCGACCTCGACGATGGCATGACCTCGCGCGATACCGGCCTCGGCGATCTGCGCGGGGGTCAGTGCCAGTTGTCCGGCCAGCACGATCGTCGGGATGCCATGCTCGCGGGCGGCACCCGTCAGCGCCGCGACGACCTTGCCTTTGAGCGTCTGTTCATCGCATTTGCCCTCACCGGTGATGACCAGGTCGACCGTGGTGATCAGGTCGGCCTGTCCGGTCGCGTCGGCGATCACCGTCGCCCCCGAGATCCGGGTTCCGCCGAGTGCGAGCAGTGCGGCCCCCAATCCCCCGGCGGCGCCGGCACCGGCCAACGGGCTGATGTCGCGACCGGCGAGTTCACTGAGCCTGCTCGCCCATTCGGTCATGCGCGCCTCGAGCGCTGCGACGGTGTCCGGGTCAGCGCCCTTCTGCGGGCCGAATATCGCGGCCGCACCGTCCGGACCGAGCAACGGATTCTCCACGTCGGAGGCCGCCACCAGCGTGATCGGCCGCAGCAGTCGCGACGCCTCTTCCAGCCCACCGAGCGCATCGATCAGGCCCTTGCCGCCGTCGGTGCTGCCGCTACCACCGAGCCCGACCACGATCGTGTCGGCGCCGGACGCGACCGCGGCCGACACGAGTTGGCCCACTCCATATGTATCTGCGGCGACCGCGGTGCGCGGCGACGGCCTGCCACCGAGCTGATGCAGACCGCAGGCCTGTGCGCATTCGATATACGCGGTGACGGGCCCGCCGTCACGATGCAGCAGCCACTGGGCCGACACGAGTGCACCCAGGGGTCCGGCGACCGTTTCTTCCCGGATCTCACCGAACCGGCTGGCCAGCACCGACACGAACCCGGGCCCACCATCGGACTGTGGCGCAAGGATCAACTCGTCGTCCGGCCGGGACAGAGCCCATCCCGCGGCGATCGTCTCCGCGGCGGCAACAGCGGTCAGGGTGTCACCAAACGAATCCGGGGCGATCAGAGCTTTCATGGACGAAGTATAGGAAGGCGACTGCCGCGCGGCAGTGCGCAGAAACACACCGGCAGAGCACTGAGGTCGGCCCCATCGGTGCAGTGGCCAGACCCGGCAGCCACTGCACGCGCCGTCGGGATAATCTGGAGAGGTGAAATTGCCCTGGAAAAAAGACGACGACGCCGAGGTCGCGGCCAATACGACGTCGACCGTCGAGCAGACGGCAGAAGAAGCTGCGGCCGATCGCAGATACACAGAGGGCAAGGGGCGCCCCACCCCCAAGCGCCGCGACGCCGAGGGCAAGCGACGTGGTCCGGTTGCCCCGGCCCCGACGACCCGCGCCGAGGCCCGGGCCCGCAAGAAGGAACTCAAGGGTTCGACGGTCAGTCTGACCAAAGAAGAGAAGCGTTCGCAGTCCGATGCGCGCCGTAAGGCCCGCACCGATCAGCGCGAGAAGATGATGGACGGCGACGAGCGTTACCTGATGCCCCGCGACAAGGGTGAGGTCCGCCGGTACGCCCGCAACATCGTCGATTCACGGCGCAACTTCGCCGGGCTGTTCATGCCGTTCGCGATCCTGCTGATCCTCGTGATGTTCATCCCGTCCCTCGCGGTCTACGCCACATTGTTCATGCTCGTCTTCGTCATCTTCCTGGTGATCGACGGCGTGATGCTCGGACGGATCATCAACAACCGCGTGCGCGAACGCTTCCCGAACACCACCGACGGCGGTTTCAAACTCGCCTGGTACGGATTCAGCCGCGCGATGCAGATGCGGTTCATGCGCGCACCGCGGCCCGTGGTCAAGCCGGGCGACGCGGTCTGATCGGTGATGCGAACCCTGGTTCTTGGTGGAATACGCTCGGGTAAATCAGCTTTCGGTGAGAGCCTGCTGCCCCGCGACGGTGTCAGGTACCTGGCCACGGCCGCGGATCCGGCAACCGGCGACCCGCAGTGGGAGAGCCGGATCGGAGCCCACCGCACCCGCCGTCCCAGTGGATGGACGACGGTCGAATCCGGCGACGTGGCGGGCGAATTGCGCCGCGATGCCCACACACCGACCCTCGTCGACGATCTCGGTGGCTGGCTGAGCCGGTACATCGACTCGGTCGGCGGCTGGGACGACGAGACCTTCGACATGTCGGCCATGGTGATCGAATTGTCCACGGCAGTAGCCGAATACACCGGCGACCTGGTGATCATCAGCCCCGAGGTCGGCCTGTCGCTGGTGGCACCGGTGCCGGCCGGTCGACTCTTCCAGGATCAGTTGGGCATCATCAACGCGGCTGTGGCCGCGGTCTGCGACCGGGTCGTGCTGGTTGTCGCCGGCCAGACGCTCGAATTGCGCGGTGGCGCGGTCGCCGATGTCGCTGCCCCGGAGTCGGTTTCATCCCCACTTGCCGCATCGGTCCTGGCGCCGCTCCCCTCACCCGATTCGGTACCGGCCCCGACCACGGTCGAAGACCCGGTCACGGTGGACGAACCGACCGCAGTTGCGGATCCGGTACCGCTGACCGAGTTCGAGAAACCGGAACAGTTCGACTTCGTCGCAGCGCCCGACCGCGATGCCGCGATCGCCGCGCGCGAACGCCAAGGCGAACTGACGAAGCCGGCCGGATCGCTCGGACGTCTCGAGGAAGTCGGCATCTGGGTGGCATCGTGCCAGGGCCTGTGCCCGCCTCGTCCGATCACCCAACCCACCGTGGTGGTCTTTGCTGGCGACCACGGCGTCGCCAAGAGCGGTGTCTCGGCGTATCCGCCTGAGGTCACCGCGCAAATGGTCGCGAACATCAGTGCCGGTGGAGCCGCGATCAACGTGCTGGCACGGCAGAACGGTGCACGGGTCCGAGTCGAGGATCTCGCCGTGGATGCGCAGACACCGGAGGAGATAAGCCGCTTCAAGGTCCGCCGTAGCAGCGGCGATCTGACGCGTGAAGATGCGCTGACCACCGAACAGACCCGCGCCGCGCTCGCGGCGGGCCGCGCCATCGCCGATCAAGAGATCGATTCCGGCGCAGACCTTCTCATCGCCGGAGAGATGGGCATCGGGAACACCACGCCTGCCACCGTGCTGGTCGGCCTGCTCACTGATACCGAACCGGTCGTGGTTGTCGGGCGCGGCACCGGCATCGACGACAACGGCTGGATCCGCAAGACCGCGGCCGTGCGGGACGGCATGCGACGAGGTCGGCCACACGCGCGGATCCCACTCGAGCTCCTGCGTACCGTCTCCGGTGCGGAGATCGCTGCGATGGCCGGATTCCTCGCGCAGGCCGCATTGCGCAAGACGCCGGTCATCCTCGACGGCCTGGTGGTCACCGCGGCCGCACTGGTCGCCAACGATCTGGCGCCCGGCGCCCGGGAATGGTGGGTGGCCGGAC
The DNA here is from genome assembly GCF_059683565.1 of Williamsia sp. Y721. Classification (NCBI taxonomy): domain Bacteria; kingdom Bacillati; phylum Actinomycetota; class Actinomycetes; order Mycobacteriales; family Nocardiaceae; genus Williamsia; species Williamsia sp. Y721. The sequence continues at coordinate 1,444,703 of NZ_JCASNH010000001.1, read as the reverse complement.
ATCGGTCGGCCGAGCCTGCTCACCAGATCGCGTTGCGGCACCTCGATCTCGAACCGCTCCTCGATCTGTCGATGCGTCTCGGTGAAGGCAGTGGCGCCCTCACCGCGCTCCCCCTGGTGCAGGCGGGCGTCAACACGCTCGCGTCGATGGCCACGTTCGCCGAGGCCCAGGTCAGTGGTGCGCCCGACACGGCGTCCTGACCACCGATGAACCTACGAGCCGCATTTCGGGGTCCGCAGACCGCGCTGTCGTGGTTGACGATCCTGCCGGTCCCCACCCCCAAGGGTCCTTTCGACCGCGCACTGGGTGGTGCAGTCATCGGTTCGACACCGCTCGTGGGCGCCGTCCTCGGAGTGGTCACCGCGGCAATAGCTCTCGGCCTCGGCGAGACGGAGCTGCCATCGTTGCTCGCGGGCTTGCTCGTCGTCGGTGCGATCGCAATCCTCACCCGTGGCATGCATCTCGACGGATTGTCGGACACCGCAGACGGATTGGGATGCTTCGGCTCGCCCGAACGGGTGCACAAGGTGATGCACAGTGGCAGTGCCGGGCCCTTCGGCGCGGCCACACTGGTTGTCGTGCTGGGCGCGCAGGCGGCAGGTTATGGCGCCCTGATTCAGCAGAATGATTGGGCTGCAATCGTTTTTGTGCTTTTTGTCAGCCGGGTGGCACCGGTCATCGGCTGCCGGGTGAGTCTGTCCGCCACCGACGAATCCAAGTTCGGAGCGCTGACCGCCGGAACGCAACGGCTGACCATCGTCTTCTGGGCGCTCGGAGCAATCGCCGCCGGCTATGCCGTCGACACCGAGCTGCCGCTTCCGGGTGTGTTCACCGCGATGGTGGTTGTCGTATTCGCCTGGTGGTTCAGCTTCCACTGTGCCCGCCGATTCGCCGGCATCAACGGCGATGTCCTCGGTGCACTCATTGAATTGAGTGCGCTGATCGCCATCTGCGGGCTGCTGGTCGTCTGAGACCCTCAGCCGTGGAGTTTGGCCATCCATCCATGGATGTCGGCGAAGGTGCCGCGCTGGATGCCGGTGAGCGTGTCGCGCAACGCCATGGTGACCTCGCCGGGCTGGCCGTCGCCGATGGTGTAGTCGTCGACGTCGCCCTTCACGTGACCCACCGGCGTGATGACGGCGGCGGTACCGCAGGCGAAGACCTCGGTGATCTCGCCCGAGGCAACACCCTTGCGCAGTTCTTCGACGCTGATCTTGCGTTCGACGACGTCGAAGCCGGCGTCTGCGGCCAGCTGCAACAGTGATTCACGGGTGATACCCGGCAGCAGCGACCCGGACAGCTCAGGGGTGACGAGTTTGGCGTCGGCGCCGGAGCCGAAGACGAAGAACAGGTTCATGCCGCCCATCTCTTCGACGAACCGGCGTTCGATCGCGTCGAGCCAGACCACCTGATCACAGCCCTGTTCGGCGGCCTGGGCCTGGGCGAGTAGCGAGGCGGCGTAGTTGCCACCGAACTTGGCCGCACCGGTACCGCCGGGCGAAGCGCGCACGAATTCGGTCGAAAGCCAGACACTCACCGGATGCACACCGCGCGTGAAGTATGCACCGGCGGGCGAGGCGATGAGCAGGTAGCGGTACTCGTTCGCCGGCCGCACACCGAGGCCCGCCTCGGTGGCAATCATGAAGGGACGCAGGTAGAGCGCCGCTTCTCCACCGGCATCCGGGACCCAGAGGTTGTCGACGTCCACGAGCGCACGCAGCGAGTCCATGAAGTCCTCGACCGGCAGTTCGGGCATCGCCAGGCGCCGCGCCGAACGCTGCATGCGCAGGGCGTTGGCGTCGGGACGGAACGACGAGATGCTGCCGTCGGCCTGGCGGTAGGCCTTGAGTCCTTCGAAGATCTCCTGCGCGTAATGCAGGACCATCGACGACGGATCGAGCTGGATCGGTCCGTACGGAACCACCTTGGCATCGTGCCAGCCCTGCTCGGCGCTGTGGTCGATGGTCACCATGTGATCGGTGAAGTACTTGCCGAATCCCGGTGCAGCCAGGATTTCCGCGCGGCGCTGCGCCGACGTCGGCTGCGGGTGTTCGGTCCGGGCGAACTCCAAAGTCATGCGGCAATCGTATCGCCTGACCTCACGCGGATTTTCCCCGGTGGGACTCCGATCGCCTCGGCGTTGCCCGGTCTCGTCGGACCGGACAATTCCGGCCAACGGCGACCCCGAAGCTAGCTTGTGCCTGCCGAGACGAACGGCGGCAGGACGACCTCGCATTCCAGAGCCCTGCCGCGGACGTCGATCACCACGGTGTCACCTTTGGAGACCCCCGCGGACGAATCGATGAGTGCCAACGCGATTCCCACCTTGAGGGTCGGCGAGAAGGTCCCGGATGTGGTGGTACCGATCTGCGTTCCACCGGGCCGGTCGAGGACCGCGAGGTCCGCCCGCGGCACCCCACGTCCGGTCGCCCGCAGGCCCCAGAGGCGACGGACCGGACCGGCTTCTTTCTCGGCCAGCAGGGCATCACGACCGAAGAACTCGGGCTTCTTCCAGCCGACGGCCCAACCGCACCGGGCCTGGACCGGACTGATGTCGACGGACAGTTCGTGTCCGTGCAGCGGATAGCCCATCTCGGTGCGCAACGTGTCGCGCGCACCGAGTCCGGCAGGCGCTCCCCCGGCGCCGATGACCGCGGCCGACAACGCAGTGAAGACCGGTTCGCTGTCGTCCCACGCAGGCAGCAACTCGAAGCCGATCTCGCCGGTGTAGCCGGTCCGGCAGACGCGAACCGGGTAACGTTGCTGTCCCACAACCATTTCGGTGTCGACAAAGGACATGTACTCCATGTCCGTCGGCAGTCCCAGCTCCGCCAGCACCGCAGGCGACTGCGGCCCCTGGACCGCGAACACACCGAATTCGCGATGCCGGTCCACCACCTCGACACCTTCGGGGGCCACGGCCTGAAGGGCCGCCACCACGGCGCCCGTGTTGGCGGCATTGGGGACGAGGAACACGTCTTCGTCAGAGACCCAGTAGACGATGAGGTCATCGATCACGCCACCGGAGTCGTTGGCGCACAACGTGTATTGCGCCTTGCCCGGCCTGATCTTCTTCAGGTCGTTCGTCAGGCAACGGTTGACGAACTCGGCCGCACCCGGACCGGTGACCGAGGCCTTGCCCAGATGACTCACATCGAAGATGCCCACTGTCTCGCGGACCGCGGTGTGTTCGGCAACGGTGCCCGCATAGGACACCGGCATGTTCCAGCCACCGAACTCGGCAAAACTCGCGCCGAGCCCGCGATGCAGTTTCTCGATGGGGCCTGCCAGCAATTCACCTTCACTCATGGGCGCAACGCTATCGCGCCGCGAGAGCAAGCAGGCTGCGACCACTAAGCTTGGTCCAGAGCACAAGGTACGGCTACGAGTGGGAGTGAAGTGTGAGCAAGTCAAGCGCAAAACGTCAGCTGGGTCCGCAACTGTCACTGGCCACCGGGATCAGCAAAGACGACGACGTCCTGGTCATCGGACTGACCACCGCCGATGAAGACGGTGGCGCACCGAGTCTTGTCATCGGTGAAGGACTCCTCGACGACGCCACCGCCTCTACGATCGACGATGCGCTCGCCGCGCTCGGCGCAAAGGGTTCGGCAGGCGAGTTGACCAAGCTCCCCGCACCGGCAGGCCTGGGAGTGACATCGGTGCTGGCAATCGGACTCGGCGCGCCCGACAAGCTTGATGATGCCGAACACATTCGCCGACAGGCCGGTGTGGCCGCGCGCAGCCTGCAGGGCGTGGCCACCGCAGTGACCAGCCTTCCGGCCGCCGACCTCGCGGCCACCGCGGAAGGTTTCTACCTCGGCGCCTACCGGTTCGACGAGTTCCGCTCGACACCGCCCGAGAAGGCGCCACTGTCAGCGGTCCGTCTGCTGGTGCCTGCCATCGAAAAGAGCACCGAGACCGAATTGGATCGCGCTGCGGCCATCGCCCGCGCCGTTGCCATCGCGCGCGATTTCGTGAACACACCGCCGAGCCATCTGTTCCCCGAGGAGTTCGCCGACCGCGCCAAGGCCCTCGGTTCGGCTGCCGGACTCAAGGTCGAGATCCTCGACGAGTCCGCCCTGGACAAGGCCGGGTACGGCGGCATCATCGGTGTCGGCAAGGGCAGCTCACGTCCGCCGCGCCTGGTCCGGCTGAGCCACAGCGCAGGCAAGAAGGCCAAGACAGTGGCCCTCGTCGGCAAGGGCATCACCTTCGACACCGGCGGCATCTCGATCAAGCCGGCCGCGGGCATGGAGAACATGACCTCCGACATGGGTGGCGCCGCCGCCGTGATCGCCACCGTGATCCTGGCTGCCGAACTCAATGTCGGGGTCAACGTCATCGCCACGGTTCCGATGGCCGAGAACATGCCCTCGAGCACCGCTCAGCGTCCCGGTGACGTCCTGACCCAGTACGGCGGCAAGACCGTCGAGGTCATCAACACCGACGCCGAGGGTCGGTTGATCCTGGCCGACGCCATCGTGCGCGCCTGCGAGGACGAGCCCGACTACCTGATCGACACCGCAACCCTGACCGGCGCCCAGATGGTCGCCCTTGGCACCCGTACCCCGGGAGTTATGGGCACCGATGAGTTCCGCGACCGTGTGGCATCCATCTCACAGGCCGAGGGCGAATCGGGTTGGCCGATGCCATTTCCGGAAGAGCTGCGCCCGGATCTCGATTCACGCGTCGCCGATCTGGCCAACGTGACCAACCACCGCTGGGGCGGAATGCTCTCGGCGGGTATCTATCTGCGCGAGTTCGTGGCCAAGGATGTGCAGTGGGTGCACATCGATATCGCCGGTCCGGCTTTCAACACCGGCGGCCCGTGGGGCTACACCGGTAAGGGCGGAACCGGGGTACCAGTGCGGACCATCTTCGCCGTACTGGAGGACATCGCTGCCGAGGGATGAGGCAAAAGGTAGGGTTTAGAACGGCGGTTCGCCTCATCCGGCGGATCACCACCTCCATGCCTGCCACCAACACTGGTGGTAAGGCCCAGACCGTAGACCGCACACCGGTTCTCGAAATCAAGGAGTCGACAACGATGGCCTTCTCCGTCCAAATGCCAGCCCTGGGTGAAAGCGTCACCGAAGGCACCGTCACCAGGTGGCTCAAGCAGGAGGGTGACACGGTCGAGGCCGACGAACCGTTGCTGGAGGTGTCGACCGACAAGGTCGACACCGAGATCCCCGCACCGACGTCCGGCGTCCTGATCAAGATCGTCGCGCAAGAAGACGACGTCGTCGAGGTCGGTGGCGAACTCGCCCAGATCGGCGACGCCGGCGAGTCCGCCGGTGACAGCACTCCTGCGCAGGAATCCACACCGGAGCCAGAAGCCGAGCCAGAACCCGAGCCCGAACCCGAACCCGAAGCGTCGGCAACCCCGGCCGCATCGGCACCGGCAGCCGGATCCGCCGAAGGTACCGACATCACGATGCCCGAACTGGGCGAGTCCGTGACCGAGGGCACCGTCACCCGTTGGCTCAAGGAGGTCGGAGACTCTGTCGCGGCCGACGAGCCACTGCTCGAGGTCTCCACCGACAAGGTCGACACCGAGATCCCGTCGCCCGTCGCAGGCACACTGCTCGAGATCATCGCCTCCGAGGACGACGTCGTCGAGGTCGGCGGCCGTCTGGCCGTGGTCGGTTCTGCCGAGTCGAAGCCGACCGTGGCACCGTCCGAACCCGAGCCGGAGCCGGAGCCCGAGGCCGCACCGGAGCCGAAGGAAGAGCCCAAGCCGGAGCCGAAGGCACAGGCAAAGCCCGAGCCGGTCGCAGAAAAGAAGCCCGAGCCGAAGGAAGAGCCCAAGCCGGCAGCAGCCGAGCAGGAGTCGACTCCGTACGTGACCCCGCTCGTCCGCAAGCTCGCGGCCGAGAACAACGTCGACCTGAGCGCCATCAAGGGCACCGGCGTCGGTGGCCGCATCCGCAAGCAGGACGTGTTGGCCGCCGCTGAGGCCGCCAAGGCACCGGCTGCACCCGCCACCCCGGAACCCGCTGCAGCACAGGCGAAGTCGGCACCGCAAAAGTCGGCACCGGCCACACCGAGCCCGGAGTTGGCCAAGCTGGTCGGCACCACGCAGAAGATCAACCGGATCCGTCAGATCACCGCCAAGAAGACCCGCGAATCCCTGCAGGAGAGCGCACAGCTCACCCAGGTCTTCGAGGTCGACATGACGAAGATCGCCACGCTGCGTGCTGCTGCCAAGGCGGGCTTCAAGGCCAGCGAAGGTGTCAACCTGACCTACCTGCCATTCATCGCCAAGGCAGTGGTCGAGGCGCTCAAGGCGCATCCGAACGTCAACGCCTCGATCAACGAAGAGGCCAAGGAGATCACGTACTACTCCAAGGTCCACCTCGGCATCGCGGTCGACACCGAGCAGGGTCTGCTCTCCCCCGTCATCCACAACGCCGACGATCTGTCGATCGCCGGTCTGGCGCGGGCCATCGCAGATATCGCGGCGCGGGCCCGGAGCAACAACCTCAAGCTCGACGATCTGACCGGTGGCACCTTCACCATCACCAACATCGGTAGCCAGGGTGCGCTCTTCGACACCCCGATCCTGGTTCCGCCGCAGGCGGCCATGCTCGGTACCGGTGCCATCGTCAAGCGCCCGGTGGTCATGACCGGTGCAGACGGTTCGGAATCGATCGCGGTGCGGTCGATGTCGTTCCTGCCGCTCACCTACGATCACCGCCTCATCGACGGCGCCGACGCAGGCCGCTTCCTGAGCACCGTGAAGCATCGTCTCGAAGAGGCTGCGTTCGAGGCGGATCTGGGACTGTAGGAAGTCCATGCGGATCGCCATAGCGGGATCTTCTGGCCTGATCGGCTCGGCCCTGGTGGACAGTCTCACCGGGGCCGGCCATCAGGTCGTCCGCCTGGTTCGCCGTCCCACCACTGCCCCGGATCAAATCCATTGGGAGCCTGATTCGTTCGGCATCGATCCAGCCTCGTTGGCGGGCGTCGACGCGGTGGTGAACCTCTGCGGGCGCGGTATCGCCGAGCACCGATGGTCCGGACACGTCAAGCAGCAGCTCCGGGACAGCCGGATCATCCCGACACAGGTGCTCGCCGAAGCAGTCCGGATTGCCGGTGTACCCGTTTTCGTGAGTTCCAGCGCAACCGGTTACTACGGTGACACCGGTCCGCGGGCGGTCACCGAGGACGATCCGGCCGGTACCGGGTTCCTGGCGGAGCTGACCACCGACTGGGAAGCCGCGGCTATCCTCGCGCAGTCGTCCGGATCGCCGACCAGGGTGGCACTGATCCGCACTGCGCCGGTGATGTCTCCGTCCGGCGGCATGCTCGGCAAACTGCGACGGTTGTTCGGGTTCGGACTCGGCGGCCGGTTGGGCAACGGTGAGCAGTACCTGCCGTGGATCAGCCTCGTCGACGCCGTGCGGGTACTGGAGTTCGTATTGACCCGGCCGATAGCCGGTCCGGTCAACATGTGCGGCCCCCTGTCGGTCACCAATGCCGAGTTCACCAAGGCGTTGGGACGAGCGATGCGACGACCCACACCGTTCGCGGTACCGGCGTTCGCGTTGTCGAAAACTGCAGGTGAGATGGCCGAGGAAATGTTGTTGCATGGTCAGAACGTTGTACCGAAGGTGCTGACCGAACACGGCTTCGAATACCACCATCCCACCATCGATTCCGCGCTTGCGTACGCGGTCGGCAAGGGCGCCTGATGCCCAGCGCTCGTCTATCCGCGGCACCTCTCGAGGTCCGCTGGCTGGGGCGGGTCGACTACCAGGAAACCTTCGACCTGCAACATCGGCTCGCGAATGAACGGGCCGACGGTGTCCTCGACCACGACGTCCTGCTGCTGCTCGAACATCCGTCGGTCTACACCGCGGGCAGGCGTACCGAGGATGCCGACCGTCCCACCGATGGCTCTCCGGTGATCGACGTCGACCGCGGCGGGAAGATCACCTGGCACGGACCCGGTCAACTGGTCGCCTACCCGATTGTCGCCTTGGCCAGTCCGGTCGACGTCGTCGATTACGTCCGGCGGCTGGAAGAAGCGATGATCCATGTCTGCCAGATCTTGGGCCTGCCGACATTTCGGGTCGACGGTCGCTCTGGTGTCTGGGCCGTCGACGATCCCGGTCACCACGGCGACGTCTCTCGCCCCGATCGCAAGATCGGCGCAATCGGCATCCGGGTGGCACGGGCGGTGGCATTGCACGGCATCGCCGTGAACTGCGACCCCGACCTGCGCGCTTTCGGCTCGATCATCCCCTGCGGTATCCCTGACGCCGGAGCCGGTTCACTCACCGACGAACTCGGTCGCACGATCACGGTGGACGAGGTTCGTCCCCTGCTCGCCGCGGCCATTGCCGACGCCCTCGACGGGACGTTGCCGGTCAGCTCACACAATGCATCAACCAGCGTCACCGAGCGTGACAATCGAACCCACGTAGGATCTCTCCAGTGACTGTTTCGCACGACAAACCAGCCAAATCGAGCGCTTCGGCATCAGTTGGCCCGAACGGACGCAAACTTCTGCGCCTCGAGGCCCGCAACTCCGAGACACCGATCGAGCGCAAGCCGTCGTGGATCAAGACCCGCGCGACGATGGGCCCCGAGTTCACCGAACTCAAGGCCCTGGTGAAGAGCGAGGGCCTGCACACGGTCTGCGAAGAGGCCGGTTGCCCCAACATCTACGAATGCTGGGAAGACCGCGAGGCCACCTTCCTGATCGGTGGCGAGCAGTGCACCCGCCGCTGCGACTTCTGCCAGATCGACACCGGCAAGCCCGACGACCTCGACCGCGACGAACCGCGACGGGTCGCCGAGAGTGTCGCCACCATGGGTCTGCGCTACTCGACCGTGACCGGTGTGGCGCGCGACGACCTCCCCGACGGCGGCGCCTGGCTCTACGCCGAAACGGTGCGGTACATCAAGCAACTCAACCCGACCACGGGTGTCGAGCTGCTCATCCCCGACTTCAACGCCGATCCCGACCAGCTGGCCGAGGTTTTCGCATCCCGCCCAGAAGTGTTGGCGCACAACGTCGAAACCGTTCCGCGGATCTTCAAGCGGATCCGTCCGGCGTTCCGGTACCAGCGCAGCCTCGACGTCATCACCGCCGCCCGCGATGCCGGCCTGGTGACCAAGTCGAACCTGATCCTCGGGATGGGCGAAACCCCCGAAGAGGTCACCGAGGCGATGGTCGACCTGCACGAGGCCGGTTGCGACATCCTCACCATCACCCAGTACCTGCGCCCCTCGCCGCGGCACCATCCGGTGGACCGGTGGGTCAAGCCCGAGGAGTTCGTCGAGCATTCGAAGTTCGCCGAGGACCTCGGCTACGCCGGTGTCATGGCCGGACCGCTGGTTCGCTCGTCGTACCGGGCAGGCCGCTTGTATGCGCAGGCGATGAAGCATCACGGACGGGAACTTCCCGAGGCGATGTCACATCTGACCGACGGTGGAAGTGCCAGCCAGGAAGCCTCTTCGTTGATGGCCCGCCTCGCCCGCTGAGGCCTGATCGACGCCGTCGACCGTCCAGATTTCCGGATCATCGGATTGCGGGGGTACCGGGTTTACCGGATGCCGACCGCGGGCCAGTATCCTGATGGGCATGGCGAAGGCAACAAAGGCGACAAAAGAAGCAAAGGCGGCCGCTAAGGCTGCCCGTAGGGAAGCGTCGCGAGCTCGCCGCAAACAACTGTGGCAGGCGTTCCAGATGCAGCGCAAAGAAGACAAGCTGCTGTTGCCACTGATGATCGGCGCCATCGTCGGCGCGACGGTGATCGCAGTTCTCGTCGGAATTTTCGTCGGTGGCCTGATCTTCGTCCTCCCGATGGGCATCCTGCTCGGTGTGCTGCTCGCGTTCATCATCTTCGGACGCCGGGTCCAGAAGACGGTCTTCCGCAAGGCGGACGGTCAGGCCGGTGCCGCGGCCTGGGCACTGGACAACATGCGTGGCCAGTGGCGGGTCAAGCAGGCCGTCACCGGTACCGCTCACCTCGACGCGATCCATCGCGTGATCGGCAAGCCCGGTGTGATCCTGGTCGCCGAAGGGGCGCCGAGTCGCACCAAACCGCTGCTGGCCCAGGAGAAGAAGCGGGTCGCCCGCATCGTCGGCGACACCCCGATCTACGACATCACCGTCGGCAACGAAGACGGTCAGGTACCGCTCAAGAACCTTGAAAAGCACCTGAACAAGCTTCCGAAGAACATCGACAAGAAGCGTATCGATGCGCTGGAGTCACGGCTTGCCGCGCTCGGCGGCAAACAGCCCGGCCCGGGCATGCCCAAGGGGCCGATGCCCGCAGGCGCCAAGATGCGCAGCATTCAGCGCACCGCACGCCGCCGCTGATCGGTCTCCACGCCGTAACCAAAAAACCACCCGTCTTCCGCGGGTGGTTTTTTGTTGGTGATGAACTGCTCACCGAGTGCGGATCAACGCTGTACCCGTCGCCCGGTCGTGCATGCCGCGGCCGTCGTGGTCGTTGATCAGCGGCGGGACCAGGAAAACGATCAGGATCTGCCGGACGAATGCCCGAACGAAGCCCACGCGCCCGCCCCCGTCGACGCGCGCGACCCGCATGCCGGTGAGGAATTGTCCAGGGGTGAACCCGAACGCCGTCACCGAACCGACGCCGACCACAAACCAGACGAGCAACACCACGTTGGACAGGATCGGCGACTGCAGGTCACGGACGAAGATCAACGTCACGCCACCGGACATCAGCCAGTCGGCCAACAACCCGAGGCAGCGATGCCACGAGGAGGCCAGCGAGTTCGGACCGGACTCGGCCAAACCGAGCTTTTCGCCGCGGTAGGCGCCTACTTCGACATTGTCTCCGAGTGCTGCCTGCGGGCCAGAAAGCCACGATCCGGTAATACGTCCCATGGCCACAATCATAGATGTGCTGGGAGAACAGTCTCACCAAGCAATATGCGGCCCATCTCACACTCGGATTCGTGCTGGAGAGGCGCGCGTAACACGGGCGAAACACCGAAGTATCTGGCTAGCAACCTGACGTCAATACGGTCAGCGTTGATGATCCGCCGCTCTACAGTGGACAGGGACAATCGCCAGCCCTTGCAACATCCATGAATATGGTGCTGGCAGCAATTGGGCACGAGTGAAGGAGTCACCCGCAGGTGTACAACACAAAAGAAGAACTGCTCGAGGGAATCAAGGCTGAAGGTGTCGAATACGTCGACATCCGCTTCTGCGATCTCCCCGGAACGATGCAGCATTTCTCGATCCCGGCAACAGCCTTCGACGAGAGCGTCTTCGAGGACGGCCTGGCATTCGACGGTTCGTCGGTTCGCGGCTTCCAGTCGATCGACGAGTCGGACATGATGTTGCTGCCCGACCCCACCACCGCACGCATCGATCCTTTCCGCAAGGCAAAGACGATGAATGTGACGTTCTTCGTGCACGATCCGTTCACCCGTGAGTCCTACAGCCGCGATCCGCGAAACGTCGCCCGCAAGGCGCAGGATTACCTACTCAGCACCGGTATCGCTGATACCTGCTACTTCGGCGCCGAGGCCGAGTTCTACATCTTCGACTCGGTCTCGTTCAGCTCTGAGATCAACGGCACCCACTACAACGTGGAATCGGAGTCGGGTTGGTGGAACGCCGGTTCGCAGCAGAACCCGGACGGCTCCCCGAACCTCGGCTACAAGGTTCGCCAAAAAGGCGGCTACTTCCCTGTCGCACCGTACGACCACTACGTCGACCTGCGTGATGAGATCTCGACCAACCTGACCAACGCCGGTTTCATCCTCGAGCGTGGGCACCATGAGGTCGGCACCGGCGGCCAGACCGAAATCAACTACAAGTTCGACACACTGCTGAAGGCCGCTGACGATGTTCAGCTGTTCAAGTACATCGTGAAGAACACCGCATGGAAGAACGGCAAGACCGTCACCTTCATGCCGAAGCCCCTGTTCGGCGACAACGGTTCGGGCATGCACGCCCACCAGTCGCTGTGGAAAGACGGCAAGCCGCTCTTCCACGATGAGGCCGGCTACGCGGGACTTTCCGACATGGCCCGCCACTACATCGGCGGCATCCTGCACCACGCTCCGTCTCTGCTGGCGTTCACCAACCCCACAGTGAACTCTTACAAGCGTCTGGTCCCGGGCTACGAGGCCCCGATCAACCTGGTCTACAGCCAGCGCAACCGCAGCGCTTGTGTGCGAATCCCGATCACGGGCAACAACCCGAAGGCCAAGCGCCTCGAGTTCCGTTGCCCCGACAGCTCGGGCAACCCGTACCTCGCGTTCGCCGCCATGATGATGGCCGGCCTCGACGGCATCAAGAACAAGATCGAGCCGCACGAGCCCGTCGACAAGGATCTCTACGAGCTCCCGCCGGAGGAGGCCAAGGGCATCCCGCAGGCCCCGACCTCACTCGGCGCAGTCATCAATCGTCTCGAAGAGGATCACGATTACCTCACCGAAGGTGGCGTGTTCACCGAGGACCTCATCGAGACCTGGATCAGCTTCAAGCGCGAACAAGAAATCGAGCCGGTGCAGATCCGTCCGCACCCGTACGAGTTCGAGCTCTACTACGACGTGTGATCTTCTGATCGTCTGATCTGACAAACCCGGCCCGGTTTTCCGCAGCAATGCGGATCGCCGGGCCGGGTTTGTCTGTCAGATCAATACACGGACCGGCGGACTACTCCAGGATCTCTGGTTGGGTGAGCCGTAGCACCTCCCGATCGAGCCGAGCCTGAATCGTCAGGAGCGTGGTGCCACTGATCTCACCGCGATCGCGAAGCGCAATCGCCACCTCCCGCATCCGGCCGAGTATCGCCAGACGCAATTGCACGTCCTCATCGCTGCGCTTGAGAAGTTCCTGTTCCTCGGCGCGATCGGGATCCGCATCGAGCACGGCCAGATGTTCGCGGTAATCCTCCAAGACTTTCGACCGCACCGGTTCGCTGACACCGAGGTCGTCCGCAAACTTCTCCACGACGCCAACAGCCTCCTGCGCCATCACACGTTGCGCAGCTGCGAATTCCTCCTCACCCGAATGGTCGACAGGTAGATCTGCCCACCGCAGCACCACGGGAAGCATCAGACCCTGCACGACCAGACTGAGCAGCACCACGCCGGCCGCTACGAAGATGATCTGATCCCGACCCGAAAACGCCTCCCCACTGGTGAACGTGACAGGGACCGAGAGAGCGACCGCGAGGGACACCGCGCCACGAAAACCGGCGACCGTGCTGACAACACGCGCACGATGTGGCATCCGCCGACCGCGCTGTTCCGGACGACGATCGACGAGGCGGATCACGTACACCGCTCCCATCTGGAACAGGAACCGGATGATCAGCAGCGATGCCCATGCCACGAACGTCAGAAGGATCAGCGGCCCGATCTGAGAGGTTTCCACCGCCCGGGCGGCCGATTGCGCTTCGATCCCGATAAGTGCGAACAGTGCGCCATTGAGTACGAACGTCGACAGGGACCAGAATCCGAACGTCTGCTGTCGAGACAACGGGGTGCTCACCCACGGGCCGGACTGGGTGATGAAGAGGCCGGCCACCACCACGGCCACGACACCCGAGGCATCCACCAATTCCGCCAACATGAAGGCGAGGAAGGGAATCACCAGCAACGTCGTGTTGATGACGAGCGGCTCGTCCAGTTGCCGCAACAGCAGAGTCCCCAGCCACGCGATGGCGAGACCCAGAACGCCGCCACCGCCGTAGGCAACGACAACCAGCCAACTGATCGACCAGCCCGTGTACGCGGTGTCACCGATCGCCACCCCGACTGCGATCGTGTACATCACCAGTGCCGTGCCGTCATTGATCAAGCTCTCGGCGCGCAGCAATGTCATGTTCCGATGCGGCAGCGACCGTGCCATTGACCCAACTGCGGTCGCGTCTGTCGGCGCAAGGGCGGCACCCAAGATCAGTGCGGCCCCAAAGGACATTCCCAGTGCCGTCCCGAGACCGGCAACCCCGAACGCGGTCGCGACCACCAGCAGCGTGCTCAGCAACAGGATGCCCCGCAGATCTCTGCGAATCTCACGCAACGACGTGGTCAGACTCTCCCAGAACAGCAAGGCGGGCAAGAACAGAACCAGTACCGCCTCGGAAGGCAGGTGGATTTCGCGTACCTGCGGGACGAAACCCGCCAAGACTCCCAAGACAAGCAGGGCCAACGGGACCGGAATACGCAGACGCGGAGCGATTGCCGCACCGACAACCAGGAGTGCCCCGATCAAGACGATCGTCTCGAGCGATTCCATCTGAGCACCCACTTTCAATTCACCGTCGCCGATGTTGCCGGTCTCCCCTCCCGCGGTTGACGACGGTCAGTCTTGGTCCGATGCTGTGCGCCGCGGTCAAGGTCGATCTGGCGCCAGTCAACCCGATCGCAGCCCGGCGCGGCAGGGACTGTGATTACCGGTATCGGGTTGATTCCTGACCTGGCCGTGGACCTCGCGCCGTCCATGGCGCTCACTACCACCGAGCACAGATGGTGACCTCACGCGCCGACAACACCTGTGGAAACCAAAATGCTTGTAGCACTTGAACTTCGAGCTGTGGTGGCGTCCATGGACGGCAGAGCCCACCAGCAGTCAGAATGTACTGGCGACAGCCTTGACGGCGATCCACCTGTTCTGCCGCCGCTCGTATGAGATCACCATCTGCAGGTTCCAGGTGCCCCGGCTTCCCCAGATTCTGGCGTCGACGACATTCTTACCAACGAGTTCCGCACGGTCACCGGCCAGTTCGACCGAAATGCCGCGCTCCTGCGCCGAGAAGTACCGCATTTCGCCCGAATCGATCTGCTCCAGCCATTCCTTTTTCGATTGCACAACCCCGGTCATGTGAGTGAGGGTGTACTCCTCACCCAACAACTCCCCGAGCAGGTCGGTGTCCTGCTCGACCATTCCGCGGTACATGGATCGGTACGCGGCGACTACCTCGATCTCGCTGTCGCGGCTCGGACTCACCGCACAAGTCTATCGCCGCCATCCCGTGGCACATCCGAACCGCCGGCCCCGGCCGACTTCCACTCGGAGAGTGAGTCTGCGCACAGGGCGGTCACATATCTGCACCGTGGAGAGGGGTACCGGCAGTACCTGCATCGGCGGGCTCTCCCAGATGCCCGACGATGCGACAACTCTGGTCATTGTCGGCGATGTTCATCCACGTCGCCCCGACCGACCCGTAGACGGACCCAACGAACAGTGGAGATCATCGATGCGAGCAACATTCATGTACGGCGCCGGCGACGTGCGTGTGGAACACGTACCCGACCCGACGATTCAGCTGCCGAGCGACGCGATCGTCCGAGTTGTCCGTGCCTGCGTCTGTGGATCCGATCTGCACCCCTACAACAGCATGGCGGGTTCGCAGGCGCCGACCCCGATGGGACACGAGTTCCTCGGCGTCGTCGAAGACATCGGCGCGGATGTGACCACTGTGAAGAAGGGCGACTTCGTCATCGGCACCTTCGCGTTCCAGGACAACACCTGTGTCTTCTGCCAGGAAGGTTTTCAGACTTCCTGCGTCAACGGTGGTTGGTATGGGCAACCGGGTATCGGTGGCGCGCAGGCTGAAGCAGTCCGCGTGCAACAGGCCAACGGCAGCCTGCTGGCGGTTCCCGTGGACGAGACCTCCGAGTTGCTGCCTTCTCTGCTGACCTTGTCGGACGTTTACCTCACCGGCTATCACGCCGCCCACATGGGCAACGTCACCCCCGGCAAAATCGTCACCGTCATCGGCGATGGCGCAGTGGGACTTTCGGCAGTGCTCGCGGCCAAACAACTGGGTGCCGAACAGATCATCCTGATGGGCCGCCACACCGCTCGCACCGATCTGGGTCGAGAGTTCGGCGCCACCGATGTGGTCGCCGAGCGTGGTGAAGAAGGAATCGCGAAGGTGATGGACCTGACCGGCGGACTCGGCTCGCACGTGGTCCTCGAAGCCGTCGGTCACATGCCCGCCTACGAACAGTCCTACGGAATCGTACGACCCGGCGGCGCCATCTCTCGTGTCGGTGTGCCCCAATACGAGGCCGCCCCTGTGGGTTTCGGGTCATTGTTCGGTAAGAACGTCACCCTCAACGGTGGACCGGCACCCGTGCGTGCGTATATCGAACACGCCATCCCGCAGGTACTCGACGGCCGCATCAACCCCGGGAAGGTATTCGACCTCACCGTCGGACTGGACAACACGGCCGACGGCTACCGGGCGATGAACGCCCGCGAATCCCTCAAGACACTCGTGCAACCGTAGCCACCTGTTCGGCGCCGCGTCGGCGTGGGGCGGCAGCGGGGTTGCTCAGCAGCTTGATCCTGCCGCTTCACACCACCGATGCTCTGATCGGCAGATGTTTGAGTCCACCGACGAAGGTGGTGGCGATGAGTTCGGGTTCGCCGGTCAGCTCAACCGACCGCAAACGTGGCAGCAGTTCGGAATAGAAGCTGCTGACCTCCATCCGGGCCAGCGCGGCACCGAGACAGAAATGCACGCCGTAGCCGAAGGCGACGTGGTTGTTGGGGCTGCGCCCGACGTCGAACCGGAACGGGTCGTCGAAGACGTCTTCGTCCCGGTTGCCCGACACGTAGGACAACAGCAGCGACTCCCCCTGCGCGATCGGCACTCCGCGCACCTCGGTGTCCTGCGCTGCGGTTCGCATGAACGCCTTGACCGGCGTGGTCCACCGGATCATCTCTTCGGCCGCCGACGCCATCAAACCCGGATCGGCGACCAAACGTGCTCGCTCATCCGGGTTTTCGATCAGCGCCTGCATTCCACCGGCGATGGTTGCGCTGGTGGTGTCGTGGCCTGCGGTGGCGATGATGAGGTAGTAGGACACCGTCTCGATGTCGGACAGGGGTGCACCGTCGATGGTCGCGTTCGCAATCGTCGACGCCAGATCATCGGTGGGATGTTCGCGCCGAGCAGCGGTCACGGCGTTGAAGTACTCGAACATCTCCAGCAGTGCCATGGTGCGATCTTCCTGGGTGTCACCGCGGTGATACTCCGGTTCGTCACCACCGAGCAGCTCCTGCGTGAGCTTGAGCATCAGCGGGAAGTCGGCCTCGGGTACGCCGAGCAGCGACATGATCACGTACAGCGGATAATTCACCGCGATCTCTTGGACGAAGTCACAGTCGCCGTCCATTGCACGCATCTTGTCGACATAGATCGTGGCCAGTTCGGCGACCCGGGCTTTCATCGCCCGCATCGCCTTGGGACGGAACCAGTCGCCCGCGATCGCCCGCACCACCTTGTGTTCGGGATCGTCCATGTGGATCAGCGTCTTCACCTGGCTCGCGATGTCCATCTCCTCCTGCACGGATTTGATCAGAACCGGACGCGGGAAGTTGGTGAAGAGGGCGTTGTTGCGCGAGATCGCCATGATGTCTTCATGTTTGGTGATCGCCCAGAAGGGGCGGTAGTTCGGCTCCTCCACCAGCGAGACCGGCGCCGTGGCCCGCAGGTGCGTCAGCGCGTCGTGCAGGCGGGCGTCGTCGGTGTATGCCGATGGATCAGCGAGCACCCGCGCTGCATCATCGGTACTCGGAACTGTCATACGAAATCCCCTTACAGATCACTTCTTTGAGCTGGACAATACGTACCGCCCGACGATCATGGGCAGATCCAGGAATGTGCGAATACCCGGTGCCGCCGCACAGAGGGGTTCGATCGCGTGCACGGCATGCATCGCGGTGCCCAGGCAGGCCGCATCGTTCTCGTCCTCACCGGCGGTGGCGATCTGCGCTTCGAGAACCAGAGAGGGCGTGCCCGCCACGGTGACCTTCCAGCC
Organism: Williamsia sp. Y721; assembly: GCF_059683565.1. NCBI lineage: Bacteria > Bacillati > Actinomycetota > Actinomycetes > Mycobacteriales > Nocardiaceae > Williamsia > Williamsia sp. Y721. Next base: position 1,426,916 of record NZ_JCASNH010000001.1, on the reverse strand, counting down.
TCGTCCGGTGGGCCAGTCCGGGACCTGATCGTCACGTAACCGCGTGATGTGTTCGACGGTCAACGCCGGCCTGCCATCGATGATGGCGGTACAACTGAAACGCTGGGCAGAGACGGTTCCGGTCGCAACCGGGCCTGCCTTCACCTCGAACGGCTCGTCGGTGACCGCCACCTGCCGGTCGAAGGTGAAGTCGTCGATGGTGGCGCCGAGTCCGTCGGCGAGCAACATCAGTGGAGCTCGGAATGACGATCCGGCGAGCACCGGGTCGGCCATCGGCACCTGTTCTTCTGGCAGCTTTCCAAAACCCATGATGTCGAACAGCATCGAAGGGCTGTCGTACTCGCCGTAATCGAGTAGTTCCTGGACGAGGATCGAGTCCACCTGCCTACACAGCCCGGACATGGTCAACGGCAACACTTCTGCCGCCCAGCCCGGCTCGATACCGGTGGCGTGTATCGATGTTCCGCCCTGTGCGCACGCCGCCTCCAACCGGTCCACCACATCCGCACCGAGACTCCGGGGATAGATCAGGGCCGTCACCGCGGTCGAGACGACGTTCTTGCCGGAGGCGAGCAGACGGCAGATGTTGTCGACGGCGCCCATCGGATCCATCTCCCCCTGCGCCATATAGAGAACACAGTCGGCGTCGAGCGCGAGAATGTCTTCGCCGCTGCTGGTGGCGAGCACACCGGTCTCGGCGATCCCGCAGATCTCACCGATGTCGCGGCCGGCCTTGCTGTCGCTGTATACATATGCCCCGACCAGCTCCAGGTCGGGATGTCCCACCACTGCGGCAGCGGCATGCCTGCCGACAGAACCCGTGGCCCACTGAACGATTCGAAGTCTGGCCATACACGTACATGCTCCTCACCGGGTCCGGGCTGCACCATGTAACTGTAAGTCGTACAGTATCCCATTTTCGCGGGCCTGCGGAGACTTCCCAAGCACCTCGATGCACGCTAAATTGAAAGCCATACTGTATGGCCCTCGAAACGGAGAACAGTCGTGGACAAAAATGACATGATCCTGATCAGCGTCGATGATCACATCATCGAGCCGCCCGATATGTTCAGAAATCACCTGCCGAAGAAGTACCTCGACGAGGCGCCCCAGTTGGTACACCAGGACAGCGGCGCCGACGTGTGGAAGTTCCGCGACATCGTCATCCCGAACGTTGCACTCAACGCCGTGGCCGGGCGCCCCAAAGAGGAGTACGGCCTCGAACCCGACGGCCTCGACGAGATCCGCCCCGGCTGCTTCAACGTCGACGAGCGCGTCAAGGACATGAACGCCGGTGGTGTGCTGGCCCAGATGAACTTCCCCTCGTTCCCGGGATTTGCCGCCCGCCTGTTCGCCACCGACGACCCGGACTTCTCACTCGCGCTCGTGCAGGCCTACAACGACTGGCACATCGACGAATGGTGCGGAGCGCACCCCGGTCGATTCATCCCGATGGCATTGCCGGTCATCTGGGACGCCGAGCAATGCGCCAAGGAGGTCCGCAGAGTCTCCGAAAAAGGCGTCCACTCACTGACATTCAGCGAAAATCCGGCAGCGCTGGGCTATCCGAGCTTCCATGACCCGTACTGGGAACCGCTCTGGAAGGCCCTGGTCGACACCGAAACAGTGCTGTCGGTCCACATCGGTTCCTCGGGCCGGCTCTCGATCCCGGCCGTCGATTCACCCCCCGATGTGATGATCACCTTGCAGCCGATGAACATCGTGCAGGCCGCGGCCGACCTGTTGTGGTCCAAGCCGATCAAGGACTACCCCGCTCTGAAAGTTGCGCTCTCCGAGGGCGGAACCGGCTGGATCCCCTACTTTCTCGAACGGGTCGATCGCACCTTCGAAATGCACTCGACGTGGACCTTGCAGGACTTCGGGGGCAAACTCCCGAGCGAGGTCTTCCGCGAGCATTTCCTCACCTGTTTCATAAGCGACCCACTCGGGGTGAAACTCCGTCACGAGATCGGCATCGACAACATCAGCTGGGAGATGGACTACCCCCACAGTGATTCGGTGTGGCCCAATGCACCCGAGGAGCTGTCCGAGGTGTTCGACGCCGAAAACGTCCCCGACGACGAGATCGACAAGATCACCCATCTCAACGCCATGCGCTGGTATTCGTTCGACCCGTTCGGACATGTACCTCGCGAGAAAGCGACCGTGGGCGCACTGCGCGCGGCGGCGTCCGGTCACGACATCAGCATTCAGGCCCGTAGCCACCACACCATCGACGCAGCCCAGAAGCTCGCGAACTTCCAGACCCAGATCAAGGCGGCCACCAGGCACTCCGCCACCAAGTAGGCGCCCCACCCGCCGCCACCACTTTCGACCCGCCACCAGCACTTTCGAAGAGGAACGAGGCACATGACAAACGCACAGGGCTGGAAGGAAACGCTTGAGGATCTAGAGCGCCGCCGTCAGCACGCGCACGCGATGGGCGGACCGGACAAGGTTGCCAAGCATCACGCGAAGGGCAAACTCGATGCCCGGCAACGGATTGCACGATTCCTCGATCCGGGCAGCTTCCAAGAGTTCGGCACTCTCGTCGGTGGCGAGATCGCCTCCGACGGCATCGTTGTCGGCTCGGGCCTGGTCAATGGAAACCCGGTGATGATCGGTGCCGAAGACTTCACCACCATGGCGGGCACCATAGCTCCGGGCAGCAACTCCAAGCGATACCGCATCGCCGAACTTGCTGTGCGCAACAAGATCCCACTGGTCATGATGCTCGAAGGAGCCGGATTCCGCGCCACCGCCCACGCGTACGGGCGCACGCCCACCGACCTGCTGGCGCAGGCACAGTGTTCTGGCCAGGTCCCGCTGGTGACCGCGGTACTCGGTTCGTCGGCCGGGCACGGCGCCCTTGTCGCCCCCATCTCCGATTTCACCATCATGTCCGAGCAGGGCGCGATCTTCACCGCCGGACCTCCCGTGGTCAAAGAGTCGACCGGAGAAACCATCTCGAAGGAAGACCTCGGCGGACCTGCGACCGCGATTGCCAGTGGTGTCATCCACAACCTCGCAGACGACGATGAAGCCGCCCTCGACGACCTACGGCGGTATCTGAGCTACTTCCCGTCGAGCGCCTGGTCATATCCGCCGTCGCTGTCGGCAGGCGACGACGATGACAACGAACAACGCCCCACCGCAGAGCTTCTCGACATCATCGCTCGTGACAGTCGCCGCGTCTACGACATGCACGACGTCCTCGATGTCGTCTTCGACCGTCCCGACTACTTCGAGGTTCAGCCCACGTTCGGTCCGGCGATCATCTGTGCGCTCGCGCATCTGGGCGGTCATCCGGTTGCGGTCGTGGCCAACCAGCCGCAGGCGATGGCCGGTTCCATCAACTCCGCTGCCGCCGACAAGGCCGCCCATTTCATCAACGTGGCCGATTCGTTCCATCTCCCGCTGATCTTCCTTGCCGACAACCCCGGGATGCTCCCCGGCAGCGAGTCCGAGCGGAGCGGTGTCCTTCGAAGTGGTGCGCGGATGTTCGCGGCTCAAACCGGTGCCGGCACCATCAAGTTGCATGTCACCCTTCGTAAAGCCTACGGATTCGGCTCGATGGTCATGTCCCTGATCGGGTTCGACAGCCAGGCAGCCACTTTCGCATTCCCCGGGGCAACCATGGGCGCGATGAGCGCTGCCGCGTTGAGCCGGGCGTCCAACGCGAAGGAGGACATGAGCACGGTGCTTCGTGAAATGGAGCTCGAGGCGTCCTACCGATCGGCCGGACACCTGGGTTTCGACGAGCTCATCGATCCCACCGAGACGCGCAACGCACTGCTCACCTCATTAGAACGTGCACTGCGCGGCCGACAAGCATCCGCCCAGCCCGTCACCCGTACAACTATCACGCCCTGACCGCCGAACAGATCGCACGAGAGGTCCCCTATGAAGGTTCCGTTCACCTGGAAGGTCACCGGCTGGTTCGTGATCGGTTGGTCGCAGGAGTATCCGGTCGGACAGACCAGGCCGCTGAAGTACTTCGGCGAAGACCTCGTGGCCTATCGGGGCGAGTCCGGCGACATGCACGTGAGTTCGGCGCGGTGTCGGCATCTCGGTGCGCACCTCGGGCACGGCGGAAAGGTGGTGGGCGACTGCGTTGAATGCCCGTTCCACGGCTGGCAGTGGGGCCCGGACGGTGTCAACAAGTTCCGGCCCGACGAGCCCGATCGGCCCAACAAGATGTTGACACTGCGCACCTTCCCGGTTCAGGAGCAGTACGGCCTGGTCTTCGTGTGGCATCACCCCCTCGGTGAGCCACCGAGGTGGGAGCTGCCGGATCTGTTCGGGAAGTTTCCGCAGTTCCCCACTGATCGCGACGCGTACTACCGCCCGTATCCGGAATTTTCCCGCAAGTCCGAGCACGAACCGGTCCACCCGCAGATCGTTGCCGAAAACGGCCCTGACAGCGCCCACTTCAGGTACGTCCACAATGCCACCGTCACCCCGGTCGGATTGAACTGGGAAGTGGTCGACAACGAATGGAGATTTCTCACCGGCTGGCCCGATGCGCGCAGCGGCGACCCGGACAAGATGGCGCTGTTCATCCACAGTCATTTCTCCGGATTGGGCTTTGCCATCAGCGCTTTCGAGGGCGCCACCAACTATCGTCTGATCTTCGCCTGCACACCGGTCGAGGACGGCTACTCCGACCTGTTCTATTCGATCTGGTGGCCGCGCAACCCCGGCGATGAATCCGATATCCCACCCGATGACGTCCGGGAAAAGGTCGAAAAACAGTTCCTCGTCACGGTATTCGAGGACCTGAGCATCTGGCGCCACCAGGAGTATGTCGAACATCCACCGCTGTCCCGGGTTGATGCCCCGCCGTTCCGGGCGATGCGGAAGTGGGCAACACAGTTCTACGACGTCCCACCCTCCGAAGCAGTCGGTACCTCGTCGTGAAGGTCGATCTCGCCGAGCTGATCGCGCCCGGCCGCACCGCGGTCATCACCCAGGAATTGCAGGGAGCTGTGGTCGGGCCCGACGCAGGCCTGCGGCTGCTTGCCGATGAGGCCCGTCGGGTGGCACTTCCCAACATCGTCCGGCTCCTGCCTGCAGCGCGTTCGGCAGGTGTTCAGGTGGTGCACGCCCTGGTGCAGCGACGCCCGGATGGATTGGGCTCCAACCACAATGCCAAGCTGTTCGCCCTCGGACGCACCGAGGTCGGTATCACCCCGGGAACGCCGGGTGCCGAATTGCTCCCCGAGTTCGGACCGGACCAGTCAGACCTCGTCTTGCGCCGGTGGCACGGACTCGGGCCGATGGGCGGCACCGATCTGGACCCCATCCTGCGCAACCTCGGCGTGAGCACCATCGTGGCAGTGGGGGTCTCGCTGAATGTGGCGATCCCGAACCTGGTGATGGACGCGGTCAACGCCGGCTACCGCGTCGTCGTTCCGAGGGATGCGGTGGCCGGTATCCCCACCGAGTACGGCAACGCCGTCATCGACAACACCCTGTCACTGCTGTCGACCATCACTACCACCGACAAACTGATCGAGGCATGGAAGCAATAGCCCGGCCCCGCCTCACGGTCTGCGTCCCCGCCTCGACACCGCGTGGTCGGTCAGGACTTCAGCCTGCGGCGGGTCCGCCACCGAACCATGGCGATGGCGAGGTCGCCGCCCCTGCGCATCGGACCGCTGAAAGGCGGTGTCGCGATCCCGGTAGTCACCGAGAAGCGCAGATCGGTCCCGACAACCGTGCGGTGGTGACTCAGCGCGTCGAAGCCTGCTTTGCCGTGATATGCGCCCATACCGCTGTTGCCCACACCACCGAAGGGCGCAGCCGATGGCATCATGTGGATGGCGAAGTCGTTGCGGGCAACTCCCCCACTGCGCGTATGCCGCACGAACGTCCGAAAGTTGTTGTCGTCGGGGCCGAACCAGTAGGCCACCAGCGGTGACGGTCGCCGATTGACCTGGTCGATGGCGTCCGGCAGACCCCGATAGGTCCGGACAACCAACACCGGGCCGAAGATCTCGTCGTGCGCGATCCGCATGTCCTCGGTGACGTTGCGGACGATCGTCGGGGCGATCTTGCGGGTCTCCTTGTCCGGCAGAACCTCTCCGGCCGGCGCAACAGATTCCACCTGAGCACCCCGCGATCGCGCATCAGCGAGCAGACCGAGTACCCGCTCGAAGTTCGCCTGGTTCACCGACGATGAATAGTCGTCGTTGTCGATGATCGTCGGAAACATCGCCGAGAACGATGCCCGGACCGCGTCGACAAACGCCACGGCAGACTCTTCGGGTACCAGCACATAGTCCGGGCAGACACAGACCTGACCGCCATTGACCATGCGGCCCTTGGCGATCCGCTGCGCCGACCGCACGATGTCGGCATCCGGAGCGACCACCACCGGGTTCTTTCCACCGAGCTCCAGGGTCACCGGGACCAGGTTCTCGGCGGCGGTGCGCGCAACGAGTTTGCCGACCGCCGGTGAACCGGTGAAGAGAGATGGTCAAAAGGCAGGGAGACGAATTCGGCGGCAATGTCGGATCCACCGGTGACGACCACCAACTCCGTGTCGTCGAAGTGGCGCGACGCCAGCTGTGCCGTCAGCTCCGCGGTGTGTGAGGTGATCTCGGACATCTTGATCATCACCCGGTTGCCGGCGGCGAACGCGGTTGCCGCGGGGAGTATCACCAGATTCAGCGGAAAGTTCCACGGTCCGACGATGCCGACCACGCCCAGCGGCGTCGGCTGCACCTGCGCGGTGATCCCGGCCAACCGACCCGCGCGCATCACCGGGGTGGTCCGCATCCACCGTGGGATGTGGGACCGCGTGTGTTCGATGACGGAGATCATCCCGAAGATCTCCGTCATCAGTGTTGCGGTTCTCGACCGGGTACCGAAATCACGAACCATGGCCTCGACGAACTCGTCGGAGTGCTCGAGGACCATTGCCATCAGACGATCAATGCGGTTGCGCCGCAGCGCGGCATCCGGTGGACCATCCTGCAGGAACGATGCTCGTTGCTTGTCCAGAGCCTCCGCGATCTCGGTGCTCATTGCTGAGCCATCACGTGATGTTCATCGGACCGGTCTCGACCACCGACCGCAGCAAGCCGAGATCAACGCTCGATTCCTCGGCCGAGGCGATGCAGGCCGCCACGTCTTTGGCGATGTATGGACCGGCCAGGTCCGTGAAGCCCTGGAGTCCACCGATGAGCTGTAGCGACTGCGCTGCCTTGCTTGCACCGCTACACACAGCCAAGGCCTCGAGCAATTGCGTTTCCTCGACGCCCAGCTTCTCTCCGAGTTGGATCGCCGAGGCGACCAGTTGAGCGTTGGCAGCGAACAGCACATTGTTGATCAGCTTGAGCGCCAACGCACTTCCGACGTCACCGGTGTCGATGATCGGGTCGGCGTATGCAACCAGGACCGGCCGAACCCGTTCACGCACCGACTCCGGGCCTGCCAACAAGACGGTCAGCCTGCCGGCGTGGATGTCGTCGGCAGATCCGCTCACCGGTGCGTCGATCAGCTCCGGGCCGTCGGGGTACTCGGTCTTCAGTGTGGTCAGGGTGCTCAGGAGTCCGGTGGTGTGGGAGACCACAACGGAGCCCGATCTGGCGTTGGCCATGTACCCGCCCTCTCCCCTGCCGAGTTCCAGAAGCTGAGGGTCAGAGAAGACGCACAGGATCAGGATGTCGCTACCGGCGGCGACCTCGGCGACCGAATCCGCAAGCCGTGCGCCCTGATCCGCCAGTCGGGTCCGCACCTCCTCCTTGCGCGCGTAGAGCAACACATCGTGGCCTGCGGCGAGCAGACGGGTGACCATGGGCTCACCCATCTGCCCCGCCCCGATGAATCCGATCACTTCTGGCATTGCCTCATCCCTCCTCATCCCTACTCGTCACCCTTGCCCGTCACCCTTTCCAGGGCTTGGCTTTGATGTAACCGCCTGCATCGATCCGCAACTGCGTGCCGGTGATGTACTTCGACGCGTCGCTGGCGAGGAAGACCACCGCGTCCGAGACGTCCTGCGGTTCGATATACGGCACCGGCATCGCCTGCATCGCAGGGAAGCCCAGCTCCGCGTCTTCGCGGGTCGGGGCCGTCAGGTCGGGGCGGAACACCTTGTACATGCCCTCGTTGTGCAGCATGTCGGTGTTGACGTTGGTGGGGTGGACCGCATTGACGCGAATCATTCTGTTGGCCAGCTGAATCGACAGGTCGTTGACGTACCGGGCCACGATCTGCTTGGCCAGGCTGTACGCCGAACCACCCGGCCCCTGATTGGTCGCACTTCCGAGCTGCGCGGCCAGCGAACCGGTTGCGATGATGGAGGACCCGTCGGCAATATGCGGCAGGCTGGCCTGAATCACATTGAAAACACCCGACAGATCCGTATCGATCGTGTCTGACCACGACTGCATGGTCTGCCCGTCACCCATCGCGCAGATGCCGGCATTCGCGACCACGATGTCGAGCCGTCCCAGTTCTTCGACACCATCGGCCACCGCCTTCCACACCGCGGCACGTTCACGGACATCGACCACCGCGGTGACCACCCGGACGTTCTCCTTCTCGATCAGCCGAGCCGTCTCCTCCAGGTCTTCGGGTCGGGCAAGCGGATAGGTGTTGCCCTCGAGGTCGGCGCAGATGTCCAGTGCGATGATGCTGGCACCCTCGGCCGCCAGATTCACCGCGTGCGAACGCCCTTGGCCACGTGCGGCACCCGACACCACCGCCACCTTGTTGTCCAGTTTTCCCATGTGCTGATCCCTTTGCTCGTGGTGGATTCGGTCTGTGCGTCGCCGAACGCAATACGCCTCAGCGCGCTTTCGGTGCCCGGTGCGCGACGGTCTTCGTCTCGAGATACTGCGCAAACCCTTCGATGCCGCATTGCCGTCCGACACCGCTGTTCTTGAATCCACCGAACGGAGCGTCGGCGCCGTAGAACATCCCGCCGTTGACACCGATCGATCCGGTCCGGATGCGGCGGGCGACCTTCAACCCGCGCTCGGTCGAACCCGACATGACCGCACCGGCGAGCCCGAAGGCGCTGTCGTTGGCAATCCGGACCGCATCGTTGTCGTCGTCGAACGGGATCAGCACGGCCACCGGACCGAAGATCTCGTCCCGGGCGATGGCAGCGGAGTTATCCACTCCGACAACCACGGTCGGCTGCACGAAGTTGCCGCCTGCCAGGTGCTCGGGCAGGTTGTCCGGAGTTCCACCACCCGTCACGAACTCGGCGCCGTCGGCGTGCGCCCGGTCCAGGTGCGCAAGGATTCTCGACTTCTGCGCGTCGCTGATCACCGGACCGACAAAGGTGTCCGCACGGGCCGGATCACCAACGGGGAGCATGTTGAAACCCTCGGCCACGCCGGCCACGGCCTCATCGAACAGCGACCGGTGAATGAGTATCCGCGATGTTGCCGCACAGGCCTGACCCGCGTGAGCGGTGGAAGCCAATGCGCCGTAGATGATCCGGCTCGGGTCGGCATCATCGAGCACGATCAGCGCCGACTTGCCACCGAGTTCGAGGAACGTGCGTTTCATGGTGTTCGCACCCTGGCGCATGAGCAGCTTGCCCACGTCGGTCGACCCGGTGAACGAGACCATGTCGACACGCGGATCGGTCGCCAGCAGCTCCGCGACCTCGTTGAAGGGCGTGGTCACGACGTTCACCACGCCCGCCGGGATGTCGGTGCGTTCGGCGATCAGGCGGCCCAGCCGCGTGGCATTCCAGGGGGTGTTCGGATCCGGTTTGAGGACAACGGTATTGCCGGCCGCCAGTGCCGGACCCAGCTTGTTGAGGATCACTTCGATCGGGTAGTTCGACGGACAGATCGCCGCCACCACACCCACCGCTTCTTTCACCACGGTGCGTACATTGCGCTCGCCGAACAGTCCCCCGCCGTCCAGGACACGTTCCCACTCGAACCCCTCGATCAGGTCTGCCGGATAACGCAGTGACTGCGCCAGCGGCCAATCCAGTTGCGCATCTTGTGTTGTCGCCGCCGGACAGCCGACCTCGGCGATCAATTCCTCACGCAGGTCCTCCTGCTCGGCCTCGATGGCCGCCTGCAGTTGCTCCATGCAGTGTCGCCGCATCGCGCGATCGGTCGACCAGTCCGTCTCGTCGAATGCCCGCCGGGCGGCGCCGATGGCCCGCACCATATCCGCCGTACCCGCGGCGGCGGCCACTCCGAGTACCCGTCCCGTCGCCGGGCTCAGATTGTCGTATTCGGCGCCATCGGCCGCACTGACCAACGCGCCGTCGATGAGCATCCGCGTCTCTGCTCGGCGACCGACGCGTTGCCCGAGTTCCACACTGGTTTCGGCACCTTCGATACCAGGCCCTTCGATGCTGACGTTGCTCAAGTCGTCTCCTGGTCATCGAGAACTGCAGTGGTACCGACGCGGACCCGCGTGAGCCCAAACGCTGACGGGCTGACTAACTGTAGTTCTTACAGTAGGCTCGAACATTATGTGCGTCAAACAGTTGGAAAGGGAGTGCGGATGTCCTCATTGCTGAGCGGTGTCACCGTGGTCGAGCTGGCTTCATGGACATACGTTCCGAGCGCGGGCGTCATCCTGCGCGACTGGGGCGCCGATGTGATCAAGATCGAGGACACCCGCGGCGGCGACCCCTGTCGACAGCTCACCGTCGGCGGACTGCAGCCGCAGGACTCGCGGGTGAAGGTCAACTTCATGATGGAGATCGGCAATCGCGGCAAACGCAGCATCGGCATGGACATCAAAACCCCCGATGGCAAAGCAATCTTCGCGAAACTGATCGCCGGTGCCGATGTCTTCCTGACCAACTGGCTACCCGGACCACTCGGACGAGCCGGCCTCACCGTCGAGCTGCTTCGCGAACTCAATCCACGGCTGATCATCGCCCGAGGCAGTGGGCAGGGATCACTGGGCCCCGACCGCGACAAAGGCGGATTCGATGCCTCCGGCTACACGGCCAGGGCCGGGGTGGCCTACGCACTGACACCGGACGGCAGCGAATTCCCGTTCGCCCAGGGCCCGGCATTCGGTGACCTGCAGGGCGGTAGCACGCTGGCCGGCGGTATCGCCGCCGCACTGTTCCATCGCGAGCGCACCGGCGAACCCGATATCGTCGACGGTTCCCTACTGGCACAGGGCATGTGGGCCGTCGCACCGGATATCATCGCCGCCGACCACTACGGGATCGATCGCATCCCCGCGTACCCACCGGGCGAAGCCCCCAACCCGGTGGTCAATCGCTACAAGACCCGCGACGACCGGTGGCTGCAGCTGGTGTTCCTACAGGCCGACCGCTACTGGGCCGGTTTCTGCGAGCGGATCGGACGTCCGGAACTGGCGACCGACGAACGGTTCACACCGATCGCCAACCTCGTCGCCAACAAAGACGTCGCCACCGCCGAGCTGCGAAAGATCTTCGCCGACCGCGACCTGGCGGAATGGAGCAAGATCCTGGCCGACGAGCCCGGGGTCTGGGCCAGTCTCGCCACACCGCGCGAAGTTCTCGACGACCCCCAGGTGGCCGCCAACGGCTATCTCCTGACGGCAACCGATGACGACGGCGTCGCCTTCCAGACCGTCAGTGCACCAATTCAATTCAACAACACCGCTCCCGATGGTGCCCGCGCCCCCGAATACGGTGAACACACCGAGACCATACTGCTCGAACTCGGCATGGACTGGGACCAGATCATCGCCGCAAAAGAGTCCGGCGCGATCATCTGACCGCCCACTCACCCGATAGGACCGAAAAGAACTCTGGTGCCGAGGATTTCCCCCGGCGCCAGAGTCCTTTCTTCTTCAGGTCGATCTGACTGTTCAGGTGGCCTTGCGCGTGAAGAGGGCAGAGACATCGATGGGCTTGATGTCGACAACCGTGCCGTCTTCCTCCGCCATGCCGATGAGTCCGTCCTTCGTGCAGACGTTCGGTGTCACCGGAATCGGCTTGGTACCGCACTGGAACATGAGCCCGGCCGCCATCGGCACCAATTGCGGCTCCGGCATCGCCGCAAGTCTGGCTGCGATCGTCTCCCGGTTGATCTCACCTTCCATGCCGTTCAATGCTCGCTGCAACGACACCAGGCCAACCCAGGGCGACCCTGCGGTTTCCGCGCCTTGACCGTTGTACTTGGCCAGGGTTGCCGCGAAGATCTGATAGTCCTTCTGCGTCGGCGACAGGTCCCTCGACACCCCGACCGGCATGTCCGCGTAGCCGCCGGGGATCTGGGAAGCAACATCTTCGCCGCCGATGCACTGCGTGATCAGCATCGTCTCCTGATCGGTGTTCAGTGTTCGCATCGCCTTGAGCACCGCCGTACAGAACGGGACGTCACCGAGAATGTGGAACATGTCCGGATCATTCGACAACGCCGCCTGTACCTGCGGGGTCGCGTCAGCGGTTCCCGGCGGGATCGTCACCAGATCCATTTCTACGCCGGCGTTCCCGAAGGCCATCGGGCCGAGGAACTGGATCGGCTGCACCGCGTTCGGCGCGTCGATCGCAAGGATTGCGACCTTCTTGTACCCCTTCTCCTTGGCATATGCCGCCGGGGTTCCGAGAATCGGCGCGAGCGGATTGCCGAGGACAAAGGTGTTCGGGAGCGACAACACCTGTTGTCCACCACCGGACACCGACAGATAGGGCATCCCTGACGGAGAGGTGATGCTCGCGACGGTGTCGGCATTCGCGAACTCACCGGTCACGGTGATGACCGCATCCGATTGGACGAACTTGTTGGCGCATTCACGGGCGGCGGCGACCTGGATCTGATCTTCACACACCTCCGTGAGCTCGATCGGCCTGCCGTTGATGCCTCCGAGGTACTCGTTGATGTAGCCGACGGCCGCGTTGGCCGCCTTCAACTCCTCGACGTGGGTCGCCGCACCGGCCCCGGTCCATGCAAACGCGATCGGAATCGGTGCACCCGTGGCCTGATTGACCTCGCCAAGAACGGACTGGTCGACGGTCGTCGAATCCGATGAGCTGCTGTCGTCGCTCGAACACCCGGTGGCGACAAGCGCCACGACAGCCACGGCGCAGGGCACAGCGGCCCACCGCTTTCTCGACAAACTGAACATGTACTGATCTCCTGACGTTTGAAAAACTTGGTGGGGCTAGGTGTTCGGCGTTATGGCAATGCCACCTCCCAGGTACGCGGCTTCGAGTCGTTGCGGCGCGCTGCGAAGTTCTGCCGCGCTACCGCGGAGTGTGACGTTGCCGTGCACCATCACGATCGCGTGATCGGCAACCTCGAGGGCCAGGCGTACATGCTGTTCCACGAGGACAACGCAGGCACCGGTGGTTTCGGCGATCTGACGGACAACCGGAAGCAGACCCTCTACGACCACGGGGGCCAGGCCCATGCTCATCTCGTCGATGAGCAATACCTTCGGTGCCTGCACCAGTGCCCGGGCGATGGCGAGCATCTGCTGTTCGCCACCTGACAGTGAACCCGCCGCCACCTTCCACCGGGGCTGCAGGGCCGGGAACAAATCCACGATCTCCGAGATCTCGGCGCCGCCACGACGGTGTGCGATCGACAGATGTTCTTCGACGGTCAGGGAGCTGAACAACGCCCGATTGTCCGGTACCAGAACCAGACCCGCACGATTCGCCGCCACCGGCCGGCCACCGGCGAGCTCATGACCGTCCACACTCGTCGTGCCGCGCAGCGGTGGAAGCAGCCCTGCCATCGTCCGCAAGAGTGTTGATTTCCCGGCGCCGTTGGGACCGAGGATCGCGAGCACCGACCCGCCGGGAACCTCCAGGTCGAGACGGTCGACCACCTTGACCTTACCGTGGCCCGCCTCCAAACCGATTACCTGCAAGCTCATTTCACGGCCTCTCCGGCAAAGGTGCTTCCGAGGTAGGCCTCGGTGACGGCGCGATCGACACGAATCTGCGCGGGCGTGCCGGAGGCAAGTGTGTGACCGAAGTTCAACACCTCGATGCGGTCACACACGCGCAGCACCAGACTCATGTCGTGCTCGACCAGGACAATGGTCACCCCGCTGGCCCGGATGGCCATCAACCGCTCACCGAGCCAGCGACTTTCGGTCGTATCGAGGCCGGCTGCCGGCTCGTCGACGAGGAGCACTTTCGGCCTGCCCGCCAGCGCCCTGGCGATCGACACGAGTTGGCGCTGGCCCTGCGAGAGTTCACCGGCACGCACGTCACCGACCTCGGTCAGTCCCAGTAGTTCGAACACCGCGGTGACGTCCTCGTCGCCTCCGGGTCCATGGTCGGTGCCGCGGGCCGAGAGGCCGACCAGTACGTTCTCCCGGACGCTGAGATCCTCGTACAGGTCGATCGCCTGGAATGTGCGGGCCAATCCGGCCCGGATCCGTTGGTGGGTGCGTTTTCCCGCGAGGTCCTCGCCATCGAGTGTGATGGTGCCGGTCGAACGCGCCAGCCCACTGATCGCATCGATCAACGTCGACTTGCCCGCACCGTTCGGTCCGATCAGGCCGACGATCGCGCCTTGCGGCACGTCGAACCCCACGTTGTCGATCGCCACCACTCCGCCGTACCGAACGGTGACCTCACGAAGACTCAGAATCGGTTCACCGAGCTCCACCGGGCTGTGGTCGGCGGCCGGGACATCGACCGCCACAACAGATCCGACGCGGCCAGTGCCGGCCGATCGGCCCATCCGCGCGATGGCCCGGTGCGCGGGTCCGGTCAGACCTTCGGGGTTGAGCAGGACGATCAGCACCAGCCCGATGCCGACGGCAACCTGATACCAGTCCCCGGTGCTGTCCCCGATCATCTGGTCTGCGGCATAGAAGACCAGACCACCGGCTCCCAGGATGCCGCTGAGGATGCCACCGGAGATCGAGGTCACCCCCGCGAGATAGACGGTGGCAAAGAGGGTCAGACCGGCGATGGCCATGAACGGCTGATACGAGATGTTCGTCTGCTGGTATGCGTACAGGCAGCCACCGATTCCGGCGATGAATGCACCGATTGCGAACGCGAGCAACTTGGTTCGGGTCACATCGACGCCGGAGGCCGCGGCAGACCGTTCGTTGGCTCTGACGGCCAGCATCCGCGTGCCGAGCCGGCTCCGTCGCAGCAACGCGATCCCGACGGCCACCGCCACCAATACCACCAGGCACAGCAGACCGAACCCGATCCGCGGATAGTCGTTGCCGATTCCGATCCCGAGATCGATTCCGAACAGCTTCGGCGCCGGGACCTCGATACCGCTTGAGCCGACGATGTCGGTGTTACGGAACCACAATGCCTCGATTGCGTAGGCCAGCGCGAGGGTGACCACCGCCAGCGTCAACCCGCGGACGCGCAACGCCGGGAGCCCGATCAGGACCCCCAGGACCGTGGCCGCCGCTGCCGCCAGCAGCGGCGCGATCGGAAATGGGACGCCCCAGTTCTCGGTGATCGGGCCGACCAGGAACGCTGCGGTGCCGGCCAGTGCGAGCTGCGCCAGCGACACCTGCCCCGCGTAGCCGGTGACGACAACCTGCGAGAGTCCGATGACCGCGAGTATCAGGCTGGTGATCAACGCCGACCGCACGTCACCGCCGAGTGCGATCACACCGACCGCAGCGACCGCCGTCGCCACGATCGTCGTCGACCACAATCGCCTGGGGTATGGCGCACTGCCCAATTCGGCAACGATCACGCCGCCACGGGAAGGTAGAGGCCTGGCCCAGGCGACCAGAACGATGAGGATCAGGATCAGCGGGACCAATTCGACCAGACCGGTCGACGGGAGCCATTCGTAGACCCGCGGCAGGTACGTCGCCTCGGACTGCAACATCCCGATCGCAAAACCGGCAGCGGTGGCCGCGAGCACCGACGTGAAGCGGCCCATGATCGCCGCGGCCAGCGCCGGAACGATGAAGAGCGTGTACGCCGTCGGGGTGAGCGGAACGATCGGCGAGATCAGGATGCCGCCGAGGCCCGCCACACCCGAACCGATCATCCAGTTGTACGCAGCGGTCCGATCGGGTGAGACCCCGCTGACAAAAGCTCCCTCTTCACTCTCCGCGCTCGCGCGGGTGAACAAGCCGAAGCGGGTGAACCGATAGGCCGCGGCCAGGGCGACCGCGATGGCGATGATCGTGAGCGCGAAGTAGATCCGGTCCTGCGGGATCCGAACATCGCCCACCGTCCAGATGTCGACGGGGAAGATCGCATCGACTCCCACGGGGAGCGTTCCGACCTGTTTGGCCGCCACCGCGACCATGACAAGCATCAAGGCGATGGACGCCACCGCCCGCGCGATCGGTGGTGCCTTGCGCAGCGGCCGGAAGACCACGACGTACATGACCAATCCCAGCAGCGCGCAGAAGGTCACCGAAATGACCGTGGAAATCAAGAATCCCGGATCACCGCCGATATCCACGGATTTCGGCGCCCCCGGGACCAGCAGCACGAACTCCCCTTCGCGCAGGAAGGCGTACACGTACGCGCCGTACAGCGACATCGCACCGGTGGCAAAGTTGACAACCCCCGAGCTCCGATAGATGAGCACCAGAGCCACTGCGAGAGCTGCGAATACACCACCACTACTGATACCTAGGACGAGGAACTGAAGATGCTCGGTCATGGGCGGCTTTCTTGAGATCGAAGGCACCGACACCCGGCCCCGTGATCGGCGCCGACAACGTCGGGCATGCCCCTACGGTAAATGAAACGGTAGGAACAATAGTTGAATTGGGATTACTGGGACATCCGAGCCGAAAGACATATCGTCCGATCACGGGACACAAGAAAGGCGCCGACCTGCACGTGGGCAGATCGGCGCCATCGGCTCCGGTGTCGAGCGGCTCTGCGTCAGCCCACCTGAACCTTCGCCTCGATACCGAGCAGCCTGGACATGTTGCCACCCATGATCTTTCGGATGTCCTCTTCGGACATGCCGGCAAGTTTGCTGTCGATCAGACTCAACGGGTCCTGCAGTCCTTCCGGATGCGGCCAGTCCGAGCCGAAGAGAACGTGATCGGCCCCGAGGAGCGCGACCACCTCGGCGTAGCTGTCCTCCCAGAACGGGTTGACGTACACGCAACGCTTGAATGCCTCAATGGGGTTCTCCAGGAACAACTGTGGCAGCTTCTTGTACGTGTTCTCGAGGTTGCGGAACAACGTCGGCAGCCAGTCCGCCCCGTTCTCGATCAGCAGGAGCTTGAGATCCGGTACCCGCGACAGGGTCCCGTGACAGGTCAACGCGGTCATCGCATCCTCGATGGCACGACTGCCCATCGCGGCCGTCCGAAAGCCCGTGGTCGGGGCGAACGGCTTGAATTCCGACGCCGGCTCCCAGATGTTGAGCACTTCGGAATAGCCACTGTCCGAGGCATGCATCGACACCGGGATGCCGGCATCGACGCAGGCCTGCCAGAACGGGTCGAACTCCTCGAAACCGAAAGACCGCGACCCCTTGAACCCGGGAACCGGTGCCGGACGCACCAGCACCGTGCGGGCTCCCCGCTCGAGGGCCCAGTGCAACTCCTCGATGGCGCGGTCCACGATCGGGAGCGTGATGACCGGCGTCGCAAAGATCCTGTCCTCGTAGTTGAACGACCACTGCTCGAACATCCACTCGTTGAGCGCGTGGATCACATCGTGTGTCAATTCCGGATCGTCCTTCAGACGTTCCTCGACAAGGGACGCCAGCGTCGGGAACATCAACGCGTAATCGACACCCAGTTCATCCATCTTCTCCAGCCGGGCCGCCGGTTCCCGAAACGCCGGAATCGATTTCATCGCCTTGCCCATGATCTCCCTGGCACTCTTGCCTTCCGGGTTTCCGTTGCGGAAGTAGTCTTCCTGCGCCCCCGGTGCGGCGACGACGGAGAAGGTCGGATTCGGGATGAACTCGCTGATCGTGTCGCGGACGACGATCTTGGTGCGCCCATCGATGTCGACGTAGCGGATCGTGCCCTTGGCGTGGTCCGGGAGGAACTTGGTCAGGGCCTCCTGTGTCTCGTACATGTGGCTGTCGGAATCGAACACCGGAAAGTTGACTTTGCGCGACGGCATGGTTGCACGCTCCTTGTTGTCAAAATTGTTGTGCACAGGGCTGATCGGCTGTTCCTAACCCGCTTTGGTCTTCGCCGGCGAATAGTCGGGGCGTCCCAGCCCGAGAGCGTGCTGGGCGATCATGTTGCGGAACACCTCCAATGTGCCGCCGTAGATGCCACACAGCGGCGCCCAGCGATACAGGTACTCCGACGCACCGTCATCGGCGGCGCCGTCTGTCTCGATCGGCAAGGTCGACGCGGTACCGAGGATGTCCATCAGATCCGGTGCGGTCTCACGCATTGCCTGGGCGATGGCCACTCGGCCGAACATCCCCGGCGCCGACAGCGACGCCTCCATCCGGGCGGCACTGCGACCGAGCCGATACGCGACCGACGAATCATCGAGAGCCCTCTTGCCAGAGGGTGTCTCACGCGATACCGCGGCCGCGACCTTGTCGACGGTTGTCGCCATGTACAAGCCCTGATGCATCATGATCGCGATGTCGTCCAGACCGTCGGGCTTGCGCTCGGTCACGCCGTGCTCGACGCTGAGCGGCCCCATCAGCACCGCCCAGCCGCCGTTCACCTCACCGAGCCGGTAACGGTCATCGACCTCGACGTCGCTGTAATAGACGATGTTCGTCCGATCCCCGTCGACGGTACGAATGCCCTGGATCTCGACGCCTGGTGAATCCAGCGGCACCAGGAACATCGTCAGGCTCTTGTGTTTCTTCGCATCCGGGTCCGTGTTGGTGATCAGGAAGACGTACTTGCAGTTGTGGGCGCCAGTGGTGAACATCTTGGACCCGTTGATGATCCAGCGCTCACCATCGCGCACGGCTCGGGTCTTGGATGTTGCGATATCCGAACCCCCCTCGGGCTCGGTGTATCCCAGGCACATCCGGATGTGACCGCTGAAGACACCCGGGAGCACCTCGTCCTGCAGTTCTTGCGAACCGAACGACAACACCGACCGCGCCACGATCGACGTTGTCCCCCACGTCACCCACGGGGCGTGCGCCCGCCGCTTCTCCAGTTGCCAGATGCGTCGTTGGATCCGAGTGAAGCCACCCTCGGACTCCGTGTGGAACTCGGCCGAGAGATAGCCTGCCGCACCCATTGCCACATGCACTGCCTCGTCGAAGTTGTCGCCGGTTTCGCGATCTCGGCGGATCACCTCGTCGGTGACATGTGTGCCGAGAAATGCACGCGCCTCATCGAGAAACGCCTGATCGTCTGCTGCCAGTTCAACCTTTGAGAAATCCATGTCCGCTCCCCTCCTAGACCGTGACCGGCGTCGACGAATGCGCCCCAAGCGCGTCCTGCGCGCTTTCGCGAGCCCCGATGATCTCGGCAACCCGCCGCGCACTGACCGCTGGATCTCCGCCCGCCAGCGGCCACCCCCTGGCGCGGACGAGGTACGCGGTGGCCGCCGCCTCGGTGGTCACACCCAACCCACCCTGGATGTGGACGGCACCAGCCGCCGAGCGCGTGGCTTCCTCTGACATGTAGACAAAGGCCGCGCAGCCGAGCTCACGCCGCTCGTCCGGCTCGTTGTCGAGGAACCAGGCCGCCCGCCGTGACAGATTCCGACCCGACTCCACCACGATCGCCATGTTGGCCAGCGGATGCGAAATACCCTGCAGTGTCGAGATCGGAACGCCCATCGTGTACCGGCTCTTGGCGAACTCGGCAGCGATCTGCATCGTCTTCTCGACCAGACCGGCCAGCGCCGCGGCGGTCAGCACCCGCCATTCATCGCACGCCAGTTCATATTCGGCGATCGCATCCGGTCCACTGGCCACCACGGTGCGATGGCCGCCCCCGGCGGGATCCACCCAAGCCATCGGGAGGTACCCGATGTTGTTCACCCGGGTCGGCCGGGTGTCGGCGGTCAACCTGACGATGTCGTCGCCGTCTCGCAGAATGATGTGATCGGCCGCCGACGCCGCGGCCACCAGCCGGGTTCCGTCCACCTCGTCGCCGTGCGGGTCCAGCGCAACCAACTGCCGACCCGCTACAACATCGAGGACGAACGGCGAATCATCGTTCAGCGCACCGATTCTGGCCAGCAATCGCGCCGCGCACACGTGATCGATCCAGGGCACCGGTGCGATCGACCTGCCGATCTCCTCGGCCACCAGCGTGAGATCGACCAGAGTGGCACCGTCACCGCCGACCGACTCGGGCACCGCCATCGACGTGGCACCGGTGGCACACAGCCGTTCCCAGAGGTTTTTGTCGATGCCCTCGGGTTCGGCGGCACGAACCACCTCGATCCCCGAATGGGTGCTGAAGAACTTCGAGTAGGCCGCCTGTAGGTCGAGCTGGTCGGGCGACAGGGTGTAATCCAACCTGCGCAATTCGTAGCGGTCCATGATCATCGCTCCATATCCGGGGTCACTGCTCCTGGTTTCGGGCCGGGGAAGAAGAAGTCCTGAGCGTTGTTGTAGAGGTAGTTCTCGAGCACCTCGGAAGGAAGATCGAGTGCTGCCGCTTCCGGCAATACCCGCCGCATCGGCAGTACCGGCCAGTCCGAACCGAAGATGATCTTGTCCCGGCCGCGGGTCCGCATGTAATGCAAGAGGCTCTCCGGCAGGCGTTTCGGCGACCAGGCCGATGTCATCAGCCGCAGATTGCTGTACTTGACGAGAAGCCGGATCGCCACATCCCACCAGGGATCGGCCCCGTGGATCATGCACAACCGAAGCTCGGGGAAACGCACACAGACCCGATCGAGGTGGATCGGATGTTGCACCTCACCGGGTATCGGCGGGCCGGGTATCCCGGTGTTGACACAGAGCGGCAGGTCCAGGTCCACGCACTTCGTGTAGAGCGGGTAGTACACCGCGTCACTGGCCGGATACATTCCGTCGCCCCAAAAGCTCGGTCCCACCACCGCATACGTCACCGGCAGGTCCCGCACAACCGCGGTCAGCTCCCGGAGGGACGGCATCGGCTTGAGCAGGTTGATGCCGCCCATCGCGAGGGTGAACCGATCGGGCTCCGCCTCGACGAACTTGCGGGCGGTGGTCGACGGCGTGGCGAGGTTGTCCATCAGGATCGCCTTGCGCACACCCTGCTCATCCATCTCGTCGAGTAGTTCGGCCATATCCACCGGCCCGAACATCGACTTGGGACCCTTGAAGTAGTCGTCACGCACCTTCAGCATCCAGCCCGGTTGCCGTGCGGTCTCGCCGAAGTGGACGTTGACCAGGCAGTCAATTGCTTGTGTTGGCATGTGAACGAATCCGTTTCTACAGTGCTGAGGTCACGGGACTGGCTGTGTCACAGGCAGATTCCAGCTCTGCCTGCGCCCACCGGTAATCGGGCTTACCGTTACCGAGCCGTTTGACCTGTTCGACGAAGATCACCTCTTTGGGCACCTTGAACCCGGCCAACTCCAACTTGCACAACGCCCGCAAGCTCTCCGCGGTCTGCCTCGAACCGGGATCGAGCGCCACCAGCGCCACCACCTCCTGGCCCCAGCGATCACTTGCCCGACCGAGCACCAGAGCATCGGTGATACCAGGCTGCCTCCGCAGTACGGCTTCGACCTCTTCGACAAAGACCTTCTCACCGCCGGTGTTGACCACGAGCGAGTCACGACCGAGAAGTCGCACCGTGCCATCGGCGTCAAGGGTCGCCCGGTCGCCGGGGATCGACATCCGCACCCCGCCGAGTACGGGAAACGTGCTCTCGGTGGCGGCACGATCCTGGAAGTATCCAAGAGGAACGCGGCCCGCGCGGGCAGTCCAGCCGATCTCGTCGTCCCCGGGTTCGAGGATCCGGGTGCGATCGGCCGAGACAACCGTGCCGCCGGGCCGGAGTCCGAAAGTCTCTCCCAGCGCGCCCTTCTGGCTCGTGTAGAAGCCAAGACCACCGGTCTCCGACGATCCGTATCCGTCGATGACCAGCACATGCGGCAGCGCTTCCAGCAGCGCGGTCTTGTGGATCGGGTTGGTTGCCGCACCGCCGGAGGCAATGGCGTACATCGATGAGAGGTCGTATTTCTTCCGCCCCAACTCCGCGGCGATCGGCGCCGCATAGGCGTCCCCGACCATCGTCATGAGCGAGACCTTCTCCCGCTCAGCCGTTTCCAGGACCGACCCGGGATCGAAGTGGTCGCGATCGTCGAACAGCACCACGGTCTGCCCGGTCAGCAACCCCGAGAACGCCGTCCAGATACCGGCCGCATGCACCAGCGGCGACACCGCAAACCAGACCTGACCGCCGGTCAGCGCGATGTTGTGGAGGTCGGTGGCGGACTCGTAATCGTTGCCGGCCAATGACGACACATAGAGATCACTCTGCCGCCACATCACCCCCTTGGGTCGTCCGGTTGTGCCGCCGGTGCACTGCATGACGATGTCGTCGGGTGATGAGGGCAGCAGTCGGTTCGGATCCCCCTGTGCCACAGCGTCATCAAAGGTGACCGCGCCCTCGAGGTGCGGCGCATCGCTGCCATCGCCGACCTCGATCAGGTGCTCGACCCCCTCTCCGGCCAACGCCGCGGCGAACTCGGGGCCGAATGAGCGGTGGTAGATGACCGCCTTCGGGCGAACATAGGCGAGGAGTTCGGCGATCTCCCGCGCGGTGTAGTTGTAGTTGATATTGACCGGGACCACGCGAGCCTTCAGGCAGGCGATCATCGCATCCGGGTACAGGTCGTTACGCATGATCAGCGCAACCCGGTCTTGTCCACATTCCCAGCGTTCGTGCTCGGATTGTGGGGTGTGAACGCCGAGGCCTTGATCGACGAGGTAATTGGCCAGCCGGCGGGTCCGCACGGCCGACTCGGCGAATGTGCTTCTCCGGGAGCCACAGACCGTCATCACCCGATCCGGTATGGCCGACGCCACCTCGTCGAGCACATCGCCGATCGACCACTCCCTCATCGGCCCACCTTCGACTCGGGGCCGGCGCCTGCTGCAACGGATGAACGACCCAGCAGCTCCAACGCGTTGTCGCGCATGATCTTCCGGACATCCGTCTCGTTGAAATCAGCCAGATCATCGACAAACGACACCGGCGTCTCCAGTCCTTCACCGTGTGGCCAGTCCGAGCCGAACAGGATGCGCTCGACGCCGATGAGCTCCGCGAGTGCCGGCATGTCCTCTTCGTAATACGGGGCCGCCCACACGTGATTGCGCAGCGTCTCGACCGGATCATCGGGGAATGACCGCGGGAACTGATTGGCAAGCTTGGCCAGACGCTTGGCCAACCGGTGCATCCAGTCCGTCCCGTTCTCGATGCTCGCCACGCGCAGCGTGGGATGACGGTCGAACACCCCGTGAACGATCAGCGAGGCGATGGTGTCGTGTATGGCGCGGTCATCGACCACGATCTTGTCGAACGGGTCGGTGGTACCGAAGCCTTCGAAGTTCGATTTGCCGCCCCACATCGCAGCGATGTTGAGATATCCACTGTCGCTGAGGTGGAAGGCCACCGGTACCCCGGCTTCGGCCAGGCGCGCCCAGACCGGATCATGCAGGCGGTCGCCCAACGACCGCGGCTTCGGGATCCCTGGAACCGGCGCAGGCCGGACGCAGACCAGCTGCGCACCCTTGGCGACGACGGAATCGACCTCTGCGGCAGCTGCTTCCGGATCCGCGAAGGAGATGATCGGTGCCGTGATGATCCGGTCGTCAGGCCGCGCGAAGCCCCAATCCTCGTCCAGCCACAGGTTGAACGCGTGCAGAGACGCCATCGTCGCGGGTATGTCGTGCTTGAGCGCTTCTTCGACACCACACCCGAAGGTCGGGAACATCAGGATCGTCTCGATGTTCTGCTCATCCAGGATCGCAACCCGGGCACCGCGCTCGCGATACTCGGGGCGCATCTCGATGCTCTCGACCTGCATCAGGGAGGCCGGGTCGACACCGTCGGGGATCTGACCCCGGAACATCAGGTCGAGACAGCCCGGCACGATGATCGGGTCGAACGACGGATTGGGGATGAATCGGTTCACCCGGTCACCGATGATCGCCATCGTGTGCCGCCCGTTGTCGGCGAACTGCACACCCCGGCGGCGGAACTTCTTGTCCAGGTGGCGCGTGAAGGCGTCGAGCGGCTCGTAATAGTGATTGTCGACATCAATCGCCTGGTACGGAAGCTTCGGCATTGAGTGTCCTTTCGATCCGGCGAGCGGTGAATTGTGTTGTTGGAGCACCCGTTGCCGCGCAATGGAGCTGTTCACTGCAGCGGCGGGAAGTTCGGCTTTCGTTTCTCGAAGAAGGCCAAGATGCCTTCGGTGAAGTCCGGCCGGGTCAGAGACTGACCCATCAATACCCCGGCGCGGGAACCGGCTTCGCCCATATCACCGGTCGAATCCCGATACGCCTGTTCTTTGATGTGCGCCAACGAACTCGGAGCACACTGCAGGGCAATACCTTCGGCGTATTCGAGCACCCGCTCCATGAGCACCTCGGTGGCGACAACCTCTTTGATCAAGTGGAGATCCGCGGCCTCGTCGGCGTAAAAGGTGCGGCCACTGAGCAGCAGGTCCATGGCCACACCCCATCCGACCAGACGCGGGAGTATCCAGGAGATGCCGTTTTCGGCGACCAGGCCCCGCTTGGCGAAGGGTGCCGCGAACTTCGCACCCGTGGTGGCAAACCGGACATCGCACATCAGGGCCAGCACCAGACCGATGCCGACGCAGGGACCATCGATGGCCGCGACAACGGGTTTGCGCAAGCCGGTCAGAAACGACACCGGCCGATCTCCGATGATCTTGCTGATGTCGATGTCACCCGTGCGCGCCAGCGAGTCACCGATGGTCTCCGACGATCCGAGGTGTGCGCCTGCACAGAACGCACCACCACTGCCCGCGACGACCAGCACGCGAATATGCGGAGCCGCCTCGGCGCGATCGACGCACGCGTAGAAGGCATTTGCCATGTCGATGCCCCAGGCGTTCATCCGATCCGGACGGTTCAGCGTGAGAACCGCAACCCCGGTTTCGGTCTCGGAATACAGCACGGGGTGATCGACATCCGCCTCGGACACGGCGGCACCTCCTGAATTGGGTAAACAGCCCCGAGGACTCTCTGGCACCACTACTGTATACCTATCGGTAGTGCATTCCACAAGGGTTTGCACAGGCCACGGGGGCCACCCTCACGTCGGCCGAGCCCGCTGCCGCATCAACAAACGGAGACCCAGCTCACAGGACTGGCAGCGGTCGATACTGCACGGTCTTCGGTAACGTTTACGGGGACGATCAAGCACGACGGCGGACGCGCTCGTCGGCAGACGAGTGTTGACGGAAGTGGTGTGGAAATGGCAAAGCAAAGCGCTCCAGTGAAGCGGCAGAGGCGAGAGCGTGGATCCATCGATCCCAACGACATCATCGAGGGTGCCTTCGAACTCGCCGAAGAGGTCTCGATCGACAACCTCAGCATGCCGTTGCTCGGCAAACACCTCGGCGTCGGAGTCACCAGCATCTACTGGTACTTCCGCAAGAAGGACGACCTTCTCAACGCGATGACCGACCGGGCGCTGGGTCAGTTCGCCCGCCAAACCCCGTTCCCGCAGAACCGGCCGTGGCGCGAAACGCTCAGCGAACATGCTTACGGGATGCGTGAGACATTCACCGCCAACCCGATCCTGTGCGACCTGATCCTGATCCGGGGGTCGATGAGCCCACGGGCCGGACAACCCGCTGCGCAACTGATCGAGCTGGCCGTCGCCAACCTGGTCAAGGCCGGACTGTCGCTGGACGACGCATTCGACACGTACTCGGCAGTCCAGCTCCATGTGCGTGGTTCTGTTGTCCTGGCGCGACTGCACCAGAAGCAGAAGGCAGCCGACCCCGAGGCCCGTGCGTACTACGAGCACCTGATCATCACCCCGGAGACGACGCCGCTGCTCTCCGAAGGCGTCGGACGCGGGCACAGCATCGGTGCGCCGGACGACAAGAACTTCGCCTTCGGTCTCGAATGCATCCTCGATCATGCGAGCCGGCTGATCGAGGCCACTTCGGCAGGGGCGACAAAGTCATCGTCATCGCCACGCCGCAACGGAAAGACACCTGAAGCGAGTTAGCCAAACCGCCTGCGAACACGGCGAATACAAACCAGACTCATCGAAGTGGCCTCATGGACAAGGCATACGACAACATTTCGGCTGAGATGAGATCGAATGGGCATCGCTACGGGGTCCGGATCCGCTGGTTCACGCTCCACCGGCATCATCGGCGCCGGTATCGCCGGCCTGACAACCGGCAAGATGCTCGGCGACTACGGAGTGCCGTACACCTGCTTCGAGTCCTCGGACCGGATCGGCGGCAACTGGGCCTTCCAGAATCCGAACGGTGTCTCCAGCGCCTATCGTTCGCTGCACATCGACACCTCGAAGCATCAGTTGTCGTTCCGGGACTTCCCGATGCCCGACGAGTTCCCCGACTTTCCGCACCATTCGCAGATCAAGTCCTATCTCGACGACTATGCCGAAGCCTTCGATCTCTTCGAGCGCATCGAATTCAACCGTGCGGTCCTGCGAGCCGAGCACCACAGCGGCGGCGGCTGGACCTTGCACACCCGCGACGGCGAGACCCATGACTTCGAGTTCCTCGTTGTTGCCAACGGCCACCATTGGGATCCCCGCCACCCCGAATTCCCCGGCGAGTTCAGCGGCGAGACGATCCACTCCCATCAGTACATCGATCCATCCGAACCCCTCGATCTGCGCGACAAGAGCATCCTCGTGGTCGGCATCGGCAACAGCGCCGCGGACATCACCGTCGAGGTCTCCTCGCGAACGCTGAACAACACCGTTTATCTGTCAACCCGCTCGGGGTCCTGGATCGTCCCCAAGTACGTCGCCGGGCGACCGGTGGACAAGTACGGACGTGCACTGCCGTACATCCCGAAACGATTGCAGCGCAGGATGATCAATGGCTTCGCCGAGTTCATCTCGGGCGATCCGGCGCAGTGGGGTCTACCGAGGCCGACGCACCGCTTCCTCGATGCACACGGCACACAGTCGATCGAACTGCCCCTGCGGCTCGGCTCCGGTGACGTGACCCCCAAACCCAATGTCCGGCAACTCGACGACCGGACCGTGCACTTCGACGACGGCACCAGCGCCAAGGTCGACGTCATCATCTATGCCACCGGCTACAACATCACCTTTCCGTTCTTCGATCCTGATTTCATCAGCGCTCCGGACAATCGCATCGCGCTATACAAGCGCATCCTCAAACCGGGTTTCGACGATCTGGCCTTTGCCGGCTTCGCACAGTCGGTTCCAACTCTTTTTCCGTTCGTCGAATGCCAGTCCCGATTGATCGCCGCCTACGCCGCGGGGGCGTACCGGCCACCGGACGTCGACGAGATGCAGCGGATCATCAAGGCCGACGAAGACATGTATCTGCACAATGTGCTCGACCGTCCCCGACATACGCAGCAGGTCAACTTCTTCGACTACGAACGTCAGATGAGGCTGCAGGAACTCCCGCAGGGGCGGCGCCGAGCAGGAGCACAGCGGTGAGGAGTCGACTCGTGTTCTCCTCCGGCGGTGTCGACATCGATGCCTGGCACTTTCCCGCCACCGACAACCGACTTGCCGGTGGCACCGGCAGACCCGTGGTGGTCATGGCGCACGGTTTCGCCGGTACCAAGGACTGCGGACTCGAACCCTTCGGCCGGAGCCTGGCCGCCGCCGGGCTGGACGTCATCGCGTTCGATTACCGGGGTTTCGGTGCCAGTGCGGGGCAGCCACGCCAGGTCATCTCACTACCAGGGCAGGTGCAGGACTACCGCGCCGCGCTCCGGCAGGCCGCGCTACTCCCCGAAGTCGATCCGCAGCGGATGGTGCTCTGGGGTGTCTCGATGGCAGGCGGCACGATCCTTGAGGTTGCGGCCGGTCGCAGCGACATCGTCGCGCTGATCTCGCTCACCCCATTGGTGGCCAGCCGCCCGGATCATCGGGCGCCTCGGGTGGCAAAGCTTCTTGCTCAAGGACTTCGAGACAAGGCCGCAGCAGCACTGGGCCGACCTCGGATCATGGTGCCCGCGGTCGGACGGCCGGGTTCGCGCGCACTGCTGGATGTGTCCGGCACGTTCGACGCCTATACGTCCATTGCCGGACCCACCTGGCGCAACGAGGTGAACGCCTCGATAGCGGTCGAGGCCATTCGGCACCGGCCCGACCGCTTCGCCGCGCAGGTGCGTTGCCACGCCCTGTTCCAGATCGCGGATTTCGACCGCTGCGTCGCGGTTGATGCCGCGATCAAGACCGCGGTGCGGGCCCGCGCGCAGATCCGGCACTATCCCTGCGATCACTTCGACGTGTATCCGGGTAAACCTTGGCACGAAACGGTTGTCGCCCATCAGGTGAAGTTCCTGACCCGCGCGTTGACCACCGGTGCAGGTCTCAGAGGTTCTTGATGTCCTCACGTTCGACGTGAAAGTGCTCGTCGCGCAATCGAAATGCTTCCCTGGTCCCGTGCTCGGCTCGCGTCTTGACAAAGTTGAACTCCCCCGGCGCGAACTGCAGGTTCGTCCCGAAGGCGTGGAAGAGGTAGCTCGCCACTTCCTCTCCCTGATACGCCTGATTCTGCTCCACCATCCGAAACGCCTCTTTGGCGATCACCACGCCATCGGCTGGCATCTTTGCCGCCTTGCGCGCCCAGTAGCGCGCAGAAGCGGTCAGGGATTGCGGGTCACAGGTCTCAGTGAAGACGCCCAGATGCTCCACCTCTCCGGCACCGATGATGTCGCCCGTCAACAACATTCGTCTGGCCAGCACCGGTCCGAGGCGATGGAAGAACATGTGCAGGCTGCCCAGAGCCGGGCCCAGGAACCGGGTCGCGGGCATCCCGATCTTGGTGTCCCTGGCGATGACCGAGATATCGCACATGAGCGCCATCTCGAATCCGCCGCCCAGCGCATACCCGCCGATCTCGCCGACGGTGACCTTCGGGAACCCCAGGAACTCGTGGTAGAAGCCAAATGACTTGCGGTCCACATTGAGTCGTCGACGCTGACTGGGCCTGCGATTCTTCGCGGTGCCCGCAGCGTTCCCGTCGGCGCCGTTCTCCTCGCCGTACCAGCCGTATGCGTTGTTCATGTCGGCACCCGTGCTGAACACACCCTCCGCGCCGCGCAACAGCGCGACCGTCACGTCGTCGTCATCGGCGACCACATCGAGGCACCGGGCCAGATCATCGCGCATGACCGCGTCGTAGGAGTTGCGGCGTTGCGGATTGTTCAGCGTGATCGTGGCGATCCGGTTGTCGCGGTCCACCTCGAACAGGACCCGGTCACTTCCAACAGTCGACGATGTCATCTGCCACACTCCTTATCGATTCGCACGGGGATGTGCGGTGGTACGCATCAGTTCGAAATCCTGCGTTTGCCGTGGCGCGAGCCCGCCAGTTGATCGGGAGGTAAGGCCACCGCGGTGACCTGCGCGCCGCACAACACCTCGTCGCCGAGCAGCAGGCGCGCCGTCGAGATGAGCTCGCGGCCCTGCGGCGACCGGTCGATCTCGAACCGCAACGGGGTGAGCACCGGCGTCGGCCGTCGGTAGGTGATGTTGAGCGAACGGGTTTTGCCCGATAGTCGTACCGCACAATTCTGGTGCTGTACAACACAATCGAAGAACACACCCAAGAACCCGCCGTGGACCAATCCCGGTGGACCTTCGTAGGACAACCCGAACTCCACCCGTCCCGATGCGCTACGGGGGTCGAGGTGGTCGAATTCGTACTCGGGGAAGCACGGATTGAATGCACCGACGTCAAAGGCGTGGTCGAGGTAGATCCGCCGATCCGCACCTTGCTCATCTCCGAATCGCGGCGCCGGATTCGGTGGCGCTGCCACGGCGAGTTCGCGCTCCCACTGCTCACACTGGGCGGCAATGGCATTCATCGTCGGGTGCTCATGTTCGAGTGAGAGTGCCACGTCTATCAGCCGGCGGATGGCCGCTGCGGCGGCGACCGTCTGGCCCAGCGGCGCTTCACCATAGCTCGGTCTGACGCTCTCGGCCGAGGTCACCCGTTCATCCGGCGCCATGGTCCCACTCCTTCAAAAGCTTGTCGCAAAAGACTGTCGCAGGCATTCCCGTATACCTTACAGTAGTGGGCATCGGGCCACCTGTGGCCGCGAAGCCGCCATCGAGGAGGAATTGTGTCCAACACGGAGACCGGGGCCGAACCGACAACTACCGAGTTCACCGTTGGAGCGGCTGCCGACGTCGTCGCCGCCGCGATCGGCGACCGCGTTTTCATCTCCCAGGGCGACGCTCACTACACCCACGCCCAGGTCGCGGACCGCTCCAAACGCCTTGCCTCCTACCTCCATTCGTGTGGACTGGGTGTGCACAGCGAACGCGATGGACTCGCCGGCCACGAAACCGGTCAGGATCTGCTCGGCATCTACGCCTACAACGGCAACGAATACATCGAGGCGCTGCTCGGTGCCTTCCGGGCCCGCGTCGCCCCGTTCAATGTGAACTACCGGTACGTCAGCGACGAGCTTCGGTACCTGCTCGCGGACGCAGGCGCCAGTGCGCTGGTCTATCACTCCGTGTTTGCCCCACAGCTCGCCGCGGTGCTGCCCGACCTCCCGCACCTGCGAGTGCTCATCCAGATCGCCGACAACTCGGGAAACGATTTGTTGCCCGGCGCCGTGGACTACGAAACCGTCATCGCCGAGAGCTCCCCGGAATCACCGCCCGTCGAACCTTCGCCGGACGACCTGTACGTCCTCTACACCGGCGGAACCACGGGTATGCCCAAGGGTGTGCTGTGGCGTCAGCACGACATTTTCGTCGCCGCCTTCGGTGGCCGGAATCTCGCCACCGGTGAGCTCGCACGGTCGTACGAGGACATCGCCATCCGCGTGGTCGACAACCCCGGCATCAAGATCGTGGTGTTGCCGCCGCTGATGCACGGAGCCGCCCAGTGGGCCGCCATGCAAGCGCTGAGCACAGGCCAATCCCTGGTGTTCCCCACCGTCGTCGACCATCTCGATCCCCAGGACATCGTCGCCGCGATCGAACGAGAAAAGGCCGGGGTGGTGATGCTCGTCGGTGACGCCGTTGCACGGCCGCTGCTCACCGCGCTGGAAGACACCTCGGCCGACCTGACGTCCCTGTTCGCCGTGGCCAACGGTGGGGCGATCCTGACGCCGACCATCAAGGCACGACTGATCGACGCACTCCCCAAAGCCATCGTGATCGACGGTGTCGGGTCGTCCGAGACCGGCGCGCAGATGACCCACTTGTCCACTGCGGACGCGGTTTCCACCGGTACGTTCAATCCCGGACCGGACACCTTCGTCCTTTCGGAGGACCTCCAGGCGGTCCTCGAACCCGGACACGACGGCATCGGATGGCTGGCTCAGCGCGGACACGTACCGCTGGGCTACAAGGGTGACGAAGCGAAGTCCGCGAAATCGTTTCCCACCGTTGCAGGCATCCGCTACTCATTACCCGGTGACCGCGCACGACTGCTCGAGAACGGCACCGTTGCACTGCTCGGCCGGGATTCGGTGACCATCAACTCCGGCGGTGAGAAAGTCTTCGTCGAGGAGGTCGAGATGGCCATCGCCTCGCACCCGGCGGTGAGCGATGTCGTGGTGGCCGGACGTCCCAGTGATCGCTGGGGTGAGGAAGTCGTTGCGGTGGTGTCGCTGATCGATGGCGCAACAGCAAGTTCCGAAGACCTCGTGGATCACGCGGCCAAATCACTCGCCCGATACAAACTGCCCAAGGCCGTTCTGTTCCGGACTGCGATCCAGAGAAGTCCCGTGGGCAAAGCCGACTATCGCTGGGCGCGAAAGGAAGCGGCCACCGGCCACTGATCGGCGTTCCACCCCATCTGCAGAACCACGAATGGAGTGCTTGATGCAAAAAGCCTTGGCGCCGGAGATCTCGACCTGGCCGAACGAGGATCCCCAGCTGATCGGAAGTCGTTGTGGCGACTGTGAGGCCACGGTGTTTCCCGAACACAAACTTTGCCCGCGATGCAGCAGCGATCAGGTGTCGGCGGCGCTGCTGCCACGCCACGGAACCCTGGTCGCGTGGACCACCCAGGGGTTTCTCCCGGGAGCTCCGTACGCCGGGCGCGAGACCATGAAGACCTTCACGCCGTTTGCGGTCGGTCTGGTCCAGCTCGGCGATGTGGTCCGGGTGGAGGGTCGATTGACCGAAAGTGACACCGCCAAACTGCAATTCGGGATGGACGTCGAGCTGACGATGATCCCGTTCACGGCCGACGACGACGGCAACGAGATCGTGACGTTCGCCTTCCAGCCATCTGACACCGCGCCCACCGACCACCAGAAAGGTTTGAAGATGACAGAGGTCGCGATCATCGGAGTCGGACTGCACCCGTTCGGCCGGTTCGAAGGCAAGTCCGCCATGGAGATGGGCGTCGACGCCGTCCGCTATGCACTCAAAGACGCCGGCCTGGAATGGAAAGACATCCAGTTCGGTGTCGGCGGCAGCTGGACGGTCGCCAATCCGGACAACATCGTCGGAATGTTGGGGCTCACCGGGATTCCGTTCACCAATGTGTTCAATGCCTGCGCCACCGGCGCCAGCGCAACTCAGGTGTGCGCCGACACGATCCGCGTCGGCCGCTATGACATCGGGATCGCGATCGGCCTGGACAAGCATCCGCGCGGTGCGTTCACCGAAGACCCGACCCTGGTGGGGATGCCGAAGTGGTATGCCGAGAACGGTCAATACCTGACCACGCAGTTCTTCGGCATGAAGGCCAATCGCTACCTCCACGACCACAACATCTCACCGCAGACCCTGGCAAAGGTGGCCGCCAAGAACTACCGGAACGGCGCCCTCAACCCGAATGCGTTCCGCCGCAAGCCGATCTCCGAAGAAGACATCCTGGCCTCGCCGATGCTCAACCATCCGTTGACGCACTACATGTTCTGCGCACCCGACGAAGGTGCCGCCGCGGTGATCATGTGCAACGCCGACATCGCCCACCGCTTCAAGACCAAGCCGGTCTTCGTGAAGGCCGTTGAGCTGCGGACGCGCAGTTACGGTGCCTACGAGGTCAACACCACCTACGGCCCCGTCGACGAGGATGTGGCGCCCACCGTCTACGCGTCCCGCGCTGCCTTCGAAGTCGCCGGGGTATCACCGGAAGACGTCGACGTGATCCAGCTCCAGGACACCGATGCCGGAGCCGAGGTCATCCACATGGCCGAAGCGGGCTTCTGCGCCCACGGCGACCAGGAGAAGTTGCTCGCCGAGGGTCTCACCGAGATCAGCGGTCCGATGCCGGTCAACACCGATGGTGGCCTCATCGCCAATGGTGAGCCGATCGGGGCCTCCGGCATCCGGCAGATCCACGAGCTGGTGCGCCAACTCCGCGGTGAGGCCGGCGACCGTCAGGTCGGCGGCAACCCGAAGGTCGGGTTCGCCCAGCTCTACGGCGCCCCCGGCACCGCAGGCGCCACAGTCCTGACCACCTGACCGCACCCCCGCACCACCAAACGCTCCGCTTATGCGAAGACGCTCCGCATATTTGCGGAGCGTCTTCGTACAAGCGGAGCGTTTGCGCGGGGCGGCTCAGGCGAGGCTGACCGACATCCGTTTGACCCCATGGACGAACGTGCTCTGGAGGTATTCGGGTTCACCGAGGGTGACGTCGGGAACCCGGGTCAGCAGTTCGTAGAAGAGATGGCGCAGTTCCATTTTCGCGAGTTGCGCTCCCAGGCAGTAGTGCGCTCCCCCGCCGCCGAAACCGACGTGGGGGTTGGGGTCGCGCGTGATGTCGAACTCGTGGGGACGATCGAAGACTTCCTCGTCGCGGTTACCCGAGCAGTAGAACAGACCGAGCTTTTCACCAGCCGCGATCTTTGTGCCGCCGAGTTCGGTGTCGACCAGTGCATGCCGGGCAAACGAGACCACCGGCGTCGACCACCGGACGAACTCATCGACGGCGGTGTTGATCCTCCCGTCGAAATCCTCCAGTAGCCAGGCCTTTTGGTCGGGATTCTCGACCAGCGCCTTGAACACGTGGGTCGTTGTCTGCTTGGTGGTGTCGTTGCCTGCCGAACCGAGTAGCACCATGAACGAGCCGATATCCGTGTCGGACACCTTGTGCCCATCGACCTCCGCGTTGATGATGTTGGTCATCAGGTCCTCGCGCGGGTCTTCGCGTCGACGGGCAGCGAGTTCGATCCCGGCATTCTGGAGGATCCCGAGCTGACCCATGACGTGCATCGCCCGCTCCTCCAGGGACGCGTACTCGTCATCGCTTCCGCCCATGAGACTTTCGGCAGCGTAGGCGACGGCCTCCTGATTCTCCGGCTCGATGCCGATCATGTCGGAGATGGTCTTCATCGGCAGCTTCGTCGACAGGGACGACACGAGGTCGAACTCTTCACCGGTGCGCAGCCGCGTCAGGAAATCGTCCACCACCACACGCGCATTCGTCCGGATCTGATCCTCGATCCGCTTGACCTGCCGCGGCGTGAAAGCCGAACTGATCAGCTTGCGGTGCCGGGTGTGATCTGGCGGATCCATCGCCAGGAAATAGGTTGTCATACGCTGGATCTCGGCAGGCATCGGATCGAGCGACACCCCCAGACTGGATCCGAAAACGGCGTTGTTCTGGCTGACCTCACGGATGTCCGCGTGCCGGGTCAACGCCCAGTACCCGGTCTCCTCGTGTGGAAAGACCGCGGACACCGGAGCATGCCAACTCAGACCCTTCTCACCGCGCAACTGGGCGAATGTCTCATCACGCGTACGGAAATCACCGGCCTTCCAGAAGTCCTCGGCCGAAATGTCGAGCCGGTGATACGGATGCGGTGAAACCGGCGCACTGTCGATGGTCATCGATACCCCTGGATCTTGTTGTTTGGCTGAAACTCTGGAGAGTCACCCCGCAGGACTTCGCGACGGTCGCCGCTACAGCGCGATCGGTGGCCCGGCCATCATCGACGAGACAAAGCCACCGTCGACGTGAATGTCTTGTCCCACGATCCAGCCGGCTCCGGGTGAACCGACAAAGTCGATGACCGGAACGATGTCTTCGACGCCTGCATGCCTGCCCACGGTGGCCTTCACCGAATCGAGTACGTCCTTGCCCATCGATGCCTCGAAATCGGTGAGGATCGGGGTCTCGGTGGGCCCCGGACTGACGATATTGACCCGTACACCGTATTTCGACAGTGCCGGGCCCGCAATCCGTTTCGCGAACAGGATCGCCGCCTGTTTCGACGTGCTGTAGACGGGGTAGTTCGGATCCTGCGTCGCCTGCCATGCCACCACCGCAGCCGGTTCGGTCGCATCGAGCAGTCCGGCGAGATCTGCGGCCCGCTGCTCCCAGCCCAGCGCCGCCACCGAGGCGACCACCACGACTGCGCCGCCGGTGTTCAGCAGCGGCAGCATTCCGGCGGTCATCAAACGCATGCCCAGGTAGTTGACCAGCAACACGTCATCGGCAGGCGCCGTCCCCGGGACGCCGGCCACATGGGCCAGCAGGTCCCAGCCGGAGCCGATGTCATCGAGGAGCGCCGTGATCGCCGCCGGATCACGCAGATCAACCTGGCGATGCTCCGACGCCGGTGTCGCATTCGGCTTGACATCAACTGCGAGAACGTAATCCCCCCGCGAATGGAAGTGGGCAGCGGTCGCCGCACCGATCCCCGACCCGGCTCCCACAACCACCACTCTGCGCTGCTGTGCACTGCTCATGTTGCCACAACCCCGTCGTCGTACGATTGACTGTAAGTCCAACAGTAAACGGTTTGGTCGCGCCAGGGCAATAAATCCACGACTTCTTGGCTTGCACGCGAAACAGATATAGTATGGCTTACGGTATCAGGCAACAGTGGGCGCTGCCCCGGCAGTCGTGCGGCACAGCGGTGGAGGAAGTATGACCAAGTTCGAATCTGGGCGAACCACGTTCGAGGCCAAACTCGTATTCGATCCGTTCTCGCAAGAGTTCTTCGACGGTGCATACGACACCTACCGGCGAATGCGTGAAGAAGCCCCGGTCTACTACAGCGAAGAATATGACTTCTACGCACTGAGCAGGCATGCCGATGTGGCACACGGCCTCACCGACTTTGCCACCTACTCGTCCGCGCGCGGTGTGGACCTCGCACAGGTCCGCGTCGGCGGCGCCGAGAAGTTCAAATCCATCATCGTGATGGATCCTCCCGACCACCGTCATATGCGCGGACTGCTCAGCAAGGTGTTCACTCCGCGGGCCATCAACGCACTGCGGCCGATGGTCACCGAACAGGTTGATCGCTTTCTCGGCGAGGTCGATCCGGACGAGTTCGACCTCGTCCAAGACTTCTCGGTGTATTTCCCCGTGGAGGTCATCACGCGGATGCTCGGAGTGCCTGCCGATCGCAGGCAGCAGATTCGGTTGTGGGTCGACGAGATGCTGCATCGCAATCCCGGCCAGGTCGAGATGTCGGAGGCCGGGTTGCAGTGCGCCATCGACACGGCGATGCTCTACTACGGGCTCGCCCAGGAGCGCCGCGCAGATCCACAAGACGACATGCTCACCAAGCTGGTCAACGCCGAGATCGAACGCGAAGACGGCAGCACAACCGGCCTCGACAACATCGAAATCGCCAGTTTCACAACGTTATTGGGTGGAGCAGGCGCCGAGACCGTCGCCAAGCTCATCGGCAACGTGGGCGTACTCTTCGCCAAGCACCCCGATCAATGGGAGATGCTGCGAGAAGATCGCAGTAAGATCCCGGCGGCGATCGAAGAACTACTTCGCTATGAGGCCCCGGCACAATACAACGTGCGGTATTCACTCAAAGAGGTGGAACTGCACGGCGTCACCATTCCGGCGGGCAAGCCGGTGTTCCTACTCGGTGGCTCGGCCAACCGCGATCCCGAGGCCTTCACCGACCCCGACACGTTCAACATCGACCGCGATCGTAGCGAGGCACAGAACCTCGCCTTCGGGTACGGGATCCACAGCTGCCTCGGTGCCGCACTCGCGCGCATGGAGAGCGCCATCGCCATCGATCGGTTGCTCGACTTCATGCCGAAGTTCACCGTCGACGCGGACCGCTGCAAACGGGTGACCATGCAGAATGTGGCCGGATGGAGCAACGTACCCGTCCGGGTGATCCGATGAGAGTTCAGGTCGACTTCGGACTGTGCGAAAGTAATGGCTTCTGCATGGCCGTGATCCCGGAGGTCTTCGAGCTCGGCGACGACGACATGCTCACCGTCCTGCACCCCGAGGTCACACCCGAAAACCTGGACCTGATCAAAGAAGCGGTGCGCCAATGCCCCCGTCAGGCCATCACGATCGCTGAATGATCACCGCCGGCCTGATGGTCGAGTGCAGATCAGGTGAAGTCGGTGCCACCGTCGACGTTCACATTCGCCCCGGTCATGTACGAATTGGCACGTGAGGCCAAAAATGTCGCCACGCGTGCTATTTCGTCGGGTAATCCGGCCCGCGGCAGGTGCGCGGGATGCCCGAAGTGTTTGTCGATCGCTGCCATCAGTTGATAGGGATCGTCACTGTCGATGCCAACCGATGTGGCCCATGCGATCAATGAATCCGACGCCACGCTGCCCGGCGAGATCACGTTGACCATGATCTCGTCCGGCGCCAGGTACAGCGACAGATTCTTGGAGATACTGGTGACCATCGCCTTTGCCGCCGTATAGGCCGGTAACCGAACACTCTGTCGCTGTGTGGAACCGGCCGAGAAGTTCACCACCCGCGCCCATTCAGCCTGCCGCAGAAGCGGTAGTGCCGCCCGGACGGTGTGGACCATTCCCATCACACCGTCATCGAATCCGGCTTGCCACTGCTCATCGGTGAGGGTCTCGAAGTCGCCCTGTACGTTCGGGCCTGCAGCGTTGATCAGCACATTGAGGCGGCCATCCCACCGCTGCCCCAGCTCGTCGAAGACCTCGATCACCCGTGCCTGATCTCGGATATCCGCGACCAGGCCGACCGCATCCGGGCTACCGGACG
Organism: Williamsia sp. Y721; assembly: GCF_059683565.1. Lineage (NCBI taxonomy): Bacteria > Bacillati > Actinomycetota > Actinomycetes > Mycobacteriales > Nocardiaceae > Williamsia > Williamsia sp. Y721. The sequence goes on along the minus strand of NZ_JCASNH010000001.1, from coordinate 1,388,983 downwards.
TGGTGAGTTCGGCGACGGCGCGCTCGAGGTCGGAAGGTGTCCGGGCCAGGACGGCAACGCGCGCACCCTCTTCGGCAAGGCAGCGGGCGGTGGCCAGGCCCATTCCCCGGCCACCGCCCGCCACCACTGCAGTGGCACCGCGAAATCCTAGATCCATGATTCTCGATCCCTGCGCTGCGGCGTGTCTACTTCGGCTGAAAGCGCTGGGCCCCGTCGATCCGGACAACCTCACCGTTGATGTAGGTGTTCTCCAGGAGGTAGTGCGCCAGTCCCGCGAACTCGTCCGGTTGGCCGAGCCGCTTCGGGAAGGGCACCGACGCAGCGAACTTCGCCAGTCCTTCTTCGCCGAGCAATTCCATCAGCGGGGTCCGCATGGTGCCCGGAGCGATGCTGTTCACCCGGATGCCCACCGCACTGAGGTCACGGGCGGCGGTCAGCGTCAGCGAGATCACTCCACCTTTTGCTGCGGCATAGGCGGATTGGCCGATCTGTCCCTCATATCCCGCGATGGAGCTGGTCATCACGATCGCGCCGCGAGCACCGTCGGCCTTGGGCTCGCGGGTGGCGATGTTCGCCGCCGCCAGCCGCAGCACGTTGTAGGTGCCGGTCAGATACAGCGCGATCGTATCGGTGAAACCCTTCTTGGTGTGCGGGGTGCCGTCGCGGTTGACCACTTTTTCCAGGACCCCGAAGCCGCCGTGCGCGATCACCACGGATCGGAAGTCCCCCAGCTCTTCGGCTTTGGCGATGGCGGCGAATACCGAGTCGTCGTCGAGCACATCGGTGCGGACGTAGGCGACCTTGTTGCCCAGTTCCTCTGCCAACGCCAGCGCCTTGTCATCGGCCAGATCGGCGATGACAACGGCGGCACCCTCGCTGTGGAGTTTGCGGACGGTTGCCGCGCCGAGGCCTCCCGCGCCTCCGGTGACAAGTACTGACTGACCTTCAAATGACACGGAAGTCTCCTAGAAGTGAAGTGTTACAAAGTGTTTGCGGAACGGGTGAGGACTATTCGCCCGACCAATTGGGCTTGCGCTTCTCCGCGAAGGCCACAGCACCTTCCTGGGCATCCTTGGAACCGAAGATCGGGATGATCAGCTCCATCTGCTTTTCCCACATCTCCTGTTCGCTCCAACCACGAGATTTCACGATGATCTCTTTGGTGGTCGCGACCGCGAGCGGGCCGTTCGCGGTGATCTTCTCGGCGAGTTCCAGTGCCTTGTCCAGTGCCTCACCGGGTTCGGCGACAACGTTCACGAATCCGAATCCGGCGGCTTCCTCGGCGGTGAAGCTGTCGCCGGTCAGTGCCAGTTCCAGGGCCTTCTGATACGGGATGCGATCAGGCAACCGCAGCAATCCGCCGCCCGCGGCCACCAGCCCCCGCTTGACCTCTGGGATACCGAACTTCGCTGTCTTCGATGCCACCACCAGGTCTGTGGCCAACACGAGTTCGGTTCCACCGGCCAGTGCGTAGCCCTCCACGGCCGCGATGATCGGCTTGACCGGCGGCTTCTCGGTGAAGCCCATCCCCTTGCCTTTGATGTGCACCATCTCCCCGGCAGCGAAAGCCTTCAAATCCATACCGGCGCAGAAGTTGCCACCCGCCCCGGTCAGCACCGCAACCGACAGCTCCGGACTGCTGTCGAGTTCGTCGACAGCATCGGCCAGCCCCTGACTGACCGCCAGGTTCACCGCGTTTCGCGCCTCCGGACGGTTGATGGTGATGACCAATGTGCGCCCGCGACGCTCGACAATGACCTCGTCTGACATGCCTTACCCCTCGTTGGATGATGTTGTTTCGGACCTCGAAGAAAACTCAGACCTCGACGACAACGGCGCCACCCTGGCCGCCGCCTGCGCACATGGCCGCGACTCCGATGCCGCCGCCCCGTCGCTTCAGCTCATACAAAAGCGTGGTGACCATCCGCGCGCCGGACGCGGCGATGGGATGTCCCAGGCTGGCGCCACTTCCGGAGAAGTTGACCCGCTCTTCGTCGAGCCCGTACTCGCGCACGGCTGCGATCGGCACCGAGCAGAACGCCTCGTTGATCTCCCACAGGTCGACGTCCCCGGCCGCAAGGCCCGCGCGATCGAGGACCTTCCCGATCACCGCGACCGCACCGAGCCCGGTGTCGCGTGGCGCGAGCGCCGAAGCAGCCCATGCCTTTACGGTGCCCAGGACCTCCAGGCGCTCGGCCAGCGCGTAATCCTCGTCCACCACAACCACGGCCGCTGCGGCGTCATTGATCCCACTGCTGTTACCCGCGGTGATCGAGAAGCCGTCGATCTCGGGATGCAGGACCGGCAGCGCCGCCAACCGTTCCAAACTGCTGTTGCGCCGGGGATGTTCGTCGACGCTGAAGTCGACAACCGTGCCATCGGGCAGTTCGATCTTCAGTGGGAAGATCTCGTCGGTGAACTTTCCGGCGTCGATCGCGGCGATCGCACGCTGATGCGAACGCAGCGCCCAGGCGTCCATCTCGGCGCGGCTGATGCCGACCGCCTTCGCCGTGTTCCACCCCACGGTGATCGACATGTCGAGGGTCGGTGCGTCCGGCGTCTCCGGATGGCTCGGCGGCATCCAGCCCTCTTTGAACTCCAGCTCCGGGCCCGGGATCCGCCACTTCATCGCCGGCCCCGTCGACAGTGATTGCACACCGCCGGCCACCACAACGCGCTCCATTCCGTATCCGACCTGTGCCGCCGCGTTGCCGATGGCGGTGAGACTGCCTGCGCAGTGGCGGTTCACCGCCTGTCCGGGCACGGTTTCCATCCCCGCGGCGACCGCGGCGTAGCGCGCCAGGTCACCACCGCCGTAATGCGACTCGGCAAGAATCACGTCGTCGACTGTTGCGGGATCGACGCCCGCGCGGCGTACGACCTCGGGGAGGACGGCGGTCGCGAGTGTCTCGGCAGGTGTGTTGACGAGCGCACCTTTGAACGATCGGCCTATCGCCGTCCGTGCTGCACCAACGATGACGGGTGTGGGCATTTTTCCAACCTCGGGCTCTCGGGCCGCGTCCCCGCGAACGGGCGCAGCGTGATGATCACAAGCGGCGAATCCAAATCGTAGCATCTACCGTAGGTCTAACAGTATGCTTATTTGGAACCTGATCGACGCCTTCGGTTCACCGCGGCACAGCAGAGAGGTGTGGACTACATCATGGGCGACTTGAACCCGCCGGATCCGGCCGATGGAGAACTCACCGTCTCTGCCGACGGCGGAGTACTGCGCATCGTGATCGATCGCCCATCCCGGCGAAATGCCATGACCCACGCGATGATCGACGCTTTCGTCAAGGCTTTGACCGACGCCGCGACCGATGACTCCCTGCGGGTGGTCCATATCCGCGGCAGTGGCGACGACTTCTGTGCCGGTTCGGATTGGGTGGCAACGAACAGGACCGATCAGCGACCCCGGGCAGGCAATCTGATCCGCCGTATCCCCCATACCGTGCACCGGGTGATCGAATTGGTCACGACCATTCACCTCCCCGTGGTCTGCAGCGTGCGAGGTTGGGCGACCGGACTGGGCTGCAGTCTGGCACTGGCTGCCGACTTCACGGTGGCCGACGAGCGCGCCGTCTTCTGGGAACCGTTCATGGCGAGAGGCTTCACGCCCGACTCCGGTGCCACCTGGCTGCTGCCGAGACTCATCGGCATCGCCCGGGCGAAGGAGATGCTCCTGCTCGGCGAAAAGGTGACCGCAGCCCAGGCGCAGGAGTGGGGCATGATCCACCGGGCCGTCGCCGCCACCGAGGTCGACAAGATCTCCACCGACTTGGTCGACCGCCTCGCAGGCGGGCCCACCGTCGCGATCGGTCTGGCCAAGGCATCGATCAATTTCGGTCAGGGCGCATCTCTCACCGACACGATGAACCACGAACTCACGGCCCTGGAACTGGCTTGCAGAACAAGCGATTTCAAAGAAGGGCTGTCCGCGTTCAAAGAACGCCGGACACCAGACTTCGATGGTCGATGACCATCTCCCGACCCCGAGGAGCACCCATGTCGTTCGACTGCATCAAGTATGAGGTCGACGGCCACACGGCCACCATCACCCTGAACCGTCCGGAAGCACTCAACGCACTCAGCCCTCACATGATCACCGAGTTGCGCAGCGCCTACGACGAGGCCGAGAACGACGAGGCCGTCTGGCTCATCATCGTCACGGCTACCGGGCGGGCATTCTGCACCGGGGCCGACGTGAAGGAGATCCCCGGAGACGGCAAGGTCATCAACGAGCGTCCGTATCTGTCGACCTACGATCAGTGGGAAGCACCGCAGGAGGGCACCCCGCCGTTTCGCACCATGGCCAAACCGATTGTGGTCGCGGTCAACGGGTTGTGCTGCGGCGCCGGGCTCGATTGGGTCACCACCGGCGACATCGTGATCGCCTCCGACAAGGCGACCTTCTTCGATCCCCACGTCAGCATCGGCCTGGTCGCCGGCCGTGAGACGGTCCGACTGGCCCGGGTCCTGCCCAGATCGGTTGCCCTGCGGATGGCTTTGATGGGCAAACACGAACGGATGAGCGCGCAACGGGCCTACGAACTCGGGATGGTCAGTGAGGTTGTCGAACACGACCGGCTCCTCGAACGTGCGCACGAGATCGCCGCGGTGGTGAATTCGAATGCGCCCCTGGCGGTCCGGGGTACCCGGCTGGCGATCATCAAGGGTCTTGACCTCCCGCTCCACGAAGCCGAGATGCTGGCCGAATCATTCCGCGAGCGTGTCACCCGCACCGAGGATGCACTCGAAGGTCCCCTGGCCTTCACCGAGAAGCGCGCACCCCATTGGCAGTGCCGATGAGCAGGTCATTCGACACCCTTCTACTCGAGGTCGATCCGACCGACCGAGTTGCCACCATCACCCTGAACCGGCCCGACCAGCTCAACACGTTCAATCGGACGATGTGTCACGAGATGGCCGAGATCTGGCAGACGGTCAAAGATGACAACCGGGTCAACGCGGTGGTCTTGAGGGCAGCCGGAACCCGCGCGTTCAGTGCCGGACTCGACATGAAATCGGCCTACGGCCAACCGAACATCGTCTGGAATCACGAGGATCCCGGCGAATTGCTGAGCCCGAAGTGGCAAAAGGTGTGGAAGCCGGTGGTCTGCGCGGTGCAGGGCATGTGCACCGCAGGTGCGTTCTACTTCGTGAACGAGGCCGACGTGGTCATCTGCTCATCCGACGCGACGTTCTTCGACTCACATGTCTCTGCCGGTCTGGTATCGGCTCTCGAACCCATCGGGTTGATGCGGCGGGTCGGCCTGGGCGACACCTTGCGGATGGCACTGATGGGCAACGACGAGCGGGTCAGCGCGCAGACCGCCCTTGACATCCGATTGGTCACCGAAGTGGTTCCGGCCGAACAACTCTGGCCGCGGGCCCACACCATCGCCGCAGCCATCGCGGCCAAACCACCCACCGCCACCCAAGGCACCGTGAAGGCGATCTGGGAATCGCTCGACAAACCGTATCGGGCTGCCATGGACCAGGGCCTGATCTACACCCGGCTCGGCAATCCGATCGGCAAAGACGAACTCGCCGCCGCACCACTGGTCAAGCAGACGCCGAGGATCCGCTGATGACCGACCCCACCGACGTCTCCATCCGGCATCCATTGGGCAGGCGCATCGCCGATGTCCTGGCCCTGCAACCGGATACGCGCGCGATCGAACACGAGGGCACCTGGTCCACATGGGGTGACCTCGCCAGACTCGCCGACCGGGTCAGCGACCTGGTCCATCGCTCCGGCGTCGACCGACGCGTCGGCATCCTGCTTCGCAATCAACCGGCACACGTGGCCACCCTCCTTGGCGTGTTGATGGCGGGCGGCAGCGTGGTGGTCATCAACCCGTCACGCGGAGACGATCGCACGCGAGCCGACATCACCGCCTTGAACCTGCCGCTGATCATCGGAACCGCCGATGACATCACCACACTGGTTGCAACGTCACCTGATTCGACCGTTGCGTCCATCTCCGACCTGACTTGCCCGCCGGTGTTGCAGGAAGCCGGCCGGGTGAGCGTGGACCGCGAGCACGTGGACGCCGACGTTGCCGTACACATGCTGACCAGCGGCACCACCGGTCCACCGAAGCGGGTGGACATCACCTACAACATGTTGGCGCGCAGCGTGATGGGTCACGACCGGACCTGGCCGACGTCACCCACTGAGTTGCGCAACGGAGTGGCGATCGTCAATGCGCCACTGGTGCACATCGGCGGGATCTACCGGGTACTGCAATGTGTCAGTGAGGGCCGATCCTTTGTCCTGTTGCCGCGCTTTGATCTCGACCGGTGGGCCGATGCCGTTCGCGCCCACCGGCCCCGGGCGGTCTCCCTGGTCCCCACCGCGTTGCGGATGGTCTTGCACTCGGACCTGACCCGCGATGATCTGCGCAGCATCAAGGCGGTGACCTCGGGTACCGCGCCACTGTCGGTCGAGGACGCCGAGGCGTTCACCGAGAAGTTCGGGATTCCAGTCCTGACATCTTATGCGGCAACAGAATTCGGTGGCGGTGTGGCCGGCTGGACCTTGCCTGACCATCAGCAGTACTGGGAGAGCAAGCGAGGCAGTGTGGGTCGGGCATCCGGCGGCGCACAGTTACGTGTGGTCGATGTTGACGGCATACCGCTGGACCCCGACGAATCCGGGGTGCTCGAGGTCAAACCGGGTCAGATGGGTGCCTCGGCACCCTGGCTTCGGACCACTGACCTCGGTCGCATCGACCCCGACGGTTTCGTGTGGATCCTCGGGCGAGCCGATCAGGCGATCATCCGCGGTGGATTCAAGGTGATGCCCGACGATGTGAGGCTGGCACTCGAACGTCATCCCGCCGTCGCCGGGGCCGCCGTGGTCGGCCGCGAAGACCCGCGACTGGGCCAGACCCCGGTGGCCATGGTCGAACTACGTACGAACGGATCGGTCGATGCCGACGCATTGTGCGACTACCTGCGGAAAAATCTGGCGCGCTACGAGATTCCCACAGCGATCGCCATCGTCGACGAGATACCCAGGACCCCCTCCGGCAAAGCCGATCTCGGTGCTGTCCGCCGCCACTTCGACGTTGGCGGTTCACATGCCTGATCCCCAGGCCACAGCACTCACCGTCGACCGAGTGGTGAAATCCGTTGCCGCACAGTACCCGGACAAACCGGCCGTCATCGATCCCGACCACCGGATCACCTACGGCGACCTCGATGCCTCAACCCGGGAGGTGGCAGCAGGTTTCATCGAGGCCGGGGTCGGGAAGGGTTCCCGGGTCGGGTTGATCATGCCCAACAGTGCCCGCTGGGTACAGATTGTTGTCTCGCTCACCCGGATCGGGGCCGTGCTGGTCCCACTGAGCACGCTGCTATCGCCGCGAGAACTGGTGGCACAGTGCGAGGTTGCCTCGATCGAGTACCTGGTGAGCGTTCGTGAGTTCCGTGGGCACCGATATCTCGACGATCTGCAGGCGGCGCTGGATACCGGCGATCTCACCGACCAAATTCTCTACCACCCCGCATTGCCCTCGCTGCGGCGGGTCTGGACCGACGACGGCCTGCCTCGGGCGGCCGAGCCGTCGACGATGGCACAACTCGTCGACGCGCTGGCCGAAACCGTACATCCCGACGATCCGCTGGTCATCACCTTCACCTCCGGCAGCAGCGGCATCCCCAAGGGTGTTCTCCACTCGCACGCAGGCGCGCTCGGTGCGGTGGTGTCCGGACTCGCCGACCGATGCATCACCGCCGATACCCGCCTCTACGTTCCGATGCCGTTCTTCTGGGTCGGAGGTTTCGGGAGCGGTGTTCTCTCGACACTGCTCGCAGGCGCAACGCTCGTGACCGAGCAGATCCCCCGGCCAGAAACCACGCTGCGCCTGCTCGAACGTGAACGGGTCACCCTGTTTCGCGGTTGGCCCGATCAGGCCGAGGCACTCGCCCGGCACCAGCAGATTGTCGGGGCAGACCTGTCCTCGCTCGTCGCCGGCAGTCTGGATGCCCTGCTGCCCGCCGGCCAACGAGCCGCACCGGGTGCCCGGGCCCGCCTGTTCGGCATGACAGAGACCTTCGGTCCCTACTGCGGATATCCGGCGGATACCGATATGCCCCGGTCCGCCTGGGGTAGCTGCGGAAAGCCGTTCGCAGGCATGGAGGTTCGGATCATGTCCGAGCAAGGCCCGGTACCCACCGGATCACCCGGAGAAATCCAGGTCCGCGGCCCGCATATCCTGCGCGGGATCTGCCGGCGAGGACGCGACGACACCTTCACGCGCGATGGCTTCTACCCCACCGGCGACCTCGGCCACCTCGACGACAACGGATTCTTGTTCTACCACGGTCGATCCGACGACATGTTCAAGGTCAGCGGCGCCTCGGTGTACCCGAGCGAGGTGGAGAAGGTGCTGCGCGGGATCGCCGGCATCCAGGCGGCGTATGTCACCGATGTGCCGGTCGGCGGCGCACAGCAAGTCGGCGCAGCGATCGTCTGCGACACCTCCACCACCTCGGTCGAAGAATTGCGAGCCGCGGCGGCCGCCGCGCTGAGTTCGTTCAAGGTGCCCACCGTGTGGCTCCTTGTCGATTCGGACGACGACATCCCGCGTGGCGGCACCGGCAAGGTCCCGGCGCCACAACTCCGTGAACTGCTGTGCACCACCGCCGGTGGTAACTGAATGCACAGTCGAACAAATGAAGGGTCTGACATGTTGGCAAAGGGCGCTCCGCTCCGGGATCTCTACCAGCCCTGGGCAATTGAGGACCTCGCCGTCGGTGACCACCTGCCCTCACCGAAAGGAACTCCATGAGCTATACCAACACCATTGGCGAGTTGTTCGATGAGATCGGATTTCGGCAGGCCTCCGTCGACGGCGCCGCCATGGCGTGGGAACTGCCGGTGGCACCGCACGTCGTCAACCTCTCGGGTGGAATCCAGGGCGGACTGTTGGCAACGCTGGTCGACATCGTGGCCGGCCGGCTTGCCCTCGACGCCTGCGACGGCAATGTGGTCACCTCCGACCTGCACCTGCGTTATCTACGGCCGGTGACCGCCGGAGTTGCGCAAGCCACGGCACGCATTGTGCACGCAGGCAAACGCAACGTCATCATCGATGTCGAGATCACCTCCAGGCCTTCCGACGAACTCGCCGCCATCGCAACCATCAGTTTCGCGCGGGTACGAGGGCAGTCGCCGTTGGTTTCGACAGTCGACCACGCCGCTCCAGAGCTCGGATGAATCGATGACCATCGACGCCGGTACCCGATTTGCCACCGAGCTGGATGACCGGCTGGCCGGATACGGCGATGCCCCGTTCATCGAGTTCGGCCGGCAGTGGTACTCCGGCAACGACATAGCGCGGTATCGCGAGTTGATCGACAACGCACTCGTCGAAGCGGGAGTGCAGGCTCACGAATCCGTCGGCATCGTGGTCCGCAACCGGGTGCCGCATGCCGCAGCGCTCTTCGATTTCATCGTGGCACGACGTCCGATGGCGATGATCTATTCCTACCAATCCGAGAACTCCATCGCCCGGGACATCGAGGCGCTGCGCCCGGCGGCAGTCATCACCGATCGCCAGGACTGGACCGCACCTGTTGCCGCGGCCTGCCGCACGATCGGGGCCTGCGCAATTGTGTTGTCTCCGACCGAACCCACGGTCGAACTGGCGGCGATGCGCGACCGCAAGACCGGAAACACCGGCGGAACCTTCGACCTGCCCGGACTCCACATCCTGACCAGCGGGACCACCGGTCCACCCAAGCGTCTCCCGCTGCCGACCAAGGCACTCCAGCACACCGTGCTCAGCATGACCATCGGCCAGAACGCGACACCCGATGATCCACCGGAACTGGTGTATTGGCCGTTCGGGAGCATCGGGATCTGCCAATTGCTGGCCGCTCCGTTTCTCCAAAAGCGCATGGTGCTGCTCGAAAAGTTCACCGTCGATGAATGGGTGCGAGCGATCCGCACCTATCGCATCGCCCGGACCGGGGTGCAACCGGCGATCCTGCGTATGGTGCTCGAGGCCGGTGTTCCGTCAGAAGATCTCGCGTCCTTGCAGTACCTGCCGGGCGGATCCGGCCCGCTCGATCCAGAGCTGCGCAAGCGATTCGAGGAGAAGTACGACGTAACCCTGTTGTGGGGCTACGGCGCAACCGAATTCGCGGGTTCGGTCTGTGCGTGGACACCGGACCTACATCGTGAATTCGGCGCGTCCAGGCCCGGCAGTGTCGGCAGGCCGTTGCCGGGTATCGAGGTCCGGATCATCGACCTCGGCACCGGGGCGCAGGCACCGACCGGAATGCAAGGTCGACTCGAAGCCCGATCAGAAGTACTCGGAAACGGTTGGGTGGCAACCACCGACATCGCATCGGTCGACTCCGACGGATTCGTGACGATTCACGGACGTGGCGATGGCGCGATCAACCGTGGTGGATTCAAGATCCTTCCCGAAACCGTCCGCAGCGTGCTTCTCGGACATCCGTCAGTGCTGGACGCGGCGGTGGTGGGTGTCGAAGATCAGCTGCTCGGTCACGTGCCTTTTGCCGCCGTCGAGGTCCGCGCCGGACTTCCGGTACCCACCGAAGAAACGCTGAAAGACCTGGTCCGCGAGTCACTGCCAAGCCACCACGTCCCGGTGGCGATCACGATCGTCGATGAGTTGCCCCGCAACGCAGCACTGAAGGTGCAGGTGAACGAAGTCGCCGCGCTCTACCTGTGAATCGCCCCGCGTTTCAGGCAGTTCCTGCGACCAGGTCCAGGCTGCCCAGATCACGGATCGCCTGACACCCGCGTTGCAACATCACCTCGAACAGCCGCTCCCCGCGGTCCGTGCCGGTTGCGAACGCGCAACCCAGCGAGGTGATCAGCAGGGTCTGCAGCATGCCGAACCGGTAGTCGCGCCAACATGTTTCGAGTGAGTAGTCAGCAATTCCATAGCCGGTGAGCGCTTGGTGATAGGCGTCGACCACACCCTCTTCGATGGCGGCGCGCAACTCCGACTCGACGCTGGTTCCGACGAAGTACGCCAGATCGCGGGCCGGTAGTCCCACACCCAGCGTCTGCCAGTCGACCACCGTCAGCTTTCCGTCGGCGCCGAACAGCATGTTGTCCAGCCGGAAGTCGCCGTGCAACAGCGCAAAACGTTCCGGAGAATCGCTCAGCCACGGTTTGACCATGCCCATTGCGTCGGTCAGGGTCACGCGGTCCGCGGCTGACAATCGGTCGCCGAGTTTGTCGATGGTCATGCCTGCGCTCATCTGCGCCACATCACTCAACCCTGACATGGCGGTGACATCCTTCATCGCGAAGGCCAGGCCGGAAAAATCGTGCCAGGCGGGATCGCACCAGGTCGGTCCATGAAGTCCGGCCAGCGCCCGCGCCACCGCCAGGGCCTGTTCCTGCCCGCAACCACGGATCTGATCGCCTTGCACCGCACCGACCTCATCACCGAGCAAAAGCGCGAAGTTCTTTCCGCCATCGGCGATCTCGTTGTGATAGCACCGCGGGATCGGAACCTGCACCAGGTCGGCAACCGAGTCATAGAACGCACATTCGCTGACGTACCCCAACACCAGACCGTCGCGCACGCTGTCGTCCTGGGCCGGGAGTTTCAGCACAAAACTATCGGGCAGGTCTGCGCGGCCTGCGGTGTACGTGGCATTGATCCGGTAGGTAGCGGCGGTCTGTCCGGTGCCGATCGGGCTGACCGCCACCTCGGCCACCGTCACCGGTGCGCGTCCGACACTCAGCACCCCTGACAGCCAGGTGTTGGTGACGTCGGAGGGATATCGCGGGATCGACAGCGTCGCACTCATGGGCGTGTTCCTTTGGTGGTCACTTCTGCAGGCTGTTACCGCTGTGTGCGGAGCGGGACTGCGCCACAAAACGAATGGACATCTTCTGCATCAGGCCCGGTGCGAGCCGTGCAAATATCCAGGCCATCCGCGAGCGGGCCGGTGTCACCAGCAAAGCGCGATTTCGTTCGATGGCCCGCAACGTGTCCCGGGCCAGTCGATCCGGATCGTGAAAGTGCTTGGTTCCCTGGCCTTGCCGGAAGAAGTCGCGGCCATCGAAGTCGCCGACAGCGCCCTTCTCGATGATCGGTGTCTCCACGGCACCGGGGCAGATCGCCAGGACACCGACGCCGTGTGCGGCAGCCTCGGTACGCAGAGCGAGCGACAGTCCCACGACCGCATGCTTGGTCATCACGTAGCTGGTGATCTGGCCGGTCGCGGCCAGCCCCGCCATCGACGACGTATTGATGATGTGACCGGCCCCCTGCCGGATCATCACCGGGTATGCCGCCGAAACACCGTGCACCACACCGCGGATGTTGATATCGATGATGGCGTTCCACTGGTCCAGAGTCAGCAGTTCGGTGTCGCCGCCGAAGAGTATCCCGGCATTGTTGAACATCAGATCGAGGCGACCGCAGCGCTCGACCACACCGTCGACAACGGCCTGGACAGCGACTGCGTCCGTGACGTCGAGTCGCTCGGCGCGGGCCGTTCCGTCACCCACTGCCGCCTCCGCGACGGTGCGGGCCGCATCAGGATCGATGTCGGTGCAGGTGACGTCGGCGCCGGCTGCCACCAGAGCGCGGGTCAGTGCCGCACCGATTCCGGAGCCACCGCCGGTGACAATCGCGACTTTGCCTGCAAACGTTCCACTCATGCGCGCAACCATACGGTAAGCCCAACGGCAATACGTGCGCTTTCGCCCGTCGAGTGGGCCCAAATTGCCATGACGTCAGGATGTTTCAGCCCTGCCGAACCGTCAGTAGTCGATGCCCATCAGTTCCAACACGTTGGTCCGCATGATCTGATCGACTTCGGCCTCTCCGAAGCCCTCGAGTTCGTGGATGAAATCGAGCGGGGTCTCCAACCCCTCGCCGTGCGGCCAATCCGACCCGAACATGACCCGGTCAGATCCCATGACCTCAACAAGTTTCGGGACGTCATCCTCGTAGTACGGCGAGACCCACAGGTGCCTGCGCAAGGTGTCCCCGGGATCTTCGACGAACAACCACGGCGCCTGGTTGGCGAGTTTGCGTAACCGCTTGAGCAGCAAATGCACCCAGTCCGAACCGTTTTCGATGCTCGCCACCCGGAGTCTCGGATGGCGCGTGAACACGCCACCGATGACGAGGCTGGCAATCGTGTCGTGGATGGCTCGATCCGATACGACCAGCGATGCCAGCGGGTCGTTGTATCGAAACGGTGCGAACTTCGGTGGCCCGCCCCAGGCCGCACCCAGGAACTCTGTGTAGCCGCTGTCGCTCAGGTGGAACGCAACCGGGATGTCCGCTTCGGCGAGCTTGGCCCACACCTTGTCGTATCGCGGATCTCCGAACGCCTTGGACGTTCCGTGGCCGGCCGGTATCGGCGCCGGACGCACCGAGACGATGCGCACATCACGCTCGATCAGACGATCGATTTCTTCCAGAGCCTGGTCGGGGTCGGCGAACGACAGCATCGGAGTCGCAAAGATCCGGCCCTGATACGCGTAGCCCCAGTCTTCGTCGAGCCATCGATTGAAGGCGGTGATGCTCGCCATCGTCGCCGGTATGTCATGTTTGAGGGCTTCTTCGACACCGCAAGCCAGCGTCGGCAGCAAGATCACACCCGACATCTGCTGCTTCTCGATCATCTCCAGCCGCAGGTCGCGATCCTGGTAGGCAGGGTTGAGCGGCTCGACCTTCGACAGACTCCGAGGGTCCACACCCTCCGGGATCTCGCCGCGGAACAAAGCGTCGAGGCAGCCCGGAACGATCACCGGGTCAAACGTGGGATTGGGCACGAACTCGAACAACTGGCCACCGGCGAGCAGTTCGGTGTGGGTGCCCTTGGTGATGATCTCGACCCCGCGCCTTTTGAACTTCGGGTCGAGATGGCGGGTGAAGGCGTCGATCTTCTCGTAGTAGTGGTTGTCGCAGTCAACCGGGCGATCGTAAGAAACCTTGCTGCGTTGCCGACCCTCTGAAACCGTCGTCACCGTGCACCTCCCCTGAAGGTTCGTTTCACAAAGCGATACTGTCAGCCTTGCGGTTGCACTCACAGTAGCCGCGTTCGCGTCGGGTTGTCCACCGCCGCCGATCGGGGCCCCGAGTAGGGACTGTTAGGTTTCCTTTCATGATCTCCAAGCGCCTCTCCATGGCCCTCGTGGCTTCGTCCTCACTGCTACTGCTCGCCGCCTGCGGCTCCGACGACAACTCGTCGAGCGATTCCACAGCCGCCGCATCTTCGGTGGCGTCGTGCCCCACGGCGGAACCGGCAGGCGACGTCGCACCGGAATGGACACTGGACGGCGCTACCGGCGCGGTGGAAGTCACCGGTTCGACCGATGCGGCGGCTCCCAAAATCACTGTCACAGAGCCGTTTTCGGTGGACGCGACCGCAGTTCAGACGCTGACCGAGGGCAATGGTGACATCGTCGCTGAGACCGCAGAGGTCTCCGTCTGCTACATGGGCGTCAACGGCCGCGACGGCACCGTGTTCGACAGTGCCTACCAGCGCGGTGCACCCTCCGAATTCCCGCTGACGCGCGTCGTCACGGGATTCCAGAAGGCCATCGCCGGGCAAAAAGTCGGCTCCACCGTTGCCGTCGCGATGACCTCCTCCGACGGCTACGCATCGGGACAGCCGGCGGCCGGCATCGAAGCCGGTGACACCCTGGTGTTCGCGATCAAGATCCTCGACGCGACGAACTGACCACCAACCCCCAAACGCTCCACCTATACGAAGACGCTCCACATATTTGTGGAGCGTCTTCGTATAGGTGGAGCATCTGCGGGTGCGGTCAGCGCAGCGCGACCAGTTCGTGGAGGGTCGTCCCGGTGCGATGGTGGGTTTGCTCCCCGTCGATGATCTTGAGGTCGAACGTCGACTGGAACCGGAAATACCCGGGATGCCCGATCAGTCGGTACGCGAGCGGGCGCAGTAGCTTGCTGCCGATCACCGGAATATCGTCGAGGAAGTCGTGCGCATGGAGAACGCGCTGGACATCCAGCCGCAGCTCCAGACTTCCCTGCACCTCCAGCGAGATCCAGGTGGGATAACTACGATTCGCCACCTCGTCGAACGCTGTCGGCCCGGTGGTGAACTCGACCTCTCCTGTGCTCAGGACGATGGAATCGTTGTGTGCGAGCATCAGTGGCTGGATCGCGTGCGATCCGAACTTCTCCTGCGTTTTCACCGATGCGTACAGCAGTGTGTAGTCATCCACATAGAGTCGGCCCCAGTGCCAGCAGTCGATGACACGCTTCATGTCGCCGACGCCCCAATTGTGGTCGGCATAGCCGCGGCCGTTCGTATCAAGGGTCTCGTCACCCAGCTTCACGGTTCCGGTGACGCGTGCGCGGGGTGCACCGACGATCCAGCCGAAGGAATGCTTTGCGCCGAAGTGTGTTTCACCACGCCCCGGCATCCAGGGCGGCAATTCGGCCGTGAACGTGAGGTCGAACGTCACGTCTTCTTCGGCGATGAAAACGTGGTAGCTCGGCAGCCCGCCATCCTCCGGAAAGCTCACGCGTGCAGTGTTTTTGCCGATCCGCACGTCACACTTCTCTTCGGAGAAGTACGACTCCCCGCGCGGGTATTTTTTGGCGATCTCCCGGCGGGTTCCATCCGGGGCGTAGATGATGATCTCGACCCAGGGTCTGCACTTGGGAGGATCTTCAGGCCGCCGTTTGTTCAGGAACGCGACCACGGTGTGGCCGTCCTCGAGCTGGGCATCGAAATACCAGTGCTCGAATGCCGCGCCACCTGAACTGAGGTGTACCGCATTGTTTTTCGGTGTTGCATCGGTGATCACCCCGTCCTTGCGGCCGGGGCCGTTCCATGCTTCGACGATGTCCACGGTTGTCATGATCTCACTCCGTTGTTGATTTTGATCGCGGTCTGACTGTTCGGTCGACCGGGATCAGAAGGCCAGGTGGACGGTCTTTTCCTCGGTATGGGCGAGCAGACCCGCTTGACCGAGTTCGCGGCCGTACCCGCTGGCCTCACGACCACCCCACGGGAGCTGCGGCTCGGGCACACCCCAGCCATTGACCCACACCATGCCCACCCGAAGCCGGGGAATCACCGAATGTGCCGTTGACAGGCTCGATGTGTAGATCATCGCGTTGAGCCCGTACTTCGTCGCATTGGCAAGTCGCACAGCCTCATCGGTGTCGCGGAAGGTGATGACGGTGGCCACCGGGCCGAAGATCTCCTCGCGAGCGATGGTCATGTCGTTGGTCCCGCGGAAGACGGTTGGTTCGACAAAGAAGCCCGGGCCGGCGATCCGGTTGCCGCCGGTGATCAGCTCGGCCTCCCGTTTGCCCTTCTCGATGTAGCCCATCACCCGGTCGAGCTGCTTTTCGTTCACGATCGTTCCCATCGTGCTCGACGGGTCCATCGGATCACCGATGACCGCAGCGCGCGCAGCCGCGGTCAAGCCCTCGACGACCTCGTCGACAATCGACTCGTGGACCAGGACTCGGGTACCGGCCGCGCACACCTGTCCCTGGTGGTAGAAGTTGCCCATCGCGATCCAGAACATCGCCGCGTCCAGATCTGCGTCCGGAAAGATCAGTTGCGGCGACTTCCCGCCGAGCTCCAAAGTCATCTTGCGGAACTTGTCGCCGGCCAACGGCTGAATCTGCTTGCCGACCCGCGCCGATCCGGTGAACGAGATCTTGTCGATACCAGCATGTCCGGCGAGCGCGGCGCCTGCTTCGTCGCCGAGTCCGGTCACAATGTTGAGCGCACCGTCGGGAAGTCCCGCCTCTCTGAACAATTCGGCCAGACGGATGGTCGACAACGACGCGTCCTCAGCGGGTTTGACGACCGCGGTGCATCCGGCAGCAAGAGCCGGCGCGAGTTTCCACGCGGCGATGACGAGCGGGTTGTTCCACGGGGTGATCGCACCGACCACACCCACCGGTTGCCGCAGCGTGAATCCGAAGCGGTGCTGCCCGGCGATGTCCGGCAGCTGAGCGGTCGATCCCTGGATTTTGTCGGCCCATCCCGCGAAATGCCGGAACACGGCGGCTGCCGCCGGGACATCACCGTTCACGGTGTCCACATACAGCTTGCCCATCTCAACCGATTCCAGTGCAGAGATGTTCTCTGCATCGGCCTCGATCAGGTCTGCCACCCGGGACAGCACCCGGCCCCGCTCATGCGCGGGCATGGTTGCCCACTGCCCCTCTTCGAACTCTGCGCGAGCGACGCTGACTGCCTCGTCGACGTCGGCGGCATTGCCCGCCGGGAGTTCGACAACCAACGATTCGTCGGCCGGATTGATGGACTGGTAGGTCTGCCCACCGGCCGATGGACGTACCCGTCCACCGATCCGCAAACCCGCTTCGGGGACCACAGGTGATTTCGGCCGGACTGCTGCAGCTGTCATGAGGACTCCCTTGTCGATGGTTGAAAGTTGCGGTGCAGACCGGACCAGACACCGTCGTAGTCGTTCTGCCGATGCACGGCTGCCATGGCGAAGTCGGTGACCACCAGCGGCCACCTCGTCTCGAACATGAAAGCCAATGAGTTGTCGAACTTTTGAGGTGTGAGATCGGCGTTGCTACCGGCCTCGAAGGTCTGTAGATCCGGGCCGTGCGCAGCGAACATGTTGTGCAGGCTCGATCCACCGGGCACAAAGCCTTCGGCCTTCGAGTCGTGGACGCCGTAGATCAGACCCATGAACTCGGCCATCACGTTGCGATGAAAGTGCGGCGGCCGGAAGGTGTGCTCCCCCACCACCCAACGCGGCGGGAATGCCACGAAGTCGACATTGGCCTGCCCCGGTCGCTCTGACACCGACGTCAGCACCGTGAAGATCGACGGGTCGGGATGGTCCCAGCCGAGCGTCCCCATCACATTGAACTGTGCCAGGTCATATTTGTAGACGCTGTGGCTCCCATGCCACGCCACCACATCCAGCGGAGAATGATCCAGATCCGTGGCCCAGAGGTGGCCACCGAACTTGTTGACCCACTGCACATTGCGCGCCACGTCCTCGTACGCCGCCACGGGATGATGGAAATGACGTGCGTGTGCCAGACCGTTCGCTCCGATCGGGCCGAGCTCCGGCAGCTCGAAGTAGGCCCCGTAGTTTTCGCAGATATACCCCGATACCAGGTCATCGGCGATGTCGACGGAGAACTTGATGCCACGCCCGATAACGGCGATCTCGCCCGGACCGACACCCAGCACCCCGAGTTCGGTTCGGATCGTCAGCTCACCGGATTGCGGCACGATGAGGAGTTCACCGTCGGCGTTCGAGAAGTAGCGGTCGGTCATCGAGGTTGTCGCGGAGTACAGGTGAACCGCGATTCCACTGCGCGTACGCACATCCCCGTTGGCGGCGATCGTGTAGATGCCATCGAGGAAGTCGACGGGTCCGGTCGGCGCGGGCAACGGATCCCAGCGCAATCGGTTCGGGTCGGCAGTTGCGCTGATGGGAGCACTGCGCAACCTGCCGTCGTCGATCCGGGTGAACGGGCGGTGCGCGGCGGTCGGCATGATCCGGTACATCCAGGTGCGCCGGTTGATGGTTCGGGGTTCGGTGAACGCGGTGCCCGAGATCTGTTCGGCGTACAGACCCATCGGCGCGTGTTGCGGTGAGTTCTGGCCGGTCACCAATGCGCCCGGGATCGCCTCGGACCAGTGCTCGTTGCCGAATCCGGACAGGTACTGCAGTTCTGCCTTGCTGTTCGACGCTGCTTTGCTGTTCGACGCTGCTTTGCTGTTCGACACAGTCATCGCCGCAATGCCCCCGAGGCGTCGAACTCTGACTCCCGGCCATCCATCTGTGCGCGGTACCAGTTCTCGCGGTGGCGGCGCATGAGCGTCTCGTGGCGAGCAGCCAACGGCGGAATCAGTCGTCGCAGGATTTCGTACACCGTCACCGCGGGTAGTCGTGCGATCAACCACAGTAATCCCGGGACAGCGCTTGGCATGTCGTACTTCTTTCGGGTCCAGGGCATCATGAATACCGCCGAATACGCCGCATAGATCATGCCGTTGTACTTTTCCCTGAACTTCTTGAGCCCGGTGTGCCCATACCGCGGCGCAAACGCTCTCGGGAACGACTCGATGAGTTCGGCACCGTGATCACCTGCATCGTGGCTGCGGGACACCGCGACCAGCAGAAGGAGCCGTAGCGAGTCGGCAATGGTCTCCGGATGCCACCGGGTCCGCACTCCGAGGACGTGACCCATGTACTTCTGGAAGTGGATCAGCTCGCGGATTTCGCTTGCAGGCGTCTGTATTCCGACCAGTCGCAGAGCGAGCGCAGGCGCCACACTACCGCCGAGCAACGTCAGCAGCATGTAGGTCTGACTGATCGGGATGCCCCACTTCTCGGTATCCCATTCGGGGTGGTCGGCCACTCGCCTGCGCACCGACACATGCATCACGCGCACCAGCATCGCGGTCTCCCGGCCTTTGCTGCCACGGGTCAGCAGCGCATCCGGTTCCGACACGTCGATCCAGAACCTCGCTGTCTCGAGGAATCTGCGTAATGCGTTGTCACCGGCGTATCCGCCTGCCAGCGACAGTGGGGTCGCGACCGACGATTCGGTGTACATCTCGAGGGTGATCCCGCCGGCAACACTGAACAACATTGTGCCCCAACGCCGCCAGATCGCCGCACCCCGTTCGACCATCTCCGAATCCACCCAGTCCGGCACATGCTCGAACTCGTCGAACAGGGCCACCATCGACTCCGGTGGATCGGTGAGCGACGAAATGCCCTCGGCCAAGGCCTGTTGCAGCATCGCACGCCCACGGGTGGGCCCGATTTCGCCGTAGAAGACCTCGTCGACAAACCGTTCCGCAACGGGATCCGCCGTGAACATGTCGGCACAGATGTCGTCGATCTGCTGCTGCGTCGGGAACATCTCGGTACCGAAGATCCGGCGCACCAACGTCTGCGCCCACTGGACACCCGGGGAGTTCATCCCCTCCTCGTAGCAGAAAGCAGTCGGATGGCTTGCGGTTGCCGGGCCGGATTCGACTGTCGGCACCGCGGTTTCGTCGATGGTCACGATTCGAATCCCTCTGCAAGTTCGCGTTTGATGAGCCAGGACTTCAAGTCTTCGACGATCATCGGTAGGCCACCGGGCTGATCGACGAGGTAGTGGTTGAGGTTGTCGAGTTCGGTCAGCGACGCCTGCGGATCCGCCGATGCCTCGTACATATCGCGCGAGTCACTGACAAATGCGGCCTGATCGGCGCGCAGACAGACCACCGTTGTCGGTGTTGTGATCGCCTTCAGGTTGCGCAGCGCATCGGCGTTGGTGCGATCGAAACTCCAGGTGCTCAACCACGATCGGACCGTGCTGAACCGGGCGAGGCCACCGGCCGCCATGTTCGCCGCGGCCGGGTCGCCGTACATACTCCCGATCGCGCGGTCGCTGAGATCGACTGCGAGGTCGACAAACCGCGGGTCGGCCACGGTGCGATGGACAACAAATGCGCGATCAGCCGCGCCATGTCGATCGAGTACCTGCAGCTGGTCGAGAGCCCATCCGTCGATGCGGCGAATGCGACGAAGCTGCGCGTCGCGGTATTCCTCCACCCAGGCCGGATCCAGCGGAACTGTTCGTCGGGGATTGTAGAGATTCAGATGTTCTTCGGTTTCAAAGGGATTCGATTCATCGACCACAGAGCCATCGACCCAATGCCGCAACACCCTTGCGCGACCGGGATGGGCACCGATGAGCGCAAGCCCGTCGGCCGGCACCAGTCCGGACATGTCAACCGGATCTCCCGCGGGCGTTTGCGTGACATCGTTGTTCAACGCCTGGGCCTGGTAGAACGCGGCCAACGACCCTCCCCCGCTGAAACCGAGAATGACGACCTTCTCGAATCCCAGCACTTCGCGCATCCACCGCACACCACAACCGAGATCGAGCGCGGCCCGCTCCATGATCAACGCCGGCTCATTGGTGCTGTATCGCGTGTTGATACCCATGATCGGAACGCCCGCTTCAGCGAATCCGCGGAGCAGGAAGTGGGTCAGGAAGTTGGACGCGGGATGAGCCATGATCAGGCCAACGCGTTTCGAATGTGCCTCTGGCGCCACAAAATTGGCGGGCAATGTCGGATAGTGACGAGTCAGACCCGAATGGCTCTCCACCCGCCCATCCGTGGCGGGTTCAAACGGGATTCGCTGGAAACTGTCACCAATCGTCAAACCTGGCTCACTTCCTGTTTCGGCGCTGCGCACGACTTCACGTGATCAAGACATGGCGGACAGTGCGATCCAGATCACATTTCGAGACCGTACCATACCGAAGGGTATGTTCCAGCGAAACCGAGGAGCGGCCCCGAGCACAAAGATGCCCGCGTCGATGTCTGGCACGCTGTAGGCCATGACCACATGGATCGAGGTCCTCAAGAAGCTGGTCGACGGCCCAGATATGCCGATTCAGGGTGTCATCTCCCGCTCCGGCCCCATCGATACCGGGAGCCTGCTCATGGCTGGAAACGAAGTAATACCGCTGTACGTAGCGGGAGTCGACGACCTTCAGGTCTGGCGCGACGAGCCAAAGATCCGCGTCGAATCGATAGATGGCCGGCCGCTGGTGATCTTCAACGGTGAAACCGTGTGGCGTTTCGCGCACCACGAGCAACTACCGATTCAAGCCGATGCCAGAAACATGTCCTACCTCGGTCCCGGTCGTGAACTCTTGGCGACCCAGCCTGCATCACGGTGGGTCGGCAACGACTTCACCACACCTGCCGGACCGATCGAAGACATCGAATACCTCGGAAGGTCTTGCTGGGCTGTTGAACTCGCTCCGCCCAAACATAAACCCCATGCCATGCAATTGGTCGTCGACAAGCGAACCGGGGCAATACTGCAGCAGCGCAACGACGGCTTCGGCATCGCCGTCCAATTCATAGAATTCACCGCCGGAATCCCGATCGACCGCGCATTATTCACATGGCCTGGACCGACAAAGGAACCCAACCATTCGATTGCACCCGACGATTTCCGATCGTCGTACATCCCGAGTCAGGGCAACCAGAAGGACGATCATCAGGCCTGGTTCGCTCGGCACGTCACGGACCGCCCATTGCGCATCCCCATCACCGCCGACCTCGGCATCAGCCACCTGAGCCACCACGATGACGACGGCGGCTTTGACGCTCGCATCGGTCACGGGGCCATCACCGGCCGCCTGGCCCGCCGACCACGATCGACACGACCATGGGACCTCCTTTGGAATGCACCAACCGTCCAGGCGTGGCGCACAGAAGACCACGATTGGGCGATCGCCATGTACACCGGCGAACTCGACCCCGCTGCTCTGACCGCTCTCCAAGAGCTACTCCACCCCGGCAAACAGATCATCGGCCGTCCCGACATCGCAAGTTGACGAAGAGATCACCGAGCCTTTTGGTTCCCAGTTCTCTACGCGACCGGAATACTGACCGGAATGACGAACAACCCCGAGTGGCGCGTCGCCGATATCGAGACCAACATGTCGGCGGGCGAATGGATTCGAGATGCAATCCCCCGGTTCGGTCACCGCGTTGATTCGCTCGTGCCACCGACATTCGATGCATACTGCCGTGTCCTACACCCGCCAGGAGATGCTGACAACAGCTGGACCAGCTGGTCGGCCGTCGCCGATCACACGCGCGCAACCATCCACCCCACCGTCGAATGGGGCTCCCTGAATACGCATGGACTCGAGGTCGTGGCGACGGTCGCCGACAACCAAATCACCTGGGACAGCGACACTGTCAACTCTCGACCACCCCATCCCCGGAGATGATCTCCATCGTTTGTCAGACCTCTCATCTAGACTCAAATGTATGTTCGAGGGGGAGATCGAAGATGCAGGTGGGGACGATGAAATCGGCCCTGTCGAGTCGCTGGGTGTCAACGAATTGTTGCGTAACACCGAACTCGCGATGGCCCAGCAGTCGCGGATGGAGTGGGAGCGGTATGCCGCTGCAGCGATGCTGCATCGACATCTCGTCGAGCCGACCGCCGGGTCCGAGGCGGAGATGCGCGCGCTTGATCCGTTCGCGCAGTGTGCGGCGAGATTGTCTGCGGCACAGGGATTGACGCAGCGGACCGCGGAGCTCCAGATCAATCGCGGGGTGGCGTTGCGCGATCGCCTGCCTGCGGTCAATGCGATGTTGAAAGCCGGCCGCATCGCCGCGCACCACATTCCCGACATCATCGCCCGCACCGAACTGATCGAGGGTTCAGCCCACATGGCCGAGATCGATCGCGCGATCGCCGAAGCACTGCGTCGGCGGGGTTCGTGGTCCAAGGGCCGGATGCGAGACATGGTCGATGCCATCATCTTCCGCCGAGACCCGGACCTGGTGCGTAAGAACCGTGAGGACGCGAAAAGCAACCGTGGGGTGTGGGCCAACAACACCGACCACGGCATGGCCGTGCTGGATGCCCATTCCACGGCCGAGGAATTGACGTTGATCATGGCGCGGCTCGAAAAGCTGGCGATGGCCACGTGTAAGGCTGATCCGCGGAAGAAGTCTGATCGGATGGCCGATGCGTTGTTTGCCACGGTGATGGGCCGCGAATTCCGTTGTGAATGTCCGAACGACCCAAAACATCCTTGTACCGCCGAGATCGACGCTGTTCCTGCGGGTCAAGTGGTCTCGGGTGTGGATGTGAAGATCGTGCTGCATGTGATCACTGATCAGGCCACCCTCGACGGTCGAGCCGAGAATCCGGGGTTCATGGACGGGCACGGTGTGATCTCCGGTGATCATGTTCGTGACATCGCTGCCCGCCCGGAAACTGTGCAGCGGCCGATGGGCAACAAACCTGCACCCGCTCCGCCGGAGCCGGCACAGCCTCAGTCTGAGGCCGACTCGACACCCGAGCAGCTCGAACCTGTGCAGCCTGAACCCGAGCGGCCCGAACAAAAGACGCCGAAGCCGAAGCGGCCGAAGATATACATGCGCGGACCGCAGAACCCACCAGCCACGGATGCCCCCAACGACAGCGCCATCGTCGTAGCGCCGTTCCCACAGGTGATTCCGCTCCCGGCCACCCAACCCGGCGACCAGTACCGGCCGTCAGTGGTCCTGGACACCTATCTCCGGATCCGGGATGTCTACTGCATGTGGCCCGGCTGTGAGCACAAGGCCTGGGGAGCCGACCTGGACCACACCTGCGAGTACAACCACAACGATCCCGATGCCGGTGGCTGCACCCATCCGTCAGAGATGAAGACACTGTGCCGTTTTCACCACCTGCTCAAGACATACTCCGACTGGCTTGATGATCAGTACCCCGACCCCAAGACCGGGCGGACCCGGCTGATCTTCACCACACCCGAACGCCGCAACTACCACGGCCCGGGATGGACCGGCGACGACCTGTTCCCGACGTTGAGGTTGATCGTCTTCGACAACCAACGCGGCACACGCAGCCGACCACCACCGGCAGCATCGCAAAGAACCCAGCCACGTACCGTTGCCAAACACGCACGCCGCCAACAAGAACGACTGGCCAATCGCCGACAACGAGGAATGCGGGAGCAACTCGCTCACGAACTCCGAGAAGAACAGGAAAGGAACACTCCCCCGGCACCGTTTTGACGCCATGCCGTTGTAACGACTACTCGACGGTCCGGAACTTCAGCATCATGTCGTGATCTTCGTGATCGAGGAGGTGACAATGCCAGACATAGCCCTGCAGCATCGCCGGGGTGTCACCGTGCGCATCGGAATGCTGATGATGTGTAGGCGCCTCGGGGGCAACCGGATCCACGATCGCGGGCTCAGTTGGTGCCGCGACCGGGAGGTTCACCGGCAACGCGGTCGGGTCGGACGAGAACATCGCATCGGGATCGAATTGCAGTTCTTCCGCGGTCGGGAAACGGACAACGATCCTGGTCACGGTTCCCGGATCGACGCGCACGGTGTCTTTCCAGCCAGCCTCCCATCGCGCAGGCACCACCATCGGGCCTGCGAGGAAGTTCGTCGGATCGGGTGTCCACTTCACGCCGATGGCCGGTTGCGGATGTGCCGCCTGGTATTCGACGGTCCGCAGCGGGGTACGACCGAGAATCCGGAAGGTCACCAGGTGGATGTGAATTGGATGGGGGTCATCGGTGATGTTGACGATGTTCCAGATCTCGGTGGTCCCCTGCTTCGGCTTCTCGATCTGCGGATCGGAGAATCGAAGGTTGTTCAGCGACATGATTGCCGGCGGATTTCGGAGCGCGTAGGGCTGGCTGAGCGTGACCGTGCGCTGCGACGTCGGCTTTGCCAACGGCGGCAACACTTCTGGCAGGCCTCGGCCACCCCGCAACTCGGTGGGTACCGGCCCGGTGAAGCCCTTCTGCCCGGTGGATCTGAAACGACAAAAGACCGGCAGCGCCACAGCACCCAAGATACGGGCCTGGAACGGAGGCTCCTCGTCGTTGCACAACTCCACCGATTCACCCGCAGCCAGACCGGAGAAGTCCACCAACAGGTCGTAACGCTCAGCCGGTGAGACCTGCAGCGAGCGAACTGGTTCAGGCGCACCCAGCAATCCGTGTTCGTTGCCGATGACCCAGAACTGCATCCGATTGGAGAAGAACAGATTCCACACACTGAAAGATGCGGCGTTGATGAGTCGGAAACGGTAGAGCCCACGGTCGACGTCCAGGTTGGGCCAGGCCTTACCGTTGACCATGCCGACGTCGCCGACCGCGCCACCTTCCCAACCCCCCTCCGGCACAAACAGAGTCGAGCGAAGGCTCTGGAACCCGTCCGCGCCGAACAGCTTCTCCTGCAGAATCAGTGGCATCTCGTAGTCATCGGCAGGCAGATTCAGCGCATTGTCCCTGCGACCGGTGTCGTAGCCGTCGCGCAAAAAGTACATACCGGCCAGTCCCGCAGCCACGTTGGCACGCGTGATCCCCATCGCGTGGTCGTGATACCAGAGGTGGCCGGCTTCCTGTCGATGCGGGAAGAAGTGAGTTGCCGTCCCACCACCCGGCAGCAGGACTCGCTGCGGATGTCCATCGCTGTCGGGTGCGCTGACGCCTCCGTGGAGATGAAGGTTCGTCGGCGGATGCGTTCGCCATGACTCCGAGACCCCGTGAATCGATGTGTCCAGATCGACCCCAAAGGGATGTCCGTCAATGGCATTCGCGAGTGTGACGACACCCGGTTGATCAACATGCGCTTCGATCGTCGGCCCCAGATACGGCATGTCGTTGAACCCGAAAGCCGGCGAGGCGGGCAGATCGGCGTGGAACTTCGCGCGCGTGGTCCTGGCCGTCAGATGCAATTCGCTGCCACTGATCACCGGAGGTCGAGGCATCTCATCGACAAACTTGCGCATCGGCGGCGAATGAAAGAGAAGCGGGCTGTCGAATGGAGGATCCGGCAGCGGCGGCGCCGCACCGGCAACACCTGTGCGGGTCGCAACGAAGCCTGCTGCGGCCGCGACTGCCGCACCTCGTAGTGCGGTACGGCGATCGATCTGCTTGCCCAAATTCACCCGACCTCCGATCCGCCTCGATTGAGGCGGCCGTCACACTACCCTACTGCAGGGTATGGGCGAAGTTGCACGCCGATCGTTCGACGTATGATCGAATTCATGCGCCCGAATCGAGACATCTCTGCTGGATGCGATTGGGTGGCGCGGTAATTGGCCACTCGATCAAAGCGGGACACGAGCTCACGGTTGTCGATGCAGGACTGGCTGGATGCTGCGCTCGACCTCCTCATCCGTGAGGGTGTGGGTGAGGTCAAGATCAGCCGCCTGTGCCAAGAACTCCGCGTGACGAAGGGCAGTTTCTACTGGCACTTCGAGGACATCAACGCGCTGATGAACGCGCTCGCCGACCACTGGAAGACAACCCAGGTCGAGGCCTTGCGAGGCCTGGCCGACATCGAGAACATCCCTGCCGATCAGCGACTCGAGCAGATGGCAGGGATGCTGGTCGAACGCAACTGGTCGGTAGAGGCTGCGATCAGGGAATGGGCGCTGCGAAACGAAGAGGTTGCCAAGTCGGTCCGTGAACTCGATCGACGGATTTTCGACCTCGTCCGCGAAGCACTCATCGAGCTCGACCTCAGCGAACAAGACGCCCGGCTTCGCGCCGGACTCCTCGTCTACGCAGGCATCGGGTTCATCCACGGCCACGCCAGCCTGCCGACACCGACCAGCGACGACATCCGCGCGTTGTTCGCGATACTGGTCGGCGATCGCTGATCGGATCCGCTCCGCGTCGGATTCGCCCAGTGCCTGCTCATTCAGCGGAGGACGTCGAAGACCTGCTTGGTGATGCCGTTGCCGTACGCCTCGTACTCGGTGAGCTTCAGCTTGGTGGCGTCCTTGTCGGCTTCGCTGAACAAGCGTTTGCCGCCGCCGAGCAGCAGAGGGAACACCAGCAGGTGATAGCGGTCAACCAGTCCGGCGTCGGCCAGGCTGCGACCGAGAGTCGCGCTGCCGTGCACGGCGATCGGGCCGCCCTCGGTCTCTTTGAGCGCGGCCACGTCATCAACCGACCGCAGGATCGTTGCCGGCCAGCGAGCATCGTCCGATTCCAGAGTTGTCGACACCACATACCGGGGCATCGCGTTGTATTCGGCGAACTCGTCCATCGTCGGCCACACCGGGGCAAACGCCTCGTACGAGGTCCGGCCCAGCAGCAGTGCGGTGGTCTCCTGCTGCTCACGTCCCTTGATCTCGTAGGCGGCCGGATCGAACTCGACGTCTTTGAAGGTCCAGCCGGAGTTGCGGTACCCGGGCTCGCCGCCCGGGGCCTCCATGACCCCGTCGAGCGAGACAAAAGCAGTGACGATCAGGGTTCGCATGATGTTTCTCCTTGTTGAGTGGTTCCTACACTCACGGTTGAGTGGTTCTTACACTCACGTCGATTGAACTTCCCTCATATCGACAACCACGCGCAGGAAAAATCATCGGCGCTCTAGCCGGTGTGCACGCCCAGTTCGGCAAACAGGGCCTCGTTGAACCCGAAGGCCCGCACTGCCTCGTCCAGAAGGCGCGTAACGGCCGACTCATCGAGTACCAATCCGTCGATCGACTCGGCGTAGGCGTCCTTGAATCGCTTCAGCTTGTCGATGTCGAAGTTGTAGAAACTCAAGACCTCATCGGTCAGGCCGTAATGCAGCTTCAGTCGGCTCCGAACGATCTGGCCGCCCGAGAGGTCACCGAGGTACCGCGTGTAATGGTGTGCCACAAAGGCAACCGGATCAGCGGCGCTGTCCCGGATGCACGCTGCATACTGGACGGTCGACGGCAACAGTTCGACCTCGGACAGCGAGACTCCCAGCGCGTCGAGGTCGGCGGCGAGCCGCGGCAGACGCCGCAGACGTTCGTCCATCACCACACCGGCGATCGGATCGTCGACGAGCTGATCACACACCGACTCCAAAGCCTCATAGATGAAGTACTGCTGCGCCGCCATCGCCCGGTAGGCGTCGGCGGTGAGCTCACCCTCCATGAGGCTTCCGATGAACGCAGCGCCCTCTGCCCGAGTGTGCGCACTGGCTGTTGCCGCGCGCAACCGATCCATTGTCGTACCCGATGCAACAGGTGTTTCCGTCATCGCGTCCCTCTCCGAGCCAACGGTCGAACATCACCGGGTTAGGTCAACCTCAGTTAGGTATAAGTGATACCACCAGGGCGCGATGATCGGCATCCTCGATCCCAAAACTGTCCAGTTCCACCGCGGTGAATCCGCGTGAGATGACGTGGTCGATCCCGATCGCAGGCGGATAGCTGCGGCCGGCCGGATAGGTCATCTTCCAGCCGGCCCCGGACTGATCGGTGGCATCGGCGAATCCGTCGGTCAACAACTCTCGGAACTGCTTGTGGTCCCAGGTCGCATTGAAGTCGCCGCTGACGATCACCCGATCGGTGGCCGTCGAGTGGACGATCCCGCGTAGACGTTTCATCTCCTCGACCCAGCGCCACGGATCGTACGGGTAAGGCGGAATCGGATGCACGGCGAAAACCGTGGTGTTCGCAGCACCGGGCAGGTCGACTTCGACCCGGAGATTGTTGAGCCCGAAGTCGTTGAGCTCCGCAGTGTTTCGCAGTGGATAGCGGCTGAAGATCCCAGTTCCCACGCCACCTTCGCCCGGTACGACGAACTCGTAGGGCAACAGGCTCCGCACATCGGTCTTCTCGATCCGTTCCAGCGCTTGCGGAGTCAGTTCCTCGACCGTGAGCAGATGCGCCTTGCTGGCCCGAACCTGCGCCACCAGTTCCTCGACGTTTGCCTCACCGAGCGTGATGTTGGACTGCACCACCACGATTCGCTCACCGGACGGTGCATCCGAGGCGATGAACAATGGCGCCTGCGTCCAGATGCCGACGCCGAGCAGGGTCACCGTCAGAGCCGTGGTGAGCCAGCGCTGTGTCGCGGCCAGGATGATGGTCGCCGGAATGCCTGCGAGCAGAAGCCACGGCACGGCACTGGCGAACGCGGTGGAGACCCGCCCCTTGCCCGGATAGAAGTGCAGCCAGATCGCCGCGACAACGGCGCCGAGTAGCGCCCAGCCGAGAAGCACGGCAACCAGATACAGAACCTTGAATACCGGACCACGCCCGGCGAGGCGTTCGGAAGTCCGCCTCACCCGCCGAATACCTTCAGCACCACGGCCTTGGCCCGGCGCGTGACCCGCAAGTAGTTGTCCAAGAACACCCCCGAGTCGTCGTCATGCCAGCCGGCGGCAAAGGCGACCGCGCGCAATGCTTTTCCTGGTCCGGGGAGTTGATCGATGGCCTTTCCGCGCACCAGCACCAATGCGTTGCGGGCTTTTGTCGCGGTCAGCCAGGCCTCTTTCAGGAGTGCCACATCTTCTTCGGCGAGCAGTTCGGCCGCGCCGATCGCATCGAGACATTCCAGGGTCGACGTGTTGTGCAGCGCCGGGATCCGATGGGCGTGCCGCAACTGCAACAGCTGCACCGTCCACTCCACGTCCGCCAGACCACCGCGCCCCAGCTTCGTGTGGGTCGCGGGATCGGCACCTCGCGGCAACCGCTCGGCGTCGACACGGGCCTTGATCCGGCGGATCTCACGAACCGCGTCGGACGAGACGCCGCCGGACGGATAACGGATCTTGTCGGCCATGTGCAGGAAGGCGATGCCGACCTCGTCGTCACCGGCCACCTGATGAGCCCGCAACAGCGCCTGGACCTCCCAGGCCTGCGCCCACTGCTCGTAGTAGGCCGCATAGGCCGCAAGCGTGCGGACCACCGGACCGTTGCGGCCCTCCGGACGCAAACCGGTGTCGACCTCGAGGGGCGGATCGGCGCTGGGTGTCCCGAGCTGCGATCGCACCTTGTCCGCGATGCTGTTGGCCCAGCGCACCGCTTCGGCGTCATCGACGCCTTCTTCCGGTTCACAGACGAAGAGCACATCGGCATCGGATCCGTAGCCGAGTTCGCCGCCGCCAAGCCGGCCCATGCCGATCACTGCGATGCGCGCCGGTGCGGGTGTACCACGTTCGGCGACAGAGGCATTCACCACGACCTGCAAAGCCGCATTGAGCACCCCGGCCCACACGAGCGACAGCGCCCGGCAGACCTCGGGGACGTCGTACATGCCGAGGAGATCCGCCGAGGCGATCCGGGCGAGCTCTCCACGGCGATGGGAACGGGCCACCGAGATCGCCATCTTGACGTCGCGGTGCCGCAGGGCCGAGGCGACCATGCCTGCCACCACGTCCTCCGAGTCGACCTCGGTCAGCTTGGGGCCGCTGGCCCCGTCGGCGTACAGACGGATCACGTCGGGCGTCCGCATCAGCAACTCTGCGGCGTACACCGAGGTACCGAGCACGGTCATCAGACGCTCGGCGACGACACCTTCGTCCCGGAGCAACCGCAGGAACCAGTCCCGGTCCGCGGCTGCGTCACACAACCGCCGGTAGTTCAACAGACCGGCATCGGGATCCGGTGTGCGGCTGAGCCATTCGAGCAATGTCGGGAGCAGCAGTTCCTGGATCTGCCCCTTACGGCCAGCCGTGGAGACCAAGGCTTTGAGATGCCCGAGGGCGTTTTCCGGTTTGGTGTAGCCAAGGGCGGCAAGCCGCCGGACCGCCGAACTGGTCGACAGGCGCAACTCATCCTTTTCGAAACGGGTGACCGCTTCGAGCAACGGGCGATAGAAGAGCTTTTCGTGCAACTTGCGCACCCGATAGGACTGTCGACGAACTTCCTCGCGCAGCGTGCCACCGGCATCGAGGTCGCCCTCCGGCCGGATGTGGGCGGCGCGGGCCAGCCAGCGCACCGCCTCATAGTCGTCGAACTCCGGCAGGGTGTGGGTTCGCTTGAGACGCTGCAACTGCAGGCAGTGTTCCAGCAATCGCAAGAACTCGTAGGACGCAATGAGATTCGCGCCGTCATCGCGTCCGACATAACCACCGTCGCGCAAGACGGTCAACGCCTCGACGGTGCTCTTGACCCGGAGCGACTCGTCCACGCGCCCGTGCACCATCTGCAACAGCTGGACGGCGAACTCCACGTCACGCAGCCCGCCCCGACCGAGCTTGATCTCACGCACCCGCAGATCTTCGGGTAGCTGCGCCTCCACCCGTCGGCGCATCGCCTGCACGTCGACAACGAAGTCTTCGCGTTCTGAGGCCTCCCAGACCATCGGACTGACGGCGTCGACATATGCACGCCCGAGCTCCATGTCCCCGGTCATCGGGCGAGCCTTGAGTAGGGCCTGGAACTCCCAGGTCTTCGCCCAGCGCCGGTAGTAGGTCAGGTGCGATTCGAGGGTCCGGGTCAGCGCACCGGCCTTGCCTTCGGGACGTAGCGCGGCATCGACCTCGAAGAAGGCCAGAGAGCCGACCCGCATCATCTCCCCTGCGATCCGGCTCGTCTCCGCGTCAGCGGGTTCGCTGACGAAGATGACGTCGACATCGCTGACGTAATTCAGCTCACGCGCACCACATTTGCCCATCGCGACAACCGCGAGCCTGGACTTCAGCGGTTTGTCACCGCAGACTTCTGCGACGCCCACCGCGAGCGCTGCGGTCAGCGCCGCGTCGGCGAGGTCGGCAAGGTAGGCGCCGACTTCACTGAACCGCATGACCGGTTCATCCTCCACTGTCGGCGCCAGGTCTCGGGCAGCCAACTGCAGCAACAGATTGCGGTAGGCCAACCGGAGCGCGGGAACTGCCTTGGGACCGGTGAGCTGCGCACGGAAGACCAGGTTGCCGTCATCGACGCCGGTTTCGCGACCGTTGTATGCCGGCTCCGGCTGCGCGCCCACCGAATCGAGCATCGATTGCCTGACCTCGTCGAGACCGGGCAGCTCCGGGCGGGTCAGCAGTCGCCAGGTCTCCGGCTCTGCGACGAGGTGATCACCGAGCGCGGTGGACGATCCGAGGACCGCGAACAGCCGGCCACGAAAACTCCGGTCCGTACGCAGGAGGCGATCGATCTGCGCCCAGTCCCCTTCGACAGCACTACGCAGGCGCACCAGAGCACGCAGTGCGATATCGGCGCTGGGTGCGCGCGACAACGCCCACAGCAGGTCGATGCTTGCTTCATCACCCCAGCCGAGTTCGGCCAGGTCCGCGGCGGCCGTCGGTTCGAGTAGACCGAGTCGGCCGACGCTGGGAACGCGGGATCGGGACGCAGGTGGTGTCACAGAGGTAAACCGTACTGGGCTAGGCCCCGGTCACACCATGAGCCCACCCGGAGCCCGCGAGGATCTCTAGAGCGCCAAATAGTTCTGCAGCTCAAAAGGTGTCACCTGACTGCGGTAGTTGGTCCACTCCGCCCACTTGTTGCGCAAGAAGTATTCGAAGACGTGCTCTCCGAGGGCCTCTGCGACCAGTTCGGACTTCTCCATCTTCGTCAGTGCTTCGGCCAACGACCCCGGCAACTCCTTGTAGCCCATGGCCCGACGCTCGGCGGGAGTCAGCGAGAACACGTCGTCCTCGGCGTGATCGGGAAGCTCGTAGCCTTCCTTGATGCCCTTGAGCCCCGCGGCCAGCAGGACCGCAAATGTCAGGTACGGGTTGCAGGCCGAGTCGGGGCTGCGGACCTCGATACGCCGCGACGACGCCTTGTTCGGCGTGTAGAGCGGCAAGCGGATGAGGGCGGAACGGTTTGCCGCACCCCAGCTCGCGGCGGTCGGGGCCTCACCACCGTGGATGAGTCGCTTGTAGCTGTTGACCCACTGGTTGGTGATCGCGCTGATCTCATCGGCGTGATGCAGGATGCCGGCGATGAACTGCTTGCCGGTTGTCGACAGCTGCATCGGATCGTCGGGGTTGTGGAAGGCGTTCGTGTCGCCCTCGAACAAGCTCATGTGGGTGTGCATCGCCGAACCGGCGTGCTGACTGAACGGCTTCGGCATGAACGTGGCCCAGACGTTTTCCGAGATCGCGACCTCTTTGACGACGTAACGGAACGTCATCACGTTGTCGGCCATCGAGAGCGCGTCGGCGTACCGAAGGTCGATCTCCTGCTGGCCCGGCGCCGCCTCATGGTGCGAGAACTCGACCGAGATACCCATCGACTCGAGTGCGTCGATGGCGTGCCTGCGGAAGTTGGGTGCCGAATCGTGCACGGCCTGATCGAAGTAGCCACCGCCGTCGGCGGGGATCGGCACCGAGCCGTCGAGCAACGGCGGGTTCTTCAACAGGAAGAACTCGATCTCGGGGTGGACGTAGCAACTGAAACCCTGATCGGCTGCCTTGTTGAGCTGGCGACGCAACACATGCCGCGAATCGGCCCACGACGGTTCGCCGTCGGGCATCACGATGTCGCAGAACATGCGGGCGGAGTGCGGCCTGCCGGCGCTGGTGGTCCACGGCAGGACCTGGAACGTGGAGGGATCAGGCTTGGCGATGGTGTCTGCTTCCGACACCCGCGAGAAGCCCTCGATCGCTGATCCGTCGAAGCCGATCCCCTCGGCAAAAGCACCTTCTAGCTCGGCAGGCGCAATGGCAACCGACTTCAGGTAACCCAGTACGTCGGTGAACCAGAGGCGGACAAAGCGAATGTCGCGCTCTTCGAGGGTTCGGAGCACGAATTCTTTTTGGCGATCCATGACAAACGAGCCTAGGAGTGCCCTGTTAAATGCATGTTACAGACGCGCATCATCCAGAATATCCTGGGGATTTCAGCCAAGATTCTCAACATATGAGGCCTTCATCCGGCAATGTGAGATCAACGAAGTACGCGGTGACCGCATCGTCGACGCAGTCCTTGCCCTCGAGCGACGCGGTGTGCTGGTCACCCTCGAACGTGATGAGCCTGGCACCAAGCGCTTTCGCAAGTGCAACACCGGCCTGATAGGGGGTCGCCGGATCGTTGGTCGTGGAGATGACAACGGTCGTCGGCAGGCCCTCCACGTTCAGCTCATGCGGCGTGCTGGTGGGTGGGACCGGCCAGAACGCACAGGCATCTCGGGCACCGACCCCGGTCCCCCTGCCGTCATCGGCGAACGGTGCCGCCCGGCGCGCCTCGGTGTCGAGTCGATCGATGGTCGCCTGGTCGGTGATCGGCGGGTCGTCGATGCACCTGATCGCCGTGAAGGCATCCGCATTGTTGTTGTAGTGACCCTGCTCGTTTCGCCCCTCGTAGAGGTCGGCAAGTCGAAGCAGGGTGTCACCGTTGCCCCGCGTCAGCTGCTCCAAACCCTCACGCAGCGGATCCCACAGCGCATCGCTGTACAGCGCCTGGATCACCCCGGTCATCGCGTCACCGTAGGTCAGGGTCCGGCCAAGACCCGTCGTCGCCGGCTGGTCGATCAACGGTCGGGTGAGCTCCTGGAAACGGATGGTTGCCTGCGCCGGGTCATCGCCAAGCGGACACCCACCGCGCTCGATGCAATCGGCGGCGAAGGCCTCGAACGCGGACTGGAAACCAGCCATCTGTTTGATGGTGTCCTCCACCGGATCTGCTGCCGGATCGACCGCACCGTCGTTGACCATCGCCCGCACCTCGGATGGGAACTGTTCGGCATAGGTCGCCCCGATCCGGGTGCCGTAGGAATAGCCGAGATAGTTGAGCTTGTCGTCACCGAGCGCCGCGCGCAGCACATCGAGATCCTTGACCACGTCCGCTGTCCCGATGTGTGAGAGGTACTCGACACCCATCCGCTGCTCGCACTTCTCGGCGTTCTTTCTCGCTTCCTGTTCCTGCTTCGCGATACCGGCCGGGGTCATGTCGGCCAGTGTCAGCGCCCGTTGCTCGTCCCGTTCGGTATCTGTGAGGCAACGGATTTCCGGTGTCGACTTACCGACGCCCCGCGGATCGAATCCGATCAGATCGAATCGCTCGGCGAGGTCCCGATCGGCGAAGTCCGAGGCCTGCCCCGCCAGGAAATCCACACCGGAGCCGCCCGGCCCGCCGGGATTCATCACCAGCGAGCCGATCTTGTCGCCGCCTGCACGCACCCGCAGGATCGCGATCTCGGCGGTACCTCCGGCGGGGTCGTCGTAGTCGACGGGGACCGTGACGGTGGTGCAATCGGTCCGGTCCTCGGGATATCCGAACGACTCCTGATCGGCGTAGTCGTCGCACGATTCCCAGTGGAGTCGCTGTCCGTAGAAGGGGTCCAGCGACGGCGTCGGGGCCACACCCGAACTGAACGTCGCGGGCTCGGCGGAACCATCGAGATCGGTACTGCAACCGCCGACCACCAGTGCTGCCGCCGCAACGACGGTCATCCCGCACAGGATTCCCCGTCTACCCCGTGCTCGTATCCTCACCGGTTACATCGTGCCACGCCGGCAACCGTGCACCGGCGGCCTGAGCAGCGCAGTTGTGACAAATTGCACACCAGCAGGCGTTTCCCTGCCCGAGCCGTGGTGCCACACTGGTGGGGTCATCCACCAACCCGGGTACCTGCGGATGCAGGACTCGAGGCACGAAAGAGACAATGATGTCCGACACTTCGGTATATGGCGCTGCGCCCTCAGCAGACACTTCTTCTCCCCGCCGCCGCGCAACGCGCGTGCACCATCTGGCCCAGATGAAATCTGAGGGCGACAAATGGTCGATGCTCACCGCATACGACTACTCCAGTGCGCGCATCTTCGATGACGCACAGATCCCGGTCTTGCTGGTCGGCGACTCGGCAGCGAACGTGGTGTACGGATACGACACCACCATCCCGGTCACCATCGACGAACTGCTTCCGCTGGTCCGCGGTGTCGTGAAGGGTGCCCCGCACGCACTGATCGTCGCCGATCTGCCGTTCGGTAGCTATGAGGCCGGCTCGCAGCAGGCCCTCGAATCATCGATCCGTTTCTTCAAAGAAGGCGGAGCGCATGCGGTCAAGCTCGAAGGCGGTGAACGTGTCGCCGATCAGATCGCGACGCTGACCGCAGCGGGTATCCCGGTCATGGCGCACATCGGCTTCACCCCACAGAGCGTCAACGGACTCGGCGGCTTCCGGGTCCAGGGGCGTGGTGACGGGGCCGACCAGCTCATCGCCGACGCGATCGCCGTCCAGGAGGCCGGCGCGTTCGCCGTCGTGATGGAGATGGTGCCCGCAGACCTCGCCGGGCAGATCACCCGCAAGCTCACCATCCCGACCGTGGGTATCGGTGCTGGCAACGAGACCGACGCCCAGGTCCTCGTCTGGCAGGACATGGCCGGGTTCACACACGGCAAGACCGCCAAGTTCGTCAAGCGTTACGCCGACGTCGGCGGCGAATTGCGCCGGGCGGCAGAGCAGTACGCCGACGAGGTTCGTCGCGGCCAGTTCCCCGGCCCCGAGCACGCGTACTGACCTCACCCGGCATAGTGGGGGGATGCGCGACTTCTACCCCCCGATCGAGCCCTACGCCACCGGACATCTCGATGTCGGTGACGGACAACGGATCTACTGGGAACAAAGCGGTAACCC
This sequence comes from Williamsia sp. Y721, assembly GCF_059683565.1. Taxonomy (NCBI): domain Bacteria; kingdom Bacillati; phylum Actinomycetota; class Actinomycetes; order Mycobacteriales; family Nocardiaceae; genus Williamsia; species Williamsia sp. Y721. Next base: position 1,352,147 of record NZ_JCASNH010000001.1, on the reverse strand, counting down.
CACGGGCAAACCGGCTATCTTTGTGCACGGTGGGCCCGGTGGCGGCACCAGTGGTTTGCAACGGCAGTTCTTCAATCCGGACGCGTACCGCATCATCCTGTTCGACCAGCGCGGCTGTGGCCGGTCGACTCCGCACATAGCGGACGGCGGCGACCTGTCGGTGAACACCACCGATCACCTGATCGCCGATATGGAGATGCTCCGCGAAGAGTTCGGGATCGAGCAGTGGCAGGTGTTCGGCGGCTCGTGGGGTTCGACGCTCGGTCTGGCCTACGCCCAACGCCACCCCGATCGGGTGACCGAATTGGTGCTGCGTGGCATCTTCCTGCTTCGTCGCAGCGAGATCGACTGGTACTACAACGGCGGTGCGGCGAACATCTTCCCTGATCGCTGGGAGGGGTACCTCGAGCCGATCCCGGCCGACGAGCGTGACGGTGATCTGGTTGCTGTCTATCACCGACTGTTGACCGGCGATGACCGTGAGAAGGCGACCCAGGCCGCCCTTGCGTGGACCACCTGGGAACAGACGACAAGCCATCTACTCCCCCAATCCGATGACGACAAGGACAGCGATCCGGCCCGGTATGCCCTCGCGTTCGCCGGCATCGAAAACCACTACTTCGTCAACGGCGGTTTCCTCGAAGACGGTCAGCTACTGGCCAACGCCCATCTGATCGCCGACATCCCCGGCGTCATCGTGCAGGGCCGCTACGACGTGGTGTGCCCGGCCCGAAGCGCGTGGGACCTGCACCGCGCCTGGCCGACCGCGCAACTGCACATCGTCGCCGATGCCGGACACGCATCGTTCGAACCCGGAATCCGGCATCATCTGATCGAGGCAACGGATCGTTTTGCCGGAGTCGGCAACCAGAGCAGCGGGAAGGACGCACGGTGAGCGCCCAGGAGACAACAGAAGTCGAACTCAAATACGACCTCGACACCAACGCGTCTGTCCCCGACCTGACGGTATTGCCTGCGGTGCAGTCGATATCGGGACCTGTGATCGAACATCTCGACGCGACCTATTACGACACCGACGCTCTCGATCTCGCGGGCAACAAGATCACCCTCCGACGGCGAGAAGGTGGTCACGACGAAGGCTGGCACCTCAAGCGGCCCGGCATCGGCACTCCCCTTGGCCGACGCGAGATGCACGTCCCACTGCAGACCGCGGCCGATCCGTTCGCCGAGGTCGTGGTGCCGTCGGAGCTCACCGACCCCGTCCAGGTCCACCTCCGCGGGCGGCACCTGGCACCCATCGCGACCATTTCGACGATTCGCCGCATCACCGAACTCCACGACCCGCAGGGTGCAGTACTCGCGGTGTTGTGCGAGGACTCGGTCGCCGCACAGTCGCTGCTACCCGGCGGAATCGCCCAGAGCTGGCGCGAATGGGAACTCGAATTGGTCTCCGGTGACACCGAACTCTTGTATGCCGCCGACGAGGTACTGCGCGCCAATGGTGCTCGCACCGCCTCGAGCGCGTCGAAGCTCGCGCGTGCCATCGGCACCACCCCGACCACCGCTGACAGTTCGGACGGTGGCCGGCGCGCGAAGAAAGCCAGACTCGGCAAGAAGTCGACGGCGCTGGAGCTGGTGGTCGCCGAGCTCGCCGAGCATCGCGACCACCTCATCGCCCATGATCCGCAGGTTCGGTGCAATGCGCCCGACTCCGTCCACCAGATGCGGGTCGCGACCCGGCGAGCACGCAGCGTTCTGCGATCGTTCCCGGACGTCTTGCGGGGCACCGGTCTCGAACAGCTCGAAGGTGAATTGAAGTATCTGGCAAGCATTTTGGGCGATGCCCGGGATGCGGAAGTGCAGCTGGAACGAAATCGTCACCTACTCAAAGGCGAAGCCGCATCGGCGCATGTCACGCACGCGCTGATCGACGGTCAACTCGAAACACAGCGCGTCGCGATGGCGACCACCATCGACTTCCTGCATTCCAAGCGATATTTCGATCTACTGGACGAGCTCGACCGGACCATCGCGGAACCGCAACCAGGTGGGGACGCCGACGAAAAGGCCCGCGTCATCTTCGACAAGGCCGTCGCGCACAGCGCCAAACGTGTTCGCAAGGCACAGAAGAGACTCACCGCCATGACCGAAGGTTCGGCAGAGTGGGTCGAACAGCTGCACACCGTGCGCAAACGCGCGAAACAGTTGCGGTACACCATCGATTCCGGGATCCGGCTGAACACCGACAAGTACCGGAAGCTCGGCAAGAAAGCCAAACGGGCCCAGAGCGCTCTCGGGGATTTCCACGACGCCGTCATCAGCCGCAGCCATATTGCGCTTCTGGCAACGGGATCAGATGTCAACGTGGCTGATGCATATGTGTACGGGCGTCTCGACGCCCGCGAAGAAGCCGCCGCGGCGCGCGACCTCGCGACGTACCGGCCCGTGTAGCCACACCGCCGCCCGCACCGGCCGCCTAGACCGGCATGAACGTCACATTCGGGGTGCGCGGGTCGGCGTCCATCAGCTTCACCTGCACGTGCCGGCCCTCGGCCGGATCGCCACCGCACGTGGCGAACACGGCCGGATCTGCAATGAAGATCTGTGCGGGACGCTTGCCGCGAGCGGCGTGCAACACGGTGGCGGTGAACGTCTCACCGACTCGGTCGGCCAACAGGATGGCTTCGGCCATGTCCAGGCTCGACCGGTCCGCTCGGCCCGCGACCGAACTCGAACTCCTCATCACCTCGGGCAGTGTCGGCAAAGCGCTGCACACCCAGTCCGGCACCGGTTCTGCCGCCGCCAGTGCCAAGCAGGTCTCGGTGGCAAAGCGGTCGGCCAACCGGCGCAGCGGCGCGGTCACGTGGGCATAGACCCCGGCGATTCCGCCGTGCGTCGTCACCGCGTCGTCCGGGATCACGCCCAACATCGGCAGGTAGTCACTGCCGCGTAGCAACGTGGTGGCATCCGACATCACAGCCAGGGTGAGCGGGGACTGCGGATCCAGACCGGCGAGGAACGCACCCGGTGAAACATCCTCCGGCCAAGGCACATCCAACGCCACCGCGGAGGCCCGGAACATCTTCACCGCGTCGTCGGTGGCCGACGGCAACGTGCGCAACAGCCCGACTTTGTTGTCCAACATCATCTGTCCGGCGCACATACCCGTCAGCAATGAAACCTGCGAGTTCCACATGTCGGCCCGGGTCCGTGGTTGCACCACCAACTGCCACCCGCCGTCACCGTCCCTCAACACATCCTGCTCGGGCAGACCCAACTCGACCGCGCCCCGCTCGATCGCCAAACGCTGCCGAAGCTCACCGAAGTCCGGGAGCGCCTCGATGGACGGATGTAAACGCCCGGCGTCGGCGTCGGCCTGCACGGTCTCGTAGTCCAGCCGGGCCACCGACCGCACCAACGCCCGCTGGACGTCAACCGAGGTCGGATGTCCGTCCCCGTCGACGGCGATGCGCCACAGCACCGCCGGACGGACCTGATCGGGAAGCAGCGATCCGCGATCCTCCGACAACGCCCGCGGATGCAGCGGCACGTTGCCGTCCGGGAAGTAGATCGTCTGCCCACGCCTGCGGGTTTCGAGGTCGAGTGGGCCGGCGGGGCGAACCAGCGCCGCGACATCGGCGATCGCGTACTGCACCACAAACCCGGCGCCGTCACGGGCGATGTGGACGGCCTGGTCGAGATCCACCGATCCGGGCGGATCGATGGTCACCAGCGGCAGGTCGGTCCGATCGACACGACGGGCGGCGTAACCATCCGACGCCGTCTGGGCTTCGGCTTGGGCGGCGGCTCCGAACTCCTCGGACAGACCGAGGTCGGTGCGGATGGCACCAAAATCTATGTCGGCGGCGCGAAGTATCCGTTGCACCGCACCAACACTAGCGGGCAGTGACCTCCACACCGGGCCAATCGGGGCACCGGAGTGGTTGGTGCGAGTCCATGTTGCGGGGCGAACGAGCCGGCCTGTAAGCCGGATCCTGTACCGACCACAAGGGTCGGCAGCGGCCATCCATCTGGGCACACCGTCACCGGGTACCTCAAGCGGTCCACCCGCAGGCTCGGGCGAGCAGCCCTCGAACACCTGCGCAGCCACACCAGTTACCTGGTGCAACCTTCGACCTTGCTCCGGGTGGGGTTTACCGAGCCATCACGGTCACCCGTGATGCTGGTGCGCTCTTACCGCACCTTTTCACCCTCACCGGCTTGCGCCGGCGGTCTGTTTTCTGTGGCACTGTCCCGCGAGTCACCTCGGGTTGCTGTTGGCAACCACCCTGCTCTGTGGAGTCCGGACTTTCCTCGATCACGGGCTCGCCGCCGATGCGACTGTCCCCGCGACCGCAGCCGCCCAGCCGGCTCGTTCGCACCATCACTGTACGTTCTCCGGCCCCGGATCCACGCATCCTTCGCCTGCCGGATTGGTGCCCGGTCCGGGTATCGGGGGAACATTGCGCCGTGGATGTTGTCGCGGTGGTCCTGATGGTGGCTGCACTGGGATTGGCCGTGTGGCGTCCGCGTGGCCTGTCCGAGGCGGCGGTTGCGGTCCCGGCCGCAGTGCTGGCCATTGTCGTGGGCGTCGTTGAACCCGACCGCGCCTGGGACGAGCTGCGGGAGTTGTCGTCCACCGTGCTGTTCCTGGCGGCGTTGTTGGTGATCTCCTACGCCTGTTCGGTACTGGGCGTTTTCGAATGGGTGGCCCGGGTGATCGCACACCGCGCATCTCCGCAGGGCGGCGCCGGTCACCGATCCGGGCGCCGGCTCTTCGGACTGGTGTTCGCCGCCGCCGCGATCACCACCGCCGCGCTCAGTCTCGATGCCACCGTGTTGCTGTTGACACCCGTGCTGCTGTCGATGACATCGGCGCTCCGGGTACCGGCCCGTCCACACAGTTACGCCACCGTCACACTTGCCAATTCGGCCTCGACGCTGATGCCGGTCTCGAATCTGACCAACCTGCTCGCCTTCGCCGCCACCGGTCTGGGCTTTGTCGAGTTCACCCTCTTGATGGCTCTGCCGTGGCTGGTCACCCTTGCAGTCGAATTCGCGTTGTTCTGCTGGTACTTTCGCGACGACCTCGAGGTCGCGCCCGGCCCCGACGTACTCGACCCACCCGGCCCGGCGCCGCGCGCCCCGCTGATCGTTCTTGCCGCGACCCTGACCGCATTCGGTGTCAGTTCACTGGTCGGTATCGAGCCGGTGTGGTGCGCGGTCGCAGGTGCCGCGGCGATGGCCTACCTGGCGCTACGCGGACGCGCCTGCGGGGTCGGAGCATTGGCCAAATCGGCACAACCCGGATTCCTGCTGTTCGTCTGCGCACTCGGGGTGTTGGTGGCCGGGATCTCCGACGGACGGATCGGGAGTTGGGTCGCGGACCTGTTGCCCGACGGAACCGGGCTACTCGACCTGCTCATCGTCGCCGTGGTCGCAGCCATCGCGTCGAACGTGATCAACAACATCCCGGCCACCCTGCTGATGCTCGCGGCACTGGGCAGCGGCGCACCGGCGGCACTGGTCCTGGCAATGCTGCTCGGCGTCAACATCGGCCCCAGCCTGACCTATCTGGGGTCGCTGGCAAATCTGCTGTGGCGCAACCTGGTCAACTCCGGCGGCCACCGCGTCAAGGTCGCCGAGTTCACCAAGGTGGGCCTGGTGACCGTGCCGTTGACCCTGGTGTCGTCGGTGTTCGCGCTCTGGCTGGTCACCTAGCCCCGGGGCGAACCGCCGGTCAGCTCGCCGGCGGATCCTCTCCCCCGGCCAGATCCGCGCGTACCGATCGCAGTGCGGCGATCAGGTCGTTGACGATCTCGGATTGTCCGGTTGGCGCGCGCACCACCGCCGACACCGGAACCCGCAGTGCACGTTCGCTGTCCCGCGTGAAGGCGATACCCGCGAGCGGCGTGCGCTCGTAGAGCACGGTCCACTCCTCGGGGTGGTTGAGCAGCTCCATGGTCGCGGTGTGGTCGACCGGCAGCGGCGGTGCCTGGCGGGGGCGGTCGAGCCCGTGACGGTCAAATGCCTCGCGAATCACGTTGTGCAACAACACTTGATCGCGCGCCGACGGCAACAGCAGCGGATACTTTCCGAGTTCCGCCAGCCCGACCTCGGCCGACCCCGCCAGTGGATGCCGCTGCGACATCGCAACCACCAGGTCGTCGACCCACAGGTGTTCGATGGCGAGCCCTGGTCGCTCGAGGCCCCCACGGATCAGGGCCAGGTCGACGTCGCCTCCCAGGACCGCATCGATCCGCTGATCGAAGCTCTTGATGATGAATTCGATCTCGACGTCGAGGTGTTCGGTGCGCAGCTTGGCGATCGCGGCCAGTGACTGCTGTGCGAACGACATGTTGGCCGCCATCCGCACCCGCCCACCCGGCGTACGTGCTGTCGCGGTGATCATCGATTCCAGCCGGATCATCTGCTGAGCCAGCGGCAGCACCTGGGCCCCGAGGTCCGTCAGGCGCACCGTGCGCGTCGATCGGGCGATCAATTTGGAGCCCAGCTCGTGCTCGAGCCGGGCGACCTGGTGGCTGATCGCCGATTGCGAAATGAAGCAGCGGGCCGCGGCCCGGCTGAAACTCAGCTCCTCGGCCACGGCCACGAAGTACGTCAACTGGCGAAGTTCCATGCCACCAGCTTATATGAGTGATCCAGATAAGTTCTATCTTCAGAACAGGTTGAAAAATGGCCAAAAATGGCCTGATTAGGGATTTTCACCCCAGTTAATTGCGCTATACATGGAAGTAGTTGTCATCAAGAGATAAAAGGATCACTAACTCATGCCCACACCGCACAGCGTTCCCACCCACCTCGAGGCCGACGTGGCCATCGTGGGTTCGGGATTCGGTGGACTGACAGCTGCACAGCGGCTGGCCAAAACCGGACTGCGCGTCGTGTTGATTTCCAGCACCCCCGAACACCTCTTCCAGCCACTGCTCTATCAGGTCGCCACCGGCGTGCTCTCCAGCGAAGAGATCGCTCCCGACATCGCCGGCATCCTGCGCAAGCACCGCAACATCGAGGTCCGCCTGGGCACGGTGACCGATGTCGACCCCGACGCCGGCGTACTGCACTTCCGGCATGACGGCCCGACGGAGACGGTTCGATTCCGCTACCTGATCGCGGCCACCGGCGCGACCCAGTCGTACTTCGGACGCAACGAGTTCGCGCAGTACTCCTACGCACTCAAGACGATCGAAGATGCGACCAAACTGCGGACACAGATCCGCCAGAACTTCGAAAGGGCCGCGCAGACCACCGACGACGATCTGCGCCGCCGACTGCTGAGTTTCGTGATCGTGGGCGCCGGCCCGACCGGTGTCGAGGTCGCCGGGCAGATCCGTGAACTCGCGTCCCGCTACTACAAGCGTGACGACGTGTCCGTCTACCTCGTCGAGGGCGCAGGCGATGCACTTCCCGTCTACGGTGGTTCGCTCTCGGCCTACGCCAAGAAGGCGCTCGAGGCGGCAGGTGTGGAACTCCTGCTCAATTCGCTTGTCACAGACATGGATTCCGAGGGCGTCACCGTCAAGATCGGATCCGGTGCGGCGACCCGCAAGATCGCGGCCGACACCATCATCTGGTCGGCAGGCGTACAGGCCAGCGCGTTCACCGCAGTCCTGGCTGAGGCAACCGGAGCGCAGACCGACCGCGCCGGGCGGATCCTGATCAACCAGGACCTGACCGTGGGTGGCTACGCCAACGTCTACGCGATCGGTGACATGACCTCACTGAACGGCTACCCGGGACAGAGCCCCGTGGCCATGCAGGAGGCCCGTCACGCCGCCGACGTCATCAGCCGGAAGAAGCTGCCGGGCACACCGTTCAAGTACCGCGACAAGGGCAGCATGTCCGTGATCAGCCGGTTCAGCGCGGTGGTCGCCATCAACGAGAAGATCCGCTTCCGCGGCATGTTCGCCTGGATCACCTGGCTCGCGGTGCACCTGTTCTACCTGATCGGCTTCCGTAACCGCTTTGCCGCCATCGCATCGTGGCTCTACGCGTTCATCGGCAGCAAGCGGCCAGGATTCGAGCAGGTCGACCGGCGCGGCGCGGCCGTCCCGCAGGCGCAATCCCGCGCGAGCTGATCGCATACCTCACGGTCAACCCGAACCACCTGGGAGAGATCAGATCTCACCCAGGTGGTTCGTGTCGTTGACCAGCCGGACCGACGCACCACCGTCGGGATAGAACTCGGCGATGCTCAGTGATGCCAGATCGAGGTGCATCCGGTAGAGGAGCGACGATCCGACACCGAGCGCTTCCCGCAGGAGCACCTTGATAGGTGTCACATGGGACACCACCAGCACCTCGCCCGGGCCGTACTGATCGACGATCTCCGCCTGCGCCTTCAGGATTCGCACGGTGGCGGTGTCGAAGCTCTCGCCTCCCGGAGGCGCGATGCTCGTATCGCCGATCCACGCCTTGTGGAGGTCGGGATCCTGACTCGCGGCTTCGGCGAAGGTCAGCCCTTCCCAGTCACCGAAGTCGGTTTCGATCAGACCGTCGTGGACGGTGACCGGCAAACCCAGTGCGTGCGCGGCAGCCTCGGCGGTATCGCGGGCCCGCCCCAGCGGGGAACAGATCACGGCCGAGATACCGTCCGGTTCGGCGGCGGTCTGCGCACGGGCCGACAGTCGCTTGGCCGCCCGCGCCGCCTGATCACGGCCCAGTTCGGTCAGTTGCGGGTTGCCGCGCCCCGAGTAACGCCGCTCCACCGACAACGGAGTTTGTCCGTGTCGTAGCAACAACATTCGCGTCGGCGCACCCATCGCACCGTTCCAACCCGGCGCCCTTGGTGCCGGCTTCAATGACTTCTCAACCGGCTTCTCAACCGGCTTCTCGATCGGCTTCTCGGTCACCACGGCCACCTGCTCGCCCGCGGCCGCAGCGTCCATGGCCTCGTTGGCCAGGCGGTCGGCGTGTGAGTTCTGGTTCCGTGGGATCCAGGTGTAGTCGACGCGCGAGAATCCCGACGCCAGCGCCTTCGCCTGCGCGGCCAGCGGAATCATGTCCGGATGCTTGATCTTCCAACGACCGGACATCTGCTCGACCACCAGCTTCGAGTCCATCCGGACCGAGACCTCGTCGGCGCCCACGTCCTCGGCGGCAGCCAGACCGGCGATCAGCCCGCGGTACTCGGCGACGTTGTTGGTCGCGATACCAAGGGCCTCCTTACGTTCGGCCAGGACCGAGGCCCGGTCGGCGTCGAACACCACCGCGCCGTAGCCCGCCGGACCCGGGTTGCCCCGCGAACCGCCGTCGGCCTCGACAACAACTTTCACGAAGAAGCCAATCCCGACTCGTGGGTGCGCACCAGGATGGCGCCGCACTCGTCGCAGCGGACGACCTCGTCGGTCGGGGTTGCGTTGATCCGGCTGAGTAGTCCGCGGTCGAGTTCCATCCGGCACGCGCCACAGCGGGCGGACCGGAGCAGTCCGGCACCGATCCGTCCCTGTGAGACCTGCTTGGTATAGACGGCCATCAGATCCGGATTCACGTTGGCGGTCAGCGCGGCCCGCTTCTCCTGCACGGCGGCGATGTCCTCATCGATCTTCGCCAGCGCTGCATCACGGCGGGCGGTGGCCTCTTCGATCTGCCGCTCGGTGTGGTTGGTCATGGCTGAGGCCCGCTGCTCGTCCGCACCGACGGCTTCCTGCTGTTCCATCACCTCGAGCAACTCGTCTTCGAGCAATGCGCGACGACGGATCAGCCCGGTGACCTCATGCGAGAGTTCACTGAGTTGCTTGGCGGGCAAGGTACCCGCGGCCAACTGCTGGTTGTCCTTCTCTTCACGCATCGACATCGACATGATCTCGTTGTCGAGCCGCCGGGACTCACGGTGCAGGTCCTCTGCAGCGATCTGAGCCCGCACGGCCTCGTCGCGCTGGGTATTCAGCTGCTGCCCGAGCTGATCCAGCTCGGCGATCTCGGGCAACGTGGACCGCCGGTGTTCGATTCGATGCAATTCCGCATCGACATCGGCGATGTCCAACATCAATCGTTGGTCGGCCGGATCTGCTTTCACCAGTGTTCCTTCATTCCTCTACTGTCCGGTCCCACGGGCCGGATCAACAAGTCGTTCGGCGCCGTCAAGCGCCGGTGATGACATTTTTGCAACCGTACGCGGTACCGCGCCTCAGTGGCCGCTCCGATGAATTGTCCATGGATCTGTCGGAGTGGCGAACACGCCGGTGGCCAATCCGGGGACGGCGTCGGCGAGCAGACCGGCGACCTGTTCACACCAGGGGAACTCTGTACTCCAATGACCGGCATCGATCAGAGCCGGACCACCACCGCGCAGGTGTTCGTCGACCGGGTGATGCCTCAGGTCGCCGGTGACGTAGACGTCCGCGCCCACCGCGCGGGCCGTGGCCAGCATCGAATCACCAGCACCTCCGCAGACCGCCACCGTTGTGATCGTCATCTCCGGGTCACCGGCGGCGCGGATTCCCACAGGCGTGGACGGCAAGGCCTCGGCAACGTGCGCAGTGAACGCAGCCAGACTCATCGGTTCGCCGAGCTCGCCCACCCGTCCCAACCCTTCGCCACCGCGAGCGGGTGCCAACTCGATGAGGTCGAAGGCCGGTTCTTCATAGGGGTGTGCGCTGCGCAGCGCGGTCAGGACACGCGAGCGCACCCGGCAGCTCGCCACCATCTCGACGCGGTCCTCGGCCACCTGCGTCACCTCGCCGCGTGCCCCGACCGCCGGATCGGCAGCCGCGCCCGGCAGGAATTGGCCGGTTCCGGAGGTGCTCCAGCAGCAATGGCTGTATTCACCGATCTCACCGGCCCCGGCGGCGAACATCGCCTCGCGGACCGCCACCACGTCATCGACCGGAACGAACACCGACCACTTGTCCATCGCTTCTGCGGGTTTGGGGTCCAGCGGTCGCATGTTGATGAGCCCGAGCAGCGCACCCAGGGCGTCGGAGACACCCGGGTTTGCCGAGTCTGCGTTGGTGTGCGCGGTGTAAAGCGCGCATCCGCCCTTGATCAGGCGGTGCACAAGCCTGCCCTTGGGTGTGTGGGTACCGACGGTGTCGACGCCGCGCAGGAGCAGTGGGTGGTGTGCCACAACAAGATCCACACCGGACTCCAAGGCCGCCTCGATCACCGCATCGGTGACATCGACACAACACAGCACCGAGGTGACGGCATCATCCGGGTCGCCGCAGACCAGGCCCACCGAATCCCAGCTCTCCGCCAACCGGACCGGGTACGCGCGTTCGAGAATTCCGATCACGTCGGCCAATGTCGTCATACCCGTCATCCCTGTAGCCGTCACCCGAGTACCTTCCTGATCGTGTCGACCAATCCGTCGACGGTCGTGCGGTCCCGGACCGCGAGCCGCAGATGGTTCGCGTCCATCCCGACGAAGTTGGCGCAGCTGCGGACCGCATAACCATGATCCCGCAGAGCCGCTTTGAGCGCGCTACCGTCTGCGACCGAGATGGTCACAAAGGATGCCGACGGCTCCCCGACCACCTCGATTCCCGCCGCAGTCAACGCGATGATCATCCAATCGCGTTGATCAACAACCGAAACCGCTTCGGCGTTGGCGTAACCGGTCGCAACGTCACCGGCGCAGAGCTCGAGCGCCGCGAGTTGCAGGGTGCCCAGCGGCCAATGCGGCCGTCGTCGCCCCAACCGCTCGAGGAGATCGGGCGATCCGAGGAAGTACCCGGCCCGCAGACCGGCCAGGGCAAACGTCTTGGTGATGCTGCGCAAGACCAGGATGTCGTCGCCGCGGTAGCCGGCCAGGCTCTGCGGCTCGCCCGGCACCACGTCGGCAAACGCCTCGTCGACAACGATGACGCGGCCAGGGCGACGCAGCTCCTCGATGGTTTGCCGGGGATGCAGCACCGACGTCGGATTCGTGGGGTTGCCCAGGACCACGAGGTCCGCGTCCTCGGGTACCAGCGCCGGGTCCAGCGTCCAGGGCGACGGCAACACCACCTGGTCGATGGCGACTCCGGCGCTGCGCAGCGCCCGCTCGGGTTCGGTGAACGACGGCTGGATCAGCGCCGCGCGGCGCGGTGCCAACTCCGGCAGCAGCGCAAAGCCCTCGGCGGCACCGGCGAGCAACAGCACCTCGGACGGATCGCGGTGGTGCCGCTCGGCGATCGCCGTGACGGCCCGCTGCTGATCGTCGGTGCTGGGATAGCCGGCCAGGTCACCGAGTCGTCGCGCCAGGGCGTCGAGAACGAACCGTGGGGTGTCGCCGCGGACGTTGACCGCGAAGTCGATCAGGCCTGGTTGGGCATCTGCGTCGCCATGGCGACCCAGGTCGGTCAGCTCGTCCGATTTCACAGTTGTCGAGCCTACGGGCAGGATGGAGTGGTGAGTTTGAGCAACAGGCCTGACCTTCCGGACCCGGCCGATCCTGCGACCATTCTGCTGTTCGACCTCGATGGCACGATCACCGATTCGTTCGACGGCATCGAGAAGAGTTTCCGGCATGCGCTCGCCGCGGTCGGAGCACCCGAGCCCGATCCGGCGCTGGTCGCCGGACTGGCCGGACCACCCATGATCGACAGCCTGCGGGACATGGATCTCGATGCCGCCGATGTCGAGACCGCGATGACCGCCTATCGGGAGCGTTACGTCGAGACCGGCTGGCTGGAGAACTCGGTCTTCGACGGCATGGCCGATCTGCTGGCCGATCTCGCACAGTCCGGTCGCCGGATGGCCGTGGCGACCTCCAAGAACCAGGACACCGCCCGGGCGATCCTCGAGCATTTCGGCCTCGCCTCGTATTTCGAGTACATCGCCGGGGCATCGAACGACGGCAGTCGGCGGAGCAAATCCGACGTGATCGCCCACGCCCTGAGCTCGCTCGGGATCACCGACGTCGCCACCCACCCGGTGGTCATGATCGGCGACCGGTCCCACGACGTCCACGGCTCGGCACAGTTCGGGATCCCGGCGATCTTCGTGGACTGGGGTTACTCCGTTGGCGATGAGGGGGCCGACGCCGCCTGGACGGTGGACTCGGTGGCCCAACTGAGAAAGCTGATCCATGGCTGAACCACTGCACGTCACCTTTGTCTGCACCGGCAACATCTGCCGTTCACCGATGGCGCAGAACATCTTTCGGCGAGCACTCGAAGACGCAGGTCTGGACGACAAGGTACGCGTGACCAGTGCGGGCACCGGCGGCTGGCACGTCGGCGAGCCGGCCGATGCCCGCGCTCGCACCGAACTCACGTCGGCAGGCTACGACGACGAACACACCGCAGCAAAGGTGGGCCCCGAACACCTCGGCGCCGACCTGCTGATCGCGCTGGACACCAGCCACGCCGAAGCCCTGCGCAAGCTGGGGGCCGGCGACCGGACCCGGTTGCTGCGCAGCTTCGATCCCGACGCCGATGACGTCGACGTCGCTGATCCGTACTACGGCAGCGACGACGACTTCCGGGTGGTGCGGACCCAGATCGAGGCCGCGATGCCCGGACTCCTCGATTGGGTACGCAGCCGCGTCTAGAGATCAGGCCGATCCGGATCAGACGCTTTCGAGATCAGAGAGCGGCAGGCGCGATCAGTCCGTGGATGAACCGCATCTTCTCGAGCACCTTCGCGGGCAGCACGAACGGATACAGATCATGGTGACCCATCGACCGGTTGATCTGATTCAGCGCCCAGGTCAGCGGTAGCCACAGATCGATGATCTGGTCGAATCCCACATCCCCCACCAGCACGCTGTCGAGTGTCGCTCCCGCAGGTGCCATCGCAAACGCGGCCGCGGTGTCGAGGGTGTCGCGGATGTGGAGATAGTGCGCAAAGGTCTCGGCCCAGTCCTCGGCCGGATGCATCGTCGCGTAGGACGAGACGTAATCCTGCTTCCAGTCGTCGGGCGGGCCCTGGCTGTAGTGCCGATCGAGCGCTGCCTGGTAGTCGTCGTCGGGGTTGCCGAAGAGCTCCTCGAACCGCGGTCGGTGCTCACCGGTCCCGACCAGCACCATTTGGTAGTAGTGCCCGATCTCGTGGCGGAAGTGCCCGATCAGGGTCCGGTAGGGCTCGTCCATCGACACCCGCAACTGTTCGCGGTGTACGTCGTCACCCTCGGCGAGATCCAGGGTGATCACCCCGTCGGCATGACCGGTGATCACCGGCGTCTTGGCGCTCGAGAGCAGTTCGAAGGCCAGCCCGGTCTGCGGATCGACATCGCGGCCTTCGATCGGCAAGCCCAGCTCACTGAGCTCGAGGATCACGCGTCGTTTGTCGGTCTCGGCGATGCCGAAGGCCGTGATCGCGTCGCTGTCCTCATCCGCCGGACGGGTCCGCGTCAGGCGGCACGATTCGCACAGCGTCGACGGATTCGGCTCTCCGTCAGGTGTGCTCGCACCCGGCTCCACCGGGGGTACCAACCAGTTGCACGAGATCAGCTTGAAGTTGGCACACCGGACGAGGGCCTCGCCATCGGTCTCGGTGGTGGCGTCCTCGTCGAGTGTGTACATGGTGCGCGACGGCAGATGAAACCCCAGCGGGCTATTGCAGCTCAAGCACAACGTGTTCTCGAAGGACAACTTCTGTCCACATTTACGACAGACCAGATCGCGCATTTGAGCCTCCCCAAGACGTGACGGACCGTCCGCACGCCAACCTCGCCAAGAGTAGCCAGGCCGAGGTCGGTCGGCAGGGTTCGAAGCCGGGTATGGGGAGTCGGGGGCCACATCGAGCAGCTCGGTACCGTATAGGGGTGCGCATCCTCCGTAGTTTCCTTCGGCCCGGCTGGCTTCTGCTCGCTGTAGTTGTGGTCGCTTTTGCGGTGGCGTGCTTCTGGCTTCTCGCGCCCTGGCAGTTGGGCAAGAACTCCAACACCGAACATCAGAACGACCTGCTCCGCAAAGCCGAGACCACGGACCCCGTGCCGATCGCCGATCTGTACAACGATGGGCAGCCGGTCAAGGATTCGGAGTGGCGCAAGGTAGCGGTGACCGGCACCTACCTACCGGAGCAGCAGGCCGTCGTCCGGTTGCGCCACATCGACGGGTCCCCCGCCTACGAGGTGCTCACACCGCTACGGAGCACCGACGGTGCCACCTACCTCGTCAATCGTGGATATGTGACGCCCGTGCAGGGCACGGCCCTGCCGCCGATCACGGCGCCACCCACCGATGAGGTCACGGTGGAGGCCCGGATCCGTTCCGCCGAGGGCACCAGTCCCGGCCGCGAGCCACGCGTCGAAGCCGGTGCCCTGCAGGTGTATTCCATCGATCCGACGGTCCTGAGCACCGTCGTCGATCTCCCGCTGACAAACGGATACCTCCAACTCGACGAGGGGCAACCCGGCGGCCTCGGGGCCATGGGACTACCCCAACTCGATTCGGGCCCCTACCTGTCGTACGGCTTGCAGTGGATCGCGTTCGGTGTGATGGCCCCACTGGGGTTGGGCTACTTCGCCTGGTCGGAGTACAAGCAACGCCGCGCCGCAAAAGAAGGAACGATCCCGAAGAAGCCCCGCGAACGCGGACGGCAGACCCGCGATGCGCTGGCCGCGTCATCGACCGGTGGCGCCGGTTCAGAGGTTCGCGGTGGGGTGGTCGGTTCGGGTCCGACGGCCGACCAGGACGGCAGCGACAAGCTGTCCGATCGCTACGGTCGCTAACGCTCCCACCTGTACGCGCCGCGACAGCTGCGCTGTCCGACGGACGTCCATCGCGGCGGGCGCCGGGCCCCGGCCGAGTACGGGCCGGTCCTCGATCCGATGGCGATAGACGGTCCGCCCACCGATCGACACACCGAGCGCCCCGGCGAACGAGGCCTCGACCACCCCCGCATTCGGGCTGGGATGAGCTCGGGCATCACGCCGGACCGCAGCCACCGCACGTCGCCGATTCGGTCCGATGGCAAACACCAGCGCAGCGGTCACACGCGCAGGCAGATAGTTCGCAACGTCGTCGAGTCGGGCGCTGGCCCACCCGAAGTACTCGTACCGCTCGTTGCGGTACCCGACCATCGCGTCGAGGGTGTTGATCATCCGGTAGGCCAGCAGTCCGGGAACGCCCGCCACGGCGCCCCACAGCAGTGGCGCGACCGCAGCATCAGATGTGTTCTCTGCCACTGATTCCACGGCCGCGCGTGCCATCCCGGATTCGTCGAGGCTGTTCGGATCGCGGCCGCACAGGCTCGGGATGAGCCCACGGGCAGTGTCGATGTGACCGGCTTCCAGCTCATCGGCCAACCGGTCGCCGACGGCCGCCAACGACGATCCGCCCAGCGCAACCCACGTGGCCAAGGCAACTCCGACCACACCGCAGCGTTGTCCGACGATTCCGGCACCCAGCGCAGTACCCACACAGACCGCGGTGAAGGCCGCTCCGGCCGACCGTGAATCGCGATACAGGAGTTGTTCGAGCTTGCCCGCCGATATCCCCATCCCGGCCACCGGATGCAATCGCCGCGGATCACCGAACCTACGATCGAGTAGATAGCCGATCGCCAACCCCGTGCTCCGGTGCACTCCTGATGACTTCACCGGCCACATCCTAGATCCACGCGATCGGCCGCCAACACCAGCTGAGGGTACCCTTAGCCAGTCTGGTGCCGCTTCAACGGAGCAGCGGTGCCCGACGCAGTGAACACGTACGCGCAGACTTCGGAGAGCACAGCCAGGCCATGAAAACTTCCAACCTGCCCGATGACGCCGAGTTCACCGGAGACGAGCGGCTGTGGTTGTCCGGCTTCCTTGCCGGCTACGACACCGGATCGACGTCCGGCACCACCGTCGCGACCCGCGAGGATGTACTCGCCCGCGCTCTGATCGCGCTACGTGAACTCGATACGACAACTGATGCACCGGAGATTTTGCACGCTGTGACCGCCACCACCGAAACCCCCGCTCTACCAAGGGCGGACAAACCGAAACGCTCCCCCTGGACCCGTAAGAACCCGTACGGCGCGACGCTTGTCGCGAACCGTCCCCTGCGCGGATCCGACTCTCGCAAAGATGTCCGTCACGTGGTCTTCGATCTCGGTGACAGCGACATCGACTACGAAGCCGGCGACGGCCTCGGCATCAAGCCGGTCAACGATCCGGCGTTGGTGGCCGCGCTGATCGAGCGCATCGGCGCCGATCCCGACGAGATGATCACCACCCGAGCCGGTGAGTCGAGACTCATCGACCTGCTCTCCCACGAGTACGAGATCTCGCTACCGACGCGCGAGCTGATCAACCACATGGCTGATCACTCCGGCGACGCCGAACTCGTCCACATTCTGTCGACGGAAGACCGCGAATCGCTCGAGGGCTGGCTGTGGGGCAAGGACGTCCTCGATCTCCTCGACCTCGAACCGACACTGCAGATCTCCGCCACCGAACTCATCGAACTGTTGCGCCCGCTCGCCCACCGCGTGTACTCGATCTCGTCGAGTCCACTGACCCATCGCGGCATGGTCCATCTGACCGTTGCGGCGGTGCGACACCGCAGCGCCGAACGCGATCGACGCGGACAGTGCTCGACGTACCTGGCCGACCGGATCAGCGCAGGCGGAACCGCGGGCGTCTTCCTCTCGAAGAACAAGTCGTTCCGTTTGCCGACCGATGACTCGGTACCGGTGATCATGATCGGACCCGGCACCGGCGTGGCGCCGTTCCGGTCGTTCCTCTACGAGCGCAAGGCCCGCGGCGCGCGCGGCCGCAACTGGTTGTTCTTCGGTGACCATCATCGCGCCACCGATTTCATGTACGAGGACGAAATCGTCCAGTTCCAACGCGACGGCATCCTCACGCGCCTCGACCTCGCGTTCTCCCGCGACCAGGAACACAAGATCTACGTCCAGGACCGGATGCGCGAGAACGGCGATGAATTGTTCCGTTGGCTCTCGGAGGGTGCGTACCTCTACGTCTGCGGCGACGCTTCGCAGATGGCCAAGGACGTCGACGCCGCGCTGCACGATGTGGTCGCTGAGCACGGTGGCCTCGACACCGACGCCGCCGAGGACTTCGTGAACACCCTCAAACGCGAAAAGCGTTATCTACGTGACGTGTACTGACGTCGATGGCCAAATCGCGCAAGGGTGCCCAGGCCGGCAAGACCGGGTCCCGCAAGTCCGTCCCGGCCCGCGAGAGCGAGGGGCCGCAGCCGGGCATCTACCCCATCGACACGGGCACCTGTGAACTCGTCCGCGATCACTTGACCGACGGCTGGATGATCACCGTCAACGGTGCGCAGAGCTCCCATATCAACCTGGCCGATCCGACGATGCTCGACTTCGAGTACATGCAGTGGATGGCCGAACTGATCGGTGATCATTGGCCCACCACCGAGCGGTTGCGTGCGCTGCACCTGGGTGCCGGTGCGTGTTCGATGGCCCGCTACCTGGCCGCCACCTACCCCGAAGCCCGGCAGGTCGCCGTCGACATCGACAAGCGGCTCACCGAACTGGTCCGCGAGTGGTTCAACCTGCCGCGCGCACCACTTCTGCGACTACGAGCGGGTGACGCGCGCGAGGTCACCGAGTCTCTCACCGACACGACCCGCGATCTGATCATCCGGGACGTGTTCTCCGGAGTGGTGACGCCGACCGCGCTGACCACCCTGGAATTCGTGACGCAGGTGCGACGGGTGTTGGCTCCCGGCGGTATCTACGTCGTGAACTGCGGAGACACCCGCGACCTGACTCTGGCGAGGGCCGAGGCCGCGACCATGGGCACCGTCTTCGAGCACATGGTGATCATCGCCGATCCCGCCATGCTCAAGGGGCGGCGCTACGGCAACATCGTGATCGCAGGCAGCGACACCGAGATCGGCCGGTCCCCCGCGCTGACCCGCGCACTCCTCGGCGGCGGTGTGCCTGCGCAGGTCTGGGACAACGCCCGGGTCCGTGAGTTCGCCGCCGCAGGCAAGGTGCTGCGCGACCCGGTGCCGGGTGACCTCTCGATCTAGTACGTCGGCGGTGGGCGAGAATTGCGCGACGGACTACCGTTGTCGATGTGCTTCCCGTGATCGATCTGGCCGAACTCGACACCCCCGAAGGCCGGCAACAACTTCGTTCCGTCACCCACGAGGTCGGTTTCTTCTACCTCGTCGGCCACGGGGTCGACCCGCAGCTCATCAGTCGAGTCCAGACCGCCGCCCACGCCTTCTTCGCCCTCCCCGACGAGGACAAACTGTCGATCGCCATGATCAACAGTCGCCACTTCCGCGGCTACAACCGCCTCGGTGGCGAGTTCACCAATGGCGAAGTCGACTGGCGTGAGCAGATCGACATCGGCCCCGACCGGGACCCGCTTGATCACGCAATGGGCTACATGCGTCTACAGGGGCCCAATCAGTGGCCCGCAGCATTGCCCGAATTACGTTCGGCGATCACCGATTACGACGCCGCCATGTCACGGGTGTCGCTCCGGCTGCTGCGCAATTGGGCCGCCGGACTCTCCGCCGACCCGCACCTGTTCGACGACACGTTTGCGCACGCCCCGGCCACTCTGATCAAACTGGTGCGCTATCCGGCCCGGCCTGCTGCGGCGGTGACCGGTGACCAAGGTGTTGGGGCACACAAGGATTCGGGAGTGCTGACCTTACTCCTGCTCGAACAGGGTTCCTCGGGGTTGCAGGTCGAGACCTCTGACGGGAGCTGGATCGACGCACCACCCCTGCCCGGCGCATTTGTCGTCAACATCGGCGAGATGCTGGAAGTGGCCACCCACGGCTACCTGCGGGCGACCAGACATCGGGTCCTGACACCACCCGGTGCGGGCGAGCGCCTATCGATTCCGTACTTTTTCAGCCCCGCCCTCGACGCGGTGATACCCACGGTCGACCTGCCTGACGAACTCGCAGCCAATGCCCGCGGCGTCGAACAGGATCCGGCGAATCCGCTCTATTCGACATACGGCGCGAACACCTGGAAAAGCCGAACCCGAGCCCATCCGGACGTATATGCACGCTGGTATCCGGACGAGGCCCGGATCGCCGGGGGACGAGACCGCCTCGGGCACTGACCCCCGGCGTCACCGATCCCCCGGCTCAGTTCTCGAGAATGTCGGTTGCCCGGTGGTCCGGATCGACACCTTCGAAAGTCGCGACGGTCCCGCGGGAATTGTTCACGCGCAGCGGGGCAATGGCCTGATAGGCATCCGAGTCGTACCAGCGCGCAGCGCCATCCGACGTCGGGAACCGGACCATGATGAGGTCCCCTGGCCATGTTCCTTCGACGACGTTCGGCTTGCTGCCGTGGATGGCAGGTAGTCACGTCGATTACCTCTCGGGTAATTCTCCGACTGCAATGGCGCCGATCCAGCTCCCGGAAAGACCCGGACACACCCGTGACGATGACGGCCCCTGCCAAATATCGCGTTCTGCCCCCGCCTGGCGCCGCCGAGCGACTGTCGATCCCCTACTTCTTCAGCCCCGCACTCGACGCGGTGATACCCACCATCGACCTACCGGCCGAGCCCGCCGCCAAGGCCCGCGGCGTCGAACAGGATCCGGCAAATCCGTTGTACCCGACCTACGGCGAGAACACCTGGAAGAGCCGTACGCGCGCCCTTCCGGACGTGTTCGCACGGCGGTATCCCGATGAGGCCCGGATCGTCAGCGGACCGGGCAGCGTCGCGCACTGACCCACAGCCACCCGCATTCCACGAACCAAGTGCGGGTTCAAATCTGGTCGATCTCAACTCTCGACCGTTGACGCAGGGCTCAGTAGATTTCGCATGGATCGTCGTTCTACGTCTGAAGGTGAGGCATGACCGCTGTACTCGGCTTCTCGCAGGCTCACGCAGATCCCGTTCATGCACATACGTCGTCGCGGACTTTCGAATCCTGTGACCCGGACAAAGTTCACCAGCACCTGACCGAGTCGTTGGGACCTCACCGGATGGAACTCCCCGATGGAGTGGTCGACTTCCTCGCCAAAGCGCAAGCAACCTCAATGCCCGGCGTCCAGGTGCACAGGATGACCTACGGCGGGGCAGCCGTTGATCTACGTCCCGAGCCGAACGACAACCACATCGTGGTCATCCATCCGCTCGCCGGCCGAATCGGTGTGAGTGCCGATTCAGTTGGTGTTGTCTCCAACCCCCTCCTGCCGGTTGTACTCGACGCGGGTAAGCGTTACCGGACGCACTGGAGCAAGAACAGCGTTGTGTACAAGGTCGTGATACACCGAGATCTGGCTCGCGACGTGGCCGCCGAGTCCTGTGGGCTCTCGGCCGAAAAGGTCTGTCTCGACTTCTCATTGCAACTGCAACCGTCCGGACCGGCAATCGAGACGTGGGGTCGCATGGTTGCAGTGATGGCTGCGCAGACCGGAGTCTTCGTGGACAGCAGGCTGCCCACGCTCACCGAGTTTCACCTTGCGCGGGCCACAGCATCGGCATTGCTCGACGCCTTTCCAGCCGCGATTCGAGTTTTGGGCGATGAACGCGTGCCGTTCATCTCGTGCCCACCGGTCGACCGCGCCGTCTCGTACATCGAGGAGCATGCCGGAGATCCACTCACGCTGCGAGACATCGCACTGTCGGTCGGCTTGAGTTCACGAGCGCTACAGGTGGCGTTCAGACGTCACCGGGATATGACGCCGATGGAATATGTGCGGAAGATCCGACTCCAGCGCGCGTACGACGAGCTGGCGGCGGCCGACCTCGAGAGCACCACAGTGGCCACCGTCGCGACACGGTGGGGTCACCACAATCCCGGACGCTTTGCGTCCGAGTTCCGCAGCGCCTTTGGGAGATACCCGAAAGAGGTTCTGGCGCAGTAACAAACACCGGAACTGCCGACGACGGTGTCTCGCCGCCGGCAGCTCGGATGTTACAGGGTCAGAGCTTCGGCAATCCATTCGTGCGGTTGCTGAGTTTTTCGTCAATACCGAACCGCTGAACATTGAAGTCCGAGAACTTCGGATGAGCCCGGAGCTGAGCCACCAGAGGGCCGGTCAAATAGGCGTCCACTGCGGCGTCATCCCGGAAGATGTAGAAACCTCCACTGCCGCCCTCGATTTCGAGCCATGTCTTACTCAGCAGTCCATCGACGCCGCCAAGGGCCCCGGCAAAGTCATCGGCGATGGCGCCGAGTTCTTCTGGTTCGGCGACGCTGGAGAAGGTCACCAGAATTGCGATGGCCATGGTCACCAGATCTCTACGTCAAGTGCCGAGAAGAACTTCGACAGCGCGGACATGTGGGCGGCAAGCTCGGTCAGCTCGGCGATCTCTGGATCGGAGTACCAGCGACGCAGGTTGTCGACTTCCTCATCGGTCACTTTGAACGCATGCAGAGCAATCTTGCGCGAGTAGTCGAAGACCGCAAGGACGCGCTCCTCGAATGCATCCCGATTCTCGTCGTAAGTGTGAATCTTGGCGACCAAGCTCTCTTCGGCGCCTTCGAACCGTGACGCCGCTGAATGCCATGCGATGCAGTACGGGCACTCCAAGGCAAACGCGACGACGAGGCCGACCAACTCGGCCAGTTGCGGGTCCTTCTTCGAGACCAGGCTCTCGCGAACGATGTACCAGTCCTTGTCGAGCCATGCCTTCAGCAGGCCGGGGCTCAGCCCGAGGACGCGGATGAACTGACTCACCCACTCGTGATGCGCATCGCTTCCCTTCTCTCGAAAGGGGTGATCGACTGTCTGCGCGATCTGGAAATACTCGCCGCCTGTCTTCTTGGCGTAGTCGTCCAGGACCTGCTTGGCCTCAGGAGACAGGCTGTCAAGATCGGGGACGAGTTTAACGCGGGGCGCCATGGTTTCTCCTTCAATTCTCGAATGTTCCACCTACAAGTCAACCGCCCGAACGACTTTGCCAACAGCCACGAAACGCACAGCGCTGTACAGATTGCGCACCCGCGGGCAGTCCGGCCCCTAATTGAGCACACTGTTGGTTCCGGCTTTCGTCGTTATCGGTGAGAGCTTCACCCCGCCAGATGCCACGCCAACGCCGCACCGAGTGCACCGGTGCCGTTGACCGCCCAGTGAAAAGCGATCGGCGCCAACAGGCTGTCGCTTCGTCGTCGCAGCCAGATGAAGATCAACCCGGACACACCCGTGACGATGACCGCTCCCACCACTCCGGCGATCTGCGCCATCACCCCCGATCCGAGCAGGTCGGTCAGACCTCCGTTGCCTTCGGTCAAACCGAGGGACGACGAGACGTGCCAGAGGCCGAACAACCCTGCACCGGCCAGATAGACGACCCGCACCGACGCGACCCGCACCAGGGTCGCGTTGAGCACACCCCGGAAGAGAAGTTCTTCGGGGATCACCGTCTGCAGCGGAATGATCACAAACGCACCCCACAGCGCCACCGACACGGTGTCGTAGTGATCTGACAAGTACAGGGACCGGGTCCACGGCAGCAGCGCGCCACCGATCGCGATGACCGCAACGGGGATCAGGATCGCCGCAGCCCATGTCAGTCCCTTGCGGTGTTGACTGCGGGCCAGTCCCAACTCATTCCAGCCATATCCCCGCCACCGGGCGTAGATGAGCAAGCCGAGTGCTCCGAGTGGGACAAACAAAGTAATCGCATGGTCGAACGTGAAATGGGCTAGCACGTTGATCAGCGCGAGGACACCGACCACCACCGCCACATCACGCATCCGCCGAACTCTATCGGTCGGTGGCGTAGCGGGCCGACTGCTTTGTCGATTCGATTGTCGGAGCCGGGTATTAGGGTGCTCCGCATACGCGATCGGCTTTCGAAGATCGCCGCCACACACCCACCGAAACAGGAGGCCACGATGCACGTGCAGTCCGATCCCGTCGACTTTGCCCATCGCGCCATCGCCAAGCGGTATTGGACCGTCACCGCGGTCCGCGCCAACCCCGGGGCAGGCTTTCCGTCGCACGCGTACACCACAGGACTGACCTCGCTCGGTCATCCCGAGTTGATCGTGTACGGACTCGAGCCGGGTATCGCCGGGTCGATCCTCAACACCGTCGGCCATCGGATCGCGCTGGCGGGGGGCAAACTCACTGCGGGTGAACGCCTCTCCGGATTCATCGCGGACGATCTCGACCTGATGGTGATCGAAGCACTCACCACGAGCGACCTCAGAGTCGCGCACGCGGTGTACGGCGAGGTGTCGGCGTGGCAGTTGGTGTGGCCTGACGCCACCGGCGAATACCCCTGGAGCACTCAGTACGGCATGGCCCGCACGGCGCAGCCGCTCGCAGGCCTACCCGCCGCCTGAAGTCTGCGTCCCGCGCGGACCTATCGGGGCTGTAGATAATGGGCCGATGGTTTCCCTGACGCGTGGCGCCAATACTCCCATCGATACCGGTCCTTTGACGGTTGAGGTCTCTGGAGCCCAACCCGGCATGGTCGATGTGATGGCCTTCCAATTGGCAGGCAATCACAAGACGCGCACCGACAACGACTTCATCTTCTTCAACCAGCCGACTTCCCCGGAAGGCGCTGTTGTCCTGTCCGGGACCGCCACACTCTCGATCGACCTCTCGCGAATCCCCACCGACATCGACACCATCGCCATTGCGGTCGCCTGCGATGAGGGTTTCACCGCGGGCCTGGCCTCGCTGCCCGGCCTCGCCGTCGCCGTCAGTGGCTCCGACGTCACGGTGGAACTGCCGGCCAGCGGACTCACGACCGAGCGTGCGGCCGTACTCGGCGAGGTCTACCGGCGCAGCGGTCAATGGAAGATCCGGAACGTCAGCGCCGGATGGGACCGCGGATTCGCCGACCTCGTCCGCGAGCACGGGGTGAGTGTCGACGACGCCCCGGCCACACCCCCACCGACCGAACCAGAAGTGAGAAATATTGCGGGAGAGGAGAAACTCTCTCTCGAAAAGCGTCAGCGCCTCGATATGCGAAAGCGTGAAGTCCACAAGGTTCTGCTCTCCAAGAACGCCACCGGTGTGCGCGCTCGGGTCGTCATCGTCATCGACAAGACCGGGAGCATGGCCAAGCAGTACTCCAAAAAAGTGATTCACCGCGTTGTCGAGCGAATGTTGGCCGTGGCCACCCAGATCGACGACGACGGACAGCTCGAGCCGTACATGTACGCCAAGTCCTTCGTCCGGGTGCCGGACATCAGCGTCGGCAACATCGAAGCCTGGACCGGCGAGTACCTCCACATCTACGGCAAGCACGGCGGGTTCGACTACGACGAGATCGGTGCCACCAACGACGAGCTGCCGATCATGAACGAAATCCTCGGTTCGGTGACTCCGGGGTATCCGGTGCTGGTCCTGTTCTTCACCGACGGCGGATTCCGTAAGAAAGGCCCGATCACCGATTTGATGCGGGCGGCGTCCAACGTCCCCGTCTTCTGGCAGTTCGTCGGCATCGGCAAGGCGAACTACGGCGTACTCGAACAGCTCGATGAGATGGACGGCCGTGTGGTCGACAACGCCGGCTTCTTCGCCCTCGACGACATCGACAAGGTCTCCGACGACGAGCTCTACCAGCGGCTGCTCTCCGAGTTCCCCGACTGGCTCCGCGCCGCCAAGGCCGCAAACATCCTCACCTGACCCACCCCGAAAGTGTGCCCTTTGGCCTACCCCACCTGGGGTTTTTGTTCGCCAAAAGGGCACAGTTTCGGAGGGCGGGGTCAGGCTCGGGAGGCCGCGCCCATCGCCCGAATGCCCACGGCCAGACCGCCGCACGCCATCAAGATCGCGGCCAGTGCACCGGCACCGATCACCGAGAAATCGAAGTCGCCGACAAAGAGCGCCCGTTCGGCTTCGACGACGTAGTGCAACGGATTGATGTTGACCAGAAACCGCATCCATCCGGGTGCGTCGTCGAGCGGCAGCATCGTTCCCGACAGGATCAGCAGCGGGAACATCAGGGTCTGCTGCACGGTCCAGAACACCCAATCCTGGTCGCGGACAGCCAGCGCCAAGCTGTACGACAACGACCCCAGTCCGACACCGAAGACGGCCAGGATTCCGATCCCGATCACCGCTCCCCCGATGTTGATGTCGAAGCCCAGCGGCAATCCGATCAAGAGGATGACCACTGCCTGCGCCGCCAGCGGGACCATCTCTTTGAGAGCGCGGCCGAGCAGCAGCGAACTGCGGCTCAGTGGGGTCACCAGCATCCGTTCATGACTACCGCTGTGCATCTCATCGAGCAGGTTGGCGCCGGTCATCGAGGTTCCGAAGATCGCGATCATCGCAAGTACACCCGGGATGAACCAATTCCAGACGTTGCCCGAATCTGCCGCGCCCGGAACACCTTTGAGAAGCGGGCCGAACAGTGCCAGCAGAATCAACGGTTGCACCAGGCTGAAGATTACCGTGAACGGGTCACGGATGGTGGGACGTAGCTCGCGAACCAGGACGATCGAACTGTCTCGGACGATGTTTGTTGTCATCTGAATTCTCCTTGGATGCAGTGGATCAGGCGGCTGCGGATTCGCGCAGGCTGCGCCCGGTGAGTGAGAGGAAGACGTCGTCGAGGGTCGGACGGGTCGCCTGTGCCGTTCGAATGGTGATCGCCCGCTCGGTGGCCGCGGCGATCAACTTCGGCAGCATCACATCGGCGCCCTCCACCTGCAGTCCCACGGTCAGTGCGTCAACTGTGGCGCCCCGGGTCTGGTCAAAACTTGTTGCCAGGCGGGCCAATTCGTCGGCGTCGGCGGTCGAGTCCACGGTGAACTCGATGCGGTCGCCGGACAGTTTGTCTTTCAGCGCAGCCGCGGAGTCGTCGGCGATCACGGTGCCCTTGTCGATGACGACCACCCGTTCGGCCATCGTGTCGGCTTCTTCGAGGTAGTGCGTGGTCAGCACAATGGTGGCTCCGGTCTCGGCGCGCAGTCGTTGGATGTGTGTCCACAGGTTGGCTCGGCTCTGCGGATCCATCCCGGTGGTCGGTTCGTCGAGGAAGATCACCGGCGGCCGATGAACTATCCCGAGGGCGATGTCGAGGCGGCGACGTTGCCCACCCGATAGAGTGCTGACTTTCCTGTTCTCCATGCCGCTCAGATCGAGCGCGCCGATCAGTTCATTTGCACGGGCAGCACTTTCGGACTTCTTCATGCCGTAGCACAGCCCCTGGGTCACGAGTTCTTCACGGACGCGCTGGTTGTTGCCACCGCCGTTTCCCTGGCCGACGTAACCGATCTGGCGCCGGACGGCGTCCGGGTCGTCGGCGATGTTGTGGCCGGCAAGCCAGGCCGAACCCGAGGTCGGCCGCAGCAGCGTGGTGATCATGCGTAGGGTCGTAGATTTTCCCGCCCCGTTCGGACCGAGCAGGGCCAGCAGCTCCCCTTCGGCCACGGTCAGGTCGATTCCCTTGACCGCCTCAACAGTGTTCTTCCCCTGTTTGAATGTCTTGGTCAGTGCCGCGACCTCGATCGCCGGCGCCGTCTTACCGGTGCTGATTGTCATCATGTCCCTCCAGAAGGTTGCCCGTGAACTGCGTTGACATGAAGTTACGACGCAATGAGGACAGAATCAGTCCGCAATATCTGGCATGGTGAAAAGCATGTTGGACACGTCAGCGCGACTGCTCCGCCTACTGAGCCTGTTGCAGACCCGCAAAGAATGGTCGGGTGCAGATCTGGCCGAACGCCTGAACATCACCACCCGTACGGTCCGTCGGGACATCGACCGACTCCGCGAACTCGGCTATCCGGTGGACGGCACGGTGGGTGTCGGCGGCGGCTACCAACTCGGCGCCGGCGCCGAGATGCCTCCGCTGCTCCTCGACGACCAAGAGGTCCTGGCGGTGGCGCTCGGGCTCGGAGCCGGTGCCACGGCGTCGGTCACCGGGCTCGACGAAGCCGGAGCGCGGGCGATGTCGAAGTTGCGGCAGGTGATGCCATCTCGGCTTCGTCACCGGCTCGATTCCCTCCAGATCGATGCCACCCCGATGCGGGCGTACGTGTCCCAGGTCGAGGCGACCGTCCTGTCCGACGTTGCGGCGGTCTGCCATCGTCACGAACGCCTGCGTTTCGACTACCGCGCCCGCGACGGTGCCGAGACCCGGCGCGAGGTGGAACCATATCGGTTGGTGCGCAGCGGATTACGCTGGTATCTACTGGCCTGGGACCTCGGACGCGACGACTGGCGCTCATTCCGCGTCGATCGCCTCACCCCGAAGATCCCGACCGGCCCCCGCTTCACCCCACGCGAACTCCCCGAAGGTGGTGCTGCGGCGTTCATCGCCGCCAGCATCGGGTCGGTGTACCGCCAGTCCACTGCCCGGGTGCGAATCCACAGTCCACTCGAACAGGTTGCGGAGATGGTCGATTCCGCCTGGGGCGAAGTCGAGTCAGGTGATGTCAACAGCTGCGAGGTATCGCTCTTCGGTAAATCCCTGACGTCGATTGCCCGCTGGCTGTACGCATTCGACGCCGACTTCACCATCATCTCCCCCGCCGAATTGCGCACCGAATGCCGCATCGTTGCAGACTTCCACCTCAAGACCGCCGAGCGTTATCGCAACGCCTGATCAGCGTTCTGACCGGCTGCCGCGCCGCTACCCGGCAACGGCACAGGAATCGCTGCCGCCAGCATCACCTTGAGCTCTGCGACTTCACTCCGGAGCAGATCGATATGCGCAGCGGTTGCCGCCTGGTTGGCCGTGTCCTCCTCTGCAACCCGCTGCACGATCCAGGATGCCAACGTAGCGGTGACCACACCGATCAGGCTGATCCCTCCGATCATCAAGAGTCCCGCGATGACTCGGCCCGTTGCCGAAACCGGCGCATAGTCCCCATATCCGACTGTCGTCACAGTGGTGATCGACCACCACAGCGCCTCGCCGAATGACCGAATTCCTGCTTCGGCATGAGGTCGCTCGGCTTCCAGAATCGCCAGCGAAGCAACATAGATGAGCAGGATCGCACTGGCCACCGTGTAAATGATCACCCGTCCTCGGATGACACCGCCCACCACCTTCTGGAACACACCGATCAAGATGACCAGGCGCAGGAGTCGCAGCGGCCGCAGGATGGGCAATGCGACGATCGCGAGGTCGATGAGGTGCCGGCAGAACCATCGAAACCGCTGCGTGGCCAACAGCAGTCGGCAAACATAGTCCACGGCGAATGCCAGCCACGTCACCGCGACCACCGCCGACAGCGCGCGTTCGGCAATCCCTTCCGGGCGGGCCAGTACCTGCATCGAATAGGCGACAAGGAAAATCACCGCAACCATTGCCAAAGGCCACTCTGTGCGCTTCTCCCAGAGCCCGAGCTTGTCGACCTGGCCTCCCACAATGTTCTCCACGACCACAACACAACCACCTTCGTTGGGCGGTCAGAAGTTACGGTGCCTTATGGCGACTCACACGTATTCATCGCATCTCGTCTGGCAAGGTTCGACCGGCAGCGGGTATCGCACATATTCGCGGGATCACCGGGGCGTGACGCCGCCGGCGCTCGACGAGATCGGGCTGAGCGCCGACCCGCATTTCCGGGGCAGCGAGCAGTTGATGAACCCCGAACAACTTGTTGTGCTGGCAGCGAGTTCATGTCAGTTGCTGTCGTTCCTTGCCGTTGCCGCTCGCGCCGGAATCGACGTTCTCGGCTACGAGGACGATGCGTCCGCGGCAATGGACGATGCCGACACACCGATCCGCATCAGCACGATTGATCTCTCTCCCACCATCCGGGTGGCGCCTGGCACGGACCCCGATCACGTTCTGGCCCTTGTCGAGCAGGCCCATCACGAGTGCTATATCGCCAATTCGCTAAATACCGACGTCACGGTCACCGCGACAATTCACATCGAATGACGTGACCACCCCGGCTATATTCGACCCGTGCCCACCACTGATTCGGCGAAGAGCGCCTCGCTCACCAAAAACCTCCTTGTGATCGTCTTGATCGTCTCGATTCTCTTGACCGCCCTGGCGATCTACGACATCGTCAACGACGACCACAGCCTCAGCGTGTGGGTGGCCATCATCTGCTGGCCCGTCGTCGCGATTGCCAACGGCATCAAGCTCTTCAAATTGCGCAAGAACCGCTGAGCCCCAAAGGCCCGACGCCCGTGGAACCGATGGTCGGCAAGCTCGGCACCGTGCACCTCTCCATCGAGGCCGGTGGATATGGTGAGGTCGTCCTCAACGTGAGTGGCGCAAGCCAACTATTTGTCGCGACGTCGTCGGTCGACATCGCTCGCGGCGACAGCATCTTGGTGATCGACAGGACCGACGACGGGAGCCTGATCGTCGAAAAATGGTTCCCGACACCGAATGCCGCTGCACGCCAAGACAACTGGTGAATACAACTGAAAGCAGGATGACAGATGCTCGGTTATCACGTGCCCGATCCCGACGAGGCGATGATCATCTCCGGAAAGAAGTCGCACGACGAGAACGCGCCGTTCCTGGTGATCATCGGTCATGGCAAATGGGTGATGCCGTTCTTCCGCCGCGTCAGTTACCTGTCGCTGGCGATGCATGAGGCCGCCATCGAAGAGACCTGCGTGACCACACAGGGCATCCAGCTCAAGGTCCGCGCGGTCATCGCGCACAAGGTCGGCTCGGACACGGAATCGATTGTCAACGCCGGACAGCGATTCATCTCCGAACAGTCCAACGAGATGAATCAGTTGACCGGACAGATCTTTTCGGGGCACCTGCGCTCCATCGTCGGTTCGATGACCGTCGAGCAGATCATTCGTGAACGCGACACTCTGGCCCGGCAGGTCCTCGATGCGTCGAAGCGCGAGTTGACCCTGATCGGATTGAAGGTCGACTCGTTCCAGATCCAGTCGATCGACGACCTCGGTTCGGGTTACATCAAGTCGCTCGCCGCCCCTGAGGTCGCGCGGGTGCAACGCGATGCCGCTGTCGCCCAGGCAGCTGCCGAGCAGCAAGCTGTGGAAGCCCAGCAGAAATCTGCACGGGCACAGGCGGACTACGAGCGCGAGACCGCCCTCAAGCGGGCCGAGATCAAATCCCAGACCGACAAGGCCAACGCCGAAGCTGCGCAGGCCGGTCCACTCGCCCAGGCCCGCGTGACCCAGGAGATCACCACGGAACAGACCAAGTTGGCACAAACCACGGCGGAGCTGCGCGAGCGCCAACTCCTGTCCGAGGTGATCAAACCTGCCGAGGCCGAGGCACAGCGCACGCGCATCCTGGCCGAGGCCGAGGCCGACGCCATCAGGATCCAGGCTGCTGCCGCGGCCGAGAACGACCGCATCTCCCTCGATCAGCTACTGATCGAGCAGCTGCCCGAACTCGTCGAAGCGGTGTCCAAGGGCTTGGCAGGCGCCAACCTCACCGTGTTCAACGGCGCCCAAGGCGTCAACGAACTCGCGACGAACGTCGTCGCACAGGGGATCTCGATCCTCGATACGGTGCAGGGCCGATTCGGTCAGAAAACAGAAGAAGGCTGACGCCGCTCGCGTTTCTCACATTCGCTCGCGCTACAGAGCGAGCGAGTGTGAGAACTGTGAGCAAGCTTGCCCGTTGTTCGATGTCGGTGCGCGCAGAGGGATTTGAACCCCCGACCGCTGGTGTGTAAGACCAGAGCTCTACCGCTGAGCTATACGCGCATGGCGGCTGAACGAAGGCGAGTTCGCCAGCCGCGACGGCGAGAGAAAACATTCGGACTCGCCGCCCATCCGATCACCCGAAGGTGCCGGACACACTCAAGAATTTAGCGTGGCCAGAGCTTTCTCCCAAAGCGACTGGTCACGGACCTGACCGGGATCCATCATTTCCGAAAAAGTGATGATTCCGTTCTTGTCGATGACGAATGTTCCACGATTGGGGTAGCCCTTGTCGTTGTTCAGGACGCCATAAGCCTGGGACACCTCGCCGTGCGGCCAGAAGTCGGCCAGGATCGGGAACAGGTATCCCTGAGCCGACGACCACACCTTGTGCGTGGGCGAACTGCCTACCGACACCGCGACGAACTCGGAATTTTCGTTCGAGAACAACGGCAACCGATCCCGGACCATGCTCAGTTCGCCTTCGCAGGTCCCGGTGAACGCCAGTGGAAAAAACACCAGCAGAACGTTCTTCTCACCGCGGTAGTCGGAGAGACTGACCATCTGGTTGTTTTGATCACGCAGGCTGAAGTCGGGAGCCTCGGTTCCCACCTTGAGCTCCCGACCGAGAGAGGAAGTCATGCTCTCTTGCCGACCCGCGTCTTCGGTTGGACCAAACGTGATCCCAGCCATTCACCGAAACTGACGGCACTGGTCTGGGTGAGCCCTGCGGTAGGAGCCGCCTCTGCGACCTCTGTGGGGTCGACGTAACCGTCAGCCCCGGTCTTCGGTGACAACACCCAAACGAAACCGTCGTCGGCGAGTGGCGTGATGGCATCCATCAACGCATCGACCAGATCGCCGTCACCGTCGCGCCACCACAGCACAACCATGTCGATGACCTCGTCGGAATCCTCGTCGACCATCTCAGCGTCGATGGTGTCTTCGATGAGGCCGCGCAAGTCGTCGTCGGTGTCCTCATCCCACCCCAGTTCTTGCACAATCATGCCCGCTGTCACTCCCAGCTTCTGGGCACGATCACCATCTGAAGCGGCAACCAACGCGACGACCTCCTGTCAAAAAAATGGGTGAACACGGTCCGTGCCCACTTTGATCACTCAAGCGAACAGGGTAAACCCCCAAGTTGCAAGCCGAATGCCGCTTTTTCAACTGGAGAGTTGCCCGCAAGCGTCCACCGCCGCGTTCCGAGACTCGATCCACCGAGCCGCCGGATCGTTGAGTCCGGACTGATTTTGGCCCTCGATGGCGCGCACCAACTCCTGATTTCTGACGAAGAATGCGCGTACGAGCCGGCCCACCGAAGGCTCTACGTCAGGCACCAATTTGGCGTTGATCGCCTGCTCACCGGCTTTGAGCTGATCGATGGCCACTTGTGCGGCACCACCGACTGCCGAATAGGACTGCACTTCATTGAGTTTGGTCACGAAGTCGTTGTAGCTGCTGAGCATCGTCACCACGGTGGTAGTGAACTGCGAACACAATTCCAGCGTGAGATTTTTGGCGGCTTGCGCGCGTCGCGACGATTCGGCGGCCTGCGACTGCACCGCGGCCGCCGACTGCTCACTCCGATACGCGAACACCTGGCCACCATCGACGGAACTTGAGCCGTCAATCGTGGTCGCGCATCCGGAAACGCCCAGCCCGATTACCGCAACGACGGCCACACCCCAAACCTTCACAGTCCAGATACTGCACGACGAGCGCGCAAACCGGCGACGAAACGCCCGTGGGTAGGGTTACTTTGCCGCACACCGATGCCAACGCTCATCACTTGCGGCACGATTGAGACAACGCCGAACCACACCCCGGTTCCGGCGGGTCGATCCCGTTACGGCAGCTACCGCTGCCGAGTGACTCGAGGAGAAAGAGCACGCAGTGACTGACAGCACTCACGCACCAAAGAACCAGGCCCGAGTACGGGTCATCCGGGAAGGTGTTGCGTCGTACCTCCCCGACATCGACCCGAGTGAGACAGACGAATGGCTCGATTCATTCGACGGACTCCTCGAACATGCAGGCCCCGGCCGGGCCCGATACCTCCTGCTGCGTCTACTCGAACGAGCCGGTGACAAACGGGTGTCGATCCCGTCCCTGACGTCCACCGACTACGTCAACACGATCCCGACCGAAAACGAGCCCTGGTTCCCGGGCGACGAAGAGGTCGAGCGTCGGTTCCGCTCATTCATCCGTTGGAACGCCGCCGTCATGGTGCACCGCGCTCAGCGTCCCGGCGTCGGGGTCGGTGGCCACATCTCCACCTACGCGTCGTCCGCCGCGCTCTATGAGGTCGGCTTCAACCACTTCTTCCGCGGCCAGGACCACGCAGGCGGCGGCGACCAGATCTTCATCCAGGGCCATGCCTCCCCCGGCATCTACGCCCGTGCCTTCCTCGAGGGTCGCATCAACGAATCCCGCATGGACGGATTCCGCCAGGAGCACTCCCACGCCGGCGGCGGCCTGCCGTCGTACCCGCATCCGCGGTTGATGCCCGACTTCTGGCAATTCCCAACGGTTTCCATGGGCCTGGGTCCGATGAACGCGATCTATCAGGCGCGCTTCAACCACTACCTGAACGATCGCGGTATCAAGAACACCGAGGATCAGCACGTCTGGGCATTCCTCGGCGACGGCGAGATGGACGAGCCCGAGTCGCGTGGCCTGGCGCACGTCGCCGCCACCGAAGGTCTCGACAACCTGACCTTCGTGGTCAACTGCAACCTGCAGCGTCTCGACGGCCCGGTGCGTGGCAACGGCAAGATCATCCAGGAACTCGAGTCGTTCTTCCGCGGCGCCGGCTGGAACGTCATCAAGGTGATCTGGGGCCGCGAGTGGGACTCGCTCCTGCACAAGGACCGCGACGGTGCGCTGGTGAATCTGATGAACAGCACCCCCGACGGCGACTACCAGACCTACAAGGCCAACGACGGCGCGTTCGTCCGCGAGCACTTCTTCGGTCGCGATCCGCGCACCAAGGAACTGGTCAAAGACCTCAGCGACGCCGAGATCTGGGGCCTCAAGCGCGGTGGTCACGACTACCGCAAGGTGCACGCGGCGTACGCATCGGCGATGGCCCACAAGGGCCAGCCGACGGTGATCCTGGCCCACACCATCAAGGGCTACACACTCGGCAAGCACTTCGAGGGCCGCAACGCCACGCACCAGATGAAGAAGCTGACCCTCGACGATCTCAAGGACTTCCGGGACAGCACCCGCATCCCGATCAGCGATGCCGAGCTCGAAAAAGATCCGTACCTGCCGCCGTACTACCACCCCGGGGCCGACTCACCGGAGATCGAGTACATGCTCGATCGCCGTAAGCAACTGGGCGGGTTCCTGCCTGCGCGGCGCACCAAGAGCAAGGTGCTCAAGCCCGACACCAGCGGTGCCATCAAGCTCGCGAGCAAGGGTTCGGGCAAGCAGCAGGTCGCCACGACGATGGCCATCGTGCGCATCTTCAAGGAACTGATGCGCGACAAGGAGATCGGCAAGCGCCTGGTGCCGATCATCCCGGACGAGGCCCGCACGTTCGGTATGGACTCCTGGTTCCCGACGCTCAAGATCTACAACCGCAACGGCCAGCTGTACACCTCGGTCGACGCCGAACTGATGCTCGCCTACAAGGAGAGCCCGCAGGGCCAGATCCTGCACGAGGGCATCAACGAAGCCGGATCCACGGCGTCGTTCACCGCGGTCGGCACCTCGTATGCCACCCACGATGAGCCGATGATCCCGCTGTACATCTTCTATTCGATGTTCGGGTTCCAGCGCACGGGCGACGGCTTGTGGGCCGCGGCCGACCAGATGGCCCGCGGGTTCGTGCTCGGCGCCACCGCCGGCCGGACCACCCTGACCGGTGAGGGTCTGCAGCACGCCGATGGTCATTCACTCGTGCTGGCCTCGACCAACCCGGCGGCAGTGGCCTATGACCCCGCGTTCGGTTACGAGCTGGCACACATCATCTCCGACGGTCTGCGGCGGATGTACGGCGAAGATCCCGAGAACATCTTCTACTACATCACCATCTACAACGAGCCGATCACACAGCCCGCACAGCCCGAAAACCTTGATATCGCAGGCGTTCTCAAGGGCATCTACCAGTTCGCCGATGCTCCCGAGGGCAAGCAGTACCCGGCCAACATCCTGGTCTCCGGTGTCGCAATGCCGAGCGCACTCAAGGCACAGCAGCTCTTGGCCGATGACTGGAATGTCGGCGCGAGCATCTACTCGGTGACGTCCTGGGGCGAGCTCGCCCGTGACGGGGTCGAGTACGAGAAGGCAGCGTTGCGTGAACCGGCAGGCAGCCATCCGCAGCCCTACCTGACGGAGGTCCTTGCCGATGCCTCCGGACCGTTCGTTGCGGCGACCGACTACATGAGGGGTGTCCCCGAGCTGATCCGCGCCTGGGTCCCGGGCACCTATCTCACCCTGGGCACCGACGGTTTCGGATTCTCCGACACCCGACCGGCCGCACGCCGCTACTTCAACGTCGATGGTGAATCCATCGCGGTCGGTGTCCTCTCGGCACTCGCCCGCGAGGGTCACATCGACATCAAGGTTGCCGCCGAGGCCGCCGAGAAGTATCAGATCGAAGATGTACTGGCTGCCCCGAAGCAGACCAGCGATCCCGGTCCCGGCGCCTGATCTTTCGTTTCCATCCGACCGCCCATCCGTTGACCAACGGGTGGGCGGTCGGCTGTTGCGGTCGACATGTCCCCAATCGGACCCGGGACTGACATAGATTGAAGCCATGACTGAGTCCCGTACGGGTGATCAGCCCGTAGGCGATCTCTTCGGCCCGCGTGGCGCCCACGTCCCGGCACCTGCGAATGTTCACGATGCCCTGCCGGACACCCTGCTCCGCCGCGTGAAGCAGTACAGCGGACGGCTGGCCACCGAGGCCGTCCATTCGATGCAAGACCAGTTGCCCTATTTCGAGGATCTCGAAGCGGGTCAGCGGGCCAGCGTCCAACTCGTGGTCCAGACCGCGGTCGTGAACTTTGTCGAATGGCTTCAAGATCCCGAGGGCAACGTCAAGTTCACGGTGCAGGCCTTCCAGGTGGTACCCCAGGACCTCGCCCGCCGGATCAGCCTGCTGCAGACCGTCGAGATGGTCCGGGTCGCGATGGAATTCTTCGAGAAGTGGCTGCCACTCCTGGCCCGCAACGACGCCCAGCTCCGCGCCCTGACAGAAGCCGTTCTGCGCTACGGCCGCGAGATCGGGTTCGCCGCCGCCTCGATCTATGCATCGGCCGCAGAATCCCGCGGCGCCTGGGACTCACGACTCGAAGCGCTCGTCGTCGACGCCGTGGTCCGCGGCGACACCGGCCCCACCCTGCTGTCCCGTGCCGCCGCACTCAACTGGGACACCGAGGCCACCGCCACCGTCGTAGTGGGCATGCCGCCACCCGAGCGCAACGTCTCGGTTCCCCTCGCCGTTCACAACACCGCACGTCAGCACGACCGCGCAGCGCTGTCGGTGGTCCAGGGCAGTCTC
Organism: Williamsia sp. Y721; assembly: GCF_059683565.1. Lineage (NCBI taxonomy): Bacteria > Bacillati > Actinomycetota > Actinomycetes > Mycobacteriales > Nocardiaceae > Williamsia > Williamsia sp. Y721. Next base: position 1,315,297 of record NZ_JCASNH010000001.1, on the reverse strand, counting down.
CTCGTCGCGATCGTCAGCGGTCCGGTGACGATTGGCGACCCGTTCATCACCGACCTGCTGATCCTCTTTGCCGACGGGCCTGTGGTCATCGGACCCACCAGGCCCAACCTGGGTGCCGCGCACGCCAGCGCCATCGACGCCCTGGCCGGCATCGAGGCGGTCGCCGGCTGGCCCAGTGCACCCCGTCCGGTCCACTCCCTCGAGCTCCTGCCCGAACGCGCATTGCTCGGCGACCAGGCCGCCATGACCACACTGAGTGATTCGCTGGTCAAGCCGCTCGCCAAAAGCGGCGACACCCTGACTTCCACTCTTGATGCCTACCTGGACTCCGGAGGGTCCGTCGAGTCGTGTGCGCGCCAACTCTTCGTCCATCCGAATACTGTGCGATATCGACTAAAGAGAATTTCGGACATTACTGGTCGCGATCCAATGAACCCCCGTGATGCTTATGTACTGAGGGTGGCAACAACCGTTGGCAGATTGGCACGGGTTAGACACGACATGCGCACAATTTTCCCTACAGTCACACCTGTCACAGGCTCCAGCGAGTAAAAGCTACGGTTGTGCATCAATTCACAACGGTGTAACGGATGTCGGTGAGGTGACGATGCAGGCACGCTGTTGTGCAATTTTGTAGGGATCCCACAAAGGGGTCGCCCAAGGTTCATTGCGTACAGCACCTTCACCGAGGGCGAATAGGGTGTTCTCTGATCAGGTGCTCACCTTGCTTGCGCCCGGACAGGGCTCTCAGACCGTCGGAATGCTCACGCCATGGCTTGAGCTGCCCGGCGCACGCGACCAGGTCGCGACCTGGTCGAAGCTGACAGGGCTCGAGATCGAACGCCTTGGGACCACCGCGACGGCGGACGAGATCACCGACACCGCGGTCACCCAGCCTCTGGTGGTCGTGTCGGCACTGCTCGCCTATGACGAGATCGACAAGCGTTTCCCGTTGCCCTCGGACACCCTGATCGCGGGCCATTCCGTCGGAGAATTGGCCGCCGCCGCGATCGCCGGCGTCCTGACCGCCGACGAGGCCGTGTCTCTGGCCGCCATCCGTGGCGCCGAGATGGCCAAGGCCTGCGCTCTCGAGCCCACCACCATGGCCGCCGTGCTCGGTGGCGACGAAGCCACCGTGCTGGCCCGCCTCGAAGAACTCGATCTGGTTCCGGCCAACCGGAATGCGGCCGGGCAGATCGTGGCAGCCGGTGCGATCGCCGCTATCGATGAACTGATCGCCAACCCGCCGGAGAAGGCACGTGTCCGCAAGCTCGCCGTCGCCGGTGCGTTCCACACGCGATACATGGCCCCGGCCCAGGACGCAGTTGCCCGTGCGGCAGCCGATATCAACCCATCACAACCGGCGCGGCCGCTGCTGTCCAACTCCGACGGTGCACCGGTCACCTCCGGTCGCGACGCACTCGATAAACTCGTCGCACAGGTCACTCGGCCCGTGCGGTGGGATCTTTGCTCGCAGACGATGCGCGAGCTCTCCACCACCGGACTGATCGAGCTGCCCCCCGCCGGCACTCTCGCCGGAATCGCAAAGCGCGAGCTGAAGGGAACACCGACCCTCGCGCTCAAGACCCCCGACGACCTCGCGGGCATCACCGAACTTGGATAGCGACGACGGCACGCCTGTGCCGTCGTCCCCGGGAGATGCAGGAGAGCACAGTTGCTCGCCACATCCGTCCATTGCAGCGCGCACGCGCGCTGTCCTCCGGAACATCGGAAACACGAATATGAAGGGAGCCACCCAGTGGCCGCCGCCCAGGAAGAAATCATTGCCGGACTCGCTGAGATCATCGAGGAGGTCACCGGCATTGAACCCTCTGAGGTGACTGTAGAGAAGTCGTTCGTCGACGACCTCGACATCGATTCGCTGTCGATGGTCGAAATCGCAGTGCAGACCGAAGACAAGTACGGCGTCAAGATCCCCGATGAGGATCTGGCCGGACTGCGCACCGTTGGTGACGCCGTGAACTACATCCAGAAGCTCGAAGCCGAGAACGCCGATGCCGCCGACGCCATCCGCGCAAAGCTCGACGCCGACAAGAACACCGGTGAGTGACAGACCGTGACTAACTCTCTTCGCGATTACTCCACCCTCGGCGGGAATTTCCCGAACGTGGTGGTGACCTCCATGGTTGCGACCACATCCATCGGCGAAGACCTCGATTCGACGTGGAAGGGTCTTCTCGCCGGAGAGAGTGGCATCAAGACTCTCACCGATGACTGGGTCGAGGAGTTCGATCTCCCGGTCCGGTTCGGTGGGCGTCTGGTGAAGGATCCCTCGACGGAGGTCTCTCGGGTTCAGGCTCGACGCATGGCCTACACCGAGCGGATCGCCTATGTCATGGGCAAGCGTCTGTGGGCGCAGGCAGGCGAGCCGGATATCGAGAAAGAGCGCCTCGGCGTTGTCATCGGTACCGGTCAGGGTGGCGGTGACGCACTCATCGAGGCCTACAACGCGATGCACAACACCGGCAACTACCGCAAGGTCTCCCCGCTCGCCGTACCGATGGCCATGCCCAATGGGCCGGCCGCGGTGGTCGGACTCGAGATCGGCGCCAAGGCCGGTGTGATCACCCCGGTCTCGGCCTGCTCCTCGGGTTCTGAAGCGATCGCGCACGCCTGGCGTCAGATCGTCATGGGTGACGCCGACATGGTCGTCACCGGTGGCGTGGAGGGTCATATCGACTCGGTCCCCATCGCCAGCTTCGCGATGATGCGTGCGATGAGCACCCGTAACGAAGACCCTGCCGCCGCTTCTCGTCCGTTCGACAAAGACCGTGACGGCTTCGTCTTCGGCGAGGCCGCTGCACTGATGGTCATCGAACGCGAAGACCACGCCATCGCCCGTGGCGCGCACATCCATGCGCGTCTACTCGGTGGCGGCATCACTTCCGATGGGTACCACCTGGTCGCTCCTGACCCGGAGGGCACCGGCGCAGCACGCGCGATGTCACGAGCTCTGCAGACCGCTGGTCTGGGGAAATCCGACATCACGCATGTCAACGCACACGCCACATCCACCTCGGTCGGCGACACCGCCGAGGCCCTGGCGATCAACATCGCGGTGGGTAACCACGCAGCGGTGTATGCACCGAAGTCTGCCCTGGGGCATTCCATCGGCGCTGTGGGTGCGCTGGAGTCGATCCTGACCATCAAGGCCATCGAAGAGGGCGTCATTCCCCCGACGCTGAATCTCGACAATCAGGATCCGGAGTGCGATCTCGACGTCGTTCACGGAGAGCCGCGTTACGGACAGATCGACTACGCCATCAACAACTCGTTCGGATTCGGTGGGCACAACGTTGCGCTCGCCTTTGGGCGCTACTGAACCCCGCCGCCCCTGAGCCAGTTCTCACCGGGCGCTGAAGATCTAAGGAGATTCATGACCACCATGGCCCCGATCACACAGCAAGAGGAATCCATCGATCCTCGGGATCCATTGCTGCGGTTGACCAATTTCTTCGACGAAGCATCCATGTCGTTGCTGCACCCCCGCGACAAGTCGGGTGTGCAGGCTGCCGTCGGACGGGTGAACGGTGTCCGCACCGTCGCCTACTGCACCGACGGCACCGTGATGGGCGGGGCCATGGGGGTGGTGGGCTGCAAGCACATCGTCAACTCCATCGATACCGCCATCGCCGAGCAGGCCCCGGTTGTCGGGATCTGGCATTCCGGCGGCGCCCGACTGGCTGAGGGCGTCGAAGCCCTTCACGCAGTCGGCCAGGTGTTCGAGGCGATGGTCCGGGCGTCCGGGTACATCCCTCAGATCTCGATCGTCGTCGGCTTCGCCGCCGGCGGCGCGGCATACGGACCGGCCCTGACCGATGTGGTCATCATGGCGCCTGCCGGCCGCGTGTTCGTCACCGGACCGGACGTCGTCAAGAGCGTCACCGGCGAGGTCGTCGACATGGAGTCGCTCGGTGGGCCACTGACCCACGGCAAGAAGTCGGGTGTCTCGCACATCACCGCCGACTCCGAGCCCGACGCCTACTGGCGTGCCCGTCGCCTGATCGGAACCTTCGGTCAGCAGGGACATTTCAGTCGGCAGAAGGCCGAGGCCGGCGATACCGACCTGCGGGCCCTGATGCCCGAGTCCAACCGTCGCGCATACGACGTCCATCCCATCGTGCGGGCACTGCTCGACACCGATGTGGCTGCAGACGGCGAAACCGAGATCTCCAGTTTCGAAGAGCTGCAGGCAAAGTGGGCACCGAACATCACGATCGGTTTCGGCAGGCTCTCCGGACGCAGCGTTGGCGTCATCGCCAACAACCCGCTGCGGATGGGTGGTTGCCTCAACTCCGAGAGCGCTGAGAAGGCAGCTCGGTTCGTCCGTCTCTGCGACGCGTTCGGCGTCCCACTGATCGTCATGACCGACGTTCCGGGTTACCTGCCCGGTGTCGGCCAGGAATGGGACGGCGTCGTGCGTCGCGGCGCAAAGCTGCTGCACGCGTTTGCCGAATGCTCGGTCCCCCGCGTCACGCTGGTGACCCGCAAGATCTATGGTGGTGCCTACATCGCGATGAACTCGCGGGCACTGGGCGCCACGGCGGTCTTCGCGTGGCCCGGTTCCGAGGTCGCCGTGATGGGCGCCAAGGCCGCGGTCGGCATCCTGCACAAGAAGGCGCTGGCTGCCGCACCCGATGACGAGCGCGAAGCACTGCACGACCGTCTGGCCGTCGAGCACGAAGCCATCGCCGGTGGCGTGGGCCGCGCCCAGTCCATCGGTGTGGTCGACGAGATCATCGACCCGGCCAAGACCCGCAGCATCATCGCCGAGGCACTCGCTTCGGCACCGGCTCGCCGCGGACGTCACAAGAACATCCCCTTGTGATCTGACGCGGTGATCTGACAAGCCACAAAAGCGGGCCCGGACTTTTCAGTCCGGGCCCGCTTTTGTGGCTGTGTTGCGTGGTGCGCGGTCAGCCCACGCGCTGATGCAGCCAGGTGACCTCGGCGCCGGCGCCGCCCATGCGGAACGACTCCAATGCCTCGTCCCAGGCCGTGCCGAGTGCGGCATCGAGTGCGCCGGCGAGTTCCATCCCGTCGGCGTGCGATTCCATGAGCGATCGCAGTTGCATCTCACCGACGATGACGTCGCCGTTGGCGCTCATCGACCCACGCCACAGACCGAGTCCGGGCACAAAGCAGAAGCGTTCGCCGTCCACGCCGTCACTGGCGTTCTCGGTGACCTCGAACCGCAGGGCCGACCATTCGCGCAGAGCATTGGCAATGCGCGCTCCCGTTCCGACCGGTCCAACCCAATCGACGGTGGCGCGCTGCAGGCCGGGACTCGCCTCCTGTGCAGACCACTTCAGATTCGCGCGGGCATCAAGAGTCGACGAAAGAGCCCACTCGACGTGCGGGCACAACGCGACCGGTGCGGAATGTACAAAAACCACACCTGCCGTTACGTCCGCAAACTGATTAAGGTTGCGCACTTTCCACCTCCGGTTTCGACGAGGAACGTCTTCCCCAACGCCTGGCGAAACCACAGTGGATACCACACACTTGTTATTTATTGTGCCTCAAGTGACCCGTGTTGCGCTAGTGTCGCATGCGTATTGAGTGAAAATAGTTTTCAATCCGAAAGAGCTGACACCAGCGAATCGTTGAAGTCGCTCCACAGCGGCTTCGCCCAGGCACCGAAGGCCCGATCGGTGAGAACCACGCAGGCCGCGGACAACGCCGGGTCCACCCACAGGAACGTTCCCGCCTGACCGAAGTGACCAAAGGTCTCCGGACTGTTCCGGCTCCCCGTCCAGTGCGGACTCTTGTGGGACCGAATCTCGTACCCCAGGCCCCAGTCACAGGGCCGGTGTTTGCCATAGCCCGGTACGAAGCCGTCCAGCCCCGGGAACTGCACCGATGTCGCCTCGCGCAACAAGCCCGCGGAGACCAACTTCGGCGCGAGTAACTCCGCGGCGAACGCGGCCAGATCCGAGACCGTCGAATCCGCCCCGTGGCCTGCCGAACCGCGCAGCGTGGTCGACGTCATTCCGAGTGGTTCACAGACGGCCTGCGCGAGGTACTCGTCGAAGGCGATGTCGGCCTCGGTTTCGATCAACTCGGCCAGCACCTCGAACCCGGCGCTCGAATAGATGCGCTGCTCCCCCACGCCGGCCACCGCCTCGCGGCTGCCGAAGTCGAGGCCCGAGGCATGCGCCAGCAGGTGTCGCACGGTGGACCCGGGCGGACCGGCGGGCTGGTCGAGTTCGATCGCCCCCTCCTCGACCGCCACCAGCGCCGCGTGCGCGGCAAGCAATTTGGTCACCGACGCGAGCGCGAACACGTGCTCGGTGTCACCGTGTTGTTCGATCACCTGTCCACCGGACATCACCGCCGCCGAGACCAGATCCACCGGCCAGCTGTCGAGTTGCTTGAGCATGTGCCCATGCCATCACGCCCGGTGCGTGCGCGGCAAACGCCCCGGCTCGGACACCAAGAAAGCGCACATGACAACGGCCGCGGGCCGGTGAGTGCCTGGCACTCACCGGCCCGCGGCCGTTTGGACAAAATCCAGCGATCAGACGGTGCGGTCCTCGTCGGTGAAACGAATCACGCCGCGAATGTTCTTGCCGTCCAGCATGTCCTGGTACCCCTCGTTGATCTGGTCGAGGCGGTACTGGCGCGTGACCATGTCATCGAGATTGAGCTTGCCCATCTTGTACATCGAGAGCAGTTGCGGGATATCGATCTTGGGGCTGGCGCCACCGAAGATCGTGCCCTGCAGATTTTTCTGGAGCAGGGTCAGCATCGCCAGGTTGAGCGTGACCTCGTTCTCCATCATGTTGCCCATACCGGTCAGGACGCAGGTGCCGGCTTTTGCGGTGATACCCATCCACAGGTCGACATCCTTACCGTGCACCTCACCGACCGTGACGATGACCTTCTTGGCCATACCACCGGCGGTCACCTCGGCAATGGTCATCGCGGCCTCTTCCACGCTGGCGAATGCGTGTGTGGCACCGAACTTCAGGGCCTGCTCACGCTTCCACTCCACCGGGTCGATGGCGAAGACGTTGCGGGCCCCCGAGATCACGGCGCCCTGGAGCGCAGCGATACCCACACCTCCACAGCCGACGATCGCTACGTCTTCTCCCGGCTTCACATTGGCGCTGTGGGTCGCCGATCCGTACCCGGTCGGCACACCACAACCCACGAGGCAGGCGACCTCGAACGGGATCGACGGGTCGATCTTCACGACGGACGTCTCGTGCACCACCATGTACGGCGAGAAGGTGCCGAGCAGGGTCATCGGGTAGACGTTCTCCCCTGCGGCGGTCTGGATTCGGAACGTATGATCCGACACCGCTTCACCCTGCAGGAGCATGGCACCGAAGTCACACAGGTTGCTCAGGCCCGAGCGGCACGACGGACACTTGCCACACGACGGGATGAACGAGAGCACCACATGGTCGCCGACCTCGAAATCGGTGACACCCTCACCGACCTGCTCGATCACGCCGGCACCCTCGTGCCCACCGAGCACGGGGAACCCACCCATCGGGATCCCTCCGGTCACCAGATGGTGGTCGGAGTGGCACATACCCGCGGCTTCCATCCGGATCTTGACCTCGCTGCGCCGCGGGTCACCGATTTCGATCTCCTCGATCGCCCACTTCTCGTTGAAGTTCCTGAGCAATGCGCCTTTTGTCTTCATCGAACCCTCTCCATCGCGGCACACATCGGTGCCTACAAACAGCCGCGCTCCGGCCATGACCGCAGAGCGACTTCCAACCGAACAGTGACCGTAATCACGGTCTTCAGCAAAAGTGTAACGTGTTTCAGTTTTGCCGCCAGTAGCACTTTGGATTGGGTGTCAGTGCAGCCCAGCATCCTTGCCGCCGTACTCCTTACGTAGCGACGGCTTGATGACCTTGCCGGACGCGTTGCGCGGCAACTCATCGACGATGATCATTTCCTTCGGCTGCTTGAACCGCGCAAGGTGTTCGTTCAGGAACTCGATGAGTTCGTCGAACTCGAGCGTCTGCTCCGGCTTCACGACGACGATCGCCACCGGTACCTCGCCCCAACGATCATCGGCCCGGCCGACCACCGCGGCCTCGAGGATCTTCGGATGGGCGAACAGCGCGTTCTCGACCTCGGCGCAGTAGATGTTCTCGCCGCCGGAGATGATCATGTCTTTCTTGCGGTCGACGACGTAGACGAACCCCTCTTCGTCCATTCGCACCAGATCTCCGGAATGGAACCAGCCACCGGCAAACGCATCCGCCGTCCCCTGCGGGTTCTGCCAGTAGCCTTCCATCATTGTCGGTCCGCGGTAGACGATCTCGCCGACGTCGCCCACCGGGACGTCATTCATCTCCGCATCGACCACGCGCGCCTGCACGGCCGGGATTACCTGACCGACCGAGCCGAGTTTGCGCAACGCGTCCTTGCCTTCAAGCACACAGGTGATCGGCGACATCTCGGTCTGCCCGAACACCGCAACGTTCACCGCGTCCGGGAAGGTGTCGGACATCGCGCGCAGCACGGTATCCGAGGCCGGCGCCGCGCCCCACGAGATGACCCGGAGTTTGAGGTTGCGCGGCTTGGCCTGCTGGACCGCACACACGACCTGCCACTGTGCAGGCACCAGGAAGATCGAGGTGATCCGTTCCGCCTCGAGCACATCGAGCAACGCCTCAGGATCAAATGCACCAAGCGGGTGGATCACCGTGGGCACGCCCATGTAGAACAGCGGTGCCATCGCACCCATCGCCGCGATGTGGAACATCGGCGCGACACACGAGCCGATGTCGTCGGTTCGAATCTGCAGTGCGGTGATACAGGTGACCGCCTGTGCCTGCATGTTCGAATGAGAAAGCATGGCGCCCTTGGGTTTACCGGTGGTTCCCGAGGTGTACATGATCATCGCGGTGGAGTTTTCCGGCACATCGATCGCCGGCAGGTCCGACGAATCCTTGGCGACGAGGGTGTCGAAGTCGAGTGCGTTTTCCACATCGGAGGGTCCGACGACGATCAGGTTCTCCACACCGGGCGTGCTCGCCCGGACCGCATTCGCCAGCGGAGCGAGCAGCGACTCGGTGACGATCACGGTGGCACCCGAATCGGCGATCAGGAAGCCGATCTCGGGCGGTGTCATCCGGATGTTGACCGGCACCGCGATCGCACCGATCAGGTTGGCGCCGAAGATCACCTCGACGTATTCGCTGCGGTTGAGCATCAGCACCAGCACCCGATCGCCGAAGCGAACCCCACGGCGGTACAGCGCTGCGGCGAATGCGGTGGACCGATCGTCCAGTTGCTTCCACGAAGTGTCGTGCCCGCCGAAACGCAAGGCGACCGCGTCGGGCTTCATCTCTGCATGGCGACGGACGTGGGTGTTCCAGTTGTTGCGCCGAGACCGGAACGGTTCGGAGACGAGGTGATCAGAATGGGGCAATGTGGTGCTCGTCATTTTCCGCTTCCTTTTTATGTGACCATTCGCCGAAATCGAGCTCCGACGATGATGATTCGATTGCTACTGAGATGCCGCTGTCGGTTTTGCTTTCTTGCCACGTGCGAATGCGGTGATGAGAGCCGCGAACTCGGGTGATTGCAACAGCTCGGTCTGGCCTTCGGTCTCCAACCGCAAAGCCAGATCGAAGCCGGTCATCGTCTGGGCGTCGATGGCCTTCTTGGTCAGGGCCAGTGCCCGAGGTGACGCCGCGAGTAGCTTGTCGACCACTTGATCGACCTTCGCCGACAACGCTTCTGACGGCACGACCGCGGTCACCAGTCCGTCGGCGAACGCCTGCGTCGCCGGTAGGCGGTCACCGAGCAGCGCCAGTTCATTGGCGCGGACACGACCGACGGCCGCAGCGACTGTCGCCGTCGCGGCCCCGTCGGGCATCAGACCGATGTTGACAAAAGCGAGTAGGAAGTACGCCGCCTCGGAGGCATAGATGAGGTCCGAGGCAAAGGCGATCGAGGCGCCGATGCCAACTGCCGCCCCATCGACCACCGCGACGACCGGAACCTGCAGCCCCCGGATCGCCCGGACGACATCGGAACCGGCATTGATGGTCCGCTCGGCACGCAGGCGCGCTTCGTCCTCGGACGTCGGCGGTGGCGCCGTGGCCATTTCGATGAGGTCCGCGCCGGTGCAGAAGTCCTGACCCGGAGCCCCGATGACCACGACCCGGACAGCGGGGTCGACTGCCCACTTCCCGAGCACCTCGATCAACGCCGTGTTTGCCGCCGAGTCGATGGAGTTCTTCCGGGTGGGCCGGTTGATCAGGACGCGCGCGACACCCCGATCGTCGACAGATGTAATCAGGCCTTTGTCCCCTGGCATGCTCGTCACCCTAAGCTCAAATACTCACAATTGCGATGTAGATCACGTGAATCCACATTAACTTGTCAGATCCCCGCGGGACGCGTCAAGTGTTTGCGAGCGCTTGTCCTCGCTGGTCGGCGGGACCGCCCCCTATGGTGCGGATGATCGGTACGTCCCGCTAACATGGATAAATGGCTTCCGCCAACGGACGCGTCAACGACGCCCCCACACCCGCTGCCGTCGTACCGAAAACTCGGCAACGACCGAAGGACCGCCGCGAACAGATAATTCGTGTGGCTGCCGAGTCCTTCAGTGAACAGGGTTATTTCGCCACCGGCGTCGATCAGATCGCCGGGCAGGTGGGCATCAGCGGCCCGGCTCTGTACCGGCACTTCCCCAACAAGTACGCACTCTTCTCCGAGACGGTCCGAATGCTCGGCTCCGACCTGGAACGCGCCATCGCACAGGTGCCGGTCCTGCCCGGTGACCCTGAACGCGAGTTGCATCTGCTCGTCACCGAGCTCACCCGGACCACGATCGAGAACCGGTCGCGCGGCGCCCTCTACCGATGGGAGGCGCGATACCTGAATCCAGACGATCGCAGGTACCTCGGCGAGTTGGTGGGCCGGATGCACGCCCGCTTCGCCGCGCTTCTGGACCAGATACACCCGGATCTGTCGACCGGGGGAACACCGCAGCCGGGTCGCCTCGGCACCGATGCGCAATACCTCAGCGGCGCGATGCTCAGCGTCATCGGATCGATCACCACACACCGGGCCTCGTTACCCCGCAAGCGGATCGAGGCCGTGATCCTCGACGCCGCAATGAACGTGGCACGGACCGATCTACCGCCGAACGATCCGACACCATCGACCGCACGACCGTCCGCATCGGTGGGCCTTCCGATGGCATCGAAACGCGAGGCACTACTGACCGAGGCAATCCGGCTGATGAGCGCACGCGGATTCCACGACGTGACGATGGAAGAGATCGGCGCCGCGGTCGGCATGAACCAGTCGGGCGTGTACCGCCACTTCGACACCAAGGTCGCCATGCTGTCGACCGCGTTTTCGCGGGCCAGCGAACGCATCACTGCGGGGATCAGCGACGCCCTCGCCGAGTCGGCGACGCCGGACGAAGCAGTCGACAAACTCGTCTACAAGTACGTCGACCTCTCGTTTGCCAACAGCGACCTGCTGAACCTGTATCTGTCGGAGATCGGTAGCGTGCCGGAGCCGCAACGGGTCGAACTACGTGATCAACAACGCCGCAACGTCGAGGAGTGGGCACAGCTGGTCGGTCAGGTTCGCCCCGGATTGAACCCGGTCGAGGCCCGATACCTGGTGCATGCCGCCTTCAACACCGTTCTCGACCTCGGAAACTGGGTGCGCCACGATCCCCGTCCGGCCACCAAGCGCCGCATCGAGGCCGTGATGACCACCATCCTGCGCCCGAGCACCTGACCACCCCCGCCCACGATCGTCCCCAGCTGGACGAACTCGGTGATCTCGGTCAGACGACCGCGAAGTCCGAGAGCAGCCATTTCCCGTCCACCCGCTCGAGTGTCACCTTGACCATCGACTCGTACCGGATCCCCTCGGGCAGTTGGGCATCTGTTTGTGGCGACTTGACCGTCTGATCCATCGCCACCAACACCACCGCGGTGGTCGGTGAAATAGATTGCAGCGCAGCGTCCTTGACCTTCGCCGACGCAACCGCCTGCGCACTGGCACTGCCTTCACGGGCCTGCCGCGAACCCTCGATGAAGTCCTTGGCGAACGCCGGCGTCGAAATGTCGGTGATCCGGGAATCGAGTTCGGCGAAGTTCGCGGAGTCGTAGGTCAGCAGATCTACCGCATATCGACCCGCAACCTCGACCGCATCGAGTCGGAGTGCGCTGAGCTGATCATCGCCGGACGCCCGGTTGTCGGCCTCGCGGTAGAGGTAGGCCAGCACCCCGGTAGCCACCAGCGCCGCGACCAACAGAACCGAGAGCACCGGAACCAACCAGCCGACGCCTCGCCGAACCGGCGCCTCGCCGCCGGATTCATCCGACGTCGCCCCGGCGCCACCTCGGCGGTTGGAGCGCCGCTGCTCGCGGGCCGCTTCCTTTGCCCGCTTGGTTTCAGCGGCCGCACGCAGCTTGTCGCGGTTCCGGCGATTCGCCTCGAGGAACTCGGCGGAATCGAAAGGCGACGGATCCGACCGGACCTCGGAATCGGTACCGGTCGCCGCGATCTCGGTTTCAGCCGGCTCGGTCGTCGCGGGTTCAGGTACCACCGGCGCGTCGCCGGGTTCCCCGGTTCGATCAACCTTCGCTTTCGGACTCATGCCGCCAATGTAAGCCCTCCAGAGACCTGCACCACACCACCTCCCGATCGCCAGCTCCCCCATCTGCAGATATTCCATCACATATATGTGATGTGTTACGTTCAGCCCGAGCCGAACCCCTAGCCAGGAGCATCGCCATGACCACTTTCACGTCCGAACAGACCGACTTCGCCAAGTCGGTCGCAGACTTCTGCGCCCGCGAGGCGGGCACCCGCGAACAACGCGACGCACTCACCGCAGGCGGCACAGAGCTGCACTCGGTGGAGCTCTACAAGAAGATGGCCGACCTCGGATGGGCCGGAATCCTGGTGCCCGAGGAGTACGGCGGCGCCGGCGCCGGAAACATGGAGATGTGCATCCTTCTCGAAGAGGCGATGCGAGGTAACGCCCCGATCGGTGGCATCGGCCCGACCCTGATCACGGCCGCGGCCTACCAGAAGTTCGCAAGCGAGCAGATGAAGAAAGAGGTTCTCGCCGATGTTGTTGCGGGCGAGTCACTCTCGATCTCGATGTCCGAGCCGGAGGCGGGTTCCGACGTCGCCGCCATCACCTGCCGGGCCGAGAAGGTGGACGGCGGCTGGGTCATCAACGGCCAGAAGACCTGGTGCTCCAACGCGCACTTCGCCAAGAGCATCCTGCTCATCGCCCGCACGGATCGCACCGGCAAGAAGCACGAGGGCCTGACCCAGTTCCACATTCCTGCGGGTACCGAAGGTCTCGAGATCAGCGGGATCGACACACTCGGGGGCCGCGAGGTCAACGACCTCTATTTCACCAACGTGCGTGTGCCGGACAGCGCGGTGGTCGGTGAGGTCGGCAACGGCTGGAACCAGCTCATGAGCGGGCTCAACACCGAGCGCCTCATCCTGGCCGCCATGCAACTCGGCGTCGCCGAACGCGCGTTCACCAATACCCTCGAGTTCGTCAGCGAGCGCAAGCAATTCGGCCGTCCGGTGGGTACCTTCCAGGCACTGCGGCACCGCCTGGCCGACCATGCCACCGAGATCGAATGCACCAAGCTGCTGGTCTATAGCGTCGCCGCACAGTCCGACGCGGACCCGAAGAAGATGTTGCCGCGCGAAGCGTCGATGGCCAAGCTCAAGGCCACCGAGGTCTCCAAGGCGATGACCATCGACGGCATGCAGATGATGGGTGGATACGGCTACGCAACCGAGTTCGATGCAGAGCGTCTGATGCGGGGTGCGATCATTTCCACTGTGTATGGCGGAACCAACGAGATCCAGCGCGACATCATCGGCAAGACCTACGGTCTGTGATCTGCCAAGACCTACGGGCGGTAATTTGCACTGATGACCACATCGCGAGCGGCCGCATCCCGAAACTCGCTGCGCCGGCGACCTCAACTCTCCGAGGAGGTCGCCGGCCATCTTCGCCATCTCATCATGACCGGCGCCATTCGCCCGGGTGAGTTCATCCGGATGGACGAAACCGCCGTCGACCTGCAGGTCAGTGTGACTCCGGTACGCGAGGCGCTACTCACCCTGCGTGGTGAGGGAATGGTCAACCTGGCGCCGCATCGCGGATATGTGGTCGCCGACCTGACCCGACAGGATGTCGAGGACATCTTCTGGCTGCAGGGTGTTCTGGCCGTCGAGCTCGCGGTCCGGATCGCGAAAACGGTGACACCGGCCCAACTCGACGAACTCACCGAACTCAACGACGAACTCAGGATCGCCGTCGAGTCCGGACGGCCCGCCGACGTCACCGCTGCCGAGTTCGAGTTCCATCGCGTCCACAACCGCATCGCCGACGGCGGCAAACTGGCCTGGTTCCTGCTCAACGCCACCCGCTACACACCCCATGAGCACTATGCCAATGACCCACAGTGGGGCGCGGTTGCCTGCGAGAGCCACACCAAACTCATCGACGCCTACCGCGGCGGCGATCGCGACGAGGTGATCGCGCAGACCCGACGCCAGTTCACCGATGGCGCCGAGCGTCTGACCCGTCATCTGGATTCCATCGGCCTGTGGGCAGAAGATCCCGACGCCGACGCGACAACAAAGCGCTGAGGAACCCGAACACATATCGCCCACGTATGGATCGACCAACCGATCTGACGCGATGGTCGCTGTTCTCTATTCTCATGGCATGCCAGACATATCGGTGCGAGTACTCGGCGCGCTCACCGTCATCCGGGACGGCGAACCGGTTGCACTCGGCGGACCTCTCCCCCGCGCTCTGCTCGCGCGACTGGTGATGGCCCGCGGCCAGATGGTTCCCGATGCCGGGTTGATCGACGACCTCTGGCGCGACAATCCCCCGCGCTCTGCTCAACTGACCCTCCAGGGCTATGTGGCATCGCTCCGCAAAGCGCTCGAACCCGAGCGTGGTCGATCGGCACCGGCGATTCTCGTCCGACGCGGCACCGGATATGCAATGGCCATCGATCCCCAACAGGTCGATGCAGGCAGATTCGAGACCCTGGCAAAGGAAGGTCGCGATCAGCTGGCGGCGGGAAGCGCCGACGCAGCGCGGCACACGCTGGCCGAAGCACTCGAATTATGGTGGGGCCCAGCTTATGCCGATGCAGCCAACTGGGAGTTCGCCGCCATCGAGTCCGCCCGCCTCGAACGTCTTCGCGACGACGCCCTCGAAGATCACCTCGCGGCCCGGTCCGATTGCGGCGAATACGCCGCGGTCACCGCGGGGCTCGAAGCCATCGTCGCAGCCGACCCGCTTCGGGAACGCGCATGGGAACTGTTGGCGCTGGCGCAGTACCGTGCCGGCAACCAGGGTGATGCGCTCGCATCGCTGCGAACGGCTCGCGAACGAATTGCCGACGAACTCGGCACCGATCCGCGCCAGAGCCTGCTCGATCTCCAGAGTGCGATCCTGAACCAGGACGCGATCCTGATGTCGGGGCAACCCGATCTCCGGGCGATACCGGAATCGGGGCCGACCGCGAATCCTGAACGACCCACCGGGAACATACCGCTGGCCCTGTCCTCACTGGTCGGACGTGTCGAACAGATCAAGGACGTCGCCGACCTCGTCGCCGAACACCGTCTGGTCACCCTCGTCGGCCCCGGCGGGATGGGCAAGACCCGGGCCGCCCTCGAGGTGGCGCGAGAACGCAAAGACATCGACGGCCCCTGGTTGGCCGAACTCGCAGGCGCACAGAATGCCGCCGCGGTACTCGACACCGTCGTCTCGGCACTCGGACTGACACTCAACGGCGGGATCCCGGTGCTGACGTCGCTGTTGCACGACCGCGATTTCCTTCTCGTACTGGACAATTGCGAACACCTGCTCGACGAGGTCGCGGCACTGACGACCGCGATCCTGCGCACGTGCCCCCGGGTCCGGATACTCGCCACGAGTCGTGAGGCACTGGGTGTTGCCGGCGAATCGACCTTCGAGATGCCTCCGCTCGCGGACTCGGCCGAACTCTTCCTCGAACGGGCCGGGTCCGCCGCGGCCGACGCCACGCCGGAGGACATCGAAACACTCTGCGCCGCACTTGATCACATGCCACTGGCGATCGAGCTCGCCGCCGGCCAATCCGCGACACTGTCGGTCCGGCAGATCATCGACATGCTCGACGACCGATTCGAATTCCTCCGCGGTGGTCCCCGGACCAACAAACGGCATGCCACGATGCAGGCCGCCATCGACGGCTCCTACCAGTCGTTGACCGTGAGCGAACGAGCGTTGTTCTGCGATCTCGCGGTCTTCACAGGCGGCTTCGACCTCGATGCCGCAAAGCAGGTCACCGGGCACCGCGGGCTTCTCGCCGACCTGACCGCCTTGGTCAACAAATCGATGCTCAAGGTCATGGGCGGTGATCCTCGCCGCTACCTGATGCTCGAAACACTCCGCAGCTACGCGCAGGTGCAACAGGATCCGGAACGGGCCGCATATCTGCGTCAGGCCCATATCGACTGGGTCGTCGCCCTTGCCACCGACGCCTATCTGGGTCTTCGCGGCCCACGCTGCCTGCAGTGGACCCGCAGTCTCGACGCCGAGATGACCAATGTGCGGGCCGCGCTCGACTGCGTCGACCCGCGTTCACAGACGTATCTCGAGATCGTCGGCAATGTCTATTGGTTCTGGTACCGGCGGGGATTCGCCGACGAGGGCATGCGCATGCTCGCACCCGCCGTAGACGCCCCCAGAAGTGTTCCCGTCGCCACCCGGGCACGGGCGATCGCAGGCCGCGCGATCATGTGTTATCTCGGCGCCGACCTCCCGGCCCTTTTTGCCGCATTGACGTGCCTCGCGGAGGTCTGTGCCGAATTCGATATCCGGTCCGCCGACAGGGTCGAACAAGTCGCCCGCGGGGACGCCACGGTGACACTGGCCTTCTTCGAAGCCGGATCCGGCGTGGTCGACGCCGCCCGGATACACGCAGGCGAGGCACTGGAAATCGGCCGAAGGTACAACTCGCCATGGACTGTCGGCGAGGCCTTGATGTCCCTGGGCACCGCCGACTTCCGCGCAGGCAAGCACCGGTCGGCGAGTGAATACCTGGACGCAGCCGTCGCGACCGCACGCGACTGCGGTTACGACTGGCTCGGCGCTTCCGCGCTCTGGATACATGCCAAAAGTGATATTGCCCAAGAGAAGTGGGATGGGCCCGCCGAACGCAAGCTGGCCCAGATGGTCGGATACTGCGAACGTGCCTACGACCTCACCTCATGGATGGTCGCTCTTTTCACATTGGCATATGCCCTTTTCCGGCGCGGGCGCCATGACATTGCGAGTCAACTCATCGGGGTTGTCGACAACATGACCGAACTCACCGGCTATTCCCCGGAAAAGATGGATGTCGTCGAGCTCGCTTCTTTTGGGTCGACCATGCGATCGGAGATAGACCCGGAGGTCTTCACCCGCGAATCATCAACCGGCCGCACAATGACCCGCGACGAGATCCGCGGTCTGGTTCAAGAATGGGCCGGATCAACAGAGATCTCTTGATCTGATTTCCATCCGATTCCCCCACACAATTCGGACAAGTCGGCATCGATCTGCCCACCGCTCGGAGATGTCGGATCCACGATCAGCACGCTGTGTGCCGGCGTTGCACGCCATCAGATCTGCGTGTGGACTTCTCGAACCGCCAACTATCGCGATCTTTTGCCTTCTTCTCAGGTCCAGTTGTTATGATTGACCTCCATCAGCCTCGAATTCGTGTTCGTCGGTCGCAAAAAATGAGTGGAGAGTCCAGAAGTGGCTAAGAAGCAAGTAGTGGAGTTCATCGACGACCTCGACGGAAAGGTTCTCGAAGAATTCGAGACCGTGCGATGGGGACTCGATGGCAAACAATATGAGTTCGATACTTCCCCGAAGCACGCAGAAACATTCCGCCGGGTACTCGCCAAGTACCTGAGCGCATCGCGGCGCATCAACACCTCCCGCCAGGGCGGACGGGCAGCGGAGAAGGTCGAAAAGGCACCCACACAAGCGATTCGGGAGTGGGCCAAAGAAGAGGGCTACGAGATCAGTGACCGGGGCCGAATCCCGGGCGCGATCATCGAAGCCTACGACGAAGTGCACTAGAGCACGCCGGATCCGAGCCCGCCTTTCGTACAAATAGGGCACGGACCATCCGCGCAGCAAGCCAGATCACGTCTGCCCCGACCCGCCCAGGGTTGGGGCAGACGCATTTGTCAGACCAATTCCCCGCACCGGCGATCTACAGTCCTGACGAGCGCCTCATCGGCCAGGTCACGGCGGGCATCCCCTATTGCGCAGGTCACACTTCTCGATTTCCGGCGCATTCCTCTCGCTGAAGACACACGAATCCACGGGGGGTTTCGACCACACCCGAAAACCCATCCGAGATGCCTACCGTACCCCACTGCAGCACAACACAACTCAATACCTGTCGACAATGTCGTCGCGACATTCTTTGGGACGCAATAACTTAACGACCATCATCGTTGCGTCCGCTCCAATTTCGCCCACAAGCACTCCACCTATTCACGAACACTCCACCGCGACGCGCGGTAAGTGGAGCAGATCGGTCCCGGTGGAGCATTTGCTGTACCGGGGCCACCACACCGGCATATGGTGAATTCACCAATCCACCCTCTCGGGAGTGTGACATGGACAAACCGAATAAACAGACCGCGCCGGAGCCCGAGAATACAGTGGCCGGGCACAGGTGGGCCGCCTTGATAGTTCTGGTCGGCGGCCTGGCGATGATCGTCATCGACGGAACCATCGTGGGTGTGGCGCTCCCGGTTCTGGTGGATGATCTGAAGTTGAACTTCGACGACGCCCAATGGGTCAACAGTCTCTACTCGGTGATCTTCGCCGCACTGCTGCTGACCGCAGGTCGCCTTGGCGACAGATTGGGTCGCCGCCGTCTGTACGTCGTCGGGATCGCGATCTTCGTGATCGGCAGCCTGCTGGCCTCGACAGCAGACAGTGCGACGAGCTTGATCACGGCCAGAGCTGTGCAGGGTGTGGGTGGCGCATGCGTCTTGCCCGCCACGTTGTCCACGATGAACTCCATCTTCCGCGGCAAAGACAGAGCGGTCGCCTTCGGTGTATGGGGTGCCGTCATCGCAGGTGTTGCCGCAATCGGGCCACTGCTCGGAGGCTGGATCACCACGGACTTCACCTGGCCGTGGATCTTCATCATCAACGTTCCGATCGGCATCGTCCTACTGATCGCGACGTACCTGGTGGTTCCCGAAACCCGTGCCGGTGTCATCGAACCAGGACTGGACGTACTGGGACTACTACTGAGTGCCTTGGGTTTCGGCGCACTGATCTTCGCCCTCATCGAAGGTGGCACGCTGGGCTGGTGGACCCAGAAAGCAGATCTGCATCTGTTCGGGCTGACCTGGTCGACTGACGCACCACTGTCCGTGGTGCCGACCATCGGCGCGATCGGGATCGTCTTGCTGATCGCATTCGTGGTGTGGGAGGGACATCGCGGGCGGGTTCATCGGTCCGCGATCCTGGACTTGAACCTCTTTCGCACATCTACATTCAGCTGGGGCAACGTAACGGCCATGACGGTTGCGATCGCCGAGTTCGGGCTGCTGTTCGTGATGCCCCTTTATCTCGTCAACGCGCTGGGTCTGAGCACGATGGGGGCCGGTTTCGTACTCGCGGCCATGGCCGGCGGCGCATTCATATCCGGCTCGCTCGCAAGGCATCTCACCGCACTCACCGGTGCTCCCGGGACGGTGATCCTGGGATTGCTACTGGAAGTCGTCGGAGTGATAGTCGTCGCGGTCTTCGTCACTTCGACCGTTGCACCGTGGCTTCTGGCCTTACTCCTGGTGATTTATGGAACCGGACTCGGACTCGCTTCCGCGCAACTCACCGGAATCACCTTGGCTGACATACCTCCGCAGGAATCCGGGCAAGGTTCAGCAACGCAGAGCACCGTCCGGCAGTTGGGTTCGGCAATCGGGACCGCCGTGGTCGGTGCGGTGTTGGCTTTCGGGTTGTCGAGAAACCTGCCGGGCACACTCGAATCGGGCGGAGTGCCGCCGCCGGAAGCAACTCGGCTCTCCGACTCGACCCGGGAATCCGCGGGCAGTGCCATCGGAGTCCTGCGAGAACAGGGCAGCCAAGGGCAATTGGGCCAGGCGGAGCCGGACGTGGTGCGTTTGTTGTCCGACGGATTTGCCGAGGCAACGCGCTACTCGCTCTACGTGTCCGCGGCCTTCCTGGTGGTGGGTCTGCTCGGGGCGCTGCGGGTCAGGGCGAGTGCCAGAAAAATCGCGTCGCGCTAAGCCGAACGGGTGTCCGATCGCGAGACCATGGTGGGGCGGGCGGGGCTCGAACCCGCGACCTATGGATTATGAGTCCACGGCTCTAACCAACTGAGCTACCGCCCCAAGTACGGCGAAATCGTCGCCGCAAACCTCGCTGATGCTACCGAGTGAGCGCCTCCTTCGCGCAACCGCCCCTCGGCGCGGCGCGTTGTCCATTTGCGATGCCTTGACCGGCAAGGACTGACTCTTAGGATTTACCAGGGGTAAGAGGTGGGCAAACGAGTAACGGCACCTCCCGAAGATCCGGAAAGTGCCGTTACGCTGGTACTTCTTGCTCCCCCAACTGGACTTGAACCAGTAACCCTTCGATTAACAGTCGAATGCTCTGCCAATTGAGCTATGGGGGAATATCTTGGCCCTGGGGCCGAAAAAGACTTTAGCGCATAGGGGTGGTCGCATGCCAAATCGTGCTGGTGACGAGCGGTTCCGCGGCCAGATTCCCCCACTCCGCACTCGATCAGGCAGGATGGGGAGCACCCCTGCGGACGCACCCAAGTCGTCCGCGGAGCACTGCACCACGGAGGTCTGAGGACTTATGGTTCGATTTCTCGCTGCACTCGGCGTCGGCTACGTCCTGGGGGCCAAGGCCGGCCGAAAGCGCTACGAGCAGATCAACCGCGCGTACCGCTCCATCGCCGAGTCCCCGGCCACCAAGAAGGCTGTGGACGTCGGCAGGCAGAAACTCTCCGAGAAGATCAGCACACAGCCGAAGCTGACGGAATTGCGGACCATCGATGAAGAGACGACCGTGCTCGGTCCGGATGAATACCGGAACAACTGAGCACGACGAACACCCGACCGAACTAGGCCGTGTTCTCGTCCGGTCCCACGGCCAGCTCCAGCAGACTCCGTCGATAGGCCTCCAAGGCCACCAGATCGCCGAATAGAGCGTTGTAGGCGTCCGGGTCGTCCCCGGGTGACATCCGGCGCAGTTTCGACTTCAGATCGGCGATCTGAGAGCCCACCCAGACTTCCTGGAGTCTGGCGAGCACGCTGCCGATGTACTTCGGGATCATGTTCTCCGACACCAGCATCGACTCGACCGCAAGTTCTGTGACCAACGACTCCAGAACCGCGCCGTCCATCGACTGACCGATCGTCTCGACCCACTGCGCTCCCCCATGGGATGCGCTGGTGCCCCCGGCAGCCTCGATCGCCGCCCGGATCAGCTGGTAGGCGGGCTCGGTGAAGCACTCCGGCGGCAACGAGTCGAACACCGTCCCGGCGATGGCCGGATACTGCAGCGCCGATTTGAGGGCCTCGCGCTGGGCCCACAACTTCGGATCGGACGGCCGTGGCCGCACCACGCCCGGGTTCTTCGAGTCGATATCCGGTTCGGGCACCGCGGGAGTCGTCGCCTGGACCCGGCGATCCCTCGACTTCGAGGTGTCGGGGGCACCCGAGCGTGCGGCTTTCGCCTGCTTGACGGCTTCCTCGCGAACCCGCTGCAACACCTGGGGGACTTCTTCCCAGCCCACCCATCCCGCCAACTGACGGGCGTACTCGCCCCGTAGCGCCACATCACGAATGCGGGCTACAACCGGAACTGCGTCGCGCAGCGCATGCACGCGGCCCTCCGCGGTGTCCAGATCATGGTTGCCAAGCAGTGCCTTGACCGCGAACTCGAACATCGGGATACGACGGGCGATCAGATCCCGGACAGCGGCATCACCATGGATCTGCCGCAGCTCACACGGATCCATGCCGTCCGGTGCCACCGCCACGAAGGTCTGTCCGGCGATACTCTGTTCGCCCTCAAAAGCCTTGAGTGCCGCAGCTTTTCCGGCGTCGTCGCCGTCGAATGTGTAGATCACCTCGCCGCGGAAGTAGCTGTCGTCCATCATCAGCCGCCGCAGCAACGCCAGATGGTCTTCACCGAAGGCAGTTCCACACGACGCGATCGCGGTGGTCACACCGGCCAGGTGCATGGCCATGACGTCGGTGTATCCCTCGACCACCACCGCCTGATGCCCCTTGGCGATGTGCTTTTTGGCGTGGTCGAGGCCGAACAGCACCTGAGACTTCTTGTACAGCATCGTCTCTGGCGTGTTCATGTATTTGCCCATGTTGTCGTCGTCGAACAACTTGCGGGCACCGAAACCGATGATGTCGCCGCCGAGGTTCTTGATCGGCCACAACAGGCGACGATGGAACCTGTCGATCGGACCGCGCTGACCCTGCTTCGACAATCCGGCGGCCTCGAGTTCGGCGAACTCGAACCCCTGCGACATCAGGGTCTTGGTCATCGTGTCCCAGCCGGCCGGTGCATAACCACAGCCGAACTGCAGCGCGACCACACCGTCGAAGGAGCGTTCGGTGAGATATTCGCGAGCCTTCTGGGCCTCCGGCGACTTCAGCTGCTCCGCATAGAACTTCTGGGCCGCCGCGTTGGCTGCCACCAATCGAGCGCGGGTACCGCGGTCACGCACGACACTGGTGCCGCCACCCTCGTAGCTGATCTGATAGCCGATCCGATCGGCCAGCTGCTCGACGGCTTCGACGAAGCTGACGTGTTCGACCTTCTGAAGGAACGAATAGACGTCGCCGCCTTCACCACAGCCGAAGCAGTGGAAGTGTCCATGGTTGGGACGCACATGGAACGACGGCGACTTCTCGTCGTGGAAGGGACAGAGCCCCTTCAATGAGTCGGCGCCCGCCTTGCGAAGCGCGACGTAGTCGCCGACGATCTCCTCGATGTGCGTGCTTTCACGGATTGCCGTGATGTCACGATCGGGAATTCGGCCTGCCACGCAGATCAGTCTAGGCGGAACTCCTTGTGGGTCCGCCCGCCCCCGACGTTTAGCCCAGGTGAGCCGATGCGCCCATGTTCTGACGATCCATCCGCTCGAGGCGTCCTTCGGTCATCGAGGCGATCTGGTCGACCACGACCCGCACCCGAGCGGCATCGTCAGTCGCCGAATTCCAGGCCGGTACCAGCAACGGATCCAGACCACCGGGCGCGGCGTGCAGGAGCCAGTTGGCCACCCGGTGGATGCGGTCACGCTGACGGGCCTGATGAGACCGGTGCCGCGGATCGGAGAAGATGAACCGCAGCGCCAGCGTCTTGAGCATCGCGACCTCGGCGGCGACGATCGGCGGGACGACGAGGTCGGCCTGATAGCGACAGACCGCACGCTCGGACGCCTCTCGGCGAGTGGTGGTGATGGCCGCCGACGCGAACCGTCCCACGAGCTCACTGGTCAGACGTTTGAGCGCCACCAACCGCACCATGGTGCCGTCGTAGGCGCCGACATCTTGCACGATGTCCATCGCCCACAGCCGCGCCGCGGCCTCGATCAGGACGTTTTCTTCCAGGTCCGGGAATTCCTTGAGACCCACCGCGGCCAGATCGCGCTGCTCGGTTCGGTCACCGAGGCTGCGCAGATCGATACGACCGGCCATCACACCGTCTTCGACGTCGTGGACGGAGTACGCAACATCGTCGGACCAGTCCATCACCTGACACTCGAGCGACTGCCGGGTATCGGTACGACCGTTCCGGATCCACGCCAGCGCGGCGGCATCGTCCTCATACGCCCCGAACTTGCCGCCTGGCTTCTTGCGGGTCCACGGATATTTCAACGTGGCATCGAGCGACGCCCGCGTCAGGTTCAGCCCGACGCTACGGCCCTGCGAATCAAGGAGTTTCGGTTCGAGCCTGGTCAGGATGCGCAGGTTCTGCGCATTGCCCTCGAAGCCGCCGTACGCACTGGCGACCTCATCCAGCGCCCGTTCACCGTTGTGCCCGTAGGGCGGATGCCCGATGTCGTGCGCCAGTCCGGCCAGCTCGACCAGATCGGGATCGCAGCCGATACCGATGGCGATGCCCCGCCCGATCTGACCCACTTCCAATGAATGGGTCAGTCGGGTACGCGGGGTATCGCCTTCGTGTGGACCCACGACCTGGGTCTTGTCGGCCAACCGGCGCAGTGCCGCACAGTGCAGTACGCGAGCGCGGTCACGGGCGAACGCACTGCGATAGTCATTGCGGGTGCCGGTCAGCCCAGCAACCTTCACGCCCTCCGGAATCGGCCGCTCTACGTCGGATTCGTCGTAGTCGGCGCGGAGAACCGGGGGCGGTGTTGTGTCCGCCGACAAGTCAGTCAAGCACCCAGCCGCGAGCGATCGCGAAATCGGTGACACGCTGCCGGATCGCCAGGATCTGGGTCGCGGTCAAGGTGCCGGAGGCATCGAGCAGCAGCTCGGTGATCTCCTCCGAGAAGGCACCCGAATCGAGCGTTGCGGAATCACTGCTGCGCGACGGCCGACGACGATCGTCACGACCGGCGTCACGACCGGCGCCACGGCTGTCCTCATGGCGACGTTCCGGACGTGCCCGCTCTTCACGACGCGGACGCTCAGGTGCGGCACCGGCAGGCGCCGCTCCGGTCACCACAAGATTGACCGCCTTGGATCCACGGTCGGTCTCTTCGATGTCGAACTCGACCTCAGCGCCCGGTTTGAGGGAACTCTCGTCGATGTCGATGTCGTTGATATGCAGGAAGACATCCGAGCCGCCGGCATCAGGCGCCAAGAATCCGAAGCCCTTGTTGGCGTCGAAATGAACGATTTTTCCACTCACAGACACGATTTACCCACTCTCTCGCCGCGTATACCGACCTCACCCCATGTGTGGCCGAACGGCTTGCCCAACCTTGAGTATCTCAGATACCTGCCGGTTCATACACTCAACCGACCGCTGGGCCTGCCGAATCGACTGCGAAAGTGGCGCGCGTGGACTAGCGGTGGTCTTTCTTGGCCTGACGTCGCTTACCCGCAGCCTTCGACGAGGCCTCGTACTTCTTGCGGCCGGGCGATTTGCGGGTCGCATCAACACGGTCTTTGCCCGCGGAGATGACCTTGCCTTTGCCCTCGGCCGAACCGCTGAACGACGTGCCGTCGCCCTTGGCCTGACCCAGACGAAGGTCCTTGAGGTCGGCAGCGCTCTTCTTGGCGATCACCCCGAGCTGACGACTGACCCGCGACAATGCGGCCTCGAACACCTCGGCTCGGGCCGCATTGTCGGCGTTGGCGGGACGCGCGACGCCCCGGCCACCCTTCTTGGTGACCTTGGCGGCGCCCGCCTGCCGATAGTTCTTCACGTGCTTGTTCCGCGCCCGCCGCGTTCTCATGTGCAGGTCGATCAGAGCGTCCTCATCGAGATCCGCGAGTTTCTTCCGTTTGGTCTTCCGGACCAGACGGTATTCCTCATCGGACAATGACCTGTGGATCTTCTTCATCAGACGCTCCGACCTTTGCGTTTCAGGCTCGTTGCCGTTCGGCGATCATAAGCAGCCGAAGCCGGTCTCAGCAGCCGATCAGCCGGACTGCCAGGTAGTCGACGACCTTGTCCAGGGCGATGCGTTCCTGCGTCATGGTGTCGCGCTCACGCACGGTGACCGCCTGATCGTCGAGTGTGTCGAAGTCGACCGTGACGCAGAACGGCGTACCGATCTCGTCCTGACGGCGGTAACGCTTGCCGATGCCCTGGGCGTCGTCGAACTCGACGTTCCAGTTCTGACGGAGCTCGGCGGCCAGTGCCTTCGCCTTTGGCGAGAGCTGCTCGTTACGTGAGAGCGGGAGCACCGCGACCTTGACCGGCGCGAGCCGACGGTCGATCTTCAGTACCGTTCGAGTGTCGGTGCCGCCCTTGGCATTCGGCACCTGCTCTTCGGTGTAGGCATCACACAGGAACGCCATCAGCGAACGCGTCAGCCCGGCGGCCGGCTCGATCACGTACGGCGTGTAGCGCTCGCCGGTGGCCTGATCGAAGAACGACAGATCCTCGCCGGAGTGCTTGATGTGGGTGCTGAGGTCGAAGTCGGTGCGGTTGGCGATGCCCTCGAGCTCGCCCCACTCACCACCGGCAAAACCGAATCGGTATTCGACGTCGACGGTGCCCTTGGAGTAGTGCGAGAGCTTTTCCTTGGGGTGGTCGAACAGACGCAGGTTCTCCGGATCGATACCCAGATCGGTGTACCACTTGAGCCGGTGATCGATCCAGTACTGATGCCACTGTTCGTCCTCGCCCGGCTTGACGAAGAACTCCATCTCCATCTGCTCGAACTCACGCGTGCGGAAGATGAAGTTGCCGGGTGTGATCTCGTTGCGGAAGCTCTTGCCGATCTGGCCGATGCCGAACGGCGGCTTCTTGCGCGAGGTCGTCATCACGTTCTTGAAGTTGATGAAGATGCCCTG
This sequence comes from Williamsia sp. Y721, assembly GCF_059683565.1. Lineage (NCBI taxonomy): Bacteria > Bacillati > Actinomycetota > Actinomycetes > Mycobacteriales > Nocardiaceae > Williamsia > Williamsia sp. Y721. The sequence continues at coordinate 1,288,705 of NZ_JCASNH010000001.1, read as the reverse complement.
AGCGGTCTCGGGACGCAGGTAGTGCAGCCCGGCCTCGTCATCGACAGGTCCGAGGTACGTCTTCATCAAACCGGAGAATGCGCGGGGTTCGGTCCACGCACCGGGCTGACCGGTCTCCGGATCGTTGATGTCCGCCAGGCCGTTGGGCGGCAGATGTCCGTGCTTGTTCTCGTACGCCTCGATCAGGTGATCGGCGCGGTAGCGCTTGTGCGTGTGCAGCGACTCGACCAGCGGATCGCTGAACGTCTCGACGTGTCCGGACGCTTCCCACACCTTGCGCGGGAGGATCACCGACGAATCGAGCCCGACGACGTCGTCGCGGGAGGTGACCATGTTGCGCCACCACTGCTTCTTGATGTTGTCCTTGAGTTCAACACCCAGGGGCCCGTAGTCCCACGCCGATTTGGTGCCGCCGTAGATCTCTCCACACGGATACACCAACCCCCGGCGTTTACAGAGGTTGACTACGGTTTCCACGAGATTGGTTTTGCCTGCCACGGATCACAGCCTATCGGGCGGCGCGGGGCACCTGACGCGCGGCGGGCGCCCGCCCCATCGGGCGGACGAACCCGCGTCAGGATGTGCTTGTTTGACATGGCCGCTCACGCATATGAAAATGGTTTCCAACAGCCGCTCGATCCCCCCGCCGCAACGGAAGTGCCCTGTGACAAGTCAGCACGCAACCCCGGCTCCCACCGCCGTCGACAAGAAGGCGCTGGACGCTGCCGGAGAACTATTGCGGGCACTGTCCGCCCCGGTCCGGATCGCCATCGTGCTGCAACTACTCGGCGGTGGCCGGTGCGTCCACGAATTGGTCGGAACACTGGCGGTACCCCAACCACTGATCAGCCAGCATCTGCGAGTGCTCAAATCGGCAGGTGTGGTGCACGGTGAACGCTCTGGGCGCGAGGTCGTCTACTCCCTGGTCGACGACCATCTTGCACACATCGTCACCGATGCCATCGCACACGCGACCGAGGAGAGCGATTCATGAGTTCGGGTACCGAACAGCGACCGGTCACCGGTGTCCGCTCCACCCGACAGCGCAGCGCGATTGCCGAACTCCTCTCCGGCAGCGAAGAGTTCCGCTCGGCTCAGTATCTGCATGACCAACTCAAGGCAGCCGGCCAGTCGATCGGGCTCACCACGGTCTACCGGAACCTGCAGGCGCTGGCCGACGCCGGCCAGGTCGACGTCCTACGTACCGACAACGGCGAATCGGTCTATCGGTTCTGCTCGTCCGCGCATCATCACCATCACCTCGTCTGCCGCGAATGTGGCAGCACGGTCGAGATCCAGGCCGACAGCGTGGAGCAGTGGGCCACCGACGTCGCCGCGCAACACGGCTTCACCGACATCAGCCACACCGTCGAGATCTTCGGTCGCTGCCAATCCTGCTCGTGAATTCGGCCCGCTCGACGGTGACGGGTCAGCCGCGGATGGTGACGCCGACGTCCGCGCCGGTTCCGAGCACCATCAGCAGCATGGTTCGCAACGCGTCGTCGTTCAATGTTCCGGCCGGAAACGTGTAGTGCAGCAGCACATCTGCGGTCACCTCGTGGACCGCAAGTTTGACGGTGCCGAAGTTGGAGGCACCGGAGGCGGCTTCCACGTCGGTGCGCAACTGTTCGGTGACCGGTAGATCCCACGCCAGCACCTGCGTCAGCGACAGCACATCGAGCCCCGGCGCCAGCGCGAGCGCCCTCATCGAGACGACCGTCCCCTGGTGGTAGACGGTCAGCGAGTCGTCCTCGCCGCGTTGCACCGACATCTCCGGGGCCAACAGCCGTGCGGTCCGTTCGATGAGGCCGGCCTCCCCGGTGTCCTCAGGCACCGGTGGACCCCGGAACCCCGCCGAAACGCCGGTCTCGGCTCGCGTACTCCACGCAGGCGTCCCAGAGGTCGCGGCGGTCGAAGTCGGGAAAGAGCTTGTGCTGGTACACCATTTCGGCGTAGGCCGATTGCCAGAGCAGAAAGTTGGAGATCCGCTGTTCTCCCGACGGACGCAGGAACAGGTCCACATCGGGCATGTCCGGCTCGTCGAGATACTTGGCGAAGGACGCTTCGGTGATGCGTTCGGGGTCGAGTGTCCCGGCGGCGGCACGACGAGCGATCTCTTTGGCCGCGTCCGCGATCTCGGCCCGGCCACCGTAGTTGACGCACATCGTCAACGTCATGACGGTGTTGTCCTTGGTCAGCTCCTCGGCGACCTCCAGTTCGCGGATGACGCTGCGCCACAACCGTGGTCGACGACCGGCCCACCGGACCCGCACACCCATCTCGTTCATCTCGTCGCGACGACGACGGATGACATCGCGGTTGAAGCCCATCAGGAACTTCACCTCGTCCGGGCTGCGACTCCAGTTCTCGGTGGAGAACGCATACGCCGACAGCCAGCCGACACCCATCTCGATGCAGCCGCAGACGGTGTCCATCAAGACGGCCTCGCCGCGCTTGTGACCTTCGGTGCGGGGCAGGCCCCGATCTGTGGCCCACCGCCCGTTGCCGTCCATCACCAGAGCAACATGCTTGGGTACGAACTGCGCTGGAATCGCCGGCGGGCGGGCTCCGGACGGATGCGGATCCGGTGGCCGAACCTCTTTTGCCGGTTCAGCCTGCTGTGCTGTGTTGCGCCGTCGCGCGATCACTTGTGTCCTTCCTGCCGGTATCGGCATTCGCACCGGCGGCCGCCAGACCGCGATGAGGGGCCTCGCGCTCGATCAGCGGCAACGTGCGTAGCTGTCGTTCCAGATGCCACTGCAGGTGCGCCGCGGTCAATCCACTGGCCTGCCGCCGAGCAGAGTCGGTCACCTCGGTGGTGTGTTCCCATTGGCCACGGTAGAGCGCGTCCATCAGATCGAGGACGCCGGGTGAGGGCGTCGCAGACCCGGCCGGACGACAGTGCACACACACCGAACCACCGGCGGCGACGTGAAAAGCACGGTGTGGTCCGGCGTCTCCGCAGCGAGCGCAATGTTCCAGCGCCGGCATCCATCCCGCGAAATCCATGGCCCGCAGCAAGAACGCATCCAGTACGAATTCCTTGGGACGCTCCCCTGCCGCGATCGCCCGGAGTGCACCCACCGTCAGTCGTTGCAGGCGGTCGGCCGGGGCCCGCTCTTCACCGGCGAGCCGTTCAGCGGTTTCGAGGACGGCGCAGGCCGTTGTGTAGCGACCGTAATCGGAGACGATGGCCGAGGCGAAGGTATCGAGGCTGTAGACCTGGGTGATGATGTCGAGGTTGCGGCCCGGGTGCAGCAGCAGATCGACATGCGCAAACGGTTCGAGCCGGGCACCGAACTTCGACCGGGTGCGCCGTACCCCTTTGGCAACCGCACGGACCAACCCGTGTTCCTTGGTCAGCAACGTGATGATTCGGTCGGCCTCCCCCAGCTTGTGCTGGCGGAGGACAACGGCCTCATCGCGATACAACCTCACCAGATCAGTCTTCCACTCCCCACCGACCAACCGCACCGCGACATGCCTGCCCCGGATTTCTGATCACACTGCTTCGTGGACTCCCGGGTGATCGACCGGCTCAGGTGGTCGACGGATCAGGCCCTTGCGGTCGTACAGGATGCAGGCGATCGGCCCGATGATCAGTCCGACCACGGTGAAGATCACGAACATCACAACGGCGTCGAACAGGCCGGCGTCGACATTCGCATCGAAGTACAGGATGGAACGCAAACCCATGAACGCCTGGTGCAACGGTTCGACCACGGCCAACCCGCGGACGAACCCTGGCACCGCCTCCAACGGCACCGTGCCACCTGAAGAAGGTATGCCGAGGATGACGAAGTAGACCAGATTGATGATCAGGCCGGCGTTACCGAAAATCGCCAGGATCGCATTGGCGACGACACCGATGCCGGTGATCACCAGAACCCCGAACATCCACAGCGCCATCTTGTTGGGTGTGTACATACCCACCCACTCACAGATCAGCACGTAAAACCCCGAAACGATGATCGCGACGAGGAACATCGCCCACCATTTGATCACCATCGTCCCCAGCCGCGAGGACGGTAAGCGTTCGCGCAATCGGTAGATCGGACCAATCTCGAGCGGCGCGAACCCGAGTCTGCCGTCGACGATGGCGGAGACGATCATCGTTCCGGTGAATCCGGCCAGGATCAGCAGCAACCCGAGGTAGAAAGCAGTCAGACCTCTGCCTGCGGAGTCCGGAAGCGGGTTCGCCTCCGAGGCCTTGATGTCGATCGGTTTGCTGATGGCGGTCAGGCTGGCGCCGGTGACCTTGACGCCTGCCGCATCGGTCTGTTCGACGAGTGCAGCCGTCAACCTCTCGCCGAACTGGGTGTTCACCTGCTCCATCGCCTGATTGAAGAACAACGTGGCGATCTGCACGGTGAACGCACCCGCTCCCGGGTTCGTCAGCACCTCGATCACGGGCTGCGGGACCTCGGTGTCGCCGATCGCCGAACCGAGAAACGCAAAGCTGGCCGAACTGAAGTCGGCAGGGACGACTATCGCTCCATACGCCTGTGCATTGTCGAGCCGATCAAGCGCGGTCTGCCGGTCGACGACCTGTAGATCGAACTTGCCCGGATACTGCTCGTCGACACCGGCCTTGAGGCCGTCGATCAGCTCTTTGCCCAGATATTGCATCTCATCGGTGGTGCCGGGTTGCAAGGCCCCGGTGTCGGCGTCGACCACCACGATCGGAAAGTCGTCGAGATACTTTTCCGGATTGACCACCGGCGCCATGTACATGAACCCGAGCAGGCCCATCACCAGCACCACAACAGCTACCGGAAAGGTCCACAGCTTCCACGACCGCAACTCCGCCGCAAGGCTGGGTTCGAGCGACCCTGGCGGACGTTCGTGTTTGCCTTCCGGCTGTCCGGGTTCTGTCATACCGCCAATTCAACCCCGCCGGCACCGAGTCGTGGCCGCGAATCGCCGACCGGTCAGAAGCCGAGGCGCCCCATTTGTTTGGGATCCCGCTGCCAGTCCTTCGCGATCTTCACGTGGAGATCGAGGTAGACCTTGGCGCCGAGCATCTTTTCGATCTGCTTTCGGGCCACTGTGCCGACCTCCTTGAGGCGGGCACCCTGTTTCCCGATGATGATGCCTTTTTGGCTGCTCCGCTCGACGTACAGGATGGCGTGCACGTCGACCATCGGGATCTGATCGTCGCGGCGTTCGCGTTCGACGATCTCCTCGATCACCACGGCCAGCGAGTGCGGCAATTCGTCGTGAACGCCTTCGAGCGCCGCCTCCCTGATGAATTCGGCCATCAGCACGGTCTCGGGTTCGTCGGTGAGTTCACCGTCCGGATAGAACGCCGGACCGGGCTCCATCAGCCCACGCAGGACATCGATGAGTACGTCGAGTTGTTTGCCCTTGGTGGCGGAGACAGGAATGATCTCGCTGTCGGGTCCGAGGAGCTCCGACAATGCCATCAGCTGCTGCGCAACGCGTTCGGGCTTGACCTTGTCGATCTTGGTGACCAGACCGACCACGGGTGTCTTGGGTGCCATCTCCCGCAGTTGCTCCGCGATCCACCGGTCGCCGGGCCCGATCTTCTCGTCGGCCGGGACGCAGAAACCGATCGCGTCGACTTCGGAGTAGGTGTCGCGCACCAGATCGTTCAAACGCTTGCCGAGCAGTGTCCGCGGCCGGTGCAGGCCAGGGGTGTCCACCAGGATCAGTTGTGCGTCATCACGATTGACGATGCCGCGGATGGTGTGGCGGGTGGTCTGCGGACGACTGGAGGTGATTGCGATCTTCTCGCCGACCAGAGCATTCGTCAACGTCGACTTGCCGGTGTTGGGTCGGCCGACAAAACACACGAAACCGGAACGGAAATCTTCGGACTGAGCTGTCATCGTTGATCCAATCGACGCGGGTTCCCGCCTCCTGCGTCCGCGACGATCGCGTACGCCGACGAGCTCACCTCAGTCAGCGCCGCCAGTCCGGGGTCCGTGTCTGCACGACCCCCGGTAGTCGCGGGACCACCGACAAGCAGCCCCGCTTCGAGTCCTTCTGCACCGCTGGCGAGCGCCATCGCGATGGCCACCTGGAGCGCCGAGAGTTGTAGTGCGGCAAGTTCAACCGGTCCGGCCGCATAGGTTCGTCCGTCGGAGTCGCGGACTGCGGCCCCGGAGGTCGCACCGACCCGGGCCATCGCACCGCGGGCCAGGATCAGCAGCTTGTTGTCTTCGGCATCGAGTTCGGATTCGACCGGTTCAGTCGTCATGAGGCCTCCTCGTGCCGATCGGCACGGTCTGCGGTGTCCGGCGAGTTGTCGGCCTGCTCGACCTGGTTCATGTCGGACTCGTCAGAATCCGGTGCGCTGTCCCGCTTCTTCTTGCGCTTCTTCTTTTTTTCGAGTTCTTTTTCGGGGATCTTGTGGACCACCACGGACACGATGCGAACGCGCCCCTGCCGGTTGGGTCCGCCTTCGGCGACAAGCCGCAGGCCATGCAATTCGACCGTCGCACCGGGCAGCGGCACCCGGCCGAGCACGAGCCCGAACAGACCACCGACGGTTTCGACGTCGTCCTCGTCGATCTCGACATCGAGTAGCTCCGCGAGGTCCTGGACCGGCAGTCGCGACGACACCCGGTAACCGCCGGACCCGTCGTCGAGCGGCTCGATGGGCGGCACCTCATCGCTGTCGTATTCGTCGTTGATCTCACCGACGATCTCTTCGAGCACATCCTCGATGGTCAGCAGACCGGCGACGCCGCCGTATTCATCGACCAGCACCGCCATGTGGTTGTGGCTGCGCTGCATGTCGGCGAGGACCTTGTCGAGTGGCTTGGAATCGGGGATGAACTCCGGCGGACGCATCAACTCCCGCACCTCGACAGCAGACGGCTGCGCAGGCGGAAGCAGGCGCTGAACAAGGTCTTTGAGGTATACGACACCGAGTACGTCGTCCGGGCTCTCACCGATCACCGGTAGGCGGGAGTGACCCGAGCGCACGGCCAGCGAGATCGCCTGCGCAGCAGATTTGGTGGATTCGATCCACACCATCTCACCGCGCGGGACCATCACCTCACGAGCGCTGGTGTCGCCGAGGTCGAAAACCGACTGGATCATCTTGCGTTCCCCGGCCGCGACCACACCGGTGAGTTCGGCCATGTCGACGACCTCACGCAATTCGACCTCGGTCGCGAACGGGCCGTTGCGGAAACCCTTGCCTGGCGTGATGGCGTTACCGAGCGTGATGAGAAGTCTGGTCAGCGGGGTCAGGAGCACGCCGATGGCCTGCAACACTGCCGCCGAGTTCACCGCGATCGAATAGGCATGCTGCGCACCGAGGGTCCGCGGCCCGACACCGATCACGACGTAATTGATCACCGCCATGCCCGCAACGGCGACCACGACACCCCAGGCGGTTCCCAGCTTGTCCATCGCGTAGACGGCCGCGGCCACCGTGGCCGCGGTCTCGGCCGTGATACGCAGCAGCACGGTCAGTGCGACGTACTTCGGTCGAGCGGACAGCACATCGCGCAACCGTCGGGCGCCGGGGCGGCCGTCCTTGACCAGGTCGTCCACCCGCGCTGGGGAGACCGTCATCAGAGCATTGTCGACGGCGGCAAAAAGGCCGCCTATGGGTACCAGCGCCACCGCAGCAAGCAGCGGCAACAAGTCAGAAAGCACCGGTGATCAGCTCTCCCCAGCCGGTTTGTCTTCTCCGAACCCGATGTTGTTCAACAGCTTTGCGTCACGCTCGGCAACACGGGCGGCGCGCGCACGAGACCGGCGGTCGTCGTACCACTCTTCGATGATCTGACCCTGGAGTCCGAACATCAACTTCTCTTCCTCGGGCTCGGCATGATCGAAACCGAGGAGATGCAGCACGCCGTGCACGGTCAGCACCGACAATTCATGATCGGTGGAGTGCCGCGCGGTGGCGGCCTGCTCGGCCGCGAACTCCGGGCAGAGCACGATGTCGCCGAGCATCGACGGACCGGGTCCGGCCGTATCGGGCCGTCCACCTGGACTGAGTTCGTCCATCGGAAAACTCATCACGTCGGTGGGTCCGGGCAGATCCATCCACCGCATGTGCAGTTCTGCCATCGTTTCGTTGTCCACCAATACCATCGACAGCTCCGCTGCCGGATGCACGTCCATGCGGCCGAGTGCGAAGGTCGCAACGTCGATCAGCATCTCCTCCGGCACCTCGATACCGGACTCGTTGGCCACCTCGATACTCATGCCCGCCTCCTGGCGTCGCCGGGGGCACTCAGGCGCCGTCTCCTCGCGTTAACTGACAAACTCAAAGCCGGGATCCTCATCGGTGTCGCCCATTTCCGGCACGGCGCTGGGCGCGGTTTCCGTGCAACTCGTTGGCGGCCTCGGCGCGCCCGTACGCGTCGACGATGTCGGACACCAGGCGGTGCCGGACCACATCGGCACTGGTCATGTGCGAGAAGTGGATGTCCTCGATGCCTTCGAGGATGCGGGCGGCCGCACGCAGTCCGCTCTCGGATCCACCGGACGGGAGGTCGACCTGCGTACCGTCGCCGGTCACCACGATCTTGGACCCGAACCCGAGGCGGGTCAGGAACATCTTCATCTGCTCGGCCGTGGTGTTCTGGGCCTCGTCGAGAATGATGAAGGCGTCGTTCAGGGTGCGGCCACGCATGTATGCCAGCGGCGCGACCTCGATGACACCGGCTTCCATCAGCTTGGGGATGGCCTCCGGGTCCATCATGTCGTGCAACGCATCATGCAGCGGACGCAGGTACGGGTCGATCTTCTCGTGCAACGTGCCGGGCAAGAACCCCAGCCGCTCGCCTGCCTCGACCGCCGGACGGGTCAGGATGATGCGGCTGACCTCTTTGTTCTGCAACGACTGCACGGCCTTGGCCATCGCGAGGTAGGTCTTGCCGGTACCGGCAGGCCCCATCCCGAACACGATCGTGTTCTTGTCGATGGCGTCGACATAGTGCTTCTGGTTGAGCGTTTTCGGGCGGATCGTCTTGCCCCGGCGGGAGATGATGTCCAGGCTCAGGACCTCGGCGGGCGATTGTCCGGAACCGTCGGTCAGCATGCGCACGCTGTGCCGGACCAGGTCAGGGTTCAACTGGGTGCCGCGGCGGACCACCGACACCAATTCCGAAAGGACCCGCTCGGCGAGTGCGATGTCGGCAGGCACCCCGGTCAGTGTGACGGTGTTGCCGCGCACATGGATGTCTGCGGCGAGATGCGTTTCGAGTTCTTTGAGATTCTGGTCCCCGGCACCGAGCAGTCCGAAGATGACATCGGGCGACACTTCGATTGTCGAGATCACCGCGCCAGGCGCCTTGCTTCCGGCCGCGCCGCTTCGCGCCCGGGTCGCGCTGTTGTCATCACTCACGAAAAGTATTTCTCCTGCTCTGCCAGATTTGTCGGTGCTTTGATTCTACGTCCATCAAACGCCGCGATTCACATCAATATTTCGCGCCCTGTCAAGACCCTCGTCTCGCGTTGTCAAGGCCCTCATATCCCGAGAACCCGGACCGTTTCTCGATGCCCCCGGCTCCGCGGATCGACGAACACGTCGTGCCCCTCACCTGCGACCTCGATCAGCTCGGCCGACTGACCGGCCGCACCCGCGCGACGCACGTAGTCGCGACTGACCTCGATCGGGACCGCGGTGTCCTCGGTTCCGTGGATCGCCACCACGTGTGCCGGGAAAACCGGCTGGTCCACCGGGGAGGCATCGGCGTACCGAGCCGGAAACTCCGTGATCGAGCCGCCCAACAAGGCCCGCAGGGACGGGCGGGACGTGCGTTCCCGAGCCTGTAGGTCCAGGGGCGCGGCCTGGGCGATGACGGTGGAGATGGCCGACTTCTTGGTCCGGGCCCCGAGTCGCGCGGCCGCCCAGACGGCCAGTTGACCGCCCGCCGAGTGTCCGATCACGCTGACCTTCGACCAGTCGATCTTGCTCAGGATCTCCTCGGGCAGCGCGTAACGGACCGGTGCATCGAGTGCGGAGATCGCGGCGATCACGTCGTTGCCCGTGCGTGGCCAGCCGCCACCGTCTTCGCCGACGCGGCGGTACTCGATGTTCCAGACCACGGCACCGCGTACGGCCAGATCACGCGCGACTGCGGTCTCGATGGTGAGCGCGAACTCGGTGCTCCAGAATCCGCCGTGGATGAGCACGATCACCGGCACCGGACCAGCCACTGGAACCTGCGGTAGGTAGACATGACCGAACTGCGAATTACGTTCCCCGTAGGCAACTTTCACCCGTTTGACGGTGTTCACCACCGGGGACGTACCTCCCACCGCGGCGTGAGCGCGCCGATTGCACCGAGTGCCACCGCGGCCGCACTCGACGTGCGCAACACCTCCGGGCCGAGCATCACCGCGGTCGCGCCGACGGCCGTCAGGTCATCGATCTCGGAATCATCAAGTCCACCTTCGGGACCCACCACGAGCATGATCTCGGGAACATCGAGCGCCAGTGAACGCAGGCTGGTGGTCGCCGATTCATGGAGTACCGCAACCACTCCCCCGCGCACGACCACGTCCGATGCCATCGATCGCACGTCACTGGTCCGGGCCAGCGGGGCGATGTGCGGAATGTGGGCCCGGCGACTCTGCTTGGCGGCGGCAATCGCCGCCGACCGCCACTTGGCCACACCCTTGTCGGCCTTCGGCCCAACCCATTTGGCGACGCAACGGGCACTCTGCCAGGGCACGATCTCGTCGGCGCCCGCCTCGGTGGCGAGGTCGACGGCGAGCTCGGACCGTTCGGATTTGGGCAGCGCCTGCACCACCGTCACCCGGGGTACGGGTGACGGGGTGGTGACGGATTCCAGGACCCGGGCGTGCAGCGCCGACTTGCTCTCGGTGGCGATCACCTCGCACAGCCCGGTTCTCCCGGCGCCGTCGCCGAGGATGATCCGTTCGCCGACAACAACTCTGGTGACGGTGACGGCATGCCGTCCTTCGTCTCCGTCGAGCCGGACGTCGTTGCCGGCGTCCGGCACATGGTCGACCCAGAACAGCGGTGGGCTCATCGCTGCGGTGTCAGCGCCCGGCGAATGCGTTGCGCAGGCGCGAGAACAGGCCACCGGTGTTGGACGACTCGCTGTTCACCAGCTCGATCTGATCATTCTCCGAGAGCGTGCGGTATTCCTTGAGTTTCGCGGTCTGCTGCGCGTCGAGGCGTGTGGGTACCACGACATCGAGATGCACGTGGAGTGTGCCGCGCACGCCGGTGTGCAGATGGGGCATGCCCTGTCCGCGAACCTTCGCGACCTGGCCGGGCTGCGTGCCCGGTTCGATGGTCACCTTGGTGGATCCACCCAGGACCGTGTCGATGTCCAGTTCGCCGCCAAGTGCCGCGTCGACCATCGGCACCCGCACGGTGCAGTGCAGGTCGTCGCCGTCGCGGACGAACACGCTGTGCGGTACTTCGACAACCTCGACGTACAGGTCACCGGCAGGTCCGCCACCCGGTCCGACCTCACCCTGGCCCACCAGGCGCACACGCATCCCGTCGCCGACACCGGCCGGGATCTTGACCGTCAGCTTGCGCCGGGCCCGGACACGTCCGTCGCCGCCGCACTTGTGGCAGGGGTCGGGAATGGTCTCACCGGCACCGTTGCAGGTGGGGCATGGTCGCGACGTCATGACCTGGCCGAGGAACGAGCGCTGGACCGACTGGATCTCACCGGCACCCTGACAGGTCGCACAGGTGACCGGCTTGCTGTCGCCGTTGGTACCCGATCCGGTACACACGTCACACAGCACGGCCGTGTCGACGTTGACCTCTTTGCTGACCCCGGCCGCACACTCGTCGAGGTCCAGCTTCATCCGCAGCAACGCATCCGACCCGGCCTGCACTCGTCCACGTGGCCCACGCCCGGAACCGCCGCCGGCGTTGCCGAAGAACGCCTCGAACACGTCGCCGAGGCCACCGCTGAAGCCACCGTTGCCGAAACCGCCGTAGCCACCGGCACCGGCCGATGCCAGCGGGTCACCACCGGCGTCGACGATGCGGCGCTTCTCCGGATCCGTCAGCACCTCGTAGGCGGCCGAAATATCCTGGAATCGGGCTTGGGCGGACTCGTCGGGATTGACGTCGGGGTGCAGCTCGCGTGCCAATTTGCGGTACGCGCGCTTGATCTCCTGATCAGTGGCGCCCCGTTCGACGCCCAGAATCCCGTAGTAATCACGTGCCACGGCGATGCGTTATCCGTTCTCTCTTCAGTTCCGGAAGTTCACCCAACCGGTGTCCGGAATATCTCTGTTTATTGGTCAATGTGCTTCGTTGCACGTCATCGGTCGGCGAGAACCTCACCGACATATCTGGCAACGGCCGCGACCGAGGCAATTGTTCCCGGGTAGTCCATCCGAGTCGGGCCCAGGACCCCGAGCCCACCGAACACTGTTCCCGAGGCACCGTACCCGGTCGAAACCACTGCCGTACCCCTCAGGTTCTCCTCGCGGGTCTCCTCACCGATCTGAACCGTCACGGTTCCGGTGTTCTGGGTGGCGGCCAGCAGTTTGAGGACCACCACCTGCTCCTCCAGTGCCTCGAGCACCGAACCCATCGCGCCTGCCATCGGCGCGAAGTCCGCGGCGGCACGGGCGAGGTTCGATGTGCCACCGAGCACCAATCGGTCGGCGGACCGTTCCACCAGGGTCTCGACCAGCACCGTGGCCACCCGGATGAACGGCTGACGGAGATCTTCGGGCGCCTGGTTGGCCAGTTCGGCCACTGCATGCGAGGCGACATCGAGTCGCTGTCCGTTCAGGGCCGCCGAGAACATGTCCCGCAGCTGGGCGATGTCGCGGTCACCCAGGTCATCACCGAGATCGACGATGCGCTGTTCCACCCGTCCGGTGTCGGTGATCACCACCAGCAACAGCCGGGACGGTGTCAGCGAGACCACTTCGAGATGGCGTACCGCCGACGACGAGAGCACCGGATACTGGATCACCGCCACCTGGCGGGTCAGCTGCGCCAACAATTGCACCGAACGCCGCAGCACGTCATCGAGATCGACGCCGGAATCGAGGAAGCTCAGGATCGCGCGGCGCTCGATCTTCGAGATCGGCTTGACCTCGCTGATCCGGTCGACGAACAACCGGTAGCCCTTGTCGGTTGGCACTCGCCCCGAACTCGTGTGCGGCTGCGTGATGTAACCCTCGGCCTCGAGAACCGCCATGTCGTTCCGGACTGTGGCACTCGACACACCGAGATGGTGACGATCGACCAATGCCTTGGACCCGATCGGCTCCTGCGTGGCGACGTAGTCGGTCACGATCGCGCGCAGAACCTCGAAACGACGGTCGTCAGTGCTCGACACGAGCGGTCACCTCCAGCCCTCACGTTGGCGATTGCGTGCTCCACGAGGGACGTATTCGCCCTCACGGCATTTGACCAGTCTACGGCGAGCAATACCGGTTACGGTGAACCGGTGATTTTCAAGGGCGTCCGCGACGGCAAACCGTATCCGGATCATCAGCTGTCGATCCGCGATTGGGCCAAGATCCCACCGCGGCAGCTCCGGCTCGACCAACTGACCACCGTCACCACCGTGCTCGCCCTGGACAAGCTGTTGTCCGAGGATTCGACCTTCTACGGCGACCTGTTCGCCCACGCCGTGCAGTGGCACGGCGAGATCTACCTCGAGGACGGACTGCACCGGGCCGTGCGGTCAGCGCTCCGGAACCGGAACGTCATCCACGCCCGGCTTCTCGACCTCGACCATCTCTCCGCCGCCTCGGCCAATCCGGAGAACATCGACAGCACGAATGATCTACCTACCCCGCCAACAGGTTTCGGACGACGCCGTCCGCCAGTAGCCGACCACGGTTGGTCAGAACCAGGTCATCGCCGACCAACTCGGTGAGTCCGTCGCTGATCGTCTGACGAGCCCGCGACTGCTCATCGGCGTCCAGTTCTGTCCACGGCAGGCCACTCGATCGCCGAACGGTCAGCATCACCGTCTCCGTGTGCTGATCGGTGGCGGTCAGTTCCTCACTGCCTGCCACCGGTAGGTCGCCGGCGGCCACCGCGGCCGCGTACCTGGCCGGATGCTTGTGATTCCACCAGCGGACCCCGGCCACGTGCGAATGCGCACCGGGCCCGGCACCCCACCAGTCCGCGCTGTCCCAATAACCGAGATTGTGACGACACTCGGCGCCCGCCACATCGGGTCGGGCCCAGTTCGACACCTCGTACCAGCGCATCCCCGCCGCGGTGAGCCGGGCGTCGATCATCTCGTACCGACTGGCCAGCACATCGTCGTCGGGAGCAGGCAGATCGCCCCGCCGAATCCGCCGGGCCAATGCCGTCCCGTCTTCGACGATGAGCGCATAGGCCGAGACGTGATCGACCCCTGCCTCCAGGACTGCGTCCAGCGACAACGCCAGATCCTCATCCCGCTCCCCCGGCGTCCCGTAGATCAGGTCGAGATTGACGTGCTCGATCCCGGCCGCACGCGCTTCCCGCGCAGCGGTCACCGCCCGGCCGGGGGTGTGGGTGCGATCGAGGACCGCGAGCACATGGCTTGCCGCAGATTGCATTCCGAGTGACACCCGATTGAATCCGGCCGCCGCGATGCCGGCGAAGAACTCCGGTGATGTCGACTCGGGGTTGGACTCGGTGGTGATCTCGGCGCCCTCGGCGATGTCGAAGTACTTCCGCACCGACGTCAAGACCTGTCCGAGTCCCTGCGCACCGAGGAGCGACGGAGTGCCGCCGCCGACAAATATCGTCGAGACCGGTCGCACTGGAGTCAGCTGCCGGGCGGCCATCTCCAGCTCTCCGTCGAGCGCGGTCATCCACTGGTCCGGCGACGAGGCGCTGCCCAGTTCGCCGGGGGTGTAGGTGTTGAAGTCGCAGTACCCACAGCGCGTGGCACAGAATGGCACGTGGATGTAGAGCCCCAGCGGTGTGGCACTGCTGGACTGCGGAATCAGAAAGTTTTCCATCGTAAACCGATCATCCCAGGCACGCTGGTCACAACAAACTCAGGACGACTTCACGCGACAGGGGTCATGTCATGCCAACCACAGACGAGTCGGACACAGGCGGGTCGGCCACGCCTGGGGTGGACGCATGTAAGGGTGGCGAGCACGAGGCCACCAAACCCGAATGGCCGAAGACCCTGCTCGCCTGGGCGCTGGTGCGGTCGGTGATCACGGTCGTGGCCTACCTCGTCGCCTACTTCGCGTTTCCCTGGGACCGGTTCGACGGTTGGACGGCTGTGGCGATCGTGATCGCCTTCCTGGTCATCGCGACGGTCACCGCGGTCTGGCAGGTCGGCCTGATACTGCGATCGCCCTACCCGGTGGTTCATGCGATCGAAGCCCTGGCGATAATCGTGCCGATCTACCTGCTGGCCTTCGCGCTCGGGTACTTCATGATGTCGGTCAACAATCCGGACCAGTTCAACGAAGAACTGTCCCGGATGAGTTCGCTCTACTTCACCCTCTCGGTCTTCGCGACCGTGGGGTTCGGTGACATCACCGCCGCTGTCGATGCCTCCCGCGCCGTGGTCAGCGTCCAGATGGTGCTCAACCTCATCGTCATCGGGGTGGGGATCAAGGTGATCCTGGCGGCGGTGAAATGGAGCCGCGATATGCGCAGCGGAAATCTGCCTCCTCGGAATGACTCCTCTGCACAGGTTGTTGTCTCTGATTTGAAGGCGAAATAATCCAACCGGCCGACTTCCACTCAGGATGAGTCGAAGTAAGCCCAAGTAGACGCATCGAGGGGGCCCGTGGCACTATGGGCGACGTGACTTCTCAAGGGGTGTGGCTCGCAATGCGACGGCACATTGATCTCAAGCGCGCATGCAGCGCGCTGTGTCGCATGTAACCAGCACGTCCGCTTCGCGTCCCGCAGCCCGGGATCGCACCGGGTTCTCATACGTGCACTCACGGCCTCCCCCTCACTTCATTTCGCAGGATCATTCGGGTGCCATCGGCACATGCCCAGCGCTGCTCTGGATGGATCCGTCAGACAGGAGCATCATGACGTCGACGACCGACGCCCCCGGAAAGCCGCCGCAGCGCCGCGCGCGTCCCACCAAACGCCGGGCAGAAGGTCAGTGGGCGCTCGGCTACCGCGAACCGCAGAACCCCAACGAGCAGGTCAAGAAAGACGACAACCCGCTCAACGTTCGGGCCCGGATCGAGAACATCTACTCCAAGCAGGGCTTCGACTCCATCGACAAGCAGGATCTGCGCGGCCGGATGCGCTGGTGGGGGCTCTACACCCAGCGCGCCGAGGGCTACGACGGCACCTGGACCGGTGACGACAACATCGACATCCTCGAAGCCAAGCACTTCATGCTTCGGGTGCGGTGCGACGGCGGTGCGCTGACCACCGAGCAGCTGCGCACCGTCGGTCAATTGTCCACCGAGTTCGGCCGCGACACCGCCGATCTCTCCGACCGCGAGAACGTCCAGTACCACTGGATCGACATCCGCAACGTCCCGGAGATCTTCAGCCGCCTCGAAGCCGTCGGACTCAAGACCACCGAAGCCTGCGGCGACTGCCCCCGCATCATCCTGGGATCCCCGCTCGCCGGTGAGGCGCTCGATGAGGTCCTCGACCCCACTCCCGCGATCGACGAAATCGTCCGCCGCTACATCGGTGATCCGAAATACTCGAACCTGCCCCGCAAGTTCAAGACCGCGATCTCCGGCCTGCAGGACGTCGCCCACGAGATCAACGACGTCGCGTTCATCGGCGTCAACCATCCCGAGCACGGCCCCGGACTCGACCTCTGGGTCGGCGGCGGCCTCTCGACCAACCCGATGCTCGCGCAGCGGGTCGGTGCCTGGATCCCGCTCGACGAGGTCCCCGATGTCTGGGAAGCCGTCGTCTCCGTCTTCCGCGACTACGGCTACCGCCGGCTGCGCACCAAGGCCCGCCTGAAGTTCCTGATCAAGGACTGGGGCATCGAGAAGTTCCGTCAGGTCCTCGAAGACGAGTACCTGGGCCGCAAGCTGATCGACGGACCGGCCCCCACACCGCTGACCGCCCCGCGCGATCACATCGGCGTGCAGCGGCTCAAGAACGGCCTGAACTCGGTTGGCTTCGCCGCCATCGCAGGCCGCGTCTCCGGTACCAAGCTGACCGCCGTGGCCGATGCCGCCGAGCGGGCCGGATCCGATCGCATCCGGTTCACGCCGTACCAGAAGCTCGTCGTCCTCGACGTCCCGGACGACAAGGTCGAGCAGCTCATCGCAGAGGTCTCGCAGCACGGTCTCGAGGCCCGCCCGTCACCGTGGCGTCGCAACCTGATGGCCTGCTCGGGCATCGAGTTCTGCAAGCTCTCGTTCACCGAGACCCGCAAGCGTTCGCAGATCTTGGTTCCCGAACTCGAAGAGCGCCTGGCCGATATCAACGATCAGCTCGACGTGCCGATCACGGTCAACATCAACGGCTGCCCCAACTCCTGCGCCCGTGCCCAGATCGCCGACATCGGCTTCAAGGGGATGCTCGTCGAAGACGACGCAGGCAATACGGTCGAGGGTTTCCAGGTCCACCTCGGTGGCAGCCTCGGGCAGGATTCCGCATTCGGCCGAAAGCTGCGCCAGCACAAGGTGCTCTCGACCGATATCGGTGACTACATGGAGCGGGTTGTCCGCAATTTCGTCAAGGAACGCAATGAAGGGGAACGCTTCGCCCAGTGGGCGATTCGCGCCGATGAGGAGGATTTGCGATGAGTACCGCAGTTCGCAATGAAGCGGAATTGCGTGAGCTGGCACAGGCCGGCGCCGCGCAGTTGGGACCGGACGCGTCCGCGCAGGATCTGTTCCGGTGGACCGCAGACACATTCGGCAGCGACTTCCTGGTCGCCTCGAACATGCAGGACGCGGTCCTGATCGATGTCGCCACGAATGCGATCAGTTCCGAACAACTCGGTGGCGACAAGCTCAAGGTGCTCTTCCTCGACACCGGTTACCACTTCGCCGAGACCATCGGTACCCGCGACGCGGTCGAGCAGGTCTATGGCGTCGAGATCGTCAACGCCAAAGCCGAGCAGAGCGTGGCCGAGCAGGATGCGACTATCGGTGTAAACCTGTTCGCCTCCAACCCCGGTGAATGCTGCCGACTACGCAAGGTCGTGCCCCTGAAGCGCGAACTGTCGGGTTACCGGGCCTGGGTCAGCGGAATCCGCCGGGTCGAATCCCCCACCCGGGCCGATGCCCCACTGATCTCGTTCGACGACGCCTTCGGTCTGGTGAAGATCAATCCGCTCGCCGCCTGGACCGACGAGCAGTTCCAGGACTACATCGACGCCAACGGCGTACTCGTCAATCCCCTTGTCGACGAGGGCTATCCATCCATCGGATGCGCGCCCTGCACCAGCAAGCCGATTGCCGGTGCCGATCCACGAAGCGGCCGCTGGGCCGGTCTGGCCAAAACAGAATGCGGGTTGCACGCCTCATGACCATCGAACAGAGCACCAACGCCCTCCCGGGCGACTCCCTGCCCGTCGAAACCGCCGACGAGTTCACAACTCTCGACGCCCTCGAGTCCGAGGCGATCCACATCTTCCGTGAGGTCGCCGGAGAGTTCGAGCGTCCGGTGATCCTCTTCTCCGGAGGCAAGGATTCCACGGTCCTGTTGCACGTTGCGCTGAAGGCTTTCTGGCCTGCGCCGCTGCCGTTCTCGCTGCTGCACGTCGACACCGGGCACAACCTGCCCGAGGTCTTGGCGTTCCGCGACGACGTGGTGGCCCGCCACAACCTGCGTCTGCACGTCGCAAAGGTCGAGGACTACCTCGCCGACGGTCGGCTCACCGAGCGGCCCGACGGAATCCGCAACCCGCTGCAGACCGTGCCGCTGCTCGACGGCATCACCGAGAACCGTTTCGACGCGGTCTTCGGTGGCGCCCGCCGCGACGAGGAGCGCTCTCGCGCCAAGGAGCGGATCTTCTCGCTCCGCAACGCATTCGGCCAGTGGGACCCGAAGCGTCAGCGCCCCGAGTTGTGGAACCTCTACAACGGCAAGCACGCACCGGGTGAGCACGTCCGGGTGTTCCCGCTGTCCAACTGGACCGAACTCGACGTCTGGCGGTACATCGCCCGCGAGCAGGTACTCCTCCCGTCGATCTACTACGCCCATCAGCGTGAGGTCTATTCACGCGACGGTATGTGGATGACCCCGGGCGTCTGGGGCGGTCCGGCCGAAGGCGAAGAGCTGCAGACCCTTTCGGTTCGTTACCGGACCGTGGGCGATGGCTCCACCACCGGCGCGGTTCTGTCCGACGCCACCGACAACGAAGCCGTGCTGGCCGAGGTCGCCGCTTCCCGACTCACCGAACGCGGTGCCACCCGCGGCGACGACCGAGTGTCCGAAGCCGCCATGGAAGACCGCAAACGAGAAGGCTACTTCTGATGAATCACGCTACTGATCTGCTCCGACTGGCCACAGCCGGCAGCGTCGACGACGGTAAGTCCACCCTGGTTGGCCGGTTGCTCTATGACACCAAATCGGTTCTGGCCGACCAGATCGACGCCGTCACCCGGGCGTCGGTGGACCGCGGTCTCGACCAGCCCGACCTGTCACTGCTGGTCGACGGTCTGCGCGCCGAGCGCGAGCAGGGCATCACCATCGATGTCGCCTACCGCTACTTCGCCACCCCGACACGGTCGTTTGTTCTGGCCGACACCCCCGGGCACGTCCAGTACACCCGCAACACCGTCTCCGGCGCCTCCACCGCCGGACTGGTGATCCTGCTCGTCGATGCCCGCAAGGGTGTCATCTCGCAGACCCGTCGCCACGCCGCGGTGATGGCACTGCTCGGTGTGCCCCGATTGGTGTTGGCCGTCAACAAGATCGATCTCGTCGACGACCCCGAAAAAGTCTTCAACGAGATCCGCACCGAATTCACCGATATGACAACGTCGCTCGGCTGGAGCGCCGAACGCGTCGTGTCCATCCCGGTGTCCGCGCTGCACGGTGACAACGTGGCCATCCGGTCCGACAAGACGCCGTACTACAACGGCCCCACGCTGATCGAGCACCTGGAATCGGTACCTGCCAGCGAGGATCGCAAGCCGGTCGGATTCCGGTTCCCGGTCCAGTACGTGATCCGGCCGCGCACAGCGGAATACCCGGACTACCGCGGCTACGCCGGTCAGGTCGCCGCCGGTCGCGTGACCGTCGGTGACGAGGTGGTGATCCTGCCGTCCGGCACCCGCACCACGGTCGAACGAATCGACACGGCAGACGGTTCGCTCGAATCGGCACACACCGGCCGCAGCATCACCCTCATCCTCGCCGAGGACGTCGATGTATCCCGCGGCGATGTCATCGCCGCCGTTGCCGATGCGCCCGAACCGATCTCACAGTTCAGCGCAACGGTTTGCTGGCTGGGCGACAAACCGTTGCGTCCCGGCGCCCGCCTCCTGCTGAAGCACGGGGCTCGCACCACCCAGGCCATCGTCGGCGGACTCGAAGTGCTCTTCGACGAGCAGGAACTGGTCTTGCGTGAGTCACCGGATTCGCTGGAGCTGAACCAGATCGGTCGCATCTCGGTACAGACCGCACAGCCGGTCAGCGCCGACGACTACAACACCAACCGCGAGACCGGCAGCTTCCTGCTGATCGATCCGCAGGGTGGCAACACTCTCGGCGCCGGCCTGGTGGGTGACGCCCTGTCGGCGTTGCACCTGAAAGAACTTGTGTGACAACACTGGTTCTTGCTGCCCACGGTAGCCGCGATCCTCGGTTCGCGGCCACTGTGGAGCGGATCACCGCGGCCGTCCGCGCACGCCTGCGCAACGTGGATGTCCGGCTGGCCTACCTCGACCTGAACACCCCCACGGTGTCGCAGGTGCTGGCCGGCTGTCGCGGCGAGGTCTTGCTGGCACCGCTGCTGCTGTCGGAGGCATTCCACAGCAAGATCGACCTGCCCGCGCTGGTTGATCAGGCCTGCGCCGCCGACCCGACTCTGACGGTCCGCCAGTTGCCGACTCTGGGCGCTGACCCCCGGATCATCACCGCGTTGACGGAGCGACTTGATCAGGTCGGTCTGCGACCCACCGACGGTGTCCTGATGACCGCAGTGGGATCCAGCGACACCGCGGCCGACGACGCCGTCCGGCGCCGGGCCAGCGAGCTGGCACTCGAAATCGGTACTCCGATGGTGCAGGTCGTGTTCGCCACCCGCTTGGGCGAGGACAACTGCAACCTGCGCACAGCCATCGCCCGACTGCGGGGCGAGGGTGCCCGTCGCATCGTCGTCAGCCCATATTTCCTGTCGGCAGGGTTGCTGACCGAACGGTTCGACAATGCCGTCGACAACCTGGCCCCCGGCGCCCACATCGCCGGACCACTCGGAGCGCACCCGGCCCTCATCGACGTCGTCTGCGACCGCTACCGCGCCGCACTCCCCACCACTCTCCGCGTCCCGGCCTGACACCGCACCCCACCCCACCCCGCCCCTCCCGCAAACGCTCCACCTATACGAAGACGCTCCACATATTTGTGGAGCGCCTTCGTATAGGTGGAGCGCCTTCGCGTTCGGCGTCCGTGTAGGCCGGTCAGACGTCCACGACCTCCGACTCGTCCGGCACGAACAACCCGGTACCTGGCCGCCGAAATGCCATCGGCAGACCGTTGGTCGTCGACCACTCCAGCGAATCGGTGACCTGGAGGTGGATGCGGGGTTGGGTGCTGTTCCCGGAGTTACCGCATTCGCCGATGTGATCGCCGGCCGCGACCATGTCCCCCACCCTCACTGCAATCGACCCGCGTCGCAGATGTGCCAGCAAGACATACGGACCACCGGCACCCAGATCGAGCACCACCGGATCCGACGCCATCCCTATTGTCTAATCGCAAACGCTCCACCTTTCCAACGATGCTCCACATATTTGTGGAGCATCCTTGGATTAGTGGAGCGTTTGGGCGTCAGATGACACGGGCAAGAGCGCGATCCCGTCGTACGTCCCAGCCAGGGCTCGGCCGGCGGCGAGCAACGGCGCCCTGCTGCGGAGGGTTCGTGCCATCACGAACGCACCCTCGAGCGAGCAGATGATCGCGGTGACGACCTCTTCGGCGAGATCTTCGTCCAGCCCACGGCCCTGAAAGTACATGCGCCCGAGCGTGATCCAATCTCCGAAGACCGAGGCCGCAGCCATCCGCAGTGATTCGTTGGCGTTGGCGACCTCTCCGGCGACGGTCGACACCGGGCACATATTCGCGTACCCGGTCAGTTCCATGTCGTCGGCGGCCTGGGTGAATGCCGCCCTGATCCCGGCGCCCAAATCCGATTGGTCGGCCATCACCATGGGTATGACCGCAGCGTAGGCGACCCCGGCATTGATCAGCGCTTCCCTCGCGATCTGCGCCTTGCCCTCTGGGAAGTGATGGTAGATCGATCCGATCGGAGCACCCGACGCCGCCACGATCTGCTTCATGCTCAGCGCCGCGTACCCGTGGACGCGCATGAGTTCGATCGCCGCCGTCAAGATCGACTCGCGAGTACCCCTTGCCATCTGAACCTCCTTGGTCCCATACTAGAACAGTCGCTCTAGTCTGCGGGCAGCAGACGGCAAACCTCGCGCACGCAGCTTGCGGATAGCCGTCTAGAACGAACGCTCTAGGAGATTCTGATGGAGAACGTCGAACTGACCGCCGGCACCATCGAATACCGGGAGACCGGCGATCCACACGGGTCGCCGGTGGTGTTCATCCACGGCCTGCTCATGAACGACCACCAGTGGGACCTGGTATTACCACTGTTACCCAACACATTTCGATATCTACTGCCCGTTCTGCCGCTGGGCGGCCATCGCATTCCGATGAACCCCGAGGCAGATCTCAAGATGCACGGGATGGTCGCCATCCTGTCCGACTTCCTGTCCGCGCTCGATCTCCAAGACGCGACGGTGGTGGTCAGCGACTGGGGCGGACCACTGTTCTTACCCGAACTGCAGACCGGACAACGGGTGAGCCGTCTGGTGATCTGCCCCGCCGAAGCATTCGACAACTTCCCTCCCGGATTCCCGGGAAAGATGGCCGTCCTCGCGGCTTCGGTACCGGGAGGAATCAAGTTCGCGCTTCTTCAGTTCCGCAGCCGAATACTCCGCCGAACCCCGATGGTGCTGGGACTGATGGCCAAGAAGCCGATCCCCGACGACATCATCACTGCGTGGACCGATCCCGGCCTCGCCTCGGCCGGTGTCCGCCGCGACGTACTCACCTATGGCCGCGGAACCGACTACGGCAAAGCCGCTCTGATCGCCAACACCGAGAAGTTGCGTCAGTTCACCGGACCCGCCTTGGTGCTGTGGGCACCGGAGACCAAGGTGATGCCGCGAGATCACGGCCGCCGATTGGTCGATCTGCTCCCCCAGGGACGACTCGTCGAGATCGATGACGCCTACGTCCTGATCATGCTCGATCAACCCGAACGCACCGCCGAACTCATCACCGAGTTCCTACAATCCACCTGACCGATGTCTCGCGGCCGCCTGACCCGCACACGCTCCGGAAATACGAAGACGCTCCACATATTTGTGGAGCGTCTTCGTACAGGTGGAGCGTTTGCGGGGTACGGGATCAGGCGAGCGCAGCCTCAGGGACGTGGGTGGCCCGCACGTACACCTCGTCGCCTTCGTTCAGACCCAGTGCCGCCGCGTCGCCACGGGTGATTTGAGCGTGGAAGTCCTCGTGCGTGGCTAGGTTCTCGAACTCCACCCGAACCTCGAAGCCCAGGTACACAACGCGCTTGACCCGGGCCTTGAGGACACCCGTCTCCGCAGCGGCCTTGTCGGCCGTCCCCAACGCCAGATCAGGTGTGCGACCGACCCGGATGTCGTGGGGCCGCACCAGAACTCCGTTGAGCTTGGCAACCGAACCGAGGAAGGACATCACGAACTGATTCTCCGGGCGGTCGTAGAGATCCGCCGGTGTGCCGATCTGCTCGATGCGCCCCTTGTTGAGCACCGCGATCCGATCGGCGACGTCGAGCGCTTCCTGCTGGTCGTGGGTCACCAGGACGGTGGTCACGTGCACCTCGTCGTGCAGACGACGGAGCCACGCCCGCAGGTCTTCGCGGACCTTGGCGTCGAGGGCACCGAAGGGCTCGTCGAGCAGCAGCACCTTCGGATCGACGGCAAGTGCCCGGGCCAACGCCATCCGCTGACGCTGACCGCCGGAAAGCTGGGCCGGGTAACGGGTTTGGAAACCCGCCAGCCCGACAACCTCGAGCAGCTCGTCGACCTTCTTCTTGATCTCGGGCTTCGGACGCTTGCGGATCTTCAACCCGAACGCGACGTTGTCCCGCACCGTCATGTGCTTGAACGCGGCGTAGTGCTGGAACACGAACCCGATGTCGCGGTTCTGCGGCGACACCCGGGTGACGTCGTCTCCGTTGATGAGCACGGTTCCGGAGTCGAGCTGGTCGAGACCGGCGATCGCCCGCAGGAGTGTCGACTTTCCCGACCCCGACGGTCCGAGCAGTGCGGTCAGCGAGCCGACCGGGATGTCGATCGATACGTTGTCGAGCGCGGCGAAGTCTCCGTAGCGCTTGTTCGCGTCAATTACCGAGATGGTCATACCAGTTCACTCTCCTGGGCTATCGGGCTGGTGGGCGCCGAGGCGGCGGCCGCATCGGTCTCTTTGCTCGCGCGTCGGCGGGGTATTTGATTGGTTTCGGTTCTCCGCCCGACCAGGGTCATCAGCAGCAGCACGATGATTGCGATGATCATCAACAGAGTCGCGGCGGCATATGCGCCGTACTCGTTGTAGTCGTCGGTGTACCGCGACGACACCAGCAATGTCAGCGTCTGCGAAACACCGGGCAGGTTGGACGACACCATGATGACGGCGCCGTACTCACCGAGTGCGCGGGCAATGGTCAACACGATGCCGTAGGACAGGCCCCACCTGATGGCAGGCAGGGTGATCCGCCAGAACGTCTGCCATCCGGTGGCACCAAGTGTTGCCGCAGCCTCTTCTTGCTCGGTTCCGATCTCGCGTAGAACCGGTTCGACCTCGCGGACCACGAAGGGCAGCGTCACAAACAGCGTTGCGAGCACCATGCCCGGCAGCCCGAATATCACCCGGAATCCCAGACTCTCCAGGCCACCGAACCAACCGCCGTAGCCCCACAACAGGATCAGGGCCACACCGACAACAATCGGTGAGACGGCAAACGGTAGGTCGACGATCGCTTCCATCACGCCGCGTCCGCGGAATCGACCGCGTACCAGGGCGAGCGCGGTGAACACTCCGAAGATCACGTTGAGCGGCACCACAATTGCGACGATCAGCAAACTCAATTGGAGCGCCGAGATCGCGGCCGGGGTGGTGATCCAGTCCCAGAACTGACCGAGGCCGTGTTCAAAGGACCGCCAGAAGATGAGCCCCACCGGGACCACCAACAGAACGAACAAGTAGACAAGCGCGATGATGCGCAACGAGATGCGTGGAAAGGCAGACAGTTTCATGAGTTCAGCTCCTCACGGCGTGAGGTCCGGCGACCCGCAACGCGTAGTACCAGTAGCACCACAAAGGCGATGAGAAGCAGCATCACGGAGACGGTCGCAGCGTCGACGGGTGAGTCGATCTCGATCTGCTGCTGAATGTACTGGGAGGCAACCTGCGTATCGCCCGGGATGTTGCCGCCGATCAACACGACGGATCCGAACTCACCGATGGCGCGGGTGAAAGCCAGACCGGCACCGGACAGGACTGCCGGGGCCAGCGCCGGGAAGATGATCCTCCACCAGATCACCCAGTTGTTGGCCCCCAGAGATGCGGCGGCCTCCTCGACCTCTTTGTCGATCTCGATCAGAACCGGCTGCACCTGACGCACCACGAACGGGAGCGTCACGAAGGCCAGGGCCACGACCAGCGCGGGCTTGGTGGCATTGAGTTCAATGTCGATCGGGCTGTTCGGGCCATAGAGCGACAGCAGCACGAGGCTGGCGACGATCGTCGGCAGCGCGAACGGTAGATCGATCAGGGCGTTGACGAATCGCTTGCCCGGGAACTCGTCACGGACCAGCACCCAGGCGATGATCGTGCCCATCACCACGTTGATCAGGGCGACGACCAGCGAGACCAGAACCGTGATCTTGAGGGTGTCGATGGCACCTTCGGCGGTGAAGGCGTCCCAGAAACCACTCCACCCGTCGTCGAACGCCTCGCTGGTGATCGCGGCGAGCGGCAGGAGCACGATCACGGTGAGCCACAGCATCGCAACGCCGACGCTCAGTGGGCCCACGCTGCCCCAGGTGCGCTTGGTTGGTCTGGCGGCAGGGGGCGGCTTCACTGCTGATACTTCAGTGCTGGTCATACCTTGCCTCCGGCGTTGTAGATCTCGGTGATGGCACCCGATGTGCCGAACAGCGCCTTGTCCACTGCGGACCAACCTTTGAGGTCTTTGCCATCGTTCTTGGCGGCGGTCCCTTCACCGAGAACAGCGCCCAATTCCTTGATCGTCCAGAGTTTGGCGATGTCGCCTGGGAACAGGGATTTGGTCTCCTCGATCACCGTCTCATCAACCGGACGGAATCCGTTCTCTGCCCAGATCCGTTGCGCCGCAGGGGTGAACAAGTACTTGACGAACGCGTTGGCCGCTTCCTTCTCCTCACTGAAGTTCACCACCGCGACCGGGTTCTCGATCTTGAAGGTCTCCGACGGGATCACGTAGTCGACCCGCTGACTGGGCTCGGACGTCGCGTTCTGGTTCTTGAGGAAGATCGCTTCGTTCTCATAGCTGATCAGCACATCGCCCTGGCCCTGTTCGAAGGCCGTGGTGGCCTCACGTCCGGACTTCGGCTGGATCCGGGTGTGATCGCGAACGAGTTCCGCGACGTAGTCGAGGCCGGCCTGCTCGTCGACGCCACCCTTGCTCTTCGCGGCGAACGGTGCCAGTAGGTTCCATTTGGCCGAACCCGAGCTGCCCGGGTTCGGTGTGACCACCTGGACGCCCGGCTTGAGCAGGTCGTCCCAGGTCTGAATGTTCTTGGGGTTGCCCTCACGGACCACCAGCGCAACGACCGAGCCGAACGGGGTGCTCCCGTTGGGGTACAACTCCGCCCAATCCTTGTCCACCACACCGGCTTTCACCAGCCGGGTGATGTCGGGTGCGACCGAGAAGTTGACCACGTCGGCCGGCACCCGGCGGGCGACCTTGCGCGACTGGTCTCCCGAGGCTCCGTAGGAGGCCGAGAAACCGATGTCCTCGCCTTCCGGTGTATCGCGGAACGCCGGGATGATCGCGTCGAAACCGATCTTCGGCACCGCGTAAGCATAGAGATTCAGATGCCGCGAACCACTGGAGATGTCCTGGCCTCCGGGTTCGTCTGTCGAGCCGCCCCCGCAGCCCGACAACACCAGCGCCGATACGACAAGCACAGTGAGCGACCCGGCGACGGACAGGTCTGTCCAACGCTTTCGCCCCCGTGGCCGCGCATGGCGCGAGAATCGGAAAAGCATAGTTGTGTCCCCTTGTTTCACGGTCAGAAGGTGATGGAAGAACGAGTCGGTGGGCTCAGCGCCCGAACAAGACGGCGTTCAACGACAGAGAGCGTCGAAAACACAGCGATAGTCGACCGCGAAAAGCGCCAACGTATGGCGCACGCGGTAACCACTGGCTGCAGACATAGGCGGAACACTAGCACCAGAATTCGGCATGTGAACTCGACCACCGCGGGGACCGGTCACGACAACTCAGCGCAAAAAGAACCAGGCGACGACAACCAAAACAACCAGAGCGATCAACGCAATTGTCACCTTCGAGCGCGGCATTACCGTTCCCCTCCATCGACGTCAGCGGAATCGCGACGGTCAAAGAGCCGAAACGATGCATCTACCAGCACATTCATCAACACAGCGATGCCAACGGCAAGCGGGATGACGATCGCCGCGCAGACGAGTATCTGCGGCACAAACGACAACGACGTCAGCCACTCTTCGACGCCATCCCACCATCGGGTCAATGAATCCACCGGACCACCCTATCCTCTCCCTTTTTGATCACCGTGATTAAAAGTCCACGGGCACCATCACCAGGGGTCCTGGGCCGGCCACACCCTGCTCCGACCGAAATCCCTGCACCGGTGGCAGTGGAGTACGGCCGCCACCATGATGGATCCATGACAACCACATCCGAGGACAGCAGCATCTCTGGCCTCACCGCCACCGGCACGCCCGGTCCGACGGGCACGACCGGCAAAACCACGCATTCCGCCCTGAGCTCACCCGCACCCAGCACGTCCCCTGGGATGCCGCAGAATGCGTTCCCTCCGATCGGCGACTACGCATTCCTGTCGGACTGCGAATGCAACTGCCTGATCGCCCGCAACGGTTCGGTGGAATGGATGTGTGTCCCCCGCCCGGACTCCCCCAGTGTGTTCGGCGCCGTCCTCGACCGCAGCGCGGGCCATTTCAGACTGGCGCCCTACGGTGTGAACGTCCCGGTCGACCGCCGCTACCTGCCCGGCAGCCTGATGGTCGAGACCACCTGGCAGACCGACACCGGCTGGCTGATCGTCCGCGATGCACTGGTGATGGGTCCCTGGCACGACAACGAGGCCCGATCGCGTACACACCGGCGCACCCCCACCGACTGGGACGCCAAGCACGTCCTGCTCCGCACGGTCCGTTGCGTGAACGGCACGGTGGAGCTGGCGATGAGCTGCGAACCCGCCTTCGACTATCACCGCGGCGGCACCAAGTGGGAGTACGCAGGCCCGGCGTACAGCGAGGCGATAGCCACCGCGACCGGTGTCGCATCAGGCGACGTGCAGTCATTGAAATTGACCACCAGTCTCAAACTCGGACTCGAGGGACGCGAAGCCCGCGCACGTACCCGCATGGTGGAAGGCGACAACCACTTCGTCGCCATGAGCTGGGGCAGTCAGCCACCTCCGCAGGACTGGGAGGAGGCCGCCCAGATGATGTGGGAGACCTCCGAGAGTTGGCGGCAATGGATCAACATCGGCACCTTCCCGGACCATCCATGGCGGAACTACCTGCAGCGCAGCGCCCTGACCCTCAAGGGACTGACCTATTCACCCACCGGCGCACTGTTGGCGGCGGCCACCACCTCGTTGCCGGAAACACCTCAGGGTGAACGCAACTGGGACTACCGCTATGCGTGGGTGCGCGACTCGACCTTCGCCCTGTGGGGTCTGTACACCCTGGGCCTGGACCGCGAGGCCAGCGACTTCTTCTCGTTCATCGCCGACGTCTCCGGCGCCACCAACGGTGAGCATCATCCGCTGCAGGTGATGTACGGCGTCGGCGGTGAACGCACGCTGGAAGAAGCCGAACTCAATCATCTCTCCGGCTACGACGGGGCCCGGCCCGTCCGCATCGGCAACGGCGCCTACAACCAGAGCCAGCACGACATCTGGGGCACCATGCTCGACTCGGTCTACCTCAACACCAAGGCCACCGAAACGGTGTCCGAGACGTTGTGGCCGGTTCTGAAAGCTCAGGTCGAAGAGGCGGTCAAACACTGGCGCAAACCCGACCGCGGCATCTGGGAAGTACGCGGCGAGCCACAGCATTTCACCTCGTCCAAGGTCATGTGCTGGATTGCCCTGGACCGCGGGGCCAAACTCGCGGCCATCCACGGTGAGACGTCCTATGCGAATACGTGGAATGAGATCGCCGACGACATCAAGGCCGACATTCTCGAATTCGGTGTGAACGATCGCGGGATCTTCACCCAGCGCTACGGCGACGATGCACTCGACGCATCGCTGCTGCTGGTGCCACTGCTGCGGTTCCTCCCCTCTGACGATCCCCGCGTGCGCAATACGGTGCTCGCGATCGCCGACGAGCTGAGCGAGGACGGACTGGTGCTCCGCTACCGCGTCGAAGAGACCGACGACGGCTTGTCCGGCGAAGAGGGTTCATTCACGATCTGTTCGTTCTGGTTGGTGTCGGCGCTCGTGGAGATCGGCGAGCTGCCGCGCGCGAAGTCCCTCTGCGAGCGACTGCTGAACTACGCCAGCCCGCTCAAGCTCTACGCCGAGGAGATCGAGCCACACACCGGCCGCCACCTCGGGAACTTCCCGCAGGCCTTCACCCACCTTGCATTGATCAATGCCGTGATGCACGTGATCCGGGCCGAAGAAGCCCAGGGCCACAACACCTTCATCCCCGCCAACTGACCTGGACCCAACCCAAACGCTCCGGTTATACGAAGACGCTCCACATATTTGTGGAGCGTCTTCGTAATTGTGGAGCGTTTGGGTGGTCGGGGTCAGGTCGGGATGAGTCCCCGGCGACGCAGGAGCGGGTCGATCTCGGCGGGCCGGCCCAGAAGTTCTTGGTGCGCCGTGATCGGATCGGTGCTGTCGCCACGGGACAACGTGGTTGCCACAAAGCCGGCACCGCGTTCCGCGGAGAGTCCACCGCCGTCGAGGAACCACTGCTCGGTCTCGGCGTCGAGGACCTCGGACCAGATGTAGGAGTAATACCCGGCCGAGTAGCCGCCACCGAAGATGTGGTTGAAGTACGAGCTGCGGTACCGCGGCGGGATCAGGTCGGACGACGCACCGGCCTTCACCAATGCGGCCTTCTCGAAGGTCTCCACATCGGTGATCTCATCGTCGATGGTGACCCGATGCCAGGCCATGTCCAGGACAGCGGCGGCCAGGTATTCGATTGTGCCGTGCACTGATTCGACGTCGGCATCGGCGCGGGCCGCATCCGCCAGCTCGGGTGGAATCGGCGCACCGGTCTTGTGGTGCGTCGCGTAGTTGTCGAGCACCTTCGGGTGCAGGGCCCACATTTCGTTGACCTGGGATGGGAACTCGACGAAGTCCCTTGGCACCGACGTCCCCGACTGCGACGGGTACCTGACCGCCGACAGCAGCCCGTGCAGGGCATGGCCGAACTCGTGGAACAACGTTGTCAGCTGATCCATCGTCAGCAGACATGGTTGTCCCTCTTCAGGTTTGGTGAGGTTGAGGACGTTGACCACCACCGGACGCTTGTCGAGCAGGTAACTCTGGTCGACGAAGTTGTTCATCCACGCCCCGCCGCGTTTGCTGGGCCGGGCGTAGAAGTCGCCGAGGAACAATCCGACCGACGTGTTCGCCCGGTCGAGTACCTCCCAGACGCGTACATCGGGATGGTAGACGGGCAGATTCGTCAGCTCCCGGAACGAAAGTCCGTAGAGCTGACCGGCCGCATAGAACACGCCTTTGGTCAGGACCGCGTCGAGTTCGAGGTAGTCGGAGAACGTGTCCAGCGGTACCGCGGACTTCTGCTGATCGGCCTTGGCCAACAGGTAGGTGAGGTCGGCCGCACCGATCTCCGTACCGTGCTCGGCGGACAGCTCGGTCAACTCACGTCCACCGGCCCGCATGGCCGATGCCACCAGGTCGGACAACAGGTCTTCGACCGCCTCCGGGCTGGGCGCGGTCTCCTCTGCGATCACGAACTCGGCATGATCTCGGTAGCCGAGCATCCGTGCGCGTTCGGCGCGCAACCTGACGATTTCGAGGACGAGGTCGCGGGTGTCGTTGGGCCCGCCAAGAGTGCCGCGCGTCACCGAGGCCTCGAACACCCGGCGCCGGGTCTCCGAATCCTCAAGTGAGGCAACCGTCGACTGGCTCGTCGGCAACTCGATGGCGATCAGGTAGCCCGACGGATGGCCTGCGTTCTTCGCGGCCCGACGAGCCGCCGCGATCTGCCCATCGGACAGACCCGCAAGTTTGTCCTCGGTGTCGACGAAGACCGCGGCCTCGTTGCTGCCCTCGAGGACACGTTGCCCGAACTCTGTGGTCAGGGTGGCCAGACGCTCCGAGATCTCGCGCATCCGCGGCTGCTGGTCGACGTCGAGTCCGGCGCCTGCCCGGATCGCCTCCCGATGACGTTTCTCGAGCAACCGCATAGACGGTTCGTCCAGATCGAGACTCTTCCGGGTCTCGAACAGCTGGTTGATCCGCGCGAACAATCCGGGGTTGAGCGCGATGGTGTTGGCGTGGGCCGTCAGCTTCGGCGCGAGCTCCGTGGAGATCGCATTGCGCTTCGGATTGGTATCGGCACCGGTGAGGTTGTAGAAGATCCCCGCCGCCCTGGCCAACGCCTGACCACTGCGTTCGAGCGCTTCCACCGTGTTGGCGAACGTCGGCTCGGCCTTCTGCCCGGCGATCTTCTCGACCTCACGCAGATGCTCGGCCATCGCCTCATCGAAAGCAGGCAGAAAATCGTCGTCGCTGATCGATGGGAAGTCGGGCAAGCCGTGCAGGTGCACACTGGGAATCAGGACAGGGTTGGATGCCATGGACCGATCGTAGTGTCGCGCGCCCGAAGTCTCCTGCTACTTGCCCTTCTTGTCGCTCGGGTCATCCGATGACAGCGCCGCCACGAACGCCTCCTGCGGAACCTCCACGCGACCGATCGTCTTCATCCGCTTCTTGCCCTCTTTTTGCTTCTCGAGGAGCTTGCGTTTACGACTGATGTCACCGCCGTAGCACTTGGCGAGCACATCCTTACGGATGGCCCGAATGTTCTCGCGCGCAATGATCTTCGACCCGATGGCGGCCTGGATCGGCACCTCGAACTGCTGACGCGGGATCAGCTCTTTGAGCTTGGTGGTCATCTTGGTGGCGTAGGCCATGGCGCCGTCCTTGTGGACAATCGCACTGAACGCGTCGACCGCCTCACCCTGCAACAAGATGTCGACCTTGACCAGCTGCGAGATCTGCTCGCCGGACTCCTCGTAATCAAGGCTGGCGTAGCCGCGGGTCCGCGACTTGAGCAAATCGAAGAAGTCGAAGATGATCTCCGCCATCGGCAGCGTGTAACGGAGTTCGACCCGGGTCTCCGACAGATAGTCCATACCGCCGAGCTCACCGCGCCGTGACTGGCACAGCTCCATGATCGAACCGACGAACTCACTGGGCGAGATGATCGTGGTTTTCACGACCGGCTCGTAGATGTTGCGGGCCTTGCCATCTGGCCAGTCGGACGGGTTGGTGACGACGTGCTCGGTGCCATCTTCCATCTCGACGCGGTAGACCACGTTGGGCGCGGTGGAGATCAGGTTGAGGCCGAACTCGCGCTCGAGGCGCTCACGGCTGATCTCCATGTGGAGGAGCCCCAGGAAGCCGCAGCGGAATCCGAAGCCCAGGGCCACCGAGGTCTCCGGCTCGTAAGCCAAAGCGGCATCGTTGAGCTGCAGTTTGTCCAGTGCTTCACGCAGGACCGGATAGTCCGACCCGTCCACCGGATAGAGCCCCGAGTAGACCATCGGTCGCGGTTCGCGATAGCCGGTGAGCGGCTCGGTCGCACCGTTGCGCGCCAAGGTGATCGTGTCACCGACCTTCGACTGACGGACATCTTTCACACCGGTGATGAGGTAGCCGACCTCACCGACGCCAAGACCCTTCGAGGGTTTCGGGTCAGGCGAGACGATGCCGACCTCGAGCAGCTCGTGGGTGGTCCCGGTGGACATCATCTTGATCTTCTCGCGGGGAACGACCCTCCCGTCGACCACACGTACGTAGGTCACCACACCGCGATAGGTGTCGTAGACGGAGTCGAAGATCATCGCGCGGGCCGGGGCATCCGGGTCACCGACCGGCGCCGGGATCAGCTTCACAACCTCGTCGAGCAACTCGGTGACACCGACACCGGTCTTGCCCGAGACCCGCAGCACATCGTCGGGCTCACAGCCGATGATGTGCGCGATCTCCGCGGCGTACCGGTCGGGGTCGGCGGCAGGCAGGTCGATCTTGTTGAGCACCGGGATGATGGTCAGGTCTTTGTCGAGCGCCAGGTACAGGTTGGCAAGCGTCTGCGCCTCGATGCCCTGGGCCGCATCCACCAACAGCACCGCACCTTCGCACGCCTCCAGCGCCCGCGACACCTCATAGGTGAAGTCGACGTGACCGGGGGTGTCGATCAGGTGCATCACATAGTCGGTGCCGTCGACGTTCCACGGCAGCCGCACGTTCTGCGCCTTGATGGTGATGCCGCGTTCCCGCTCGATGTCCATCCGGTCGAGGTACTGCGCGCGCATATCGCGGCCGTCGACAACTCCGGTGACCTGCAACATCCGGTCAGCAAGCGTCGACTTGCCGTGGTCGATGTGCGCGATGATGCAGAAGTTCCTGATCTTGGCCGGATCAGTGAACGTGGTGTCGGAAAGCCTGGGAATTGAACTCACTCCTTGGGTGACGCGGGTGATGCTGGTCGAGCTCGCCCCGGCGTCTTGGCGCCGCGCGTGACCTCCAGTTTCTCATGGCCGGGCCGCGGTGTCGGCATTCGGTGCGCTACGCAGCGGCTAGCGTGAGTTCATGACTGTCATCGACTGGGATTCCGACGGTGTGGTCGGGGCCCTGCACCGCCCCTCTGGCACCGCGCTCGCGGTGGTGGTTCTCGCGCACGGCGCCGGTGGGAACCACAATTCTCCGATGCTGCGCGCGATGGCAGAACTGCTCTGCGAGCGTGATGTCGCGGTGGCCCGGATCGACCTTCCTTACCGGCAGAAGCGACCCAAGGGTCCACCGAGTCCGTCCGGGGCTGCGGCCGACCGGGCCGGGATCGTTGCCGCGTGTGCCGCGTTTCGAAGCGAATCGACCGGACCGCTACTCGTCGGCGGCCATTCCTACGGCGGACGACAGGCCTCGATGGTCGTTGCCGACGACCCTTCCGTCGCCGACGGGCTGGTGCTGACGTCCTATCCCCTGCATCCGCCGGGCAAACCCGAGCGACTGCGCACCGAACACCTGCCATCGATCACTCGGCCGGTCCTGGTGGTCCACGGCTCCAGCGACCCCTTTGCCACCACCGACGAGCTCACCACCGCGCTCGATCTGGTCCCGGCTCCCACCCGGCTCATCGACCTTCCAAAGGTCGGGCACGACCTCAAGCCGGACCGCTCGGGCGCACCCCGGCTCGCCGCCGATGCGATATTCGAGTTCTTTGCGATCGCCGGCGGCCAATAGGCTGAGTCGATGGCAGGAAAATTCAGCCGACTGGCGATGTCGCTGGTCCGGCAACACGGCCCGAGGCTGTTGCGTGAACTGACCAAGTCGTCGGGCAAGAAGCCCTCGGCTGCACCGAAGTCAGCGCCAAAGTCAGCGGCAAGGCCCGGCGCGAGGTCGGGACCGACTCCCACCCGTCCCACCGGAGCGCGCGCCCGGAAACTCGAGTACTCCCCCGAGGCCGACGGCAACGCCGATCCCGGCGAAATCGTCTGGACGTGGGTCGAATTCGAAGACGATCCCACGCAGGGCAAGGACCGCCCCGTGTTGGTCGTCGGCCGCGACGACAACACCTTGCTCGGGCTGATGCTCTCGAGCCAGCAACATCGTCGCGACGACCGGGACTGGATCAGTATCGGCACCGGATCGTGGGACAGGGAGAACCGGGAAAGCTTCATCCGGCTCGACCGAGTCCTCGACATAGCCGAGAACGGGATCCGCCGCGAAGGCGCCATCGTGCAGCGCGCGCAGTTCGATCAGGTGGCCGCGGTCCTGCGCAGCAGATACGGCTGGCACTGACAGCGAACCTGACGACAAACGGCCCTCAAAACTGTGAAATAGGAAGGCGCCGAGGGCTATATGCCCCCGGACCACCGCCATATGACAGTTTTCAGGGCCTATCGGTCGGTCAGGCCAACCGGGTGATCTCGACCTTCACTTCGAGGTCCTTGGCGCCGGCCCCGGTGTAGATGCCCTTGAGCGGTGTCACGTCGGAGTAGTCGCGGCCGACACCCACCGACACGTGTCGCTCGGTGATCGTCACGTCGTTGGTCGGGTCGTAGCCCCACCATCGGCCGGTCCAGGATTCGATCCACGCGTGAGACTGGCCTTCGACGGTCCGGTTGATGGTCGCCTTCCGGTTCGGATGCAGGTACCCGGACACGTAGCGCGACGGAATACCCAAGCTGCGCAGCATCACCAGGCACAAATGCGCGTAGTCCTGGCAGACGCCCTTCTTTTCCTTCCAGGCGTCGACGGCCGAGGTGTGCACGCCGGTGGTCCCCGGCACATACTCCATCTCCGCGTTGACCCACTGGCAGACCGCGAGGACCGCTTCCTGTGGGGTCATCCCCTTGGTCAAACGCTTTGCGACCTGCGCCAACTGACGACTGGCCGGCACATAGCCGGTATTGCTGAGCACCTCGTCATACCGGTCGACAACGCTGTACGAGTGCAGGTCGTCCCAGCCGAGTTGCTCTTCCTCACTGGGCATTTCGTCGGGTTCGGTCTCGACCACCGACATCCCCGAGACCTCCAGCTCCTCGTGCGGGGCATGCAGATCGAACGCCGTGACCGCGGTACCCCAGTAGTCGGTGTAGCGGTAGGAACGAGTGGCCGGAATGGTCTCGACGCGGTTGATGATCACGTTCTGGCGAGTATCGCTTCGAGGCGTGAGCCGAGCCTCGTTGTACGACGACGTGACCGGGGCGTTGTAGGCAAAACCCGTCGAATGCACAACCCGCAGGCGCCAGCTCACAGTTCACTCTCCTCGATGAAGCGATCAACAGAATCGCTGGCCGAAACCCCGGCCCACGCGACGTAGGGCGACACGTGGAAGTACTGCGCTGTCACGGCCTCACTCACTTCCCGGCAGGTCTCTTGCAGTTCCACCAGTCGAGGTTGCAGGTCCTGCAACAAGATTCCCGGCTGCATGAACTCCAATCCGCTCCGTGCACGGCCCAGGAGTCGTTGCGCCTCGGCGCGGGCCCCGACGCGGCTGGGACGATTGTCGAGTTCGAGCAACTGCTGCTCCGCGAGACTGATGGCGTGGAACACCGATCGCGGGAACAGTCGGTCGAGCAACATGAACTCGACAACCCGGGTCGCGTCGAGGGCACCGCGGTAGGTCCGCAGATACGTGTCATGTGCACCCGCCGAACGCAATACGGTGACCCACGCCGGTGAACCCGAGCGATCCCCGGCTCGCGACAACAGCATTCGCACGGTCATGTCGACCCGCTCCACCGAACGTCCGAGCAGCAGGTAGCGATATCCGTCGTCGTGACTCAGGGTGGCGTCGGCCAGACCGGCGAACATCGCGGCCCGGTTCTTCACATACGAGAGGAACTCATACGGGCCCAGTTTCCGTGCGACCCGCTCGGCATCACCGAGTCCGTTGTACGTGGTGTTGAGACATTCCCACATCTCACTGGAAGTGACTTCCCTTGCACCCCGGGCATTCTCACGAGCATGGCCGACACTGTCGACGATCGAACCGGGCAGCGTCTTCGAGTACGCGACCCGCTCGGTCAGCGACCACGCGTCCAGCGGCTCGTTTTTCGGAGGCAACTCCATACCGAGGACCTCCAGCACCAGCCGACAACGGGCATCGGGGTCGACGGTGGTGTCCTCGAGAAGCTGATGTACCGCCACGTCAAGGATTCGGGCGATGTCATCAGCGCGTTCGACATAGCGACCGATCCAGTAGAGCGACTCGGCATTTCGAGCGAGCATCATCGGCGGTCACCGCCCGATCGCTGCGCCTGCTGATGTTGCTGCTGTTGCTGTTGCTGTTGTTCTTGCTGCGATGCGATATCCGGACCCTGTTCGGTGGGTGTGCTCTGCGCGGCGATCCCCGAGCGGCTGACCAATTCGTCGCCTGCGAGTTCACGCTCTTCGGCAGAGGTACGCGAGGCGAGCACCCAGGTGTCTTTCGACCCGCCGCCCTGGCTGGAGTTGACCACCAGCGAACCCTCCGGCAAGGCGACCCGGGTCAGCCCACCGGGCAGCACCCACACCGATTCGCCGTCGTTCACCGCGAACGGACGCAGATCCACATGCCTGGGCGCCAACTGTCCCCCGATCTTGGTCGGCACGGTCGAGAGCTGAACAACCGGCTGCGCGATCCAGCCACGCGGATCCTGACGCACCTTGCGGGCCAACACATTCAGCTCATCCGCTGTGGCATCCGGTCCGAACACGATGCCGTAACCACCCGATCCTTCGACAGGTTTGACCACGAGTTCGTCGATCCGGTCGAGGACCTCTTCGCACTCGTCTTCGAGCCAGCAACGCAATGTGTCGACGTTGCCCAGGCTCGGCTTCTCGCCCAGGTAGTACTCGATGATCTCGGGCACGTAGGTGTAGGTCAGCTTGTCGTCACCCACTCCGTTGCCGACTGCGCTGGAGATGACGACGTTGCCTGCCCGCGCGGCGTTCAACAACCCGGCCACACCGAGCATCGAATCGGGGCGGAACTGCATGGGGTCAAGGAAGTCGTCGTCGATGCGGCGATAGATGACATCCACCCGCTGCTCACCTTCGGTGGTGCGCATGTAGACAACGTTGTCGCGGCAGAACAGGTCTCGTCCTTCGACGAGCTCGACACCCATCTGGCGAGCGAGCAACGAGTGCTCGAAGTAGGCCGAGTTGGCCACACCCGGGGTCAGGACCACAACATTCGGATCGGCCTCATTGAACGCCGCCGATGCCCGCAGGGCCCGCAGCAGGTGCGACGAATAGTCGCCGACCGCGCGCACTCGATGGGACGCGAACAGGTCCGGGAAGACCCGTGCCATCGTGCGCCGGTTCTCCATCACATATGACACACCCGACGGTGACCGCAGGTTGTCCTCGAGCACACGGAAGTCACCGTGCTCGTCGCGGATCAGATCGATGCCGGCCACGTGGATCCGCACCCCGTTGGGTGGTCGGATGCCCATGGCCTGGCGATGAAAGTGCTCGCAGGATGTGATGAGCCTTTTCGGCACCACCCCGTCGCGCAGGATGACCTGGTCGCCGTAGATGTCGTCGAGGAACATCTCCAATGCCTTCACGCGTTGCGTGATGCCGCGCTCGAGCTTTGCCCACTCACCGGCGGAGATGACCCTGGGAACAACGTCGAGTGGGAAGGGACGTTCCTGACCCGAGTGCGAGAACGTGATGCCCTGGTCGATGAATGCCCTGCCGAGCGCGTCGACCCGGGCCTCCAGATCAGCGCCGTCATAGCTGCCGAGCGCCTTGTGAATGCCCTTGTAAGCGCCACGGACCTCGGTGCTGTCATAGCCGTCGAACATCTCGTCGAAGGCCGCGCTGTATGGGCCTGCCTCATATCCGTCGAAGATCCCGGCCGCGTCGTTTGCCGACTTTGTCGTCGTGCCGGAGGCGGATTTCTTCGCAGGCGCCTTGTCACGCGCCGTGGTTGTGCCCGCCACCTTCGCGGCCTTCTTCTTGACTGTTGGAGTGTCCCCCGCCGTTGGCTTGGCTCCGTTTCCCCGAGATGCTCCCGCACGCTTCGAACCTGCTGCTGTTGCCGCCGTCATCTGACATATGGTGCCGTAAGTGATCCATATCGGCTGAGCACGGCGCGGTATTGGCTGCGTCACTTTTGGCGGCCCGGTCG
Source organism: Williamsia sp. Y721 (assembly GCF_059683565.1). Classification (NCBI taxonomy): domain Bacteria; kingdom Bacillati; phylum Actinomycetota; class Actinomycetes; order Mycobacteriales; family Nocardiaceae; genus Williamsia; species Williamsia sp. Y721. The sequence continues at coordinate 1,249,440 of NZ_JCASNH010000001.1, read as the reverse complement.
ACAATTTGGGTCACAGTGACCCGGCTGGTAACGTGGCTCGCTGGTGCTGACACCGAAACGACCATCTTTGAGCTAAGGAAAATACACGCGTGGCAAACATCAAGTCTCAGATCAAGCGGAACAAGACCAACGAAGCTGCACGACTGCGTAACCAGTCGACCAAGTCGGCCTTGCGTACCGCGATCCGTTCATTCCGCGAGGCCGTTGCGTCCGGCGAGAAGGACAAGGCTTCCGAACTCCTGGTTGCCACCGGCAAGAAGCTGGACAAGGCTGCCACCAAGGGCGTCATCCACACGAACCAGGCCGCCAACAAGAAGTCGGCTATGGCATTGGCACTGAACAAGCTCTGATGTGCCCCGCCCTTAACCGGGCCCCATAACTTCAAGCTAGACGCGATCACCCTGACGGCTCCCACGCAGTCGTCGGGGTGTTTGTTGTATCCGGAAGTTGCGTATCAGATGTCCTGCCATTCAGGGCCGCGGGTGGAGCGGCTTTGGCATTCAGGGCAGTGGCGTGGGGCTGCTCTGCGGAGGACGCGCTAGCGACGCGGTGACGGTCGCAGATCAGCGATCTGCGCAACGGCACGCTGCAGACTGAAATCGGCGTCGGCAGCCTGACCTTTCACATCGCCGTTCAGTGTGGCGATCACTGACATTGCACGCGCGATCGACGGTGCATCCCATCCGATTGCCTGCGCCTGGACACGCTTGGCCCGGCCCTGCGTCATCCCCAACTCCGAGGCGATGGCATTCGGATTGGATTTACCCATCCCGTACACCCGCGCGATCCCGTGGATGGATTCACCGAGTGCATCGGCCACGAGCACGTGCGCAACGCCGTGATGGTGCGCCCACTGCAAGGCCTCCAGTGCTCCGGCCCGATCTCCGCCGACAGCAAGGTCTGCGACGTCGAAGCCCTTGATCTCCGGACGACCCGAGTAGTACCGCGTGATGGATTCGACGGTGACCTTGCCACCGGTGTCGGCGACCAGCTGTGCACACGCCGCCGCCAGATCGCGCAGGTTGGCACGGACCGACTCGACGAGTTTGTCGACCACGTTGCGGTTGGCCTTCACACCGAGCCGCAGGAACTCGCTGCGCACGAACGTGCCCATCTCCCACGGCGGCAACTTGGCACATTCATGGATCTCAGCCCCGGCTTTACGCAGCGCCGGAACCATCGACTTCGCGCGCCCACCACCGGAATGGCAGACGACGAGCGTGACACCGTCCGGCGGATTCTCACCCACCTCGGTGACCAGTTTCGCCGGCTCTTTCCCGGCCTCACCGGCAGCATCCAGGATGATGATCCGGTCTTCGGCAAACAGCGAAGGACTCAGCAGCTCAGCCAGTTCCGGAGCCGTCGCATCACCGGCCCGCAGCCGCGTGATCGGGATGTCCTCGGGGTTGTCGACCGTCGCACGGACTTCGGCTATCACCGCGGACGTCGCGCGTTCGGCAAGGAATTCGTCATCACCGAGGATCAGATGCACGCTGTTCACACTCCTCATCGTGCCAGACAGCTGCGACACCTCCCGAGGTCCCGCCCCCGCTCATTGTTCTTGCTCCCGCGCGCAGTTCTCACGCCCGCGCGCTCTGCAGACCGCGCGGGCGTGAGCTTCGTGAGCGGGAGCCTGAAATGGGTTGATCACCACAGGGTCAACGTTGCAAACGGAACGCGGCTGAGGTTTTCGGCCACTGACACCATCCACCAGAGTTCGGGGCCGGTGAACCGGGCGAGGACCACCGCGACAGGCGGCCAGATCATCGCCACGACCGCCGCGCAGGTACCGAGCACGGTGATCGGTGCCACCACCAGTGTCACCATGAGGTTGGCCACGATCGCAATCATGCTGATCTGTCCACTGATCAGCAGGACGGCCGGGGTGGTCACCACCTGCGCGACCACGGCCACCGCAAGCAGTTCGGCAACACCGACCGGAACATGATGATTCCGAAGCCATTGCGCAACAACAGGTGCAAGCACAATGAGCCCGGCAGTGGCGATCACCGACAGCAGGAAGCCCGGTTGCACCGCGAAGGCCGGCCAGATCATCAGCAAGGTCATGATCGCCGCACAGAGCGCTGGCATGGCCTGCGAGCGCCGGCGGATCAACAGCGCCGACAATCCCACGCCACCCATAAACGCCGCACGGACGACGCTCGGGCTCGGCCGGACCAAGATCACGAACACCACGATGGCAATCGCGGTCAGTGCCACCGCAAGACGCGGACCGGCACCGAGCCAACGCACCACCAGGAGCAGTGCCCCGATGATGATCGCAAAGTTGGCTCCGGACACAGCGGTCAGGTGAGTCAGCCCACAGGCCCGGAAACTGTCCTTCAGATCGTCGCTCAACGCCGAGGTGTCCCCCAGCACCAATCCCGGCAGCAGGCCTGACTCGGGCTCCCCCAGTGCCTGCGACGACACCTGTTGAAACTTGGCACGCACCGTACCCGCCCAACGCTGATGAGCCGGTGGGCCACGGACTTTCGTCGGCGCGCCGGCGGTGGTGAGTGTGGCGACGGTGAGATCCGGCCTGCGGGGCTCGGACACCGTGAACACCGCAGAGACCTGTTGCCCCGGCATCAATTCCAGCCACCCGTCGATCGGGGCCAGCACGGTGGCACCGACTCTCGGGACCGAACGACCACGCACATCCACCACCGTCACCGCCACCACCACCCTGTCGGTGCGCGCGATGATCTTCGGGTCGTCGGAGATACGCACCGTTGCGGTTGCCTTGCTCCCCAGCACGCCATGGTCCGCCAACGGATTCGACGCAATGTGATGCTGCCGGAGGACCATCGCCCATCCGAACCCCGCCAAAGTTCCGGCGAATCCGATCAGCAAGGGCAGCATCACCATTCGCGAGCTACGCATCATCGCGATGATCATCACGATCGTGCTCAGCGATGCCGTACCTGCCGCGGCGGCGGTGACCGGGATCGAACTGAGCACTCCCAGAGTCGAAATCAGCCAACTCCCGGCCGCGGCGGGCACCAACCGCATGTCGAGCCGGGCGCGTACCAGACCAGTCGACACCGCAGAAACGGTCACACCGTGACCTTGTCCCGGAGTTTCTCCAGACGACCGGGCCCGATCCCGTCGACCTCCGCCAATTGGTCAACGGAGGCGAAGTTGCCGTTGACCTGCCGCCAAGAGATGATCGACGCCGCGGTCACCGGTCCCACGCCGGGCAAGGTGTCGAGCTCGACCTCCGTCGCCGTGTTGATATTGACCAGTCCCCCGGCCGCAGTCGCGGTCCCGGTCGGCCCGGAACCGTCTGGTGCAGGCGCCGCGGTCGTGGCACCGGCGCCCCCGGAACCGTCGACCGGGATAACCTCGCTGCGCATCTGCACCCCACCCTCCGGATCTGCGAACCCGACCAGGATCTGATCGCCGTCGCGAAGCGGCTGGGCCATGTTCAGCGACAACAGATCCGCGCCGTTCTTCGCGCCGCCTGCTTTGCTGATGGCGTCGGCCACCCGAGATTGCGGAGCCAGACGGACCAGTCCTGGCCGTTGCACCAGACCCACCACACTGACCACGAGTTCGACTGGGGCCTGCGCACTCTCAGGAGCTGCCACACCTGCATTCGCACTGGCGGTCGGTGAGGACACCCCGGCCGTGGTGGGAAAGTTCACCGGAACCTGCGGACCCGTATCGCCACTGGCGAAGGCTGTGTACAGGGCAATGGCGGTGGCGCACAGCCCCACCGCAACCAACGCGATGGCAGCCGCCGGTGTCGAGCGCCACCGGCGTCTCAGCGGCCCCTCGGGGTCAGGGTCTTCCTCTGCCCACCGTGGCCGATACCCGTCATCGACCTCATCTGACTCGGCAGGATCAGCACGCTCAGGCTCGTACGACTGACTTCCATGCAACCACTGCGCCGACCCCAACCAGTCGGGCGCAGCGGGTTCAGACCGTGTCTCTTCAGACCGGGACGCATCGACCTGCGCCGGTGCGGGCTGTAGCGGTTCGAACTGCCCCCACGGTGGCTGAGGCGGTTCGGGTGGCGCCACGGGTGAATCCGGTCCCGTCAAGCGATCGAGATTGCTTCTCATGGCCGAACCGTAGGAAACCGGCCCGCCGGATCACCTCGACAGAGCTGCCCCGACGACGATCCTGTGGGCACAGCGGCGAACTGTGGACAACCTCGGCAACAGCCACCAGACGCTCCACCTATACGAAGACGCTCCACATATTTGTGGAGCGCCTTCGTAGAAGTGGAGCGTTTGCGGGATCGGGAAACTCAGGAGAGGTCGATCGGGTCCAGGGATGTTGTCACCGCGATACCCACGGCCCCGCTGCCCACGTGCCGCGACAACACCGGACCGAAATCGGACTGCACCAGCGAGGTGATGGTCAGCTTGGACTGCAGCGCTTCGATGATCTGCGCCGCGAGATCCGGTGCCTCACAATGCTGTACACCGAGGGTCACCGGCCGCTGGTCTGCGATCTCGACACCGGAATCGATGATCTTGGCGATGGCCTTGGACGTGGTCCGCTGCTTTTCCTTGAGGACCAACGTCCCGTCGACCACTCTCAGAATGGGCTTGATCGCGAGCGCCGAGGCAAACAATCTGGTGGTGGCGCCGATCCGTCCACTCGACCGCAGATTCTCCAACTGCTGCACACACAGCAGGCACTCTGTCGTCGACCCGACCCGGATCGCCGCTTCGTAGACGCGGTCCATGTCGGCACCGGCTTCGGCGTTCTGCGCCGCGGCAAGAGCCGAGAACCCGACCCCAAGCCCGACCGTCCGTGAGTCGACCACTCGGATGTGGCCCTGGAACTTCTCGGCAACCACGCGCGCCGAACCCCACGTCCCGCTGAACCGCCGGGACAGGTGGACCGCAACCACGCCGTCGCCATTGCTTTCATCGACGGCACGCGCGTACGCGGCCTCGAGGTCGGCAGGCGTCACACCCGAGGTGGTCGTCTGCGGGTTGTTGTAGATGTCCGGACCGATCTCGTCGACGTCTTCCCGCAGATCGAGATCCCCTGACAAGACATGCAACGGCACCTGTCTGATGCGGTACCGCTCACGCAGCGCATCCGGCAGGCGTGCCGACGAGTCGGTCACTATGACAACGCTCACAGGGACACGTTAGTCGTCGGTGCATCGGAAGTCGTGAGGGCGTCCGAAGTCGTAAGAGCGCCGGACACCGCGGTCCGAACAAGATCGGCCACCTCCCGGTGACAACCGAAGCCCCAGTGGATACCGTCGGGATTACCTTCGCCGCGGTCGAAATGCGCGCCGGTCGGCGGCATCAGATCAACGAGCGGAACATGCGCCGCCTGAGCCCACTTGGTCATCGCGGCCACCGTTTGTGGTCGCCCCTTGTGCACGTTGCCGTAGTAGGGACTGCGATGCGTCGACGGCAGGCAGGCCACCACCGGCAGGTCAGGCCGGATCGCGATCAGGGCCTCATGGATCTTGCCGAGGTAATCGGCAGTGAGCGCCGGCGGCAGTGCCAACGGCCAACCGGTCCGGGCCAACCGCGGCTGAAGCCACCCGTAGCCGTCACGGACATACTGCCGCAGCCGCGGCGGCCGCACGTAGCGGATCTGCTCGCGCAAAGCGGTCGGCAGCGGCGACGGGAGCGAATCCATCCCGCCGAAAGCAAAGACCACCGCGCTCGCCCTGGGGACCGCAGCCCAGATGTTCGGATCCTGGGTCAATGCCCACCAGACGTCGCGGCTGGTCCAACCGATCCGTCCGAACAGTTCGAGCTCCAAACCCAACTCCTGGGCGACCAAGGTCGGCCAGATCCGCGGATCGTTGGCGGGCAACCCGCCCTTGGGCCCGTAGTAGGCCAGCGAATCCGAGAGCACCAACAGACTGCCGCCCCCCGGCGGCGCGATGTCCGGGCTCATTGCAAGCGGCTCACTGGACAGCCAGATCGGAGACCTCGGCCGACGCGTTCCACACGTCGAGCCGCCAGGTGGTGTCGTTGTCTTCACCGTGCCCGCTGAGCTGGACCCAACTGGTGTTGGCCAGTCCACCGAACACCGGCCAGTGGCTGATGGGCAGTCCGAGCAGCCCGGCGGTCAGGGCGGCGATCGCCCCACCGTGCGCCACCAGGACAACCGGTGCGTCAGCGTTGTCGCCGCGACCCCAATCACCAAGTCCGGCAACGAGTTCTTCCACCAGAGGCATGCTCCGGCGGGCCACGTCGACACGGCTCTCGCCGCCGGGTGGGGTCCAGGTGGCGTCGTCGCGCCAGATGCGGCGGGCACCGGGCAGCAGTGCGTCGACCTCGTGGTGGGTCAGCCCCTGCCACTCGCCGAGATGGGTTTCGCGCAGGCGCTTGTCCAGCCCGACCTCCAGACCCACCTGCTCAGCCAGAGCAGCCGCGGTGTCCCGCGCCCGCCGCAGGTCCGAGGAGATGATCAGCCGCGGTTCCCTGGCGGCGAGCACCTTCGCTGCCGCTGCAGCCTGGTGGACACCGAGCTCGGACAGATCGGTGTCGAGCTGTCCCTGCATCCGGCTTGTTGCGTTGTAGTCGGTCTGCCCGTGCCGAAGCAGCACGAGCCGACGCACGACCGGCGTCATCCGTTCGACGCTGGAGTCGTGTCCGTCCGGACGCAACAACTCATTCATTGTTCGAGCTTTCGGTGTCTTCGTCGTCACCGCCGGTCGCGATCACGGGGGTGTCGAGCCCGGGGATGTCGAGGACCGGGCAGTCCTTCCACAAACGTTCGAGGGCGTAGAACTCCCGCTCCTCTTCGTGCAGAACGTGGATGACCACGTCGATGTAGTCGAGCAGGGTCCAGCGCCCTTCACGGGTGCCCTCACGCCGGACCGGCTTGTGGCCGGCTTCGCGCAGTTTTTCCTCGACCTCGTCAACGATGGCGCTGACCTGTCGTTCATTGTCGGCCGATGCGATGACGAAACAGTCGGTGATGACCAACTGCTCGGAAACATCGAGAACGATCACATTGGCGGCCAGTTTGTCGGCGGCCGCATGGGCGGCGACGGTGGCCATGGCGACCGCCTCGGGTGACGCTGTCACAGAGTGCCTTTCGATTGGTAGAGCTTTCTCTTACTGATGTACTGCACCACTCCGTCCGGTACCAGGTACCAGACCGGCCGTCCGGCCGCCGCGCGTTCGCGGCAGTCCGTGGACGAAATCGCCAATGCCGGTATCTCCATCAGATGGAGGGTATCGGGAGGGAGCTTCTGCAGATGCCTGTCCAGATGTGCTGCGCCGAGTTCGTAGCCGGGTCGGGAGACCCCGACAAAGCTCGACAACTCGAACAACACTTCCCAGTCCTGCCAAGACAAGATCGATGCCAGCGCGTCCGCACCCGTGATGAAGAACAACTCCGCGTCGGGGTTCATGCGGCGCAGATCACGCAACGTGTCGACCGTGTAGGTGTCACCTTCGCGGTCGAGATCCACCCGGCTGACCGAGAACCGTGGATTGGACGCGGTTGCGATCACGGTCATCAGGTAGCGGTCTTCGGGCGGGCTGACCCCGGCGTCGGCCTTGAACTTCTGCCAGGGCCGGCCGGTGGGGACAAAGATGACCTCATCGAGACCAAAGCGGTCCGCGACCTCGCTCGCAGCGACCAGGTGGCCGTTGTGAACGGGGTCGAAGGTGCCGCCCATGACACCGATCTTCCGACCTGTGGAGGCGCGGGAGTCAGGTGTCGTTTCGGGCATGAGGATTGAGTCTACTGATCAGCTCATACGGGCAGCAGGTTGGCGATCACCTTTGCCAGTTGAGAGGCGTTCCGGCATTCATGCATGTCAATCACATCGGAGTAGGTTCGGGCGATCGAGTCTCCTGAATCCCAGTTGACACCGGCCTCCGGATTGAGCCAATAGGCGTGCCTGGTGTGATCGACCATCTTGGTCAGCGCGTCGAGTTTCGGGTCGCGATAGTTGTTGCGGCCATCCCCCAGGACGAGCAGCGCACCGCGTCGCGTCAGTGCGTCCAGATGCTCGTCGGCGAAGCCTTCGAACGCGTGGCCGTAGTCGGAATGACCGTCGCGGGTGATCAGCCGGGCGTTCTTGACCATGTCGTGAATCGCCACGCCGACGTCGAGGTCGGGACCGTCGAAGAACTCGGTCACCTCATCCACGGTGTCTACGAACGCGAACACCCGGACCCTCGAAAACTGTTGCCGCAGTGCATAAACGAGCTGGAGGGTGAACTGGGAGAATCCGGCGACCGACCCCGACACATCGCAGAGCACCACCAGTTCGGGGCGGCCCGGACGCGGCTTGCGTCGCACCAGGTCGATCGGGACACCCCCGGTGGACATCGATGCGCGCAACGTTTTGCGGACGTCGATCGCGCCGCGGTGTGCGCGCCGCCTGCGGACCTCCAGCCGCGATGCGAGCAGTCGCGCCAATGGTGCGACGGTGCGACGGACCTCGGCGACCTCGGCCGCGCCTGCGGACAGGAAGTTGATGCGTTCGGGCAGGTTCGGGACGGCATACTGCGACACCCGTTCGCGTCCGTTGCGCTCGGCCATCCGGCGTTTTGTCTCGTTGTCGATCAACGTCCGGAACTGTTTCACCCGGTCGGCGGCGGCCTTACGGAAGACCGGATCTCTGCCGTCGGCCTCGGTGCCGCTTCCCGCGACGGCCATCGCCGCGGCGATCCGTGCGATCAGCGTCTGCGGATCAACCGCCGACATCGCCTGATAGGTGGAGTAGGCCGAATCCCGGGTCGCCTGATATTTGCCCATCTCCGCGACGATCATCGCCGCGAACCTGGCCAGCTCCGCTTCGGATTCCGGTGAGTCGTCGGCCAGGAGTTCGGCGAGGCGGTCCCGCACGGCCTCGGTGTTGATCTTGCCGTCGGCGTCCCGGGCGAACGCCTCGTCCAGGTCGCCGCTGCGGTCGCCGGCGCCGAGCGGGAACCAGAGGTCGAAGACCGAATCGAAGACCCTGCGGTGTCCGTTGTCGTGGAGCAGAGTGCAGGCCATCCCCTCCCGGAAGCTCTCACGGTCGAGGAGATCGAGGACCGCGGTTGCCTCCCCGGCATCGATCAGGTTCGCAGGCCCGACGACGATCCCGCGGGCCCGGAGGTCGTCGACGAACCCGGTGAGCTGGGTGATGAAGGGTGCAGTCACGGCGTGCTCAGCTCAGCTTCAGTTCCTTGAGGGCCGTGGCCACGTCCGGACGGTGCTTGAGGACGACGCCCAGGGTCTGGGCGATGAGCGCGTTGTCGATCTCGGTCCCCGGCTTCTCTCCGACACCCAGCGCCAGCAGTGTGTTGGCCCAGTCGATCGTCTCGGCCACCGACGGCTTCTTGCGGATGTCGAGGGTACGCAGGACGCCGATGATGCGGACGAGTTCCTTGGCGACCGACTCGGCGAGCTGCGGCACCCGGCTGGCCAGGATTTCCCGCTCACGCGCCGCGTCGGGGAAATCGATGAACAGGAACAGGCAGCGACGCTTGAGGGCCTCGGACAGCTCGCGGGTCGCATTGGAGGTCAACAGCACGATCGGTCGTCGGGCGGCGGTGACCGTGCCCATCTCGGGGATCGTGATCGCGAAATCGCTGAGGACCTCGAGGAGCAGGCCTTCGATGTCGACGTCGGCCTTGTCGACCTCGTCGATGAGCAGCACGGTCCGTCCGGGCGCGGTGATCGCCTTGAGCAGCGGACGCGCCAGCAGGAACTCTTCGGAGAAGATGTCTGCCTTGGTCTCGTCCCAGCCACGCTGACCGGTCGCCTGGATCGCCAGGATCTGCTTGGCGTGGTTCCACTCGTAGAGCGCGCGGGCCTCGTCGATGCCCTCATAGCACTGCAGTCGCACCAGATCGGCGCCCGTGGATTGCGAGATCGCCCGCGCCAACTCTGTTTTGCCGACACCGGCGGGGCCTTCGACGAGTAGTGGTTTACCCAGCCGGTCGGCCAGGAACACCGACGTCGAGGTTGCCTCGTCGGCCAGGTACCCAACGCCGGCAAGCGTCTCGCGTACGCCGGGCACGTCGGTGAAACTGGGCTCTACGGCCATCGTTTTTGCTCCTGGGTATGTGGTTGGACGGGCAGCGGGATCAGGCCCGGAGCTCGGGCTAGCGTGGCCGGGTCTGGCCGTTGCCCCAGGCGATCCACTTGGTGGACGTCAGTTCTGGGAGCCCCATCGGGCCACGGGCGTGCAGCTTCTGGGTGGAGATGCCGATCTCGGCACCGAATCCGAACTGCTCACCATCGGTGAACGCGGTGGAGGCATTCACCATGACAGCTGCGGCATCGACGCGCTGGGTGAACTCGGTGGCCGCAGCCAGGTCGGCGGTCACGATCGCCTCGGTGTGGCTGGTGCCGTACCGGTCGATGTGGTCGACGGCCTCGTCGATATCCGCGACGATCTTCACGGCGATGTCGAGCGTCAGGTACTCATCGGCCCAATCGGTTTCGGTGGCCGGGACCATGCCCGGTTCGTCGCCGTGGATGATCACCCCGGCGCTCTGCAACGCCTGTGTCAGGCGAGGCAACGCGGTTCCGGCGATGGCCTGGTCGATGAGGACGGTCTCGGCGGTGTTGCAGACGCTGGGCCGGCGGGTCTTGGAGTTGAGGACCAGATCCTCGGCCATGTCGAGATCGGCTGCCGAGTGAATGTAGATGTGGCAGTTACCGGTTCCGGTTTCGATGGTCGGCACCGTCGCGTTCTCCACCACTGCCTTGATCAATCCGGCCCCGCCGCGCGGGATCACCACGTCGACGAGCCCGCGGGCGCGGATGAGGTGGGTGACGCTGGACCGGTCTTCCGACGGCAACAATTGCACCGCATCGGCAGGCAGCCCGGCGGCAGTCAGGGTGTCGCGCAAGATCCGGACGAGTTCGGCGTTGGAACTGGCCGCCGACGACGAGCCACGCAGCAGCGCCACATTGCCCGACTTGAGCGCGATGCCGAACGCGTCGACTGTGACGTTGGGGCGGGCTTCGTAGACCATGCCCACCACACCGAGCGGCACCCGCACCTGTCGCAACTGCATACCGTTGGGCAAGGTTTTGCCCGCGATCACATCGCCGATCGGATCGGGCAGTCCGGCCACCTGGCGCAGTCCGGTGGCGATGCCGTCGATCCGCTCTGCCGTCAAACGCAGCCGATCGATGAGGCTGGCCTCGGTCCCGGCGGCCTGCGCCCGTGCGACGTCTTCGGCGTTGGCGGCCAGAATCGAATCGGCCTGCGTCAGCAATGCCTCGGCGGCGTCGTGCAGAACTCTGTTCTTCTGATCGGTGGTCAGGCCCGCGAGCACGCGCGATGCGGCTTTTGCGGCGGTCGCCTGGCCGCGCACGATCTGTTCGATGTCGGCCGGAGTCGTGGTGGTGGCACTCATTTATCCAGAATAGGTGGTGATGAGATCGACGTTCTCGCCGACCGACACCTCACCGGCTTCAATCTTTGTCCTCACCCTTCGTCGAACGACCCGTGTCGGCCCGCTCCCCCGGCGAACCGGGTCGCTCCGGCAACGGTGTCGGTCGATAGTGAGGTCAGGCCATGGTCGTATTCGTTGAGGATGGCGTCTTCCTCGGTGAGCCCTTCCTGTTCGAGCAACGAGAGCCGGTCTTGGCGCATACAGGTCTGTGGGAACGCGGCCAGTTCGTGGGCTAGTTGCCGGGCCGCCGCCACCGCTTCGCCGACCGGCACCACCCGGTTGACCAGCCCCATCTGACCGGCTTCGCCCGCTGAGACCGGGCGTCCGGTCAAGATCAGGTCCATGGCCCGTGACGTTCCGATCAATTGCGGTAGCCGCACGGTGCCGCCGTCGATGAGCGGTACACCCCAACGACGGCAGAACACTCCGAGAACGGCGTCTTCGTCGGCGATTCGGAGATCGGCCCACAACGCGAGTTCCAAACCGCCTGCCACCGCATGCCCGGCGATGGCCGCGATGACGGGCTTGGACAATCGCATTCGTGTCGGCCCCATCGGACCATCACCCTCGGCCTCGATCCGGTTCACGTTGCGCCCGGATGCCACGGCTTTGAGATCGGCACCGGCGCAGAATGTTCCGCCTTCACCGTGCAACACCGCCACTGACGCTGCGGGATCGGTGTCGAACTCCCGGAAGGCGTCGGCGAGGGCCTGCGCCGTCACGCCGTCAACGGCGTTACGAACCTCTGGCCGGTTGATGCTGATCATGGTGACCGGACCGTCACGATCCACCTTCACCGGCGTAGATGTCGGCGTGGATGTCATCTGCGGCCACCTCCCGAGGTCGGGTCACCCCCGAACCTAGCCGGTTACGCGGTCGGCGAAAAGACCTCTGCCACCAATCCTGCGGGCCGGTCGGGTTGCCATAACCGCAGTGGCATCTCACAGGGCACGGCCAGCACATCACCGGGCGAGATATCCGCCGGGCGCAGCACGGTGAGCGCGCATTCTCGCCCCTTCGGACCGATGTCGGTCGACTCCACTCGCGCAGTCGAGACCCGGCCGATCAATCGGGCCTCGGACCAGACCAGCTGCACTCGCTCGGCATCGAAATCGACGCAGATCATCCGCCTGCGTGGACCGATGGTGCGGGCTTCCACGACGCGCATCATCACCACACCTCGCCCCGGCGTTCGGCTCGGATAGACCGCGGGCATTCCCGACAATTCGATTAGATGCGTCATCGACAGACCGTCGACGAGAACGTCCGTCACGGTGGTGGTTGTGTGGTCGGGCCACAACGAACTGTTGATCGGGTCCGGGATGCTCGCGCGCAGGGTCGGCAAGATCGACGTGAGTGTCACAGACCCACCCGCTGGAGTGGTTCGGGATCGAATACTGCACTGGGACGCGGCTTTTGATGTGGTCTCACGTCTTACGTTCTACCCATCGGCCCGGGGCTTGAACACATCACGCGTCAAGTTCTAACGACATTTTTGCGCGCTATCCGCACATGGGACATTCGACTCATGTGTTCGGGGCGAAAGTCTGCGCACAATTGTCAGGTGGGGTGTCAACGCACCCAACGGCTCCGAGAAACGCTAACGTAATTCGAATAGGTCCATCAGCAGGCGGAAGGCAACGATCATCATCGGTTCTGAAGGCCCGACACCGCAACCCATTCTGGCGCGGCTACCGGAAGCCGCGATCTTCCTGGTTGCCACTGTCAACGAGGGCGCCGAAGCAGAGGTCTGGGATTTCCTTTCCGGTGTCACCGGGCTCATCCGATCGGTCGCCACACGAGTTCCCGATTCCCGGCTGCTGTGTGTGGTCGGCATCGGGTCAGACGTCTGGGACCGGCTGTTCACCGGTCCCCGGCCGGCCGGCCTTGCCCCCTTCATCCCGTTGCAAGGCGCGGTGCATGCGGCACCGGCAACAGACGGTGACCTGCTCTTCCACATCCGCGCCAGGACCATGGACGCCTGCTTTGAGATAGCCAAGCAGATCACCTTTGCCCTCAAAGGCGCCGTGACCGTGGTCGACGAAGTCCACGGATTCCGGTTGTTCGACATGCGCTCGATGGTCGAGTTCGTCGACGGCACCGAGAATCCTGATGGTCCGGCAGCCGAACGGGCAGTGATCGTCGACGCCGACGACGACCCTGACTTTGCCGGTGGCAGTTATGTCTTGATCCAGAAGTATCTGCACGACATGGCTGCCTGGAAGGCGACAAGCACCGACGAGCAGGAACGGGTCTTCGGCCGAACCAAGTGGGACAACATCGAAATGGACGACGACACCAAACCGTCCAACTCGCATACCGCGCTGACAGTCATCGAAAACGAAGACGGTGAGCAGGTGCAGATCATGCGCGACAACATGCCGTTCGGCAGGGTTGGCCAAGACGAGTTCGGAACGTACTTCCTCGGTTACTCGGCCGGCCCTGAGGTGACGGACGAAATGCTCCGAAACATGTTCATCGGTAAACCCGAGGGCAATTACGACCGGCTACTCGACTTCTCCACCGCCGTCACCGGTAGTCGCTACTTTGCGCCCACCATCGAATTTCTCGACGATCCGCCCGAGCTCCCGACCGGTGGATCCGAAACGGCTGAAGACGACACGAACGATCCCGAAACCATCACCACCGACACGGTCCCCGACTTGGGGTCGCTTCGAATCGGCGACCTCTCCCGGCGCCGGCAGTTGACCACGGAGGAAAAATGAACAACCTGCACCGCGAACTCGCGCCGATCTCTGCTGCGGCCTGGAAAGAGATCGAGGAGGAGGCGACCCGAACCTTCAAGCGCAACAGTGCCGGTCGTCGACTCGTCGACGTCAACGGTCCGCATGGGTTGGAACTCGCCGCGGTCACCACCGGACGTCGCCTTCCCATCGACGCACCGCGCGCTGGTATCGAAGCCAGTGCCCGCACGTCGCAGTCGATCATCGAATTGAAGGTTCCGTTCACGGTCAGCCGCCAGGCAGTCGACGACGTCGACCGCGGTGCGCAGGACTCCGATTGGGATCCGGTCATCGAGGCGGCGCGCAGCCTTGCCCAGGCCGAGGACCGCGCCATCTTCGAAGGCTATTCCGCCGCAGGCATCGCGGGCATCCGCAGCCAGGCCCCGGGCGATCCGATCAAGCTTCCCAGCGATGTTCGCGAATACCCCGAGGCGATCAGCCAGGCGTTGAGCCGGCTCCGCCTGTCGTCGGTGAGCGGTCCGTACTCGTTGGCACTGAGCGCCGACGTGTGGTTGAAGGTCAACGAGACCTCCAATCATGGCTACCCGATCATCCAGCATCTGCAGCGCGTGATCGATGGCGACATCATCTGGGCCCCTGCCATTGATGAGGCGTTCCTGCTGAGCACCCGTGGCGGCGACTTCGATCTCACCATCGGACAAGACGTTTCGATCGGCTACGACTCCCACGATGCGAACGGAATCAACCTGTACTTCCAGGAGTCCTTCACCTTCCTCGTCTACACCGGTGAGGCAGCGGTTCCGTTTGTGACCACCGGTATCTGAACGGCTCCAACTCGGGCCGGCGCCGCTTCTTCGACCCGCGGCGTCGGCCGAGGTCGGTGTTGAACACCCATCGCCTCCACAGGTCTAGATCTCTGACGATTTCGGCGATCCATAATCCCTGAAATCGGTCCTCTCAAGCGGTTTCAAGATCACATTCTTGCGCCCCCATCGCTGCGTGCACGCCACTGTCCGACCACGCCGATACCGCGCAGAAACCGTGACCGCCTCAACGAGGCTCCGCGACTCGGCTCGGCTCGGCGCACGAACTTCACGTGAACGCTGCCGACCCCTTGCGAACACACAAATCACAGCAGACCGCCTGGTCCAGACCTTGCCGGTCGCTCCCGCGTGCCCATTTTCTCAATCACCAACGGAACACTCTTCCCAACTATAAGAATTGCATTCCGAACGAGCAGAATGCTATTCTCGCACGGAACGAGGAGGCCTCCATGGCATGGGATTTTGAGACCGACCCGCAGTACCAGGCGAAGCTGGACTGGGCCGATGAATTTGTCCGCGAAGAAGTCGAACCACTCGATCACGCGTGGCCGCATATGCAGTTCGTCCCGCTCGACGGGGGACGTCGCAAGGCGATCGACCCTCTCAAGCAGCAGGTTCGTGATCAGGGTTTGTGGGCGACCCACCTCGGCCCAGACCTGGGCGGTCAGGGCTACGGCCAGCTGCAGCTGGCCCTGCTCAACGAGATCCTGGGCCGTTCGTCGTGGGCGCCGATCGTGTTCGGCTGCCAGGCGCCCGACACGGGCAACGCCGAGATCATCGCCCACTACGGCACGCCGGACCAGAAGACGCAGTACCTGCAGCCGTTGCTCAACGGCGAATGTTTCTCGAGCTACTCGATGACCGAGCCGCAGGCCGGCGCCGATCCGACGCAGTTCAAGACCAGCGCGGTCCGCGACGGCGATCACTGGATCATCAACGGCTACAAGTACTTTTCGTCCAACGCCAAGACCGCGTCGTTCCTCATCGTCATGGTTGTTACCAACCCCGACGTGAGCGCGTACAAGGGCATGTCGATGTTTCTGGTCCCCACCGACACCCCGGGCGTGATCATCGAACGCAACGTCGGACTGTTCGGCGAGCCGATGGATGAAGGCACCCACGCCCTGATCCACTACGACAACGTCCGCGTCCCCGACAGCGCACTGCTCGGCGGTGAAGGTCAGGCGTTCGCGGTGGCGCAAACCCGCCTCGGTGGTGGCCGGATCCACCACGCCATGCGCACGATCGGGTTGGCGCAGAAGGCGATCGACATGATGTGCGAGCGGGTGCTGAGCCGCGAGACCGCCGGCAGCCGGCTGGCCGACAAGCAGTTCATCCAGGGCTACATCGCCGACTCGTACGCCCAGTTGGCACAGTTCCGGTTGTTCGTCCTCAACACGGCCTGGAAGATCGACAAGTACAACGATTACAAGAAGGTCCGTAAAGACATCGCCACCGCCAAGGTGGTCATGCCCACCGTCCTGCACGACATCGCCTGGCGGGCAATGCAAGTACACGGCGCCCTGGGTGTGACCAACGAGATGCCGTTCCTGACCATGGTGCACGGCGCCGCGGTGATGGGCCTGGCCGACGGCCCGACCGAGGTCCACAAGATGACCGTCGCCAAACAGGTCCTGCGCGACTACACCGGCACCGACGACCAGTGGCCCACCGAGTGGATCCCACGCAAACAAGCTGCAGCCAAAGCCAAATACGCCGAATTTCTCGAACTCGAAGTGGGGAACCTCTGATGGACCTGATCAAACTCGCGGACTGGATGGACCAGGCCGGACTCGGCAAAGGTGAACCACTCGAGGCCAAGTTCCTCTCCGGCGGAACGCAGAACGAAATCTACAAGCTCACTCGCGGAGAACATGTTTCGGTGATCCGGATGCCGCCGCCGGCCGCGCCTGCCAACCGCGATGAGGGCATCATGCGCGAATGGCGCATCATCGAGGCCCTCGAGGGCACCGATGTGCCGCACACCGAAGCGATTGCTGCTTGCTCCGACACCTCGGTCCTGGGCCGCTCGTTCTACCTGATGGGTTACGTCGACGGCTGGTCGCCGATGGACAACAAGCAGTGGAAGGAACCCTTCACCTCCGATCCCGAATTGCGAAAAGGGTTGGCCTATCAGCTCGCCGAAGGCATCGCACTGCTCTCGAAGGTCGACTGGCAGGCCCAGGGCCTCGGCGATCTGGGCCGGCCCGACGGCTTCCATGAGCGCCAGGTATCGCGCTGGACCCGGTTCTTCGACCGGATCAAAACCCGTGAACTCGAAGGCATGACCGAGGCCACCGCGTGGCTGAACGCTCACAAGCCGCTCGACTTCATCCCCGGAATCATGCACGGCGACTACCAGTTCGCCAATGTCATGTTCAAGGAAGGCGCCCCGGCCCAGCTCGCCGCGATCGTCGACTGGGAGATGGGAACCGTCGGCGACCCGAAGCTGGACCTGGCCTGGATGGTTCAGGGCTGGCCCGAGGACACCAACGCACCCGAGGCATCGAAGGCGAGCTATGTCGATCTGTCCGGGATGCCCTCGCGCGATGAGATAGTCAACCACTACTCGAAGGTCTCGGGCCGTCAGGTCGACGACCTCGACTACTACCTGGTGCTGGCCAAGTGGAAACTCGCCATCATCCTCGAGCAGGGTTTCCAGCGTGCCGGCGATGACATCAAGTTGCAGGCCTACGGCCCGGTCATCACCAAGCTGATGCGGGAAGCAGCCGAGTTCGCAGCATCGAGCGACTACAAGTCATGATCACCAGGACCGGGACAAGCGCTGACGAACTCATCACAGAGCGGCGCGGGGCTGTCCTGGTCCTGCGTCTGAACCGACCTGAGGCCCGAAATGCGATGACCGGCAGCCTGCTTCGCGGTATCGGCAGCGCCGCGCTCGAGGCAGAAGCCGACCCGGAGATCCGCGCCATCGTCCTGACCGGGACCGGCGACCGCGCCTTCTGTGCCGGAATGGACCTCCGCGACTTCGCCGACGGTGGCAACTTCACCTCCGAAGGCTTCACCCGCCTCGCTGCCGGCGGCCTTTCCGTGCCGGTGATCGGTGCCGCCAACGGCACCGCCATCGGCGGTGGCCTCGAACTGCTCCTCGGCTGCGACATCATCGTCGCGTCGTCCACAGCCGAGTTCGGGCTACCCGAGATCAAGCGCGGCCTCTTCCCCGCCGGCGGCGGGACCTCCCTCGGAACCCGCATCCCGCTGGGTATCGCCTTCGAGATGACAATGACCGGCGACTATTTCACCGCCGACCGGGCATACCAGATCGGCCTGGTCAATGCCGTCGCCGCACCGGAAGACGTGCTGGACAACGCCATTGCCTACGCAGAACGCGTCGCGGCCAACGCTCCTCTGGGCCTGGCAGCCTGCAAAGAGCTCGTCCGACTCTCGGTCTCGGACGCCGCAGCCGCCGAAAAGCGGCTCGCCCAGCAGCGCGAGATCGTCTTCCGCAGCGACGACGCCAAAGAAGGCGCCCTGGCATTCATCGAGAAACGCGAACCGAACTGGCAGGGACGGTAGCACTGCGATGTGTACCGGCGTGCCCGGATAGGAACCGGCAAACAACGAACGCACCTGAGTACATGCGTCCCGTTCCCCGTGCTCCAGACGACATTTGATGACACGCAACGGGTCCGGATCAGCCATGCCCTCCCAGGCATCATCATCGCGAAACCATCGCCCGGAAATCCCTCGTCGTTTCACCAACTCTCTTGCGGTAGAGCATCTCTCGCCGAAAACAATTTGGATCGATTTCTCCGGAAACCTTCACATTCCACCCTTCCAGCGGTATGGTCTTCTCCAGATCAGTGATTTGCGTCACGGGTGCCGCGAATCCTGGCACGTTCCCCACCATCTGAAGACATCGACCACCATGGTCCGACACAGGTTCCCTGCAAGACTGTTGCACTACAACGTTTTTCGTGTGCAGGCCCGCACCGACAGCGTCTACCGCCAGTCAACCGATGAAACCGAACGGGAATCGTAACGGTCTGAAATCGCACCATGATTCAGCTACGAATTGAGGCAATCGTGAAGGTAAAGGTCGACCCAGAACTATGCCAAGGGCACACGTTGTGCGCGATGGCCGCACCGGACGTGTTCGATCTGAGCGATATCGATGGCCATGCGACGGCAATCGACGGTGATGTTCCTGCCGATCTCGAGGAGAGTGTGCGAGAGGCTGTCCGTTCCTGCCCGGAGCAGGCAATCAGCACCTTTTCGGGCGACCCCCAATCCGCAAACGCCGCCGGCAAGACACCAGAGAGGACAGCGCGATGAGCACCGACAACGTTGCAGCACAGACCAATCGCAGGGCACCGGTATTCCAGTTCGACCGGCACGCAGCGGACTATCGCGACAACTTCTCGAAGATCACCGAGGAGATGCAGTCCAAGTGCCCGATGGCCTGGTCTGACACCTACGACGGCCACTGGGTTGCCGCAGGTGCCGAAGAAGTCTTCACCCTCGCCCGATCGGTCGGATTGTCAAACGACAACGACATCAAGGGAGTCCGCCGCGGATACAAGGGGATCATGATCCCGACTGCGATCAGGTCGGCAGGCCGCATCCGTGGCGGCATCCTGGAAATGGATGATCCCGAACATCGCGAATTTCGCGCGATCCTCAACCCCTATCTGTCGCCCGCTGCCATCAAGAAGTGGGTCCCGATCATCGATGAGGTGATCCGAGCCAGCATCGACGAGAAGATCGAAACGGGCAGCATCGATTTCATCGATGATCTGGCGAATATCGTTCCGGCAGTCATCACGCTGGCCATGCTGGGCATCCCGGTTGTGAAGTGGACCGCCTACTGCGAACCTGTGCACGCGGCCATGTACACCCCGCCTGATTCGCCCGACATTCAGCGGATCAGTGCCCTGCACCAAGCCATGGGTGCAGACCTCCTGCTCAATCTCCATGAAATCCGGGAGAACCCGCGGCCCGGGCTCGTCGACGCGATTGTCCGCGCCACCATCAACGGCGAGAAGCCGGACGATGCAGAGCTTCTCGGCGTCATCAGTCTGCTCATTGGCGGAGGGTTCGACACGACCACAGCACTGACGTCCCACTCGATTGAATGGTTGTCACAGAATCCCGACCAACGCGAGATCCTCAGCCGGGAGCGGGACACGATGTTGGACTCGGCGACGGAAGAGTTTTTACGCTTCTTCTGTCCGACACCCGGTGACGGCCGCACCTTCTCCGAAGACGGTGAAATCAACGGCATCGAGTTCAAGGAAGGTGAGCGCCTGTTCCTCTCGTGGGCGATGGCCAACCGGGATCCATCGGTCTTCGACGAGCCCAACAAGGTCGATCTCGAACGTACAGCCAACCGGCACTTGAGTTTCGGACTGGGCGTCCACCGCTGCATCGGGTCGAACCTGGCGCGAACAGTGTTCAAGCGCATGCTCGTGGCAGTGCTCGATCGGATGCCGGACTACCACTGCGACCCAGAAGGCGCCGTGCACTACGACTCCATCGGCATGATCCAGGGCATGCGTCAACTCCCGGCCACCTTCACCCCCGGCCCGCGAATCGGCGCCGGACTCGACGAGACGCTGGTGAAAATTCAACGGATCGTCGACGAGCAGGGGCTCGCCGCACCGATCACGGCACAGAAGTAGGACCGACACAGCTCTAAGTCCACCACCTGAATTGACGAGGTTGCCGACATCTCTGCGCAACCATGGAGAGGATCGATCCCCGATGAACATTGACGACATGGTGATGGTCAGCATCGACGACCACGTGGTCGAACCTGCCGACATCTTCGAAAAGCACTTCCCCAAGCACCTCATGGACCAGGCGCCGAAACTGACCGCCAATCCACGGAACCCGCGGGTCCAGGCCTGGCAGTTCCAGGACAAGGTGGTCGGTAGCTCCGGACTCAACGCCGTCATCTCGTGGCCGAAGGAAGAGTGGGGCATGGACCCCACCGGGTACGCCGAGATGCGGCCGGGCGTCTACGACATGGACCTGCGCGTTCGGGACATGGACGCCAACGGCATCCTCGCCTCCACATTGTTCGCCACCTTCCCCGGCTTCGCCGGCACCCACCTGGCGAGCCTGCCCGACAAGGCCCTGTCGCTGGCGGCCTGCAGGGCGTTCAACGACTGGGTGGTCGGCGAGGTCCCCGACGCCCATCCCGGCCGCTTCATCCCGCTGGGCATCCTCCCCTTCTTCGACATCGACGAGTCGGTCAAAGAGGTCCACCGCCTGGCCGCCATGGGATGCCGGTCGATCAGTATCCCGGAGACGCCCTACGGGTCGGGCTACCCCGACTTCGCGTCCGGCTACTGGGACCCGATCTTCGCCGCATGCGTGGAACACGGAATCGTCCTGAGCCTGCACATCGGTGGCGGCTTCAGCCTGATCCAACGGCCGGAAGGGGCCAACATCGACAGCATGATGGTGTTGACACCGCTGATCTCCACCATCGCCGCAACCGACATAATGCTCAGCGGAGCCTTCCAGAAGTTCCCTGAACTCAAGATTGCCATGAGTGAGGGCGGCATCGGATGGGTCGCACCGTGGCTCGACCGGCTGGAGCGCAATATCGTCAATCAGTCGTGGACCGGATTCACGTTCCTACCCAGGGGTAAAACACCTACCGACGTGTGGCGAGACAACTTCCTCGCCTGCTACATCACCGAGCCCAGTGGTCTCAGCAACCGCAACAAGTTGGGCATCGACACCATCGCCTGGGAGTGCGACTACCCGCACTCGGACTCCACCTGGCCCCGGTCACCGGAGATCCTGAAGGCCGAACTCGACGATTCCGAGTGCTCGGACGACGAGATCAACAAGATCACCCATCAGAATGCCGCGAACTTCTTCGGCTGGGATCCGTTCAAACACATTGCGCGCGAGGACGCCACAGTGGGCGCACTCCGTGCTCGCGCCACCGACGTCGACATCCGCGAGACGTCCAAAGAGGAATACCGCCGCCGCTACGAACTCGCTGCCACGCAGTAGCGGCCACGGCAACAGGCAATTCCCGAACGTCGCGACGCCCCAACCGTCCAGGAAAGTGATTTCATATGCGCGCAGCAATCTGCTCGGACTACGGGACCCCCGAGACCATCACGATCGAAGCACTCCCCTCACCCCCATTGGAGGCAGGGCAGGTACGGATCCGCATCGAGTCCGCAGCCGTCAACTTCTCGGACGTACTACTGGTGGCCAACAAGTATCAGGTCACCGTCCCGACGCCATTCACTCCCGGCAGTGAATTCGCCGGCGTGGTGGCCGAAGTCGCCGACGGAGTCGACTCGGTCGCCGTGGGCGAGCGCGTTGCGGGTACCGGGTTCGTCGGCGCCTTCGCCGAGGAGATCATCATCGCCTCCGACAAGCTCACGCTCCGCCGGATCCCGGACGGTGTAGAGACGCGCGTCGCCGCAGCCTTCGGGGTGGCCCACCGGACGGCGTACCACACGCTCCGATCGGTGGCTCACCTCAAGCCTGGCGACGAATTGATCGTTCTCGGTGCCGGTGGTGGCGTCGGAATCGCAGCCGTTCAGCTCGGCGTTGCACTCGGCGCAACGGTCACCGCAGTCGCGTCGAGCACCCAAAAGCTCGACGTGGCAGCGTCGTACGGCGCAAGCAACCTCATCAACCATCGCACCGACGATCTGCGAACGGCATTGAAGGCTGCGCTCCCCCAAGGTGCCGATATCGTTGCTGATCCGGTGGGTGGCGATCTCTCAGAGCCTGCTCTGCGGGCACTACGCCCGGGCGGTCGCTTCATCACGATAGGGTACGCATCCGGTGTCATTCCGAAGATTCCGCTCAACCTGATATTGGTAAAAGGTGTGCAGGTCAACGGTTTCCAATTCAAAGACATCCCGCCGGAAGAGTTCCGCCGAAATGAGGCCGAGCTCACCGATCTACTCGTCTCCGGGCGTGCGGTCCCGCACATCGGCGCCGAGTTCCCACTCGACAAGACCGCAGACGCTCTCCGGATGGTCGCAGATGGTCAAGCGATTGGAAAAGTGCTCATCGACCTGACTGCCTGACGTCAGTCCACACCAACAACAGTTTCGGGAAGCCCGGGAACGGTGTTCCCGGGCTTCGCCTTTGCGAGATCATCGTTCTCAAAACCAAGAATGGAGTAGGTGTCCCCATGGGAGATGACTTAGGAGCCAACGGTTTACGATTCGAGCGCGACGGTTCCATCGGATGGTGCACCATCGATCGGCCGTCGGCTCGAAACGCATTCACCCCTGCGATGTATTACGGCTTGAAACGAGCGGTTCGCCTCGTCAACTCCGATCGGGACCTGGCCGCGCTGATCATCACCGGAGTCGACGACGTATTTGCACCCGGCGGCGATCTGGGTGGACGCACCGAGCCTGGTGACAACCTGCCGGAGGGCCTTTCGGGCAGCGATGTCGTACCCTTCCTGACCATCCGGGACAGCCGCGCACCAGTGATTTCCGCCGTCAACGGAATCTGTCAGGCCGGCGGACTACTGGTTGCGATGATGTCCGACATCGCCGTCGCCAGCGACCGGGCCACGTTCCGCGTGCCCGAACTGTTGCGCGGAATCCCGGACGCGACCTTCGCCGCCGCTTTGCCCGCACATGTCGGACTCGCGGCAGCACGCGATTTGATATTGTCCGCACGCAAATTCGATGCGGCGGAGGCACTGCGACTCGGGGTGATCTCCAGGGTGGTGCCGCACGAAGACCTGCGGTCGGCCGCACTCCAGGCAGCACGTGAGACATTGCAATCGGCGCCGATCGCACGAGCTCAGGTCAAACGAATGCTCAACGAGCGATACGGGCTGTTCGACTACGAGACGATGTTCGGCGCGCTCGAAACGTCGCAAGAGCCGCGCGAGGGAATGCGAGCATTCATGGAAAAGCGTGATCCGAATTGGATTCCGGCGAACCTGCCGAGCTGACACTAGAAAAGTATTCGAGGCCGTCATCCGGAGATGACGGCCTCGAATACTTTTACCCTCTACCCAATCAACGCGGCTTGGAATACTCCGACTTCACAGCCATGATCCGCATTGTCGGGATCGGTCCATAACTCAGCGAATCCGACATGTTCAACTGCTTCGCCGCCGCCGCGAGATGTACATTTTCCTTCGCCTTGTGGGGATCACCCTCGAGTTCGTAGAGCGTCACCGACGGACCGCCGTCTGGATCCGCCGCCACGAGTCGAGTTCCGGCGACAAACCCGTCAAGCGCCACCACCTCCGGTATGTGGACCTCGTCGTACCATTTGTTGAATTCGTCCAATCGATCAGGATGGGAAGGATGTGATTCAACCAGCAAGTAATGCTTCATGCGAATTCCTGACTGTTAGAAGTGTTGTGAAGAAGCGACTTCAGACCCGTACAACCCAGCCGCCGTCAATGTTGAGAGTGTGGCCGGTCACCCAGTCACTGCCCGACGAAACGAGGTACAGCAGACCCGGATTCAGCTCCTCCGGTTCTCCGAAGGGGAACGGAATTGCGTGTTTGACCATTTCCTTGAGCTCCGGGGGCGATGCGATCGAGCCGGCTTCCGTGTTGACCATGCCCGGCGCGATCGCATTCACCCGAATCCCGAACGGCGCCAACTCCCGCGCCAGTGACACCGTCATGCTCACCAACCCCAGCTTGGTAACGCCATATGCCTGTGCGGCCATGAATGCACCACTCGACGACTGGTTCACGATCTTGCCGTAGCCGCGCTCCTTCATGTACGGCACCACTGCACGACTACAAAGGAGCGGACCGGTGAGATTCACTGCGAGAGTGCGGTTCCAGAGTTCGAGATCCATCATGGTGAGGGACCCTTCACCGACCACCTCTGCCATCAACCCCGCATTGTTCACGAGGATGTCGACCGACCCGAAATGATCGGCCGCGGTGGCCGCCATCTCTTTTGTACTGGCTTCGTCGCTCACATCGACACGAACAGGGAGGACGCGATGGCCTGCCGCGGACAGCTTCTCAGCTGCCGCGGTCGCGGCTTCGAGATTCACGTCAGCCAAAACCACGGCTGCACCCGCCTCGGCGAGCCCCTTCGAATACGTACTGCCAATCCCTCCTCCGGCTCCGGTGACGATGGCCACTTTGCCTTGCAACAGCTGATTATCGGTCATTGATTCCTTCTTCATCAGACTTTTCGGGTGACTCCACCGTCGACACGAATGATCGCCCCTGTGGTGAAACTTGATGCAGCACTGGCCAGATGGAGTGCTAGTGGACCGATCTCTTCCGGTCGTCCCATGCGCCGAAGTGGCACGAACGGCGCATCTTCCCCCTCGGCCGGCGCCCAAGACTTGGAGATATCCGTCCGGAAGGGACCGGGCAGAATGGCGTTGACCCGCACTGTCGGCGCAAATGCATCGGCCAATCCAACTGTCAGGGCATTGAGACCGGCCTTGGCACATGCGTAGGGCAACTCCCTGACGCTGGCGACGAGGGATCCGGCAGTACCGATATTGATGATGGAACCGCCGCCGTTCTCGGCCATGTGGGTTCCGGCGCGGACGGCCAATCTGAAGGGCCCCTTCAGATTAACTCCGAGCGTCTTGTCGTACAAGTCCTCGGTGATGTCATCGAGATTCTTGTAGGGCGGTGACATACCGGCGTTGTTCACCAGCACGTCGAGTCTGCCGAAGTGTTCGAGTGTCCGGTCGATCAGACGCTCACAGTCATCCCAATGTCCGACGTGACACGCAATCGGAAGTACCTTGCGCCCAGTCGATGCCATCACTTCGTCGGCGGCGCGCTCGCATGAGTCGAGCTTCCGGGACGCGATCACGACGTCTGCTCCCGCTTCGGCAAGAATTTGGGCAACCGCTCTACCAATGCCACGGGATCCACCCGTGACGATCGCAACTTTTCCGGCCAGGTCGTGGAGATGTTCCAAAGTGTTCACAGAGGTCAATCATGCCCGATGTGAACACGTTTTGAATAGCCCCTTTTCGGTTTTGAGAACGGAATTTACAACATCGTTCCGCCGGCCTCAGATCCCCGAAGAACCTCGCCGGTGAATTGCGTATACTAGCCATACACAACTCGATTCGGCGTCTTATCGAAACAGTTCTGTCAACGATTTCGATCCGGAATTATCGGACGAAGCAGAAAAGGCCACCTGGTACGCCGAAGTCTCGGAAAGTTTCGACTCCGCTGTTCTTTTTTTTCGAGAGTTGTGTTCTCCTACTAGGGTCACGCGCTTGATTCGGATGGTCGGCGGAGCGCACGGTTCACAGAAGAGAACCGTTGGTTCCCAGGCCCTCCCAACGAATCGTCTGTGTGGAGACTCCGCCTCACCAGTCACACCTCACACTTTTCTCGTCCGTGGTTCCTGTGGTTTCCCAACCTTTCCCGAGAGGTCGATGATGTTCCGATCCAGATACGTTGTTACTGCAGTTGCGGCGGCATGCGCCGCCACGCTGCTCCTGAGCTCTTGCGCCGGCACGGATTCCGAGAATTCTGGCTCCGGATCGGCGGCCGACGTCGGCGATCCGGTGGCGGGCGGAACGCTGCGCACGATTCAGATGGGTGAACCGCGCAGCCTGGACCCGGCCGCCTTGTCGAACACCTGGGCGCATCAGCCGATACTCGGAAACGCCCTCTACGGAACGCTGATGATCAACAATCTCGAGACACTCGAGGTCGAATACAACATGGCAACGGGCTTCGCCACCACCGATGGCGGCAACACTTTCAACCTCACGCTGCAGCCCGGACTCACCTTCACCGACGGCACTCCGCTCGACGCCGCGGCCGTCAAGTTCAACTGGGACCGACTGCGCGACCCCAACCTGGGCTCCACCGCCGTCCGACAGGCGGCACAGGTCAGCAACTCCGAGGTGGTCGACCCCACCACACTGAAAGTGACATTGGCAGCACGCAATCCACATTTCGCGCAGGGCATCTTGACGACCGCGATGAACTGGATCGCCTCGCCGGCGGCTCTGCAGAAGGGTCGGAAGGCCTTCGACGAAAACCCAGTCGGTGCAGGCCCATTCACCCTGACCAGCTGGAGCCGCCAAAACCAGATCGAACTCGAGAAGAATCCCGACTACTGGGATGCACCCAGGCCCTATCTCGACAAGATCAACATCCGCACCGTGGCCGACACCGAGCAGCGTTTCAACGCGATATCGACAGGCGGCACCGATCTCAGCATGGAGGCCAGCTGGTCCACCCTGGACAAGGCCGAAGCCGCCGGAATCTCCACCGAGATCGTGTCCGCCGGTGGCGGTCAGCTCCTCGTCATGAACTCTGCTCGCGCGCCGTTCCAAGATGAACGGGCTCGCCGGGCAGTCGCACTCGCCCTCGATCCGGAAGTGATCAACTCAACCGTCTACTTCGGTACCGGCCAGGTTCCTCAGACACTGTTCCCTGAAGGATCCCCCTATTACGCTGATATCCCACTCAATGAGCAGAACAAAAAAGTTGCCCAGGAGCTGTTCAATGAGCTTGCAGCAGAGGGAAACCCGGTCTCCTTCTCGTTCCTCGCGTACCCCACAACGGAAACGAAAGGGGCCGGCGAATCAGTGCAGGCCCAACTGAGCGAGTTCGACAATGTCAACGTCGAGGTCGAGGTCGGCGACTACGGTGCTGTCACCGCACGGGCCGGCGCCCGCGACTTCGACATGATCGTCTCGTCCGCGGTCACCCAAGATCCGGATTACGCGTTGTGGACCGCCTTCCACGGCGACTCCCCCGGGAACTTCTCCGGCCTCGATGACCCGGAACTCAACGACGCCCTCGATGCCGGTCGCCTTGCTGAAGGGACAGACGAGCGCAAGGCGGCGTACGAAACCGTTCAGGAGCGTCTCACCACATTGGTGCCGGCATCGTGGTACATCAAGGCGGCGCCTTCGGTGATGTACGCCAAAAACGTGCACGGAGTTCAGCTGTACACCCTGGGTTCACCACTGCCCGAAAAGATCTGGATGACAAACTAGCGCCCAACGCGGCACCGACCGCTCGCCACGACATCCAACTCGGTTACTCCCGCGCATTGACACTCGACGTGGGAGTAGCCGAGTTCCGGAGAGCACCACGAAGCCTTCGTGGCGATCGAACAGCATGTCCAATCCATCAGATTCCCAGTAGTTTTCATGACACCGATGGACATCTCGAACGGAGTTCAAAGCATGGATCTATCCTCTGCGCGTCACGCATTCATAACCGGTGGCGCAAGCGGTATCGGCCTCGGAATCGCCGGTGCACTGGCCGATCGCGGCATCTCGATCACCATTGCCGACATCAACCGGAAATCGCTGGAAACGGCTATCGGATCGCGTGGGTCCGGGTTCCAGGGAGTTGCGCTCGACGTACGCGATCGCGCGGCATGGGCGGTGGCCAAGTCCAAATCCGAAGCTGCCTTCGGACCAGTCGACATCCTGGTCAACAACGCTGGAATCGGTTTCAATGGGTGCGATGTGATCGACATGGACCCGGAGACTTTCGACATGCTCATCGCCATCGATCTGACCGGAGTGTTCAACGGCGTCGCAACATTCGGCCCGGACATGCGCGCACGCGGGCGCGCACACATCGTCAACACAGCGTCGGTGATGGGGTTGCTCTCGGGCGCCCCGGGCCGGGGCGCGTACAGCGCGGCGAAGAGCGCTGTCATTGCCTTATCCGAGGCTCTGCGTACCGAAATGGCGCCGCACGGTATCGGGGTATCCGTGCTGTGCCCTGGTTTGGTGGTGTCGAACCTCGATCAGAACACGGCAAGCTTGGGTGGCCATGTCACGGATGTCGGTCACAACAAGGGAACTGGGAACAGCGCCATGGATCCGGCAACAGCGGGCGACCATGTGGCCCGAGGCATAGCGCAGAATCTGCCCTACATCATCACTCACCCGCATTACCTCGACACCATCGAGAGCCGGATGGACACCATACGCACAAGTGCCGAAGCAACAAACCAGCTTTAATGAAGTCGATCCTCCACCAGGACAGCGTGTTTCGAGCCCACAACCGAATCCGGCACAGGCAGCCGCTTCGCCGGTGCCCAGACAGGAAGGTACTGCGATGAACAGCGCTGCCCGCGCGTCACACGACGGCAGCAGGTCCGGTCGGCGAAGCAACGGAACTGACGCTTTCCGGCCTGCGGTCGGACTGCACTACGGTGGCACCGACCAGTCGATGCCTCTTGTCGATCTGGCCCTGGCCGCCGAGGAGCGCGGGTTCGATTCCCTGTTCTTGCCTGAACACTCACACATTCCCAGTGCGCGCCGGTCACCGTTCCCCGGTGGCGGAGAAATGCCGGAGCGTTACTTTCGTTTGTGGGATCCGCTGGTCGGACTCGCGCAGGTGGCCGCGACAACAAATCTCGTCATCGGCACCTGCGTCGCGCTTCCCGGAGGCCATGATCCGATCTCCTATGCCAAGGCGATCGCCACGCTGGATGTGATGTCGGGCGGCCGATTCGTGATGGGTGTCGGGTTTGGTTGGAACAACGACGAATTCGAGGATCACGGCTTCGCTGCGGAGGCCAAGTACGCGGTTGTCACCGAGAAGATCGAACTCATGAAGACGCTCTGGACAGCGGACGAAGCCACTTACGCGGGTGACCATGTTCGGTTGTCGCCGAGCAGGGTGTGGCCCAAACCACTGCAAGACCCGCATCCACCGATACTGCTGGGATCGCGGGCCAGTCCCATCAACTTTCGGCGCATTGCCGAATGGGGCGACGGCTGGATCCCGATGGGTAACGATGTGGTCGACACCCTCGGAACCCAACTCCCCCAGCTGCATTCGGCGTGGAATGGAGCCGGCCGGGACCTCGCGGACCTGCAGGTGGTCGTACTCCAGAAGATCCGGCCGAGCATCGGTGAGATCATCGACCGGCTCGGAGAACTGGGCGTTCACAGAGTACTCATCGACATCCCCACAGCCGGTGCGAGCACCATACTTCCGCTCCTCGACGAGGTCGCAGAAGCGGCTGCAACACAGCTTCGACAGTGATCAACCGAATGCTCGAATCCACCCAGGAGAACGTATGACATCTCAGAACATCTCAGTTCCCGACAACCCTCAGTCGGGCACTCTCGATCGGCGCCTGCTCATCAACGGAGAGCTCGTCACGACCACGCAGACGTTTGCGTCGATCAATCCCGCTACCGGCGAGCTCCTCGGTCACGCGCCGGACGCGGGTGTCGACGAGACCGAACAAGCCATCGCTGCGGCGCGGAAGGCGTTCGAAACCACCAACTGGGCCACCGACGTCGAGTTCCGCATCACGTGCCTCGACCAGCTGCACCGAGCACTGCTCGACAACATCGAGGAATTTCGCGAATTGACGATCGCCGAAGTCGGCGCGTCCCACCTCAGTACGCTCGGTAGCCAGCTCGACACACCTGTCGGGATCGTCCGCTACTACGCCGACCTGCTGCGCACGTACCCGCTGACCGAAGAGCTCGGCGAAGTCGAGATCAAGGGACAGAAGCACAACCGCTGGATCGAGAAAGAAGCCGCCGGCGTCGTTTCGGCGATCATCGCGTACAACTACCCGAACCAGCTTGCGCTGGCCAAGGTGGTTCCTGCGCTCGCTGCCGGATGCACGGTGATCCTCAAGGGAGCTCCGGACACACCGCTCATCACGCTGGCCTTGGGCGAGCTGATCGCCGAGCACACCGATATCCCGGCAGGCGTGGTGAACGTCTTGTCCTCGACTGCGGTGGAGGTGGGTCAGATGATGACCACGCACCCTGATGTCGATGTCGTCACCTTCACCGGGTCCACACCCGTTGGCGCTCAGATCATGGCGGCAGCGAGCGCGAGTCTGAAGAAGGTGTTCTTGGAGCTGGGCGGCAAGTCGGCGCTGATTGTGCTCGAAGACGCAGACTTTGCCACGGTCGCACAATTCGCGGCGTTCACAATCTGTTCCAACGCCGGACAAGGTTGCGCGCTCACCACCCGGCTGCTCGTGCCGCGGGCCCATCACGACGAAATCGTTGCCAGGGTGGCCGGTCTGCTCGAGCATGTGCCCTACGGTGATCCGTCCGATCCGGCGACCTACATGGGCCCGCTCATCAGCGAACGCCAACGGGACAAGGTGGACGCCTTGGTCCAGCGGGCAATCGAGGCCGGCGCGACACTCGTGACCGGTGGCAAGCAGGTCAATCCCGGATACTTCTACACGCCGACACTGCTCGCGAATGTCGACCCGGACAGCGAACTCGCACAGGAAGAGGTCTTCGGCCCTGTCCTCGCAGTCATCCCGTTCGATGACGACGAGCACGCCGTGCAGATTGCCAACAATTCGAAGTACGGACTCTCGGGTGGTGTCTTGGGCGCCGACGACGACCGGGCGATAGCCATCGGCCGCCGGATCCGGACCGGGACCTTCAGCGTCAACGGCGGCAGCTACTTCTCTCCCGATGTTCCTTTCGGCGGCTACAAACAGTCCGGCATCGGCAGAGAGATGGGTACCGCCGGACTGGAAGAATTCCTGCAGATCAAAGCCTTTGCGACGGTGACCAAATGAAGCCACTCGAAGGTTTCCGTGTTCTCGAGGTAGCGATGTACGGCTTCGTTCCTTCAGCGGGCGCAGTGCTCGCCGACTGGGGGGCAGAGGTCATCAAAGTCGAACACGCGGTCACCGGAGATCCGCAGCGTGGCCTTCGTCAGATCGGACCGATGAAGGTCGAGGGTGACCCCAACCCCAATGTCGAACATGCCAATCGAGGTAAGCGCAGCATCGGCCTCGACATGGGCCGACCGGAAGGCAAGGAGGTGCTGAACGAGCTCATCCGCACCTCGGACGTGTTCCTCACCAGTTTCCTACCGCAGGCCCGGGCCAGGTTCGGAATCGACGTGGACGATGTGCGCTCCGTGAACCCGAAGATCGTCTTCGCACGGGGCAGCGCACTGGGCCCGCGAGGTGTGGAGGCAGACAAGGGCGGATACGACATGACCGCCTTCTGGGCCAGAGCCGGTGTCGCCGCCACGCTCACACCTCCAGATATGGAGGGGATGGTCTTTCCGCCGGGGCCCGCGTTCGGAGACACGATCTCGGGCACAAACCTCGCGGGCGGCGTTGCCGCAGCCCTTCTCAAACGTGAACGCACGGGTGCTACGTCCGTCGTCGACGTATCTCTCTTGAGTAGCGGCGTCTGGGCCATGGGACACGGGCTCGCATTGTCGGCACACGTCGGCGAAGCGATGGTTGCTCCTGTGCCCGGTGAGCATGGCGCCCTTACCAATCCACTGTCCGGACTGTACGCCACGGCCGATGGGCGCTACCTGACCTTCGTCATGTTGCAGCCTGCCAAATTCTGGGCCGATGTGTGCCACCATATCGACCGTCCCGATCTCGCGGACGATCCCCGCTTCGCCGACGCCGCGCTGATCGCCGCCAATACCGATGTGGCAGTGACTATTCTTCGTGAAGTCCTCGCCGGCCGAACCCTGGCAGAATGGACGGAGCGTTTCGCCACCTTGGCGGGCCCGTGGGCACCGGTGCAGGATTCGTTGCAGGTGTCCAACGACGCGCAGGTCGTGGCCAATGAATATATGCTGCCGGCGGGCGAACTGACACTGGCCGCCAACCCGGTGCAGTTCGATGTCACTGCACCCGAGCTCGGCCCCGGACCCGAGTTCGCCGCCCACACCGACGAAATTCTCGCCGAGCTGGGCTTCGATTGGGATCGCATCGTCACGCTGAAAATCGCGGGCGGAGTGACCTGACCGCCCGCTCGACGGCGACTTCGGCACGGTCGACGGCGGGCTGCCCCGGTCAGTCGCGGCCCGCCTCGACGATCTTTTCCGCAAGCCGAGCAGGGGCGGTGAACATCAGTTCATGGCTCCCCGGCGTCTGCACGATCCGGCACAGGCCCAACCGGCTGGAGAACCTGGGATGCCATGCGAACTCGCCGTGAGGCATGGCGGTGTCGTCGGTGCAGTTCAAGTAAGAGGCGCGTAGTTGACCGGCCGCGATGAGTTCGTAGAACTTGCTCAGCTCGAGCTTGTCCTCCAGCATCCTGACAGGGGTCGCGCAGATGGTCTCGTAGGCTCGCAACGCGACATCACGATCGGCATCATTCAGGAATGCTTCCCGCCACACATCCCACGGAAGCATAAACATGCCGTCCACCGCGAACGCTTGAGTCATTTCTCCATAATGCGCCGGAGATTCATCGTTGATGCTATTTCCGTCCGCCAGGACGAAAGCGTTCCAATAGACAAGACGTCGAATGCGTTCGGGAATCTGTTCGGCGACCTTCGAGATGATCGTGCCGCCAAAGCTGTGTCCGAGGAGAACAAAATCTGTTAGTTCACGATCATTGATGTACTGCAGCACCGAATCAACGCCATCTGCGTGCGAAGCAGTCGATTTCTCCTCGCCGAAACCGGCGACTGTCGGAGTATGCACCCGATGCCCGGCCTTCTCCAGAAACTCCACCACTGGGGCCCAATGTTTTCCGGTATGCCACGCCCCATGTACCAGCACGAATGTGTACGACTGCGCCATTGTCTTCTCCTGAACGGTTGTTTCCGGAAGAGTAAAGCACATTTCTCTTTTGTTCCAATGAACAATCTGTCGGCGATAGACAATTTCCTACCGATTGCATTCTGCAATTCATCTATAGCAATGCAATAAATCGGCGCCGCCCGATCGCGACACCACGTCAGCAACGACGCAGTGCCGACTTCAACACCGGCACGGACAGGGCATCGAGATACAGCCCGTAGGTCCGCATCACCACCACGAACTGGGCCGCATATTGACAGTGAAATGACTCGTTCTCCGGCATCCACCGCGACGGCTGTTTGTCACTCTTGTCCTGATTCGCGTCGCCATCGACCGCCACCAGATTCGCCGGATCATTGGCAAAGCGTTGCCGCACTCGCGAACTCCAGTTCCGGGCACCCATATCCCAAGCAAAAGACAGCGGGACGATGTGGTCGATCTGAACCTTGGCGCCGGTCCCCTGCCCACGCCGGAAGACCACCCACCGACCGCTGTAGGGGCTACGGAACTCACCTGTGGCCACCGCCCGTGCGCAGCTGGTCAACACTGCGAAGGTCTTGTCCTGAAGATCACGGTCGAGGATGTCGTTGCGGGTGTCGCATCCGTTGCGTGAACCACCCGCATCAGTGTCGTCCGTCCAAGCGGTACCAAAGGCGCTGCGGTCGTAGTCCGGCGCATCCGGCCGGGCGGCGAGTGCCGGAATCAGCGTCAGCTCACCGAGCAGCCGCTGCGCGTCGGGTGAGATGGCGTGCGGGCGGTTGATCGCAATCCCGACACCGGCGACCACAACAGCCGAGGCAGCAAAAACAATCAGTAACGCCCACACCCGGGCCGAGAGTTGCCCTCCGCTAGGACTTGTCCAAAAACGCCAGCCGGACCGGCCCCAGAATCGAATCGACAAGCGCTGCCATCGGTTTGTGCTCGACCAGGGTGAGGTCCGAGCTGACCACCTCGTCGGCCAGGGCCCTCGTGTCATCGATGAGGTCACCGTCGGTGAGGAGCGAGAGGAAGCGGAGCGAGGAGGTCTGACCGGACTGGAGCGAGCCAAGCAGATCACCCTCCCTTCGCTGAGCCAGATCCACGAGCGACAATTCGAACCCGTCGTTGGACGCCGCGACAGCACGCAAACGTTCCATGGCCGGCGACATATCTGCCGCACCGGTCATCAACAGACACAGGCCGGGCAACCCACCACGACCGACACGACCGCGGAGCTGATGCAGCTGGCTCACGCCGAACCGTTCGGCATCGACGATCACCATGGTGGTGGCGTTGGGGACGTCGACACCGACTTCGATCACGGTGGTCGAGACCAGGATGTCGATATTGCCTGCCGTGAAGTCGGCCATCACCTGAGCTTTGTCATCGGCGTGAAGCCGCCCGTGCAGCAATTCGATTCGATACTTGCCCAGTGGACCCGTCGACAACGTGTTGAACATGTCGACCGCTGCGATGGCCGGCTCGCCACCCGCCTCACTCGATTTCTGCGCCGACTTCTGGCCGGCGGCGGTACCGTCATCGCCGATCCGCGCACACACCACATAGACCTGGCGCCCGGCCTGCACTTCCTCGTCGACACGTTCCCACGCCCGCTGTACCCACTTCGGGTTGCCCTTGGGCACCACGCTGGTGGTGATCGGCTGACGACCCCGCGGCAGTTCCCTCAGTGTGGACGTCTCCAGATCACCGAACACGGTCATCGCGACCGTGCGCGGGATCGGGGTCGCGGTCATCACCAACAGATGCGGAACGATGTGGTCGCGGCCCCGCGATCGGAGCGTATCCCGTTGTTCCACACCAAATCTGTGCTGTTCGTCGACGACAACAAACCCCAGGTTGAAGAAGTCGACATGCTCTTGCAACAGGGCGTGGGTGCCGATGAGGATGCCCACCTGGCCGGTGACCGTCTCGAGGAGTGCGGTGCGTTTGGCCGCGGTCTTCATCGAGCCGGTGATGAGAGCGATGCGGGTGGCGCCCTCCTCCCCTTCGAGTTGACCCTCTTTGGCCAATCCACCGAGCATGTTTTCCAGCGTCCGGAAGTGCTGCGCGGCAAGAACTTCGGTAGGTGCGAGCAGCGCGCACTGGTACCCGTTGTCGATCACCCGGAGCATGCTGAGCAATGCCACCAGGGTCTTACCCGATCCGACCTCGCCCTGCAGCAGTCGACTCATCGGCGCGACCTTGGTCAGTCCCTCGGACTCCGGACGTGCCATATCTGCGGTGATCTCGTCGATGACCTCGTTCTGTCCGTCGGTGAGAGTGAACGGAAGACGTTTGAGAAACCGGTCTTCGAGCCCTCCGTCCACGTGGGGGCAGGAGGGCCCTTCCGCTCCGCGATCCACATATCTGCGCTGCGCCAGCGCCAGTTGGAGGGCCAGCGCTTCGTCGAACTTCAGGCGCGCCGATGCCTGGTCGATGTCGTTCTGCCCTTCGGGGATGTGGATCTTGCGCAGCGCCTCGTCGGCACCGATCAGTCCGCGGGCCTTGCGCTCGTCGTCGGGCAAGGAATCCTCGATCGGATCGAGATAACCCAGTACCGCGCGCACGCACTGCCAGATCGTCCAGGCCTGCAGCTTGGCAGTGGCCCGGTACACCGGTATGACGTCGCGCAGGAACTCGGAGAAATCGATTGTACCGTCGACTTTTTCACCGCTACCGGCATCGGTCGCCAATGCCTTCGCGATGCCCTGCATCAGGGCGGAACCCACCGCGTCGTCTGCTTCGATCGACGTACCGTCTTCCGGCAGCTTCAGCCAGTTGGGGTGGGTGAGCTGCAACTCTTTGTTAAAGTACTTCACCTCGCCCGCCATCATCACGCGGGAACCCTTCGGGAGTTTCGACGCGATCCACGGCGAGTTGAAGAACGTCACCGAGATACGGAAATTCCCGTCGAAGACAACAAGTTTGGTCATCTTGCGGCGCGAGTTCCGGATCGGAATGGTTTTGCTGTCCTCGACCCGGGCGACCACCGTCAGACGTTCCCCCGGCTCGGGTTTACGTTCGCCGGACAGATCTCCCTGTTTGACGTAGCGATCCGGCACATACCGCAACAACTCGCCGACGGTGTTCACGTTGATCTGCTCGGCCAGCAGATCGGCAGCCTTCGCTCCCAACACGACATCGAGCGACTCCGACAATGCCACCACTGCTATTCGACTCCCACCTGAAGCAGTTCGCCCACCTGCCCACCAGGAAAGCTCACGAACTCGACTCCGGGGTGCACGGTGTTCACATGATGCTCGAGCTGCTCGAGCACCTCGGGATCGAGATTACGCCCGGCGAGCACACTGACCATCTCACCACCGGTACTCAGCAGGAGATCGATCAAACCGGCAGCCGCGCCGATGATCTCGGGATGGATCACGAGCACGCCATCGCCGATGAGACCCAGGTGGTCGCCGGGTTCGCAGGTTCCGGCAAATGTCAGGGTTCGTTCGGTGGCCGTGACCACGGCGCCAAATCGGGTGGCAGCGGCGGCATCGGCCATCGCGTACGCGTCGTCGTCGGCCAATTCGCCGGGATCATGCACGGCCATCGCCGCCAGGCTCTGCACCATCGAACCGCCGGGCAAGATCACCACAGACCGTTCCCGGGAGCGCGCAGCCGCAGCCACGGCAACCAGGTCCTGGGCCGGTAGCGCTCCGTTACCCATCAAGATCACGTGCGCACTGTCGACGTCGATGATCGCCTTCGCCAGCACCTCGGCATCCAACTCGCCCTCGCCACCGGTGTCGGCCCGGACAACCACGGCTCCTTCTTGCTCGAACAGCTCCGCGGCCTCGTCGCCGGTGACAACCGCGACGACCGCACGCCTGCGACGCGGTGGACGCGAGGCCTTGTCCTCTTGTCCCCGGTGGGCATCGAGCAGGAAACAGCTGATCCTGATGTCACTCACGCGGCCGAGGGCCACGCCCGCTTCGACCGCAGCACCGGGCTGGCAAGTGTGGACGTGGATGGAAAAACGCTCGCCCGCACCGTCGTCGGCACTGTCGCCGACGATCACCACGGCATCGCCGATGTCGCCGAGTTTGGTGCGCAGTGTCGAGATCTGGTCGGCGGCGGCACCGTTGAGCAGGTACATCACCTCGAAGTCCATCTCGTCGTCGCTGTCGCACGACTCTCCGATCTGGTGCCCGATCCAATCCCCACCACCGACCAACGCTCCCTGGTACCGACGGCGCCGAGTCGACACACCGGTCAGCACCTTGACGAGCTCGTCGAAGATCACCAGAAGTCCCCGACCACCGGCATCCACCACTCCGGCCTGGGCCAGGACGTCCAACTGCGTTTGGGTGAGTTCGAGGTCGTCGGCACAACCGTCGGCGATGGCGCGGGCCAGGTCGGCAGGGGTGGCCTCGGCTTGCTCGGCAGCGTTCTCCGCCGACCGGCGCAGCAACGTCAGCACTGTGCCCTCACGAGGTTCGCTCACCGCCCTGGTCGCGGCCAGCGACCCCAGTCTCAGGCCGGCAACCCACAGTTTGTTGAAGGAGACCCGGCCCCCGATGGCATTGATCTCGGCGGCATCGGCCAATCCGACCAGAACCTGCGACAGGATGATTCCGGAGTTACCCCGGGCCTTTGCCACAGCGCCCTCGGCCATGGCCCGGGCAACCGTCGGGGTGTCGGCATCGTCGTCGAGTGCGTCGACGGCCTCAGCGGCCGCTTTCATGGTGTGCAGCATGTTGCTGCCGGTGTCGGAGTCCGGAATCGGGAAGACGTTGAGGTCGTTGATCTCGGCACGCACCAGATCGAGGCTGGTCACGGCACCGTGAATCCAATCCCGCAACACCCCTGGGTCCATTGCAGGGGCCCCGACCGGATCCACCACGTGCCGCACCTCCTTCTTGTGGTCTGACACACAGACTAATCTGAGAGGCTGACACGGTCGTTCGGCGACCACTCTGGCCAGGGGTTTGACCACCATTTGGATCACAGGCCCGGTGACAGCTATCCTTGCAGGGTTGCCCATTGGGCGTCGGCACCCGTGTCGACAACTCTGGGCCGATGACCACCTAATTTCTCATTGAAGGAGTTCGACGATGGCTGCCGTCTGCGACGTATGCGCCAAGGGCCCCGGCTTCGGTAAGTCGGTCTCGCACTCACACCGGCGTACAAACCGGCGCTGGAATCCCAACATCCAGTCCGTGCGTGCGCAGGTTGCCCCCGGAAACCGCAAGCGGATCAATGTTTGCACCTCTTGCCTGAAGGCCGGCAAAGTCGTTCGGGGCTGAGTGTGACCGAGTTGCGGTCCACTCCGACCGATTCCGACTCAGTTCAACTCACCGATGGCGTGCTCCGCATTGCCATCGCCTCAGACAAGGCCGGTAACTCGCTGGACCGGGTCTACTTCGATCGTGGCGCTGTTGCGCTGCGTCAGTTGGCCCGCGGCGAGATCAAGGCGGGTGCGGTGCTGCTCGTCGGTACCGGAGCGAATTTCTGCGCGGGCGGCAACGTCCGTGACTTCGCTTCTGCCGACGATCGTGCCGAGTTCCTGGCCGGACTGGCCGGAGACTTCCACGACTTCATCCGCGCGCTGAATTCTGCGAATGTACCGATCGTTGCTGCTGTGCACGGCTGGGCTGCAGGTGCCGGAATGAGCATCGTCACGCACTGTGACGTTGCCATCGCCGGTACCTCGACGAAGTTCCGTCCGGCATACCTCGGCATCGGACTGACCCCCGACGGCGGCCTCACCTGGACGCTGCCCCGGGTCGTCGGTGCCGCACGTGCACGCGACATAATTCTGACCAACCGCGCGGTCGACGCCGCCGAGGCACTCGACCTCGGCCTGATCTCGCGTGTGGTCGAAGACGATCAGGTACTGGTCACCGCCGAGGCTGCTGCAGCCTCGATCGCGGCAGGCCCGTGGCGCACGCTCACGGCCACGCGCAAGCTCCTGAACGCATCGGCGACCCGCTCGCTCACCGAGCAGCTCGACGCCGAAGCAGAGTCGATCGCTGCACTGTCCGCATTGCCGGACGGTATCGAGGGAGTCAACGCGTTCGTCGGCAAGACCAAGCCGGACTACGCGTCGGTCAACGCCAACAGCTGAGTCCTCTTGACCTGAAGCACATTCACACCTAAAAATGGCCACCTGCTTTCCGCGGGTGGCCATTTTTTGTATTCAGGTGCCTTTCAGATCTCGGATCCGGTCAGGGCAGGCGCCAATCGATTTCGGCGCCACCCTGCTCCACCAGTGCGGCGTTGGCTCGGGAGAACGGCTTCGAACCGAAGAATCCACGCCTGGCCGACAGCGGCGACGGGTGCGGCGAGACGATCGTCGAGACCCCGGGTAACCACGGCTGCAACGACGCGGCGTCCTTGCCCCACAGGATGGCAACCAACGGTTGATCCCTGGCCGCCAATGCCTTGATGGCACACTCGGTGACCGATTCCCAACCCTTGCCACGATGGCTTCCCGCAGCCCCCGGCGCCACGGTGAGCACCCTGTTGAGCAGCAGCACACCCTGTTTCGCCCACAGTGTCAGGTCACCGTTCGACGGCCGCGGGAGTCCGAGGTCATCGCTGTATTCGGTATAGATGTTGCCCAGGCTCCGCGGTACCGGTTTCACGTCGGGCGCCACCGAAAAGCTCAGGCCGACGGCGTGACCCGGCGTCGGGTAGGGATCCTGCCCGACGATCAGGACGCGCACCTGGTCGAATGGATTCGAGAAGGCCCGCAGCACGTTTCCGCTTTCCGGCAGATAAGTGCGGCCTTCCGCGAGCTCGGCCCGCAGAAAGGTTCCCATCCGGGTGACATCGTCGGCGACCGGCGCGAGCGCGCGGGCCCACCCCGGATCCACCAGGGCCGAAAGTGGTTGTGTGTCAGGCATGACCGTCTAATCCAGGCGACGCAGCGCGGTGCGGTAGTACGCGGCGTTCGCCGCGTAGTTCTCGACGCTCATCTCGATATGGCCCTCGGCGACCTCGTAGCCCTGCCGGACCTTCGCCGGAACACCCAGGGCCATCGAGCGTTCGGGAAGTTCGAAGCCGTACGCGACCACCGCGCCCGCACCGACGATTGATCCGGCCCCGATCCGAGAACCGTTGAGTACCACCGAACCTGATGCGATCAGGCAGCTGTCGCCGATGGTTGCACCTTCGATGTGCGCGTTGTGCCCGACGACACAACGCGCACCGATCACCGTCGGATGCACGGGTGTGCAATGGATTACGGTGCCATCCTGGATGTTCGTCTTCTCACCGATGTGGATGGTCCCGTAGTCGCCCCGCAGCACCGCGCCCGGCCAGACGGAGGCACCGGCCGCGAGGGTCACCGCGCCGATCACCACAGCGTCCGGGTGTACGTAGGCGCCTTCGCCCAGTTCGGGTTCGCGATCATCGAGTGCGTAAATAGCCATGAACGCCACAGTATCGGTAGTGCCGAATCCCACATGCACCCGTCAGAACGTATGCCAACCCGCCTCGGGATCAACCGTATCCATGCCGTGAACGGTGACCGGGGGCTGGGCAGGCCCGGCATGCACCGTACCGATCGCAGTCCACCCGACCGGAAGCTCCCCGGCAGCGAACGTGGCCAGCAGCTCGTGATCTTCGCCACCGGTGCTTGTCCAGACATTCATGTCCACACCGAGCCTGGCTGCGGCAGCCGGCAATTCAGGCACCACCGGGATGGCGGCAACATCGATCTCGATCCGCAGCCCACTGGCCCGCGACATCGTATGGAGTTCGCGCATCAGCCCATCAGAGATGTCGGTCATCGAATGTACTCCTGCCTCTGCAGCAGCAACGCCCAGCTCCAGGTGAGGCTCCGGCGCGCAGTGTGCGCGCACCAGACCGGTGAAATCGCTGACCCCGGCCGACAACAGTTCCATACCGGCGGCCGACGAACCGAGCGGTCCCGAGACAGCCACCACATCGCCGACCTGTGCCGTCGACAGCCGGACCGGGGTGCGGGTGTCCATGGCACCGATCGCCGTCACCGCGAGTACGAGTTGATCGCCGGCCGTCAGATCACCGCCGACAACATTCGCCCCGTACCGCCGGGCGGCCTCGCGCATCCCGTCGCGCAGACCCACCAGCGTGGCGACCGGAATATCTTTCGGACAGGTCACCGAAGCAAGAAACCCGGTGACCCGGGCGCCCATCGAGATGACGTCGGCGGCGTTCGCGACCACGGCCTTGAACCCGATCTGTTCTGGACTGCTCCAGTCCATTCGGAAGTGCCTGCCGTCGACCAGCGCGTCGGTGCTGACCACCACCGGGCCGCCGCCGACGAGCACGGCGGCGTCGTCGCCGGGACCGACCAGCACCATGTGATCACCCCTGGCGTCGTCGTCGGGTGTGGTGAACAGATCGATCAGCACTTGCTCGCCGACCTCACTGACCGTGGGGACCGGATCGGTGGACAGCGTTCTCACCGCGCCTTTCGTTTGGATGTCGGCCTGCTTGATTGGCCACTCGACACCGTTGTCGGTGACAATATGTGCCAGTCTATTTGGGTCAGCCGCTCCGCTGATCGTCGTCGTGAACGAAAGGAACGCCGTGGTTCAGGCTTACATACTGATCCAGACCGAGGTCGGTAAGGCTGCGGTAGCCGCAGCAGCGATCTCGGATATCGCCGGCGTCACCTCGTCCGAGGAGGTCAGCGGACCGTACGACGTCATCGTGCGGGTCGACGCGACCAACGCGGCCCACCTCACCGAAGAGGTGGTTCCGAAGATTCAGCAGGTCGATGGGATCACCCGAACGCTGACGTGCCCGGTCGTGACAGGCATCCCGAGGCTGGTGTGAGCGAGTCAACTCCCAGCCGTCCCGGTCGCCTGCATCCGGCGATCATCGCAACCATCATCACGATTCCGGTGATGGTGATCGTGGCCTTCATCACCTATGCGGTCGTCAAGACCGACGACAGCACCTCCGCCGAGACCCCCCTGAAATCGATGGCGGCACCCGAGCAGTCATCACCGGACTGTGCAGCACTCATCGCCGCGCTGCCCGAGACCTTCGACGGTTTCGGCAAGAAGACCGTGTCCGACGACGGCATGGTCAGCTGGCCGCCTGGAGATCAGGTACCCGGACCGGTTCAGCTGCGATGCGGCGTCGATCGACCCGAGTCACTCTCCCCCACCTCGGGTCTGCAGGTGGTCGATCCGGTGCAGTGGTTCCTGGTCTCGGCGACCACCGACGCCCCGGGCTTCCTCTGGTACGCCGTCGATCACCGTCCCTACGTGGCGATCTGGCTCCCCGAGAACGTGGGAAACGGTCCGATCCAACAGTTTTCACAGTTGATCGACGAATACCTGCCGACGGCCCCGATCGATCTGGGTAACTGAAACCCCCGACCGA
Organism: Williamsia sp. Y721; assembly: GCF_059683565.1. NCBI lineage: Bacteria > Bacillati > Actinomycetota > Actinomycetes > Mycobacteriales > Nocardiaceae > Williamsia > Williamsia sp. Y721. Next base: position 1,206,790 of record NZ_JCASNH010000001.1, on the reverse strand, counting down.
CACTCGGGCTCGCGTCACGTTTAGCGTGACGGAGTCACTCCGGCTTTGTGCGCCGGCCCAGCAGTGAATAGATGGCTTCGGTGACGGTCAGACCCTCGTGACACACCTGGTGTACCGCATCGGTCAACGGCATATCGACGTCATGCTTCTGGGCGAGCGCACGTACCGATGAACAGGACTTGACGCCTTCGGCGACCTGGCCGTGGGTCGCTTCCTGCGCCTCGGCAAGTGTTTTGCCTTCACCGAGGCGGCTGCCGAAGGTGCGATTGCGCGAGAGCGGCGACGAGCAGGTGGCCACCAGGTCACCGATTCCGGCCAATCCGGCCAACGTCTCGGGGCGTGCTCCCAGTGCAACACCGAGTCGAATGGTCTCGGCCAGCCCGCGGGTGATGATCGAGGCCCGGGTGTTGTCGCCCAGCCCCACGCCCGATGCCATGCCACAGGCCAATGCGATGACGTTCTTGACTGCCCCACCGATCTCGCACCCGACCACGTCGGTGTTGGTGTATGGACGGAAATACATGGTGCTGCAAGCCTTTTGAATCTCTCGAGCGCGAACCTCGTTCGCGCATGCCACCACGGTGGCCGCCGGTTGTCCCATCGCGATCTCCCGCGCCAGGTTCGGTCCCGACAACACCGCAACCCGATCCGCGGTCGCCCCGGTCACCTCGGTGATGACCTCACTCATCCGCAGCAGGGTGCCCGTCTCGACACCTTTGGCCAGCGACATCAGCGTTGCCGTGTCACGCAGGTGCGGCAGCCACGTCTGCATACTCGTGCGCAGGGACTGCGACGGCACCGCGCACACAACCAGATCCGCGCCATCGAGCACCTCGGTGAGATCGGCACTGGCGCGGAGGCCCACCGGCAGCGCTACGTCGTCGAGGTAGTCGGGATTGGTGTGCGTCTGATTGATCGCATCGGCCAGCTCGGCCCGTCGCGACCACAGGATCGTTTCGGTGCCGGCGTCCACCAGGACCTTGGCCATCGCTGTGCCCCATGAACCCGAGCCCATGACGACCGCGCGCATCACGCCACCCACCCTCTGTTTCCACGACTGTGTGCGGTCTCTCCGCGACGCTCCAAGCCTAGAGGTCGGCGCCAAGGCGGGGTACCTTTTCACCCCGGTGAGGGCGCCGACCATGATGGACCCCATGGAAACGCGGCCGATCGCAGTCGTCATTGCGGTCAAGGAACTGAGCGGGGCCAAGACGCGGCTGGCTCCGGCCATCGGCCGCGATGCGCGCCGCGCCCTGGTTCTGGCGATGCTCGAGGACACCCTCACCGCGGTGGCCGGCACCGGACTCGATCGGATCGTCGTCGTGTCTCCGGATCAAGCCGTGGCAACCACCGCCGGTGCATTCGGAGCCGAGACCGTTGTCGACAACGGTGACGTCCTCAACCAGGCGTTTGCGATGGGGATCGATCACGCGCTGTCCCGATGGCCCGGTAGCCGGATTCTGGTGCTGCAGGCCGATCTGCCCGCCGCGACCCCCGCCAGTCTCATCGCGGCCGTCGCGGAGTCTGCATCGCTGACGTCGTCGTACATCCCCGATCACGCCGGGACCGGCACCACCGCACTGTTTCTCGACCTCGAAGGTCCACATACAACCGACTTCCTGCGGTTCGGGGCCGACTCCGCGAGGCGCCATTCCGACCACGGCGCCATCGATCTCATCGACGACTCCGACCGGTGGCCGGACCTTCGGATCGACGTCGACACCATCGACGATCTGTTGACCGCCGCACGGTTCGGTCTGGGTCCGGCGACGTCCGCGATCGTCTCTCGCCTGCATTTGGGTGAACAATCACGAACTCGCGATTCCACAGCCCGGCCTGATGGGCCATGATGGTCACGTGAGCACAGCAGACGCGACGAACCAGCCGTCGAACCCACCCTTGATGCCGACAGCACCACCGGCGGCGACCGCTCTACCCACCAGCACCGCGGATCTTCCCGAAGATCGTTACCTCAACCGCGAACTGAGTTGGCTCGACTTCAATGCCCGGGTCCTGGCACTGGCCGAGGACACGTCACTGCCGCTGCTCGAGCGTGCCAAATTCCTGGCCATCTTCGCTTCCAATCTCGATGAGTTCTTCATGGTCCGGGTGGCCGGGCTCAAACGCCGTCACGAGACGGGACTATCGGTCCGCTCCGCCGACGGCCTGTCACCGCGTGAACAGCTGGCCCTGATCGCCCAGCGCACCCAGGTTTTGGCCGACAGGCACGCTCGCGTGTTCCTCGACTCGGTACAACCGGCTCTGGCAGACAACAACATTCACATCGTCACCTGGGAGGCGCTGTCGGACGACGAGCGCCGCCGGATGAGCGAGTACTTCCATGAAGTCGTCTTCCCGGTGCTCACGCCGCTGGCCGTCGACCCGGCTCATCCGTTCCCGTACATCTCGGGCCTGAGCCTGAATCTGGCCGTGACGGTGAAAGATGTCGGCAAGGGTGGCGAGCACTTCGCGCGCGTGAAGGTCCCTGACAACGTCGACCGTTTTGTCCAAGTCGACCGCCTGATGCCCGCCGAGTTCCGGCATCTGTACACGAAAACCGATACCGCACCGGCAAAATCGATCCTCCTCCCGCTGGAGTATCTGATCTCCGCACAACTCGACCATCTGTTCCCGGGCATGGAGATCGTTGAGCACCACGCCTTCCGGATCACCCGCAATGCCGACTTCGAGGTGGAGGAAGACCGCGACGAAGATCTGCTCCAGGCACTCGAACGTGAACTCGCCCGTCGGCGTTTCGGTTCACCGGTCCGGTTGGAGATCGCCGGCGACATGACCGAGCACATGCTCGAACTGCTGCTGCGCGAACTCGATGTCGATCCGGCCGACGTGATCGAGGTGCCCGGTTTGCTCGACCTGTCGAGCCTGTTCCAGGTCGCCGCGATCGACCGGCCCGCACTCAAGGACCCACCCTTCGTCCCGGCCACCCACCCGGCTTTCGGCGAACGAGAAACCCCCAAGAGCATCTTCTCCACGCTGCGTGAGGGAGATGTGCTGGTGCATCACCCATACGACTCCTTCTCCACCAGCGTGCAACGATTCATCGAACAGGCAGCCGCCGACCCCGATGTCCTCGCGATCAAACAGACCCTCTATCGGACCTCCGGCGACTCCCCGATCGTCAACGCCCTCATCGATGCTGCCGCGGCGGGCAAACAGGTGGTGGCGCTCGTCGAGATCAAGGCACGCTTCGATGAGCACGCAAACATCAAGTGGGCCAGGCAGCTCGAGCAGGCCGGCGTACACGTGGTCTACGGGCTCGTCGGACTGAAGACACATTGCAAAACCTGTCTGGTGGTCCGGCGTGAGGGCTCGACCATCCGGCGCTACTGCCACATCGGCACGGGTAACTACAATCCCAAGACCGCGCGCCTCTACGAAGACATCGGTTTGTTCACCGCGGCGCCGGATATCGGTGCCGACCTGACCGACCTGTTCAACACGCTCACCGGTTACTCGCGAAAGGTCGAGTACCGCAACCTGCTCGTCGCACCGCACGGTGTGCGCGCGGGAATAATCGATCGCATCCGCGCAGAGATCGAGCGGGCGCAAAGTGGACACTCTGATGCCCGAATTCGATTGAAGGCCAATGCGCTCGTCGACGAGCAGGTGATCGATGCGCTGTATCGGGCATCCCAGGCCGGGGTCCCGGTCGATGTGGTGGTCCGCGGAATCTGTGCTCTCCGGCCGGGGGTTCCCGGTCTCAGCGAGAACATCACGGTGCGGTCGATCCTCGGTCAGTTCCTGGAACATTCGCGGGTCTTTCATTTCCAGTCGATCAACGAGTTCTGGTTCGGCAGCGCAGACATGATGCACCGCAACCTCGATCGACGGGTCGAGGTGATGGCTCAGGTTCGCGACCCGCGACTGACGCGCGAACTCGACGACGTGTTCGCCTCCGCGATGGATCCGACCACCCGTTGCTGGACACTCGAGCAGAACGGAAGCTGGACGGCCTCACCCGCTGCGGGTGAAGAGGTGCGCGATCATCAGCGTCAGATGATGCGGCGCAACCGTCGTCGGGCCGACCTGAGCCAGTGAGCAAATCGGCAAGCGGCAACGGCGCGGTGGTCTACGCGGCCGGTGGCGTGCTCTGGCGCGAGAATTCGGCCGGGGAGATCGAGGTCGCCATCGTCCACCGTCCCCGCTACGACGACTGGACCCTGCCCAAGGGCAAGGTCGAACCCGGGGAAACCTTCCTCAGTGCAGCGGTCCGTGAGATCGCCGAGGAGACGGGCTACCACGTTCGGCTCGGCAGGCATGTGCGGATGGTCAGCTACGACCTTCGTGGTCCCGGCCGCAAGCATGTTCACTATTGGTCAGCCGAGCTCGTCGCAGGCGAGTTCACGCCCAACGACGAGGTTGACGAATTACGTTGGCTCTCAGTGGAATCGGCAGAGTCTGCGATCTCGTATCATCTGGACCGAAAAGTCCTGAAGTCCTTTCGGGCCCTACCGGCAAAGCTTGATGTCCTGCTTTTGGTACGCCACGCCAAGGCCGGCCGCAAGTCCCGCTACAAAGGCGACGATCGGCTCCGTCCCCTGGAGAAGGTGGGCCAGGCTCAAGCCGAGGCACTGGTGTCGCAACTGCTGTTGTTCGGCCCCACAGACGTTCATTCGGCAGATCGCGTGCGTTGCGTGCAGACGGTGGCACCGCTGGCCGACGAACTCGGCGTCGACGTCGTGGCCGAACCATCACTGTCAGAAGAGTCATACGCCGACGACCCGAAGGCCGGGCGCCGCCGGATTCGAGAGATCGCGCAATCAGCCGGGATTCACGTCGTGTGCAGTCAGGGCAAGGTGATCCCCCCGCTACTCAAATGGTGGGCTGCTCAGGACGAACTGAAGCTCCCGGCGTCACGAAACCGCAAGGGAAGTTTCTGGGTGCTCTCGCTGCACGACGGAAAGCTCGTTGCCGCGCACCACGTCGACAGCCCGATGGGTTAGCCGCCGGTAACCGAAATGCCTTGAACGCAAAACAAACCCCGGTGGAGGGAAGGTCCACCGGGGTTTTGTTTGTGTGCGTCAGCGCTTCTTGGCCGGAGCCTTCTTCGCCGGAGCCTTCTTGGCAGGTGCGGCCTTCTTGGCCGGAGCTGCCTTCTTGGCTGCAACCTTCTTGGCAGGTGCGGCCTTCTTGGCCGGAGCTGCCTTCTTGGCTGCAACCTTCTTGGCGGGAGCGGCCTTCTTGGCCGGTGCTACCTTCTTGGCTGCAACCTTCTTGGCGGGAGCGGCCTTCTTGGCCGGAGCTGCCTTCTTGGCTGCAACCTTCTTGGCCGGAGCCGCCTTCTTGGCTGCGGTCTTCTTGGCCGGTGCCGCTGCGACAGTTGCACTGCCACGCTTGACGGCCGGGCCCGATGCGCTCAGCTTCTGCTTGCCGGACACAACAAGTTTGAACTGTGCGCCCGGACGGAATGCCGGCACCCAAGTCGGTTTCACCTTGACGGTTTCGCCGGTGCGCGGGTTGCGAGCAACCCGAGCAGCGCGACGCCGCTTTTCGAAGACACCGAAACCGGTGATCGTCACGCTCTCACCCTTGTTCACCGCCCGCACGATTGTGTCGACGATGTGCTCGACGGCGTCAGTAGCCGTACGGCGATCGGTCCCCAACTTCTTTGTTAGTTCTTCGATGAGCTCTGCCTTGTTCATGGATTCAACCTCCGCAAACTGTTGACCCACTTTGGGCCATCTAAATGAACACGGTAAACGTCAAATCGCAAAACGTCCACGATCCACGCCAAATTCGCTCGGCGTGGCGAAAGGTATGCCGTCTAACAGGTTACGGCCGCGCCCTCGTTGCGCTCCCCGAAGCGGGCTCCGGCAGGGTCTTCGGTTTCCATACGGGCCTTGCCTTTTCATACTCAGAAATGGCTTCGACCTGCCGCAATGTCAATCCGATGTCGTCCAGACCCTCCATCAGACGCCACCGGGTGTACTCATCAATTGCAAAGGGCACCACTAGGTCCGCTGCTGTGACCGTCTGATCTTCAAGGCTCACCGTCAATTCCAACCCGGGCTGCTCCTCGAGCCGCTTCCAGATCAACTCGACGTCCGACTGGTCGACCTGTGCGGCCACCAACCCGGCTTTTCCGGCATTGCCGCGGAAGATGTCGGCGAAGCGCGACGAGATCACGACCCGAAAACCGAAGTCAGATAACGCCCAGACCGCATGCTCTCGGGACGATCCGGTGCCGAAATCAGGACCGGCCACCAGGACAGATCCGTGGTTGTACGGCTCCACATTGAGAATGAAGCCCGGGTCGGCGCGCCAGCCGGCGAACAACCCGTCCTCAAATCCGGTGCGAGTCACCCGCTTCAGGAACTCCGCCGGGATGATCTGGTCGGTGTCGACATTGCCCTGGCGAAGCGGCACGCCGATTCCGGTGTGAATGCTGATCGGTTCCATCGTCAATTCTCCTTCTCGTCCGCGCTCAGACCGCGGGAACTGAATCGGTCAGGTCGGTCGGGGCACTGAGGCGTCCGCGAATTGCAGTGGCAGCAGCCACAGCTGGGGACACGAGGTGAGTTCGGCCTCCCTTGCCCTGCCGCCCTTCGAAATTGCGGTTCGAGGTCGATGCGGATCGTCCACCGGGTGCAAGCTGATCCGGGTTCATTCCCAGGCACATCGAACAACCCGGCTGCCGCCACTCCGCGCCGGCTTCCTCGAAGATGTCGCCAAGTCCCTCCGCTTCGGCCTGTAGGCGCACCCGCCCCGAACCGGGAACGATCAGCATCCGAATGCCCTCGGCCACGTGATGCCCGGACAAGACCTCGGCCACCGCACGCAGGTCCTCGATACGCCCGTTGGTGCACGAGCCGACGAACACGGTGTCGACCTCGATCTCGCGCAGCGGCATGCCGGGCGTCAAATCCATGTACCGCAGTGCCTTCTCGGTTGCCTCGGCCTCCGCTGCGTCGGCGATCTTGGCGGGGTCGGGCACCGAAGCACCCAGAGGCAACCCCTGCCCCGGGTTGGTTCCCCAGGTGACAAACGGGGTCAGCTTGGTCGCATCGATATGGACCTCTGCGTCGAAGACCGCGCCGTCATCGGTGCGGAGCTGACGCCAGTTCTGCACCGCGGCATCCCAGTCGGCGCCGGCCGGTGTGTGCGGACGACCCTTGACGTATTCGAAGGTTATGTCATCGGGTGCAATAAGTCCGGCGCGAGCACCGGCCTCAATCGACATGTTGCACACGGTCATTCGGGCCTCCATCGAGAGCTTCTCGATGGCCGGGCCGCGATACTCGAGCACATAGCCCTGGCCGCCGCCGGTTCCGATCTGCGCGATGACCGCCAGGATGAGGTCTTTGGCGGTGACGCCGGGCGGCAATTCACCGTCAACATTGATCGCCATCGTCTTGAACGGACGCAACGAAAGTGTCTGCGTCGCCAGCACATGCTCAACCTCGGAAGTACCGATGCCCATGGCAATAGAGCCGAAAGCACCATGCGTGGCGGTATGACTGTCACCACAGACGACGGTCATGCCCGGCAACGTCAGACCGAGTTCCGGTCCGATGATGTGGACGATGCCCTGATTGGCATCACCCATGGAATGCAACCGGATTCCGAATTCTTCGCAGTTACTGCGGAGGGTGTCGACCTGCAGACGCGAGATGGGATCGGCGATCACCTTGTCGATATCCATCGTCGGCACGTTGTGGTCTTCGGTCGCAATCGTCAGGTCGGGTCGTCGCACCGGACGATCCGCCAGGCGCAGGCCGTCGAATGCCTGCGGGCTCGTCACCTCGTGGACGAGATGCAGATCGATGTAGATCAGGTCGGGCTTGCGTCCGGATCCCTCACCTTCACCACGCACCACAACATGTTCTTCCCAAACCTTTTCGGCCAAGGTCATTGGACGTTCGGTCATCATGATCACCAAGTTTCTTCTTCTGACGAGATGGGCTGGCATCTCAGTATGCGAGAGCATAGTATCGGCTTGTGAGAAATGATACCGCATCGGCAGTGGCCAGTGGGATCGGTGTTCTGGACAAATCCGTCGCCGTTCTGCACGCCGTCTCCGAAGGGCCGTGCAACCTGAATCAGCTGTGTACGCGCACCGGGTTGCCGCGTGCGACCGCGCACCGGCTCGCTGTCGGCCTCGAAACCCACCGCCTGTTGGCGCGCAATACTTCCGGACTGTGGTGCCCTGGGCCCGCACTCGGCGAACTCGCTGCCGGAGCCACCGACACCGTGCGCGAGGCAGCCGCGCTGATTCTGCCCAGACTGCGGGAGATCACCGGCGAGAGCGTGCAGCTCTACCGTAGAGAGGGCGCCGACCGGATCTGTGTCGCTGCCATCGAGCCGCCATCCGGACTTCGCGACACCGTCCCCGTCGGAGCCCGGCTGCCGATGAACGCCGGCTCCGGGGCCAAGGTCCTGCTCGCCTGGGCCGATCCCGCCACCGCCCGGCTCCTACTGGGTGAGAACGGTTTCAGTGAACGGACCCTGCTCGAGGTCCGCCGCCGGGGATGGGCGCAGAGCATCGGCGAGCGCGAACCCGGCGTGGCCAGCATCTCGGCTCCGGTACGCGACAACGCAGGCGAGGTGATCGCCGCAATTTCGGTCTCCGGCCCGATCGACCGGATGGGACGGCGTCCGGGATCACGCTGGGCCGCCGACTTACTGGCCGCGGCGGATGCAATCAACAAACGACTCTAGGGTGGGGTATCGAAAGTCACATCATCGAACGACAGTGACCTGACCGGCGTCCGTAGAGCCGTCAGGAAAGCGAAAGGACACCCGATGGGAACGAACGAGCGCGGCAAGATCGTGATGGGCGACGACGAGATCGACGAGTTCATCGTCCGCAGCCGCACTGCAACGATGGCAACGGTGTCCGCCACGGGCCGTCCCCACCTGGTGGCCATGTGGTACGGCGTCATCGACGGCGAGATCTGGTTCGAGACAAAGGCGAAATCACAGAAGGCCGTGAATATTCGCCGCAATCCGATCTGCACCGTGATGATCGAGGCCGGCCTCACCTACAACGAGTTGCGTGGCGTATCGATCGACGGGACCGCCGAGATCCTCGACGACCCCGACTCGATCCTGAAGTGCGGAATCAGTGTGTGGGAACGCTACAACGGCCCGTACACCGACGAGATGCGCCCCTACGTCGATCAGATGATGAACAAACGGGTGGCGATCCGGATCAAGACCGACCGCGTCCGCAGCTGGGACCACCGCAAGCTCAGACTCCCCGAAGTACCGCTCGCCGGAACCACGGCGGAGTTCGTGAAGTAGTAGACACACCCGCGGCGGCCTCCACATCAATTCGATGTGGGGGCCGTTCTACGTCGCGGGGGCCAGAAGCTCGACCTTCGATCTGATAGGCGCGATCGGCGGATGCCGAACTCAAATCAGGCGTAAGCAGCATTCGCTGCTTGTGATTCATGCCACACTCAGGCGTCCGCCGCGGCACAGCTCCGAGAATCCCTCTTTTGCCGGCCACAGCGGGTCCCCCCGCGCAAACCAGGTGGAGGGTTCACCAAAGGAGTATCAACAGTGGGTTCAGCCGATTTTGTCGGACTTGCTTTCGGAATCTTGGGTAGTGGAATCCAGTTGCTCGGGGTGTATCTCGCCGCCGCCCTCGCAGCGATTGGCCTATAGCTCCCAACAAGACTCGAAGGCCCCTGACCGGACATCAAGTTCCAGCGGGGGCCTTCGCTGCTGTGTGGAAGCCGACCGCCTTGGTCCGGACAGAGAAAAACCCTCCCCCTGCATGGCAGGAGAAGGGTTGATCTTGTTGTAGCCCCGACGGGATTCGAACCCGCGCTACCGCCTTGAGAGGGCGGCGTCCTAGGCCGCTAGACGACGGGGCCAGAACTGACACAGTATTACGCTGTTGTCGCTGGGGTACCAGGACTCGAACCTAGAATGGCGGTACCAGAAACCGCTGTGTTGCCAATTACACCATACCCCATTCGCTGCTCTCCCAGTCGCTTGTGGCGGCTGGAAAAGCAACGAGAAAGAGATTATCAAACCCTGCGCCCTAACCTGTAATCGCCAGGTCAGAGGCATTTTTTACACGATCGTTGCGCGAGCAGCGCGCAGTCGGGCGAGGCTGCGCTGAGCCCCGAGGAGCTCCAACGACTCGAACAGCGGCGGGCTGATGTGCGACCCCGTCACCGCAACACGAACCGGACCGAACGCCTTACGCGGTTTGAGCTCGAGCCGCTCCACCAAAGCTTCCTTGAGGGCGCTTTCGATGGCCTCAGTCGTCCACTGAGGCAATGCCGACAGCGATTCGATGGTCGCGTCCAAAACGGGCGCCGCGTCGGCTCCGAGGTTCTTACGGGCCGCCGCTTCATCGATCGCAAAATCGTCGTCCGACACGTACAGGAATGCGATGAGTCCCCACGCGTCCCCGAGGACCTGGATGCGGGTCTGGACCAGATCCGCGACAACCGTCCACTGGGCTTCGTCGACCGGTTCGGTCAACTTGCCCGCCTTGACGAGGAAGTCCCGCAACCGCCCGGCAAAGTCCTCCGGGGTGAGCCGGCGAATGTGCTCGGCGTTGATCGAGTCGGCCTTCTTCTGGTCGAAACGGGCGGGGTTGGAGTTCACCTTCGAGATGTCGAACGCGGCGATCATCTCGTCGAGCGTGAAGATGTCGTGATCGTCGGCGATGCCCCAGCCCAGGAGCGCCAGATAGTTCAGCAGGCCTTCGGGGATGAACCCGCGGTCGCGGTGGTGGAACAGGCTCGACTGCGGGTCGCGTTTCGACAGCTTCTTGTTGCCCTCCCCCATCACGAACGGGAGATGGCCGAACTTCGGTGTCTGGCTTGCGATTCCGACTCGGATGAGAGCCTCGTAGAGCGCGATCTGACGCGGTGTCGACGACAGCAGATCCTCACCGCGCAGGACGTGGGTGATCTCCATCAACGCGTCGTCGACGGGATTGACCAAGGTGTACAACGGATCTCCGTTGCCGCGTGTCAGCGCGAAGTCCGGCACCGTCCCGGCCGGGATGGTGGTGGTGCCGCGCACCAGGTCGTCCCACGAGATGTCGCGAGCGGGCATCTTGAGCCGGACAACGGCCGGGCGGCCCTCGTCGCGGAAAGCCTGCCGCTGCTCCTCGGTGAGGTCGCGGTCGAAATTGTCGTAGCCGAGCTTGGGATCACGGCCGGCCGCCTTGTGCCGTGCCTCGACCTCTTCTGCCGTCGAGAACGCCTCATAGGCCTCACCGGCGTCGAGGAGCTTGGCGACCGCATCGAGATGCAGCGGTTTGCGTTGCGACTGGCGGTACGGCTCGTGCGGGCCACCGACCTCCGGGCCCTCATCCCAGTTCAGTCCGAGCCAGCGCAGCGCGTCGAGGATCGCGGCGTACGACTCCTCGGTGTCGCGTGCGGCGTCGGTGTCCTCGATCCGGAACACGAACGCACCACCGTTGTGCCGGGCGTAGGCGTAGTTGAACAACGCGGTACGCACCAACCCGACATGTGGCGTGCCGGTCGGAGATGGACAAAAACGGACGCGGACCTGCGATTCACTCATGCGCCCAGATTACGCGGGCGTAACAGTGTCACTGCCCCCTGGCATCCTCAGGCGGTCTGCTGCCCCAAGAATTCGATCAGGAGCGCGTTGACCTCGTCCGGCTGTTCGAGGTAACCGTAGTGACCGGCCTTGGACACTTCCTCGTATCGCGCACCGGGTATCGCGTCGGCGACCTCACGAGCCAGATGTGGTGGCAACGTACGGTCGTCGGCGAAACCGATCACCAGCGACGGCCTGCTGATCCCGGCATATGCGGCCAGACGATCACTCTCTCCGTCATGCAGACCGAGCTGCGCGCGCATCCCCGGTGTCACCGCCTGCCCCGAGAAATCGATCACATCCAGCCAGTCCCGCACCGCGGTGTCGTTGTCGAGGGTGTGCCGAGACAGATTGAGGTGCGCGGTGATCGCCGCGTGGAAGCGAGGAGGCAACGTGATCTTCTGGTCGTAGAGCGCCCTCTCCCCCTCTGAGATCCATTGCTGCAGTGGCCCACTGCGACCGTACGTCGCGATCATGACGGCGCACCGGACCAGGTCCGGTCGCGCCAACGCCAACTCCTGGGTCACCTTCGCGCCGAGCGAGGTTCCGATCACAGCCGCCGGCTCACCGCCGAGAAACTCGATCAGAGCGGCCGTATCGGCCACCATGTCGGCGATGGTGAACCCCTCGGGGCATTCACTCGACGGTGCGATGCCGCGATTGTCGAAGGTGACGACGCGATAGCCCGCCTTGACCAACGCCGGCTGCTGGTGCGCTTTCCAGACCCGGCCCGGACTGCCACTGCCCATCACCATGACAACCAGTGGACCCGATCCGGTGTCCTCGTAGCCGAGCGAGATTCCGTTGACCTGAGCTGTTTTCGGCTGCGGACGCATCTGCTATCCCCGATCGGCGACCGGGTTGGTCAGCGTGCCGAGGCCTTCGATGGTGACACTGACCGTGTCGCCGGCGACCATCGGACCGATGCCTTCCGGTGTGCCGGTGAGAATCACGTCGCCAGGTAGCAGCGTCATCACGGCACTGATCCATTCGACGATCTCGCCGACGTCGTGCAGCATCAGGCTGGTGCGGCTGCGCTGCTTGACCTCACCGTTGAGCTCGGTGCGGATCTCGAGATCACTGGGGTCGAGTTCCGTTTCGATCCACGGCCCGAGCGGACAGAAGGTGTCGTGGCCCTTGCCGCGCGTCCACTGCCCATCGGCCTTCTGCTGATCGCGGGCGGTGACGTCGTTGCCGATCGTGTAACCGAGGATCACATCCTTTGCCCCTGCTGCCTTCACATCGCGGCAGGGGCGGCCGATCACGATCGCGAGCTCACCCTCGAAGTCCACGCGGTCCGACGATTTCGGCCGCAGGATCGGCACCTGGGGGCCGATGATCGAGGTGTTCGGCTTAATGAAAATCACCGGATTCTCCGGTGCCTCGCCGCCCATCTCCGCGGCATGAGCCGCGTAGTTCTTACCAATACAAATCACCTTGCTGGCCAGGATCGGCGCGAGCAGTCGGGTGTCTGCCAACGGCCAGCTCCGGCCGGTGAACGTGGGCGTACCGAAAGGGTGTTCGGCAATTTCGCGTGCTGTGGCGGCGTCGCCGTCGCCTTCGATACTGACAAAAGCAACCCCGTCAGGGCTGGCAATTCGACCTAGTCGCATGGTCGCCAGACTATCGCACCCGGACCGTCCCAACTGTCGGGAGCCGCGCTTGGCACCTCAACCACCACTGTTTTAGTATATGGACACTTCATTCCATATATTGAGACTCAGTCCGAGTGTCATGAAGCCACCGAGGAGGCTCGCCCCATGCCAACCGAAGCCCGCCGCTGGGCGATGCTCGCAGCCTCCCTGCTGTCCGCGATGGCAACCACCTGCGTCGTCAGCGGTGTCGCCTTTCTCATTCCCGAACTGCACCGCTCAGAAGGGATGTCACTGACCGAGGCGTCAACGCTGGCTGCCGCACCCACGTTCGGCCTGTTGCTGTCGACCTATGCCTGGGGTATCGCACTCGACCGGTTCGGCGAACGCCGAATCCTGCTGCTGTCATTGGGCTCGACCATCGTCACCATGAGCACGGCATGTCTGGCCAACATGTGGGACGCACCCAAGGCTGTCCTTGGCCTGGCACTGTTGGTGGCAGGCGTCACCTCGGCCGCCACCAACGGGGCCGGTGGCCGCATCGTCGTCGGGTGGTTCTCGCCCGAGAAACGCGGCACCGCGATGGGTGTCCGGCAGACGGCGCAACCACTTGGCATCGGTGTCTGCGCCCTGACGATCCCGGTTCTGTCCGAAAAGTTCGGTGTCACAACCGGACTGGTGGTCCCCCTGGTGGTCACGGTGATCGCAACAGTGTTCGTCTTGGTTGTGGTCGCCGACCCGCAACGACCATCGACATCGGCCACCCAAACCGCCATGTCGTCGAATCCGTATCGCGGAAGCCAGTTCCTGCCACGCGTCCATGGCGTCAGCATCCTGCTGTGTGTCCCCCAGGGCATGCTGTGGACGTTTGTGCCGGCCTGGCTGATCGTTCAGCACAATTGGTCACCGATGGCCGCGGGCATCCTGGTGACGATCAGTCAGATCCTCGGCGCCGCCGGACGCATCGGCGCCGGCCGATGGTCCGATGTCTGGGGCTCACGCACCAAACCGATCCGGTTGATCTCGATCGGCGCCACCGCGTCGATGGGCCTGCTCGCGTTCACCGACTGGTGCAACAGTCCCGTCGCGGCGGCCGTCATGGTAATCGCGAGCGTGATCACGGTGGCCGACAACGGATTGGCGTTCACCGCAATTGCCGAGTTCTCCGGACCACAGTGGAGCGGTCGCGCACTGGCTGTCCAGAACACCGGCCAATACCTGTGGATGGCCGCGTCCACACCACTGTTCGGCATGGCCATCGGCGCCTTCGGCTATCCGGCGGCGTTTCTGATCGCCGCGGTTGCCCCGGCCGCGTCCATCGGACTTGTGCCACCCGACGAAAAGCGCAACGCGTTGGTGACCACTCCGACCTGATCACCGGTGGCCACAACGACAAACCCCACCCGTTTCAGTCAAAACCACATGGTGCAACGTGTGGAAATGACTGGAACGGGTGGGGTTTGTGAGTGTGCCCGGCCTGCGGATCAGCCCAGGGCTGCCCGGATCCGGGTACCGATCTCCTTGGTGTCGACCGGAAGTTCTCCGCGGCTTGCCAGGTCGGCTGCGACTGCCTGCGAGATCCGGTCTGCCTCGGCGTCGTAGCCGAGATGACGCAGCAGGAGTTCCACCGACAGGATGGCAGCCGTGGGATCGGCGATGCCCTTCCCGGCGATATCCGGAGCACTTCCGTGGACCGGCTCGAACATCGACGGGTTGGTGCCGGTCGCGTCGATGTTGCCCGATGCCGCCAGGCCGATGCCACCGCTGACCGCACCTGCGATGTCGGTGATGATGTCGCCGAACAGGTTGTCGGTGACGATGACGTCGTAACGACCCGGGTTGGTGACCATGTAGATGGTCGCCGCATCGATGTGGTTGTAATCCACGGTGACCTCGGGGTACTCCACCGCAACCTCGTCGACTGTGCGCTTCCACATCGAGCCGGCAAACGTGAGCACGTTTGTCTTGTGGATCAGCGTGAGGTGCTTGCGACGGGCCTGGGCACGCTTGAAGGCATCGCGGACAACACGTTCGATCCCGAACCGGGTGTTGACGCTGACCTCGGTGGCGACCTCGTTCGGGGTGCCGACGCGGATGGCACCACCGTTGCCGGTGTACGGGCCTTCCGTGCCTTCACGGACCACCACGAAGTCGATGTCGGGGTTGCCCGCCAGCGGCGAGGTGACGCCGGGGTAGAGCTTGCTCGGACGCAGGTTCACATGGTGATCGAGCGCAAAGCGCATGTTCAGCAGCAAACCACGCTCGAGGATGCCCGGGGTGACCGACGGATCACCGATCGCGCCCAGCAGGATCGCGTCGTGCCCGCGAATCGCGGTCAGGTCCTCATCGGTCAGCAGTTCACCGGTGCGGTGGTAGCGATCGGCACCGAGATCGAACTCGGTGGTCTCGACGCCCGGAAGGACGTGGTCCAGTACCGCCAGGGCTTCGGAGATGACCTCGGGTCCGATTCCGTCGCCGGCTATGACAGCGAGTTTCATGACAGGTCGACCTGCTTGATGAGCGTCGCGCCAACTGCCTCACCGATGGCCGTCAGGACGGCCTCGGGGATCTGCTGGCTCACGCGCAGCAGGATGGTCGCGCCTTCACCCTCGGCGTCCTGTGACAGTCCGGCGGCCTGGATGTCGATGCCGGCGTTGCCGAGCAGGGTGCCGATCTTGCCCAGCGAACCCGGCTGATCTCCATAGGAGACAACAAGATTCAGACCTTCGGCACGCAGGTCGAAGTTGCGGCCGTTGATGTTCACGATCTTCTCGACCTCGGCAGGGCCCGACAGGGTGCCACCGACATTGAGGACGGTTCCGTCGCCGAAGACCGCACGCAGATCCACCAGGTTGCGGTGATTCGGGCTCTCCGGCGCGGTGGTCACCTCGGAGGTGACACCCCGCTCGGCGGCCAACGCGGGAGCGTTCACGAAGGTGACCGGATCCTCGATGACAGCGGAGAACAGACCACGCAGCGCGGACAGTCCGAGGACGTCGACATTGCGCGACGCGATCTCACCGCGGACGTCAACGCTGAGGTTGGCCGGAACCTGACCCGACAGGGCGCCCACCAGGACACCGAGCTTGCGGACGAGTTCGAGCCACGGGGCGACCTCGTCATCGACTGCGCCACCGGTGATGTTCACGGCATCGGGGACGAAGTGTCCGGCCAGGGCCAGACGCACACTCTTGGCGACGTCGGTGCCTGCGCGATCCTGCGCCTCCGAGGTGGAGGCACCCAGGTGCGGGGTCACGACAACCTGTGGGAGTTCGAACAGCGGCGAATCGGTGCACGGCTCGGTGGCGTAGACGTCGAGGCCTGCGGCGAACACATGACCGGTCTTGATGGCGTCGGCCAGGGCCTGCTCATCGATCAGCCCACCGCGAGCGGCGTTGACGACGATGACGCCCTTCTTGGTGCGGGCCAGTTCGTCGGCGCCGATGAGGCCGAGGGTCTCCGGGGTCTTGGGCAGGTGTACCGAGAACATGTCTGCGCGCTCGAGCAGCTCGTCCAGGGTGACCAGCTCGATACCGAGCTGGGCGGCGCGAGCCGGCGACACGTAGGGGTCGTACGCGATGATGTTGGTCTCGAAGGCGGCCAGGCGCTGTGCGAACAGCTGTCCGATCCGGCCGAGTCCGACAACACCGACGGTCTTGCCGAAGATCTCGACACCGTTGAACTTCGAACGCTTCCACTCGTGCTCGCGCAGGGTGGCATCGGCGGCCGGGATCTGGCGGGCCGCGGACAGCAACAGGCTGACGGCGTGCTCGGCGGCGGTGTGGATGTTGGACGTCGGTGCATTGACCACCATCACGCCCCGCTCGGTTGCGGCCGCGACATCGACATTGTCGAGTCCGACGCCGGCGCGGGCGATGATCTTCAGGTTGGGTCCGGCGGCGAGGACCTCGGCATCAACTTGAGTGGCCGAACGCACGAGAATGGCGTCGGCATCCTTGACTGCCTCGAGCAACTTCGGGCGGTCGGGGCCATCGACCCAGCGCACCTCGACATCTTCGCCGAGGGCAGCAACCGTGGACTGTGCCAGTTTGTCGGCGATCAAGACGACTGGGCGGCCGGTGGGGCTCACAGTAAATTTCTCCTGGGGTCGGGTAGCGCCCGGCGCTTACCGGGAGCCAGCGAAAGTGGCAACTCCAGCGATCAGCTTAGTGGCCGCCCACAGCGATCCGTTCCCGGGTACATCGACGAACCCCGCGCGGACCTGCACGAATCGGATCAGACGGCCCGATGACCAGGGAAATGCCGCCGCGAAGATCGATTGCGACTATCTTTCAAGGAGGATATTCCGGCTTTGGGGGAGATACACCGGGATGGACCACAGCCGATGATTGGGGAATCCGATGCTGAAGAAATTGCTTGTGGCCTGCATGGCGCTGGCATCCGCGGTACTACTTGTGACCGGGGGCGGAGCTGCGGTCGCGGCTCCGGCGAAGGTGGCACTGGGCGGCGGTTCGGGCATCCTGATCCTCAAGGGCGGCAACAGCGCCTCGGCGTGCACGCTGACCACTATCGGCACCGACAACACCGGCGCGCTCTACGGATTGACCGCAGGCCACTGCGGTGAAGGCGGACAGCGGGTCGCCGCCGAGCAAAATCAGGATCGCGGCGTTCTGGGCCGGATCACGTTCTCCAATCACAAACTCGACTACGCGATCATCGCGTTCGATCCGGAGAAGGTCGCACCCACCCGCACGGTCGGGAACGTGACCATCCGCAGCGTGCAGACGACTCCCCCGCAGTTCCCGGACATCGCCTGCAAGGAAGGCCGCACCAGCGGCAACACCTGTGGTGTGACCTGGTTTGCCGACGGTGTCGAGCACATCAGTCAGATCTGCGTCCTCGAGGGCGACTCGGGCAGCCCGGTGGTCATCGGCGACCGACTCATCGGCATGGTGAACGCCTACTACTACGTCGGCTGCATCGGACCCGAGACAGGCACCAACATCAAGCCGATCCTGGACGACCTGCCTTTGCGCGGGGTCAACGGGTTCAAGGTTTACTGACCCGCTCGCTCGTATGCGCCCCCGCTCTGCGCACCGATGTGGTCACCGGATCCGCCTGGCCTGAGCCGAACAACAGAAAGGCCCCGAACCAATGGTTCGGGGCCTTTCTATGAATTCGCTTGAGTATCAGGCGGTTTCGGTGATCGGGCGATCAACCCAGCTCATCAGGTCGCGCAGCTTCTGGCCGGTGACCTCGATCGGATGCTCGGCGTTCTGCTTACGCAGACCTTCGAGCTCCTTGTTGCCACCCTCGACGTTGGCAACCAGACGCTTGACGAACGTGCCGTCCTGGATGTCCTTGAGGATGGCCTGCATGCGCTCTTTGGTCCCCGAGTCGATGACCCGCGGGCCCGACACGTAGCCACCGAACTCAGCGGTGTCGGACACCGAGTAGTTCATGCGGGCGATGCCACCCTCGTACATGAGGTCGACGATGAGCTTGAGCTCGTGCAGCACCTCGAAGTACGCCATCTCGGGCGCGTAACCGGCCTCGACCATGACCTCGAAGCCGACCTTGACGAGTTCTTCGGTGCCGCCGCAGAGCACGGCCTGCTCGCCGAAGAGGTCCGTCTCGGTCTCTTCCTTGAAGGTCGTCTTGATGACGCCCGCGCGGGTACCGCCGATGCCCTTGGCGTAGGACAGCGCGAGAGCCTGGCCCTCACCCTTGGGATCCTGATCGACCGCGATGAGCGCGGGAACGCCCTTGCCGTCGACGAACTGACGACGCACGAGGTGGCCGGGGCCCTTCGGTGCGACCATGCCGACGGTGACGAACTCCGGAGCCTTGATCAGGTCGAAGTGGATGTTCAGGCCGTGACCGAAGAACAGCGCGTCGCCGTCCTTGAGGTTGGGCTCGATGTCATTGGTGAAGATGCTTGCCTGAGCGGTATCCGGTGCGAGCACCATGATGACGTCCGCCCACTCGGAAACCTCTGCAGGCGTACCGACGGTCAGGCCGGCTTCCTCTGCCTTGGCACGAGACTTCGAACCTTCTTTGAGGCCGATGCGGACCTCGACGCCCGAGTCGCGCAGGCTCAATGAGTGCGCGTGACCCTGGCTGCCGTATCCGATGACCGCAACCTTGCGGCCCTGGATGATCGACAGGTCGGCATCGTCGTCGTAGAACATCTCGACTGCCACTTGACTTCCCTTCTTTGGTGAATCTCCTGGCCATCATTGGCCAGGGATCAGTTTGAGTTTGTCTAGATTGTGTCAGCGAGCCGCTGACATGCTCTTCGGGCCACGGCCAAGGGCGACGATGCCCGATTGGGCGATCTCCCTGATGCCGTAGGGATCGAGCATCTTCAACAGCGCGTCGAGCTTGTCTTGCGTACCGGTCGCCTCGACGGTGATCGAGTCGGGTGAAACGTCGATCACCTTGGCGCGGAACAGGTTGACCACTTCGATCACCTCTCCGCGTGCGGATGCATCGGCGCGCACCTTGACCATCAGGAGCTCACGGGCCACCGAGGTGTCGGGGTCCTGCTCGACGATCTTGATGACGTTGATCAGCTTGTTGAGCTGCTTGGTCACCTGCTCCAGCGGGAAGTCCTCGACGGAGACCATGATGGTCATCCGCGAGACACCCTTGAGTTCGGTGGCACCGACGGCCAGCGACTCGATGTTGAAACCGCGACGCGAGAACAGCGACGCCACCCGGGCCAGAACGCCGGGACGATCTTCGACAAGCACGCTGAGCGTGTGGTGGGTGGTCACTTCTGCTCGCCCTTCTCGACGCTGCGGGTCATCGCCTTGTGGATCTCATCGGGATGGGTGGACGCGGCCTCGTCGTCGTCGAACAGTGGACGAATGCCCCGGGCCGCCATGATCTGGTCGTTGCCGGTGCCGGCAGCGACCATCGGCCACACCTGCGCGTCGGCGCCGACGATGAAGTCGATCACGACCGGCCGGTCGTTGATCGCACGCGCCTGCGCCAGCACGGCGTCGACGTCTTCCTCACGCTCACAACGGAGTCCGACACAACCGAGGGCGTCCGCCAGTTTGACGAAGTCCGGGATGCGCTGCGACGGATCGGCATTGTGCGTCGACAGGTTGGTGTTGGAGTACCGCTCCTCGTAGAAGAGGGTCTGCCACTGCCGCACCATGCCCAGGTTGCCGTTGTTGATCACGGCCACCTTGATGGGGATGCCCTCGATGGCACACGTGGCCAGTTCCTGATTGGTCATCTGGAAGCAACCGTCGCCGTCGATGGCCCACACCTCGGAGTCGGGCATGCCCATCTTGGCACCCATGGCAGCCGGAACGGCGTAACCCATCGTGCCGAGACCACCCGAGTTCAGCCAGGTACGCGGGTTCTCGTACGAGATGAACTGTGCCGCCCACATCTGGTGCTGGCCGACGCCTGCGCAGTAGATCGCGTCGGGTCCGGCGGTCTTGCCGATCGCCGAGATCACGAACTCGGGCGACATCGAGCCGTCCGAGGGACGGTCATAGCTCAGCGGGTACGTGCGACGAACCCCGTCGAGGTAGGTCCACCACGTGCTCAGATCCGGCGCGTCGGTCGTGGTGGCACGCTCATCGCGCACCGCCTCGATCAGTTCGGTGATGACCGCCTTGCAGTCGCCCACGATGGGGACGTCGGCATGACGGTTCTTGCCGATCTCGGCGGGGTCGATGTCGGCGTGGATCACCTTGGCGTCCGGCGCAAACGAGTCGAGCATGCCGGTGACCCGGTCATCGAAGCGAGCGCCGAGGGTGATCAGCAGATCGCTGCGCTGCAAACCGGCAACCGCCGCGACGGTGCCGTGCATTCCGGGCATTCCCAGGTGTTGCTTGTGGCTGTCCGGGAAGGCGCCGCGGGCCATGAGGGTGGTGACCACGGGAATACCGGTGAGTTCTGCCAATTCGAGCAGTTCGGCAGAGGCGTTGGCCTTGATGACACCGCCGCCGACATACAGCACCGGCGCCTGGGCCGTGGCGATCATCCGCGCGGCCTCACGGACCTGCTTGCCGTGCGGCTTGGTCACCGGACGGTAGCCGGGCAGGTCGATCTGCGGGGGCCACGAGAAGGTGGTTTGCGCCTGCAGGATGTCCTTGGGGATATCGACCAGGACTGCGCCCGGACGGCCGCTCTCGGCGATGTAGAAGGCTTCGGCCATCACCTTCGCGATCTCGGCGCCATTGCTGACCAGGAAGTTGTGCTTCGTGACCGGCATGGTGATGCCGGAGATGTCGGCTTCCTGAAATGCATCGGTACCGATCAGCGCGCGGCCGACCTGTCCGGTGATGGCGACGATCGGGACCGAGTCCATCTGGGCGTCGGCCAGCGGGGTCACCAGGTTGGTGGCACCGGGACCTGAGGTCGCGATGCAGACACCGACACGGCCGGTGGCCTGTGCGTATCCGGTGGCGGCGTGGCCTGCGCCCTGTTCGTGACGAACGAGAATGTGCCGGACCTGCTTCGAATCGAACAGCGGGTCGTACACGGGGAGGACGGCTCCACCGGGGATGCCGAAGACCGACGTGACGCCGAGTTCTTCGAGCGAGCGCACTACTGCCTGCGCCCCACTGACACGCTCAGGCGCGACCGTGCGTCGCTGCTGCGACGCCGGTACGGCCGGGGCGCCGTTGCCCGTGTTGCGCGATCCCGTTCCGCGGGGGCCTGGCCCCGGCTGGGTGCGTGCTGTTGGTGCGCTCACTGCACTTTCCCTCTACTCAGACGCTCGGCCCGAGGGCCGCAACGTAGGTGGACAACAAAAAACCCCCGACAGCGGTGCTGTGCGAGGGTGGCGCGTCGATGCTTTGTGAGTACTTCGTGTACCCGGTCAGGCGGAGACGCGCCGGCCGAGTACGAGAATCTGTTTCTGCATCACAATTAAAGAGGCTAGAACTGCAGGTTCAAGGAGTCAAACTCATGCCATATCGATCCCACATCATGGGATCTCCGGCTCAATCAGCAGGCCACCGATTGTCCCGGCGACCGGACTGTCGAAGGCCACTCCCAAGGGATGGAACAATGTAGGGGTGTCTGAGCCAGAAGCAATCGAGTTGCCCGCGGAGTTCCGCATCCATCCCATCTCTTATTTCGCCGTCTTCATGATGGTGGTGTCCGCACTCGTGCTGGCCGGGGTTTCATTGACCTACCTGGGCTGGACACTCGCCGTACCCGTGGTCGTCGCGGTGTGGGTACACCGTCTTCGCACCACTGTCACCGAAGAAGGACTCACCACCCGGACACTGCGTGGTCAGCACAGCGCGACGTGGGATCAGATCACCGGGCTGCAGTTCCCGCGTTGGGGCGCGGTGCGGGCGGTGCTGCAGGACGACTCGACGTTGACCCTCCCCGCGATCAGCTTCCGGGACCTGCCCCGACTGTCTGCCGCCAGCAAGGGTCGCATCCCCGACCCGTACGCCGCCTCGGACGCCGAGTCCCAGAGCAGCTCAGACGAAAAGGCCTCTTGACCACCGTTTTGAAACCACGCCGCATAGCGGAGTAGCGTAAACCGCGCAACTCTCCGCACCGCAGCCCCGGTCGGAGCTGGTCGATAGGCGAGGAACCAATAGTCATGCCGCAGTTGAGGTCACGAAAAACCACCATCGGACGCAACGCTTCGGGCGCACGCTCACTCTGGCGCGCCACCGGCATGACCGATGACGACTTCGGTAAACCGATTGTCGCCATTGCCAATTCGTATACCCAGTTCGTCCCCGGCCACGTACACCTGAAGGACGTCGGCGAAATCGTCGCCGCCGCGGTCCGCGCTGCCGGTGGAGTGCCCCGCGAGTTCCACACGATCGCCGTCGACGACGGGATCGCGATGGGCCACGACGGCATGCTCTACTCCCTGCCGAGCCGCGAGATCATCGCCGACTCCGTCGAATACATGGTCAACGCGCACACCGCCGACGCACTCGTGTGTATCTCGAACTGCGACAAGATCACTCCCGGGATGCTCAACGCCGCGATGCGCCTGAACATCCCAACCGTGTTCGTCTCCGGCGGACCGATGGAGGCAGGCAAGGCCGTCGTGGTCGGCGATACGGTTCATCCGTCGTCCGATCTGATCACCTCGATCTCCGCTTCCGCCAACGACTCCGTCGACGACGATGCACTGCGCGAGGTCGAGCTGGCCGCCTGCCCGACCTGTGGTTCGTGCTCGGGCATGTTCACCGCCAACTCGATGAACTGCCTGACCGAGGCGTTGGGTCTGGCGCTGCCCGGCAACGGCTCGACGCTGGCCACACACGAGGCACGGCACGCACTGTTCACCCGCGCCGGAACCGTCGTCGTCGAAGCCGCCAAGCGGTACTACCACGAAGAAGACGAATCGGTGTTGCCGCGAAATATCGCCACCCCCACCGCATTCCGCAACGCGATGGCCCTCGATGTCGCCATGGGCGGATCCACCAACACGGTCCTGCACGTGCTGGCCGCCGCGCAGGAAGGTGAGGTCGACGGCTTCGACCTCACCGTCATCGACGAGATCAGCCGCAAGGTTCCCTGCCTGTCGAAGGTTTCCCCCAACTCGGATTACCACATGGAAGACGTGCACCGGGCAGGCGGAATCGCCGCGATCCTGGGCGAACTGCGCCGTGCCGGACTCATCGACGACACCGCGAGCACGGTCCACTCCCCGACCATCGGGACCTTCCTCGACGACTGGGACATCCGCGGCGGCAAGGCGATCGACGAAGCCTTCGAACTGTTCCACGCCGCCCCCGGTGGCGTGCGCACCACCACTCCGTTCTCGACGGCCAACCGGTGGAGCTCACTCGACACCGACGCGGCTGGCGGTTGCATCCGCGACCTCGCGAACGCCTACACCGTCGAGGGTGGGCTCTGCGTCCTGCGGGGCAACCTCGCCGAGGACGGCGCCATCCTCAAAACCGCGGGCATCGACGAAGACCTCTGGCACTTCCAGGGCCCGGCGCGCGTCGTCGAGTCCCAGGAAGACGCCGTACAGGCCATCCTGAGCAAGACCATTCAGGCCGGTGACGTCCTGGTGGTCCGCTACGAAGGTCCCGCAGGCGGTCCCGGAATGCAGGAGATGCTCCATCCGACGGCCTTCATGAAGGGCACCGGCATGGGCAAGAAGTGCGCACTGATCACCGACGGGCGGTTCTCCGGTGGTTCCTCGGGCCTGTCGATCGGGCACATCTCACCCGAGGCCGCCTCCGGTGGCGTGATCGGACTCATCGAAGACGGCGATCAGATCCTCATCGACGTCAAGACCCGCAAGATCGAGGTCCTCGTCGACGACGAGACCCTGGCTGTGCGTCGCGCGAAGATGGATGCCTCCGAGCGCCCGTGGCAGCCACGTGAGGTCCGCGAGCGCAAGGTCACCACCGCACTGCGCGCCTACGCCAAACTCGCGACGTCGGCCGACAAGGGTGCCGTCCGCAAGGTCGACTGACCCCCAGACCCAAATGCTCCACCTATACGAGGACGCTCCACAAATATGTGGAGCGTCCTCGTATAGGTGGAGCGTTTGTGGTGGGGCCAGAGATCAGGGGACGGGGTTGCCCGGGGATTCGAACGGGTTGGTTCCGTTGAAGAAGAACCAAATGGCGATCGGCGCTGCGATGCCGACCACCAACCACGCCACCGAACCGATGAATGGCCGGGTGGCCCAACCTCGCCCGAAGTCGAGGGAGATACGGCCGGGTCCGGTCAGGATGATCGCCGCAGCGGCCAGTGCCAGGAACAACTCGAACTCGATGCCGCCGCCGGCGTAATCCGGGTCGGAAGCGAAGAACCACACACCGCCGGCAAGTGTTGCCTTGTAGGCCGACGCCACCAGCATCACGCCCAGCACCGCAGAGCCCGCGACCGGCGTCAGCAGACCGAGCACCAGCATCAGGCCACCGATGGTCTCGGAGAGCGCGCCGAGGACCGCAAGGGGTTTGGCGGCGTCGGAGTTGAAACCGATCGCCGTATCCGGTGCATTGATCAGGTAGTCCTCGAAGCCGGACAGGCGCGGCCCGTTCCACCACCCGAACAGCTTCTGGCTACCGTGCGCCATCGCGATCAGGCCGACACCGAGCCGGAGCAGCAGCAGTCCGAGATCGAGCGTGCCGCGACGGGCCGGAAGCTCGGTCACCAGTGGTGCCACGGGTTCTGGTTCGGCCGGGCCCCCGGACGCGAAGTCGTCATCGTCGTCGTAGCGGGGCTGCGGGCCGTGCTCACGGTGGAAGTCGTCCCGGTCGATCGCTGCGACCGGGATGCGCGTCGTCGCGTTCGACGGTGGCGCATCGGCAGCCGGGGCCATCACCACGTCGGTGTCCTGGTCGGCGATGTCGGCCGGGACCGGCTCGTTCGACTGACGCTTACGCATGGTGGGTATCTGCTCGGTTTCCTCGAGCTCGGCCTCACCGTCGGAGAACCCGGCGGATCGGTACGGCTCGTAGCCGTACGTGCCGGTATCCCCCTCGTCCTGCGCCCTGCGCGGGTCGTGTGCCCGCGTCAGGGGCAACTCGATCTGTTCGGTGGGCTCGTCGTATGGGCTCGACCCTTGGCCGTCGGGATCTCGTTCGGTCACACGATGACCTTAGAGGTTGTGTCGAGGATGGTTGCGATCACCGGGCCCATCGCGGTCGACCAGTTCGGGGGTCAACCAGTTCAGGGCGATCAGTAGGGTGGACGCCATGACACTGCGCCACCGGCCTGCGCTTGCCCGCCTCGTGGTCTCGCTGGCGGCGGCGGCCCTGGTGGTGACCGGCTGCAGCGATGGTTTTGCCGAGCAGGACCGCAACCGGGAAGCCGGGGATTTCTCTGCGAATCAGAATCCGCAGATGCAACAGCCCTCCCAAACCCAGCCCAGTGTTCCGTCGACCGACCCCGGAGCCGACCCCGGCCCGTGCCCGGATCCCGACCCGGCGGTCATCGCAACCTGTCTCGGTGCCACCAGCGGGGTCCTCGCGGCCAGCGCCGACGCCACCTCGACCGTGGTCGCCGAGCGGGTCACCGGCAGGATCGTGCGCACCAAACGTGGCGGCCCGACGACGGAGATCGCATCGTTGGACGTCGATGCCTCCGGCGACGGCGGTCTGCTCGACTTCGCGCCCTCCCCCGATTACGCGCAAGATCAGCTGGTCTACGCCTACATCACCACCGCCACCGACAACCGGGTCGTCCGGATCGCCGAGGGCGATGTTCCCAAACCGATCGTGGTCGGTATTCCCAAGGGCACCACCGGAAATATGGGCACGATTTACTTCAAGAGCCCGACCGAACTGCTCGTCGCGACCGGTGACGCCGGCGATCCGCAGTCCGCAGCCGACCCGGATTCGCTTGCCGGGAAACTACTCTCGGTCACCGACCTCTCGTCGGGTGGCACCACGCCGCCGCGTGTGCTGACTTCCGGGCTCGGCGCCAACCCGGCGCTGTGCCCCGACGTAGTCACCGGCGCGCTGTATCTCACCGACCGCGCACCCGCCGAGGACCGACTGCAGCTCATCAGCCCCACCGGGGTCGGACGCACGCTGTGGACCTGGCCGGACAAGCCGGAGACCGCGGGCTGCGCAGCCGTCGGCGGGATGATCGTGGTGTCGCAGACCCGAACTCAGGCGTTGCAGTTCTTGAACGCGCCGACCGAGGAAAAGCCGGGCATCGAGGCGCCGACGACGTTCCTGGACAAGAAGTACGGCGCCCTCGGTCGTCTCACCGCGGTCCCGGCCGGACTACTCCAGGTCGGAACCGTGAACAAGCAAACCGGTACGGCCGGCCCGACCGATGACCGCGTGGTGATCGTTCCGCTACCGGCAGGCAGCGCAAATACCAACATGTAGGGCAGGCGCCGATATGTGAAACGGGCCCGGACCGGGGTTTCAATGCCCCGGGCCGGGCCCGTTCACGTTTGTGACCGTCAGACCTACTGGCAGGCAGCAAGCACCAGTTCTTTGACCCGGCCGGCATCGGCCTGGCCACGGGTGGCCTTCATGACGTCACCGACGATCTTTCCGGCGGCCGCAACCTTGCCGCTGCGGATCTTGTCGGCGATGTCCGGGTTGTTGGCCAGTGCCTCGTCGACCGCCTTCTGCAACGCCGAATCGTCTCGGACGACCTCGAGGCCGCGATCGGCGACGATCTGTTCGGGCTCGCCTTCACCGTCGAGAACCGCCGTCAACACCTGCTGGGCCAACTTGTTGGTCAGCTTGCCGTCCTCGACGAGCTTGATGACGGTTGCGACCTGCGCCGGGGTGATCGACAGATCCGCCAGATCGGTACCGCGGGAGTTGGCCTGCTGCGCCAGGAACGACACCCACCAGCTGCGGGCTGCGTCGACCGGTGCACCGGCGTCGACGGTCGCGATGATCAGGTCCACGGCACCGACATTGACGAGATCACGCATCACCGCGTCGGAGACGCCCCACTCCTCCTGGATCCGCGCCCGGCGCAGCCACGGAAGCTCCGGCAATGTTGCCCGGATCTCCTCGATCCACGCGGAATCTGGTTGTACCGGAGGCAGATCCGGCTCCGGGAAGTAGCGGTAGTCCTCGGCGGTCTCCTTGCGGCGACCGGCCGACGTCGACCCGTCGGTCTCCTGGAAGTGCCGGGTCTCCTGGATGATCTCGACACCGGCCTTGAGCAACGCGGCCTGACGGCGCATCTCGTAACGCACCGCCACCTCGACACTCTTGAGCGAGTTGACGTTCTTGGTCTCGGTGCGGGTTCCGAACTCGGTGGCGCCCTTGGGCATCAACGACAGGTTCGCATCGCAGCGCATCGAGCCCTGGTCCATCCGGACGTCGGAGACGTTGAGCGACTTGAGCAGGTCACGCAGGGCCGTGACGTAGGCGCGGGCCACCTCGGGTGCACGGGCGCCTGCGCCTTCGATGGTCTTGGACACGACCTCGATCAGCGGCACCCCGGCCCGGTTGTAGTCGAGCAGTGAGTGACTGGCACCGGAGATACGTCCGGTTCCGCCGACGTGCAGCGATTTGCCGGTGTCCTCTTCCATGTGGGCGCGCTCGATCTCGACTCGCCAGGTGGTGCCGTCGTCGAGCACCACATCGAGGTAACCCTCATAGGCGATCGGGTCGTCGTACTGCGAGATCTGGTAGTTCTTCGGCTGATCCGGGTAGAAGTAGTTCTTCCGGGCGAAGGTGCTCGATGGCCGGATGGAGCAGTTGAGGGCCAACCCGATCCGGATAGCCGATTCGATGGCTTTCTCGTTGACGACGGGCAGTGAGCCCGGCAGTCCGATGCACACCGGGCAGACCTGCGTGTTCGGTTCGGCGCCGAAGGTTGTGGGGCAACCACAGAACATCTTGGTCTCGGTGCCCAGCTCGACGTGCACCTCCATACCCATCACCGGGTCGAAGTCGGCGATGACGTCGTCGTAGTCGAGCAGTTCGGTGGTCACAGCAGTCATGACACGTAGTTTAAACCGGCTCGAACCTGCAGGTTATAGTCGGTTCGCCGTGCGAGTGGGAAATCCGGTTTCAATCCGGGACGGTCGCGCCACTGTGAGATCACCGAGAGGTGATGAGTCAGAACACCGCAGCACGGTAGATATCCATCGAGTGCGGGACGCGTATATCCCGCAGAGGAGACGCCGTGCCCGTGCCATCGCCATTCCGATCCATTTCATCGTCTGCGCGCAGCGGCCGTGCCCGCAAGGGTTCGCAAGCCCTCATCGGTCTCACCGCACTCGTCGCGACGCTGCTCACCGCCTGCTCGGACGGTGGCAGCGACGACGATCAGGCCGTCGACGACCGCGATTGCATCGTCGACTTCGACGCCGACACCGACTACTACCCGGAGAAGTTGTCGATCGAATACGCCGACAACTTCGATCTGGACTACCGCGACTCGTACATCGTGGCGACCGTCAACGGGACGAGCCCGGATCAAAAGGACACGTTCGTGTTCACCAAGTGCGGCGCGCCCACACCCGAGCTGACCGAAGACCTCGCAGGCGCCACGGTCATCGACTCCCCCGCGTCCAGCCTGTTCCTCGGGTCGACCACGCAGCTCGCCGCTTTGGCAGAGCTCGATCAACTCGATGTGGTGACCGGTTTCGCCAACAGTGACTACGTCTACGGCGAGGCGGAGACCAAAGCGGTTGCCTCACTGCCGCAGTACGCGCCGACCGGTGAGATCGACCCGGAAATGGTGGTCTCGGCCAAACCGCAGCTGTTGATCACCGACTATCCGACCGATCGATCGCTGGCACAGATCGAAAAGGCCGGGGTGCCGGTGATGATCAACAGCGACTGGCTCGAGGTCGATCCGCTGGGCCGTGCGGAGTGGATCAAACTGTATGCGGCACTGACCAATACCGAAGAAGCCGCCAACCAGTTCTTCGACGGGGTCGCCCAGAATTACAACGACACCAAGGCAAGGGTCGGGGGCTCGACACCGGTGGAGGCCGCGCTCGGACTGCCGTACCAGGGCACCTGGTACATCCCCGGTGGTGGTAGCTACGGCGCGACGCTGATGAAGGCGGCCGGAATCACCTACGCCTGGGCCGACAATCCCTCGACCGGCAGCGTCTCCGAAGACATCGACACCGTGTACTCGCGCGCAGGCACTGCGCCGCTGGCCCTGAGCAGTGAGAGCACCGCGACACTGGCCGATGCCATCGCCACCGATCCACGGATTGCACAGTTCGCGGCCTACCGAGACAACAACGCCTGGTCCGCGTCCGCACAGGTCAACGACGCCGGCGCCAACAACTACTTCGAACTCGGCGCCATCCGGCCGGATCTGACGCTCGCCGACCTGATCGCGATCGCGCACCCCGAACAGATGCCCGACCACACGTTCACCTTCTACAAGAAGCTGAGTTGAGCCGGACCTCCTGGACCATCGCCGGCCTGCTGCTGGCGGTGGTCGCCGCGCTGATCGCGGCGATGTCGGTCGGGTCGACGATCATCCCGATCGGCAACTGTTTTCAGTATCTGTTCACCGGGGATGCCGGCGCCACCGAGTACACCACGCTGCTGCACGAGTTCCGGATGCCGCGGATCGTCACCGCGATCCTGGCCGGTCTGGCGATGGCTCTGGCCGGCCTGCTGATGCAGGCGATCTTCGCCAATCCCCTTGCCGAGCCCTACATTCTCGGTGTCTCGGCAGGCGCGAGCTTCGGTGTCGCGGTGGTGACGCTCGGTGCCGGTGGCGCCTTCCTCACGGTCGCCGATGATCATCAGACCTCGGTGACAGTCGCGGCCGCACTCGGAGCGGCCGCGGTGATGGGCGTGGTTGTGATTCTCTCCCAATGGATCACGTCGTCGTCGTGGCTGCTGATCACCGGCGTCATGTTGGGATCTGTGGTCAGTTCGATCGTGTCGTTCATGCTCGCCTACGCCAGCCCCGGCGACATCCGTGAGTTCGTGATGTGGGGACTGGGATCGTTCTCCGGTGTGCTGTGGGAAGACCTGCAGATCCTGGCCCCGGTGGTGGCCGTCGGCGCCGTCGTCACGATCGCCATGATCCCGGCGTTGAACGCGCTCCTACTCGGCGAGGCCTACGCCAGGACCATGGGCATCCGGATGAACCTGACGCGGGTGGGCGCAGTGGTCGCCACCGCGCTGTTGGCGGGTTCGGTCACCGCCTACTGCGGACCCATCGCATTCATCGGTATCGCGGCGCCACACGTCGCCCGGATCGCGCTCGGCAAGTCCGACCATCGGGTGGTGCTGCCGGTTGCCGCGCTGGTGGGCATCGTCATCGCTCTGATCTGCGCCGCGCTGACCACCATGCCGGGCCGCGACGGCATCCTGCCGATCAACGTGCTGACCGCATTCTTCGGCGCACCGATCGTGGTCCTGGTGCTGATCCGGTCATTGCGATCGGGGGCAACCCGATGACCTCGCTCGAACTGTCGAAGCTGCGGGTCGGATATCGCCGACACCGTTTCGGCGGCGACGACAACCAGATTCTGCAGGCGGCCGACATCACTGCCCAACCGGGTGTGGTGACCGCGGTGATCGGCGCCAACGGCACCGGCAAGTCGACGTTGCTGCGGACCCTCGCCGGACTGCAGCCGGCCCTGGGTGGCACGGCAGACCTGGGCGGCCACCACCTGCTGACGATGAGCCCGGCGTCCCGCGCCCGCGAGGTTGCGGTGGTGCTCACCGACCGCGTCGACGACAGCGGGCTGCTGACCGCCCGCGCCCTCGTCGAACTCGGCCGCACGCCCTATCACTCCTGGATCCCGGGCCGATCGTCACAAGTCGCACCCATCGTCGACGAAGCCCTCGCCCGGATGGGAGCCTCGGCGTTCGCCGAACGCCGGATCGGTGAACTGTCCGACGGCCAACGCCAGCGGGTGCTGATCGCCCGTGCGCTGGCCCAGGAACCACAGCTGCTGATCCTCGACGAACCGAGTTCCTTCCTTGATGTCGCCGCCCGCACCGAATTGCTGTTGGTACTGCGAAAACTGGCCGCCGAGACCGGAATCGTGGTGGTGATGTCGACCCACGACGTCGAGGTTGCACTGCGGATCGTCGGACCGGTCTGGCTTGCCCGCCGCGACGGCAACCTGGTGGCCGCCACCGCCGATCAACTGGTCGAAGACGGCACGATCGCTACCGAATTCGACTCTCCGACAGTCCGTTTCAACAGCGATGCGAGACTCTTCGAACCCCGCGTCTAACCCGAAAGTGTGCCCTTTTGGCGACGCCCACCTGGGGTTTTGTTCGCCAAAAGGGCACAGAATCGGGGTTGGGGGTCAGCCGAAGAAGGCGGCGGCGTCCTCATAGCGGTTCTGGGGGACGAGTTTGAGTTCTTTGACCGCGTCGTCGAGGGGCACGAGCCCGATGTTCTGGCCCTGCAGGCTCACCATCTGCCCGGTGTCGCCGTTGTGCGCGGCGTCGGAGGCGTTGACCCCGAAACGGGTGGCCAGGACCCGGTCGAAGGGGGTCGGCTTGCCGCCGCGTTGCACATGGCCGAGCACCGTTGTCCGGACCTCTTTGTTGATCCGGCGCTCGATCTCCACGGCCAACTGCTGTGCGACCCCGGTGAAACGTTCATGGCCGAACTCGTCTGTGCCACCCTTGACCACCTCGAACGAGTCCCCCTCCCGGGGTTTGGCGCCTTCCGCGACCACACAGATGAAATGCGAGTCACCACGCTGGAATCTGCGCTTCACCAGACGGCAGACCTCTTCGACGTCAAAGGGCTGTTCGGGGATGAGGATCATGTGCGCACCGGACGCGATACCGGAATGCAGCGCGATCCACCCGGCATGACGGCCCATCACCTCGACGAGCATCACCCGCTGGTGCGACTCCGCGGTGCTGTGCAGGCGGTCGATGGCGTCGGTGGCCACGGTCAGTGCGGTATCGAAACCGAAAGTGACGTCGGTGCAATTGATGTCGTTGTCGATGGTTTTCGGGACACCGACCACTGGCACCCCTTCGTTGGACAACCAACTCGCCGCGGTCAGCGTGCCCTCGCCACCGATCGGGATGAGTACGTCGATTCCGTTGTCGTCCAACGTCTGCCGGATCTGATCGAGTCCTGCGCGCAACTTGTCGGGATGGGTTCGGGCGGTACCGAGCATGGTGCCACCCTTGGCCAGCAACCGATCGTTGCGGTCATCGGCGGCCAGATGGATCCGCCGGTCTTCGAGTAGTCCACGCCAGCCGTCGAGAAATCCGACCACCGCCGAACCGTATCGGACCTCGCTGGTTCGGACCACGGCACGGATGACTGCGTTCAATCCCGGGCAGTCGCCGCCACCGGTAAGCACTCCAATGCGCATCAGGTGTCCTGCTCCTCGTCTGACGTTTGTCACAACGGCGGGCGTTCGTCCCGCCGTTGTCAATTGTGCTACCGATCTCCGAGTCTGGCTGAACTACGGTTGCACCACGTCATCCGGGGAGGTCAGCGCACTCCGTTTTCGAAGGCGTAGACAACGGCCTGCGCCCGGTCGCGCAGATGGAGCTTCGAGAGCACGTTGCTGACATGGGTCTTGACCGTCTGTTCCGCGACGAACAGGTGTCCGGCGATCTCGGCATTCGACTTGCCCTCGGCAACCTGCTCGAGCACCTCGCGCTCGCGAGGTGTCAGAGCCGCCAACTCCCCCGGTGCGGCCTTGCGCGGCCGATGTCGGCTGTTCACCTCCGCGATGAGACGGCGCGTGACCGACGGCGCCAACAGTGCCTCACCGGCAGCAACCACCCGTACCGCACGCACCAACTCATCGGCGGGTGCGTCTTTGAGCATGAATCCGGACGCCCCGATCCGCAGTGCCTGGTAGACGTAGTCGTCGATGTCGAATGTGGTGAGCATCAGGATCTTGCTCGGCACCCGCAGCGACCCGGTGAGCAGTTGTTCGGCCGCGGCCAACCCGTCGAGGATCGGCATGCGGACATCCATCAGCACCACATCGGGATGCAACTCGCGGACACCTTTCACCGCAGCCTGACCGTCAGCGGCGTCACCCACCACCGAGATATCGGGCTGCGCGGCCAACAGCGCACCAAAACCCTGACGCACCATTGCCTGATCGTCTGCGATGAACACCGTGATCGACACCCGGCCAACCCTACTTTCACTCGGGGGATCAGGCGGTGGTCGACCCGGGGAGTTCGGGCACACCGACCGCTCGGAGCGGCAGGCGCGCACGGACCACAAACCCACCACCTGGCTGCGGCGCTGCCGACAACACCCCACCGACCGCCTTTGCCCGCTCGATCATCCCCGGAATCCCTTGCCCACCTGACGACTCCAGATTGATCGACTGCCCAGTGGATGCGGTGTTGGCAACCGTGATGTTCAGATCATCACCGAGTACCGACAATTCGACGGTGACCTGGGCACCGACTGCATAACGAGTGGTGTTGGCCAATGACTCCTGCACGATGCGGTAGGCAACCAGCGCACTGGCATCACCGACTTGCTCACCGGTCGACAACGGGTGGTACGTGACATCGACCCCGGCACCGCGGGTCGCCGCGACGATCCCGTCGATCTGTTCGATCCCGGGATTGGGGTTGCGCGCATATGCCTCGGCGCCCGGCGAATCGTCCTCCAGTCGAAGCACTCCCAACATCATCCTCACCTCGTCGAGGGCTTCGCGGGCGACATCGGCGATGGCATCGAACTCTGCTGCCGCCTCCTCCCCCACTCCGTCCACCCGATACTTCGCGGTCTGTGCCTGCACCACCACCACCGACATCCGATGCGCAACAACGTCATGGAGGTCGCGGGCGATGCGGGTTCGTTCGGAAAGCACTGCATTCTTGGACTTTTCGGTGTCTTTCAACACCGTTTGTTGTGCCAGCGCAACCCGCGACCGCACGATGATCCGAATCAGGATGCAGATGACGGCGGCAATGGTCAGCCCTACGACCCAGCCGGCCTGGGCTTCCGGCGGTGTCGCCTGATACATCACAAAGCTGGACACCGCCCAGAAGACCGGCAGCAATCGCAGCGGCGCCCGCAGATACGCCAACACGGTCAGGACCAGGATCTCGATCAGGTGCACCACCGAAATCGTGTGGTTCCAGTCGTTGACCGGATCGATGGTCAGTCCGATGAGCTGCGCCGAGACCACCGAGATTGCCCAACCCAGGGTCGGATTGGACCAGCCGAGCATGATCGGGAACGCGGCAAACGCCGCCACGATCGGCATGACGGCAGGCCGCACATCGTGTGTCTGCGACAGCGTCGGCCAGGCAATCGAATACATGATCAACGCGACCAGCGTGAGGAAGATGTTGATCCGATGCCCCAAGAATCGAGCGACCGCAGGGTCGGCTGCGATCGGCAATTTCTTGACCTCGCCGACCACGTAGTCGGCAGGTGCTGTCCACAGTTTCACCTCTGCCACGCTAGCTCCCCTTTTCTGGTTGGTCCTCATACCTGAGAGTGAGATCGAGACGCCCCCGCCGTAGTGGACGACAGCGCAACTCACCCGGATACGTCGGACGCATACACCCCGCTCGACCGATGTGCCGTAGCGCCTGCGATTTCTAGGTTGATCTCATGCGAGCTGCCGCGAGTCGAATCTTCCTGTCCAGCATGGTGATCAGCACGGTCGTAGCGATGGGTATGTGGCCCGCCGCAGCGAACGCCGCCTCGGCGCCGGTGGGTATGTCGGCAATCGAGATGGCCGAACGTCAGAGCCCGGCCGGAATGGTCGTGACCGCCTTGGCCGGACGCGACCCGCAGCGGGCGATGCAATCGCTGCCGGACGATTACGCGGCGTCGCTCGGTTACCAGCCGCAGATGACGCACGGAGTGCCCAGCAACCCGGACGGGGCATGTTCGTCGCCCATCCCTCTCCCCGAGCGATTCGAAGATCTCTGCAAGGCCCATGACTTCGGTTACGACCTCTTGCGCTACGCACAGCGCCACGGTGAACCGTTGGGCCCCTGGGCACGAAATTCGTTGGACCACATGTTGATCGAGTCGATGCACGACTCCTGCAGCAACCCGGCCTGCCACTGGGCTGCGGACCTGGCACGAATCGGTTTGGCGTTCAACACCTGGCGCCAGCATGCCGGCGCGCCCGTGAGCAAGGAATCATTGTCATCGATCGTGGTGACCTCGGTTCAGCGCGGCGGCGAATCGCTCGCCTCGCTGGTGGGTCTGGCATGAGTACGCGACAGCGCAGAGCACCGAGTTGGCCCCGTCCACTGACCAGCATCGGGGCAATGACCGGTGCTGCACTGGCGCTCGCGCCGGCATCGCTGCCACGCGGGGCGTTGGTGGCAGGACTGGTCCTGGCCGTATTCGGCGGACTGGGCGCGTTGTTCGGCCGAGTCGCGGGCCGACGGCGGCCAGGGAACCTCCGGTCCAGGAGGTATATCGGATGGATCTGCGCCGGACTGTTCACCGGCCTGTTCGGCCACATGATCTGGTGGCAGAACGGATTACGTACACACCTGGAGATGGCTCCCATCGACATCCGGTGGATCCTCGGCACACTGGCTCCGTCGGCGCTGATCGCAGCCGCCTGTCACGCCCGCCCCCGGACGCGGGCGGTCGTCGCCGCACTGGCCGCGGTGGCGGTACTGCCGCTGATACCGTCGCCCGCCGGCGCGGCCGGACCCACCCCCAGTCCGGCGCAGAAGTTCGTCAGCACGGATGCCACCGCATCGTCCCTGCGGATCTACGGTGAACTCGACGACCGTGATGTGCAGGTCCGGGCGACCGAGACCGTACGGCACTGGCAGGAGTCCGGCGGATTGCAGCGGCGGACGGTGGTGATCGCGGTTCCCACCGGATCGGGCTGGGTGGATTCCGACGCGGTCACCGGATTCGAAACCCGCTTCGGCGGTGACGTCAGCGTGATCACGTTGCAGTACAGCGACATTCCGTCGTGGCAGGCTTTTATCTCGTCCCCGCAACCGGCCCGGGACAGTGCCGTGGCGCTGACAGAGGCGGTGGTGTCGGCCGTCGAACAATCCCCGACGGATGAGCGCCCCGAGATCTATCTCTACGGTCAGAGTCTGGGCGCGATCGGTGCCGACGCGGCCCGGCGCCAACTTCTCGATGCCGAACCCGACGCGATCTGCCACACGATTCTCGCGGGCGCACCGGAAGGCTCGGCCACTGTCGCCGCACCCGACACCACGGTGCTGGCCAACAGTTCCGACCCGGTCATCCGATGGTCGCCGCGACTGCTCTGGCAACCGCCGCAGCTACCGACCGATCTGCGTTCCGACATGCCACAGGCACCATGGATACCGATCGCCGGTTTCGTTCAGGCCAGCGTCGACCTCATCGGAGCACTGTCATTCCCGGCCGGATTCGGCCATCAATATGGCACCGAGCAGGGTCTACTGGCGCCAGGGTGCCACCGATAGTGTGCCCTTTTGGCGACCCCCACCTGGGGTTTTGTTCGCCAAAAGGGCACAGGATCGGGTCAGACGATGGGGCCTCGAGCGGCTTCGTAGGCGGCACCGACGCGGTAAAGACGTTCATCGGCCATCGATGGCGCCATGATCTGCAGTCCGACGGGCAGTCCGTCGTCCACCGACAGTCCCGACGGCACCGACATCGCGCAGTTGCCCGCCAGGTTGACCGGCAGGGTGCACAGGTCGAACAGGTACATGGCCAGCGGATCGTCGACCTTCTCGCCGATCGCGAACGCGGTGGTCGGTGTCGTCGGCGAGATGAGTACATCCACCGATTCGTAGGCCTTGGCGAAGTCCCGGGCGATGAGCGTCCGAACCTTCTGTGCCTGGCCGTAATACGCGTCGTAGTAGCCCGACGACAGGGCGTAGGTACCGATCATGATGCGGCGCTTGACCTCAGCACCGAAACCGGCGTCACGGGTCATCGCCATCACCTGGTCGGCGCTGTTGGTGCCGTCGTCGCCGACGCGCAATCCGTATCGCATCGCGTCGAAGCGGGCGAGGTTGCTCGACACCTCCGACGGCAGGATCAGGTAGTACGCACCCAGCGCGTAGGTGAAGTGCGGGCAGGAGACCTCGACGATCTCGGCGCCGCGCTCTTTCAGAGTTGTCACGGCTGCGTTGAACGATTCGAGCACACCCGCCTGGTAGCCATCACCCTGGAGCTCGGTGACGACGCCGATCCGGACACCCGAAAGATCTTCGGCAGCACCGGCTTTGGCAGCGGCAACCATGTCCGCGATGGGCTTGTTGATCGACGTCGAATCGCGGGGGTCGTGGCCGGCGATCACCTGATGCAGCAGAGCGGTGTCCAGAACCGTTCGGGCACATGGCCCACCCTGGTCAAGTGAGGAGGCGCAAGCGACCAACCCATACCGCGACACCGTGCCGTACGTCGGCTTGACGCCGACGGTGCCGGTGACCGAAGCCGGCTGCCGCACCGAACCACCGGTGTCGGTACCGATGGCGAGCGGAGCCTGGAACGACGCCAGCGCAGCAGCACTGCCGCCACCCGAGCCACCGGGAATCTTGGTGGTATCCCACGGATTGCGCGTCACGCCGTAAGCGGAGTTCTCGGTGGACGAACCCATCGCGAACTCGTCCATGTTGGTCTTGCCCAGAATCGGGATGCCTGCCGCGCGCAGCTTCGCGGTGACGGTGGCGTCGTACGGCGAAACCCAGCCTTCGAGGATCTTCGAGCCGCACGTCGTCGGGGCGTCAGTCGTGGTGAACACGTCCTTGAGCGCCAGCGGAACTCCGGCCAGCGGAGAGGCCGGGGCCTGACCTGCGGCGACGGCCTTGTCGACCTCTGCCGCGGTCGCCAGCGCCTGCTCGGCACCGACGTGGAGGAAGGCGTTCAGCTCACCGTCGACCG
Source organism: Williamsia sp. Y721 (assembly GCF_059683565.1). NCBI lineage: Bacteria > Bacillati > Actinomycetota > Actinomycetes > Mycobacteriales > Nocardiaceae > Williamsia > Williamsia sp. Y721. The sequence continues at coordinate 1,168,466 of NZ_JCASNH010000001.1, read as the reverse complement.
CCTCGATCCGATCGAGGTGGGCCTGGGTGACCTCGACCGCGGACAGCTCACCGGCGTGAATCTTGGCGGCGAGGTCGGCAGCGGACTGTCCGGTGATGGCACCGGACTCTCTGGTGGGGGCGCTCACGCTTCTTCTCCGAGGATCTGGGGGACGGCGAACCGCTGTTGCTCCACTGCGGGCGCACCGGACAGGGCTTCATCGGGGGTCAACCCGGGCACGACAACATCCGGACGCAGCACATTGGCCAGGTCGGCGGGATGTGCAGTGCCGGGGACGTCAGCAGCGGCGACCTCGGAGATGTTCGCGACGTGCGACAGGATCGAATCGAGCTGACCAGCGTAGTGGTCGAGTTCGTCGTCGGTCAGCGCCAGCCGGGACAGCCGGGCCAGATGCGCTACTTCATCACGCGAGATGGCAGACACGCAGATGCACCCTTTCTTGTCGGTGTGGGCAGCTCACGAACTGTGGGCCGAACCCTTCGGCCAGAGTAGTCGGCCGCCGACCGACGGCAGGCATGGCCGTCCGGTCCCTCCACCGACGATCACACGCCTGCGTTCTGAGGCCACCCGCCACAACGCGATTCAGTTAGGGTTGCGCATGATCATCGTCACATCCAATGACATCCCGGGTTACCGGGTCGCCCACACGATCGGCGAGTGTTTCGGCCTGACAGTTCGTTCACGCCACCTCGGATCGAACATCGGCGCCGGGTTCAAGTCGATGGTGGGCGGAGAACTCAAGGGCATCACCCAATTGCTGCACGACTGCAGGCAAGAGGCACTGTCACGCCTGGCCACCGAAGCTCAAAATCGGGGAGCCAATGCCGTGGTGGCCTTCCGATTCGAGACCACCGAGTACGCAGGCACCGGCATCGAGGTCTGCGCATACGGCACCGCAGTCGTCGTCGAACCGCTCGCCGGGAATCCCCCTCAGAGCTGACCACCTCGTATCACGCGGTCCTGGATCTCCGCTGAGCGGCGCCTGAACAGCGCCGGACCAGCTCCGGTGGGACAATGACCGGCGTGTCCTACCTGTTGCGCGTCTACCTGCAAGATCGTCCCGGCTCACTCGGTCTACTGGCCGTGTCACTCGGTTCCGTCGGCGCCGACATCCTCTCGTTGGACGTCGTCGAGCGCGGTGAGGGCTACGCGGTCGACGACATCGTGGTCGAGGTCCCCCGCGGTGCACTGCCCGACACGTTGATCACGGCGGCGGAGAAGGTGGACGGGGTCCGCGTCGACTCGATCCGGCCCTACACCGGTCTGCTCGAAACCCATCGCGAACTCGAACTGGTCAACGACATCGCCCGCGCAGGCCGCGATCGTCTGCAGGTGCTGGTCGATTCCGCACCCCGAGTTCTCCGGGTCGACTGGGCGACCATCATCACCACAGGCGGTGGCGGCGGCGCAATCCAGTTGTTCGGCAGCTCGAGTGCTCCCGAGACCCAGCTGACCGATGCCAGCTGGCTGCCCATCGCCGAGACCGCCGAGCTCAATCCCGAAGCGCCCTGGGTCCCCCAGTCATGGCGCGACATGGACATCCGGCTGGCCGCCGCTCCGATCGGTACGCCCGGCAAGGCGCTGTTGCTCGGACGACCAGGTGGCCCGGACTTCCGGCCGTCCGAGATCGCCCGCATCGGCTACCTGGCGAAAATCGTCACCACCGTGCTCTCGCAGAGCTGACGGCGAGCGCCGGGGCGTGTCCCCCGTCAGGCGTATCCGGGTACAAACGTGAGGTTCACCCGCTGTTCGGCCGCTTGTGCGCGGAACAGCTTCATGGCACGGGACATATGAAAGTCGTTGGTGACGATGACGGCGCCGGTGGCGCCGAGACCCTTGAGCATCGCAACCACCCGGATCGCGTTGTCGTTGGTACTCATGGCTGTGTGTTCGTCGATGACCAGCCAGGGCGCAATGCCGCGTTCGACGAGTTCACGATGCATGAAGGTGGCCTCGGATATCGGCACCACCCCAGTGTTTCCACCGGTGACGATGATCCTGTTGAACGGATTCACGTATGACAGCGCTGCAGCTCGGTCCAGGCGCTGCACGAGTATCGGAGGCGGGGTTCCTCGAGCCTCGATGCGTGCACCGAGAACCACGATGTAACGGCCGATCGGATCGCCCGCGAGAAACGCGTCGGGCGAGGCTTCCGGCTCCGCGTGGACAACCGGCGGCGCGATGGCCGGAGGCACCAGAAGCGCGCCGGTCAGCGCCGTCACGGTCGCGGCCACAACCACGAACCCTTTTTGTAACGATTTCATACACTTCACCGTCCTGGAATGTCTTTGTTGTCTTTTCGTGCCTCCATCGCAACATTCGTGGGGTGTTTGTGTTCAGCAATTGACATGATCAGTATCAAATTATTTCGGCTTGGCCGCGCCGGTCATCCGGAGCAGCCACCCGGTGCACTTCACGACCGATCGGGGGGTGACTCGTGTTCGGCGCCGCGCGGTCCGATGTGCAGCATCACCCGCCGGGTCGACACCGCGGTCACCGCCACCCGCTCAGGAGCATCGTCGGGCAGGGACGCCGCCCACCGCCCGTAGCGTCCCGCCAGCGGGAACGCACTGAGGCCGTGCGCCAGGATCGAGAACACCACCGTCAGCGAGGCGACCTCGATCAGGTGATCGGAGACCGCGGACGTCCCCAGTTCCTGCGCCGCGATCATCACGAAGATCACCGTCGCCAGGCCCCGCGGACCAAACCATCCGACGAACAGGATCGTCTGCCATCCCCACCGGCCGCGGGCCATCGCGATGGCCACCGGAACCATCCGAACCACCGTCAACGCACCGACCGCGACCACCACGGTCCGCACGGTGGCATGCTCGAGCGCCGTCCCGACCATGGTGGCGCCGAACGCCATCCACACCACATAAGACGCCAACAACCCCATCGTCTCGGTGAACTCGGACCGCACGCGCAGCGACGGCGGCGTCGCGAATCCGAAGAGCATCCCGCCCACGAACGCCGCGACAAACCCGTTGCCGTCGATCTCGGTCGCGGCGAGATAACACAGCAGCGCCATCATCAGGACGGCTACCTGCTCCGACAACGGCGATGTCCACCCGCGGCCGCGACACCAGCGCAGCACCCAGCCGCCACCACCGCCGACGACAATCGCGACCACCACGGCAACCGACATCGCCCAAGCGGCATCCAGGACCCAATCGAGAGAACCGAGCTTTTCGGCCTCCGACGCGACCACCGTGATCAGCACCATCACCACCGGCGTGGCCATGCCGTCGTTGAGTCCACTTTCGACATTCAGCATCCGGCGTATCCGGGCGGGGATCCGGGTGTCGCTGACCACCACGGCACCGAGCGCGGCGTCGGTCGGGGCGAGGAGTGCGGCGATCAGGGCGGCCACCACCCATCCACGATCGGGGAACATCCAGAATGCGAGCAGGGTGCCCGCGAGCAGAGTGAGCGGCAACCCGATCAGCAGCAACCGGGTCGGCGGTCCCGAATCGCCCTCGACGTCACGCAACCGCAAGTGCGATGCATCCGAGAAGAGCAGCAGGGCAAGGGTCAACTCGGCGACCGTCAGCAACCAGTGGCCGCCCGGATCCACCCGCACGAGCCCGAGACCGGAGGCCCCGATCAGCACCCCGATCGCCACGAACACCATCGGCGCACTCACCCGCGCCCGATCCAGTCGCGCCGACACGATCGAGTAGACGAACACCGAACCAACGAGCACCAACGGAACCGCCGAATGGATGGTCTCCTGATGGTCGCTCATGACTGCGCGCCCCGGCACCACACGACAGCCGCTCGCCGATCACACACCGAGCCGCGGATATCGATCGCCAAACCCCCGAATCGGTTGGTATGCCCTGACGCCCAGAACGCGCCCGACTACCAGCATCGGCAGCAGTGGCGCCGCGCGCATCACCCGAAACGGGTGACCACCAGCCGCGATTTCCTCGCCAACATCGAACGTTGCGGGCCTGGTGTCCGCCCAGAATCGATTGATGATCGAACGCCCGCCCTGACCGCCGTCGACTGCCCGCCCTGACTGCCGAACGCGCGCGAGAGGTTGTCCCCTACTCGCTCGACATCGTGTAGACCGGCGCCTCCGTCAACAACGGATGAGCGAGTCCGAAAGCGGTCTCCGGATGCAGTTGAATCTTCGAAATCATCGGCATGCGTAGCCCCTGATGCAGTCCGCTCGGAGCAAAGGCGCTACCGGTGTACGACACTGCGCCACCTGCCCAGAGCGGGATTCCGGCGAGCACGGCGCCGACCGGCTGGTGGTAATGACCGGAGACGATCATTCGCACATCCGAGTCGCGAACAAGATCGCCAAGCTGTTCCCGATCGTCGGGATCGAGGATGTAGTCCTCGAGATACGGCGAAGTGGCCGGCATCGGCGGGTGATGGATGATCAGCACCGTACCGTCGGCAGCCTTGGTGCTCAACGTTTCTGCCAGCCATTCGAACTGGTGGGGACGGATCTCCCCGTGTCCGGCGCCCAGCACGTTGCTGTCCAATCCGATCACTCGCAGATCCCGGACGTGCGTGGTGAAGTCGAGTGTTCCCTGAGCAGAAACCGGCGTTCCCAGCTCTTCGGCGAACAGGGTGGGATCATCATGATTGCCGGACAGGTAAATCGCGGGTACACCCAAGTCCGCACTCAGATCACCGATGAGGGACGAGAGTCGTTGGTAGGCTTCGCGTCCGCCCCCATCCACCAGATCGCCGGTCAGTAGGATCGCGTCGAACGTGGTGTCAGCGGCGCGGATCGCTTCGCAGGCAAGTTCGAGGTGGGCCTGCGTGTCGAGCCCTTCGAGCAATTCGCCCGAAGCGACCAGATGGGTGTCGCTGATCTGAACCAATTCGTAGCAATTGTCGTATGCCATTACAGAATTCCATTCAGTGTCGGTGTGTTGCGAACGGTGTTGCAGAGATCCTCCAGGCTGGAGACGACCAGATCCGCTCCGGCGGCGGACAACGATTCCGCATCAGCGGTTCCGGTACTCACGGCCACGACCCGGGCACCGTTCCGTCGAGCCGCCTCGACGTCGAGTACGGTGTCGCCGATCAAGAGCACGTCAGCAGGGTCGACGCGCCGACCCAGTCGACGTTCCGCGTTGGCGATGGCAATGGGAACCAAGTCAGGTCGTTTCATCGTGTCCTTGCCAAAGGCTCCCTGCTGGAGGTCGAGTCCGTCGAGCAGTCCGTACGCCGCCAATTTGATTTCGGCCACTTCGATCTGATTTCCGGTGAGTGCTGATTGATATATGTGCGAGTAGCGCGAAAAGTCCTCGATCGCCGACTTGGCGCCGGGCAATGCGCGGCCTCGTTGCACCAGCAACGCACGGCGTTCCCGCAGGAGTTCGACCTCTCGGGCCAACGCCCGCGGCAACAGTTGGTCGGCCTCGGATTCGGGGACGTCGAACTGTTGCAGTATCGAGCGCAGCAACCCTCGGATGGTGCTTCCCTCGATGACCTTCGCGTCGGCGATGGGCCGGCCCACTATTTCGGAACACAGTTCGAACCAGACCTCGCGGTCGACGCCCGCTACGTCAAGCAGCGTACGGTCGAGGTCCCACAGGATCAGCGTCTCCCGGCCGCCCTGCGCCTCTAGTGTGGCAGTAATGATGAAACCCTTTCGTCAGCAACAGAATTGACTGTGATCGATCCGGGAACAGGCACGAGTCCGATCCAGTCGGTGACAGCAATCGATGACGGCAACTCCACTGTCAGCGCAGTGTCGGAGAGACCGATCCGGCCGTGCACCCGCACGAGATCCCCGAGGTACTCACTCTGGACAACGCGCAGCGGCAAGCCGGCCCCGGGCTCGGTGCAATGAGCGAAACTGCGTGTCCGGAGGACGAGTTCGCAGTTCTGACCGGCGACCAGGCCGCTGGAGGCAATCTGGTCGACGGGGATCTCCCAACCACCGTTGACCGCTATTGTCCGGTTCGCCGTGACGCTGCCGCTCACCAGTGCGGCGCGCCCGAGGAAGGCCGCGACGAATGCATTGGCCGGCTGCTGCCAGAGTTCTCGTGCCGTGGCGCACTGCTCCATTCGGCCATCGCGCATGACTGCGATGCGATCAGCGAGGGCCAGCGCTTCTTGCTGATCGTGTGTGACCAGGATCGTCGCGCGCCCCGAAGCACGCAGGATCGTGGCAAGTTCGAGGCGCAATTCATCGCGAAGTTGCGGGTCCAGCGCGGCGAGGGGTTCGTCGAGAAGTAGCACTCGAGGATCGGTGGCGAGGGCTCGCGCCAGTGCAACCCGTTGGCGCTGACCGCCGGACAGCTGCCGCGGGGACCGCTCGGCCAACTCCGAGACACGGGCCAACCTCAGGGCCTCGGCGACGGCAGCGACGCGTTCGTCCTTGGAGACGCGCCGCGCGCTGAGTCCATAGCCGACGTTGGCAGCCACACTCATGTGCGGAAACAATCCGTAACTCTGTGGAACCCAGCCGATTCGACGGCCTTCCGGACGGGTTCCGGTGGCATCGGTACCGTCGAGCGACAACGTACCGCCGTCCAGTGGCTCCAGTCCGGCAATCATTCGCAGAGTGGTGGACTTGCCGCAGCCCGAGGGTCCGACCAACGCCAGTACCTCTCCGGAGGAGACATCGAAGCTCACGCCGCTGACTGCGTCTCGATCCGATTTGGGATAGCGCCGGACCAGCGCGGTGGCCTCGACGGCGGGTACCGAGGCTTCGGATCCTTCTGTCCTTGAGGTCATTTCGATCTCCTAACCGTCAGTGTGCCGAGAATGTGAAGGGCGATCGCCATCGGAATCACCGCAGCGCAGTACCAGAGCGTCAACGCCGCACCAGCGGAGGTTTGGCCGTAGACGAAGGAGCTGAACAGCACGACCGGCAGTGTCTGCTGTGCTGGATTGACGAGGAAGTACGTCAGGTTGAACTCACCAAAACTCAATGTGAGCACCATCAGCGCCGCCGCCAGCAACGACGGCCGGATGTGCGGCAGCGTCACGGTACGCAGTCGGCGTAGCACCCCTGCCCCCAGCGTCGCCGCGGTCTGTTCGAGCTCACGCAGGTCTGGGTCCCGTAGGACCGGGGTGAGGGCGGCGACCAGGAAAGGCATCGTGACGACCACGTGACCGCAGATCAGCAACCACCCCGACCGCTGCATCTGGGGATACATGGCGCTCAGGGCCAACCCGACCGCAATTCCGGGAACGGCCAACGGGAGACTTGTCACCCATCTGACGATCCCGATGCCGGGGAGCCGACTGCGGGCAAAGAGCAGCGCCAGCGGAATCCCGAGTGGTATGCCGATCACCAGCGTGTAGAGCGCCACCTGCAGGCTGATCGACAGTGCCGGAACGAATGTCGTCAGCGCCTCGTCGACCCACTTGGTGGTGAGACCCCCGCTGAGCGGACCGTTGTTCCAATTGTCGGTGAATGCGACGAGAACGGTTACCACGATCGGCAAGATCGAGAAGACGACGCAGAACCAGGCGGCGGAGCCGGTGACCCAACGGCGCCGGGAACGCTGCGCTCGGCGTGGAGCCGGTCGGGGTGATCGGCGATCGGATCGAGTAGTCGAACCTACGGGGTCGACCGGCGCCGTCAGAGTTGTACGCATACTCATCTTGCACGCTCCGATTTCGCGATGAGACGCTCGCCCACAGTGTTGAGGAGCGTGAAGACGAGGGCGACTGCCGCCAGCGTGATGGACATCGCGCCGGCCAACGCAGTGTTCTGCAGAGCTGTTCCCTGCTCCGCGATTTCCAGCGGCAAGACCCGGAAACCCTCGGAGAGCGCGGCCACGGTTCCGTAGGCGCCCAGCGAACTTGCGACCGCAAGCCCGGCCGCGGACAGGATGGCAGGCCACAACGCAGGCAAGACCACCGTTGCGAATATCCGCACCGGGGACGCACCCAGGGTGCGGGCGACCGCACTCAGATCTGCATCGAGGCCGCTGGCCGCACCGCGGAGAATGCCCAGGGTACGAGGCAGCTGAAAGTAGAGATAAGCAATCAGCAGACCGGGCATCGAGTAGGCGATGACCAGCATCGGCTGTCCGGTCAACGCGGTCCCGGCGGCCTGCGCCAACCCGGCGCGGCCGAACAGCACGATGACGAAGAATCCGATCACAAGCCCGGGTAGCGAGAGCGGGAAGGTCAGGATCGCGTCGAAGCCCGCCGCCCGGCCACTGGTGAGTCGGGCCAGATGAAGCGCGGCCGGAAGGGCGACGATCAGGGTGACCACGGTGGAGGCGATCGCAAGCCACAGTGAATTGATCAGGGCGGTACGGTAATTCGCCACCGTGAAGATCTCTGTGTAGTACTGCCAGGTGAATCCCCCACCGGATCCCGTGACGCTTCGGACCAGGAAAGATGTGAGTGGAGCCACCATGAACAACACCAGGAAGGCGACTGCGGGAATCGAACACACCATCACGCCGAGGCCGCGCGGGACGCGCGGCCTCGGCCGGCCGGTGCGTTTGGTGCTCGGGCCGGTCATGAGCATGGTCAGCCCGAGATTGCAGCGGTGTAATCGGCGACGAAATCAGCCTGTGCCGCAGCGAGTTCGGTCATGTCAAGCGACTGCGCCGCGTCGTACGCCTCACTCGGAGCGATCTTCGCCGCGATGTCGGCAGGCATTTCACCGCGAACGGGATGCACGTAGAACTCAGCGAAGAGCTTCTGCCCCTCATCCGAGAACTGGAAGTCGATCCACTTCTTCGCGCCGTCCGGATTCGGCCCGTTCTTGACCAGGCTCAAAGCGTAGGCGACCTTGACGGTTCCGTCGGAGGGAAGGACGACCTCGATGTCGGCATTCTGGTTGTACTTCTGTGCGTAGCCGTTGAAGTCAGCGTCGACGAGGATCGGATACTCACCCGAAGCTGCCTTGCTGGGCGTGGTGTTGACAGGCGCCTGACCACCGTTCGCCTTCAACTTCGCGAAGTAGTCGAGGGCCGGGGACCAGTCGGTCATCGACCCGCCGCGAGCAAGATTGACCGCCGCCGCCGTGTAGTACCCGATCGCCGCCTTTGCCGGATCGGCGTAGAACACCATGTCCTTGTACTCGGGCTTGAGCAGATCGTCCCAACTCTGCGGCACGGGAAGCCCGCCGAGCGCCTTCTTGTTGACCAGGAACGACACCACGCCGTAGTGCGCGACGTTCCATGAACCATCGGCGGCCTTCAAATCGTTCGAGATCTCGTCGGCCCCGGCCGGCACATAGGGTTCCAAGAGACCCTGCTGATCAGCAGAGACACCGAAGGTTGGTCCCCAGTAGGCCACATCGGCCTGCGGATGGTCCTTCTGCTCTGCCAGTGCGGAGAGAGTCTGCCCGCTGTTCTTGACATCGGCGGGAACGGTGATGTCCGTCTGCTCGGCGAATGCCGCTCGGACGTCCTTGTAATTCGCCCACTCGTCCGGACTGTTGTACTGGACCACCGTGCCTGCGGCTGCATCGCTGCCACCGCCTCCCACCGCACTGGAACATCCAGCGGTCGACATCATGGCGATAACTGCAAGCGCCCCAGCATATTTCACTACTTTTGAACGTGAACGAACGAGACCGCGCATTGCGGATGCCACTCCTCTTTTAGGGGATGAATTGGGCCTTGAGCAGACCAGCGAGAGGCGGACACCGTGGTCCGCAGTCCCAGTATGTCGCACGAAAATGGGTAGTTTTCACCAAATCATGAAGATTTAACCATTAGTTACGCTAACGGACTTCGGGCGTCTGGCTACCGGACTCCTTCGCGCACATCGACACGAAAGCGGCTGTACTGCAGTCACATTGCGGTCGTCATCGGGTAGATGAGCATCCATGGACGGACGTCGAACAATGCTACGGTCATGGAGATCGGCCCGGCGTATCCCCAATCCATCCCCTGTGCCCAGATCGAGGAGACCGTCAGTGAGCTCGAGCAGAGCGGCCCCGCCGGCACGACGCCAGCAAGCCATTGCCGATCACCTGTTCGCACACAACACGTCCACCGCACAAGAACTCGCGGAACTGTTCGGTGTGAGCCTGGTGACCATGCATCGAGATCTGGATGCGCTGGCGAGGAAGCGCGTCGTCCGGAAGTTCCACGGCGGCGTCACCGCGCAACCTTCCAGTGTGTTCGAGAGCAGTGTCGAGTTCAGGATGAGCCATGCACTGGAAGAGAAGCGGTCGATTGCCCGGTTGGCCGCGCAGTACGTCGAGCCAGGAATGTCAGTGCTACTGGATAATTCGACGACCAATCTCCACTTACTGGAACTCCTCGAGGAGACCCGTCCGCTGACCCTGATCACCAACTTCGTCCCGATCATCACCACTGCGTCGCAGTGGTCGGACGTGGTCCTGGTTGTACTCGGAGGCGAGTACAACAGTCGGCTCGCCTCGCTCCTCGGCGTCGATTGCCAGGCTGCGGCGAGGCGGGTCCGCGCCGATATCGGGTTCTTCTCGTTTTCCGGAATCGATGCCGGCGGGATGTACCACCAAGAGCAGGACGTCGTCGCGTGCAAGCAGGCCATGCTCGCGTCGTCGGGCCGACGGATTGCTCTCGCCGATCACAGCAAACTTGGCCGAACCGCGTTGCATTGGGCTGCGCCCCTGGCTGATTTCGAGCAGGTGATCACCGATCCCGGCGCACCGAGGGACGTTTTGCGTGAACTTCGTGAGCATGACGCACGTGTCACCGTCTGCACCGATGCACGCGGGCAGGAGTAGCTGCCGCCGAACTTGAACCTTGCGGGGTGGCTATTTCGGGTCCGCTGGCTCCTCCTCGCTCGGACCGGCATCGACCGCGTTTTCGCTGTCGTCTGTTGCCGGCGGTCCCTCAGCCAAGAGTTTTTTGAAACCGTCCTCGTCGAGGATGGGGACACCGAGTTGTTCTGCTTTGGCCGCTTTCGTCCCCGGGGCGTCACCGATCACCACAAACGCGGTCTTCTTCGACACCGACCCCGACGCCTTGCCGCCGCGGACCAGGATCGCTTCCTTGGCACCGTCGCGGGAGAAGTCCTGCAGGGAACCGGTGACCACGATGCTCAGGCCCTCGAGGTTGCGCGGGATCGACTCGTCGCGCTCGTCCTCCATCTGGACGCCTGCGGCCCGCCACTTGTCGACGATCTCACGATGCCAGTCGACGGCGAACCAGTCGACGACGCTCTGCGCCAACGTGTTTCCCATACCTTCGACATCGGCGAGTTGCTCAACCGAAGCCGACTCGATGGCTTCGAGCGAGCCGAACTCCGTGGCCAGCGCACGCGCCGCGCTGGGCCCGACATGCCTGATCGACAGCCCTACCAGTACCCGCCACAGCGGCACCTTCTTGGCCTTCTCGAGATTGGTGAGCAACCAGGCGCCGTTGGCCGACAATCCACCGTCTTTATTGTTGAATAGTTCAACTCGCGCCAGATCATCGGCGGTCAACGAGAACAGGTCGGCCTCGTTGCGCAGAACGCCAGATGACAGCAACGCTCCGGCAGCCTCGTAGCCGAGGGCCTCGATGTCGAACGCTCCCCGGCCAGCCAAATGAAAAAGACGCTCACGTAACTGCGCGGGACACAGCTCACTGTTGGGGCAGCGAATGTCCGCGTCGCCGTCTTTCTCGTATTTCAGTTCCGTTCCGCATTCGGGACAGTGCGTGGGCATCACGAACTCACGCTCTGTGCCGTCGCGTAGATCGACGACCGGACCGAGAACCTCGGGTATCACGTCACCGGCCTTGCGGATGGTGACGGTGTCACCGATCCACACGCCCTTGCGCTTCACCTCCGACGCATTGTGCAGCGTCGCCCGCGACACAGTCGAACCAGCGACAGTGACCGGCTTCATGAAGGCATACGGCGTGACTCGACCCGTTCTACCGACGCCCACCTTGATGTCGAGCAGCTTCGTCGTCACCTCTTCAGGCGGGTACTTGTATGCGATGGCCCAGCGCGGCGCGCGGGAGGTGGAGCCGAGACGACGCTGCAATCCTAAGTCGTCGACCTTCACCACGATGCCGTCGATCTCGTGTTCGACATCGTGGCGATGCACGCCCCAATAATCGATCCTCTCCAGGATCGATTCGGCGCCAACAAGTTTGGTGGTGTGCTTAGAAACCGGAAGGCCCCACTCCCCCAGCGCCAGATAAGCGTCGTGGAGGGTCTTGAATGTGGCTCCCTCGACCCGGCCGAGCCCGTGGCAGATCATGCCCAGCCGACGGCGTGCGGTGATCTGTGGATTCTTCTGGCGCAGCGAACCGGCCGCGGAGTTGCGCGGGTTGGCGAACGGCGCCTTACCGGCCTCGACCAACGACGCATTGAGCGCTTGAAAGTCTTTGACCCGGAAGAACACCTCACCGCGAACCTCCAGCAGATCCGGAATCGGGTACTTCTCCGATTCGGTCAGCCGATGCGGGACGTCGTTGATGGTTTTCGCGTTGAGGGTGACATCTTCACCTGTGCGGCCGTCGCCTCGGGTGGTGCCTCGAACGAGCACACCCTTCTCATAGACCAGGCTCAACGCCACGCCGTCGATCTTCAGCTCGCACAGGTATTCCAGGCCGGCGCCGGCATCGGCCTCGACGCGACCGACCCAGGCCCGCATCTCCTCGGCGTCGAAGACGTTGTCGAGCGACATCATGCGTTCGAGGTGATCAACCGCCTTGAACTCGGTTGCGAATCCACCGCCGACGAGCTTGGTCGGCGAGTCGGCCACCGCCAGCTCGGGATACTGCTCCTCCAGGTGCTGCAGCTTCTGGAGAAGGGCATCGAAATCACCGTCGGTGATGATCGGCGCGTCTTTGACGTAGTAGCGAAACTGGTGGTCACGCACCTCTTCGGCCAGCCTCGCCCACTGCTCGCGCACATCCGAGGGGGTGGGCTCCGCGGGCGTCGGCTCTTCGATATCTGCACTGTCGGACACACTGTTGAAGATAGTCGAGGGTGCCGACAGACCAATCCGGCTACGGCCGAATAGTCGAAACGCCCCACCTGCTCGTTCTACCCTTGTCACCATGTCGCACCCGATCATGTTCTCCGACGATGACCCGGTCCTGAATCGGTTGCGCAGTGTCGCCCTGGCGTTTCCCGATGCCACCGAGGTCGTCGCACACGGCAGGCCCACATTTCGTGGCGGAAAGATGTTCGGCATGTACGGCGGTGGCGTCAAGGGCGGGCCGAGGTTCGACGCGTCGATCCTCTTCAAGGTCGACGAATCCGAACGTAGTGCCCTGGAACAAGATCCCCGGTTCTTCTATCCGGCCTACGTGGGGCCCTACGGTTGGCTTGGTCTCGATCTGTCGAAGAAGCCCGATTGGACAGAGGTGGCCGAATTGCTCGACGCCAGTTACCGCATGATCGCGCCGAAGAAACTCATCACGCGCCTCGACGACGGAGAACGACCGGCCGAACTGGGCTGATACCCGGGCGTCGGTTGACCCGGACGCGAGGACCAAATCACGTCCAATGTGCGATCTGGGTCACCTCACTGCATATACTCCGCACATGCTTCTCATCGGAATCATCCTCTTCGGCATGCTCATCGGCGCCGCAGCCCAGCTCATCCTCGGCAAGCCCTCCGGTGGCATCGACTGGACCCTGGCGATCATCGCCGGCCTGCTCGGATCATTCGTCGGCGGACTGCTGATCAGCCTGGTCACGGGCCACGGGATCCAATTCCACATCAGCGGCATCATCGGCTCGCTGGTCGGCGCCGTGATCGTGACCGCCGGATGGCAGTTGTGGGCGCGTAAGCGCACTGCCTGATCTGCGCCTGCGTCGGTTGCTGCGCGTGGGGTGCTCACACACCCTTGCGTAGTGATTGCTCATGTAGATCAGAGCCGTGCGGGACGTGAAATGTTCCCGAACGTTTCCAGAGCACGAGTCAGACAGATGTGGGATCGGCGTGTAGGCCTTGAGCTGCCTTGCCGCACAACGCGAGCGCGGTCTTCGCCCATTCCGCGTCGGCCCCGGCCAGACCACATCCGGGACTGATGACGATCTGCTCGGCCAACACCTTGCGGGACAACCCGATTCGGTCGATCAGCTCTGCGCAGTTGGCGGCCACCTGCTCGGCAGCGAGTTCTTTGGCAGGCGCGGTGGACGGTACGGCGCCAAGCACCACCTCGCGGCCCTCGTCGAGCAGCAGCCCGATCCCATCGAGGTCTGCTGTCCGGATCTGCGCAAGATCAACGCTGATCGCGGCAAAGCGGCTCCGCGCCAGCAGATCCCACTGCACATCGGACGAGCAGTCGTGCATGATCACCGGGCGGTTCACCACGGTGATGAAGTTGTCGTAGTGCTCGGCGACCGTCTGCACCGGGATCGGGTTGATGATGTTGAACCGGGTCAACGGCTCGATCGAACCCTCGACCACGCGGCCGATGAGCGGTTCGTCCACCTGGACGACAACCTTTGCGCCCGTACGCCTACTGACGTCGTTGGCGTGTACCCGGAGGCCTTCGGCCATCGATTCGACCAGATCGGACCACGCGCCCTCGTCGCGGAGGATCTTGTGACCACCGGCGAGTTCCACCGATGCGGCCAGTGTGAACGGCCCGCACGCCTGCACTTTGACGGTGCGGTCGGTACCGGTCAAACCTGCCCGCTCCCAGGCTTCTTCGAAGGCATCCAGATCGGCGGCCAGGAAGTCCCGGGCCCGGCGACTCAAACCCGATGGGCGTCCCGAGAGTCGATAGCCCGAAGGTGCGACGTCCATCGGCATGTCAACCAGGAGCACCGCGGCCCGGCCGACCATGTCGGCGCCCAGTCCGCGGGCGGGCAATTCCGGGAGGAACGCGAACTCTGTTTCACCGACACTGATCTCGGCGGCAACCCGCGGATCGGTGCCCGGCATCGAGCCGACCCCTGTGCCCGATCCGACTGGCAGGATGCTCACGCGCCGGAGCTGCTGACCAGGTCGCCGGGGACCGAACCGGTCACCACGATGCGACCACTGCCGACCACCAGGTCGCCGTTGACAGAATCCGGTAGATAAACAACCGCTGCCTGCCCTCGGGCCACACCGGTCAGTGGGGCCTGCAGTCGAATCCGGATTCCCGGACCTTCGACACCGTCGGTACCGTCATCGATCGCCTCGACCGTCGCAGGTGCCAGGCCACCGTGAGCCCGCACCTGAACCATCGCCTCGAACGGCCCGGTCGGCGTCTCACCGGAGGTCCAGATCGCGCGGCCCGCGGTGATACTCCACACCTGGAGGTGCTCAGAAGAACCAACCGTCACCGTGCCCGAATCCGGGTCGATCTCGGTGACGTACCGGGGCTTGCCGTCGGTTGCCGGGGCCTCGATCCCGAGGCCCTTGCGCTGACCGATGGTGAATCCGTGGACGCCCTCGTGGTCGGCGAGCTCGGCGCCCGAATCGGCGTCGACAACCTTGCCCGGCCGCACACCGATGGTGGCGCCGAGGAAGGCCCGGGTATCTCCGGTGGGGATGAAGCAGATGTCGTGTGAGTCCGGCTTGTCGGCCACGGACAGGTCTTTCGCGGCGGCCTCGGCGCGGATCTGATCCTTCGGGGTGTCGCCCACCGGGAACATCGCATGCGAAAGCTGCTCCGCGGTCAGCACCGCCAGCACGTAGGACTGGTCTTTGTCGTCGTCGACGGCTCGCCGCAGTTGCCCGTTCTCGAGCCGGGCGTAGTGGCCCGTGGCCACCGCGTCGAATCCCAATGCGATCGCCCGCTCGGACAACGCGGAGAACTTGATCTTCTCGTTGCAGGTCAAGCAGGGATTGGGTGTCTGCCCGGCAGCGTAGGCGGCAACGAACTCGTCGATGACGTCGTCCTTGAACCGATCGGCGAAGTCCCAGACGTAGAACGGGATCCCGAGCACGTCGGCAGCGCGGCGCGCATCGTCGGCGTCCTCACGCGAACAGCATCCGCGAGAACCGGTACGTAGTGCGCCGGGTGCGGTCGACAACGCCAGGTGCACCCCGACGACCTCGTGTCCGGCCTCGACGGCGCGGGCCGCGGCAACTGCCGAGTCGACACCACCGCTCATGGCAGCGAGTACCCGCATCAGCGATCACCCGCCATCGCGGTGGCCATACCGGCAGCCTGTGCGCGGGCGACGACCTCACCGATCACCGCACCGACCGCCTCGATCTCGTCGACCGTGGTGGACGGTGCCAGCGAAAAGCGAAGGGAGCTACGGGCATCGGCGGTGGACACACCCATCGCGGTCAGCACGTGGCTCGCACGCGCCACACCGGCCGTGCAGGCCGAGCCGGTCGAACATTCAATACCGTTGGCGTCGAGCAACATCAACAGCGAATCACCTTCACAGCCGGGGAAAGAAACATGTACATTTCCGGGAAGTCGCTGCGGTCCGATCGGGCCGTTGATGACACATCCGGAGCTCGATTCGGCGAGCACCTCGAACAGTCGATCACGCAGCGCCGCGACCGCGGGCATCGTGACATCGAGTTCTCGCACCGAAACGTCCAGCGCCACAGCCATACCCACCGCAGCCGGTACGTCGGGGGTGCCAGAGCGAACGTCGCGCTCGTGTCCGCCACCGTGCAGCAGCGGCACACAGTCGACGTCGCGGCCGAGCAGTAGTGCACCGACGCCGTAGGGTCCACCGAACTTGTGTCCGGTGACACTCATTGCCGACAGTCCGCTGGCACCGAAGTCGATGGGCAGATGCCCGGCGGCCTGGATCGCATCGGAGTGCATCGGCACCCCGAACTCGCGACAGATCTCGGCCAGCTCCGCAATGGGTTCGATGGCACCGATTTCGTTGTTGGCCCACATCACGCTGACCAGTGCGGTCTGCTCGGCATGGGCCGACAGCTCGGCGCGAAGGACGGCAGGATCGACGAGTCCCTGGGCATCGACCGGGAGCCAGGTCACGTCGGCACCCTCGGAATCAACGAGCCACAGCACCGGATCGAGGATCGCGTGATGTTCGATCGACGAAGCGATGATCCGCTTGCGCGGAGTCTCCGGATTCTTGTTGCGCGCCCAGAAGATGCCCTTGATGGCGAGGTTGTCGCTCTCGGTGCCACCACCGGTGAAGATCACCTCGGAGGGCCGTGCGCCCAGGGAGGCCGCGATCGATTCGCGTGATTCCTCCAGGCGACGACGGGCCCGGCGACCGGATCCGTGCAGCGACGAAGCATTGCCCGCGATCCCCAAGAGCTCATTCATCGCCACGACGGCGGCGGGGACCATGATGGTCGACGCGGCGTGGTCGAGGTAGATGGACGTGCGATCAGCGGAGAACATAACCAACCAAGGATAACCGCATCATCGCCCTTGTTATTTCCAGCGTCCGAGCCGCCGTCGGCGCGCTCGTTCAGATTCGGCAACCCGAACACGATGCGCTCACAGCGGGCCGCGAGTTCACGGCGATCACAGCCGGAAAACTGCAGTTCACAGAGTCGGACCCGCACCGTCAGTCCTTTTGCGAGCAACACCCGACGCAGGGTGTCGGCAATGGTGTCATCGCCGATGTAGCAGGGTGCGGTGCTGACCTGGCCTGCCGATGTGTGGAAACTCACCACCATCGGACGTACCGGCACCTGCGCATCGATCGCGGCCTGGAAGAACGCCGGCCGGAAGCGGCCACCGCCGCGACCACACCAGGTGGTTCCCTCGGGGAACACCCCGACGCTGTCACCGGCCACGAGTTCGGCCCGCACCTCGTCGACCACTGTCGGCAATTCCCGCAGGGATTCACGCCTCAGCGCGATGACACCGATACCCCGGGTCAGCCATCCGATCACCGGCCACCCGGTCACCTCGGACTTGGCTACAAAATGTGCCGGGCTGACCGCGGCCAGCGCCAGGATGTCGAGGAACGAAACGTGGTTGGCCACGATGAGGCCGCCACCGGAAATCCTTCCCGCCGCCTCGTCGGCCGGATTGTCGATGTCCAAGGCCAGCCCGAGCGCGGCGAGCAACCGGCGGGCGGCAAACCGCAGGTACGGGGTGCGTAGCGCTCTGGGCAGGAAGGCCACGATCACACCGACCACCAGAACCGCGGCGATGGTCAGTGGCAACGCCACGATCCGCCGGGCCTGCCGAATCCGTCCGGCCCGGTGCTCGCCCGGGCGGATGCAGCTGTTGTCGCAGCCACTGACCGGGAACCAGCCGTGCCGCGGCGATCCGGTCACAGCGGGATCGGAGACGGCGAGATCGGAGACACTGGACGCAGCCTCTGGGGGCGCGGCCACGATGGCTGTACTCGCGGTGGTCATCGCCCCGCTCCGGACGTCGCCTGGCGTAGGCGGTCCAGATATCTGCGGTTGGCGAGCCGGCCGTCGAGGACCGTTACGAAATCGGCGACACCGAAGTCCGGGTCGTGTGCGGGCTCCCCGCAGATCCACGCGCCCATTCGGAGGTAGCCGGTGAGCAGAGGCGGCATCCGCAGCCTCGGTGACGGGTCGATGTCATCGAGATGCACTCCGTCGATTTCGACGCGGCGGTGCGGAAAGGCCTGCCACGGTCCGGCGTGCCGGTTACGCACGTGATCGCGGATCCCGCGGACCTGTGCGCCGGGACGGTCACACGACGGATCGCCGGAGATGGGTACCGAGGTGGCACCCATGAGGTAGCGGTATCCGCTGCGCTCGAGGTAGGCCAAGATGCCCGACCACATCAGTGCCAGCACCGCGCCGGATCGGTGTGCGGCGTCGACGCATGCTCGTCCCATCTCGATCGTTTGTGGTGCGATGCCGTCGAGTTCGGTGATGTCGAATTCGGTTGCGAGATATGGTCCGCCCGCGGCAATCGCGCCCGGCGGCGGCAGCAGGCGGTAGCTGCCGACCACGTCTCCGCTCAGATTGTGTCGGACCACCAGATGATCGCAATGTTCGTCGAAGCGATCGGTGTCGCGTTGATCCGCGGAGGCCGATGCCGGCGCGGTGAAGCCCGGCTCGCCGGCGAAGACGCGGTAACGCAGCCGGGCGATGGTGTCGATGTCGGAGAGGTCGTTGCTCAGATACAGGCTGTAGGTAGGGCCGGAGACGAGTGCGGTGTCGCGCTGTGCGGCATATGTCCTCATGGGCATAGGTGTATCGACCGCGCCGTACCGGGCGACTGCGCAGACGTTAGGTGTCGGTGCCAATTGGGTGAACAGGCAGGGTGGATGAACAGCAAACGACCCTCCACCCGATTCGGGTGAAGGGTCGTTCGATTGCCTGCGAAGCGCGGAGGCGCTAGGCGCTCACTTGCGCGCCTTGACCGCCTCGGTCAGCTGCGGGGCGACGTTGAACAGGTCGCCGACGATGCCGAAGTCGGCGATCTCGAAGATGGGTGCCTCTTCGTCCTTGTTGACAGCGACGATCGTCTTCGAGGTCTGCATACCGGCCCGGTGCTGGATGGCACCGGAAATGCCGAGTGCCACGTAGAGCTGGGGCGACACGGTCTTGCCGGTCTGACCGACCTGGAACTGTCCCGGGTAGTAACCGGAGTCGACGGCCGCACGCGAAGCGCCGACAGCGGCACCCAGCGAATCGGCGAGTTCTTCGACGACGGAGAACTTCTCGGCACTGCCGACGCCGCGGCCACCGGAGACCACGATGGTGGCCTCGGTCAGCTCGGGGCGATCGCCACCGATGTTCGGCTCGATCTTGGTGATCTTGACGGCGTTCTCGGGAACCTCGGGAACCTCGATGTCGACACGCTCACCGGCACCGGGCGCGGGAGCGGCCTCGACGCCACCGGGGCGGATCGAGAACACGGGGACATCGCCGCCGGCCTGAGCCTCGACGGTGTACGCGCCACCGAAGATCGAGTGGACGCCGATGCCGCCCTCTTTCACGTCGATGACGTCGGCGAGGACACCCGAACCGAGACGGGCAGCGAGACGGCCCGCGATTTCCTTGCCGTCGACCGTGGCAGCCACGATCACGCCTGCCGGAGCGGCCTGCTCGACGAGGGTGCCGAGGATGTCGACCTTGGGGGTGACGAGGTAGCCGTCGACTGCGTCGGACTCTGCGACGTAGACCTTTTCAGCGCCGGCTTCTTTCAAGCCGTCGATGATGGCGTCGGCGGTTCCGGGCTTGCCGGCGACAACCACCGACGGGCTGCCCAGGGCGCGGGCAGCGGTGATGAGCTCAGAGGTGACCTTCTTCAGGGCCCCTTCGGCGTCCAGCTCAGCGAGGACAAGTACTTCAGCCATGGCTTTTACTCCTTGGATGGTGGTCGATGTGGTGGTGTGTGGCGGAGAAGATCAGATGATCTTCTGGCCGACCAGGAACTCGGCGACCTTCGTGCCGCCGTCACCCTCATCGACGACCTTTTCGCCTGCGGTCTTCGCAGGCTTCGGGGTTGAGGCGGTGACCGTCGATCCGGCGTTGGCCAGACCGACCTCTTCGGGTTCGACGCCGATGTCCGCGAGCGAAAGGATCTGAACCTCTTTTTTCTTTGCTGCCATGATGCCCTTGAAGGACGGGAAGCGGGGTTCGTTGATCTTCTCGCCGACGCTGACGATCGCGGGCAGAGCCGATTCGAGGTGGAAGATACCCTCGTCGGTCTCACGCTCACCGGTCAGCTTCTCGCCGTCGACGGTCAGCTTGCGCAGGTGGGTCAGGTGCGGCAGTTCGAGGTACTCGGCGATGATCGCGGGCACGGCGCCGACGCGGCCGTCGGTGGCCTCGTTACCTGCGATGACCAGCTCGACACCTTCAACGGTACCCAGCGCACGGGCGAGAACCCACGCGGTCTGGATGGCGTCGCTGCCGTGCATTGCGTCATCTTGGACGTGGATAGCCTTGTCAGCACCCATCGACAGCGCCTTACGGATCGCATCGGTGGTCCGGGCGGGGCCCACGGCCAGCACGGTCACCTCGCCACCGTTGGCTTCTTTGATCTGCAGGGCCTCTTCGACGGCCTTCTCGTTGATCTCGTCGAGCACAGCGTCGGCAGCTTCGCGATCGAGGGTGTAGTCACCGTCGCTGAGCTTCCGCTCGGAGTACGTGTCAGGGACCTGCTTGATCAGAACGACAATATTTGTCATGGGTCTACGTCGACCTCCTGCGTAGGGTTCTGGACAACTTACCCGTCGGTAAGTACGCCTTGTTCTGTACCACCTTAGCGCGCACAAAGAGGAGGTCGACCACCCGATTCTGTCACAATGACCTCCGTCACATTCCTACGGTCGTGAACGCTCGGCGACGAAGATCTGAACTCTGGTTCCAAGTCGCCCTTCAGGTCCGACTCCGCGACCACTAGGCTCCCCTAAATGGCCAACCGCACGCGTGGATCGCAGGACACCGTCACCCAGCCCGACACGGGTGAATCGGTGCCGCCCGCGCTTGCCCTCACCGGCGAACGAACGGTTCCCGGCATCGCCGAGGAAAACTACTGGTTCCGCCGTCACGAGGTGGCCTATGAATACATACTGCAACGTTGCAGCGGTAAAGACGTGCTCGAAGCCGGATCCGGCGAGGGCTATGGCGCCGATCTGATCTCGACCGTGGCCGGCGGTGTCACCTGTGTCGACTACGACCTGTCCGCGGTGCAGCACACCCGCGCCCGCTATCCGCAGCTCACCATCCATCAGGCCAACCTGATCGACCTGCCCATCGCCGCCGAATCGGTGGACACGGTCGTGAATTTCCAAGTGATCGAACACCTCTGGGATCAGCCCGCATTCGTTGCCGAATGTCTGCGCGTCCTACGCCGTGGGGGCGAACTGCTGATCTCGACCCCCAACCGGATCACCTTCTCCCCCGGTCGCGACACCCCCCTCAATCCTTTTCATACGCGCGAACTGAATCCCGCCGAACTGCGCGAGCTCCTCGAAGACGCCGGTTTCACGGTCACCGAAACACTCGGGGTGTTCCACGGCGCCGGCATGCGCACCCTCGACAGCAAGTGGGGTGGTTCGTTCATCGACGCCCAGATCGAACGCGCCCTGTCCGGGCAGCCCTGGCCGCAGGAGCTGACCGATGACGTCGCCGGGGTCGGGACCTGCGACTTCGACATCAGCGACACCGACCTCGATGCGAGCCTCGACCTGCTGTTCATCGCGGTGAAGCCTTGAGGGACAACGCCTTGCCCGACAAGGCGAGCCCGGCACCGGGCATGTTCAGTCTGGTGCTGCATTCCCATCTGCCCTGGCTGGCCAATCACGGTCGCTGGCCGGTCGGCGAAGAATGGCTCTATCAATCGTGGGCCACGTCGTACCAGCCGGTGTTCGCCGCGCTCCGACGACTCGCCGCCGATGGCTTCACCGACCAGCTGACGCTGGGCATCACGCCGGTCCTGGCCGCCCAGCTCGACGATCCTCACTGCCTGAGCTCGATGTACGAGTGGCTCGCCGATTGGCAGCTCCGTGGCGCCGAGGCCGCGATCTCCCGCGCCGACACCGGTAGCACCGCACGTCCCACCGCATCGATCAACGAGCTCGGTACTCGTGAATACCGCAGTGCCGCAGCTGCATTGGACGACTTCGAAACACATTGGCGCCATGGCGGTTCCGCGCTGATCCGCTCCGTTGTCGACTCCGGCACCATCGAGTTGCTCGGCGGACCACTGGCCCACCCGTTTGCGCCACTCCTCGATCCCCGACTGCGTGAGTTCTCGCTCCGCGAGGGTCTGTACGACGCGCAGCAACGGTTCAACACCCGCCCCGAGGGGATCTGGGCACCGGAATGCGCCTACGCGCCGGGTATGGAGGCCGACTACCAGGCCGCCGGTGTCCGGCACTTCATGGTCGACGGCCCGGCTCTGCACGGCGACACCAGCCTTGGCCGCACGGTTGGCGACAGTAATGTGGTCGCCTTCGGCCGCGACCTGCAGGTGTCCTATCGGGTGTGGTCACCGAAATCGGGCTACCCGGGCAACAGCGCCTACCGCGACTTCCATACGTACGACCATCAATTCGGCCTCAAACCGGCGCGGGTCACCGGACGAACCGTCGCGGGGCCGGACAAGAAGCCCTACGAACCGGCCCGCGCACAGGCCGCACTACGCCGCCACGTCGACGACTTCGTCACCTGTGTCCGCGAACGATTGATCAGCGAGAGCCGACGAATCGGCCGTCCGGCGCATGTGGTCGCCGCGTTCGACACCGAACTGTTCGGTCACTGGTGGCACGAGGGACCGCAGTGGCTCGAAGCCGTCCTGCGCGCCCTGCCCGAGGCCGGGATCACCGTGGGCACACTGAAAACCGCACGCGATGAGGGCTATGTCGGGGCGCCCGTGGAGCTGAGCGAGTCATCCTGGGGTTCCGGAAAGGACTGGCGGGTCTGGAACGGTCCGGTCGTCGAGGATCTGGTGCGGATCAACGCCGAAGTGGTGTCGGCGGCGCTGGCCACCGTCCAGAAGCGCCGCGATCAGCAGCCCATGCGGGATCACGTCAGCGATCAGATCCTGCGCGAGACACTGATGACGCTGTCATCGGACTGGCCGTTCATGGTGTCCAAACAGACCGCGGCCGACTACGCCCGTAATCGTCTCTACACCCATGCCCACGCGACACGGGAGATCTGCGATGCCGCCGACCGAGGGCGGGAATCGGTTGCGGCACAACTGTCGTCGCAATGGAACCGGGCCGACAACCTGTTTGCCGGACTCGATGCACGTCGATTGAATTTTGCGGGGCGGGAAACACCATGAGATTGCACGAGATTCGGATGGCGGGGGCAGCATGAAGGTTCTGATCGTGTCGTGGGAGTACCCACCCGTGGTGGTCGGGGGCCTGGGCAGGCACGTGCACCATCTCGCAGTCGAACTCGCCCGCGCCGGGCACGATGTGGTGGTGCTGTCGCGGCAACCCGGCGGCAGCGACGGATTGACCAATCCCGGCACCGATGCCGAAAGCGAGGGTGTTCGCGTGATCGCCGCGGCCGAGGATCCGCCGCACTTCGTCTTCGGCGAAGACATGATGGCCTGGACTCTCGCGATGGGGCATTCACTCCTGCGCGCCGGGCTCAAGTTGGGTGACTCGAAAAACCTTGCTGCCGAAGGCCCGTGGATTCCCGACGTGGTCCACGCCCACGACTGGCTGGTCGCCCACCCGGCGATCGCGCTGGCCGAGCACTTCGATGTCCCGCTGGTCAGCACCATCCACGCCACCGAGGCCGGCCGCCACAGTGGTTGGGTCAGCGGTCGGGTGAACCGGCAGGTCCACTCGGTCGAATGGTGGCTCGCCGCCGAATCCGACGCGCTGATCGCCTGCTCGCAATCCATGCACGACGAGGTGAACCGGCTGTTCGGCCCAGAACTCGCCGAGATCCACACCATCAACAACGGCATCGACGTACAGGCCTGGCCTTTTGCTCAGCGCGTCGCCCACGGTGGGCCGCCGAGGCTGCTCTACGCCGGCCGCCTCGAGTACGAAAAGGGTTTGCAGGACGCGATTGCCGCACTGGCCCGCATCCGCCGGTCGTTTCCCGGCACCACACTGACCGTCGCCGGCGACGGCACGCAGCTCGACTGGCTGCAGGAGGTCGCGCGCAAACATCGTGTGTCACGGGCCATCAGGTGGGTCGGCAGTGTCGACCGGATCGGCCTGACCACGCTGATGCACGACTGTGACGCGATCGTCCTACCCAGCCGATACGAACCGTTCGGACTGATCGCCCTCGAGGCGGCCGCCACCGGCATCCCTCTGGTGACGTCCACCGCCGGTGGGCTCGGTGAGGCGGTCACCGACGGTGTCACCGGGATGAGTTTCGCACCCGCCGACGTGGCGGGTCTGACGGCTGCGATCCGCGGGGTCCTCGGCGATCCAGATGCCGCTCAGCAACGTGCCATCGCCGCCCGCGCCCGGGTGGCCGACGGTTTTGCCTGGAACCAGGTCGCCGAACGTACCGCCGGGGTCTATCTCGCTGCGAAGCGCCGCATCCGGCGCCCACTGGGCCGGCCCGACATCGTCGAACGTCCACTGCCCGAACGTGACCCGGCGGTGCCGGTGGTCGCCGCGCTTCCCGCCGACTGACAACAACGAGCGCAGGCCCCGTGTCCGGCTAGTGCTTCCGTGATGCCTGCGCGGCAGCCTTCTTACGTTCGATATCGGCCAGGGCACGCTCGAGTTCGGCACGCTCCTGCGCGTTCGATGCCCAGTCATCCTTGCGGTTCTTGACCACGCGGGCCGGTGATCCGACGGCGATGGAGAAGTCCGGGATCGTGCCCTTCACCACCGCATGGGCTCCCAGGACGCACCCGCGTCCGACGATCGTGTTGCGCAGCACGGAAACCTTGGTCGCGATCCAGGTGTCCGGGCCGACCCGCACGGGGCCCTTCACGATGCCCTGATCCTTGATCGCCACGGTGATGTCGTCCATCTTGTGGTCGAAGTCGCAGATGTACACCCAGTCGGCAACCAGCGTGGAGGCGCCGATCTCGATGTCGAGGTAGGCGTTCACGACGTTGTTCTGACCGAAGACGACCTTGTCGCCGATCCGCAACGAACCCTCGTGACAGCGGATGGAATTGCCGTCGCCGATATGAACCCAGCGACCGATCTCCATGCGGGCGAGCTCAGGGGTCGAATGGATCTCGACGTTCTTGCCGAGGAACACCATGCCCCGCAGGATGATGTGCGGATTGGCCATCTTGAACCGAAGCAACCGGAAGTACCGGACCAGGTACCAGGGGGTATAGGCCCTGTTCTGCACCACCCAGCGCAGCGAATCCCGGGTCAGGAAGCGGGCCTGCCCGTCATCCCGTCGCAGACCTGCACGCCACCGGCGACGCAGTGGCGCATTCCACATGCTCGTCATGGCTACGAAGACTAACGGGGGACGCCGATACCCGAGGTCGTGGGTCCCGCGCGATAGGCTCAGGCCCGATCAAGGCGAAGGGACGCAAGAATCACGATGAGGATGATGGAGACGCGGCCGAGCTCGACCACCAAACGGTCCGGGCGCCGGGTGAGTGCGCGGGCGGGCGCGGTGTTGGTGCCGATTCTCGCCGTACTCCTGAGCTCCTGTTCGGACGGTGTGGACGATGTCCGGTCCGTGGCCAGCGCGGGCTGGTCGAGCTACGGCGGCAACGCGCAGAACTCCAACTTCGCCTACCCCGAGATCCGGAGCGACCTGACGCTGTCGTGGTCGCGGCCGGTCGGTGGCCAGATCAGTGCTCCCCTGACGATCTCGGGGCGTTCCAATGTCAACGTCACCGCCACCACCGACGGCGGGTGCAACACCTTCCAGTTCGACCAGCGTGCCGGTCGCAAGAACTTCTGCAAATATCTCGGAGACGGTGTCGATCTGAACTCGATGCTCGTCGACCAATACGAGAACATCTACATCGGGCGGGCCGGGACGTTCTTCGGTCTCACCGGTAGCGGCGACACCAGGTGGCAGTTCGGTGTCGTCGGGGTCCCGTTGTCGGCCAAGTTCGCAAACCCCGGTTCGGTACTGATGGTCAGTCACCTCGGACAGGTCCTGCTGTTCGACTCCCAGACCGGCAAATTGCAGGCCCCCGGGATCGCATTGGTGCCCGGCGTCGACCCCACCAAACCACTCGAGGGTCTCGGAGACTGCATCACGGGCGGGCCGGCGTGCCCCGTTCAGGCACCACCTGCGGTCGACGACAACCGCGATCGCTTCTACCTCAACTTCTGGCCGAGAGGCGAGATCGCCTCTGGCGTCCGCGCATTCGACTACGGCGAGCAGGACGGCAGCCGCTCCATCCGCGAAGCCTGGAGCGCAGAGATCCCCGGTGGCGTGATCGGGCCACCGACCCTCTCGATCGACCGCTCCACGCTGTACGTGTTCAACCGCCTCGGCAGCATCTACGCGCTGGACGCGCAGACCGGTGAGCCGAAATGGGACTACTTCGTCGGCAACTTCGGCTTCGCCACGATGACGGTGGCCCCGGACGGACTGTTCATCCCGACCGGACCGCTCAATTCCCCGGTCCGGGCGTTCCGCGACGAAGGCGATAAAGCCGTTCCGGTGTGGGAGCGCACCGATCTGCAATCGGTCAGCCTGGCAACGCTGACCAACTCGGGCACCGCGTGGACCGTGGTTCGAGAACCCGGCGAAGACAACCTCACCCTGACCGAGCTGGACTCCGGTGATGGCACCACTAAACGCACCCTCGAGCTTCCGCGCGCTGTCGGTTTCACCACCGGTGTTGCCGTATCCGCGTCGGGCCAGGTGGCCGTGGCCACCCATCTCGGCGAGGTCTTCTTTTTCGACTCTCCCAAGAACTGACACCGCTGCGCCGACTACGTGCGGCGAACCCCGGCCTCACAGATGAACATGACCCCGCGACGGCCGATGCGGGTGATCACCACTGCCAGCGATCGTGAACCCTTGAGCTTCAGCCGCTTCCGCAGGGCATCGGGGTCGACGTCGATGCCGCGCACCAGGATCTCCAGTGCGCCGCAGTCGAGTTCGGCCAGTCGGCGTTTGAGCTGTTTCTCGGAGTAGGAAAGCTGTTCCAGCACCCGCCAGCCCCGCTCCCCGACCGGTAGTTCGTCGCCACTGAGGTATGCGATCTGGGGGTCGAGCTGCCACAGGTCGTGGGCTTTGGCGTAGTGCCGGACCAGACCCGCACGGATCACTGCGCCGTCGGGATCCATGATCCAGGTGCCTGCCTCATCAACACCGGCACTGTCGTCGGCGGCGTCGGTGATCTCGAATGTCGTACCTGTACCGGTCCGGATCACCGTGGCACGGCGCGTCACCCCAGGTGTCGGCTCGGTCCACAGGCAGGCCTCACGGACTCCCCCGTCGAGCGAAACCACCTGCACCTCACCGGTGAATCCATGGCGCTCCCGCAACAGGTCGTAGTCCAGGCCGGGTGCCGACTTCACCACCAGTGGCTTGCCGGCATAGACGTCGAGGACGTCGAGCAGCGGTGGTTCGGTGTCCTCGATCCGGAAGCTGCGACGGCCACCGCTACGCCGGGCCGGGTCGGCGATGAACACGTCGGCATCACTGCTGGGCACCAACGCATCTGCCCGGCGCAGTGTCGCTGCGGGGACGTTGTTCTCGGCCATCGCCAATCGCACCTCGTCGAGGTCGCTGCCGATCACATCGCCGAGGCCGTCTTGCCGAGCCAGTGCGGCGAGATCCGCGCCGATGGAACAGGTGACGTCGTGAACCCTGGCCCCCGGATAGCGGGCTGCCAGTTCGATCGCCCGGTGATCGGCCACCGGATAGGCCGTCGCCTGCTGCAACGCATCCGCGGTCAGCAGCAGTCGCTCGGGATCACGAAGTTTGCCAATCGCCTTGCGCCGCAACGTGACCGTCTCGACCAGCGCGGCCTGGTGTGGCGAGAACCTCCGTGCAAGTTTCTCGATGTCACCGAGCATCGTGTCGGGTTGCAGCACAAGCGAATCAGCAAACGCCAGGGCGCTGCGTCCGGCATCGGAACGCAGATATGCAACGTCGTCGATCGAGAAGTCGTAGCCCACGGGTATAACTGTAACGATGTCGAATTCGAGGAGATCGTGAGTAGTAAATCTCGGGGCGCGGGAATCCTGGCAGTTGTGATCGCGGCCGTGATCGGAGGAGTCGCCTGTACGGAAATATCCGGCGACACCCTCGTTTCGGCCCCGCCATCGGCCACACCGCAGCTCACCAACCCAATAGAAGCTGCCGCACCGGTATCAAGTGATTTCGACGCTGCCCGTACCCAATTGGAGATGCTGGCGGTCAAGGGCCGCGCACCCAAAACCGGTTACGCCCGTGACGAGTTCGGACAATCCTGGACCGACGACGTGAATGTGGAATTCGGTCACAACGGATGTGACACCCGCAATGACATCCTGCGCCGCGACCTCGCCGAGGTCACCGCCAGGCCAGGCACCCGGGAGTGTGTGATCCTGACCGGAGTGCTCGTCGATCCGTACACGGGCAAGACCATCGACTTCGTCCGCGGCGAAAAGACCTCTACCGCAGTGCAGATCGATCATGTTGTCGCATTGTCAGATGCCTGGCAGAAAGGTGCGCAGCAACTGACTCCCGAGCAGCGCACCGATCTCGCCAACGATCCGATGAACCTTCAGGCCACCGACGGACCCACCAATTCACGCAAGGGCGCCGGTGACGCCGCCACCTGGCTACCGCCGAGCAAGGCCTACCGGTGCACCTACGTGGCCCGCCAGATCGATGTGAAGGCCCGTTACGACATCTGGGTCACCGCTGCCGAAAAGGAAGCGATGACCCAGATCCTGACCACCTGCTGACCGAAGTTGGTGGGTTCTGGTGAGCGCGACCTGCGCATTTACTCGCCAGAACCCACCACTTCCGGTTTTTACTCGGGCTTGGTGCCGGTGATGATGACGTTGTAGAAGAACTTCGGGGGGACGACCTTGCGGAGGACGTTCTCGTCCAGCCAGGTGAGGTTCTTCCAGCCGCCGAAGGCGAAACGCGCCCAGCCCCAACCGAGCTTTCCGGGCGGAACCGCTGCCTCGAAGGTGCGGACCGGCCATCCGAGCATCGCTGCCGCGAACTCTTCGGTTGCGGTCTTCACATTCACCGCACCTGCCGAGCGCGACATCTTCTCGAGGTCACTCGGATCGAACGTGTGGATGTCGACAACCGCTTCGAGCGCTGCGGCCCGGGACGACTCATCGAGCTCCGCCTGCGGTCGGCGCCAGCTCTGCAGCGGACCGAACTTGGTGACGGTGGTGGTGGCAGCCCAGGTGGCCCGGGACAACCAGCGTGCGTAGAAGTCACCGATGGTCGACGGTTCGCCGGCGAAGATGAACCGGCCGCCCGGCTTGAGCACCCGGATGACCTCGCGCAGCGACTTCTCGACGTCCGGAATGTGGTGCAGCACAGCGTGCCCGACCACCAGATCAAACGTGTTGTCGTCGTACGGGATCGTCTCGGCGTCCGCCACGCGGCCGTCGACGTCCAGACCCAGGTGCTCGGCGTTACGCAACGCCACCTTGACCATGCCCGGAGACAGGTCGGTGACCGACCCCTTCTTGGCGATGCCGCCCTGCATCAGGTTCAGCAGGAAGAAGCCGGTGCCACAACCCAATTCGAGGGCGTGCTCGTACGGCAACGGCTCGTCGCCGGCCACCGCGTCGAAACGGCCACGCGCATAGTCGATGCAGCGCTCGTCGTAGCTGATCGACCATTTGTCGTCATACGACTCGGCTTCCCAGTCGTGATAGAGCACCTGGGCGAGCTTGCTGTCGTGCAGTGCTGCCTGCACCTCGTCCGCGGTTGCGTGCGGATTGGGTGCGGGATCGTTGGGAGACGAAGTCATACGCTCTACAACCACTTTCGCATCGATGTGCTTATTTACCGAGGTGCTTATTTGCCGACGAACTTGGCTTTGCCTGGACCGTTCTCGATGAACGAGGCCATACCGATCTTGCGGTCCTCGGTGGCGAACAGCGCCGCAAAGACGTGCTCTTCGATCTTCAGGCCGGTGGTCAGGTCGGTGTCCAGGCCTTCGTCGATGGCAGCCTTGGCGGCCGCGATCGCAACACTGGCCGCACCGCTGAACTGCGAGGCCCACTTGAGGGCGGCGTTGTACACCTCATCGGGTGCGACGACCTCATCGACCAGACCGATCTCGAGGGCTTCGGCGGCACCGACGAAGCGTCCGGTGAAGACGAGGTCCTTGGCCTTGGCCGGTCCGATCAGACGCGCGAGACGCTGTGTGCCACCGCCACCGGGGATCAGGCCGAGCAGGACCTCGGGTACGCCGAGCTTCGCGTTGTCGCCGGCGATCCGGCGGTCTGCGCCGAGCACCACTTCGAGTCCGCCGCCGAGCGCGTAGCCGGTGATGGCCGCGACTGTAGGCTTCGGGATGGTCGAGATCGAACCGATATCGCTCTGCAGCCGACCGGCCACCTTGCGCATCTCGGCGTAATCCATGTCGTTCATCTCTTTGATGTCGGCACCGGCCGCAAGGACCTTGGGTCCGCCGTAGACAACCACGGATTTGATGTCATCGCGCAGGGTCGCCTCGCGGGCGGCCTGCGCCAGTTCGGTCTGGACCTGACGGCTCAGCGCGTTCATCGGCGGGCGATTCAGAAGGATGGTTCCGACCCCGGGAAAGTCCTCAGAGGTCTGCAACGATACGAACTCAGGCATGCCTGGCAGGCTACCGGGTCCACCGCCGATACCCTACTGTCGGGTAATGGCAACAAGCTCGCACGGCGAGCCGGTTGAGGTCCAGGTCGGTGAGCGCCTCGTCCGCGTCTCGAGTCCTCAGCGCGTGTACTTCCCGGCGCGCGGTGAAACCAAGCTCGACCTCGTCCACTATTACCTTTCGGTCGGCGACGGCATCGTGCGCGCATTGCGGGATCGACCCTGCATGTTGCACCGGTATCCCAAGGGGGTGGCCGGCCAGAAAGTTCATCAGAAGCGGATCCCCGCCGGCGCTCCGGACTGGCTCGAAACCGTCAACATCTACTTCCCCCGATACGGCAGGACCGCCGACGAAGTCTGTGTGACCGAACTGGGCAGCGTGATCTGGGCCGTGCAGATGTCGACCGTCGAATTCCATCCGTGGAACTCCCGCCGCTTCGACACCGAGAAGCCCGATGAGTGGCGGATCGACCTCGATCCGATGCCGGACTGTTCATTCGACCGGGTCCGCCGCAGCGCACACGTCGCCCATGAGGTGCTCGATGACCTCGGCATGCGCGGGTTCCCCAAGACCTCGGGCGGTTCCGGATTGCACATCTACGTCCGCATCGAACCCGAATGGGGTTTCGCCGATGTCCGGCGGGCGGCGCACGCGTTTGCCCGTGAGGTCGAACGCCGCGCACCTTCCGAGGTCACCACCACGTGGTGGCGCAAAGACCGCGACCCGACAACCGTTTTCGTCGACTACAACCAGAACACCCGCGACCACACCATCGCCAGCGCCTATTCGGTACGCGGCAACCCCGAAGGCACGGTCTCGACACCGATCACCTGGGACGAGATCGACGACGTCGAGCCTGCGGCGTTCACGATCGCCACCGTCCCGGCCCGCTATGCCGACCTCGGCGATCTACATGCCGAGATCGACGACAAGGCCTATCGCCTGGACACGCTGCTCGAGTGGGCCGACCGTGACGAGCGTGACGGCGCCGAACCCACACCCGATCCCGAATGACCGACGATCGCGTCGGTTTCGGCCCACTCGACGGGTCAGGTCACTTCAGGAACGTGCGCTCGACGCCGTAGACATCTTCTTCGTCGAACACGATCCGGACGTGTTCGCCGGTCGAGACGAGGGTGGGCTCGATGGCCTCGATGGTCCGCTCACGGCTGAGTGCTTCGTCGACGCTGCCGCATTCGGTCAGGTCACGCAGTTGCGCCCAGGTCGGCGGCAGGAGCAGCGTGTTGCCCGCCTCCCAGTCCGCGAGGGCGGCCGCCGGTGTGCTCCAGCCACTCTCGGAGGCCTCGGTGGTCTCACCGTCGGCGTGCTGGCCCTGCGGGAGTACCGCAAGGAAGAAGCGGGTGTCGTAGCGCCTGCGCTCCCCGAGCGGGGTGATCCAGTGCGCCATCGGACGCAGCAGATCGGCCCGCAACAGCAACTTGTGGTCGCGGAGGAACTGGGCGAACGACAGCGACTTGTCGACCAGCGCCGCACGGTCCGCGCTCAGCGCCGAGGTGTCGGGAAATGTCCCATCGACGTCGGCGGCCAGCAATACACCGCATTCTTCGAACAGCTCGCGGACCACCGCGCACACCAACTCTTGTGCGGTCGCCGGATCGGTGTGGAACTGATCTGCCCACCAGTGCTCATCCGGACCGACCCAGGCGAGGTCGGCCTCGGCATCGCGAGAGTCAACGCCGCCGCCGGGAAAGACGGTCACGCCGCCTGCGAAGTCCATGGCTTTGACCCGGCGCATCAGAAATACGTCGATCGGGGTCTCGGGTTGCTGATTCTCGCGAATCAGCACCACGGTCGCGGCACCGCGGATCGGGACCGATTCCGGATCCTCCGCGAAGGTGAACCTACTCATTCTGCACGCCGCCGATGCCCGCCCGCGCGGCGCGATCGCCTGGCGAAGTAACGGCCGCCCGACCTGGTCAGGACGATCGACTGGCTGAAGGCCGCCGACAGGTTCGCCGACGTCACGACGTCTTCCATGAGTCCCTGCGCCACCACCACGCCCTCCTTCAGCAGCATCGCGTGTGTGAACCCGTTGGGGATCTCTTCTACGTGATGTGTCACGAGAACGGTCGCGGGAGCATCGGGATCGGCGGCCAGCACCTCCAGGCGCGCCACCAGTTCTTCACGACCACCGAGGTCGAGTCCGGCCGCCGGTTCATCGAGCAGGAGCAGTTCGGGATTGATCATCAGCGCCCGCGCCACCAGCACTCGCTTGCGCTCGCCTTCGGACAGCGTGCCGAACTTCCGGTTCGCCAGATGCTCGGCGCCCATCGACTCGAGCATCTCCAGCGCCTGATCGCGATCGACCTGGTCGTAGACCTCTTTCCAACGCCCCAGGACCGCGTAACCGGCCGAGACCACCAGATCACTGACCACCTCATCGGAGGGGATGCGATCGGCGAGCATCGCCGACGTCACGCCGATCCGCGCGGTCAGCTCCCGCACCTCGGTGCGCCCGACCGGCTCCCCGAGCAGAAACGCACTACCGCTGCTCGGATGGGTCTCGGCGGAAGCCATCCGCATCAGCGAGGTCTTGCCCGCGCCGTTGGGTCCCAGGATCACCCACCGTTCGTCGAGTTCCACCTTCCAGGTGATGGGCCCGACGAGGTTGTTTCCCTCACGTCGCAGCACCACATCTTCAAAGTCGATCAGCAGGTCTGGATCCGTTTCACGCACCCCCCTATCGTGCCGCACGGCATTGCCTCACACGGCGCCCAGGTTGGAGTGTCGGGAAACGAAACGAAAATCAGTTCTGCCCGAAATCGGGTTCGACCATCGAGAAATCGGCAAAATCGAAGCCGGGCACCACAATACAACTCACCAACGACGCCTCATCGCCGTGCGGCGAAGCGCGCTGCCATTGACCGGGTATCACCACATATTGGGGATGGTGACCGGCAAGCACGTCCGATCCGACGTACACCGTGTGTTCATCCGCCGGCGCGGCGCCAAGACCTCCCAGGCCCAACGCCACCGGAGCACCCCGGTGATGCAGCCAGATCTCGGACCCGCGCACGGTATGCCACGCCGATTGTTGTCCGGGCATGAGCAGGAAGAGGATCGCAGTGGCGCCCGACCGGCCGGCAGGATATCCCTGCGGTAGCACCGATTTCGGGATGGTCAGATCACTGATCCAGGTCTGGCGGTAGAACCCACCTTCCGGGTGTGGCGACAGATCGAGGTTCACAGCCCAGTCCGGAAATTCGGTCATGGATTCGAGCCTAGTCACCCGCGGCGGCCGTCGCAGACCTCATAGCGCGGCGATCACGGTCACCGAACCCGGTGCGATCTCGGTGAATCCGGCATCGCGGACCGCGACTGCCGTTCCGCCGGCATCGGCCGACAGCAACTGTTCCCACCGCGATTTCGACGACATCCGGACGCGAACCGGGCACCCGTCAGAAAACCATTGCGCTGCTTGACCGAGATCCATCAGTTTGACCGCCAGCATCGACGCATGACCGACCTGTGCCGCCAGCTTGCCCACCGACATCTCCAGGGTCGGGTTGACCCACAGGGCCGGACGGCCGGCATCAGCGTCGACATCGGATGGCGGGTTTTCACCGCGATCGTCGACCTCGGTACCACCGATCTGTAGTCGCGCGATCCGGCGATCGGTCTGACCCACCGGGCCCGGCACGATCGCTCTGGCCTGCGCCGACCCGTACGTGGCGGTGACCCCCTGAACATCCTGAGCCGCTTCCCAATGCGCGCCGCGGGCACGGCGGGCGATCTTCCGGATCCGGGCATCGCACCAGTTGTCCATCGCCGCCGCCCACGGACCACCCGGCCCGCTGCGCTCATCGAGACATAGCAGCGCCACCGCGGATGCGGCGGCGGTGAGCAGGTCGATCCGGTCAACCGGCTCCGACTTCGGGATGTGCAACACCATCTGCATCGCCAACACCTGTCCGGGATCGTCCGGATCGCTGTGTCCGCCAACGTATCCGACCAGGCGTTGGTAGCGCTGCCCGAACGTGTCCGGGCGCTCGACGGCGTCCGGATCCTCCGGCACTTCGGGTTCCATGGTCAATTGAGTGGCACGCGACGCATGACACCATCGACGGCATCTGCTGCTTCGATCTCGTCGCGCGTGACGCCGAGAATGAAAAGCACCGCGTCGAGGAACGGATGCGACAGCGCCGCGTCGGCAACTTCCTTCAGAGCCGGCTTGGCGTTGAACGCGATCCCCAATCCGGCAACCGTAAGCATGTCGATGTCGTTGGCACCGTCACCCACGGCGATCGTCTGCTCCATCGGTACACCCACGCTGTCGGCGAAGGCCCGCAGCGCGGTGGCCTTGCCGGCCCGGTCGACGATCTCGCCGATCACCTTGCCGGTCAACTTGCCATCGGCGATGTCGAGGGTGTTCGCCTTCACGAAGTCCAGTTCGAGCTCGTGCGCCAACGGTTCGATGACCTGACGGAAACCACCCGAGACCACACCGCAGTGGTAGCCCATCCGGTGCAATGTGCGAATGGTCGTGCGGGCACCCGGCGTCAGCTCGAGTTCGTTCGCGACCTCGTCGAGGACGGATACATCCAGACCCTCGAGTGCTGCGACGCGCTGATGCAGCGACTCGGCGAAGTCGAGTTCACCGCGCATCGCGGCCTCGGTCACGGCGGCGACCTCGGCCTCACGCCCGGCCCGGGCCGCGAGCATCTCGATGACCTCGCCCTGGATCAACGTCGAGTCGACATCGAAAACAATGAGTCGTTTTGCGCGTCGGGCCAGGCCACCGCGTTCGACGGCCACGTCGATGCCGTACTGACTCGCGATACCGGCCAGGCCCTTGCGGAGCGCGGCGTCGGCGGCGACACTGTCGCGGTCGACGCTGATCAGGAGTTCGAGTCCGGTGACCGGATAGTCGGCGATGCCGCGGATCGAGTCGATGTTGCAGCCCTGGCGGGCCAACTCCCCGGCGAGTGCACTGAAACCCTTTGCACTGACCGGACTTCCGAGAACAACCACCGCATGGGTCGAGAGCCGCCGGGTTGCGTTGTCGGCGCCGACCTCGACGGTGACGTCGATGCCCACCGAATCCATCGCCTGCTCGACGACCTCTTGGAGTTCTTCGCTGTCGCCGAAGCATTTCACCAGGACACCCAGCGTCAGGCGCGCCCGGATCACGACCTGTTCGACATCGAGAATGCTGACCTGCCGGTTAGACAATGCTCCGAACAGCACTGAGCTGACGCCCGGTTTGTCGTGTCCGGTGACAGTGATGAGGACAGTGGTTCCTTCGGTACCCGCGGACGCATTGGCACCGGGGTTGATGTTGCTGGTCACGTCAGTTCTGATCGGATTCTGTGGAGGATTCGTGGCTACCGACCTCGAGCGGCCCGTGCTTGGCCGCTTCGGCTTTCTCACTGGTGTGACCCACATGGGCTTCGTCGCGCATACGTCCAACCATATGCGGGTAGTGCAATTCGAATGCAGGCCGCTCCGACCTGATGCGCGGAAGCTCGGTGAAGTTGTGCCGCGGCGGCGGACACGTAGTAGCCCATTCGAGCGAGTTGCCGAAGCCCCACGGGTCATCGACGGTGACAACCTCGCCGTAACGGTAACTACGGAACACATTCCACAGGAACGGCAACGTCGAGACACCGAGGATGAACGCACCGATCGTCGAGACCACATTCAATTCGGTGAATCCGTCGGTACTCAGATAGTCCGCGTAACGACGCGGCATACCCTCACCGCCGAGCCAGTGCTGCACCAGGAACGTCATATGAAAACCGATGAATGTCAACCAGAAGTGGATCTTGCCCAAACGCTCGTCGAGTAACCGTCCGGTCATCTTCGGGAACCAGAAGTAGATGCCCGCGTAGGTGGCGAACACGATCGTCCCGAACAGCACGTAATGGAAATGCGCGACCACGAAGTAGCTGTCGGTGAGTTGGAAGTCGAGCGGTGGACTCGCCAGGATCACACCGGTCAGACCACCGAACAAGAACGTGACGATGAAGCCGACCGCAAACATCATCGGCGTCTCAAAAGTCAGATGACCCTTCCACATCGTGCCGATCCAGTTGAAGAACTTCACGCCGGTCGGCACCGCGATCACAAACGTCATGAACGAGAAGAACGGCAACAGCACCGCACCGGTGGCGTACATGTGGTGCGCCCACACCGCCACCGACAGCGCCGCGATCGCAAGGGTCGCGTAGATGAGCGTGGAGTAGCCGAAGATCGGCTTGCGGCTGAAGACCGGGAAGATCTCCGAGACGATGCCGAAAAACGGCAGCGCCACGATATACACCTCGGGATGGCCGAAGAACCAGAACAGGTGCTGCCACAAGATCACCCCACCATTGGCCGGGTCGTACAAAACAGCATCGAACTGACGGTCGACCTCCAGCCCCATCAGAGCTGCGGTCAGCAGCGGAAACGCCATCAAAATCAGGACACTGGTCACCAAAATGTTCCAGGTGAAGATCGGCATCCGGAACATCGTCATACCCGGCGCACGCAAGCAGGCC
The DNA here is from genome assembly GCF_059683565.1 of Williamsia sp. Y721. NCBI lineage: Bacteria > Bacillati > Actinomycetota > Actinomycetes > Mycobacteriales > Nocardiaceae > Williamsia > Williamsia sp. Y721. The sequence goes on along the minus strand of NZ_JCASNH010000001.1, from coordinate 1,131,055 downwards.
ACCGTGGTCACCATGTTGACCGCACCGAGAATGGTGCCCAGCCCCGACACACCCAGCCCCATGATCCATAGGTCGCCGCCCGGTCCGGGCGAATGGATCGAATCAGTCAAGGGCGTGTAGGCGGTCCAACCGAAGTCGGCCGCGCCGCCGGGGGTGATGAAGCCGAGCAGCGCAACGGTCGAGCCGAACAGGAACAGCCAGAAGCTGAACGCATTCAGTCGCGGGAACGCAACGTCGGGAGCACCGATCTGCAGCGGAAGCACAACATTGGCAAAACCGATGACGATCGGGGTCGCATACATCAGCAACATGACGGTGCCATGCATGGTGAACAGCTGGTTGTATTGCTCGGTCGACAAGAACTGCAGACCGGGAACGGTGAGCTCGGCGCGCATCAACAGCGCCATCAAACCGCCGATGAGAAAGAACGCAAAACAAGCGACCAGATACATGATGCCGATCAACTTGTGATCGGTGGTCGTCAACATTTTGTAGAGGAACGTCCCTTTGAGCCCGGTGCGCTGGGGGTAAGGCCGCACCGGCACAACCGAGGTCGTGGGCTTGTCTACCGCGGTCACGGGATCCCCCTACCTGCAGGTCGGCCGCGACGTCCAACGATCCTTGATCAGTGACCGCGACTCACGAGCTCGGCACGATTCTTGGATCTGATCGTAAACCCAAACGACGACAGAAACCGGCCATCTCCTACGAACCGTAGGAGGTCTCAGCTCGGATCCGGATCCGAAGACGCCTCGTGGGTGCCGACCGTCAGTGCATCGCGACGCGCTTTCTCTGCGTGGTCGCTGGTCTTCCCGTGGCCAAGGCCGACATGTGCCTCGTCGCGCATGCGATCGATCATGTGCGGGTAGTGCAGCTCGAACGCAGGCCGCTCCGAACGAATCCGGGGAAGCTCGGTGAAGTTGTGCCGCGGCGGCGGGCAGCTGGTGGCCCATTCGAGCGAGTTGCCAAAGCCCCACGGATCATCGACCGTGACAACCTCGCCGTAACGGTAACTTCGGAACACATTCCACAGGAACGGCAGCGTCGAGACACCGAGGATGAACGCACCGATCGTCGAGACCACGTTGAGCATGGTGAATCCGTCGGTACTCAGATAGTCCGCGTAACGGCGCGGCATGCCCTCACCGCCGAGCCAGTGCTGCACCAGGAACGTCATATGAAAACCGATGAATGTCAACCAGAAGTGGATCTTGCCCAAACGCTCGTCGAGTAACCGTCCGGTCATCTTCGGGAACCAGAAGTAGATGCCGGCATAGGTGGCGAACACGATGGTTCCGAAGAGCACGTAGTGGAAATGCGCGACCACGAAGTAGCTGTCCGAGACGTGGAAGTCGAGCGGTGGGCTCGCCAGGATCACACCGGTCAGACCACCGAACAAGAACGTGATGATGAAGCCGACCGCAAACATCATCGGTGTCTCGAATGTCAGATGACCCTTCCACATCGTGCCGATCCAGTTGAAGAACTTCACACCGGTTGGCACTGCGATGAGGAATGTCATGAACGAGAAGAACGGCAACAGCACCGCACCGGTGGCGTACATGTGGTGCGCCCACACCGCCACCGACAACGCCGCGATCGAGAGCGTGGCGAAGACCAAACCGCTGTAACCGAAGATCGGTTTGCGGCTGAAGACCGGGAAGATCTCCGAGACGATGCCGAAAAACGGCAGCGCCACGATATACACCTCGGGGTGCCCGAAGAACCAGAACAGGTGCTGCCACAAGATCACCCCGCCATTGGCCGGGTCATACAAAACAGCATCGAACTGACGGTCGACCTCCAGCCCCATCAGAGCTGCGGTCAGCAGCGGAAACGCCATCAAAATCAGGACACTGGTCACCAAAATGTTCCAGGTGAAGATCGGCATCCGGAACATCGTCATACCCGGCGCACGCAAGCAGGCCACCGTGGTCACCATGTTGACCGCACCGAGAATGGTGCCCAGCCCCGACACACCCAGCCCCATGATCCACAGGTCGCCGCCCGGTCCGGGCGAATGGATCGAATCAGTCAAGGGCGTGTAGGCAGTCCACCCAAAGTCTGCTGCACCACCAGGGGTGATGAAGCCGAGCAGCGCAACGGTCGAGCCGAACAGGAACAGCCAGAAACTGAACGCATTCAGTCGCGGGAACGCAACGTCCGGAGCACCGATCTGCAACGGAAGCACAACATTGGCAAAACCGATGACGATCGGGGTCGCGTACATCAGCAACATCACGGTGCCATGCATGGTGAACAGCTGGTTGTATTGCTCGGTCGACAAGAACTGCAGACCGGGAACAGTGAGCTCGGCGCGCATCAACAGCGCCATCAAACCGCCGATGAGAAAGAACGCAAAACAGGCGACCAGATACATGATGCCGATCAACTTGTGATCGGTGGTCGTGAGCATTTTGTAGAGGAACGTCCCCTTGAGCCCGGTGCGCTGGGGGTAAGGCCGCACCGGCACAACCAAGGTCGTGGGCTTGTCTACCGCAGTCATGGGGTTCCCCCTACCTGCACAGGTCGGACGCGATCTGACCCATTCTCGATCAGTGACCGCGACTCACGAGCTCGGCACGATTCTTGGATCTGATCGTAAACCCAAACGACAACAGAAACCGGCCATCTCCTACGAACTGTAGGAGATGACCGGTTTCAGTTTGTCAAAGACCTGGGGTCAGCCTGTTAGAGACCTGAGGTCAACTCGGATCCGGATCCGAAGACGCCTCGTGGCTGCCGACAGTCAGCGGTTCGCGACGCGCCTTCTCTGCGTGGTCGCTGCTCTTCCCGTGGCCGGGTCCGACATGAGCCTCGTCGCGCATGCGATCGATCATGTGCGGGTAGTGCAGCTCGAACGCAGGCCGCTCCGAACGAATCCGGGGAAGCTCGGTGAAGTTGTGCCGCGGCGGCGGGCAGCTGGTGGCCCATTCGAGCGAGTTGCCAAAGCCCCACGGATCATCGACGGTGACAACCTCGCCGTAGCGGTAGCTACGGAAGACGTTCCACAGGAACGGCAGGGTCGAGGCTCCGAGGATGAAGGCACCGATCGTCGAGACCACGTTGAGCATGGTGAATCCGTCGGTACTCAGATAGTCCGCGTAGCGGCGAGGCATGCCCTCGTTGCCCAGCCAGTGCTGGACGAGGAAGGTCATGTGGAAGCCGATCATGGTCAACCAGAAGTGGATCTTGCCCAAACGCTCGTCGAGCATGCGTCCGGTCATCTTCGGGAACCAGAAGTAGATGCCGGCGTAAGTGGCAAACACGATGGTGCCGAAGAGCACGTAGTGGAAGTGTGCGACCACGAAGTAGCTGTCCGAGAGGTGGAAGTCGAGCGGCGGGCTGGCGAGCAGCACACCGGTCAGACCACCGAACAAGAACGTGATGATGAAGCCGACCGAGAACAGCATCGGCGTCTCGAAGGTCAAATGCCCCTTCCACATCGTGCCTATCCAGTTGAAGAACTTCACACCGGTCGGCACCGCGATGAGGAACGTCATGAACGAGAAGAACGGCAGCAACACCGCACCCGTGGCGTACATGTGGTGCGCCCAGACCGCGACAGACAGTGCCGCGATCGAGAGCGTGGCATAGACCAGACCGCTGTAACCGAAGATCGGTTTGCGGCTGAAGACCGGGAAGATCTCCGAGACGATGCCGAAGAACGGCAGCGCGATGATGTACACCTCGGGGTGCCCGAAGAACCAGAACAGGTGCTGCCAGAGGATCACACCACCATTGGCCGGGTCATACAGGTTCGCACCGAACTGACGGTCGACTTCCAGACCCATCAGAGCTGCGGTCAGCAGCGGGAACGCGAGCAGGATCAGGACGCTGGTCACCAGGATGTTCCAGGTGAAGATCGGCATGCGGAACATGGTCATACCGGGTGCGCGGAGGCAGACCACGGTGGTGATCATGTTGACCGCGCCGAGGATGGTGCCAAGACCGGACACACCGAGTCCGAGAATCCACAGGTCGGCGCCTGCGCCGGGCGAATGCACTGCGTCGGTCAGCGGCGTGTAAGCCGTCCAACCGAAGTCAGCTGCACCACCGGGGGTGATGAAGCCGAGTAGCGCAACGGTGGAGCCGAACAGGAACAGCCAGAAGCTGAACGCATTCAGTCGCGGGAACGCAACGTCCGGAGCACCGATCTGCAGCGGAAGAACGACATTGGCGAAGCCGATCACGATCGGGGTCGCATACATCAGAAGCATCACGGTGCCGTGCATCGTGAACAACTGGTTGAACTGCTCTGTCGACAAGAACTGCAGGCCGGGAGCGGCGAGCTCGCTTCGCATCAGCAGGGCCATCAGGCCACCGATGAGGAAGAATGCGAAACACACAACCAAGTACATGATGCCGAGCATCTTGTGATCAGTTGTCGTCAGCATCTTGTAGATGAACGACCCCTTTGGCCCCGTGCGCTCGGGGTAAGGCCTCACCGGAACCACCTGCTTGGTGGGCTGGTCTACCGCGGTCACTGATCCTCCTACCTGCGTGGCCACTCCGGTCCGTCGCGGCGAAAAATCTTCCGCTCACGACATGAGGGCACGGCGATGAATGTGCGCTGTGAAGATGGTAAACCCTCCCTTGCGAAGCAGCTGCGCGGGCTCCTACGAACTGTCGTATTTCGATGCGGTGCTCTCGATCCGGCGTACCGAGGGCAACCTTTGCCAAAGGGGTCAGTGCTAGTTTGGTCGGGAATTCGACCACCTCCAGACAACATCGAAAGAGTGGCAGTGAGCGATGTGATCCGCCCTCGGCGCGGCATGGCGGTGTTGGCATTGGCAGCGTTGGTCAGTGTCGGCGTGACCGGTTGTATCGACTCGACGGTGCCCGGTGGCGAGGGTTCGGTCGAAAGGACCACCTCCCGCGTTGCCGCGGTCGATCTGGTCGACCCAGATCGGGATGCCGACACGACGTGTCAGCCGACTGCCCCGCTCGACCCCGGCGCACCTGATCCGCTGCGGATCCTGGTGGCCGACCCGAGCCTGCTCGACGCGTTGTGCGCGCTCGGGCTCCAGGAGCGTGTGGTCGCGACGACAACTACCGACGGCACGCTGCCGACCTATATGGGCGATGCGGTGCATTCGCTGCCCACCATCGGCGACGTCGCAGACCCCGATACCGCCAAGGCTGCCTCCACCGACCCCGATCTGGTGCTGACGGTCGGGAACTCCCCTCTCACCGCCGCACTCGGCGATGTCCCGGACGCAACAGTCGATCCGAGAGCGGACTGGAAGCAACGGTTTGTCGCGGTCTCGGCCGCGGTCGGACGGACCGAGGCCGGAGACGAACGGCTACAGGGATATCTCGACACCGCCGCGACCATCGGGAAACGCAACGGAGCTCGATTCACCCAGGTGTCCCTGGTGCAGTTCACCGCAGATTCCACCATCGTCATGGGCACCGACACGTTTGCCGCGCGGGTCTTGACCGACGTCGGCGCACAACGTCCCCCGGGTCAGCGTGAACCCGAACCGACAGTGCTCGATGACAAGAACTTCGAGATCGCCGACGGCGACATCATCTACATCGGCTTCGACGGCCCCGAAGGCCAGGACTACGGCACGCCGGTTCTGGAGACCGATCGCTGGCTCGACATGGGCGCGCCCGCCTGGGGTCGCTCGCGGATCGTCGAAGATCAGGTCTGGTTCGGTAGCGGTGGACTCTGTGCTGCCAACATCGTCCTGCTCAACCTCCGCGGCTCCCTCTGAAACTCTCCTGAAACCGGGTTCATGCAGGTCAGCGCCACGAAACGAATTGCGATCACGGTGAGGGCAACCTTGTGCCCGGCGCACGCGGGGATCAGCATGAGTGCATGACTGTTACCGACGAATACCTGGAGAACAACCGCGCATACGCGGAGACCTTTTCTGGACCACTACCGTTGCCGCCGAGTCGTCACGTCGCGGTGCTCGCCTGCATGGATGCCCGGCTCGACGTCTACCGCATCCTCGGACTCGGCGCAGGCGAAGCCCATGTCATCCGCAACGCAGGCGGCGTGGTCACCGATGACGAGATCCGATCCCTGGCCATCAGCCAGCGACTGCTCGGGACCACCGAGATCATCCTGATCCACCACACCGACTGCGGAATGCTGACGTTCACCGACGACGAGTTCAAACGCGGCATCCAGGACGAGATCGGCGTCAAGCCGCCGTGGTCGGCCGAGTCCTTCCCCGACCTGGACGAGGACGTCAAGCAGTCACTCACCCGGATCGAGAACTCGCCGTTCATCACCAAGACGACGTCGTTGCGCGGCTTCGTCTTCGATGTCGCCACCGGCAAACTGGGCGAAGTCACGCGCTGACGCCGCCGCACCCTTCATGGGACGTCCGGCCAGCCCTTCTCCGACGGAATGTCGCCGTTCTCGACCGCCCGGGCCAACTGGGCATGATCGGCGGCATTCTGGTCGGCGTAGGCGCTGGCGAAGGCGACAAGCGCATCTTCGGCCTTGTGGCTGTGACCCAGGTAGTTCGCGATCGCTGCCGCATCCCCGCTCCGCGCATGCGCACGCGCCAGAACATGTCCGCAGGCAGCGGCAAATCGTGGCAGGACCGGGGCAACACCCTCGCCTTTCGGTATCACCTTCCCGTCCCGGTACTGCCGGACGTAGAAGTCGAGATCCAAGTTCAGCTCGGGATACTGAAACGACGTCCATCCCACGAACATGTCGGTTGCACTTTGAATCAGGTGTTGCCCCTGCACAACTCGGGCACCGTGATTGTCGTACTTGCTCTTGCCGAGGAACTGTTCGTAGACCGATGGTCCGGCTTGTTTGATCTGGAGGAACAACGGGTCCCCGGTGCGCTGCTCTTCGAGGAGGGTCAAGAACACCCGCATCCCCACGCTGCCGACACCGACCACCTGCCGCACCGCGTCGACGGCGTCATATCGGGCGAGGAGGCTTTCGAGATGGTCCGGGACCGACTTGTGATATTCGGCGAGCACGCTCCGCAGAATCTGCTCGGCAGCATCGCCGAAGCGGTGGGTGCGGTACGGCGGGTCTTCGGTGATCCTTCGCCGGCCTTCGACCGTCGTGAGGAGCTTCTTCGACGCACCCCGACTGGTGCGCTTGCGCGCCCGGCTCTCGATCAATTCGTCGAGGGCCTCCTCGTTCTCCTTTTTCGCATACTGGAGTAGTTGCTCGACCTCGATCCGGTCATACCAGACATCGATCTGCGGCATCTCGGAGTAGTGCTTGATGTTCTTGCGATAACTGCGATAGGCGTGTCGAACCGCCTCTTGCCCAGCCGATTCCGTCAACCCGTTGTCCCGTGCCAACACGATCACACTGGCGAGGTAGCGCTTGAGATCCCATTCGAACGGTCCCGGCAGGGTCTCGTCGAAATCGCGGAGGTCGAAGACCAGATGCCGTTCGGGCGAGATCCACATCCCGTAGTTGAGGATGTGGGCGTCGCCGCACATCTGAACCATGATCCCGGTGTGCGGTGTGGACGCGAGATCGGCAGCCATCACCGCAGCAGCGCCCCGATAGTAGGTCCATGGCGAGTGACTCATCCGCCCATGCCGGATCGGCAGCAGATCGGGGGCGCGAATGTCGCTCTGCGCCAATATCGTTGCCAGCGCATCATGCCCCCGCTTGGCGGGGTCCCACTGCCCCAGCTCGCGCCGGGAAACACGCGTCCGGGAGTCGCGGCCAACCTGTGAGTCTTGGGAAACCGAAGCAATCGTCATTTCTGCACCTCGCTGCACCTGGGTCACTGCCAAGTATTGCAGCCAGAGGCCGTCAATATCGGAAAGACTCCAGACCCACCCGGGGCAATCGGATGATGGAAAATCTGAGTCGCTTTGTGGGGATCACCGGCCGATAGTCGCGAACTGCCGACGGTAGGCCGTTGGTGTTGTGTTGTAAGCGGATCCGAAGTTCTGCCGAAAAGTGACACCGCTACCGAATCCACACGCCGATGCGATCTCGTCGATGCCCCAATCGGTTGTCTCGAGGAGCACGCGGGCCTCATTGAGCCGTTGCTCGAGCACCCAGCGCGCCGGAGTGGTTCCGGTCGCCTGATGGAACTGCCGCACGAAACTCCGCCTGCTCATCCGGGCCTGCTCTGCGAGCCGGTCGACCGATAGGGTCTCGTCGAGCCGTCCCAGCGCCCACTCCTGCACCACCGATATTGCCGTGTCCTCGGCGGGCCGGGCGAGGGGGCGCTCGATGTACTGCGCCTGCCCGCCGTCGCGGTGCGGTGCGACAACCAGACTGCGGGCGACCCGCGTCGCCACCGCCGATCCGAGATACCTGCGTACGAGGTGCAGGCAGGCATCGATCGACGACGCGGTGCCCGCAGACGTCATCACGTCGCCATGATCGATGTAGAGCACCGAGGCGTCGATCTGACTACCGGGACTGCGCTGCGCCATCTCCGGCATCATCTCCCAGTGCGTCACCGCCGAACGACCCTCGAGTACACCGGCATCGGCGACCGCAAACGCTCCGAGGCACAAGCCGGCAATCAGCGCCCCGCGCTCGTGTGCACCCACAAGCTCGCTTCGGAAGGTGGCCGTGAGCGGTTTGAGCGGAAGCGGCCATGACGGAATGATCACGACGTCGGCCCACCCGACCGCGCTCGGATCCGCCACGTCGCCAACCGAATAGCCCTCGGCCGTCCGCACCGACCCGGGCCGGTCGGACCACAATCTCGTTTCCCAATCCGACGCCAACCCGAGACGCCCCAGTTCACCGAAGACCATCAGCGGCGCTGCGAGATGGAACATCGTGATGCCGTCGAAGGCGTAGATCGCGATCCGCATGCGCACTCCCAAGTTGGCGTGATCTCATCGAAATTATGCATCTATGCCACTGGCAGGCGGTGCTGAATCGACGGAACAATCTAAGGCGTCCACCTTTCACCGGGTTCCGATCCGTGAATTGCACCGCCATCCAGGAGTCATCATGACCGCACCGCGCCGCGCCCTTGTAGTTGTCGATGTCCAGCAGGAGTACTTCGACGGACCGCTCCAGATCCAGTACCCGCCACGCGAGGAGTCGCTGGCGAACATCGTCGGCGCCATCGAGGTCGCCGATGCACACGGGATCCCGGTGGTCATCGTGTCGCACCACATGCCCGAGGGTGCCCCGGTCTTTGTCGAAGGGACGCCCGGATGGTCGCTTCATCCGGACATCGAAGCGGCAGGTAGCGGTCCCCGAAAAGCGGTCCACAAGCAGTACGGCAGCGTTTTCGCGGGCACAGACCTCGCAACATGGTTGCGGGACAACAACATCGATACCATCACCCTGGTCGGGTTCATGACAAACAACTGCGACCTGGCATCAGCAGTGGAGGCAGAAGGCCTGGGCTTTGCCGCGGAGATCCTGTCCGATGCCAGCGGCGCGATCAACCTGGCAAACGAGGTGGGCAAGGTGTCGGCCGAGAACCTGCACAACACCCTCATGGTGCTGTTGCACTCCAACTTTGCCGCAGTCGGCACCACCGCCGGGTGGACCGACGCAGTAGTGGCCGGCACCGAATTGCCCAAGAGCAACCTCGTTGTCTCTGCCATCGAGGGCAGTGCTGCCACAGTCTGACGAAAACCCCTCGGGAGCGACCTCAACTCATACGGCGATCCGAAACAGGCTGGTGCAGAGACATTCTGCCGTCATCAGTGCGGACTCACTCGCCACTCTCCCTGCGCCGGCGGTCGATTTCAGCCTGCCGCCGTTGCTGTTGCGCGCGTTCCCGAACTTGCCGGAGAAACTCCTCGTCGGCCTTCGGGTCTTGCGGTTCGAAGCGGCCGGGCTCGTCGTATTCGGGATACCCCAAGGCGGTGGCCCGGCCCGAACCGCTCAATCGTCCGTGCGACGTCCCAACGGGCCTGCCCGCGAAGAACCACACGATCGAGCCGACCATGGGCAGCACGATCACCAGCAGCAACCACCCCCACCGCGGCAGTCCCCGCACTCCGGCGTCGTCGCTTCCGATGATGTCGACCAACGCCGCAATCATGATCACAAGCACAATCAAACCCAGATACGGCACAATCAAGCCCCTCGTTTGTCTCCCCATTAATCGGCCCACTATCGCACACATCAGTATCGAAACAAATGTGGTATCCACAACCGGAATGTTCATTCCTTCGAAGGACGCGGCGCTCGATTGTCGCGGTGTATCAACATATTCCACAGTTCCGCCCGGCAACAACAATGCACGCCGACCTGGTGAACAAACCTTCGGACTCAATACGCCGAATCAGTAACATCACTTGCTTTGATTACGACACGAAGACATGAAGCTCTCCCGAATGGTCCGCATTTCGCCGTGTCTCGCCGCATTGTGTATGGCAGCGGTAGCCGCGATGGCGCCCGCGGCCGCCGCCGAAGTCGTTGATGTCACCGTGGTACCCGGCCTCAGCACCGGTTCCACCACCGCTTACGGCGCCGGCTGCACGTATCTCGTGATCGCCAGAACCGCGGACTCCCCCGGCACTCCGAGTACCGCCGAGGTCTCGTTCATCGACTACAACCGGGCTTCGATCTTCCTTCCCCAGGACCTCATCTTCGAGACGGTCAACCCCTACTACGTCACCCCGGTGATCTTCGACCACGCCCTCACGCTGTGGACCCCGACCGCACCCGGGCAACACGCCATCATGGCCTACCAGACGTCAGCCGGTGGACCCGTCGAGACCGTCCTGGTCAAACCCGCCACGCCAGTGGGCCCGGCCTGCCTCGTCGCACCCTGATCCACGCCGATGACCACAGATGGTGAGATTCTGCGGCACTGGCGGCAGATACGAGCACTGAACTACGGGACAGTCGGCCGGACAGTGCATGGGGTGGCACAGTATTCGGATCCCGGGCACACCGAAGAGTTCTGGTTCGACCCACCTTCGTTCTGGCGCACCGATACCCGCGGCGCCATCACGATGATCACGACCGACACTGACGAATACCGCCGTTCCCCCAATGGCATGGTCCACACCGCGTTGAACGATGGCACCATGCGTTTCATGTCCGTGCTCGGAGCGCACGTCAAACTCCTACTGGACGCCCATCGCAGCTGGCCCCTACCCGGTGGCCATGATTTCGGCACTCTTCCCGACCCCACGCACATCAGTGAAACGAACGTGCACGGACGGCACGGTTGGCGCGTCGAGTTCCCCGAGTCCGAACACCGTGGTGCGCAAACATTCGTCGTCGACGCCGAGACCGGATTGGCGATTGCCTGGTACAGCGGCACCGACCAGATCGAGTTGATCTCGTACGTGCTGGACGAGGTATTCGACCCATCCCTGTTCACGTGGACCGGCGAGGTCATCGAAGAGGCCGAAGAAATGTCCACGATGCAAGCCGAGCACGCGGCGAAACAGCGTCTCCTCGAGGACATTCCACGTCCTGCACCGACGTGGTTTCCGAGTGCCGTCGATGTGTCGGTGACCGACGGTGACCCCGCCACCGGAGCCGTGGATCTGAGCATGTCTGTCAGCGGGCCCTACTGGACGGTGCGCAGGTGGCTCACCGGCACCGACGACCCGCCGGAGTCCTTCCTCGCCTCCCACTACGGCGAGGCGGTCCGCGACGTCGGCGAGACCTGGACTCATGAACTGCGCTACTCGTCGGGGACAATGACCGACACTGACGCGCACCGGATCCTCGCGTCGATACCACCCGTCACGCCACCGCGACCGGCCGCCGAGATCGTGGCCGAGATCGATACCGCTCGGGCCGACCACCAACAGGCCCTGACCACCCCGGGCACGACCGCCGAGACCGGAGTTGTGTATGCCGGTCCGGTTCACGTCAGCTATTCGCAGTATTACCTTCAGTCTCAGGATGTCTGGGACGGTGATTACATGGCTGCGTTCGCCGGCCAGAACAACGGCCTGGTCGGTACCCGGTGCCGCGAGCAAGTGGTATTGGTCAGCGGACTACACACCGGAACCATCTCCGTCACCGTGGAAATCACCGACACACGTCCTGACCCGGACACTTCGGCCTGGGACGAGATCGTGGAAGCACCACTGACAGTCGATTCACCGCTAGTGCTCAACGACTGGGACGGCGGGGAACCCGGCATTGAACTACCCATCTCCCGCGGGACCTACCGGCTTCGCTACTGCGCCAACAACATGGATGCGGCCAGCGACGCCGACGTCGGTGAATACATCGACGAATATCGCATCACCATCTGGCCCAGCCCCCTCGCCGACGACGAGGTGATCAAACAAACCGCCGACATCGCCGTCTACTGGAACACTCAAGCGCATCGCTGACGGCGCGCGGGGTTACACAACCACCCTGAACATGGCGCACCACTCGTGCGTGGCCGTTCAGTCCACTCATTCCGACCAGCCCTCGACCGCCTCCACCCGACCGTCGTCGATGGCCTTCACCAGTTGCGCGTGGTCGCGATCGTTCTGGTCGGCGTAGGCAAAGGCGTATGACACAAACGCCTCTTCGACCTTGTCCGATGTTCCGAGGTAGTCGGCGATCGCGGCGGCATCACCGCTGCGGGCATGTGCCCGGGCGAGTACATGCCCGCAGGCCGAGGCGAACTGCGGTAACCGGGAGGCGATGACCTCACCCTTGGGAATCACCTTGCCGTCGCGGAATTGCCGAACGTAGAAGTGCATGTCGTTGATGGTCGTCCAGCCGACGAAGGAGTCGGTGGCGCTCTGAATCATGCGCTGACCGTGCACCACCCGCTCACCATGATTGCCGTAATGACTCGCAGGCAGGAACTGTTCGTATACCGACGGACCGGCCTGCTTGATCTGCAGGAAGAGCGGATCCCTGGTCCGGCGTTCCTCGATCAGCGTCAAGAACACCCGCATTCCGACGCTGCCCACACCCACCACCTGACGGACCGCGTCGACAACATCGAAACGCGATAGCAGGCTCGAGACATGGTCGGGGACCGAATTCTGATACTTCCCGATGATCTGATCGAGCATCGCCGCATGCTCGGCGAGCGCGTGGGTCCGAAATGGTGGATCCTCACTGATCATCCGTTGTCCGTCAAGCACATTCGTGAGCTTTTTCGACGCACCGCGACTTGATCGTTTGCGGGCCTGCTTGTCGATCATCGCGTCGAGGCGGCCTTCGTCGTCCTGCGCGGTGTATTCGATGAGCTGCTCGACGTCGACCCGGTCGTACCAGACGTCGATCTCCGGCATCTGCGCGTAGAGCCCAATCCATTCGCGATAACCGCGGTACGCCTCTGACACGGCCAGCTTGGCGTCGGATTTCGAGACGTTGTTGCTCCGCGCCAACACCACGAGGCTGGCCACAAAACGCTTCACATCCCATTCGAACGGCCCAGGAAGGGTCTCGTCGAAGTCGCGCAGATCGAAGACGAGATTGCGTTCGGGGGTATTCCACAGTCCGAAGTTGAGGACGTGCGCATCTCCGCACAGTTGCACGGTGATACCGGTATCGGGCGTCGAGGCGAGGTCCGCCGCCATCACCGCCGCCGCGCCCCGGTAGTACGTCCACGGCGAATGACTCATCCGTCCGTGCCGGATCGGCAACAGGTCGTCGGCGCGGATCGTATTCTGCGCCAAGATGGTCTCGAGCGGGTCGTGTCCTCGCGTTGCCGGGTTCCACTCCCCCAGCGACCGCCGCGGGACGAGTTTGCGCGAGGCGCGTCCGGCACCGCGATGCTCCGGAACCCGGGCACGGCCGATCAGAGTGCCGCCACCGCCCTGCCAGAGAATGTTTCCCGCATTGTCTTGGGCGGCAGGGCCGGTTGCCGCGCTGGTGGTGGTCGTCACTCCGGAATTATTGCAGGCGAACTCACTGCGACCACGGCGTCACCGGCCGCTGACCCCGGACACCGTCGACGACGAAGTCGACTTTCTCCTGATAGAAGCAGATCCGCCCGGTGATCTGATGCATCTCCGGCGGCGGATTCTCATAGCTCCACGCGATGTCGATGCCGGCGTCGCCGAGGCTGGGCGCGGACCAGTGGGTGGCCTCCCCCTTGTACGCACATGTTGTCGACGTGTTGCTGCGCACCAGATCTGCCAACACGTCGCCGGGTGAGAGATAGAACCGCGGCGGCAGGTGGGTTTCGAACAGCATCAGTGGATGCCCGGATTCGGCCAGGATGTCACCACCGGAAATCACGTGGACCACGCGGGCGCTGTGCCGGATATCTATGCGTGAGAACGGATCTCGAGGATGTCCGAAGATCCGCTCGTCCTCTTCGAACCAATCGAAGGGATTGAAGTCGAGCACGGCATACCCGTCGAGATCGTCGGGCAGGAACGCACCACCCGGGCCGGCCTCACCCCGAACAACTGCGGTGCGACCCGCACAGGTGTGCTGCGCAAAGCCGTTGCTCGGATCGAGCATCCCGGTGGGCATCTCCCCGACGGTGAACGGACGGATTTCTTCCAGCGGCGTTCGCAGGTCCGCGACCGGGACGGCATACGAGGGAACGATGCGCTGCGGTTCCCAGACCAGGATGGCCTGATCGGTGCGCGCGATGCCGTGATCGGCCGACGACACCGTCACCATCTTGGCCGTGGGTTCATATCGCAGACTCCCGAGCTCCGACATCAGGTACTGCCGCATCATGGTCGCCATCGTGACCACCTCCGCTCACCACCATACGACTGATCGTGGGCCCACTCGATGGAAAGAGACAACCTCCGTACCGAGGTGTCGGTACGGAGGTTGTTTGTCTTACAAGACCCAGACGGTCAGAAGTCCCAGTCGTCGTCTTCGGTGTTGACGGCCTTGCCGATGACGTACGAGCTACCCGACCCCGAGAAGAAGTCGTGGTTCTCGTCGGCATTGGGTGAGAGTGCCGACAGGATCGCCGGGTTCACATCGGTCTCGTCCCGCGGGAACATCGCTTCGTAACCCAGGTTCATCAGGGCCTTGTTCGCGTTGTACCGCAAGAACTTCTTCACGTCTTCGGTCAGGCCGACGTCGTCGTAAAGCGCTTCGGTGTAATCGATTTCGTTGTCGTAGAGCTCGAACAGCAGCTCGAAGGTGTAATCCTTGAGCTCCTGCCGACGCTCGGGTGTCTCCGTCTCCAGCGCCCGCTGGTACTTGTACCCGATGTAGTAACCGTGCACGGCCTCGTCGCGGATGATCAGCCGGATCAGGTCCGCGGTGTTGGTGAGCTTTGCCCGAGATGACCAGTACATCGGCAGATAGAAGCCGCTGTAGAAGAGGAACGACTCGAGCAGGGTCGAGGCGATCTTGCGCTTGAGCGGGTCGTCGCCACGGTAGTAGTCCATGACGATCCGAGCCTTGGCCTGGAGCTGTTCGTTCTCCTCCGACCAGCGGAACGCCTCGTCGATCTCCTTGGTGGAGCACAACGTGGAGAAGATCGAGCTGTAGCTCTTGGCGTGCACCGACTCCATGAACGCGATGTTCGTCAGCACAGCTTCTTCATGCGGGGTGCTCGCATCGGGGATAAGGCTGACAGCGCCGACCGTGCCCTGGATGGTGTCGAGGAGCGTCAGACCGGTGAACACGCGCATGGTGAGCTGCTTTTCCAGCTCGGTGAGGGTGCCCCACGACGGGATGTCGTTGGACACCGGCACCTTCTCGGGCAGCCAGAAGTTACCGGTCAGGCGATCCCAGACCTCGGCGTCCTTCTCATCGGGCACCCGGTTCCAGTTGATCGCCGAGACGCGGCTGACCAGCTTGATCGGCGCTCCGTCGGCGGGGCTATGGGTGGAGGTCATCGTGCTCCCCTGATGTTCGAAAGTGATGTGGCAAAAGGTGTTGTGTCACAGGTATTTACAGCATGCACGAAACGCAATTTTCCACCTCGGTCCCCTCGAGGGCCATCTGACGCAAACGGATGTAGTACAGCGTCTTGATGCCCTTGCGCCATGCGTAGATCTGCGCCTTGTTCACATCGCGGGTGGAAGCGGTGTCCTTGAAGAACAGGGTCAGGCTCAGGCCCTGATCGACGTGCTGCGTCGCCGCGGCGTAGGTGTCGATGATCTTCTCGTAGCCGATCTCATACGCGTCCTGGTAGTACTCCAGGTTGTCGTTGTCCATGAAGGGCGCCGGGTAGTAGACGCGGCCGATCTTGCCCTCTTTACGGATCTCGATCTTCGCCGCAACCGGGTGGATCGAGCTCGTCGAGTGGTTGATGTAGCTGATCGAACCGGTCGGCGGGACGGCCTGCAGGTTCTGGTTGTAGATGCCGTGCTCCTGCACGCTCGCCTTCAACTCGACCCAGTCGGCCTGCGTCGGAATCGTGATTCCCGACTGCGCGAACAACTCTCGGACCTTGGCGGTCTCCGGCTCCCACACCTTCTCGGTGTACTTGTCGAAGAACTCACCGGTCGCGTACTTCGACCGCTCGAAGCCGCCGAACGCCTTGCCCCGCTCCTTGGCGATCCGGTTCGATGCGCGCAGCGCGTAGAACAGCACCGTGTAGAAGTAGATGTTCGTGAAGTCGATGCCCTCTTCGGACCCGTAGTAGACGCGCTCACGCGCCAGGTACCCGTGCAGGTTCATCTGCCCGAGACCGATCGCATGCGAGTCGTCGTTGCCCTTCTGAATCGAGGGCACCGAGGTGATGGCGGTCTGATCCGACACCGCGGTGAGTCCGCGGATCGCGGTCTCGATGGTCTGCGCGATGTCCGGCGAATCCATCGTCTTGGCGATGTTGAGCGAACCAAGGTTGCACGAGATGTCTTTACCGATGTGCTCGTACGAGAGGTCGTCGTTGAACGTCGATGCAGTCGAGACCTGCAGGATCTCCGAGCACAGGTTGGAGTGGGTGATCTTGCCGTCGATCGGGTTGGCGTTGTTCACCGTGTCCTCGAACATGATGTACGGGTAGCCCGACTCGAACTGCAGCTCGGCGAGGGTCTGGAAGAACTCACGCGCCTTGATCTTGGTCTTGCGAATCCGGCGGTCGTCGACCATCTCGTGGTACTTCTCGGTCACGTTGATATCGGCGAACGGCACACCATAGATGCGCTCGACGTCGTACGGACTGAACAGGTACATGTCGTCGTTCTTCTTGGCCAGCTCGAACGTGATGTCCGGGATGACCACACCCAGCGAGAGGGTCTTGATGCGGATCTTCTCGTCCGCGTTCTCACGCTTGGTGTCGAGGAAGCGGTAGATGTCGGGGTGGTGAGCGTGCAGGTACACCGCGCCTGCACCCTGACGGGCACCGAGCTGGTTGGCGTAGCTGAACGAATCCTCGAGCAGCTTCATGATCGGGATGACACCGGAACTCTGGTTCTCGATCTTCTTGATCGGCGCACCGTGTTCACGAATGTTGGTCAGCAGCAACGCAACACCGCCGCCGCGCTTGGACAGCTGCAGCGCGGAGTTGATGGAACGGCCGATCGACTCCATGTTGTCTTCGATACGCAGCAGGAAGCACGACACCGGCTCGCCGCGCTGCTTCTTGCCCGAGTTGAGGAAGGTCGGGGTGGCCGGCTGGAACCGTCCGTCGATGATCTCGTCGACCAGGGCCCGCGCCAGGATGGTGTCGCCGTCGGCCAGCGTGAGCGCGACCATCGAGACCCGATCCTCGAAACGCTCGAGGTATCGCTTGCCGTCAAATGTCTTGAGCGTGTACGAGGTGTAGTACTTGAACGCACCCAGGAAGGTCGGGAACCGGAACTTCTTGCTGTACGCGTGGTCGAACAGACCCTTCACGAACCCGCGGTCGTATTTGTCGAGAACCTCTGCCTCGTAATAGTTTTCCTTCACCAGGTAGTCGAGCTTCTCGTCCAGGTTGTGGAAGAAGACCGTGTTCTGGTTGACGTGCTGGAGGAAATACTGGTTGGCCGCTTCGCGATCCTTCTCGAACTGGATCTTGTTGTCGGCGTCGTACAGGTTCAGCATCGCGTTGAGCGAGTGGAAGTCCATCTCCTCCGGCTGGTGGCCGGACGGATCTGCGTGGACGCCCGACTTGCTGGCCGAGGTCCCTGACCTTGAGTCGGTTACTGGGGTTGCGGTTGGCGACACTGTGAAAACTCCTGTGATTGCGCAAATTCGTGGAGACCGGAGCGGACCCGGTCGACGTCGTCGGCGTCACCCATCAGTTCGAACCGATACAGATAGGGCACCTGGCATTTAGTTGAGATGATGTTGCCGGCGAAACAGAACTCTTCACCGAAATTGGTGTTGCCGGCGGCGATGACGCCGCGGATCAGCGAACGATTGTGTTTGTTGTTGAGGAACTTGATGACCTGCTTCGGCACAAACCCTGAGTTGCGCCCCGGCTGGCCGACTTCCCCGCCATCCGATGCCTTGCCGCCACCATAGGTGGGACTGATCAGAATGTACGGCTCGTCGACGGTGAAGGATCCGTCGTGATCGATGAGTGGAATTCGCCGTGCCCGCATCCCGAGCTTTTCGACAAATCGGTGCGTGTTCTCCGAGACGCTCGAGAAGTAGACGATCAGCGGGGACTCGGAGAACTCAGCAACAGCGAACTCAGCCGCGGCGGCATGTTCGGGAACCTTCCCCATGTCCCGACCTCCACGAAATTGCTGACAGGTGATACTTGAACCAACTAGAACTACGGACCGCCTCGCGGACGGGGCCCGGGCAGATCAGGCAGCCGCTGCGACCAGAGCCTTGATGCGGTCCGGACGGAATCCCGACCAGTGGCTGTCACCGGTGACGACAACCGGAGCCTGCAGGTAACCGAGCGCCATGACGTAGTCGCGGGCCTCGGAGTCCTCGGTGATGTCGACGATGTCGTAGTCGAGACCGTTCTTGTCGAGGGCCTTGTACGTGGCGTTGCACTGAACGCAAGCAGGCTTTGTATAGACGGTGATCGTGGCGGTTGTCGCAGTAGTCATAATTCCCCAGAACTCCTTTGTGACGGAACCGATGATTGCTACCCACACCAGCACCAGATAGCGGCAAGACTTGACTTTCAAATAGTTATCCCGGCGGCTCTGCAGTGGAGAACTTGGCTGCGCTTTCGTTCCAACACCGTAGTGCCGTTCGGTGTTCCAAACACTACACCTAGTGTCTGACAAACGGTACCGACACAACACGTTGCGAATGACATTCATGAAAGTCCCAGGTCACGGGATCTGCACCAGCATGAATTTCGGCGTGTCTCGACGCGCCGGGCGTGTCCCCACAAGTCACATCCGTCACTGCGCGGCACCGGGCACCCTCATTGCACACCGCAACCCCGACAATCGGCTCCGCAGTCGCGCGCCGTCACGCACACCAGAGCACGATGCCAGCAGTTCGGTGACCGGGTGCGGGGTCGTCAGCCACAACGAAATCGAGCGGTCCGCCGCCACATCCACCAGGTGGGTGAAACGCACCGACCAATCCGGCGCACATCGGTCGAGCAGCGGTATGTCACGGATATGCCAGCCGGCCACGGAACCACGGTCGGTCATCCGATCCGCCTGGAACAGATAGTCGCGCGCCGACAGCGGCTGCCCACACACCTGATCGAAGGCACGGGCATCGGCCGAAGGGATCTCGACGAAGCCCCCGGCAAGTCGCCCGGCGTCGCCCGTCCGATAGTCACGATCTCCGGCGAGTTCGACCACCTCGGCCATCTCACGCAGGAGCGCAACACCAGGTGCGAACACCGGTCGAAACAACGGATCGGGCAGTAGCTCCTCTGGCACCAGGTTCGATGTCGCCACCAGGACGATGCCGCGCGCCCGCAGCTCACGTAGCAACCGGATGAGCAGCGTCGCGGTCCCGGGGTCGTGCACATGGAACTCGTCGAACACCACGACCTGAACACCGTCGCCGATCACCTGGCGGCAAGCGAGCTCGATCGCGCCCCGGCGTCCCGAATGCAT
Organism: Williamsia sp. Y721; assembly: GCF_059683565.1. NCBI lineage: Bacteria > Bacillati > Actinomycetota > Actinomycetes > Mycobacteriales > Nocardiaceae > Williamsia > Williamsia sp. Y721. Next base: position 1,111,300 of record NZ_JCASNH010000001.1, on the reverse strand, counting down.
GGTGACGGCGCGCTGCAGATCGTCGAAGAACTCGTGAAAATGCCATCGCACCAGTTCAGTCGCCCCCACCTGACCGATCATGCGATCTACCAGCATCGTCTTGCCGCGGCCAGGCGCACCCCACAGATAGAGGCCCGCAACCCTCCGTGGTCGACGATGCAGAAAACGGTGTGGCGGTTCGCGCATTTCTGCAAGCAGACGCCCCAGCTGCGCATCGACGACGCGTTGCTCGGGATCGAGTTCATCCTCTACATACGTAGAGCCACCAGACATGTGATGACCATATCTCTACGGAAGTAGAGGACAATGATCGTGTGACGGGCCAGACAAACGATCGACGCGAGCTCATCGCAGACGCAGCCGTCCGGCTCATCGCCGAGGCCGGTATCCACGGACTGAGCCATCGCGCGATCGATCGGCGACTCGAACTCCCGAACGGATCGGTGTCCTATTACTTCCGCACCCGGACTGCCCTGATCGACAGCGCCATCGAAGCCATCACCCGGCGCGCGCGCTCGGCGTTTACGCAAGCGGCACCAAAGCCAGACGGTAGGGATGCCGCACAGACCGTCGCCGATTACCTCGACGACCTACTGATGCACCGGGACGCGGATGCACGGGCACGATACGCACTGCTCGCCGAGGTCGCGGGCGACCCGGATCGGGTACGAACGCTGCGTGATTGCCTGTTTTCCGAACAGGATTCGCTGACGCTGATGCGGGCGATCGGATCATCCGAACCGGAGTCGGACGCCGCCGATCTGATCAGCCTCTGCGAAGGCCTGGTGTTCGACGGCATCACCGGCAGACGCGACGAAACCGGACGCCGGGACACGATGACCCGCACAGTGGACCGATTCTTGCGCGGCCTCCGATAGGACCGACCCACGGCAAAGGCACACGTTCCGGTCATAACCACACGTTGCGACGTGTGGTTATGACTGGAACGTGTGCCTTTGCCGAGATTTAGATCTTGTAGGACTCAGGCGTCGACGGAGGCCGAGCGATCGACCAGCACGGCAACGGCCGCACGCAGGATCTCGACAACCTCGGGGACGTCGGCGATGTGCTTGCCGTCGAGGCTGCCGATCGCCAGATGCAGATCCACCTCTTCGACGACCTTGCCGCCGGCGATACCGACCGCGCGGGCGGTATCGGCGTGCGACCACTTGCCGCCGTACTGCGCGAGCGCCGCACCGAGCACGCCCACAGGCTTGCCGCTGATCGCGCCGGAGCCGTAGGGACGCGAGAGCCAGTCGATCGCATTCTTGAGGACGGCGGGGATGGTGCCGTTGTATTCGGGCGTGGCGATGAGAAGCGCATCGGCATCGGAGACCGCCGCGCGCAGCTGCGTCACGGACTCGTCGACCTCATCGATGTCGAGGTCTTCGTTGTAGAAGGGCAGCTTCTCCAGACCGCTGTACACCGCGACGTCAACACCCTGCGGTGCGTTGTCGGCCGCCACTTCGGCGAGAACCCGGTTGACGGAATCGCGCCGAAGACTTCCCACCAGGACAAGGATCTTCGCGGTGGCGCCAGACGCCTCGTTCGTGCCAGTAGCTGTACCGGTCAAGGTCACTCCTCGTTGTTTCGCATTACTAATTGCCAAGTCCAGTTCATTCAACCGGACCCTGGTCCGAACGTATTCCCGATGTGGCTACCGTTACAGTCATGGCTGTGCCCAAGCCCCCTGCGCACTCGACTCCGAGTGCAGACCAGTCGCGAACCGGCACATCTGACGCCGCGATACCCCTCCTGACCACATCCACCACGGCACGACCGGCTCATCCTGCGCCGATGTCACTCGTCGCGCCTGCCGAGTCCGAACGCGCGGACGCCGCCCGCAACCGTCAACTCTTGTTGGAGGCCGCCACCCGACTCATCGACCGCCACGGAGCATCCGCGGTCACGATGGACGCCGTGGCTCGCGAGGCCGGGGTGGGCAAGGGCACCGTTTTCCGCCGCTTCGGCAATCGGTCCGGCCTCATGATCGCGCTGCTCGATCATTCGGAGTCCGCGCTACAGCAGGCCTTCATGAGTGGACCACCGCCGCTCGGACCCGGAGACGAGGTCGACCCACTCGACCGACTGATCGCCTACGGTCGCGCTCGACTGGCCACCACTGCCGCGCACCTCGACGTTCTGCTCGAAGCCGAAGACAGTGGACCACAACGATTTCTACATCCCACCCGCACTGTATCGGTCATCCACACCCGAACGCTGCTCGAGGCCATGGGGTTTTCAGGCGACCTCGAGTTGATGTGCATCGCGGTACTCGCTCCACTCGACGCGCCGGCGATCCATCATCTGCACAACCACAGGCACCTGTCCTTCGACCAGATCGCAGACCAGTGGGAATCACTGGTTCGGTCGCTCAAGCCCCCGAAGACCTGACCTGACTCGGTTCAGTTCTCGGGTGCGCCGATCCGGGTTCCGGCGAGATCCGGCGACATCCCGTCGTGCGAGACCAGCGCATTGCTCTGCGAGAGAGTCGGGCCCGCGGCCAGCAGTGAGATGATCGACCAGGGGGCAGGCACCGGACTCTCCCCCAGTCCCAGTGCAATCGCAGTGTTCTGATCCGGGATACCGAACCGAACGCCCGAATCACTCACGTAGAACAGCGATTCGGCCCGGGTACTGTCCGGCTCGGAGCCGGTGACCCGGATGTAATGCCCGCGGCCCGGTTCGACGAACACCGCATCAAGTCCGGGCCCGGGTCCGTCGGCGCCGGCGAGCAACACCGGCTCTGATTTCGAACCGAGCGGCAACGTCGATCCGAGCAGGACCCCGCGGACCGCCTGATGATCGTCCTTGGTGCGCGACCACGCGCTACACAACACCGGGTCCGCATCCACATCGGTCAGGACCGGTGTGACCGCCGGGAAGTCTGTCACCGGCAGCTCCTCGATGGTGTCGACTCCGGTCAGAGCACCTGGGCCCACCGTCGGGACACTGCCACCACCGGCGGTGTCGGCCTGCCTGATCACCTCGGCGGCGACCTCGCCGATCTGTTGAACACCCTTCGTCAACGCTACGTAATAGGTTGTCCCACCGGACAAACCGGTCACCTTGATCACCGATCCGACGGGTATGGCGCTCCCCAGCGCCGATGGTGCACCCGCACCGGAGATCGTCGGAACCACAACGGGTTCGACTTCCGGGATGGCGTTGAGCAGACCGGGGCTCACCATCCGCACCGGCGCCCCGTCGATGCCCAGCGCGCGCCGCACCGGAACGCTGTCGGTATCGATCCGGGCCCGCTTCCCCTCGAAGACGAGATAGGTGTCATCGCCGACGGTGACCAGGGAGGCATCACCTGCCGTTGCCTCCCGAATCCGATCGCCTAGTGCTGGTTCGCCGGCGACGACCGTGGTGACGACATCATCACCGGCCACCGTGTCGCACACCGTCCACTGCGAGACGTCGGCCGACCGCGGTCCCGGCAACGCCACCGGTGCACCGGGTATCCCGAGCAACGGGCCCCGCGGATATCCGGTGAGCTTCTTCTCGGCGATCGACTTCGGTGATTCGTCGCTGCCGCTGATCAACCGCGCAGAGGCGAGGTTGAGAACCGGATGCAACCTGTCGTCGACCACGACATACATCGCGCCGGCCTTCTTGCTCACGATGATCTTCGAATCACCCACGGTGCCTTGTGGTTTGATGAGTCCGTACACGCCGAATCCGGCCAACACCAGCAGCGCGAGAACCAACCCGACCAGCAGTGAACGGGCTTGTGACCGCATCGGGTCGTGCAACATCCTCACGTCGCGCCGAATCAGCGCGTGCTCGAGTCGGCGTAGCAGAAAGCGATAGCCGTTGACCTGAGCTTTCGTCGTCAATTGAGCAGGCAAAATATTCCCCCCCATCCTCCCGCCGTGTAGCGTATAGCAGCATTGAGCTCCGGGGTACGCCCGGAGTTCGACCATTGGATCGGGGCCGATGGCTGTGGGGGGGTTCATGATTGTTGTGGTCGCGATCGAGCTGTTGATCGGCGGCGCGCTCGTGCTGTCATATGACAACGGCGCGCTCTGGTGGATTGCGCTGGTCGGCGCCGTTGTCTTGTCAGCGCTGTTGGTCGCGTTGCCCGGCCGGGCGTCAGTGGCGCGGTTGTTGATGTTGCGGCTCGGACTCTGGCGTCGCCGTTTGCTGCGTGGTTCCGAACCAGACGGATCGAAGCCGGATCAGGCACCGTTCGACATCCCGGTTCCCGACGAGTCTCCCATCGGCGCCCGATGGGACGGCACGTCCCTGGTCACGGTCCTCCGGATCGACACACCGCCTCCGGCGATCGGACTACTCGACCCCCGTGGATGTACCGGAATCCCCGGTGTCCCGCTCTCTGCACTCGCCGAGAGCGTTCGCCAGTTCGACATCGAACTCGAATCGATCGACGTCATCAGCCACGGCATCCGCTCGCACGGCAACGGCCGCGTGGCGCAGGTCTACCTGCGCACACTGGGCCCGCTCCCGGCCACGGCCTACCGGTCGGTCCTCGTGGTCCTTCGGCTCGATCCCTCCCGGTGCCCGGAGGCGGTCGCCCGCCGCGGCGGCGGATCCGAAGGCGCGCTGCGCACCGCGATCGTCGCCACCCGTCGGGTCGCCAACCGGATCGGTGGTCGCGGACTGTCCGCAACCGCGTTGACCGCGGCGGAGATCACCGCGGCGACAACCCAACTCGCCCATGGCGCCGGTGGCGCAGAGGTGTCCGAGAGCTGGGATTCGGTGTCGGTCGGTCGATTGCAGATGTCGACATATGCGGTCTCGCCCGAACACCTTGCCCCCACTCTCGACGCGGTATGGGCTGTCCAGTCGGTGTCGACGACCGTCACGTCACGACTTCGTTCGACACCAGACGGAGAAATCTCGCTACGCACCCTGGTCAGGTTCAACACCCTGGCCCCCGAACAAAACAAGAGCGCCGGGCGTCCCGAGATCGCCGGGCTGCTCCCCCTCCATGGCCGCCAGCGCGCCGCCCTCGCCGCCAGCTTGCCCGTCGGCGCCGCCGACCGCCTGCCCCCGATCGCCGAACACACCATCTCCGGTGACGATCTGGCGCAGGTCTTTCTGGCCGCGGCCGGATGTGGCCAGCTCATCGGCGCCGACCACAGTGGACGCGCCGTGGCGGTCGACCTACTCGGTGGCCGACCGCATCGGGTCTCGATCGCCGGTGGGTTGCACCTGGCCCAGCAGGTACTGCTACGCGCGATCGGTGTCGGCGCCCGGGTACTGATCTACAGCGACCGTCCCGTCGACTGGCAGCAGTTCATCACGGCGATAGGCGATCCCGGACTCGTGGCATTGGCAGGCGGACGGGTCTTCCCGGGGCATTTCACCGTCGCGATGTTCGACGGTCTGACCCCGACCACTGTCGATGCATCGACGATCATCTCGTTGACACCTCCCGGAACGCACACCGAAGCCGCCGACGTCAGGCTTGTACAGAATCATGCTGCACCCCAGGACATCTGGATCTCGACACCCGGTGGCTCGGCGATGGTCACCATGGTCGCGACCGGGGATGAGATCAGCTTCATCGGCAACAGCCTGCCCTCGACCACCGGCGCCCCGGTACCCGGCCGGCATGCAGTTGCCGGGGCCTCCCCGGTCTATTGACCAGGGACCAGGGCGCGGAAGAACACGCTCCGCGCACTGGCCGCATGGACCACGACGTCGGGATCACAGTCCGCAAGCCAGACTGCGTGTCCTTGCGGGACCAACAGACTGGTGCCAGTCCCCCTCAACTCGATCGCACCGGACGTACACAGCAGGATCTGCGGTCCGGGCACGTCGAACAGAATCGATGACGGCTTGTGGATACCGGTGCCGTCGAGCTCCACCATCGACAGCCGGAACTCCGAGATCGGTGTCTGATAGATCAATTCGGCATTGAGGGTGCGCAGCGTCGGGGTGACGTCGGACGCGGCAACCGGGGTGAAATCGAGCACCCGGAGCAATTCGGGCACGTCCACGTGCTTAGGGGTCAGCCCACCGCGCAGGACGTTGTCGGAGTTGGCCATCACCTCGACAGCCGTGCCGCCCAGGTAGGCGTGCAGATTGCCCGCAGGCAGGAACAGACCCTCGCCCGGACGCAGCGAAATCCGGTTGAGCAGCAACACCGCCAGCACGCCGGAGTCGGCCGGGTAACTCTCGCCGATCTCCAGGAATGTTCGGACCGCGGCCCCGAAGTGGCCGTTGCCGGCCGCCAGATACCGGATGGCTCCGTCGAGTACCGCGGGGATCAGAGTTGTCAGCGCCGATTCCGGAAGCGTGATCCAGGTGGTGAACAACGCTCGCAATCCTTGCGAATCAGGTTGTCCCGCCAGCATTCCCAGGTAGGCGTCGAGCTCGGGCACCTGTAGTGCGCGCAGCAGGTCGACCGTTTCACCGACATCACGGAAACCCGCGAGCGCTTCGAACTCGGTGATGGCCACGACCAATTCGGGCTTGTGGTTGTCATCCCGGTAATTGCGGTGCGGCGCGCCGACCTCGATCCCCTGGGCATTCTCCCGGGCGAATCCGTCTTTTGCCTGTTCCAGACTGGGATGCGCCTGCAACGACAAGGGCTCATCTGCCGCAAGGATTTTCATCAGGAACGGCAGGCGCCCCTGATACCTCTCGGAGCACGCCGCACCGAGCTGACCCCGCGGATCCGCTTCGACGACGTCGAGCAGGGTCTTACCCTCTGCCCCACCGCCGACCGGTGCCGGAGCCGCCGGATGTGCACCGAACCAGAGTTCGGCCTCCGGATGCGGGCTCGGAGTGGGCAATCCACGCAGCTCCGCCAGCGCAGTTCGCGAACCCCAGGCGTATGGCCTGATCACACCGTCGAGCAAGTGCATCAGTGGCTGCCGACCAGCCGCAGGTACGCACCGGCCATATCGGCGCGTAACGCGAGAATCATCAGAGGCACAAGGTCTTCCATACCTGCAGCCCGGCCCGTGGGTTCGGCGCTGGGCTGCTCGGCGGGCCCGCTCGTCAGGATGTCGACATCGGCCAGCGATGCGGTGCGCTGACGGGCCAGCCATTCCCGATCCGGGGTGGTCAGCAACTGCACACGCACAGGCTCGCTCGGTATCGGACCGTCGATCGCAGCGTCATGAAATATCGGATCGTAGTCAGCCGGCATGGTGCCACCGTACCTCGCCAGCAATGCGCCCGCAGCGAGGACTTCGCCGAGATCCGTTGCGGTACTGACCACTCCGGCACCTGCGAAAACCGTCCGCGACGCGTGGATCGCGACGACCATCCCGGCTGCCGTATCCCCTGTCCAGACCGTTCTACGATCCGCAACACGAACCGCCAGTTCCTTTGCCGCGTTGTGAAACAACTCATGTCCGGGATGGTTTCCGGCAGCTTCCGAATCCAACTCGTCGGCCATGACCGACAGATCCGGATGTCGGCCTTCGAACCGCACCGCACGCAATCCGTCCAGTACTGCGAACATCGCAGCCACATAGTGCGCGAACCGATACGGCGCGGGGACATGTACGCGCGGTGACAGATCCACCACCGGACCGGACAGCGCCTCGCGTAACGGTCCCTCGACCGGTCCGGCGACGACGACCTCGGCGCGGCGGCGGCCGGCCCTGGCCGCCGCATCCGCAAGACGCGGGTCCCCGGCGTCGTCCCCGGCGATCACCACCACGTCCAGCGGCCCGATCCAGGACGGCACGGCTCCGCACTTGATGAGCGGGACATCGATGTGCGGGCCGGCCAATGCCATCACGAGATCGACGGCCCGCCCGGAGGTGCCGTCACCGCAGACCACGACCACCGCGCGGGGCAGCAATCGTTCGAGCGGCTCGAGCACACCTTCGGACCGGGCCGCGGCCATCGCGCGACACTGGGCGCCGGCCAGGGCCGAAGCCGGCAGCAGGCCTTCGACATCGGCGTCGAGCAACGCGGCGACGTCGTCGATTTCAGGCGCTCCGGTCAACATGGCTCCAGCCTAGTGCCGTGAGTCGAAAGTTTCTTGCGGGTATCCGGTGTCGCAGCTCGAACACCGGAGACAGCAAAAGGGCTTTCGACTCGCGGCAGTAGTGCCCATCAGCCCCGAACGACCCCCAGGATCCGTTCGGTCAGCTCATTCACCCGTTCGGTGGTCGCGGCCTCGACATTGAGCCGCAGTAGCGGTTCGGTGTTCGACGCCCTCAGGTTGAACCACGAACCATCGGCGAGATCGACCGTCACACCGTCCATCTGCGTCGTACCGGCGATCTCGTCGGCGAAATCGGCCAGCACCGCTGCCGTACGCGCTGCCTGATCGTCGACGGTCGAGTTGATCTCACCGGAACTGGCGTAGCGCTCGTACCGGGCCATCATCTTCGACAACGGCTGATCCGACGCCCCGAGGGCCGCGAGCACATGCATCGCCGCGAGCAGGCCCGAATCAGCACCCCAGAAGTCGCGGAAGTAGTAGTGGGCCGAATGCTCGCCACCGAAAACCGCTCCGGTTTCCGCCATCTGCGCCTTGATGAACGAATGACCAACTCTGGTCTCCAGTGGCTCACCACCCAGTTCGCGGACGAGTTCCGGGACCGCCCGGGAGGTGATCAGGTTGTGGATCACGATGCTGCCGGGGTGCTTCGCGAGTTCACGCTCGGCCACCAACGCGGTGACTGCGGACGGAGACACCGGATCTCCCAGTTCATCGACCACAAAGCAGCGGTCGGCGTCTCCGTCGAAGGCCAGGCCGATGTCGGCGCCGGTCTCCTTCACATAGGCCTGCAGGTCCACCAGATTCTTGGGATCGAGCGGATTGGCCTCATGGTTGGGGAATGTTCCATCGAGCTCGAAGTACAGTGAACGCACGGTGAACTCCTCGGAACCACCCAGGACCACCGGAACTGTGTGACCACCCATGCCATTGCCCGCATCCACGGCGACTGTCAAGTGCCGCAGACCGGAAAGATCGACGAGCTTGTGCAGAAACGCCGCATAGTCCTTCAACACGTCGCGCTCGTCCAGCGATCCTCTCGCGACGGGCGTACTTGCATCATCGGGTCCTTCGACCAGTTCACGCGAGATGGTCGCCAGCCCACTGTCCTGGCCAACCGGTTTTGCGCCGGCCCGGCACATCTTGATGCCGTTGTAGCTCGCCGGATTGTGGCTTGCGGTGAACATCGCGCCCGGCCGGTCGAGATCTCCGGAAGCGAAGTAGAGCTGGTCGGTGGAGGCCAGCCCGATGAGGGTCACGTCGAGTCCCTCGTCCAGGGCGCCGTCGGCAAACGCCGCAGCCAGTTCGGGGGACGACTCGCGCATGTCGTGTCCGACCACCAGCGCCGATTGGCCTTCACTCTTCATCAGACGTGCGAACGAACCACCCACAGCGCGGACGAAATGGACATCGATCTGCTCTCCGACAAGCCCTCGAACGTCGTAGGCCTTGATGACGGCACTCACCAGCTCACGGCTGAAGAGTTGCGCGGGACGATCCACGGATTGGCTCCTTCTATGTCGGTACAGCATCACGATCTTGCATACACACAGTCGCCGGCGCGGCCGTTCCATGGAGCTCGAAACGTGCCACCGGCCGGGTCGGTCGACAGCGGGGTCAGCACCCAATCATGACCGACCTACAGACCCCGAAAACCGACACCCCTCCAACATCTTGGTACTCCCGGCTCCGATTCGCTGAGTTCAAAGCTGCCCGCCTCGGTGCGGAGAGATTGAACTTGACGCTCATCCGGCGCGTGACCGTGACGATCTGGGCGCTGACGCTGCTCGTCTTGCTGGCCACCCGGACCATGTCGTTCGGCCGGTCCTACGTGCTTGTCGCGCTGGCAATCGGCCTGGCCGCCGCGTCTATCGGCCGACGCAACATACTGTCGGTGATCCGTGACTGGCTGCCGTTCGGCGTACTGCTCGCGGTGTACGACTCCACGCGCGGTCTGGCCGCATTCCTCGGTATGCCCACCCAGTGGCATCTCGCGGTCGACGCCGACCGGTGGATGTTCCATGTGGTGCCGACCGTGTGGCTGCAAGAGCATCTCAAGATGGCTGACGCCCAGTGGTGGGAAGTGTTCACGAGTTTTGTGTACATGTCCTACTTCATCGTCCCCTACGCGGTCGCCGGCTTCCTGTGGCTCCGCGACCGGGTGCAGTGGCGCCGGTTCGTGTTGCGGCTCATCACTATTTTCTTCCTCGGACTCATCGGCTACGTCCTGGTTCCCGCGGCTCCTCCATGGGCGGCCGCCAAATGCACCTCGGCCGAACTGGTCGGCGGGCCGGCCTTCCCGTCGTGCATCACCACACCCGAGCAGATCGTGCCCGACAACATCCTCGGTCAAGTGGAGCCCGAACACGAAGGTGCTGCCCCCTACATCGAGCGGATCTCCAGCCGCGGCTGGGAGGTGCTGCACATCGGTCCGGTGCGGGACGTGATCGAGGTCGGACAGGACAAGTCCAATCAGGTCGCCGCGATCCCGTCCCTGCACGCCGGGGTCACCGCGTTGCTCGCCATGTTCATGTGGGGCCGGACGAGAGCGTTCGGGCGCACCGTCTACACCGGCTACGCGCTGGTGATGGCGTTCACCCTGGTGTATTCGGCCGAGCACTACGTGATCGACCTGATCCTCGGGTGGGGTCTGGCCGCATTTGTGATGGTGATCTGCCACTACGGCGAAAAAGCCTGGTACAAGCGGAAAGGGCGCGATCCGGAGAGCACCACCGCATCCGCGGCGGCCGAACCTGCGAGGGTGGAACTCAGTCCACCGGATCAGGCAACACTCGAAGGTGTCCACGTCGACCCGGTCGCGGGCGCGGAAGCGGGTCGGGACCGTTGACCGGGGTCTGCGCCCGACTCAGATGAGGCGCAGAGTCGGCGCTGGGCACGGCGGACACGTGCGAGACCAAGGAGCCACCGGAGGCTTCGCGAACGGCCTCGGCCAGCGCCGTCAGATCGTCCTCATCACGGCCAGGCGCGGCGAATCCACCCGCGCTGCGCAGCATCTCCCAGCCACGCGGAACGGTGATGCGGGTTGCGTGGGTGTCGCACAGATCCCACGAGTGCGGTTCGGGAGAGGTCGCCAACGGCCCGACCACCGCGGTCGAATCTGAATACACAAAAGTCAGCGTTGCGACCGCCGGGTTGGCGCAGCCGGGCCTGGAACACTGACGTGGAAGCCTCACGGGTGGAAGATTATCCCTATCCCCTGGCGGGTCGAAGTAGGACACACCGCACAGACCTGCCTAGACTTGCGACTTATGGCACCCATTCGTCCTCCGCTGGTCCGACCACGGCGTCGACGATCGGTTCGAGGTGTTCCCCGGGTCCGCGATCGTCGTGGTCGTGGCCTGCGATCATCCCTGCTCCCGGTCCACGTGCCGGCCTGGACGAGCCGCTCACAGTCGTTCGACGCGGTGGTTCTGGAAGCCTTTGCCGAGATCGATGCCCGCTGGCACGACCGGCTCACCGGACTGGACATCGCGGTCGACGAGGTGCCGCGGATGCTTCCCCGGGATCCCGACACCGTGCAGTGGCCTGCCGAGGTCACCGCCGACGGCCCGATCCCGCTGGCCCGACTGATCCCGCCGGGCATGGACGCGGACGGCCGGGCGACCAAGGCCCGCATCTTGCTGTTCCGGCGACCACTGGAGAGTCGCGCCAAGAAGGGCGCAGACCTGTTGGACCTCGTCCACGAGGTACTCGTACAGCAGGTTGCCGCCCACCTGGGCGTCGACGAAGACACAATCGACCCGCCGCCCCAATAGGGACAGACGGGTCGCCATGTGCCATAACCGTGACCAGGAGTCGCGGTGTGCAGAAATTGTCTTGCAATTGGTTTGTGCCGAAAAGCCAATTGGTTTGTGCCGAAAAGCATTGTGCCGCAACAGTTAAAACTGCGCGGCCATCCCCCGATACCACCCCGTGAACATCACCGACGATCGGTGACCGAACCCCGCCGAACTAGACGATGCCGCGCTTGATGCGCCGGCGCTCGCGCTCCGACAAGCCGCCCCAGATGCCGAACCGCTCATCCTTGTGCAGCGCATACTCGAGACACTCCGCGCGTACCTCGCATCCCTGGCAGATCCGCTTTGCCTCGCGGGTCGAGCCACCCTTCTCAGGGAAGAATGCTTCGGGATCGGTTTGGGCACAGAGCGCCCGGTCCTGCCACTGATCTTCGACGATGTCGAACATCTCGTCGAATGCAGTGGTGACCAAGCTCAGTCTGGGACGTTCGTTCTGACGGTCCTCGGGTGCGTTCAATTGCGAATCGACTTGCGGTTCAAGGCTGTTGGTAGCCATGTGTTCCAGAGCCATCGCCCCGCCTCCTCATCTGGACTTCGAATTGTGCAGTTGGTCAGTCATATTCGAACAAGTGATCGATTCCTATGCCCCGCAACAATTCTCGTTGTCAAAACTGGGAATGACACTGATGTGATTAGACACGGTTTCGGGGGTCCAGGTCAAGCCGCGAGCGAAATTGCTTTACCACCCCATCGGGTGATTCCAGAGTCTCGACACGGCGTTGATGGCCAAAAAGACACTCGTCACGATTCGAACAGTTCGAACACCGCGCAATCGCCGACTGGGGCCCGACCCACCCGATGATACGTGCCCGCAGTGGCGATGCGGGAGCGAAAGCAGCGGGCAATCCGAGTCCCCGGCGGGCGGCACTAGGGTGGTTCCTTGTGAAGGTGACCGTTCTTGTTGGTGGCGTCGGTGGCGCCCGATTTTTGCAGGGTGTTCGTGAACTCCTTGGACACACGTCGTTCCCCGACGTCCTGGCGGAGGGGCGACCTCCCTCTGAACATGAAGTGACGGCGGTGGTCAACGTCGGCGACGACGCCTGGATGCACGGCGTGCGCATCTGCCCGGACCTCGACACCTGTATGTACACCCTCGGCGGCGGCATCGACACCGATCGCGGGTGGGGCCGCCGCGGCGAGACGTGGCATGCAAAAGAAGAACTGTCCGCCTACGGCGCCGACCCCGACTGGTTCGGGCTCGGTGACCGCGACCTGGCCACCCATCTCATCCGCACTCAGATGCTCGACGCCGGATACCGGCTCAGCGACATCACCGCAGCCCTGAGCAAGCGGTGGGATCCGGGGGTACGTCTGCTGCCTGCCACCGATGACCGGCACGAGACCCATGTGGTGGTCACGCGAACCAGTTCGATCGGGACCGAGGTTTCGGAAGAGAAGGTGGCGATCCACTTTCAAGAATGGTGGGTTCGCCACCGCGCCCAGATCCCGACGCACGGCTTCGCGCAGGTGGGTTCCGACGACGCCAAGGCTGCTCCCGGGGTGCTCGAGGCGATCGCCGAGGCCGACATCATCCTGTTCGCCCCGTCGAATCCCGTGGTCAGCGTCGGCGCCATCCTCTCGGTGCCGGGCATCCGCGGAGCCCTGCGCACCGCATCGGCACCGGTGGTCGGCATCTCCCCCATCATCGGCAACAGCCCGCTGCGCGGCATGGCCGATGAATGCCTGTCGGTGATCGACGTCGAGACGACCGCCGAAGCCGTCGGCAGACACTATGGCGCCCGCAGCGCCAACGGTGTGCTCGACGGCTGGCTCATCGCGCCCGGCGACACCGCCGACGTCCCCGGCGTGAAAGTCGCCTCAGTGCCACTGTTGATGACCGATCCCGCAACCACCGCGCAGATGGTCCGCGACGCCTGCGATCTGGTGGGTGTGTCCTATGAGTGAGTCCGCGTCGATGAATGAGTCCGGGCCCGGGCCTCACGCCCCTCAGGACCATGCCGCCCCGGGCAGCATCGAGATCATCCCGATCCCGGGTCTGCCCCGCTTCAACCCAGGCGACGATCTCGCCGCGGCGCTGGCCGAGGCCGCCGGATGGATCCGTGACGGCGACATCCTTGTCGTCACGAGCAAGATCATCTCGAAGATCGAGGGCCGCATGGTCCCGGCGCCCACCGATCCGGACGAGCGGGACGCCGCGCGCCGCGCTCTGGTCGATTCCGAGGCCGTCCGGGTGGTCGCGCGCAAGAACCGCACGTTGATCACCGAGAACAAACTGGGGATCATCCAGGCGGCCTCCGGTGTCGACGGATCGAATGTCGGCAGCGACGAATTGGCGTTGCTCCCTGTCGATCCCGATGCCAGCGCGGCCGCCCTGCGGGCGTCGCTGCGTGAGCGTCTCGGCGTAAACGTGGCTGTGTTGATCACTGACACGATGGGACGCGCGTGGCGCATCGGACAGACCGATGCCGCAATCGGGGCCGCAGGAATCGCCGTCACGCACCCCTACGAGGGGTCGGTCGACGAGTACGGGAACCCGCTCGTCGTCAGCGAGATCGCTGTCGCCGATGAACTGGCCGCCGCCGCCGACCTGGTCAAGGGCAAGCTCGGTGAGATTCCGGTGGCCGTCGTCCGCGGGCTAGATCCGCGCGAAAATGGAACCACGGCAAGGGATCTCGTACGCCCAGGCGAGGAAGACCTGTTCTGGCTCGGTACTGCCGAGGCACTCGAACTCGGCCGCAGGCAGGCATTGCTGATGCGACGGTCGGTGCGCACGTACACCGACGAGCGGGTACCGGAACAGATCATGCGGGCCGCTTTTGCCGAGGCGCTGACCGCTCCGGCTCCGCACCACAGCCACCCGGTGCGGTTCATCTGGCTACGAGACGACATTCGCCGCACCGCACTGCTCGATGCGATGGCCCGACGCTGGCGTGAGCATCTGACCGACGACGGCAAAACCGAGGTGTCGATCGGCAAGCGCGTGGCCCGCGGTCAATTGCTGTACACCGCACCCGAAGTGGTGATCCCGGTCCTGACCGGCGATGGCCGTCACGACTACCCCGACGATGAGCGCACGGCCGCCGAGCACACCATGTTCACCGTGGCAGGCGGCGCCGCGGTCCAGGGTCTGCTGGTCGCGCTCGCAACACGGTCGGTGGGTAGCTGCTGGGTGGGGTCGACGATCTTCGCTCCCGACCTCGTCCGCAGCGAACTCGACCTGCCTGCCGACTGGGAGCCGCTGGGCGCCGTGGCGATCGGCTATCCCACCGACCCCACCGACCGGCCCCGCCCGGCCGCGGTCATCGATTCACTGGTGGTGGAACTGTGAGCGGAAAGACCCTGCACGCATCGGCCACCGACCTCCTCACCCGGTGGCAAACCCCTGATCCACACCAGGATTCGCTGCGGCACACGGTCTTGGCGTTCTTGGCAGCCGCGCCCCGCGGATGCCTGCGTGAATGTGCTGCGGGCCACATCACCGCGTCGACGATCGTCTTCAACTCGGCGCGCACCCATGTGCTGCTGACGCTGCATCCGCGGGTCGGCAAATGGATCCAGCTCGGTGGTCATTGCGAAGAGGGCGACACCACGATCACCGACGCGGCCACCCGCGAGGCCCAGGAAGAGTCCGGTATCACCGACCTGCGGATCGTCGACGAACTCGTCCAGATCCACACCCATCCGATCACCTGCTCGCTCGGGGTCCCGACCCGGCATCTCGACCTGCGATTCGCTGCCTTCGCCGACGACCTCCCGGACGGCTCACTGCCCGAGTTCGTTCAGAGCGACGAGTCCGTCGACCTGGCGTGGTGGCCGATCGACGCACTGCCCGACAACACCGAACATCCGGCGATACCGGACCTGATCACCGCCGCCCTCAACCGGTTCTGACCGCAGGCCCCCGGGCCCCGCGGATCAGACCCGGATACCCTTTCCGATCGCGACCACACCGCCTGCGCTGAACGCGAACCGTTCGCGGTCGCGGGTTTCGTCGACGCCGACGATCTCGCCGTCCGTGACCACAACGTTCTTGTCCAGGATGGCTTTACGGACCACTGCACCCTTACCGACCCGGACGCCGGGCATCAGCACACTGCCTTCGACGGTGGCACCGTCCTCGATGATCACGTTGGAACTGACCACCGAGTTGCGGACGGTGGCCGCGGAGATGATGCTGCCCGCCCCCACCATCGACTCCTGCGCGAGTCCGCCTTTGACGAACTTGGCCGGCGCCACGAGGTAGTCGGCCGAGCCGTGGATGGGCCAGCGCCGGTTGTACAGGTTGAAGATCGGGTGCACCGAAACCAGATCCATGTGGGCGTCGTAGAAGGCGTCCAACGTGCCGACGTCACGCCAGTAGCCGCGGTCGCGGTCGGTGGCGCCGGGAACCTGGTTGTCCTTGAAGTCGTAGACGAACGCCTCGCCCCGCTCGACGAACGCCGGGATGATGTCGCCGCCCATGTCGTGGTCGGAGTCGCTGTTGTCGGCGTCGAGTTTGATCGCCCGCACGAGGGCATCGGCGGTGAAGACGTAGTTTCCCATCGACGCGAAGGTGGCATCGGGGTCGTCGGGGGTGCCGGGCGGATCGGCGGGCTTCTCGAGGAACTGGGTGATCCTGCCGCTGTCATCGGCATCGATGCAGCCGAAGGCGGTGGCCTCACTGCGCGGGACGCGGATCCCGGCCACCGTGCATTCGGCACCTGAGGCGATGTGCGCCTCCACCATCTGCTCCGGGTCCATCCGGTAGACGTGGTCGGCACCGAAGACCACGATGTAGTCGGGCTGCTCGTCGTAGACCAGGTTCAACGACTGGAAGATCGCGTCGGCGCTACCGGTGTACCACCGCGGACCGAGCCGTTGCTGGGCCGGGACCGGCGTGATGTATTCACCGTTGAAACCGGACGGCCGCCACGTCTGGGAGATGTGCCGGTCGAGTGAATGGGATTTGTACTGGGTGAGCACGCACAGGCGCGAGTACCCGGCGTTGACGAGGTTGCTGAGCACGAAATCGATCAGACGGTATCCGCCACCGAATGGGACGGCTGGCTTGGCGCGGTCCAGTGTCAGGGGAAAGAGCCGTTTGCCCTCGCCGCCCGCAAGAACGATCCCAAGGACGTGGCGCTGTGAAATCACCCTCTCAACCTATCCGCCAACCGACTGTGCGGCCATAGAGAGGTGCAGATCTTTTCGAAATCGTTTGGCCCCACCCGATTACACCTGCCGTCCCCGGGCTCTGTGATCTTTCCTGCCACCATTGGCGTACCGCTGTCCACCCGGCTAGCGTCAAGGTCATGCGCGTGGCAATGATGACCAGGGAATATCCGCCAGAGGTATACGGCGGGGCCGGGGTTCACGTCACCGAACTGGTCCGGCACCTGCGCACATTGGCCACCGTCGACGTGCATTGCATGGGTGCGCAGCGCCCAGGCGCCGAAGTCCACGGCGTCGATCCGGCGCTGATCGGCGCCAATCCGGCCATCACCACACTGTCGTCGGATCTGCGGATGGCGGTTGCCGCCGAAGGCGCTCAGGTCGCGCACTCCCACACCTGGTACACGGGCCTGGCCGGACATCTCGCCGCGCAATTGCACGGCATACCCCATGTACTGACGGCACATTCACTGGAACCACGCCGGCCATGGAAAGCCGAACAGCTCGGCGGCGGCTACCGGGTGTCGAGTTGGGTCGAGAAGAACGCCATCGAGTACGCCGACGCCGTGATCGCGGTGAGTTCGGGTATGCGGATCGATGTCTGCGACGCCTATCCCCGCCTGGATCCGGAAAAAGTACACGTGGTTCGAAACGGCATCGACACCCAGATCTGGCACCCGGTGGATCCGGCGGAGTCGGATGCCACACTGACCGCACTCGGTGTGGATCCACACCGTCCGATTGCTGCGTTCGTCGGCCGGATCACGCGACAGAAGGGTGTACGCCATCTGGTCGCGGCCGCCCACCACATGGATCCCGATCTGCAGCTCGTCCTGTGCGCAGGCGCACCCGACACCCCCGAGATCGGAGCCGAGATCGCCGCGGCCGTCGACGAACTCTCCCAGACGCGCTCGGGGGTGTTCTGGGTCCGGGAGATGCTGCCCACCAACAAGATTCGCGAAATACTATCTGCGGCAACGGTTTTTGTCTGCCCCTCGATCTATGAACCACTGGGCATCGTGAACCTGGAGGCCATGGCCTGCGGGACGGCGGTGGTCGCCTCAGATGTCGGCGGGATTCCCGAGGTGGTGCGCGATGAGGTCACCGGCCTGCTGGTTCACTACGACGAAGACAAAACCCGCGACTTCGAACACGATCTCGCCCACGCCGTCAACCGGGTGATCGCCGATCCGGAATTGGCCCGGGCGATGGGTGAGGCAGGCCGAGCGCGGGCGATTGCCGACTTCTCCTGGGATTCGATTGCCGAGCACACCCTGCGGATCTACGAATCCGTCTGCAAGACCGCCTGATACACCGCGACGGTCACCGACGCGGTGACGGTCACCGGATCAGGCAACGTGGACAGTTTCGTATCGACCTCGGCCCTGGTGAGATGAAACGCCGACGGGCCCATCAGCACCACGTCCGCGACGTCGTCGTGCGTGAGTTCGATCTGGTATTCCACCAGTGCTCGGTCGGTGCGGACGAAATGCCCGGACATGCTGTTGCCGATGCGTTCTGACTTGTCCTTGTCGACGCCGATCATCCCGACCTCCGACACCAATTCACCCAGGTGCCGCGGCGTCGGGGACACAACCACCAACATTCCGCCCGGGCGCAGTACCCGCGCGAACTCGGAGACGTTCCGAGGCGAAAAGATCGACAACGCAACGTCGATCGCGTCATCGGCGATCGGAAACCGCTGCCATCCGTCGGCCACCACGGCTCCGATGGAATCGGATAGACGACTCAGCTGACGCGCAGCCGACTTGGAAAGATCAAGTCCCACACCGCGTCCGCGGCAAGCCTTGACGGCGGCGGCGAGATAGTGTCCGGTGCCGGCACCGACATCGAGAATTGTTGCCGCAGGAGGGCATTGCCGCGCGACCGCCGACATGATCGGATCGAAGAATCCATTGTCGAGGAATCGGGTTCGCGCGGCGAGCATGTCGGTGGTGTCTGAGCGAAAATTGCTACCGGCCCCGCCCAACAGAGTGACGTACCCCTGTCGAGCGAGGTCGAAGCTATGGCCCGCCGGGCACCACAGGGTGCGGTCGGCGAGTTCAAGCGATCCTCGGCACACCGGGCAACTCAACAGATCGACCACAGCGGTCAACACGCGTTCGATCGTCTCCTTCAGTTGCCTTTACGGCGTGGCAATCAGGCGGTCACCCCGCGCAATTCTTCCCCCAGTGCTGCCGCCTCGTCCGAGGTCAGCTCGACAACCAGTCGGCCACCGCCCTCGATGGGGATGCGAACAACGATTCCTCGCCCCTCCTTGGTTGCTTCAAGGGGACCGTCCCCGGTCCGTGGCTTCATCGCCGCCATTTCTGCTCCCTTCAGGTTCGCTGCCGCAGTCGGCGTCGAAGTCTGATCTTATTAGGTCGATACCAGTGTTTGCTGACACCGCACGTTCGGTGCTGCGTGGTCGCGCTCCATACTACGGACCGCGGAGCCGTTATTCTTCCCGTTGCGCAGGGCTTTCGGCCTCTTCACGAGCTTGAAGATCGTGCAGTGCGTTCCGAAGCTCGTCGAGTTCGCGGGCGAGTTTCTCGAGCGCCCAGTCGACCTCACCGGTTTTGTAGCCACGGGTCACCTGGGCAAAGCGCAGTGACCGCACGTCCTCACCGGTGATTCCGGCCCGTGGTAGACGGGTCAGAGTGGTCCCCCGCTCCAGCGGGGGAAGATCCTCCGAACGACCGAAGACCAACCAGACGACGGCGAACACCACACCGATCACGACGACCATGATCAGCAGGTACAGCAGAAGTGTCAGCACGTCATCCACTATTCCAGGTCAGCCGGAGTGGTGTTGCGGACCGCTACGCTCCTCGGCATTTTCGAAGGTCATCTCGATGTGACCGACCGACGAGGTCATCAGCGCATGCCGACCCAGCTGCAGTTGCCGTAGCTCGTCTGCGATCGGATGTGACCCGAGTTGCAACCGCGCACCCCCGAGCCGGGTTCGCGTCTCTGCGGTCCGATTGAGCACCCAGGGCGTCTCACGCGTGACACCGCCGATGTGCGAGTACGCGCGAAGCACCGCGGTCGCATCAGAATCCGGAACCTTGAACCCCGGCCGGACCGTGAGCGCGACAATCAATTTTCCCGCTTCGCTCACGGCACCCCTCTTAGTTGCCGACGAATGGTCGACGTCGAAGTCTGCCAACGTTTTCGGAAAACCCCAGATCGCACGGCCTGCGGCGAGTGTGAAGTCACCGTCGACCGGGAGACGATGCACCAGGGCGCGAGCCTGCCCGGTCGCCAGCGCCCGGAGATTTCCCAAAATCGTCGACTTCCCGGGCGTGTCGGGATCTTCGAGCAGCATGCACACCCCAAACTCGTTGTACGGGCCGAGATCTCCGTCCACGTAGTCGACGAACACCAGCATGCACATCGTCCTACCCGGCCTGACCTGCATCACCCGGAGGCCGGTGTCGTCGATCATCGCCTGTGCCGCAACGGCAGAAGCTGTGAACCCGGCCACAAAACAGCTCGCATGACGGATCCGGACCGGCATCTGGACCTCGGTACCGAGCACCTCATAGGACGTCACGAGGTCACCGCATCTGTTGAAATGGTCGAGGTGTCGACGACGCCACGCAATCCTTCAGTGCCGAAGAGTGGTTCGAGCATCGAACTGAAGTCCGGCCCACGACGCAACATCTGGCCGCCGTCGACATTGATCACCTGCCCGGTGATCCAGGTCGATTCGGCGCCGAGCAAGAACAGAGCCAGACCAGCGACATCCTCGACCTCACCCACCCGCTGGAGCGGAGTGCTGATCCGGTAGTCCTCACTGAGTGCGGGATCCTGTGTGACGAGCCCGACCAGCTCGGTCCGCGTCAGTCCGGGGCGGATGCCGTTGACGCGAACATTGCTCGCGCCCAATTCGTCTGCGGCCAACGCGACCAGATGATCGACCCCGGACTTGGTGACCCCGTAGGCACCGAACCATCGGTGCGTATTGCTCGCAGCGATCGACGAGATCGCGACGATGGAACCGCCACCGCCCCGAACCAGTTCGCGCGCACCGTGTTTGATCGTGAACATCGTGCCGTTCAGATTGAGG
The DNA here is from genome assembly GCF_059683565.1 of Williamsia sp. Y721. Taxonomy (NCBI): domain Bacteria; kingdom Bacillati; phylum Actinomycetota; class Actinomycetes; order Mycobacteriales; family Nocardiaceae; genus Williamsia; species Williamsia sp. Y721. Next base: position 1,090,359 of record NZ_JCASNH010000001.1, on the reverse strand, counting down.
TCGACGGTTCGCTTCCAGGCCTCAGTGTCCATCTGGGTGATCGGCCCGATGGTTTCGCTGCCACCGGCACAGGCGACGATCCCGTCGAGGCGGCCGGTACGCTGCGTTGCCGCGGCCACCGCCCCGGCGACCTGCTCCTCGGACGTGATGTCCGCGGGGTGCGCGAACACAGCGCCGTTTCCGGCGCCCGCGTTGAGCGTGTTGGCCACCCTCTCGAGTCTCTCGGCTCCGCGGCCGACGATGGTGACCTGCGCGCCGCGCTCATAGAGCAGTGCCGCGATCCCCTCCCCGATCCCGCTGCCACCACCGGTGACCAGAACTGACTTACCCACCATTGAATCCGACATCGACCCACTCCCCGTAGAACTAGAACATGTTCTAACTACGGTAGCTCGCAAAGCCCGCATACGCGCCACATACACGAAGACGAGCCGCATGAATGCGGCTCGCCTTCGTGGTACCGGCTCGTCTTTGGGGCGCTATGAAGCCCGGCGACCACGGACAGGGACCGGCGGGCGCAGCGTGTTCATCGCCGGCCGATCGGTCAGGTGGACTTCGGTGGTCTTCGGGATGAAGGTGCCATCGGGCTGGATCTTGAACTGTGTGAGGCCCACGCCGGAATCGACTATCCCGCAGCGACCCATCAACGTGCCGACGATCTGACGGCTCATCACTCCGAGCTCCACCAGCGGACGATTGCGGTGTGTCCGAACGCCCAGGTTCACCTGGCCGATGCCCGCCATGCCGTAACGGTCATAGGTGTCGACCAGCAGGCCGATCTCCACGCCGTAACCGGGCGCGAACGGCACCGCACACAACAACTCGCGAGTGCCTGCGTACTCCCCGCCCAGCGGCTGCAGCACCGCGGTCAACTCGGGTTTGAACGAGGCCAGCAGCGGGCGGGCGACGAGTTCGGTGACCCGGCCACCCCCATTGGCGTCCTCGCCCGCTCCGGTGCGCAACGGACGGCGGTAGAACCCCTTCACCAACTGGATCTCGGGGTTGATGAGAAGTGGGCCGAGAAGCTTGGGTACGAACATCGGATCGGGATCGATCAGATCGGAGTCGACAAATGCGATCAGGTCGCCGGTGGCCGCAGCCAGCGAACGCCAGAGCACCTCGCCCTTGCCACGCACGGGTTCGATCTCCGGGACAGCCTCTTCTCGGCTGACAACGCGAGCACCCGCTGCGGTCGCCCGCTCCGCGGTGGCATCGGTGGATCCGGAGTCGAGCACGATCAGTTCGTCGACGAGGGTGCCGACCAGCGGGCGAATCGAGGCGATCACGTCCGCGACGGTGTCTTCTTCGTTCAATGCCGGCAGTACAACCGACACGGTGCGGCCGTTCTTGGCCGCGACAAGTTCCTCGACGGTCCAGTCAGGACGGTCCCAACTGTGGTCGGCGGCCCAGCGGGCCGAAGGTGAGTCCTGCGGTGCCGATGCGATCGGCGCCCATGCACGTTCGGTTTTTCCGGTGACTTGCTTCCCAGCGGTCATGCCAAACCCCTTACTGTTCGGGCAGGTGGCCTGGTGCCCACTATCGCGGCCACCATGTCGACCACCCTTCGTGTGGCGGCTACCTCGTGGACGCGAAACACCCGGGCCCCCGAGGAGGCTGCCAGTGCCGTCGCGGCCAGAGTCCCCTCCAACCGATCTTCCAGGCCTACACCCAGAGTCTCCCCTACAAAATCCTTGTTGCTGAGCGCCATCAGGACAGGCCAACCGGTATTAACGAGAACGTTCACGTGACGTAACAAAGTCAGCCCGTGATGAGTATTTTTGCCGAAATCGTGAGTCGGATCGATCACAATTGAGTCGCGATTCACGCCCGCCGCGAGGGCTCGATCGGCGGCACCGGTCACCTCGGCGAGGACGTCGGAGACCACATCGGGGTACCGCACGCGGTGCGGGCGGGTACGCGGGACCGCACCCCCGGTATGCGAGCAGACGATCCCGACGGACAGCTCTGCCGCCACCGACACCAGGTCGGGATCGGCTCCGGCCCACGTGTCGTTGATCAGGTCCGCCCCCGCCGCAACCGCCTCGCGGGCCACATCGGCCCGCCACGTGTCGACGCTGATGATGAGGCCGGGGTGCGCGTCGCGGATCCAGGCGATCATCGGCAGCACACGCCGAATCTCTTCAGCAGCGTCCACGAGGTCGCCCGGACCGGCTTTGACACCCCCGATGTCGACGATGTCGGCGCCCTCGGCGACCACCTGATCGACCCGCGACTTGGCGGCATCGTCGGTGAAGCTCGCGCCACGGTCATAGAAAGAATCCGGAGTGCGGTTGACGATGGCCATGACCAGCGCACGATCAGTGGCAACCGGACGGCCACACAGAGTGGGTGACACCGCGACCTCCGGCAGCGGCGCCCCCGTTGTCGGTGTCCCGGGCGGGCCGGAACCCGCCCCGGCAGCACTGGGACGCAAGCTAGCCTCTGGGTACTTTCGCTCCGGCGACATCATTTGGATAGTCATCGTAGAACTTGACATACCCTTCGGCACGTCCGGTCAAAACATAGAGATCGTCATCGCCCACATCGGTGAAACCCTGTTCACGAAGCTCGACCTTTCGGTTCTTGAAGGTCGACGTCTGTTCGAGTTCCGGCACGACCCGGACGAACAGCGGAATCGCATACGACGGCAACTGCTCGTACAGATAGGTGCCCAATTCCTTCGGGTCGAGTTCCGCGCCGTCGCGCAGGGTGATGGCCGCCATCCCGGCTTTGCCGTCGCAGCCGGGGACCTCGACGCCGTAGACCACCACATGGTCGATCGAGCTGACCCCACCCAGCGCGGCCTCGATCTCGGTGGTTGCCACGTTCTCACCCTTCCAGCGGAAGGTGTCGCCGAGACGGTCGACGAATGCGATGTGATTCATCCCGAGATCGCGGACCAGATCACCGGAGTTGAACCAGCGGTCGCCGGATTTGAAGGCATCAGTGATGATCTTCTTGTTCGACGCGTCGGAGTCGGTGTACCCATCGAACGGAACCTTCGACGAGATCTCCGAGATCAGCAGGCCCGCTTCACCTTTGGCAACCTTGGCCAGCCGGCCCTGTGCGTCCCGCGCGGGTTCACCGGTCTCGTGGTCGTATTCGACGATCTTGAACGGCAGCGGGCAGAACCCGGCAGTCCGGTCGATGTTGAAGACATTGATGAAGGCCAGGTTCAGCTCTGAGGCACCGTAGAACTCAACCACCCGTTCGATCCCGAAACGCTTGGCGAAGTCGTCCCAGATCTCCGCACGCATGCCGTTGCCGACAATGGTCTTGATCCCGTTGGTGGCGTCGGTGGGCTTCTCCGGCTGCGCCAGCAGGTAACGGCACAACTCGCCGATATAGCAGAACGCGGTCGCCCCGTTGAGTTCGACGTCGTCCCAGAAGCCCGAGGCCGAAAACGACTTGCCGATGGCCAGGCAGGCACCAGAGGCCAGCACCGATGACAGCGCGACCGTCAGCGCATTGTTGTGATAGAGCGGCAGCGGCGAATACATCGTGTCGGTGTGCCGGAGGCGCACGCCCATCCCGCCGATACCGTCCATGCTCGTCATCCAACGGTAGTGCGACATGATGCTGGCCTTCGGCAAACCCGTTGTGCCGGAGGTGAAGATGTAGAAGGCCTTGGTCGACGCCGGGAGCTCGGCCGTGACCTCGGGATTGCTCTCGCTCAAACCCTCTGCTTGCGCATCGAGTTCGGTGAAGTCGACTGTGACGGAGGGTAGTTCCGACTTGTCGACGGATTCGAGCACGTCGGACACCTGCGGGTCGACCACCAGCACGACCGCATCCAGGATCCCCACGCTGTGGGACAGGACCTGCCCACGCTGGTTGTAGTTGAGCATCCCGGCCACCGCACCGAGTTTCACCGTCGCCAGCATCACCATCAATGTCTGCGGATGGTTCTTGGCCAGGACCCCGACCACATCGCCGACACCGACACCTTTGCCCGAGAGGAAGTCTGCGTACCGATTGATCTGACGGTTTGCCTCACGGTAAGTGATCGACTCGCCCTCGAACCGGACGAAGGGACGATCCGGGTGCTTGGCGACCACTTTGTTGAAGACCGAGCCGATGGTGCCCTGCGCCTTCGGCCGTCGCAGAACGAGTCCAGGCGCATGCCGGATGACCCCGGGAAGATCCGGGACCATCGCAACGGCGCCCCTGGCCACGTCGACTAGTCCAACACTGGTCCGGTTCTCGCTGACCACATAAGCTCCGATGCTCGTGATTTGTCCTGGCCCAACTATCGGGGTGCTCGCTGAACTATCAACGGTAAAGCCCCCCCGGTGATGAAGGTTACAGATAATCAGAGAGGAACCGCACAACCTGCCAGGGCCTCGGCCACCGTCTTGGTCCGCACCAATCGGTCCAGCGCTGATCTCGAGACGAAACCCGATTCGATCAGGGTCTCCAGCCAGTCGAGCAGCGGCGCATAGTGACCGTCGGGATCGAGCAGTACCACCGGTTTGGTGTGCATCCCGAGGTATCCGGCGGTCCAGGTTTCGAACAGCTCTTCCAGGGTGCCGATGCCACCGGGCAGCGTGATGAAGGCGTCGGCCTTGTCCTCCATCAACTGCTTGCGCTGGCGCATCGTGTCGGTGACCACCAACTCGTCGGCGTCGACATCTGCTACTTCCCTCTCCACCAACGCCATTGGGATGATTCCGATGGTGTGTCCACCGGCCGCGCGGGTGGCGTGGGCGACCGCACCCATCATCGAGACGTTGCCACCACCGGAGACCAGCGTGTGCCCGCCCGCACCGAGTGCGGTGCCCAGTTCGGTGGCCAACGCCAGATGGTGGTCGGCGACCGGGCCGGATGCGCAATACACGCAGATCGCGCTCATGCCTGGTCCTCCGGTGTGCCGGTCTGCTTCTGCACCTCGTGCTCCCGCTGCCGCGACGCCTTGACGATTTCCACCGCTTCGGCGACGGAGTCGGTCACCTGCAGCAACTCGACGTCCGCCACTGACACAAACCCCTGTTCGGTCAGCGTTCCCTTGATCCAGTCGAGCAGTGGTCCCCAGAACTCGGTGCCCAGCAACACGATCGGGAACTGGGTGACCTTGCGGGTCTGTACCAGCGTGAGCGCCTCGAACAGCTCGTCGAGCGTGCCGAAGCCGCCTGGCAGACAGACGAAGGCCTTCGCATACTTCACGAACATCGTCTTGCGGACGAAGAAATATCGGAAGTTGACCCCGAGATCGACCCACTCGTTCAGCACCTGCTCGAACGGGAGCTCGATGCCCAAACCGATGGACAGTCCCTCGTTCTCGCAGGCACCCCGGTTGACCGCCTCCATCAGGCCCGGTCCACCGCCGGTGATCACCGGATATCCGGCCTCGGCCAGCGCGGCACCGAGTTCACGGCCCAGGTTGTAGTACGGGGTGTCGCGCGCGGTCCTGGCCGACCCGAACACCGTGACGGCAGGCGGCACCGTCGACATGTTGTCGAAACCCTCGACGAACTCGGACTGGATGCGCAGCACCCGCCAGGGATCACGCGCAGAGTCCGCCGACCTCAGCAAACGCTGATCGGTGGTCTGGGTTGGGGAGGACGGATCTTCGCGGATCCGCGCTGCTCCGCGATAACTCAGCCGGGTGTCGCGATCAGGAGGTGCCATGACAAAGACGCTAGCAATGTGCAATGCGTCGCGTCCGACAGGCAAGCTCGGCGCAGCCGACCTCAGCCGAGCAGGTACCGCCGCAAGATGTCGGTCACCTCGGTGATCTGCGCGGTGGGCACCCGCTCGTCGCGCTTGTGCGCAAGGTTCGGGTCACCGGGCCCGAGATTGACCGCCGGGATACCCAGCGCAGAGAACCGCGAGACATCGGTCCATCCGTACTTCGCGCGGAACCGGCCGCCTGCCGCGGCAACCAGCTTCGCGGCCGCCGGATTCGACAACCCCGGAAGCGCACCGCCGGCCGCGTCGGTGATCTCAAAGGTGACGGCACCTGAATCGATTGCGGCGGCGAAGACTTCACGAACGTGCGCCGTGGCCTGTTCCACCGAGCGGTCCGGCGCGAACCGGAAATTGACGTCCACGCTCGCCACGTCGGGCACCACGTTGCCTGCGACCCCGCCGTCGATGCGGACCGCGGACAGGCCCTCGCGATACTCGCATCCGTCGATGTCGACCCAGCGCGGCGAGTAGTCGGCCATCGTGTGCAATACCGAACCGAGTTTGTGGATGGCGTTGTCCCCCAACCACGAACGGGCCGAATGCGCGCGGGTGCCCGATGCGGTCAGCCGTGCTCGCAAGGTGCCCTGGCAGCCGGCCTCGATCTGACCGGCCGTCGGCTCACCGAGGATCGCGACGTCGCCCACGAGCCAGTCGGGCAGCTCGCGTTCGATGAATCCCAGGCCGTTGTACTTGGCCGCGATCTCCTCGCAGTCGTAGAAGATCAAGGTGAGGTCGGCGGTCGGTTCATCGAGCGTGGCCGCCAGATGCAGGAAGACCGCGTCGCCGGATTTCATGTCGACCGTTCCGCAGCCATGGAGCACATCGCCTTCGGGGCTGTTGTGCTCGCGCCGACTCGGCACGTTGTCGGCGATGGGGACTGTGTCGAGGTGTCCGGCGAGGACCACGCGCCGATCGAGACCGCGGTTCGTTCGCGCCAGAACGCGGTTGCCGTGGCGGAACACCTCAAAACCCTTGGTCTGCTCCCGCAGGGCCGCCTCGACCGCATCGGCGATCGCGGCCTCGTCGTGGCTCTCGCTGGCGATGTCGACAAGCGCTGCCGTCAGGTCGATCGGATCGGCATGCAGGTCCAGGGCTCTGGTGGTCACGGTGAACACCGTAGTCGCCGACCCATGGCGGTCACGAGTCCCCTGATGTCCGAAATGTTCATGACTCGTCACCGCAGCCACAGATAACGTCGATGACATGACGTCTTCCACATCACCTGTGCCGACCCTCAATGCGATCTCGATCGTTGTCGACGACATGGCCGCGACACTGGCGTTCTACCGCGCCTGCGGCCTCGACTTCCCCGCCGACGCCGACGCCGCCCCGCACGCCGAGACCACTGCCGCCGGCGGGTTCCGGATCCTCTTCGACACCGCGGCCAGTGTGGCCACGTTCAATCCGGGCTGGTCGGCTGCTGCCGGCGGCCAGCGCATATCCCTGGCCTTCGAGTGCTCCGGCCCGTCGGAGGTCGACGCCAGATACGCAGCGTTGACCGCGGCCGGTCATACCGGAGAACTCGAACCATTCGACGCTTTCTGGGGTCAGCGGTATGCGTCCGTCCAGGACCCGAACGGCAACGGCGTCGACTTCTACGCCGCACTCGGCTGATCACCGAACTCCGTCGGTGATCGGTGCGTCACCGCCCGGAACTCGCGGAACATGTGGGCATAATCCGCGTATCCGCAGTGGTGCGCGGTGTCTGACAGAGCGTGGCCGCCGCGAATCCGCGCCATCGCAACGTTGACCCGCAGGATCCGCTGCAACGACTTGGCGCCGAAACCGTAGTGATGTCGCGACCAGCGTTGCAGCTGGCGGGGACTGGCGTCGATCCGCTGCGCCACCTGCGTGACCGGGGCGCCCGCCACCAACAGCGCCGTGGCCGGTTGCAACCAGCGTGGCGGTGGCCTCACATCGAGTTCGGCGGCCGCATGACGTTGCAATTCGGCGGCCCGATCGGCGGAATCCGCCACCCGGTGGTGCAGGCGGCGGGCCGGACCGGCTCCGACAAGGTCGGCCAGCGCGATCCGCCTGTTCACCAATTCATCTGCGGCGCAACCGAGAACAAGCGGCGCGATTCCGGGATCAAAACGCAGCGCGACCATCTCATCGGCGCCGGACGCGGCCATCGGGGACGTATCCGGACCGGCGACGAGCAACCCACCGGGTGTCCAGATCAGGTCCATGCAGCCGTCCGGCAAGATCTCCGCCACCTCGGATCCACCGGTCCGCGACCACACCGTCGCCGGGACCAGCGTCGATCGCCATTCCGCATAGGTCACCGCGGAAACGGCAACTACCGGTCGCGCTCCGCTCCGCTGCGTCTCCGACAAGATTGGTCGAGCTCCGCTCCGCTGCGTCTCCGGCGCAACCGGTCGAGCTCCGCTCCGCTGCGTCTCCGCCGACATGCTCTCCAGTATCCCGCCACCAAACGCCACGCGTAAACTCCTGCGCGTGACCAATGCATCTGGAGCCTCCGCAATCGGCATCGCCACCATCACCGACTCGGGCGCAGTGCTCGACACCCGGTACCCCTCACCCGAGCTGGGTGAGCAGTCCGCGTCCGGGACCACCGAGCTCGCCGCCGACGAGACCCCCGCCGAACTGACCTCGCTGGTGGGCACCGACGCCGACCGCGGTGTGCGGACCGTTGCCGTCCGCACGTCCATCGTGCTCGCCGACGCCCCGGCCGACGCCCACGATGCGTACCTGCGTCTGCACCTGCTCTCGCACCGGCTGGTCATCCCCCACGGCCTCAACATGGATGGCGTCTTCGGGAAACTGTCGAACGTTGTGTGGACCAATTTCGGTCCGTGCGCCGTCGAAGGGTTCGAGGTGACCCGGGCCAAGCTCAAGGCCCGCGGCCAGGTGACCGTCAACGGTATCGACAAGTTCCCGCGCATGGTCGATTACGTTGTGCCGAGCGGAGTTCGGATCGCCGACGCCGGCCGGGTGCGCCTGGGAGCACATCTCGCCGAGGGCACTACCGTCATGCATGAGGGCTTTGTGAACTTCAACGCCGGCACCCTGGGTGCGTCGATGATCGAGGGCCGCATCTCGGCCGGTGTCATCGTCGGCGACGGCTCCGATGTCGGTGGCGGCGCCTCGACGATGGGCACCCTGTCCGGCGGCGGAAAAGAGATCATCTCCCTGGGCAAGCGCTGCCTGCTCGGCGCCAACTCCGGCTGTGGCATCGCACTCGGCGACGACTGCGTCATCGAGGCCGGCCTCTACGTCACCGCGGGCAGCAAGGTCACCGGCCCGGACGGCACCGTCATCAAGGCGCGTGACCTCTCCGGCAAGAGCAACCTGCTGTTCCGCCGCAACAGCACCACTGGTGCCGTCGAGGTCGTGCCGTGGAAGGGCGACGGCATCGAGCTCAACGCCATCCTGCACGCCAACTGATCGCTGCGAACGCACATCCTCTCGGAATTCGCTACGCCCACCGGCAATTGCTGGTGGGCGTAGCAAATTTCGGGTGGCTCCGATGGGGGTACCCGTTGAGTCGTCACCGCATGGCCGCGACGCCATTTCCGATGTCGTCACCGGTCAGCGTGGTCAGCACGAGGCGATCGTAACTGCCAGCCTCAACACCGCCGAATAGCCGTTCATCTCTTGCGCGAGAAGCCTTTTCGATCATTGTGCGGACGAATCGCGCGTTGCCGAAATCAGGATCGGCCAGTCGCCCCTGCGTACTCAGTTTGTCCAGAACCCGCTGCAATTCCATGCGCGCGCTGTCATCAAGAGTCGCGCCGTGCCCTGCTGCCATCCGTCGCGCAATCTCCATGAGCTCACTGACCGAATAGCCGCCGAATTCGATCGTGGTGGAAAAGCGGGATCGCAGACCAGGATTCGAATCGAGAAATAGCTGCATCGGCTCCGGATAGCCTGCAGCGATCATAATGAACTTCCCGCGATCATCTTCCATACGCTTGAGGATCGTGTCGATGGCTTCCCGCCCGAACGGGTCACCGTCGGTAAAGCCTTGCCCGGTCAGCGCATACGCCTCATCGACGAAGAGAACACCATCACGGGCATCGTCGAGCGCCTGTTTGGTTCGCGCAACCGTATGACCGTGATACTTGCCGATCAGCCCACTCCGGTCGACCTCTACAACATGACCCGATTCGAGGATGCCGAGCGCCTTGTAGAGCCGCGCGATCATGCGTGCCACGCTTGTCTTACCGGTACCCGGAGGACCGGTGAACACGAAGTGTTCGGTGAGGGGCTGCGTCTGCTCGACCCCGGCACGCTGCCGCGCGGCTTGTGCGCGGACCTGAGCCAGTAACCCGTATACCTGCCGCTTCACCGGGTCCTGCCCGACAAACGCATCGAGATCTGCGAGAACGTCCTCGATGCGTTCCGTGCTCTCAGCTGTTTCGTTGCGGGCGGGAATATCGGTCGCCGCCGCTTGCTCTCGAACAACCTGCACCCGCGTGGCGGAACCAAGTTCGTCGATCATGTCCTTGAGCCCTGGAAGCAGCGGGTTTCGCGAGTAAGCCTCGCCGTACAGGGCGAACGCACCCTGCGCGTCACCCTCCGCGCAACAGATATCGCCTGCGACCTTCAGTGCCGCACCATGCAGACCTGGTACATGAGTCTGCCTGAGGAGCCAATCCAGATGGTCGCGTGCCGGTTTCACCACTCCTCGCTCGGCCAGCGCTACGGCGCTGATCAGCCGCCCCTCTGCTTCCACGAACTTGTCAGCTCCGAGCAGAGTCCTCATCAGAGCAATGGCGCGGTCATGGTCACCGACCTTGAACGCGAGAGCCCCTCGCAGAAAGACTGCGGGCTCTGCCGAATCACAGCACGCCAACGCCGACTCGGCGAGCTGATACTCATTGCGCTGCAGATGGAGCGCCGCCACGGCACACCACATTTCACTGGAGCTCGAGAGCTCGTGGTCGATGTACGTACCCAGCTGAAACCGAGAACTAAAAGTGGTGTTGTTTCGTTTGCGTTCCTCACCGAACCGCTCGGCATTGGTCGCCATCTCCCGCACGGCCCGGTCTTGGTCGATACCCACCGCGTGCAAACCCAGCCAGCCATCGGCCAGGCCCGGATCATGGGTGACTGCCCGTTCGAACTGATCAGCGGCCCCGACCCGATCCCCTACTCGCCAACGGCGAGCTCCGGATAGCCACGCACTGCGCGCTCGACTCTTTACCAGCATCCATTTCCCCCGGGAACCAATCGACGTGTACCTATTCGTTGCGAACTATCCTCACACATCACTGTGACAACCGCGTGGAACGTGACGGCACGATCAATGGCCTCTCCACCTGAATTAGCTACGCCCACCGGCAATTGCCGGTGGGCGTAGCTAATTCAGGTGGGTCGTGGCCGCAGAGTCGGGAACTACGCAGGTCAGGCGGACAGTCGCTCGGCCGCCGCAGCGATCCGTTCGTCGGTCGCGGTGAGCGCCAGCCGCACGTGTTTGGTGCCACGCGGTCCGTAGAAGTCACCCGGCGCCGCCAGGATGCCCCGATCGGCCAGCCAGTCGACAGTTGCGCGACTGTCTTCATCGCGGGTGGCCCAGAGATACAGGCCTGCCGCCGATTCGTCGATGCGCAGTCCGGCACCGAGTACGGCCGCGCGCAGGATCTCGCGTCGGGCCCGGTAACGCTCACGCTGCGCTGCGGTGTGGGTGTCGTCGTCCAGTGCCGCAGCCATCGCACCCTGCACGGGGAACGGCACGATCAGGCCCGCATGCTTTCGGACTGCGAGCAGTTCACCGATCAGGGCCGGGTCTCCGGCAAGGAAACCGGCCCGGTAGCTCGCCAGGTTCGAGGTCTTCGACAGCGAGTGAACGGCCAGCAACCCGGTGAAATCACCGTCGGTGACCCGTGGATCGAGGATCGACACCGGCTCTGCATCCCAGGCCAGGCCCAGGTAGCACTCGTCGGAGACGACGATCGTGCCGCGTTCGCGCGCCCACTGCACCACCTTGCGCAGATGCTCGACGGGCAGCACCTTGCCGGTGGGATTGGACGGCGAGTTCAGATAGATGAGCGCGGGCGTGCTCGGTCCGAGCTGGGTCAGGGAATCGGCCCGAACCGGTCGAGCGCCTGCCAGCAACGCGCCGACCTCGTATGTCGGATAGGCGATTTCCGGGATGACCACGTCGTCACCGGCACCGATACCCAGCGTGGCGGGCAAACCGGCGATGACCTCTTTGGTACCGATCACCGGCAGGATCATCGAGTTGTCGAGCCCGGTGACGCCGTGCCGTCGCGCCAACGATTCGCAGGCCGCGGTCCGGACCCTGGCGGTACCGATGGTGACCGGGTAGCCGGGGAAATCCGATGCCGCGTACAGCGCGTCGCGAATCAGCGGGTCCACCGGATCGACCGGGGTACCGACCGAGAGATCGACAATGCCGCCGGGATGCCTGCCGGCACGCTCCTTGGCGTCGGCGAGGGTGTCCCACGGAAACACGGGCAACCGCGACGACACCGGGGTCCGCCCACGCATCGACGTCATCGGTGGTGTCATTCCTCGGTGTTCATGGGTGGCAGTGCCTTCACAAACGGCGAGTCGTAGGCGACCTTGCCCAGTTTGCTGGCACCACCCGGGGAACCGAGATCGTCGAAGAAGTCGACGTTGGCGTTCACGTACGGCTCCCACTCGTCGGGCACATCGTCTTCGTAGAAGATCGCCTCGACCGGGCACACCGGTTCGCAGGCACCACAGTCGACGCACTCGTCGGGCTGGATGTAGAGCATCCGTTCACCCTCGTAGATGCAGTCGACGGGGCATTCCTCCACGCAGGCCTTGTCCAGGACGTCAACGCAAGGCTCAGCGATGATGTATGTCACCGACAACCCCTCCTCATCATTCAGTTCGGTGCGCGTGGGCTGTACGCGCTCAAAAGCGGGCATGCCTGGCGACTCGAAGGACGACGGCTGCCCGCTTGTCGCCTTCCAGTATCCGGGTCGCCGATTCCAAGTCAAAACCGGCCCCACCGCCTCTGTACCGGGGCGACGGTGTTCGCCACCCGTCGACGGGCGTCGGTTCAAATCAGAGGGGGCCTAAATCTGGACCGAAACACGTTCAAAAGGCACTGTGGTGAGCGTGACCGTGCGACCGAATCTCCAGTGGAACCGAATGTGTTGTTGCTGACTGCAACCTCTCCTCCCCTCATTCGAACCACGTCCAGGAGTCCAACACCGCATGACTTCCACCTTGTCCCGGCCGTCTGCTGCCGGATTGCCCAACCACCACCTGCCGACGCGACTGCGACCGGCTGATCTGCTCCGTCTGACAGATCAAAGTGCCTCCGACGTGCTCGACGGCACCTACGACCACCTCTTGCCGAAACGCTGGGATCGCGAGAACCGCTGGGCCACGCGACTGCACTACGACGACGACGTCGACGTCGACGTCTGGTTGATCAGCTGGACCCCTGACGAGTCGACGGATCTGCACGACCATGCCGGCTCACTCGGCGCGCTGACCGTGCTCTCGGGCGCGCTGACCGAGTACCGCTGGACCGGGAACCAACTGCGGGCCCGCACACTCGACGAGGGTGATCAGGCCTCATTCCCGCTCGGCTGGGTGCACGACGTGGTCCGCAATCCGAACCTCCCCGTCACCAGCGAACCCACCCTGAGCGTCCACGCGTACTCCCCGCCGCTGACCGCGATGTCCTACTACGAGGTCACCAACGCCCAGTCACTTCGCCGGACCAAGACGGTTCTCACCGACGGCGGCGCGGCATGAGTGTGCAGTCACTTCGCCGCACGAAGACCGCTCTCACCGACGGTGGGGCAGCATGAGCTCTGTGACCACCATCGACGATCTCCTCCTCCGGGCCCGCGCCGGTCTCGACCGGATCAGCGCCCCGGATCTACCGGCGGCACTCTCCGGCGGCGCACTGGTCGTCGACATCCGGCCGGCTGCGCAGCGGGCCGCCGAAGGTGAGTTCGACGGTGCACTGGTGATCGAGCGCAACGTCCTGGAATGGCGTCTCGACCCGGCCTCCGATGCGCGGATCCCCGAAGCCGTCGACCACGACGTCCCGTGGGTCGTGATCTGTTCGCAGGGTTATACGTCGAGTCTGGCCGCGGCGTCGTTGCAACTACTCGGACTGCACCGCGCCACCGACGTGATCGGTGGGTACGAGGCGCTGGTCGCCGCGGGTATCGACGGAATCTAGCGATCGAACGTCAAACGACCTCGCGGACAACGGCATCCGATGCCCGCCGGAGAGCGCCGGACTCCCCGATATAGCTGGCGACCGCACCGACCAGCGGAAGTCCGGACAGCAGTCGCCATGGCTGTTTCGACGACGGCCGCCGCTCCAGTTCACCGAGCACCGCACGCGATTTCTCGAGACCGGTCCACAGCTCCTTCACGAGCGCATCGTTTTCGGCGCTGCGATCGAGTTCTTCGGTCTCGCCGGTCAGCAGCGTCCGCGAGTTAAGGGTCCGACGGCACAGAACTTCGGCCAGCAGGTCGGTCTGCCGATACCGGTCGTCGACGCCGTAGGCGCGGGCGACCGCACACAGCAGGATCGCCTGGTGGCCGAATCCGAGCACGGTCTGAATCGGCAAGCGGTTCACCAGCGCACCGAAGACACCCGGGTACGCGACTCCGGCCGTTGTGATGGCCCCGACCCGGCCGATCCACCAATCGCGACGCTGGTCCGGCGTCCAGTCGGACCACTTCGCGGTACCCGGCAATCCGGTGGCATCGGCTGCCCACACCAGTGGTCCGTCGATGGTGCCGATGGCCTTGGCGACCAGCGCCCGGTCTGATTCCTCCGACTGCCGCTGCGCACCATCGAACGTTCGCCCTTTGATGCCGAACGGATCACTGTCGACCACATCGAGGAGTAGATCGACCACTCCGGTGGTCTGGTAGAGCATGCGCGCAACATCGTTGTCCGAGAGTGCTTTCACGGGCGGCAGCGGAAGTTTCATGCGGTATGCAGACCTTCGCCGACCGGCTCCCGGTCATCGCCCGATTCGCTCCAGGGACGACCGGTCGGGAGTACATCGGCAGCCAACCCGGTCACCGGGTCGGCCAGTGCCCACACGTGACCGCTGATCCGCTCGTCGATCCACGGGGCGCCTGCCAAGACGTATCTGGGTTGGGCCGCAACACGTTCGGTCAGGACATAACCGGTCTCGGCGGTCATCTTTGCCAGCGAATCCAGATGGGGCCAGGGCCGTTCGGGATTGACGTGGTCGGGGGTCAGTGGTGACACCCCACCCCAATCGTCCACGCCGGCGCCGACCAGCGCCGCACATTCGGCAGGCGACACCAGATTCGGAGGGGCCTGAATCCGCATTCCCGGGCCCAGGATGATCCGGGCCACCGCGACCGCTGCCAGGAACTCGTCGAACTCGGCATCGGCGACGCCGCGCATCGCGGTATCGGGTTTGGCCCGGAAATTCTGGACGATCACTTCCTGGATGTTGCCAAAAGTGTTCTGCACCTTGTGCAACTCGATCAGAGAATCAGCACGTTCGGTGAGGTTCTCCCCGATGCCGACGAGGATTCCCGTGGTGAACGGGACCGAGAGCCGGCCCGCGTCGATGAGCACCTGCTTGCGGACCTCGGGGTCTTTGTCGGGGCTGCCGTAGTGCGCGTTGCCCTTGTCGGTGAAGAGTCGGCGCGCGGTGGTCTCGAGCATCATGCCCATCGAGGGTGCAACCGGTTTGAGGAGCGCCATTTCGTCGGCACTCATCACACCGGGATTGAGATGCGGCAGCAGCCCCGTCTCCTCGAGCACCCGGATCGAGGCGGCCCGCACATAGTCGAGCGTCGAGGTGTACCCGCGCTCGGTGAGCCATTGCCGGGCTTCCGGCCAGCGCTCCTCCGGGCGGTCACCGAGTGTGAACAACGCTTCTTTGCAACCCATCTCGGCACCGCTGCGGGCGATCTCGAGTACTTCCTCGATCTCCAGGTACATGCCGTGGCCGTCGCGGGCGAGCTTGCCCGGCACCGTGACGAACGTGCAGTAGTGGCACCGGTCCCGACACAGGCGGGTGAGCGGGATGAACACCTTGCGCGAGTAGCTGATCTGACGCTCGCGGCCTTCGGCGATCAGCCCGGCGTCACGGATATCCGCCGCGATCGCGCAGAGTGCGGAGAGTTCGTCCCCGCGGGCCGCGAGCAGGGTCGCAGCCCGGTCGACATCGAGTTCGATGCCCTCGCCCACCTGGGCGAGCACCTGTCGGATCGCATCGCCATCAGGGCGCACCTCCTCCGTGGCTCCGGTGACGCGCGGCGGCATGGCCGGATCAGGCAGCAGCGTCCGATCCGGTGTGGCAGCGAGAGCTTCGGGGATCTTGGAGGTCACCCTTTAGATAATGCGTCATCGGCACCGGATCATTCCCCCGACCCCTTCACCACCGGCTTCGGAGTGGCCGTGGCGTCCGACTCGGGGTCGGGCAGCATGCCGGCAAACGCGGCGAACACCGGCACCACCAGACCCAGGCCGAGTAGCAAGAACACCGTCAGATCCTGCGGCACCACGATGTCCCCTCCGGGACCTCCTGCGGCCAACACAAAGAACGCGATCATGAAGGCGATCAGTGCGCCAAAGCGGGCGAACCCTTCAACCAGGGTGGCGCTGCACCACAACAGGATGTAGTTGGCGATCGCCGCGAGCACCGCGCTGATGGGGAACGGAACCGACCCGATGTGTAGCGGCAGAAACGCGAGGGCCAGAACTCCGACCAAGAAGCCGTCGACCCACAGCAGACCCAGCAGGGCCCAGCGCCACCACGTCGAGGCCATCACAGACCACCGAAGAGATCTGTTTCCCGCCCGGACTCATCGGTCGGTCCCTGCTCCCCGGCGACCAGCATGAAGTGTTCCTCGGCAAAAATCGGCTGGATGATGTTGTTCGACAGCGCATATTCGGTGCCCGACGCGGATACGGTCACCTGCGTTGCATGGGCGCTCAGCGCCCGCACCTTGCGATCGTAGACCTCGCGGACGTCGATGGCGGTGGTGATCTCCGCATCCGGGTGACTGGGCAGCTCCCCCGGCTCCGGCATCCGCCAACCCTTCGGCACCCGCGCCGCGGCCGCCGCCAGGCCCTCCTCGAGTGCGGACTTCTCGGTGACGGTCCAGTAGAGCTTCGACACCGACCAGCCCTGCTCACCGGTGGCCGCGAGTTCGACGGCCGCGTGAGCGATGGCATGGACCTGGATGTGGTCGGGATGACCGTAACTGCCAACGGGGTCGTATCCGACGACCACCTGTGGACGCAGCTCGCGGATCAGGTCGGCCAGCACCTGCGCCGGCTTCTCGGCGCCCGCGGCGATGAAGGCACGCTCGTGCTCGTTCGATGGTGCGCCCGACATCCCGGAGTCGCGCCAGCGACCGGCACCACCGAGGAACTTCGGTTCCACCGGGGCGAACGGATCGGGGCTCAGTTCGGCCAACGCGTCGGTCAGCTCCATGATCCGGTAGCCACCGAGCTGATCGGCACCGCCGTCGGCGACCAGTCCACTCCACCGGTCACCGATCACCTCGCCCTCCTCCCCCAGCGTGCAGGTGACGACGGTGACCTCGGCGCCGGCGTCGAGATACGTGGCGATGGTGCCGCCGGTGGTGATGGTCTCGTCATCCGGGTGGGCATGAACGAGCAACAGACGATTCATGGGAATTCGGGTTCGCTTTCAGTTACCGGTCTGCTGGCGCCAGAGGGCGGAGTCACCGTAGATGCCGGTCTGCACCGGACCGGTGACCGGGACGCCGGCGACAAGAGGAGAGACGGCGGTGGTCAGAACATCTTGGTACACCGGCAGATACACGGAGCGTTCATCGAGCAGGCGCTGAGCGGTTCGCAGGTCCTCGGCCGGATCTTCCGCCGAGATGGCGCGGGTCGCGATCACCTGCAATTCGGGGTCACACAGGCCCGAGACATTGCTCGTGTAACGCGGTTCGCTGCGTTCGGCCTCTTCGGTCTTCGATGTGGGGGCCTGCGAAGAGGTGGCGGATGGCTCCGCGGCCGACGTGTTCGACGGCTCGTCGCCCGAGTCCGGCGATGCACTCGTCTCGGCGGATTCTTCGGTGCTCAGACATTCGGTGTTCGACGCGAGCGCGGTGGCCGGTGATTCACCGGCCCGGCTCCAGCCAACCACCAGATCGACATCTCCGCCGGTCAGGCTCGAGCTGTACAACTCGGCGGTCGACATCGCGATAGTCGTGGCGCGAATTCCCGCACGGTTCAGCTGGTCGACGATGTTGGCTGCCGCAGCGCCCGTCCGAGGATCTCCGGTGACCGATCCGACCCGGACCACCAGCGGCTGCCCGTCCTCCTGCTCGACCGGCTGTGTGCCGGCAGGCAGTGTCGGCAGATCGCTCGGCGCGGTCGTCGATGTCACCTCGGTGGTGGTCGTCGTGGTCGTGGGGGCTGCACTGGTGCTCGGTGCGCCCGAAGATGTGGGCGGATCGGGTTCCGGCGTCGCCGGGCCGCGCCGGTATCCCGCGGCGGCCAGCCATCCTTCGATCTGCTCGGGGGCAACCACCGGGCGCGACACCGGGTAGTAACCCGGGTCGGACGGCGCGTAGACGGAGTTGGTGTCCGGCAGCACCTCGGTGTCGTCGGCGGCGGCGAAGGTCACCAGGGCCGTGTCGATGGTTCCCAGAACCGCACGGCGCAGGTCGATGTTCGCCATCGACTCCGTGCGGGTGTTGAGTGTGATGCCCAGGGTCCGGGATTGCGCGACGCGGCCGGTGAGTACGCCACCGATGCTGCCGAGAGTGGCCCCGAGTGCCTCGCCTGCGCTGACCGCGACGACCCGGGTGTCGCCGGAGCGCATCGAATCAGCCAGTTGGCTGGTGGTGCCCGCGCGGCGCAATGTCATCCGGTCGACGCCGGCCGGTGTCAGCCAGAACCTGTCGTTGCGGATCAGCCGGACCTCGTCACGGCTGTGATCGATGCCGCTGATCGTGAAGGGCCCTCCGGAGGCCGGGAAACCGCTGTCCATGCCGGTCTGGAAACCACCGGGTGCGCCTTTGAGGACGTGCGAGGGCAGCAGGTCGTTGAACAGTTCACGCCAGGCCGGGTACGGCGCCGCGAAGGTCGCGGTGACCTCTTTGCCGCCCGCCGAGCTGCGGACGTCGGTGATCATGCGGTAGCCGGCCGGTGCGCTCACGTTGGGTTGCCGGGACATCTGCTGCCAGAGATAGATGAAATCCTCTGCGGTGATCGGCAATCCGTCCGACCACTGCGCGTCCTCGTGGATTTTGTAGGTGACCGCGAACGGGTCGGTACCGGTGACCTCGGCGCTGGTCAGCAACGCCTCGTCCATCAGCCACTCGACCCGGCCGTCCTGCGCTGTCGGCCGGAACGAACTCGGCAGGGTCATCGCCGCCACCGCCGTGGTGACCGCCGACTGATCGGCGGCCAGATGCGGGTTGAACCCGTTGCCGATCGAGTCGGTGGCCACGTACAGCACCCGGCCCGAAGGCTCCGCGGGCTCCGGTGGCACCGAGTTCGTCTGCTGAACCGGCGGCGGCGGATCGGCGACACATGCTGTCAGAAACAGCAGGCAGGACAGCGCGACCGCGGCCATCGAAGTCGCTGTTGTCCGTCGTCTACCCAAAACTCGATTCCTCTGTCCGCCGGTCAAGATCAGTCGGCCATCGGCGGTCGGTACTCGACCGCCGATGGCGTCCCTGCTAGCTCACGCTCTGGTTACGGGACTTCGCCTTGGACCGCTCGCGGGCGCGGGTGTTGGAGTCGAGATTGACCTTGCGCACCCGGACCACCTCAGGGGTGACCTCGACGCACTCGTCGTCGGTACAGAACTCCATCGCAGCTTCGAGTTCGAGCTTGATGGGCTTGGCGAGCGTCTCCATCACGTCGGCGGAGGACTGACGCATATTGGTCAGCTTCTTCTCCTTGGTGACATTGATGTCGAGGTCTTCCATACGCGGGTTGATACCCACGACCATGCCCTCGTAGGTGTCGGCGCCCGGCTCGACGAAGAACGTTCCGCGATCGGCAAGCTGGATCATCGCGAACGGGGTGACCGTTCCCGCTCGGTCGGAGACCAGCGAACCGGTGTGACGGGCACGGATTTCGCCGGCCCACGGGCCATAGCCCTCGAACACGGCGTTGGCGATACCGGTTCCGCGGGTTTCGGTGAGGAAGTCGGTACGGAAACCGATCAGGCCACGCGAGGGGACGACGAACTCCATGCGGACCCAGCCACTGCCGTGGTTGGCCATGTCGCCCATGCGGCCCTTGCGGGCGGCCAGCAGCTGCGTGACCGCGCCGAGGTACTCCTCGGGGACGTCGATGGTCAGGTGCTCGAACGGTTCGTGCAGCTTGCCGTCGACCTGCTTTGTAACGACCTGGGGCTTGCCGACGGTCAGCTCGAAGCCTTCGCGGCGCATCTGCTCGACGAGGATGGCCAGCGCGAGCTCACCACGACCCTGGACCTCCCAGGCATCCGGACGACCGATGTCGAGGACGCGCAGCGAGACGTTACCGATCAGCTCGCTGTCGAGGCGGTCCTTGACCATGCGCGAGGTGAGCTTGTGGCCCTTGACGCGGCCGACCAGCGGCGAGGTGTTGGTGCCGATCGTCACCGAGATGGCAGGCTCGTCGACCGTGATCCTCGGCAGGGCGACCGGGTGGTCGACGTCGGTGAGGGTGTCGCCGATCATGATGTCCGGCATACCGGCAACCGCGACGATGTCGCCGGCGACGGCGGTCTCGGCGGGCGTCCGCGCGACGCCGACGGTGATCAGGAGTTCGGTGATCTTGGCGCGCTCGGTGACGGGCTCGCCGTTGACCTCGCGCAGCCAGGCCACGGTCTGGCCCTTCCTCAAGGTGCCTGCGTACAGGCGGACCAGCGCGAGACGGCCGAGGAACGCCGAGGCGTCGAGGTTGGTGACGTGGGCCTGCAGCGGTGCGTCGAGATCACCCTTGGGGGCGGGCACGTACGACAGCAGCACATCGAACAGTGCGTCGAGGTTCTCGGCATCCGGGACCTGACCGTTCTCAGGAGCGACCGTGCTGGCGACACCCGCACGCCCCGAGGCGTAGAGGACCGGCAGATCGAGTGCGAGCTCGGCGGCCGCGGCGGCCTCGTCGTCGACATCCGATGCCAGGTCGAGCAGCAGGTCGTGACTTTCCTCGACGACCTCGGCGATGCGGGCGTCGGGACGGTCGGTCTTGTTGACCACCAGGATGACGGGCAGCGACGCGGCCAGGGCCTTGCGCAGCACGAAGCGGGTCTGCGGCAGCGGACCCTCGGAAGCGTCGACCAGCAGCACAACGCCATCGACCATCGACAGGCCGCGCTCGACCTCACCACCGAAGTCGGCGTGGCCGGGGGTGTCGATCACGTTGATGACAACCTCGGTGCCGTCAGGCTGCCGACGGTGCACCGCGGTGTTCTTCGCGAGAATGGTGATGCCCTTCTCGCGCTCGAGGTCGCCCGAGTCCATGACCCGGTCGACAAGTTCCGCGCGTTCCTCGAACACTCCCGATTGCCGCAGCATCGCATCAACCAGGGTCGTTTTCCCGTGGTCGACGTGCGCAACGATCGCAACGTTGCGGAAATTGGGGGCAGAAGTCACTGAAGTTCTCCGGACGTGAAGTGGGCATGTCAAAACAGTCGAGCCTGGTGCTCAAACCACTCAAGGATACGTGGTCCCGCAATGAGAGCGGCGTCACAACCACTGAAGCCCTCAAATTAAGGTGGTGCTAACCTAACTTTCCACTAGGTGCGGAACCTTTGGAAGGCGGATACATGGGCAAGAAGAAGGCGGCAGACGTCTGCGATATGAAGCCGAAAAAGAAGTGCTGCCGCAGTTCAACCCGCTGTCTTCGCTGCCCCGTGGTCATCCACAAGATGCAAAAATACTCCTCTGCGGGCCTATCGAACAAAGAGCTGACCAAAGCCCTCAAAAAAGTTCGAACGCGCGCCGCCTGAGCGTCACCACCGCGGCGGCCCGGATCAGCGCAGCAGCGCGATGAGGTCGTCGAGCCACACCGCATCGGCAGGTACCAGTTGCCCGGCGTCTGCCATCCGCCGGAGGTCGTCGGCATCCACCCAGCCGACCGCAGAGTGTTCGTGCGGATGCGGCTCGCCGGCGAGCAGTGTCGCGGCCATCGCGACCAGAACCAGATCCGGACCCAGCGGTACGGGCTCCCCGATCTGGTCGGCGACCGCGACCGTGATCCCCAGTTCTTCGGCGAGTTCACGTTCGAGCGCCTGAACCCGGGTCTCCCCTATCTCGACCTTGCCCCCTGGCAGTTCCCACAACCCGGCCACCTCGGCCGGATACGTTCGCTGGGCAAGTAGCAACCGGCCTTCGCCGATGACCGCGCCTGCCACGACCTCACGCATTGCGGCCCGCTGTTCCCTGTTCATCGGTCTCCGACTTGGTGAGTGACCCGGCGGGCGGGCCGGAGATGATCGCGATCCGGTTGCGGTCGAGCGCCACCGAGACCTGATCATCGACCGCGAGCCGAGGATCGGCGACGGCATCGACTTCCAGACCGGCGACCGTCACCCGCACCCGAGTCCCCTCGGGCAGTGATGCGACATGCCGGACGACGCCGCGGGCGCCGCCTGCCCCGTCGACGATCGGTGCGGCCAGGACCGCCTCGGGGCGCAGTCCGACCCGAACGGCACCGTCGGGCAGATCGACCGCAACCCGACCGAGCGGGCTGTGTAGAACACCCGCGGAGATGTTTGCTTCGCAGATCGTCGTGCAGCCGATGAACTGTGCGATCCGTTCGGTCCGCGGTGCACGCCAAAGCTTTTCGGGATGATCGTCCTGAACGATCCGACCGTCGTCCATCACCGCGATACGATCGGCCATCATCGCGGCCTCGGAATGGTCGTGGGTCACCATGATGGTCGGAGTGCCGGTGGCACCGATGATCTCGGCGATCTGCAGTGCGAGGCGATCCCGCAACTGCCGGTCGAGCGCAGAGAGCGGCTCGTCCAGGAGGAGCAGCCGGGGTCGTGGGGCCAGCGCCCGGGCCAGCGCCACCCGCTGTTGCTGACCACCGGACAGCTCGGCCACCTTCCGGCCGCCGAGGCCGGGCAGGTCGACCAGCTCGAGCAGGTCGGCCACGCGGCGGGTGATGTCGGGCTTGCGCCAGCGCCGGACCCGCAGTCCGTAACCGACATTGTCGGCGACGCTGCGACCGGGCAGCAGCTGACCGTCCTGGAACACCACTCCGAAGTCGCGACGGTGGGTCGGGGTCGGCGCGAGGTCGATCCCGTCGAACGTGATCGTTCCCGCGGACAACGGCTCCAGTCCGGCGATGGCACGGATCAGCGTCGACTTGCCACATCCTGACGGCCCCAGCAACGCCGTGATGGTCGCACCCCCGGTCCCGATCGCCAGATCCAGATCGGAGATGACCGCTTCAGACCCATAACCCACTGTCACAGAGGACAATTCGAGCACTTAGAACTCACCTCCCTCGTCCCGGCGGACAACCTCGATGAGGGCCACCACCACCACGGTCACCACCAGCATCATCACCGAACAGGCCATGGCAGTGCCGAAGTTACCCGCACCCGGCCGCGACAGTGACTTGCCGATCAGCACCGGCACGGTGGTGGTGTCGGGGCGCGCCACGAAGCTGGTTGCGCCAAACTCGCCGATCGCGATCACAAACGCGAAACCGGTCGCCGCACAGAGCGCTCTGGAGATGATCGGGAGATCAACGGTGCACCAGACCCGCAGGGGCCCGGCACCGAGGGTTGCCGCCGCCTGCCGAAGCCTCAGATCGACCAGACCCATCGCCGGCACCAGGATGCGGATCACGAGCGGCGTCGCGATCAGCGCCTGCACGGCCGGAACAACAGCAGGCGACGTCGCGACCTCACGAGGCATCGAGCTCAAGATCACCAGATACCCCAGACCGACGGTCACGGCGCTGACGCCCAGCGGGAGCATCGCGACCCCCGTCGCGACCCCTCCGAACACGCCACGGGCACGGGAGAGAGCCAGGGCACCGAGCAGACCGAGGACCAGCGCGATCAGGGTCGCCCAGAGCGCGCTGATCAGGGAGTACTGCATGGTCTCCCAAGGCGTTTCACCGTTGATCGGTTCCGTCAGCGCCCGGTAGCCGTCCAGATTCCAGCTTCCACCGACCGTGGGCCGGACCGAACGCCAGACCAGGACGGCAAGCGGGGCCAGCAGTACGACCAGGACGAACGTGACGATGGCACCGACCACCACACGCTGCGCCCCTTGCGGTCGGCGGCGACGCCGGGGCGCACCGGCTCCCCGCACTCGGCGGCTCAACACCGCGCTGATAGCGACCACCACGGCGACCACGAGGATCTGGATCATCGACAGGGCCACGGCGGCAGGCAGTTTGAAGAACCCGATCGCCTGCCGGTAGATCTCGGTCTCGAGGGTGTTGTATCGGCCGCCACCGAGGATGAGGACCACACCAAAGCTGGTGGCACAGAACAGGAACACCACCGACGCCGCCGAGGCGATCGCCGGGGCGAGGGCCGGTAGGGTGACCGTTCGCAGCACGAGCCAGCGGTCGGCGCCCAGCGTCCGAGCGGCCTGTTCGGCACGCGGATCGAGTTGGCCCCAGACCGAACCCACGGTACGCACCACAACCGCAATGTTGAAGAACGTGTGCGCCAACAGGATCGCCCACACCGACGATCCGATGCCGAGCCATCCCAGCGGGCCACGCTCGCCGAGTAGTGCCGTGAACGCGATACCCACCACCACGGTGGGCAGCACAAAGGGAATGGTGACGATGACCCGTAGCGCCAGCGCTCCCCGCAGCTCGAAGTTGGCCAGTACCCAGGCCACCGGCAGGCCGACGATCAGGGTGAGCACGGTGCTCGCCGCGGCCTGGGCAACGGTGAACCACAACAGATGCGCGGCATTGGCATCGTCGAGCAACCCGATGAGGTCGATACCCGAGCCATCGCCGAATGCACGGACGGCCAGAGCGACCAGCGGCCACCCGAACATCACCCCCACGAACAACAGCGGAAGCGCGCCCAAGACGGCCACGACGCCTGTTCCGGACCCCCACGCCGAGGGTGGGCGCCGAATGGTTGCGCGAAGGGCCACCGCGGTCAGCGACCCATGGCGGTGCGCCACTCCTGCTGCCAGGCTTCGCGGTTCTCGGCGATGACCTCGAGCGGCATCGTGACAGCAGACTCGGGCTGGGGTGCGAATTGCGCCCAGTCGGCAGGCAGCGGCGTTCCGGTACGGACGGGGTACACGTACATGGATTCGGGCAGAGCGGCCTGGACCGGTTCGCTGAGCAAGAAATCGACCACCTGCTGGGCGCCGTCGACGTTCTCCGCGCCACGCAGGACGCCTGCGTACTCGATTTGCGCGAAGCACGTGTTCAACAGGGCCTTGGTAGTCGGCAGGAAGGCAGGCGACGACGCATACGAGACCACGATGGGCTTGCTGCCCTGTCCCTCCCCTGCGGTGAACTCCTGGTTGTACGCCTCGGTCCAGCCGGGGGCCACACTCACGTCGTTGGCGCGCAGGCGCTCCCAATACCCTTCCCATTCACCGTCGGCCGGATGGGCGGCGATCGTGGCGAGCAGAAATGCCATGCCGGGCGACGAGGTGGCCGGGTCCATCACGACGGTCAGACCCTTGTATCGGGGGTCGGTCAGATCATCGAGGTTCGCGGGCGGTGCGACGTCGCGTTCGGTGAACCATTCGGTGTCGACGTTGACACACACGTCGCCGCGGTCGATCGCGGTCAGCCGATTGGGTTCGCCGAGCGCATATTCCTGCGGTCCGAGGTTGTTGTCCGGGCTCGTATAGCGCTCGATCGCGTCGGCGTCGAGAACCCGGGAGGCAAAGGTGTTGTCGATGCCGTAGACCACATCACCTTGGGGCGAGCCTGCGGTGAGCGCGATCGACGACGACAACTGTCCGGCGTCTGCCTCTCGGACCACCTTGAGGGTCAGCCCCGTCTCGTCCTCGAACGAGGCCAGCAGTTCGTCCGGCAGCTCGAAGGAGTCGTGCGTCAGCAGGACCACTTCGTCCGAGGAACCGGAATCGCCACATGCGGTCAGGGCACCGGCCCCGACCGCGAGTGCAACGAGCGCTGCGGCGAGCTGGTTTCGTCGAAGCATCGACCCTCCAATTGGGTTTTTGGTCAGCGAGAACAGCAGGTTGGTTCCGCACACCGCGTGTTCGTCCCGTCATCGTGAATCTAAGCAGGCCCGGGAAGGTTGCCTGGAGTCGGAGCGTGACGATCACATCTGATGCGCCATCAGCGACTTCGGATCGGGCCGACCCTCACTTTCGTGCCCTCAATGTGACATCACAATTGCATCACCGGCACCACTGGTAACTCCAGTCACACGGTATGGTCCCAGGGCGACGAGAACCGGTCCGCCTGCCGACTAGGGCTACTGGCGGCAGAGGAATGAAACGGTTACCGTCAGCACGGCGATAGACTTGTCGAGCCGTGATCAGTCGGGCTCAACGCGAGATGGGACACCACGAACAGTGCTTTTGAACCAGCAGGCAGACCGCAGCCGCGGGCGCTTCCACAAGGCTTCCACAGGCCTGAACGTCCGCCGCGCGGTCACGGCCGTGGCCATCGCCGCCACCGCGGCGTTGACACTGCCCGCTGTCGCATCCGCTGACGAAGCCGCCTTCCCGCCGATACCCGCCAACCTCGAGATCGACGAGGCCACCTTGCAGTCGCTCGGCGCGTTCGTGCCGGCGATCATCGGTTCGGCCGCCACCCCCGGCGCCGACGGCAAGGTCGACGCCAGCCTGCTCTCCAACGCCAAGGTGCTCGCAGCCGATCCGGCGCTGCCGCCGGAACTCGCCGTCATCTGGGACAAGGTCGTCAGCTTCCTCGACGGCTCGGGCGGCGGCGGCCCGGACATCCCGTCCGGCCCTGGCGCACCGGTCATCCAGCAGTTCCTCTACCCGACCATCGGCCAGGGTTGCATCCCCGGCGGCAACTCCATCGGTTCCGCACTTGTGACCGCCGGACCGCAGCAGGCACCGGCCCCAGGCCCCAAGAAGGGCGAGGCCGGATACGTCTACACCAGCCTCGGCACCGGCCCGGCCTTGAACAACGACGCCGCTCCACTGACCGTTGCGTGGATCAACATCGACACCGGTCAGACCGGTCAGCAGAATCTGCGCCGCAATGACCGGATCAATGCCGCAGACGGCCCCGGCACCTTCACCACGATCGTGAAAACCGGTCAGGGCCGCGTGATTTCGGCAATCTACGGCAACGTGACCACCAAGACCGAGGACAAGACCGTGAGCTGCACGATCGTCCCCACAGTCGGACTGGCAGTCATTTAGCCACCCGAGAACTCCACAGCAGGCGTCGACCTTCGGGTCGGCGCCTGTTTTTGTTGCCCGCCACACTCAGCCGGCCACCCCAGATCTGTTGATGCACAGCCGAACACCGGAACGGTCGCGGTTGAGTCACAGGTTGAACTCGCAACTTGCACAGAGCTCCCACACCGTGGTCTTGTGTAACAAGAGCACCATTGGTCACACCTGTCACAGACGTAACAGGTGCGACCCCGCGTCTGTCCAAGGAGATCCATGCCCAGCTCAACGATGATTCGCCGCAGCGCCGCCACACTGGCGGTGGTGGCCTCTGCCGCCCTGCTGTCCCCGGCCATTGCCATCGCGGAACCGGTCGCACCCGACTCGGTGACACTGACCGCACCGAAGCAGGCCCCGGGTGACGACGCATTGAAGGCCGCGATCGCCGAGCTCGGAAAGTCTGCAGGCGACCCCGCCGCCCTGGCTGCCGCAAAGGCACTCTTGGGAGGCACCGCGCAGATCGAGTCCACACCGGCCGCCGAGATCACAGCGACGCCGGCCGCAGACGCCACCGACCTCGTCGGCTCACTGGCAGCGGCTGATGAGGCTTTGCGCAAACTGGGCATCCAATCCTTCATCAACCCGACCGTCGCCTTCAACTGTGTCGAGGCGACCGAGGACAACCCATTCGGACTGGTGCCTGCCGTCGGCGGCGCCGCGCCCGGCCCATACGTCATCCCCGGAGTGAAGATCCCGGACCTGTTCAAGAACCTGCTTCCCGCGACCTTCTCACCCAACATCGTCGACGACGGTGAAACGCTGTTCGGCTTCTTCCCGTCCGGGATCACCGCCGACGGCGAAGCCACCGGCATGCAGGTCGCCTGGTTCAACGTCAACACGCTCCAGGGCGGGTTCGAGGACATGGCCCCGGTGGGCACCACGATCGTCGACAAACTGATCGAACAGGTGAAGAAGGTCCGCAGCCTGACCCCCGGCGAAGAAGCAACGGTCCGCGCTGTCATCAACCCTGCGGCAAAGGCCATGAGCCTGCCCGGGTCACGGCTGGCACCGGTCCAGACCGGCAACGGCACCGTGCTTTCCGCCGTATTCGGCACCGTGCAGAACGGTGGCCGCAGTTGTTTCTTCCTCCCGATGATCGGGATCACGCAGGTTTAGTCCGCGTACGCGGACCTTGGTAGGAGAAGTAGTCATGAAGAGTGTTCACAAGCAAGCACTACGCCGGATCGGCACCCGCAGCCTCACCGCCACCGCACTTGCCGCGGTGGTCGCTGGCGGCCTCGGCGCCGCCGGTATCGCCACCGCAGACCCGGTCCCGACGGGCGGAACAGCAGGCAAGGTGTTTGCCAACATCGGCCTGCCCGACGATCGTTGGGTGACCGGCGCGGGATCCGCCGACCGCTTCACCTATTGGACGAATGCCGCCACCGACCGCACCGAGTTGAGCAGTGCCGCTGTCTATCTCCCTCGCGGAGAAGCACCCGAGGGTGGCTGGCCGGTGGTGGCCTGGGCCCATGACACCGTCGGATTGGCCGACAAGTGCGCACCGTCGTGGTCGGGCAAAACCGAATCGGCCGCCAACTGGAACGACATCACGCCATGGCTGCAGAAGGGCTATGCGGTTGTCGCCTCCGACTACGCCGGTCTCGGCGTCGAGGGCGCACTCCCCGACCTCCAGACAACCATCAAGGCCCACAACATCGTTGATGCCGTGAAGGCCGCCCACGACATCACTGGAGACCTCTCGGATCAGTGGGTTGTGAACGGGAACGGCAGCGGCGCAACAGCTGCGCTGGCCACGGCCCGCAGCGCAACGCAGATCCAGGGCCCGGAACTGGACTTCCGCGGCGCAACGGTCACCAGTGTTCCGGCCAACCTCGGCGAACTCGTGCTCAACGCAGGCCCCGAATTCATCCCGGTGCCACTGCCTTCCGACCTGACCGCCGAGGTGCTGTATGCCATCGCCGGTATCCGCGGGTCGCATCCCGAGCTGAACCTCGACTCGTACCTGACCGCAGAGGGCAAGTCGCTGGCCGACAAGGCTGTGACGATGTGTTCGGCCGAGCTGCAACGGGCTGTTGCGGCAACAAGTTTGAACGAGCTGTTCAGCCGGCCGGTGCTGTCGGTCCCGAATCTTCGTCCCATCGTCGAGGCCTACCTCGGAGTGCCCGACACCGGGTACGTCAAGCCGGTGTTCTTCGGCCAGGGCCTGCTCGATACCCAGGTGATCCTGCCGTACACCCTGGAATTCCTGGGCCGGGTCGAGACGTCTAGCCAGTCGACAACCATCCGTACCTACCCGGTGGACGGACAGGGAACGGCCGCGGCAGCATTGCCTGACGCTTCCGCTTTTGTGACCTCACTGTTCGCCCGGTAGACACGCAGATGCGTCTACCGGCCTGGGAGCTCCCGGAGCGAAAAGTGTTCGCCGCTGCGACGCTGGCGGTTTCGGCCGCCGGCGCCGCGGGGTGGCGGCCGGGTGTGGCCGTCGCCAAGCCCGCTGCCCTGGCCGCACTGGCCGTGGGTGTCGCGCGCGGTGCACGTGCGCGGTCCGGGGTCGACAATGCACTGTTGACCGCTGCGATCGCCGCGTCGGCCGCGGGCGATTACTTCATGTACCGCGAGGAGTTCGCAACCGGCCCCGAGAAGGATCGGCAGATCCAAACCGGTGCAACAATGTTCGGGCTCGCGCATTTGTCCTATCTCGGTGTGCTGACGCGACACGGAGCCCGGCCGGATAAACGCCGACTGCTCGCGCGCTTCGGGCTGATGAATGAGGTCACCGCCCTGCTGGTCCTCAACTCCCCCCGCCTGCTCCCGGTTTTGGGAACATACGGCGCGACGTTGGCGACCATGGCGGCGACCGCAGGCGATCCGGTACTCACCGGCGGGGACTCGAATGACCCCACCCGCCGACTGGTCGTCGGCGGAATCACGTTCATGGCTTCCGATGCGATCCTGATGAATCGTCGATACCTGCTGCGCAACAGGGACGGTCTCCGCGCGGCCGGTGAGGCCTTGGTTCTCTCGACATACTTCGTGGCGCAGATGTTGCTTCTGGACGGCCTGGACAGCGTCAGCCGACGCGCCCACGCCGCCAGGTGAACTCACGCCGGGGCGCGCTAATGTGCCTTCTTCTGCCTCTTGATAGCCGCCTCCACCTCTCCGAGTGAATCCATGTCTTCGAGCTCCATACCCTTGGTCTCGGGCACCTTGCTGTGCACATAGAACCAAGAAGCGAACGCGCAGAATGCAAAGAATCCGTAGATCCATGCCAGTCCCAGCACGCTGTTGAGTTCGGGGAAGAGCAGCGAGATGGTGAAGTTGGCAAGCCAGTTCACGCCCGTGCACACACCCAATGCCACCCCGCGGATGCGGTTGGGGAACATCTCTCCGAGCATCACCCACATCACCGGGCCCCAGGTGGCCGCGAATGCGACCACGAACAGGTTGGCACCGATGAGTGCGACCACACCCCACGGGTCAGGCAGCGAGATGTCGTCACCGGACCCGACCTGCTGCGTGAACGCGACACACGCCATCACGAGTCCGATGAACATGCCCACAGAGCCGATCAGCAACAGCTGTCGCCTGCCGATCCGGTCGACGAACATGATCGCAACGAAGGTCATCACCACGTTGATCACGGCCGTGATGACCGAGGTCCGGAACGATTCGCTTTCGCTGAATCCGACCGACTGCCACAGCGTGGTGGAGTAATAGAAGATTGCGTTGATCCCGACGAACTGCTGCAGCACAGCAATCCAGATACCCACCCACACCAGCGGATGCAGGCCGAACGACGGGCCACGAATGTCCTTGATGGACACCGCAGATTCGCGTTTGAGGGTCAACCGGATCTCTTTGACTCGGGCCAGTGGATCGGCCTCCCCCGTCACTTCGGTCAAAATGCGCGCGGCCTCTTCATCGAGATTGCTACCCACCAGATAGCGCGGTGACTCCGGGATGAGGAGCGCCAGCAGCCCGTAGACCAGTGCCGGGATCACGCCGACGATGAACATCCATCGCCAGGCCTCGAGACCCAACCAGAAATCGTTGGAGGCATTGCCTGCGCTGTCGGCGATCAGTGCGTCCGAGAGCAGGGCAACAAAAATGCCCATGGTGATGGCCAACTGCTGCAGTGATCCGAGTGCACCGCGGTAACGGGCCGGGGCGATCTCCGCGATATACGCCGGGGCGATCACCGACGCGATACCGATCCCGAGGCCGCCGATCACACGCCAGAACAACAGGTCTAGGACCGCAAACGCCAGACCGGTGCCGATCGCCGACGCGATGAACAACGCCGAGCCAAGCAACATCACTTTCTTGCGACCCCAGATGTCTGCCAGCCGACCCGCGAACCAGGCACCGAGGGCACATCCGAGCAGCGCGATCGCGACCGCGAAACCCTGCATGAAGTGATTCAGCTCGAACTGATCGCGGATGGAGTTGACGGCGCCGTTGACCACAGAGCTGTCGAAGCCGAAAAGAAAACCACCCACTGCAGCGGCCACGGTGACCCCGATGACCTTGGCCACGTGGGCTTCTCCGGCCGCCGCCGACGTGGGGTCCTTCGCAGCACCAGTGGACATAGGAATCACACCTACCTTCCGGGCGGAGGCTGTCAGCCCTGACAGGTTTCGCCACCAGCTGACGTTACGCCCTCACTCCACTACGAGTCCGTAAGTCGGTAGAAGACAATCCATCTCTGGCTCGATCACCACCGACCGACGACCCGAGTGTCAGAGGGTCGCCGGTCCGGAGCACGACCGAGCACTGCGGATTGACCTGACTCTTCTGCATTCAACCAGTTCGCCGGGACGCTCTGGGCCCCTCGCGGCACTGCCGATAAGCTGGACCGGCAGCATTTTCCCGGCCACCGGAGGTCCGCATGACCCGCCACATCTGTATCGCGCAAGAACCAGAAGCCGACAAGCTCCTGTCCGTCGACGACTTCGCGCTGGTTGTCGGTATGACCCTGGATCAGCAGTTCCCGATGGAAGCGGCATTCAAGGGCCCGCAGAAAATCGCCGAGCGGATGGACGGCTTCGATCTGCAGAAGATCGCCGCCTCCGATCCGGATGAGTTCGTGGCTCTGTGCTCGCAGACCCCGGCCATCCACCGCTTCCCCGGTTCGATGGCGAAGCGCATCCATGATCTCGCGGTTTTCATCGTCGACAACTACGACGGCAACCCTTCGGCCATCTGGACAGAGGGTGATCCGGACGGCAAGACGGTGCTCAAACGCCTCAAATCCCTACCTGGCTGGGGCGACATGAAAGCACGCATCTTCCTGGCACTGCTCGGCAAGCAGGTGGGTGTGCAACCGGAGGGCTGGCGCCAAGCT
The DNA here is from genome assembly GCF_059683565.1 of Williamsia sp. Y721. NCBI lineage: Bacteria > Bacillati > Actinomycetota > Actinomycetes > Mycobacteriales > Nocardiaceae > Williamsia > Williamsia sp. Y721. The sequence continues at coordinate 1,058,045 of NZ_JCASNH010000001.1, read as the reverse complement.
GCCGGGGATTACGGCAACGACGGCGAACGCCGATCGGTAGCCGACGTCGTCGACAATGTCAGCCTGCAGGAAGTCCGGGAGTTCAAGAAGCAGGCGAAAGCTGCAGCGAAGGCGGCCAAGACCGGCTGAGCCGGGCCAAGACGGTGAATGTGTCCGCGAGTTACGCCAACCCCCTAGGGTGAAGTCATGGATGCCAGATTGGTGATCGAGATCCCGACGCGGTTGGGGTTTGCGGTGGCAGGCGCCGCGCTCAGCGCCGTCGAAGCCACCGTTGCGCTCAGCCGGATCGCCGTGGAGAACGCACACCACGAAATCGCCGTCACGATGGGCATGCGGGCCACACCTGCGTTTCGCAGTCCGTTGCAGCTGCTCAACCAACTCGGTGAACTACTCGAAGAAGACCGCTCACTCGGACGAATACTCTCGCGCGGCGGCCCACTCGACCGACTGCTCGCCGAGGACGGCCTGGTCGAACGCGTCCTCGCCGACGATGGAGTGCTCGATCAGATGACCGAGGCCGGCGGCCCACTCGACCGGTTGCTGTCCCGGGGCGGTCCGGTGGATCGCCTGCTGTCCGAGGACGGAGTGCTCGCCAAACTCACCAAAGAGGGCGGTCTACTCGACCGGATCTCCGAGGACGAAGGTTTCCTCGATCGGCTGACCGTCGAAGAGGGCCTGCTGGAACAACTCGTCGGCGAGGGTGGCGCCCTGGAACGGGCGATCGCCCCGGGCGGCCCCATCGACCGCTTGTCCGAACTCGTCGAGATGCTGGCGCAGCTGCCCCCGAGTATCGCGAGCCTTCAGGAGACGGTGCTCGAACTCAATACTGCCGCCGAGGCGCTCAACGAGGCCGTCGCACCGCTCGGAGAACTCGTCGGACGGTTGCCGAAACGGTTGGTGCGCAGCAAGAACGGCCATGAAGAGCGCGACACGCGGCACTAGCGGCCAGAAGCCCTGACGATCTGGTTCCAGGCGATCGAGGCCTGCAACATATCCATGTAGCTGTCGATGTCGTCCATCGCCGACGCAGCGGCATGGACGCTGATCGCAACTGCGTCGCCGATGCCGTGCACACCGTGCGTGACACTCATCACCGGCGAGAGGGCCGGGTAGCCTGCGGTGAACACGACCGGTCTCTCCCCGAATCTCAGATCGGCGCCGCCCCGATTCACACTCGACACCACGGTGTTGCCATTGACCGTTTTCGGAATTACCGTCGGATCGAATTGCGCCACACCCCAACGCAGTAGGGGCGCCGGGATCGCCGCGAAGGCCTCGTCGGAGGCCCGCAGCGCCGGATGGCTGTTGCGCAGTTGCCGCTCCCCCAGCGCCTGCGCAATATGCGCCGTCCGATCATCCAGCGCGGCCGTCCCCGAGAACAATCCGATACCGACGTTGCGAAAGTGGTTACGTGCCATCGGTTTCCCGAACTTCTCCATCGTCACCTCGGCACCGAGGGTGGTCGGATCCTCCCCGATCGAACGCAGGTGATCGGACAGCGCCAGCGAGATCGCGGTAAGCGCACTGATGGTCACCGTCGGCCCTGGGAAGTCGTCGCGGCGCAGCACCAAAGTTCGGATCGTCCGGTCGCCTTCCGGACGGGTGTTGGTCGACAGCAGCGGTCGACCTTCCGATGGCGCAGGCACCACCCCGGCGGCCACGTCGTCGACCAGCCGGCGATGGGTGCGGGTGGCCTCCACCGCCCGCAGGCCCAGCGCTCCGATCTGTTGGGGTAGGCGCACGGCCGCCAGCGCGGCAGCATGCACCACCGAATAGGGCGAATCCACCTCGGCGGTGACCGATTCGCCGGGATCCTGCGGCGCAAAGACCGCGCGCGCCAGGTCCGATGAGCGTCGGCCGTCGGCCAGCGCGTGGCTCACCTGCAGCACTGCCACAGTGGCCGCGAGGCCACAGTTCGGCACCCTTTCGACGGCTTCGAACAGATGCAGTCGCCAGGTGCACTCCCGTGCGTCGAGCTGGTCATCGGCCAGTCCCGCCACGACACGCAGACAATCGGACCACTCGGTGGACCCTTCGGCGTGCACCACGATCTGGTCGCGGTCGACGCCGCGGCGGATCCAGTACGGGTAGTCGAGAGCGCAATCGACGTCGGCAATCCGCAGACCCAGATCGGTTGTCGCCCGCGCACGGTCGAGGACACCGTCGATCGCGACATCGATCTGGCGCGGCACACCATCAAAGGCATAGAGCAGGAACTGGTCGTTGGGGATCTTGTCCGACATCCAGTACATCTGGGCGTCGACCGGCGCCATTCGCTCCATGAGGAGAACCTACCCAAGCCGTGAGGCACGCACACGAGGTTCCGCGCTCCCCGGTCCGGAGACCTGACAAACCGATGCCATCAGCGGGTGTGCCGATTGTCCGGGGCCTTGAGTCCCAGATGACCCCGGAGTGTGTCGGCGGAATAGGCTCCGCGGGCAACACCACGCTCGACAAGAATCGGTACGACCTCGGTCCGAAATCGGTACCAGTCCAGCGGATCCTGCACGAACAGATTGAATCCGTCGACGGCACCACTGCGATACCAGCGCTCTATTTCGCCTGCCACGGTCACGGGTGACCCGACGAATCGTGCCCAGTGGTCGATCAGGCTGCGCAGGGTCTGCCGCAACGTCCAACCATTGTCGCGGGCCCGCTGGGCCAACGACACCGCCCCGGCCAAGGATTCGGGCGTGGTGGGGTCGACATCCGGGAACGGCTCATCCAGGTCGTAGTCCGCGAAACCACGGCCACCGAAGATCCGCTTGACCTGGGACAGGAGCCGTTCGATCGGGTAACTGTCGTGCGCGGCGGCGAGAGCGTGCCGTGCTTGCTCGTCTGTGTCGCGAATGATGACACTGAGCCCTGGCACGAACAACAGGTCGTCCGGATCTCTTCCGTACTTCTCGGACCGCGTGAGGATGTCGGACTTGAGTTGTGCCGCCGCGTCTTCGCTCGGTTCGAAACTGAATACGATCTCGGCCACCTCGGCACTGAGATTCCTGCCGTCATCAGAGGTGCCCGCCTGAATGAGGACTGGCTGGCCCTGACTCGAGCGCTGGATGTTCAGCGGGCCGGTCACCGAGAAGAACTCACCTACGTGATCGAGCCTGTGCTGCTTGTCCGGTTCCAGAAACCGCTCAGCTGACTTGTCGGTTGAGAACGCGTGATCCTCGTAGGAGTCCCACAGGCCCTTCACCACTTCGACACTCTCGCCTGCACGCCGATACCGGGTCGCGTAGTCCCCGTGCTCAGTTCGACTGAAGTTGCCTGCGGTCCCGGGATCTTGGCTGGTGACGATATTCCACGCTGCCCGGCCACGGCTGATCAGATCAAGCGACGCCACGCGTCGGGCGATGTCCCACGGCTCGCTGTAGGTGGTGCTGACCGTGGCGACCAGTCCGATTCGCTCAGTGGAGATCGCAACGGCAGACAGCAGAGTGAGCGGTTCCAGCCGATTGAGGTGGTGTGGCGGGAAGCCGGCGTCGATGTACTGGCTGTCGACCACGAAAACGAAGTCGAAATGCGCGTCCTCGGCCTCCCTTGCCTGCTTGACGTACCAGTCGATGTCGATACTCGCCGTGGTCGGGACGTCGGGATGCCGCCACAATTGCGCGCCTGCGTCGCCCGCGCCGATCAGGACGGCACCGAGTACCAGATGACGGTCTGTCATGCAGCGGTCTCCTCGGCCAGTGCGCGACGGAGTTCGCGACGGCGCTCACGACTGACGGTTCCGCCGGACAACGTCGGTGCCGAACCGATCAGCAACGCGGTATACGGGTGCCGGGGATCCTTGATCACCCGTGCGGTCTCGCCGAGTTCGACGATCCTGCCCTGGTACATGACGGCAATCCGGTCGACGAGCGCCGCGACCGCTCCGAGGTCGTGAGAGATGAAGAGTTGCGCGAGGTTGCGGGCCCGCCCCAGTTCGTCGAGGAGCTTCAGTATCTGGATCCGGTGCACCGAGTCCAAAGCGCTGACCGGTTCGTCGAGCAGCAGCAGCGATGGGTCGAGGATGATCGCCCGCGCGATCGCGACACGTTGGCGTTGCCCGCCCGACAGTTCCGCCGGTACCCGCGTCGCAAAGCTCCGATCGAGGCCGACGCTGTCCAGTACCTCGTCGACGCGCTTGCTGATCTCGGTGCGGTCATAGGTGCCGCGAACCGCCAGTCCTTCGCCGATGGAAACGCCCACTTCGATCTCGGGATCGAGGCTGAGCAGCGGGTCCTGGAACACGTACTGCACGGCACCGCCCAGCCGGTGTTTCCGCAGGTCGGCTTTGCCCAGTCCGTCGATGCGCCTGCCGTCGAGTTCGATCGACCCGGTGGTCGGCGTGATCAGACCGAGGACGGTGCGCGCCAATGTGGTTTTGCCGGAACCGCTTTCGCCGATCAATCCGACTTTCTCGCCCGCATCGATATGCAGATCGACACCGTGGAGAATTTGCTTTCGCGCTCTCCGGCTCCCCCGCTCGACGTGAACATCCTGCAGCCGCAGCAGCGGCGCGTTATCCGACACCGGCAATCTCCTTCTCCAGAATCGCCTCGAGACCGTAGTCGCGGTGGTTTTCGACGAGCTGCCTGGTGTAATCGTGCCGAGGCTCTTTCAGCAGTCGTTCCGCCGGTCCGGCTTCCACGACCAAGCCATCTCGCATGACGATCACGTCATCGCAGACCTGCGCCACGACGGCGAGGTCGTGTGACACCAGGACCAGAGCCAGACCCAGCTCGAGGCGCAGGTCGTCGACCAGGTCCAGAACGACGGCCTGCACGGTGACGTCAAGGGCCGTGGTCGCTTCGTCGGCGATGAGCAGTTCCGGTTCCGCGGAGACCGCGATGGCGATCACCACCCGTTGCAGCATCCCGCCCGACAGTTCGTACGGGTACTGGCGGTACACCGAGGCCGGATCGCGCAACCCCATCTTTGCGAACAGTTCCACCGCACGGGCCTTGGCCGCGGCGCGCGAGAATCCCACCGTGGACCGCAGTGCTTCGGCCAGTTGTTCCCCGACTCGAATGGACGGATTCAGGTACGCCGCCGGGTCCTGGAACACCGCCGAGATCCGGGTACCTCGCAGCGGTCGCCAGGCGTTGGCACCAAGGGTTCTGAGTTCGATACCGTCGAATTCGATCGAACCCGTTGTGGCCTCGACCCCGTTGGGCAGGATTCCGAGAATCGCCCTGCAGGTCAACGACTTTCCGCTGCCCGACTCCCCGACGATGCCGAGGGCGCCGCCGCGGTTCAACACGAAGTCGACCCCGCGGACCAGCTCGGTGCCGTCTCCCAGCGCGATATGCAGATCGGTCACCGTCAGCACCGGCCCACTCGGGGTGGTCGCACGGGTTTTGGCGACATCTATTGTTTCAGAAGACATCTGAGGTCAACTCCTGCTTGTCGTTGGTACGTCGCCGACGCGACGTGCTGGTCGCGTCGCGTAGAGCATCGGCGATGGCGTTGAGTGCCCAGACCGTCACGACGATCAACAGCGCCGGGACCACCGGAGCCCAAGGTGACTGGTACAGGTACTGCAGGCCGTCTGCGAGCAGTCCTCCCCAGGTGGGATCCGGCGGCACCACCCCGATGCCGAGGAAGGTCAGTGACGCGACGATCACAAGGCTGGTGCCGGTCATCGTTGCGAACGTAACGCCCACTGCCGGTAGCACTTTCTTCACCGCATGGCGCAGCACGATCCATCGAGTGGTCGCCCCCATCAACGCGGCCGCCTCGACGTACTGAGAGTTCGCGACCGTCAGCGCCGCCGCTCGCGTGACGCGGTAGAACGCCGGCGCGATCAGGATGCCGACAGCGAACATTGCCTGTGTCAGACCGTTCCCGAGCAGCGCTGTCATCGCCACTGCAAAGACCAGGAAGGGCAACGTGATGAGTGCATCCATCAGCCGAAGGGTGAACCATTCCACGCCACGGCCGAGGTACACGGAGAGAAACCCGGGGATCACCCCGAGGAGGAACCCTACGAGAACGGACTGCAGGGCAGACAGCACGGAGACAGTCGATCCGGCGAGCACTCGGCTGAAAACGTCGCGACCGACACTGTCCGTACCGAGCCAGTGCTGCGAACTCGGGCCGGCGAGAATGGCGCTGCTCTCTTGCTCCAGCGGATCGAACGGGGCCAGCATGGGACCGAAGACCGCAAGCAGCACGATGACTCCGAGGACTGCCATCGCCAACTGCGCAGACCGATACCGCAAAATCAGTGTGAACATGACGTTTTCACTCCCGTCGCTTGGCTGCCGGAGCAAGGGTGCCCAGCACGATGTTGACAACGAGGTTGCACACCAGGACGAAGACGATGGCGACGACGAGCGCACCCTGCACGATCGGTACGTCACCCCGTAGTGCAGAATCTGCTGCCAGCCGCCCGAATCCGGGCATCGAGAACATGGTCTCCATCACGACCGCGCCACCGATGAGTGTGGGGATCTTCATTCCCAGGATGGCCAGGGCCGGGCCTGCGCCGTTGCGCAGAGCGTGAACAAAGAGAATGCGCGTCGGACTGATTCCACGCACCACAGCCCCGACGACGTAATCCTGCTCCAGCTCCGCGACCAGTCCGGTGCGCAGTTGCCGAGCGATATCGGCGACCACGTCCATGCTCAGCGCCACCGCAGGCATGGTGATCAACATCAGCCAGCGGCCGGGATCTTCCTCCAGTGGAACGTATCCGGCGGATGGCAACCAGCCCAGCCAGACGCTGAAGACCAAGATCAGACCGATCGAGATGACGAACGGTGGGAGGGTCGAGACCACCGAGGTGTACGCGGTGACCAGACGATCGAAAACGCTCCCCCGATACACCGCGGCGAGCAGACCCAGGCCGATCCCGAATACGAGGCCGATCACCAACGCCAGACCGGCGATCGATGCGCTGACGGCCAGCCTCTGCCCGATCAACTCACTGACGGGGATCTTGTTGAACCACGACACGCCCAGATCTCCGGTGAGCATGCTCGACATCCAGTCGACGTACTGCTGCCAGAGCGGTTTGTCCAAGCCGAACTCCGCGTTGATCCTGGCGATGGTCTCGGGTGTGGCTGCGTCACCCGCGATTCCGGCAGCCGGGTTCATGTCGCTGGCGGCACCGAGCAAGAACGTGATGAGAGTCGAGAACAAAAAGACCGGGACGACGATCAACACCGTGCCGAACACCACTCGCAGCACCGAACGCACCGCGCCCGGCCACCCCGGGAGGGCGAAGGCGCTCCCGGTGTGGCCGGATCCGATCGCGGTCGAGGTCATGAGACCGTGACGCCTTCCCAACGAATCTGAGACGGAAGGATGTTGAGGTTCTTCAGCGCCGGATCCGAGACGATGATCCAGGGGTTGCTGAACAGGTAGTTACTCGGCGACTGCAGCACGCCGGCCTTCACCGCAGCCCACAGACGTGCCTGGTACTGAGGATCTTCGATCGGTGTCGCACGCACGGCATCGAGGGCTGCGACGAACTCCGGTGACGCATGCGGTCCACTCAGGTTCATGATTCCCTCGCTGCCGTACGTTGCGAGCAGGTTCTGAACCGGCGATTCACGACCGATCGTGCCGTCGGTTGCCAACTGTGGATTCTTGGCGATGTAGACCTCGCTCTGCCACGTGGAGGAGCCCGGGGGTACCACCGCGATGGTTGATTCCACACCGACCTTCTTCAGCTGCGCCTGAGCGAGTTCCGCACGGTTGGTGGCAACCGACTGGGCGGTGATGGTCAGCGACAACTCACCCGGGCCGTAACCGGCTTCCTGCAGGAGCCGCTTGGTGCGTTCGGGATCGTAGCTCCACAGCTTTTCGACCTCGGGATTGAAAGCCGGATTGCCCTCGGGGAACGGCTGACTGGTGACGCTACCGAGCCCGGCGGTGATCACGTCGACAAAGGCCTGCCGGTCGAACGCGTACCGAAAAGCCTCTACGACCTTCGGATTGTCGAACGGCGCCTTGTTCAGGTTGATCGACGCATTGTTCGCGGCCAGTGACGGCTCTACGGTTACGGTGAGGCCGGATGCCTCCGCCTGCTTGGCCTGCAGCGCAGGCAATGTCGCGAAGTCGATCGAGCCCGACTGAACGGCCGCGACGAGTGTCGCCGGGTCGGGGGCGACACTGAGCTGGAAGTTGTCGATGTGGATGTTCTCGGCGTCCCAGTAGTCGGGGTTCTTCTCGAAGTACGCGTGATCTTCGGCCACGAAGTCGGTGATCTTGAACGGGCCTGCACCGACCGGCCAGACGCTCAGTTTCTGTGTGTCAGACGCCGCCGCGGGACTCGAGATCGCCCCCGTGCGGCCCGCCACGAGGTAAGGGATCTGGTAGTCGGGCTGTGACAGCTTCAGGGTCACTTCGGTCGGGCTGTCGGCAACCACCTCGGTGACGCCGGCGAGCTGATCTTTGAGGAACGAATCCTCCTGTGTCTTACCGCGGTCGAAGAATGCCTTGACAGCAGTGGCGTCCAGCGCAGTGCCATCGGTGAATGTCAGTCCGTCCCGAAGCGTGAACGTCACCGCGGTTCCGGTGTCGTCATACTTCCAGCTCTGCGCCAGCGACGGCTCCACCTTCCCGTCTTTGTCCACGCGCGTCAGCGATGCGTAGGCGAGGCTGATGGTGTTGATGTCGTTACCGGTTCGGCTCGTCACCGGATCCCACGACGTAGGGAGGCTGAACGCCCATTTGACCTCGGAACTGCCTGTGCTGGCGCTGGTTCCACCACCGCAGGCGGTCGCTATCAGCGCGACGATCAACCCGAGTACTGCGGTGCCGGCACTGCGCCGACTCTTCCTGCTCACTGGATACTCCTGTTGAAGAAATTGGGTGGGATGTGTCAGAGGCTGGCGGAGAAAACACCGGGAAGTGGTGCGGGAGCAATCCCGTCACGCGCAGCTGTGGTGTGACGATTCTCGACGAAGCGCAAGCCGAGGTTGTCGCGCAACGTTTTTCCTTCGTATTCCTCCCGGACGACACCGCGCTCTCGCAGGATCGGCAGTACCTCGTCGACGAACCGGCGGAACTGCGCGGGATGCCCGATGTGGATGTTGATGCCGTCGAGTGCCCTGCCATCAAGCCACCGTTGCAATTCGTTCGCGATGGTCTCGGCGCTGCCGGTGAAGGGTGAGAGCTTCGGTGAACTCAGTGCCTCAACTGTCTGTCGCAACGTCAGTCCACGCTCGACGGCCAGGTCGGTGATCTTCTTGGCGTTGGTGTAGAAGCTGCGCTCGGCAAACTTCAGCGCTTCGGTGGGGAACGGAGCATCGAGGTCATACTGGCGGAAGTCGTGCCATCCGAATGGCCGGCCGAGCTCGTTGAGCGACTTGTCGAAGTTGTTGTCCGCCAATTGCTCCGCGCGTTCGATCTCACGCGCATCCTCATCGGTGTCACCGACGGTCACCGATACGCCGGGCAGGATCACGATGTCGTCGGCTGAACGTCCCAATGCCGTGGCCCGGCCTTTGATGTCCGCGTAGAACGCGGCGCCGGCTTCGAAACTCGGCGCATGCGTGAAGATTCCATCTGCGATCCGCGCGCCCAGATCACGGCCCTGCTCGGAGTCCCCCGCCTGGAAGATCACCGGTTGCCCCTGCCTGGAACGCTCGATGTTGAGCGGACCGACGACAGAGAAGTACTCACCACGATGATCCAGGGTGTGCAGCTTGCTCGGATCGAGGAATCGCCTGGACTCCTTGTCACGCGGGAACGCATCGTCCTCGTAGGAATCCCACAGCGCCTTGACGACCTCGACATGCTCCAGTCCGCGACCGTATCTCGTGGCGTAGTCGTAATGCTCTTCGAGGCTGTAGTTTCCGGCGGTTCCCGCATCCCCGCTCGTGACGACGTTCCAGCCGGCCCGACCTCGACTGATGAGGTCAAGCGACGCGAAACGACGGGCAACGTTGAAAGGCTGATTGAATGAGGTTGTCAGCGTTCCGACGAGGCCGATGTTCTTTGTTGCCACCGCCAGTGCCGACAAAAGGGTCAGCGGCTCCAGCCGGTTGAGGTAGTGCGGAGGCGAATCCGGGGTGATGTACTGGCTGTCGACGATGAATACGAGATCGAACTTTGCGTCCTCGGCGATGCGCGCATATTTGATGTACCAGTCGATATCGACACTTGCGTCGCCGGGGATCTCCGGGTCGAGCCATGAATAAGGATGACCTGGACCACCGGTCGGGGTCAGTACCGCCCCCAGCTTGAGTTGCCGCTTGGTCATGAAATGCTCCTTATGTGAATGCCGTTGGCGGAGTGGCTCGCCCGTGTTGCCTCGAAGTGTATGAAACAAAAGAACGGGTGCAGAGGTTTAGATTCTCCGAGGTTCGAAACATATTTCTTTGTTGCGGCGCAGCGCCAGAACATAGTTCGTCAGTCAAAGAACTCGCGTGTCGACTCGACAACCGCGCTGGCGACGAGGTCTGCGAGCTGGCCGATTCCCTCGGCGTCGTCAGGCAATTGGGTCGCCGAAATCCGCAGCAGTTCGCGGTTTGCTGATTCGACGAACGAGCGTGATCCTGCTCCGACCGAGATTCCTTGGCGCGCAAGGGCAACCAGCGCAGCAGTCTCATCCGACACCGTCACCCACACAACCAGACCGTGCGTTCCCGCACGCGCGTCGATGCCACGGGCCACCAGCTGGGCGATCAGCGCGGCGCGGCGCGCGGCGTATCTCTCCTGGGCCACGCGGACAGCGCGTTCGGCGTCGTCGCTGTCGATCAGATACGCCAGTGTGTCCTGCAGAATGCGACTGTTCGATCCGACGCCGTGGCTGCGCAGCCTCATCGCCGCCTCGATCAGTTCTCGAGATCCCCCCAAAACCGAAGTGCGAACGTCGATTCCGTAGGCCTTGCAGTAGCTGCGAATCCGCACGACCCGGTCCGGTAGCGCAGCGCCCATCGTCGGCAGCTCACCCGACCTCAGCGGTCCTATCGAATCATCCTCGATAACCCAGGCCCTGGGGTGGGCAGCAAGAACCTGCGCGAGTTCCTCGGTGCGTTCGTTCGTGACGACGTGATCGACGGCAAACGGGGCGCCCGGCTGGAAGACAAATGCCACTGCGCCGGCCGCCAAGGCCGCATCCAGTTGATCGGGACACGGACCGTCTGCGTCCGCACCGACACCGATCGCATGCAGACCTAGATCCCGAATCGTGTCCAGCACGCCGGGTCCGAGCGGTTCGTCCACGGCAATCGTCGACCCGGGCGGGGCCGCTGCCTCGAGCGCGAGTAACAACGCCTCGGTACCACCGCCCGCAGTCGCCCATGACTGCGGTTCGAACGGCCAGCTTTGCTCGACCGCCCGTTGCAACCGTCGGGTCATCAGTTCGCGGCCGAACACATTCAGGGTCTCCGCCCCGAGACTGGACATCAGCGCATCCGCCAACGACGGCTGTAGGGCCAGGTCGGGTGCGTTCTGCGCGAGATCGACTCCGCGCCAGTCGGCGATTCCCCTCTCGGGCACGCTGTCTCGCGGCGGGAGGACCACGGTCCCCCCACGCCGGCGGGTCTGCACAAATCCCTGGTCTTGCAGTTGCGCCCACGCCTGGACGATAGCGCCGACGGTCAACTCGGTCGTCTTCGCAAGCGAGCGGACCGTTGGTAGACGGTCTCCGACCGAGATCTCGCCCGACCTGATCAGATCGGCAATCGCATCGGCGAGGTTGTTCGTGCGACCGGAGATTCGGCCGCTCAGCCATTCTGCAGCAATCACTTCGGATTCAAGCGCCGCCGGCATCGCCGTTCCCTTCGATTGCTGCGCTGCAGCTCGGACGACCACGGCTATCCGGCGAGCACACCGGCCCGAACGCGATCGATGATGTCAGGCGCACCAGGCAGGCGGAGCCGTTCGAGGAACTGCACGATCTCGGCCGCCACAGATCGGTGGGCAACGTCGTTGAGGATGTCGTGCCGGCCGTCGTTGACGATCACCAGGCGCGCGTTGGGCAGGGACTGGGCCAACCGTTGTACCTCATCAGCCGGACTGATCACATCGGCAGAGCCGTGCACGATCAAGACAGGAACCGATGTTGCGGAAAGAGACTCGTGCGTCACGATCGTCGCCGCGTCTTCAAGAGCTCCCCGATCGAGACCGTCGGCCGAGCCGAGTACGCCTCGATGGACCGGGCATGCCGTCCTGATCTCGAGTTCCTCCGCCCAGTCCACGGACGGCGTCACTGCCGAGTCCACGAGAAGTCCGGCAACAACCACACCGGTGACGCCGGGTGTTGCTGCTGCGACTGCCAGAGCCTCTGTGGCGCCGGAGTCGGATCCCACCACGACAATCGGTAACGAAGCATCCGCGTCGGCAGTCGCGCGAAAGCTCGCGTCGAGGTCGCCGTCCACCACTGATACCCGGTACCCGTCGATTGCGATACGTCGAGCAAAACGTCCGTACACCCCGGCATGTTCACCGCGTCCGGCGATGACGATCACCGAACCACGCACAGTTGCTTCCGGTTCCAACCACTCGATGCTCACAGATGTCCTAACCCGAGATTTTCCCCGCACGGGGTTGTCAGGCAACCATCTCGCGGCCGGGCATGGTGAACAAGATTAAGGCTCAGGCCGAACAAAACTCGCACATCGGACCTTTCCTTGACCATTTGTTCGGAACATATTCGGTGCCGCCGCGTTGCGGACTTGTCTGAAATCGTGGGATCCACGTCCTGGACGCCGACAGCACGTTGGAAGATGCTGTACCGGTGACCAGAACAGTCGTCGTGCTCGCGTATGAGGGTGTCCAAGCACTCGACCTGGTCGGCCCTGCAGAGGTCTTCGACACCGCCACACTCCTGCTCCCGGCATCCGAAGGGTATGACGTCGTCGTGGCCTCCCCGACCGGCCGACCGATTCGGACCGGCGGATCGCTCACGTTTCACACCGTGCCGCTACCGGAACCGGGTCCTCACATTCACACGCTGATCATCCCCGGCGGGATCGGGGCCATCGACCACAGTACCGGACCATCCTGCGCGAAATGGCTGCGCGACAGACGCTTTGGGTCGACACGTGTCGCCACTGTGTGCACCGGGGCCTTCCTCGCAGCCGAAGCAGGTCTGCTCGACGGACTGGTAGCCACCACGCACTGGGCACTGGCCGACGAACTGGGGCTGCGATATCCGAACGTCACGGTCGATCCCGCGGCGATCTTTCGTCGCAGCTCGGACCGGATCTGGACCTCGGCCGGTGTGACATCGGGTATCGATCTCTCGCTTGCGCTGGTGGAAGACGACCACGGCCAGGACATCGCACAGTCGGTGGCCCAGTGGCTCGTGTTGTACCGCCGCAGATCCGGGTTTCAATCGCAATTCGCGCCACCGGTGTGGACGCCGCGGGCACGATCAACACCTATTCGCAACACGCAGGAGTGCATTGAGGCCGATCCCTCCCAGTCGTGGGGTGTGCCCGACCTCGCCCACCGCGCCGGGATGAGCGAGCGGCACTTCACCCGGTTGTTCACTTCCGAGGTAGGCACTCCACCGGGCCGGTACGTCGAGAAGATTCGCGTGGACGTCGCCCGAACGCATCTCGAAGCGTCGGGCGACACCCACGCTTCCATCGCCGCACGATGTGGCTTCCGTTCCGCCGAGGTGATGCGGCGTGCATTTCTGCGAAACCTCGGCATACCACCCGAAACGTATCGCCAATCCTTCTCGCATGCCCCGGAATCGACTGCGCACGACCTGAACCCACCGAAGGGCTGACATGACCCAGATTGCAATCGTCCTGTACCCCGGATTCACCGCACTCGACGTGATCGGGCCCTACGAGGTGCTCCGATTCCTGCCCGCTGCCGACATCAGGTTCGTGTGGCACGAAACGGGGCCCATCGCGGCCGACTCCGGAATCGCGATCCTCGGCGCCACCCACACCTTGGACGAAACACCCTCGCCTGACATCGTTGTGGTGCCGGGCGGTAGTTCGTCGGTGGGAATCCATGCCGGGGATGGAGTGCTGCTCGAATGGCTCGGGCGGGCACATGAATCCACGACGTGGACGGCCTCGGTCTGTGCCGGTTCCGTAATCCTGGCGGCGGCCGGGATCTTGAAGGGTCAGCGTGCCACCAGTCATTGGCAGGCGCTGCCCTCGCTCCGCTTGTTCGGTGTGACACCGGTCGCGGATCAACGCATTGTGTTCACCGAGCGGGTGGTCTCCAGCGCGGGCGTCTCGGCGGGGATCGATCTGGCATTCTCCATAGCGGAAAAGGTCAGCGGGACAACGCGGGCCGAGGCGATTCAACTGGCGATCGAATACGATCCGCAGCCACCTTTTGATGCCGGGCATTTCAGCAAGGCATCGACTTCCGCCCGGGCGCTCGCCATGAGCCTGCTCGCCAGGGAGACGATCAACCCCGCGCATCTGTCCGCATTGACCAAGCTCGCCTGGACGCAAGCGCTCGCGAAGGCACGCGCTCCCAGATCCGGCCGCCCGAGAATCCGCTCCACGTGAAACGATCCGTCCCGTGGGCTCAGTCCCGGGACCCACCGATACCGGCGTCGCGGGCACGGGCCACCGCTTCTGCCCTGGTCCGGGCCCGCATCTTGGCGAGGATCTCACTGACCCGGTTCCGGACCGTCTTCTCCGACAAGAACAGTCGTCGTGCGATGGCGGCATTGTCGAGTCCGGTCGCCATCAGGTCCAGCACTTCACGTTCGCGGCCGGTGAGCTCGGGAAAGGCCTGCGGCCCCGACGTCCGATGCCCGTTGGCGGCGAAAAAGCCGACCACCTGTTCGGCGACGCGCGGACCGAACACGGCATCCCCCCTGGCGACGGCGGCGATGGTGCGCTGCACATCATCGGCCTCTGCCTCCTTGAGGAGGTACCCGCGGGCACCGGCGCGCAATGCCGCAAAAACCGAGTCCGAATCCTCACTCATGGTCAACACGATGACCGCGACATCGGGGTACAGCTCGGCCACGCGGGCCGTGGCCGACAGCCCGCCGATACCCGGCATCCGCAGGTCCATCAGCACCACCTGCGGACGCAGTTCGCCGATGGCCACCAACGCACTTTCGCCGTCTGTTGCTTCACCGACCACCACGACGTCATCCATCGCGGCGAGCACCGCAAGCATCCCGGCCCGGAACAGGGCGTGGTCATCGACAACCAATACGGTGGTCACAGATTGACAACCTCTCCTTGTGCCGGAACGGTATTCATCGGGAGCGTCAGCCTTACCACGGTGCCGCCCCCGGCGGCGCCCAGATGCTCGACGCGGCCACCGACCTCGGCTGCGCGTTGCCGCATGCTGGTCAGTCCGACGCCCGGCGCTGGACGCACCGGCATACCGCGACCGTTGTCGCTGACGCGGAGTTCGAGATGGAGATCGTCGCGTTCGACGTCGATCCGCACACGCGATGCAGCACTGTGCCGGACAACGTTGGTGACCGCTTCGGCCGCAATCGCATAGGTGGCCACTTCTGCTGCTGCGGACAGGTCGGCGACATCGTCGCATTGCACCGATCCTTCGATGACGCCGAGCCCGTCCACCAGTTGCCGCAGGGCCAGCGCCAGGCCGAGCTGATCGAGGACCGGTGGACGCAACCCATGTGAGACCGCCCGCACTTGCACCACGGTCTCGCGGACTCGATCACGGATTCCTTTGGCCGTCTGCGCATCCGCCTCGTCACTGCTCTTGCGCAGTGACACCGCCAGCGCGTCCATCTGCAGGGCGATCCCAGCCAGGGCAGGTCCCACGCCGTCATGCAGATCATTGCGCAACCGCCGCCGCTCCTCTTCCCGCGCGGCAACGATGCGGGCTCGACTGTTCTCGGTTTCGGTGACCAGCGCAGCGGCGTAGGCCATCATCGCCGCATGCGCTGCGGACTGTTCCAACAGCTCCCGTTCGTCGCCGGTGAATCCTTCACCGGCCCGGCGCGGCGCCACCTCGAGCTGACCGACCCGGCGGCCAAGGGCAACTGCCTCGATGGCGATCACACGTTCGGGCCGCTGCCCTTCACCGACCCGGACCACACCCTCGAAAGCCACATAGGGCAACCGTAATTCGGTTCGCAAGGCCAGGATCAGATCGGCCAATGCCGCGCGGGGCTCCGACGACAACGACACCGCGGCCGAGATCTTCGGGGCCAGCGCCCTCGAACCCCGCAGCTGGGGAAACCACCAATCGTCGATGAGCCGTTGCAAACCGGCCCGAACCGCGAAGGCGCCGAGCACACAGACCACGACCAGCGCGACGCCCGCCCTCGAACCTGCCAGCTCCGGATCGATCTGCCACAACAGCAGCCCACCGCCCGCGGCGACCACACCGACGACCACCACCAGGACGATGGAGCGACTGAGCGCAAACTCGGCGTCCCGCAATCGATATCGCATGACGGCCGCGACCACCGCGACTGGTGGAGCCAACAACGCGATCACGAAAGCGGTGCTGCCGAGGTCGGACTCACCGAAGAGAATGGCCACCAGCAAGCCACCGGCAAGCACGATCCCGCCGACCATGAACCACTGCAACTGTGCCCGCTGCACCCCGACAGCGCGGCGGGTACGTCTGATGACCGCCACAACAGCGAGCGGCGTGGCCACACCCAGACAGAGGAATGAGCAGATGAGGGTCACATAGTTGAGCGCATACAACGCGTCGATCTGAATCGGATTACGCACCGCCGCATCGACATCGGCCCGCTCCGGCACCAGCAGCCGGGCCACGGTGGCCGAACAGGCAAGGGCGATCACCGTCAGCCCGAGGGTCCGCTCGAACCGCGAGCCGAAGCGTCCATCGGGAAAGATCAGTGGCAGCAACGGCAGAACAAAGAAGTAGACGACAAAGCCGAACATCGAGATCCAGTCGGTGAACCCCGCCAGCGGCAGCGGCGTCACCTTCTTGTCCCACACGCTGTACTGGCCGAGAAGCAGATACACACTGATCAAACCGGTGCCGACCAGCAACCAGCCACAACGGTTGCGCGGCTGATGCCACAGCACCGCGACCCCGGCCAGCGGCCACACCGAACCGAGCACCACGTCGCCGACGAACATCGGTTCGGTGCCGGCGCGGCCGGTCAATTCATGACGGAGCAGCACCGCCCCGACCGCACAGGCGACCGCGGTCAGCGCGCAGCCCAGAGCAAGTCGCCGCAGCGCGGAATCGCCCAACCCGTCGGCCCTGTCACGCAGCCGGGCAGCAGTGTCACCGAACCGGTTACCGACCGCGCGGACAGGAGATCTCACGCGCTCATCGTGGCATGCCGAATCCGTAGAAGTCGCTGCTCGGGCGAAGATTCCCGGTGATCCGGGGCAGGTGTCCCTGTTGCCCGGGACGGCTCCCGCCCCACAGTTCTCCCATGTCAACCGACGACAGCGACCGCCCCCGACCACAGGAGAATTGCGATGACCACACCGAGCACCCAGGTTTCGGAGACCGAGAACGATCCGAACACGTCGAAGAGCCGATGGCCCTGGCTGGGCGTGGCTGCCGGAATCGGAGCATTGGCCGGCACGCTGGCCTTCGACCTACATCCGGAGTGGGACGAGGACAAGGCCTACAACGCGGACATTGTCGACGACATCAGTAGCGGCAAGGCCCATGGTTCGATCATTGCCGGTTATCTGACCGTCGCGCTGCTCCTGGTGCTCGCCGCAGCCTGGCGCCGCCATGTCGAGCCGCGTACCCCCGGCAGCACCGCCGCTCGGGTGGTTCCGCTGGCCTTCACCGCCTCGGCAGGCGCCCTGTCCCTTGGCTACGGATGGAAAGGTGCGATGGGTCTGTACAACGGCGGCAACGAGGACGGCACCTTCGACAAGGACGGACTCTATGTCCTCTACGTCCTCAACGACTTCGGCTCGTTCATCGGCTATCTGGGTGTGACCATCGCGGCCGGGGCCATCGCCTGGATGGCCCTGCGCGAGCGCCTGATCTCCCGCTGGATCGGCGTGATCAGCATTCTCGCGCTGCTGCCGGTGATCGGTACCGTCGCGGCATTCGGGCTACCCGGATTCCCGGGTGTTGTCGGCGGCGCCTGGCTGGTGGTCGCCTTCGCCGGACTGGCGCTCGGCAAGAGCACCATCACCCGATGAGCGCAGCGACCATCGATCGGAAGGGTGAAGATCACTGATCTGGACCGGGCGTAGTGTGATGCGCGTCACAATGGGGAGGTAGCCTCCTACCGCCCACAACGCACCCAGGAGTCACGGTGACCGACACCCAGGAACGCCGACCGGAACCACACGTCGACCTGATCCGCACCGACCCCGATCTACCGCCGGTGGCGATCATCGATCGCAGTCCGATGACAGTCGGAAAACGGGTCATCTTCGCGGTGATCGCCATCATCGGCGCGTGCGCCTGGGCGATCATCGCGTTGGTGCGTGGCGAGTCCGTCAACGCCGTCTGGTTTGTCATCGCCGCGATCTGCACGTACATCATCGGATACCGGTTCTACGCGCGGCTGATCGAGATGAAGATCGTCCGTCCGCGCGATGATCACGCCACCCCGGCCGAGGTCCTCGACAACGCCCAGGATTACATGCCCACCGATCGACGGGTGTTGTTCGGCCACCACTTCGCGGCCATCGCCGGCGCCGGGCCGCTGGTGGGACCGGTGCTGGCGTCACAGATGGGCTACCTGCCCGGCACCATCTGGATCATCATCGGCGCGGTGTTCGCCGGGTGCGTCCAGGATTACCTGGTGCTCTCGATCTCGGTGCGGCGACGAGGCAGAAGCCTCGGGCAGATGGCCCGCGACGAACTCGGAGATGTCGGTGGATTCGCGGCGTTGATCGCTGTTTTCGCCATCATGATCATCTTGATCGCGGTGCTGGCCCTGGTGGTTGTCAACGCGTTGGCCGAAAGTCCCTGGGGTGTCTTCTCGATCGCCATGACCATCCCCATCGCGCTGTTCATGGGTGTGTATCTACGCGTTCTGCGGCCAGGCCGGGTGTCAGAGGTCTCGCTGATCGGCTTCGCACTGCTGATACTGGCGATCATCTCAGGACGCTGGGTCGGTGAATCAGGCTGGGGCCGAGACTTGTTCAGTCTTTCGCCCGTGGTTCTGAGCTGGTGCATCATCATCTACGGATTCGCCGCTGCGGTGTTGCCCGTCTGGCTGCTGCTGGCACCGCGCGACTACCTGTCCACCTTCATGAAGGTCGGCACGATCGTGCTGCTGGCACTGGGCATCGTGATCGCCCGGCCGGTGATGCAGGCACCGGCGGTCAGCGAATTCGCGAGCAACGGTGAGGGTCCGGCCTTTGCCGGAGCATTGTTCCCGTTCCTCTTCATCACCATCGCGTGTGGCGCGCTCTCGGGCTTCCATGCGCTGATCGCCTCGGGGACGACACCGAAGATGCTCGAGAAGGAAAGTCAGGCCAGGATCATCGGATACGGCGGCATGCTGACCGAGTCGTTTGTGGCGATCATGGCGTTGATCACCGCCTGCATCCTCAATCAGCATCTGTACTTCGCGATGAACGCACCGGCGGCGGTTACCGGCGGAACCCCGGAAACCGCTGCGGAATACGTCAACGGCCTCCCGGGCCTGCGGGGTGAACCGGCCACCGCCGCGCAATTGGAGGACGCGGCCAGAGCAGTCGGCGAAGAGTCGATCATCTCCAAGACCGGTGGTGCACCAACACTGGCGATGGGCATGGCCGACACCATGCAGAGTGCGTTCGGCGGAGAATCGTTGCGGTCCTTCTGGTATCACTTCGCGATCATGTTCGAGGCATTGTTCATCCTGACAACCGTGGACGCCGGGACCCGTGTCGCCCGGTTCATGCTCTCGGACGGGCTCAGCAACGTGAAGGGCGGCAAGCGTTTCAAAGATCCTTCGTGGCGGCCCGGCGCCTGGTTGTGCACCCTGATCGTGGTGGGCCTGTGGGGGTCGATCCTGCTGATGGGTGTGACCGATCCCCTCGGTGGCATCAACACCCTGTTCCCGCTCTTCGGCATCGCCAACCAGTTGCTGGCCGCGATCGCGTTGACCGTGGTGCTGGTGATCGTGCTCAAACGCGGACTGTTCAAATGGGCGTGGATACCCGGTGTTCCGCTGGTCTGGGACCTGGTCGTGACCATGACCGCATCGTGGGAGAAGATCTTTTCGGACAATCCCGCCATCGGCTATTGGCAGCAGCATCAAGATTTTGTCGATGCGAAGGATTCAGGCCTGACCGTCTTCAAAAACGCGAAGACGTCCGGAGAGATCGATGCCGTGATCCGCAATACGTTCATCCAGGGCACGTTGTCGATCGTGTTTGCGGTGCTCGTCCTGATCGTCGTCATCGCGGCAGTATTCGTGTCCGTCAAAGCGATTCGCAATCGCGGTCTCCCCACCACCGAGGACGAACCGACCGAGTCCAGGATCTTCGCACCCAGCGGCATGATCGCAACGCCGACAGAAAAGGAGGTGCAGCGAGAATGGGACGAGTACCTCAAGAAGAAGCCAACTCCGCTGTCTCGATGACCAGGCGCGTCATCGGGGCCGTGCGCTGGTACATCGAGTCGGTGATGGGCGACAACGACTATCAGCGCTACGTCGCACACCATCGCTCACGGCATCCGGACACGGCGCCGTTGACCGAGCGTGACTACTGGCGACATCGCTACGCCGCGCAGGACAACAATCCGCAAGGCCGCTGCTGCTGATCGCCGGCGACCGCGAGAACGCCTGCTACGCAGCAGACGTGACCGCGGCACCGTCGCGGCGTGACGGTTCGATGTCGTGCCGTTTGACGAACAAGATGATGGCCAGGATCGGGTAGACCAGGATCGGGGCGAAGGCCCCGACGTAGCTTTGGTCCAAGAGAATCGCCGAGCCGCTGAGCAGTGCGAAGTCGAAGAGTCCGTGCAGTACCGAATTGAGGGCGTTGCTGCCCGAGACCCGTCGGGTGAGATAGAAGAAGTATCCGGCGAAGCTGACCATGATCGCCTGCGGGATCGCGGAAGCCCCATTGCCGAAGACGTTTGTCAGGTGGACTGCACCGAAGATCAGGCTGGACCACAACGCAACCCGGCTCTCTCGCAGGCCATGGTTGCGCAGCATGGTCACACCGATACCGCGGAACATACCTTCCTCGCCCCACCCGACGAACTGGGTCGCAACGAGCAGCACAACGATGAACAGCCACCCCTTGTCGGCGAGCGCACTGTAGTCGATGCCGATCAGGATGGCGCCAAGCAGAACAATGGGCACCGCCCACACCCAGCGGTTGACCGGGCGGTCGTCCTTGATCACCGGTCGCCACCAACCCAGCGCTGCGACAACGGCATACGTGAACACCAGGGCGAGCCCGAGTGGGATCACCATCGTGAAGACGACCCCGCGGGTGGTCAGGGTGTCGTCCTCGCCACCCCAACCCGCGATGAGTCGGCCACCGAGCTGGATGATCACCAGGTACACGATGACGACGACCGCGAAGGCAATGTAGGAAAGTTGTCGCCCGCCAATTCGCGATGCAGTCATGGGTTTCGGTGCGTTCACTACGCCATATTAACGGTGCGCCGCCGACTAACTCAGGGCCGGCGTTGCTGTCCGGCCGAGGTCACCGCCACGCACCCCGGACGTACTGGGGTGCGTATGGCGCCTGGGCCGTATCGAGGCCGAGTTCGTGCGCGGCGCGCAGGGGCCAGGCCGGCTCGCGCAGGGCGGCGCGGCCCAGCAAGACCGCGTCGGCGGCTTCGGAGGCGAGGATCTTCTCGGCCTGTCCTGGCTCGGTGATCAGACCGACCGCGGCAGTCGGCACCCCCGACTGTTCACGAATGGTCCGGGCAAACGGCACCTGGTAGTCCGGACCCACCGGGATCTGCGCCGCGACGTTGCCGCCCGTCGACGTATCGATGAGGTCCACGCCCCGGGTCTCGAGAATGCTCGCAAGTTCCGCACTGTCCTCGGGTGTCCAGCCGCCCTCGGTCCAATCGGTGGCCGAGAGCCGGACGAACAGCGGCTTGTCCGGCGGCCACACCGCGCGTACCGCCTCGACGACCTCGATCAGAAAACGTGTGCGACCGGCGAAATCGCCGCCGTACATGTCGTCGCGCTTGTTGGACAGCGGTGAGAGGAACTGGTGGATCAGATACCCGTGGGCCGCATGGAGTTCGATGACGTCGAACCCGGCCTCGTCGGCGCGGCGGGCTGCAGCGACGAACGCCTGGACCAGGCCATCGATCCCCTTGTGGCTCAAGGCCTCCGGGGTGTTGTATCCGTCGAACGCGATCGCCGATGGGGCGCTGGTCACCCACCCTCCGTCCGCAGGCGAGATCGACCCACTGGCCTCGGCGAACGGCGCGTAGGTCGACGCCTTGCGTCCGGCGTGTGCGAGCTGCATCCCGATCGTTGATCCCTGATCGTGGACGAAGTCGACGATCCGTCGCCACGCCTCGGTGTGCCGATTGCTCCACATCCCGGCGTCTTGCGGGCTGATCCGTCCGTCTGCGGTCACGGCCGATGCCTCGGTCATGATGAGGCCGAACCCACCGGTCGCCCGGCTGCCCAGGTGGACCAGATGCCAGTCGGTGGGCAGACCGTCCTCGGCGAAGCAGCTGTACTGACACATCGGCGCCAGCCACACCCGGTTGGCGATCGTCAGTTCGCGAAGTGTGATCGGCGTGAAGAGCGCGGGAAGAGTCATACGCTCCACAACGATCGGGAGTCGTCATCGATTCCGACGGCCGACAGCCGGGTCCACAGTTGCTGTGCGAGTGACACATCCAGGCCGGCGCCGACGAACTCATCGCTCCAGATCCGCTTGTCTGACCGGCGCAGATGCCACCCGATGAGACGTCCGACGTGTGCTTCATCACTCGTCGCGGCGTACAGGATCGGGAGGGCGCCCTCGTCGGCATCTCGGGAGATGGTCGCGTGCGCGAGCGCCATGACCGTCTTCTGCAGAATGCCGGTTGCCGCGTCGTGCATGGGCGTGGTGCTCATGCCGGGATGTGCGATGAAACTGCGGACCGACGACCCCATCCCACGCAATCGCCGCTCGAGTTCGGCGGCGAAGAGCAGAGTCGCAACTTTCGAGCGCACGTACGCACCGTTGGGTGAGTGGTCATGACCGAACGTCAGGTCCCCGAACTCGAGGTCGGCCCGGAACCTGCGATAGAGGTTGGAACCCACGCTGACCACGCGGGCATCATCACCGCGTTCGAGCAGCGGCAACAACCGGTCGGTGAGTACAAAGTGTCCGACAACGTTGGTGGCGAAGGTGCTCTCGATCCCGTCGACGGTGACCACATGCGGCTGGTTTGCGATGCCCGCATTGAGGACGAGGACGTCCAGCGGGATGTCGTCATCCAGCATCCGGGCAGCAAACGCGTCCACTGAGGCGAGGTCGGCCAGATCCAGTTCGTCGACCCGGCAGCGCGCTTCCGGGTGCTCAAGGCGTATTGCTTCTGCCATCCGTTCCCCTTTGTCGAGATCACGGACCGCCAACACCACCTCGGCCCCGCGTGCCGCGAACTCTCGGGCCACGATCGCGCCCAGACCGCTACTGGCTCCGGTGACGATCACTCGCCTGCCGGTCTGGTCGGGCATCTGATTCAACGTCCAGTGGGTGGTGTTCTCGCTCATCGCTTCTCCTGGTCGTGGAATCGAGATCGAACTGATTCGGATAACTGATCCGCTTCGATAAAGGTAGCAGAAGCGGATAGATGATCCGAATGGATTTCCCCTCCGCTACACTCGCCCCTGTGGACGACATCCAGCACGCACATCGAGGCGAGGGCCTCCGCGCCGATGCGGTGCGCAATCGCGACGCGTTGCTGGCCGCCGCCCGTCACTGCCTCGCATGCGGCGACGACACCCTGGCGATGAACGCATTGGCCAAAGACGCCGGAGTCGGGGTCGGGACGGCTTACCGACATTTCCCCAACCGGCAGGTGCTCCTCGAGGCCCTGGCTGTCGACTCCTTCGACAAGCTGGTCTTGATCGCACGCGAAATCGCGGAAGACCCCGACACCGTGCACGCCCTGGCGCAACTGATCGGATCCGCGATCGAGTTCCAGCTCGACGACCCCGGCCTGGCCGCGGTGCTGGCATCCAAAACCCCCGCCTGCCCGGACACCAAGGAGCTGTTCGGCGAACTGGGACAACTGATTTCGCAGGTCCTCACGCGCGGCGTGCAAGAGGGTGTCATATCGGCCACACTCGACGCCGCCGACATCAAGCATCTGGTCTGCGGCACCGCGTTTGCGGTCCGGACCGCCGGTCGCGACTCGCTGGACAACTACGTCCAGGTGCTCGTCAAAGGGCTACGCGCCTAAACCGTCCCCGCCGGGCCCCGAACGTCACCGACGAACTCTGAACATGGCGGACATCGACCCCGTCCGGCACGTCATCCATTCTGGGCCGGACCCGCGGTCACCGCCTCGATCGCATCCCACATCTGTTGCGCCAGTTCATGATCGAGGCCCACGCCCCTGATCTCGTCGCTCCAGATCCGCTTGTCACCCCGTTTCAGGTGCCAGCCGATGAACCTGTCGGTTTCGGCGTGCTCGCTGGTCGCGGCAAAGAGGAGCGGCAGGACACCTTCCTCCGGCTCACGCGCCACCGTCGCATGTGCCATCGCCATCGCCGCCCTTGGCAGAACACCGGTCACCGTGTTGTGCATGGGCGTCTTGGTGAACCCCGGGTGTGCGACGAAACTCCTTACCGACGAACCACTTTCGCGTAGTCGCCGCTCGAGTTCTACAGCGAACAACACCGTTGCCACCTTCGCTCGGACGTAGGCACCGTGTGGCGAATGATCATGCTCGAAGGTCAGGTCACTGAAGTCGACTTCCATCTTGACCCGCCGGTAGAGGTTGGAGCCGACGCTGACCACCCGCCCCGCGCTTGCCCGTTCGAGAAGTGGCAACAGTCTGCCGGTCAGCTCAAAATGTCCGACGACGTCGGCCGCGAAGGTGCTCTCGATACCGTCCGCAGTCAGCAGATGCGGCTGATTGCCGACCCCCGCATTGAGGATCAGGCCGTCTACCGGCTCGTCCATGACGGCCATTCGTTCGGCGAAGGCGCGCACCGACTGCAAGTCGGTCAACTCTATCTCCCCGACCCGAACACGGGCGTCCGACCGCGCTGCCCGGATCTTGTCCACCACCCGCCGACCTTTGGCGACGTCGCGCACCGCCAGGACCACCTCGGCGCCGCGTTTCGCGAACTCCCGGGCCATGATCGCACCGAGTCCGCTGCTGGCACCCGTGATGATCACCCGCCGTCCACTCTGATCCGGCATCGCTTGCAGATTCCATTGGAAGTACCTGTCAGCCATCGGTGCACCTCCAGACGTCCGATGAACTATCCGGTGCACTTCGAATGTAACCCGTGCGAAAGTTGTCACCGGCAAAGTCGCGATTTGCCGATCCTGGCGGGGTGTCGCCCGTGTCGGTAAGGTCGAGCGAGATCAACAACGATCGATCCGGACGATCGGAACCGTACCCGGAGAGCGACAAGACGGTACTTCCTCAAGGAGGGCCGAAAAGTCATGGCATGGTTCGTACTGGTTGTATCCGGGGTACTCGAGGCGGTCTGGGCCACCGCTCTCGGAAGATCTGAAGGCTTCACGCGCCTGCAACCGAGCATCGTCTTCGGTGTTGCGTTGGTTGCCTCGATGGCCGGGCTGGCGTACGCACTGCGAACACTTCCCATCGGCACCTCATATGCGATCTGGGTCGGCATCGGCGCCGCCCTGACGGTCGCATACGCGATGATCAGCGGCAGCGAGACCACCTCGATCCTCAAGATCGCACTGATCGTGGTCATCGTCGGCGCGGTGATCGGCCTCAAACTGGCGCATTGACGTCAATCACGCATTGGTGCAGTGCGGGGTACGTTCAGCCAACCCTGTTGAGCGCGAGTTGGCGGGTGACCACGTCGACGATCCGGTCCGGTGTCGCGTTCAAGCCCCCCGAGACCCACTCGGCGGTCAGTTCCGCGATTCCGCCGACCAGCAACAGCGCCAAGGGCCGGCGATCCTCGACCGGTACCGCGTCGTCGCCGAAAATCTCCGGAATCCTGGCCGCGAGCAGGCCCGCGAACTCGTTGACGATGGCGCGGCGATGTTCGCGGGTCGCGGCCAGACCGAGAGACTCGGTGAGCACCACCCGCCCCTTGCGCTGATCTTCGGTCATGATGGCGATGAAAGCGCTTATCGCCGAACGTATCTGCTGTTCGGGTGCGGCACCCGGGTCGCCAGACAAGGCCTCCAGGACCGCGGCCCGGACCTCGGCGGCGAGCTCGTCGAGCAGATCGCTCATCAACGCATCGAGTCCACCGAAGCTCTCGTAGAAGTACCGCTCGCTCAGCCCCGCCGACCGACAGACCGCAGTCATCGTCGCCCGCTCCGCTCCCACGGACGAGACGACCTCCAATGCGGCATCGAGCAATTGCCTACGCCGACGGCTCACCCGCTCATGCGCGCTTGCGCCACCGTACTTCCGCTCCGAGACCGCCACCGCACCATGTTGACACCCAACACCCATGTGATGCACGCTACACAATCAGGAAGGCACGTCTGTCAGATAGGAAAGTGATCCATATGACCCACAGAACATCGCCCGCGCCGGTCGGCACCAAACCCATCACCGGTAGTCGCAGCGTGCCATTTCTGGGACACGCCTATGCCTACTTCCGTCGGCCACTGGAGTTGATGGACAAGCAATACCGGACCGGCGGTCCGGTGTCGGAGCTGTCGTTCTTGGGCCAGAAGTGGGCGCTGGTGCTCGGTCCCGACGCCCTCGGGGAAGCCATGATCAACCGCGACGGCGCGCTGGTCAACGGTGCCGGTTGGCGCACCCTGATCGGCCCGTTCTTCGATCGCGGCCTCATGTTGCTCGACGGCGACGAACATCGCAGCCACCGGCGCATCCTGGCGAAGGCGTTCACGCGGGAGCGATTGGCGGCCTACACCGAACTGATGCAGCCGACGATCGCCGAACACGTACGCACCCTGTCTGCGTCGGAGCACCACCTCGCGTACCCGACACTCAAGGAACTCACCCTCGACATCGCGACAGAGCTTTTCATGGGCGGCGCAGAGGGCCTGCAACCCGGGGAAATCGATCGCGTCAACCGGTCGTTCATCGACTGCGTCCAGGCCGCGACCTCGATCGTGCGCTATCCACTCCCCTTCACCCGCTGGCGCCGCGGCGTCCGCGGCCGGGCAACGCTCGAGGAGTTCTTCGCGCGGTATCTGCCGTCACGCCGAGAAGGCCTGGGCGACGACGTGTTCAGTGTGTTGTGCCGGGTCGAGGCCGACGGTGAGCGGCTGTCGGAGCGCGACGTCATCAATCACATGATCTTCCTGATGATGGCCGCCCACGACACCTCTACCAGCACCCTGAGCACGGTCCTCTTCGAACTCGGAAAGCATCCGGAATGGCAGGAACGCTGCCGCCAGGAATCGATGGCGCTGCAGACCAACTCCCCCAACCCGGACCAGCTCGGCGAACTGCATGCGGCGACCCTCGTGATCAAAGAGTGTCAACGGTTGATCACCCCGGTCCCGGTCATCGTGCGACGAGCGCGCGCGGACACCACCATCGCGGGCCATCACATCCCCAAGGGGACGCCGGTCGCGCTCGGTTTGCACCACAACCATCACCTACCCGAACTGTGGACCGATCCGGAACGCTTTGATCCCGAACGCTTTTCAGATGAGCGTCACGAGGACAGGGCGCACAAGTTCGCGTGGAACCCGTTCGGCGGTGGCGCACATCGATGCCTCGGACAGGTGTTCTCGGATCTCGAGGTGCGGTCGGTGCTGCACCACTACCTACTCAACTTCCGGTGGACAGTGCCCGCGGACAGGCCCGCACAGCTGAGCTGGCTTTCACTGCCGTATCCGACCGACGGCATGCCGGTAGACCTGCGCCGGATCAGCTGATCACGAGCGGTCCGCGGCCGCTGCAAGCGCCAGGTCGGCCAGGAAGTTGTCGGCGAGCGTGCGCACCCGCGTCCACTCCGGGGCCGACGCGAGCGCGTCGAAGGCCACCAGGTGAGAGTTTTCCGGCGAGGAGATCTCCGCCAGGAGTCGATCAAGGGACGCCAGATCGCGACGACAGGCCTCGCTGAGCCCCCACGGCATCGAGGTGGTCAGTTCGGTGAACTGCAGGGCGAGTTCATCGACGCCGACATCCAGACGCTCGAGGAATGCGAGCTGATCGACCGCCGGTGACGCCAGGCGGCGAATGACCGATACGAGCGCTCTCGTCCGCAATTCGCCCCCGCGCAGGTCCACCGATTCCGGCCGCCACCTATCACCCCCATTGCCCTCGATACGCGTCAGCGCATCAAAGCCTTGGGGGCCATCCCCTTCGAACATTCGTGACCATCCTCCGGCGGTTGGCGATCCCTCAGATGCATTAGCTATGCGCTGCATTCTTTACCAAAGTGTGCCATCTTGTCACCCGCACAGTGAAGGGGGTCAGCAAAACGCCGGGATATCTCGGATTTCGCACGTTTTGATCACAGCCCGGCCTCATCGGGCGTCGCAAACTCTCAAGTTCGGGTTCAGACTTATATGTTTGCCGGGACCTGCGCATCGCGCGCTGAAGAGGAGCACCATGCACAAGTCCGGGCACGTAGGTATCGCGATTCGCGCTCGGCAAGCCGTTGTGGTGGCGATCGCAGCCTTTGTCGCCCTGGTATTGATGCCGGTCTCCCCGGCAAGCGCACAATCCATCGTCCAACCGGTTGCCGCCGATCCGAGTGTGATCCGCGCCGACGACGGTCGGTACTACATGTACGCAACCGCCGATGACTGGGGCGACGGTGAAGGCGCACACAACATGACGATGTTCACCTCGTTCGACCTCGTCGACTGGGCCTACGTCGGCGACGTCTTTCCAACCGCTCCCTCATGGCATCCCCCCGGCAATCTGGGCTGGGCTCCGTCGATCCACAAGTCAGGCGGCACCTACACCCTGTATTACTCGCTGTATGACGTGACCAATCCGTGCATCGGTATGGCCACCTCCGAATCCCCGATCGGGCCATGGGCCGATCTCGGCCGACCCGTGTTCTGCGCGAATGATGTTGGCATCAAAGGCACCATCGACCCCTTCCTATGGGATGACGGAACGTCGAAGACGTTGTTTGTCGGAAACTTCCAGGGCATCTACGGTGTCCCGCTGACGGCGGACGGAACCGCACCGTCAGGTACCCCGATCAAGGTCGCCGACGAGCGCTTCGAAGGTCCCGAGATCGTCTTCCGCGATGGCTACTACTACCTCTTCGTCTCGGCAGGCAACTGCTGCAACGGCGCGGACACCGCATACCGGGTCCTGGCCGGCCGGTCCCAATCACTGGCGGGTCCCTTTCTCGACCGCAAGGGCGACGACCTCAACACCGGCGGCGGCGCTCTCCTGCTCGCAGGCAACCAGGCCTGGGCCGGACCCGGGCACAACACCGTTGTCACCGACGATGGCGGAACCGATTGGATGATCTACCACGCGGTTCCACGCGCGGATCTGGAACTGCCCAGTGGCGCTCAGCGGCGCGAGGGCATGATCGACCGCGTCGTGTGGGCGAACGGATGGCCCGAGGTCGGCGACGGTTCGCCGAACTCCACCGGGCCGGCATCGCCCGACGTCAAACTTCCTGTCCGCGTGACACTCACGCCGGAAACCCCCACCAGACTGCCCGAGGCCGGCGGTCCGGTCAACGCCAAGCTGATGATCACCGCACCCGCCGACCAGGCCTACACGGGGCAGATCTGGGTCAACGTCCTGACGCCGGGCGGCACCACTGCCACAACAATTCTCGGACCCGAGCCCGTCGACGTGCCGGCCGGCCAGACGATCGAAAGGGCCGTCTCCTACACGGTGCCTGCGGAGTCCCCCGGCGGCATCTACGGCGTGTTCGGCTTTGCAGGCCCGACCGTCGAGGCACCTGCGGAGATGGGGACGATCACCCTGGTGAAGGACGGACAGGCCCTGCCCCCGAACCCGGGCGGGACGAACTCCTCCCTCGCCTGACGGCGCGGCTCAGGCGGGAGCATGCTCAGGTTCAGGTGCCTCGGCATGCAGGCGCCGGGCGATCGAGTCGAGCAACTCGTCGACGTCGGCGTTCTCGCCACCCGGATAGTCGGCAACGTACTCCGCAAGTCGTTGTCGCTGTGCGGCCAAGAGTCTTTCGGCTTCCTTCACCCCGGCCGGGGTGATCACCGCCAGGCCATGGCCAACGGTGATCAGTCCGCGTTCCTCGAGCTGACGCGCTGTCTCCTCGACCTTGGGCAGCGGGGTCTGCGAGACCTCGGACATCGAACGGATGTCGCGGGTACCTTCCTCAGCGACCCTGCTGACCATCCACGCCTCGCCGCGCGACAACGGGCTGTTCGCGGCATCGACCACCACCTCCCACGCCCGCAGTTTGTCCTCACGGGCGAGTGTGCGCCAGATCTGAAGCCGCAACTCCTCCAGAGATGATCTCTCGCCGGACATGCCAAACGATGTCCCGGCATCCGGCATCTTGGTGACCTCACGCAGTGGAACCTCGGGCAACAGCCAGGAAAGCGCGAAAGCCAGTGCGCCGATCGGAACGGCCACGATGAACACGACCCCGAACGCGTCGGTGTAGCCATCGAGGAACCAATTCTGAACGTCTGGTGGACAACTGCGCAGCGCCGACGACGATGCTTCCAGAACCTCCCCCGAACATCGGCCGACGGCACCTTCGGGCGGGCTGCCGGACAGCTCCGAACTCAATCGGGAGTTGAAGACCGCGCCGAAAACGGCAACACCGACCGCTGCGCCGATCGTGCGGAAGAACGTCGCGCCGCTGGTCCCGGTCCCGAGATCTCGATATTCGATCCCGTTCTGAACTGCGAGGATCAAGACCTGCATCACCATGCCGAGCCCGAGACCGAGCACGAACAGGTACAGCGCGATCGCGATATCCGATGACGACCGCTCCATCGTGGACAGCAGGTACAGACCAACGGTGAAGACGGCGGTGCCGAGGATCGGGAACAACTTGTAGCGTCCCGTCCTACTGATGATCTGACCGCTGCCGATCGAGGTGATCAACAAGCCGATCATCATCGGGATCATGTTCAGACCCGATTCGGTCGGCGATTCGCCGCGCACGGTCTGCAGGAACAACGGCATGAACGTGATGGCACCGAACATCGCGAACCCGACCACAAAGCTGACCGACGACGCCACCGCGAACACCCGGTTGGCGAACAGCCGCAGTGGGATCACCGGCTCCGTCGCGTACTTCTCCACGTACACAAACGCCGCAATACACACCACTCCGAGTGCGCTGAGCCCCAGTATCAGCGCCGATGTCCAACCCCAGCGATCACCGAAACTGGTCACCAGCACGATGGAGGTCGCGGCAGCAGCGAGCAGGAACACCCCGAGATAATCGATCTTCGGTTTGACCTGCGCTGTCGTGTTCGGCAGGACGAAGAAGACCGCCACCAGAGCGATCGCGCCGATCGGCAGGTTGACGTAGAAGACCCAGCGCCAGCTGAGACTGTCGACGAAAAAGCCGCCGAGCAATGGTCCGGCGACACTGGCCAATCCGAAGACAGCGCCGAACATGCCCTGATAGCGGCCACGTTCACGCGCGGACACCACATCACCAATGATGGCCTGCGCCAGCACGATAAGGCCGCCGCCGCCGACACCCTGCAATGCCCGGAAGCCGATCAGCTGCCACATGGAGCCGGCGAGACCACACAGAGCCGAACCGACCAGGAAGATCACCACACAGAGGATGAACAGTGGCTTGCGTCCGAGCAGGTCTCCGAGCTTGCCCCACAGCGGTGTGGTCACGGTGGTGGCGAGCATGTACGCGGTCACGACCCAGGTGAGGTGGTCGGCTCCACCGAGATCATTGACGATTGTCGGCAGCGCGGTCGACACGATTGTCTGATCGAGTGCCGCCAAGAGCATCGCCAACATGAGTCCACCGAAGATCGCGTAGATCTTCCGCTTGTCGAGTTCACCCGTGGTCGCGTCCGCGTCCGCACTCTTGGCTTCGGTCATGTTCCGGTCCTGTCCTCGTCGACCCGGTATTGACCTCTTGAGTCTCGCAGGTAGCCGCGGCGCATATGCCAGAAAAACGATTCCAAACCCGGTACCGGACCTACGGCGTCGAACCCCCAGTTGTCCCTGCGGCCCCCACCAAGTAGCGTGTCGCGTCGCCAGATGATCAAATCGCTGGGTGTGGCGGCGACCGCACTTGCGGCCTTCGGTGCCACGGCGGCATGCTCCAATCGGACACCGGTCAACGAGGCTGCGGCCTCGGGTGGCGCGGGCAGACCCTACACACCCTTCACAGTGGTCGATCAGTACCAGAACACCATCGCCTTCGACACCCCCGTCGGACGCATCGTCTCGATCATCATCCCGGTGCCGTCCATGATCGCCGGTTCCGATCAGTCGATCGCCCGCAACGTGGGTGTGAACTCGAGCGCGATCGCGTTGGCCAAGAACGGCATCCTCGCCAGCATGTTCCCCGGATTCCTCGACACACCAGTGGTTTCCGGCCCCGACTTCGTTCCCAACGTCGAGCAGGTGCTCTCACTGGGCCCCGACGTGGTGATCCAGTGGGGCGACAAGGGCGACGACATCGTGGCGCCGCTGCGCAATGCCGGGCTCAAGGTCATCCTGCTCAAATACGGCACCCAGGAAGACCTCGAGGCCTGGATCAACATCTTCGGCGACCTGCTCGACAAGAAGCCGCAGGCCCAGGCGATTCTTGCGGCCATGGCCACCGACCGTAAGGCTGTCGAGTCGATCGCCGCTGCGAACACCGCCAAAGCACCTCGCGTCATGTACTTCTACAACACACCCGAGACCAAGGTGTCGGCAGACAACACCTACATGGACTTCTGGATCACCCTGGCCGGCGGAAAGAACGTCGCCCTCGGAGCCGGCAAGGGCACCAGCGTCGCCGTCACCAAGGAACAGATCCTGACCTGGGATCCGGAGATCATCGTCCTCGGCAACTTCGACCCCACGACTCCCCAAGACATCTACAACGATGCCACCTGGGCGTCGCTGACGGCGGTCAGGAACAAGCGCGTCTACAAGGCACCCATCGGTGGCTTCTCGTGGGATCCGCCATGCAACGAGTCGAACCTGATGTGGCTGTGGGTGGCTCAGGTCTTCTACCCCGACGCCGATCTCGACCTCGATCTCCGCGCGCGCATTCGCGAAACATACAAGTCGCTCTATGCATTCGACGTGTCCGACACCCAGATCGACGGCATCCTGCATCTGGAGAAGAACTCGGTGAGCACGGGCTATGACACGTTCCGCGCTTGACATCCAGGCCCGTGAATCCATACCGGTCAAGGCGCGCAATCTCAACACTTTCCTGGTTCCGGTTGTCCTGACCGTCGGCCTCATCGGTGTGGCACTGGCCGCACTTGCGCTGGGCCGCTACACCATTCCGGTCAATGAGGTCGCGCGTATCCTGATCAACGAGGTCTTCCCCCTGGAACGGACATGGACCGCGGTCGAGGAACAGGTTGTCCTGGGCGTTCGTTTCCCGCGTCTACTGCTGGGGATGCTGGTCGGTGGCGGACTGGCACTGGGTGGTTCAGCACTACAAGCCGTGTTCCGCAATCCCCTGGTCAGTCCGCAGGTACTCGGCGTCTCGTCGGGTGCATCATTCGGCGGCGTCCTGGTGATCATGCTCGGCCTGGGTTCGGTGTTCCTCGTCGGTGGCGCATTCCTGTTCGGTTTGGCCGCCCTGATGATGGTCATGGCGATCGGGAAAACCCGCACGGGCAGTTCAGTCCTCATGATCGTGCTCGGCGGTGTGGTGACCAGCGCGTTCTTCGCCGCGCTCGTCTCACTGATCACCTACCTCGCCGACCCCTACAGCACGCTGCCGTCGATTGTGTTCTGGCTCATGGGATCATTGGCCACCGCCGATATGGGCAAGGTGGTCATCGCGGCCATCCCGATCCTGCTGGGCAGTGCGGTCATCCTCGGCCTGCGCTGGCGGGTCAACGTGCTCTCGCTCGGCGACGACGACGCCGAAACACTCGGGGTCAATCCACACCGCATGCGCATGCTGCTGCTGGTCATGGTTGCCCTGATGACCGCGGGCGCGGTTGCGGTCTCGGGCGTCATCGGCTGGGTCGGACTGGTCATCCCACACCTGGCCCGGCTCTGGGTCGGACCCGATCACCGGATCTCCATGCCGACAACCTTTGTGCTCGGCGCCGCGTACCTGACGATCATCGACACACTCTCACGCACCATCAGCCCCAGCGAGATCCCGCTGGGGATCCTCACCGCGGTCATCGGTGCGCCGGTCTTTGTTGTCCTCCTCCGCAAATCGAACAGGCAGGCATTCATCAGTGCTTGAGCTAAAAGATCTCGGATTCCATTACCCCCAACAAGATTGGGTGTTCCGTCACACCAATCTGACCATCGCGTCCGGTTCGATCACCTCGATCCTGGGCCCCAACGGCAAGGGAAAGACCACGCTGCTCCGGTGCATCGCCGGTCTCGCCCGCCCGCAGGAGGGCCGCGTGGTCCGTGACGCGAACATCGGATACGTCCCGCAGGCGACGCTGTCGAACGTCGGATACACGGTTTTCGACATGGTGTTGATGGGATGCGCCAAGAAGGTATCGGTGTTCGGCACGCCTAGCAAGGCTGATCTGGCGCTGACCGGCCAGTCCCTGCAGCGTGTTGGGATCGAGCACCTCGCCGACTCGAGCTTCGCCGAATTGTCTGGCGGACAACGACAGTTGGTACTCATCGCACGCGCCCTGACCACCAGGTGCACCTTCATGATCCTCGACGAACCGGTCTCGGCGCTGGATCTGAAGAACCAGGCCCGGGTTCTGCGACTGCTTCGCGAACTCGCGAGAGAAGGGATGGGCATTCTGCTCACCACCCATCATCCCGACCATGCACTGCACCTGAGCGGTGATGCCATCGTGATGTACAGCGCCGAAGAGATCGAGCTCGGCGCCGTGGAAGATCTGGTGACCGGCGAAAACCTCTCGCGACTCTACGACATCGACGTCGCGACCGAGACCATCATCGACCGGGGCGACCCGCGGACGGTGGTGTACACCCGCTACGACAACATCGCGGTGGCCGACAATGGCCACCGCACCAAGGAAGGTGCATTGCAATGACAGCCGAAAGTCTTACGGCCCCTGAGGTTTCAGCCGATTCCGACGCACTGACCACCACACCCGTCCTCCATCTGGTGATGGGGTCCAATACCGGGATGTCGGGGGGTCCCACCACCTCCGGACCGACCTCCAACATCGACATCTACTCACTGGGGTCGGTCGACCTGGGTTCGGTACGCGGACTGATCATCAACGGCAACTGCGACCAGGTCTTCCTCGAACGCGAGCGGGATGTCCTGACCGACTTCGTCGCCGCCGGCGGCCGCGTTGCCGTGATGGGCCATCCGCTCACCGACTTCCTTCCCGGACTCGGGCAGTGGCGCAAGTTCGAATATTCCGGCCCGAAAGACCTTGCGATCCACGCCGGTACCCCCCATCCGGTGTGGGCAGGTGTGGACACTGCCGACCTGAGCTTCCGGCGAGAGGTGTCCGGATTCTACGGTCGCGGATACAGCCAGAAGCTGCCGGAAGGTGCGATCGTCACGAACTTCATCGGCAGGCATCTCCTTCCGATCGACTACGTGTACCCACTCGGCCGCGGTGAGGTTCTCGTCCACGGCGGCATCGATCTCGCTGTCTACCAGGATGATCCGAACACATCGTCGCGTGTGTTCCCACAACTGCTGAGCTGGCTCGCCCAACTCGATGGAAAGGACAACCGATGACCACCATCGAGCCCTTCAACCGCACGGACCGTGCTCCCCTGTCGACCGGCACGCTGGCGATCGTCCACGGCGGCTCGCATTTCCACCTGCAGACCATCAAAGACCCGGCGGTCAAGGCATTTCAGCCGGAATTCCATTATCTACCGGACATCAAGCCGGGCGACCTCGACAGTGTCACCACGCTGATCCTGGCCGACCGTCTGCATCCGGAACTTCTTCGCGCGCATGCCGACGAGTTCTTGGCCATCGCGCAACGTGGCGGAACCCTGGTGGTCCTCGGCGAGAATGCCGCACACACATGGCTGCCCGG
This sequence comes from Williamsia sp. Y721, assembly GCF_059683565.1. Lineage (NCBI taxonomy): Bacteria > Bacillati > Actinomycetota > Actinomycetes > Mycobacteriales > Nocardiaceae > Williamsia > Williamsia sp. Y721. The sequence goes on along the minus strand of NZ_JCASNH010000001.1, from coordinate 1,022,025 downwards.
TGTCTCGTGGAGTCCGCGCCCCACCAACTTCTGGTGGTGGCGCACGGGCGAAGATCCGCTGATCCGCACCCGCAGCCACAACCACGAGGCGTGGAAGTTCCTGACCACCAAGGCGGTGATCTGGCACCACCACGGATTGCTGCACACCGATGCCGATGTGGTGCCGTTACTGGTTTCAGAAGAACCGGATTCAGTCGGCAATCCGCATGATGCGGGAATGATGCTCTTCGAGGACACCACCTCCACCCGCGGCCGCATCATCGCCACCACGTTGGATCCGACCTACCACCACGGCAACAACTTCATGCCGGGTTCGACACGGTTCCTGTACGCCCTGCTGCGCTGGGTCGACCGCACCTGACCGGCGGCGGTCAGGGCCGCACGGCGTGCGGCAAGAAGAATGTCAGGCTTGAACAATGGCAGGCTTGAAACGGCGTCAGGGCTTCACCGGATAGTGGCTTCGAATTGCGATGCGGTTCCACGCATTCATCGCGATTGCCAGCCAGCTGACGGCGGAGACCTGCTCGTCGGTCAACGCCCCGTTGTCCCAATCATCGCGCGCCGGAACAGACAGCCTGGTGACTTCCTCGGCCAGACCCAGGGCCGCCTTCTCCTGGTCGTTGAAGTACTGCGACTCCCACCATGCCGCGATGACCGCGAGGCGATCGGCGGTTTCACCTTTCGCGAGTGCATCCCGGGTGTGCATCCGCAGGCAGAACGCGCACCCGTTGAGTTGCGAGACACGGATTTTCACCAGTTCGATCAGCAGCGGGTCAAGGTCTGCCGCGGCTGCCGCCCCGACGGCGGTCTTGTCGAGTTCGGCGACAAGCGCATACGCGTCCGGGTGCTGCTTGCTCAGATTCACGTTGGCCATCGCGGTCCCTTATCTACGCCTACGCCGCGGCCGGCAACCAGGTACGAGCGGCCACAACCAGCGCCTTGACCCCGATCGACAACGTCGGATCGATGACGGGAGCATAGTGCGGTGAGTGGTTGGACGGCACTTTGAGCAGCGCGGGATCCGTCATGTCGCCCGTCGTGAACAACGACGGGTCGGACCCGCCGAGTAGCCAATAGGACAGCGGCGCACCTGAACTCGTGGCGAAGATTCCCACATCCTCGCTGCCCGCACCGGCTCCGGGATCGAGAATGTTGCTCGCTCCCAGCCAACCGGCGAACACGTCCAGGGTCCTACCCAATGCAACCGCATCGTTGGTGACAACGGGGAACCGTTCGATCTCCGTGATCGTCGGTTCCTTCGGTGCCCCGGCGGCCGCAGCCTCACCTTTGACGATACGGTCGACACTGTCGAGAACGCGTTGCCGCACCGGTTCGGCGTAGGACCGGATGTTCAGCTGCAATTCGGCGTCGCCGGGGATGACGTTCGCAGCGTCACCGGAGTGAATGGAGCCGACCGTCAGCACAGCGGTGGCGGTGCTCGGGATCTCCCTGGAGATGATCGTCTGCAACCGAAGCACCGTTGCGGCGGCCAGGACCACCGGATCGACGGAGGCCTCCGGCATCGACCCATGCGCGCCTTTGCCGATGAGATGGACTCGGAGCGAATCCGATCCGGCGTACGAGGCCCCGGCATGACCGGCTATCTTCCCTGCGGGCAACGGGGCGACATGCTGGCCGAGAACGACATCCGGTTTCGGGATCTTGTCGAACAACCCATCATCGACCATGGCCTGCGCGCCGGCACCCAATTCTTCGGCCGGCTGGAAGACGAGTACCAATGTGCCTCGCCACGTGTCGGTTCCGGTCGACAAGACCTGCGCCGCGCCCAGCAGACACGTGGTGTGCAGATCATGCCCGCAGGCATGCGCAACCGGAACGGTTTTGCCGTTCTCATCGGTCGCGGTGACAGTGCTCGCGTAGTCGAGCCCGGTATCCTCTTTCACCGGAAGAGCGTCCATGTCGGCTCGGAGCAATGCCACCGGGCCTGACCCATTCTTCAGCACCCCGACGACCCCGGTCCCGCCGATCCCGGTGGTGACCTCAAAGCCCAGGGCGCTGAGCCGATCCGACACGATCCCGGAGGTGCGCTGCTCCTGGAAACCGAGTTCTGGGTGGCTATGGATGTCCTTGTACAGGTCCTGTAGCGCCGGATCGATCGCGATGTCGTCGTGGATGGCCATGGGATGGTCCTTCCCTGTTTGCCCGACTACGGGTTCACACCCGGGCGCCGTCGGCAGCGGCGTTGCTACCACACAGACCCCGTGAAACAACCCTACGACCGAACCACACTTCGGAAAGCAAGATTTGAGAAACCGGCCGCAGCAGTCGCTGTGAAGCGAAGGCGTTTACAGCACAGATCTGAGATCGGCAGTGTCCGGAATGCCCACCTCGGCAATGGCGGTCCGTCTCTCTGGCAAGTGGCGCCACCGCCCGTTCGCCACCGCAACTCCGTTGACCCGCACACCCGTCGGCGCCGCGTCGACGCCGATCAGTTCGATGCGGCGGATCGGCGGCCTGGGCGTCCGGGTGCCGGACCCAGGCGACGACGTCTCGACGGTGAGTTCACGGGTGGCATCGTCCCAGCTGAACATTGTCCAGGAGTACCCCTCCACGAGATGCTCGCTCGAGTGGCCGTCGTCTTGATACAGGCGCGATGAAGCATTGGCACCAGCGAACACCTTCAGCGACAACGGTTCCGCACTGTCGGCCGCCGGGGCCGCCGCACCGGCCAGTGTCGGGATGGTGGCCCCGGCCCGCGCATACACCGGGATGTCGAACAGCGTGACAGCAACATCTCGAATTGCTGGACCTTCGAACACTGCACCATCGAAGATGTTGACCCACTTACCCTCCGGGAACCAGATACGTTTTACCCCGCCACCGGCACTGCGCGGCCGCACCACCGGGGCCACGAGCAGATCATCACCGAGCATGTACTGATGGCGGAACTCGTACGCCTGCTGCTCTTTTGGCCAGTCGAGGTACATGCCACGGGCCATCGGCAATCCGGTGTCGTGCATCACCCGGGCCGCGGTGTAGAGATACGGCACAAATGCCGACCTTATCCGCAAGGTCTCGGCGGCGGCATCGTTGAAGGGCTGCGCGAACTCCCACGGCAGGCGTGGGGTGCCGATGTTCTGGGAATGGATTCGCATGATCGGCGAGAATGCGCCGAATTGCATCCAGCGAACGTATCTCTCGGGATCGGTGTCGCCTTTGAAACCGCCGATATCGTGCGACACGTACCCCATACCGATGTTGCCTTCGGCGTGGGTGAAGACCACTTCGAAGGCGAGGGTCTCCCACGTCGAATAGGTGTCACCGGTGAAGTGGATTGTGTGCCGGTGCCCGCCCCATGGTCCCGGCCGGGTACCCACCATGTCCCAGTACGATGCACCGTTGCGGGCCAGGAGTAGCCATCGGTTTGTCAACGCTTTCGGTCGTCGGCCATACGCCCGCGCGATCCACACATCGTCAGCGATTTCTGCCGGACCCGCTCCGACACACGACTCGTCGATGATCCAGTCCAGCCACCAGAAGTCGACACCTTCGGTCTCGAACGAATCATGCAGCCGCATAAAGGAATCAATATGGCCACGCTTGCCCAGGTCCCAGACATACGAGGGACCCGATGCTCCGGCAACGTCGAGTTCCAGCGCGGAGAAGAACCGGGACGCGGGGGTCAGTGCCGGCTGCAGTGTGCCGCCCGCCCGACTCGACGCGTCACCGAAACGACTGTCGTTGCCGGCGATACTGGGATGGATGTTCAGCCCGACCGCCATCTTCACCTGGTGCGCCCAGGCCAGGAACCGCTGCGGGTCGGCGAACAGCCTGCGATTCCAGCCCCACCCGTTCCACGAGTTGGGTTCTTTGAAGTCCGTGTCGATGATCAGCACGTCCAGCGATGCTCCCACCGACCTGTACTTCGGCACCAGTTCGGCGCGGTAGTAGCGCTCGTCGTAGGGCGCATACCGCGAGAACCAATTCCCGAATGCCTGTCGCGGCAGCAGAGGCGTTGCCCCGGAGAGGGTTCGGTAATCCGCAAGTGCCTGTTTGTAGTCGTCGCCATAGGCGAAGATGTATCCATCGCGGTATCCCGAGGCGCTGCGGCGAGGGACATACACGTCCGCGTCGTCGGGAACGAGGACGGACCGGGTGTCGTCGATGAAGAACCATCCGGCACGCGAGAGCAGTCCGGGTTGCAGCGACGTCTCACCACGAACCGAGTCGAGGCAGCGCAGCCAGCCGCCGAAGTTGTCCGGCGGCAACGGCGGGATCGACGCGGTCCAGACTTCGAGATTGGCGAGAAAAACGGTGCCCGTCACTTCCGGCGCATACTGATCCGAAAGCCATACGGGAGAAACTGTCTCGCCCGAATGCGCCAGATCGACCTCTGGCGCACCGGCATCGAACCGGGACACCGGACAACTCGTCGCCATCGCGTCGGTCTCGAGTCGGACGGAATCTCCCGACTGCAGCACCCGATACTCCGGCGTCCGCGCGGCGCGGTGATGGCCCAGCATCGTCGGACGATCCTCGAACTGCCTGTTCGGCGAGTATTCGTACCGGACCAGACCCGGCGTGATGACGGTCAGCCGAACATTGCCAACGGTGATCAGACCTTGGCCGTCGTCCACCAGATCAATCGCGTCGGCAGCGGCCGCGCCACCCGATACCGATAGAGCCCCCGCCGCTGCGGTGAGACCAATTCCCGCAATCGCCTGTCGCCTGGTGATACCCGCGTGCACACCCGGTGCACCAGTGTCTTCCACACGGCGGAGGCTACCTGCGGACCTGCGGCGATTCTCGGCTTCAACAGAATCTGATCAGCGGCCACAGACCCGTGGCTGAATCTTTTCGAATGTTGTCATTTCAGCCAATGGTGTCGGCATCTTGCCGCCTGCACACTGTCAATCATGAGCGTCGAAGTCTTCGAAATCGTCCTGGCTACAACCATGTTCACATTGGTCGCGGCGTCGGCAATCTCGCTCGCCGTCAGCAAGTGGCGGCGAGAAGTTCGCCCAGGATCGCGCGCGCCAACTGTCGACCACGCCGGAGCCCATCCGCCTGTGCGCACATTTTCGTCATCTCCGTAGCCCGGCAGTGGGAGAATCCGAGCAGGAGGTGTCCTGTGAATACCACCGATTATCTGGTCGTGGGGGCTGGCGCCAGCGGGCTCGCGTTCACCGATTCCCTGCTGAACGAATCGGATGCCGAGATGCTGCTCGTCGACCGACGCACGGAGGTGGGCGGGCACTGGCGCGACACCTACCCGTTCGTACAGCTGCATTCGCCGTCGGCGTACTACGGTGTCGGTTCCAGACCACTCGGGAAAGACCGGATCATCGAGTCCGGCCGCAACAGCGGATTCTACGAGCAGGCGTCCGGCCCCGAGATCCAGGACTACTTCGCGCGGGTCCTCTCTGAAGGGCTCGCACCGTCCGGACGGGTCGCGTTCTTGGGACGACACGACTTCGTGGGCAGCAACGACGGTGTGGCACACCTCCGCGACACGGTGACCGGAGCCGTCACCGATGTCACGGTGCGCCGACGGGTCGTCGACGCGCGCTATCAAGAGGCCTCCGTGCCGGCGACGCACACGCCGTCGTTCAGCGTCGAGCCGGATGCTCGATTCGTTCCGATCGGGCTGCTGCCGGAGCGGGCTGGTGACCATCGCCGGTTCACAGTCATCGGCGGCGGCAAGACGGCGGCGGATGCCGGCCTCTGGCTGCTCGATCACGGCATCGCTGCCGACCGGATCCGCTGGATCAGGCCGCGCGACATGTGGTTCAACGACCGGGCCGGGCTGCAGCCGCTCGATCAGGTCGGTGCACTCATGCACGGTTTGGCCGATGAGGCCGAGGCAGGCGCCCAGGCGCACGACCTCATCGACCTGTGCCGCCGGCTCGAGGACGTCGGCCGGCTGATGCGACTCGATCCCGACGTGGAGCCGACCATGTACCGGGGCACGATGCTGAGTCGGCGGGAGCTGGATGAGCTGCGAGGCATCGAGGACGTGGTTCGGCGCGGGCACGTGCGCGCCGTGGGCCCGAGCCACATCCGGCTCGATGATGGCGAGATCCCGACCGAGCCGGACACGCTCCTCGTCGACTGCTCCGCACGTGGTCTCGCGTCCTCGCCTGCGGCGCCGATCTTCGACGGCGACACGATCCGGCTGCAGCAGGTGCGCCACAACTCCCCCACGTTCAACGCAGCACTGCTCGGCTTCATCGAGGCGCACCGCGACGACGATGCCGAGAAGAACCGGCTGGCCCGGCCGAATCCGTTCCCGAGCACCTCGGCCGACATGGCGAACATGCTCACCCGCACCTGGGCCGGCGCCCGCATCTGGCAGAGCGAATCAGACATCCAGCACTGGATCGACAGCAGTCGCCTCAATCTGATGCGCGGGCTCGTCGAGCGGATGGGTGACGCGCATGTGCGGTCGGGGGTAGAGCGATTCGTGACCCACGTCGCCGACGCCACACGCCGGCTGCCCTCCCTGGTGTGAGGGGCTCTTCCGCCGGTTCTCCTCGAAATCCTGAGCCTCAGTATCTTGACTACGGCAGCGACAGTTTCTCGATCTCAGATTCTGACGGCTCCATCCGAGCCGCGGAACTCGGGTCTGGTGCGGCGACATACGCTTGAGCACGATGCCCAACCCACCCACTCCACCCCCATTTCCTTTCCGCCGCACCGGGCGGGTGATCTACAGCTCTCGCGGGCTCTACGGCTTGACCGTGTTCATCGTGCTCTTCGTCATGCTGATCGGAGCATTGGCATACGTCTACGCAGCCAATAACTCCACAACCAATATCGTGGTGATGTTGTGCTTCCTAGGTGTGCTGCTGACGATGGCCGGTTGGTGCATCTATTGCGGACGCCGCGTCCAGATCTGGGAACGTGAATATGAGCGCGTGATGGGCCACAAGTTCGGCGCCTAGTGGCGATAGTTTCTTGCTTGGATCCGGTGGAGCGATGAGTGCGTGGCAAGGCGAAGACAGGCCCGGCTATGGCGCACAACGGAATTCAACCGCGTCCCGGCGGTTAGGAAATATTTCCCCTGCGTCGCCGACTGGAGTGGTCAGGCAATCCATGGGTTCACCAGCTCGACCCCAGTGTGAGCGAAGTCCTTGGTGTTCCGAGTCGCACACGTTGCGGCATGTGCTCGACAGATCGCAGCAATCTCGGCGTTGGCCATTGTGATCGGTTCGCGAGTGAAACAGCCTTCGCCGCGTAAGCGGCTGCGCCCAACGCGTGCGCCCCCAAGGAACAGAGATCGTCAGCGAATCACCAGATCAGAGGTTGTGGCACTCAGGGTGATCGGTGCGATCGACTTTCCGCGCATCCACGTGCTCACGAACTGCGCCAGCTCGGGGTCGTCGGCACGCTGCGTGTACGCCACGTGCGGGATCTCGATCGCACCGATGAGATGGCGCGGCGTCGAAGTCAGGCCCACGTGGCCCGGCGTCATCCGCATGCCGTCCGCGGTGTGCAATTGCACCGGTATTCGGGCACCTGTCCCGGTCACGACCACCGCATCGCGCGTGGTCACCGCGGGGTCGAAGTTCGCGACCTCCAACCGGTACCCAGACGGTCCGGCGTGCAATCCCACCTGGTCGAGCAACCGCGGGTCGACCACGCTGTAGGGCAGGCCGATGTCGATCAGTGTCTGACCATCGACGGCGGCGTCACGCGACGGCAGCGACGCCGACAGGTTCCACGGCTTGAGCGGGGCCAATGTATCGGCGGAACGATCGGCCGCAGAGTTCTCGAGTGGGCTGCCCTGCAGCGGCGAATCGGTGGGCACGAACGTCCATGACGAGGCATGAATGTCTTTACGCCAGAAGCCGGTACGACCGTTGTCGCGGCCTTCGACTCGCAGCTCACGCTTTTCGACGCCTGGTCCGGTGGAGATCACGGTGATGCTGGACGTGATCTCACCCGGAACCTTCGGTTGTTGAGTCCAATCCGGCGCGGGCAACTGCACCGCCGCCGTCGAACGATCCCAGGTCTCCTGGTTGAGGTCCGTCGCACTCGGCTTACCGGTCTGCGGCTCCCAGCTGTAGCGGAAGAACACCGAGTCCGACCCGGAGGAATCGAAATCGAAAGTCCGCGTGTACATGTCGCCGTAGCGGTTCATCACGAAGGTGGTGGACGCCGCCGCCGACAGCGACACCGATTGGAAGCGTCCACCCAGCGGGCTACCGATCTCATAGCTGTTGTCGTTGGGTAGCCACGGATCGGCGTAGGTGATGCGGCTACCGTCGCCGGTGAGCGCTGGAATCATCGTCATCTTGGCCTGACCGCTGGGATGCACGCGGCCGGCGATGTCGGCGTACTCGCGGTTCGCGGTCGGCGACGTGACGCTGAGCGCCCACCCGCCGGTCCGCGTGTCCGGCAGCGTACGACCCGGTCCCAGCCACAGCAGCGCGCCCCACCCCGACGTCCAATTCCACAGCAACGGTGACTGGGTGACGTTGTCCATGGTGTAGATCCAGCCGTCACGATCAATGCCGACGAGCTCGTCGTCATCGAGTGAGATGGCGGTGATCGCGCCGTTCAGACACGACGGCAGCCGAACAATCCGCCAGGGAGCGCCCGCATCCCGTGGTCGCGTGAGCAGCTCCCCGTCGACGAGGGCGAACTCCCAATAGTGGTTGAACTGCGTGCGCTCGGTGCGCAGATCGACACGAGTAGGGGCATTTGCACCGCGGTACGTGGCGAAGGTGTTCAACCCGGTGCGATCACCGGTGGACGGCGCTCCCGGCGGCAGTTGCGCAGTCCCGAACGGAACACACCCCGCCGGTCCGGCGATGGCAGAGGGCGATGCGATGGCGGTGCCCGTGCCGACGACTGTCACGAGCGCGACAACGGCCCCGGCGAATCGAAGGTTGATGCGGCGGACCAAAGAACAGGGCATGCGAGCACTATGCCATGGGGTCCCCTGCTCGCTGTCCGTTCTACGTGCCGAAACCGTACGTCTGTGGCTGGTCGCTGTCAGGCGTCAGATCGGACCGTCCTGTCCAAGGGCGACTCGTACATGTGGCCACGCAATTCGGTACCGACACTCACCTCCGGGCGCAGATCGAGACGGCGCAAGAGCTGAGCGTTCAGAGCGACCACAACAGTCGACACCGACATCAGGATGGCGCCCACCGACATCGGCAGGACAAATCCGATCGGTGCCAGGACACCGGCTGCCAACGGAACCGAGATGAGGTTGTATCCCGCTGCCCACCAAAGGTTCTGTTCCATCTTGCGATAGGTGGCCTTGGACAGCCGGATCACCGAGATGACCGACCGCGGGTCGTCGCTCGCCAGGATCACTCCCGCAGAGCCGATCGCGACGTCCGTGCCGGCACCGATCGCGATCCCGACATCGGCCTGCGCCAGTGCGGGTGCATCGTTGACGCCGTCACCGACCATCGCCGTGACGTGTCCCTCGTGCTGTAATTCCTGCACTGTGGATGCTTTGTCCTCCGGCCGGACACCGGCGAAGTACCGATCGATACCGAGCGCCTGCGCCACCGACCGTGCGACCGCCTCGGCATCCCCGGTGATCATGACCACCTTCACGCCGAGGTCGTGCAGCGCGCCGACCGCTTGCCGGGATTCCGGACGGATCTCGTCGGCGAGGCGGACTGCTCCGATCAGTTCGTCGTCGGCCAGAACGTGCAGGATGATTGATCCGTCCGCTCGCCATGCGGCCGCCACGTCGACTTCGGCGCGCCCGTGGTTCTCCAGCAGACGGGGGCCTCCGACATGGATCTGACGTCCGCCTACCGTCGCCGAAACACCCACTGCTGGAGCCGAAGTGAAATCCTTCGCCGGCGGGATGGGTAAGCCGCGCTCCTGTGCAGCGCGCACGATCGCCTTACCGAGTGGATGTTCACTGCCGGCCTCGGCGGCCGCCGCGAGAGTGAGCACGTCGCTGTCCGAGTTCGCGCCGACCGAGTGCAGGCCGATCACAGTGGGCTCACCTTTGGTCAGTGTCCCGGTCTTGTCGAAAAGCACCATGTCGACGGACCGCATACTCTCCAGCGCGAGTCGGTCTTTCACCAACACCCCGCCGCGGGCGGCACGCTCGGTCGCGATCGCGACGACCAGCGGGATCGCCAGACCCAGCGCGTGCGGGCAGGCGATGACCAGCACCGTGATGGTGCGGACAACCGCGTCGTCGGTCTTGTCCAGACCCGTCCAGATCGCTGCGGTGATCACCGCAGCACCGAGTGCGTACCAGAACAACCAGCCCGCGGCCCTGTCGGCAAGACGCTGCGCGCGCGATGATGAGTTCTGCGCCTCAGAGACCAACCGCCCGATCCCAGCCAGTGCGGTGTCCTGCCCGATGGCCGTAACTTCCACCCGCAGACCGGAATCCGTGGCCACCGTGCCGGCGACCACCGTATCCCCCACGCCGCGCGCAACGGTGCGCGATTCGCCGGTGACCATCGATTCATCCATCTCGGCCGTACCGTCGACCACCTTTCCGTCAGCGGGCACGGAGGCCCCGGGCCGCACCAGGACCACATCGCCGACCTGCAGGTCGGACGGCGCCACGACGACGGTCGTGTCGCCGTCGACCCTTTCGGCCTCATCGGGGAGCAGCGCGGCGAGCGAATCGAGAGCCGAGGTGGTCTGTGCCAACGAACGCATCTCGATCCAGTGCCCGAGCAGCATGATCACGATCAGTAACGCCAGTTCCCACCAGAAATCGAGCTCGTGATCAACGATTCCGATACTCGCGGCCCAGGAAGAGACAAATGCGACCGTGATGGCCAGCGCGATGAGCAGCATCATGCCGGGGGCGCGCGCGCGCACCTCACTGACGCCACCGGTGAGGAACGGGCGCCCACCCCAGACGTACATGACCGTGCCCAACACCGGAGAGACCCATTCGAGCGCCTCGGAGTCGGGCAGATCGTAATCGAGCAGCGAGGCGAACATCGGAGAGCAGAGCACCACCGGGACGGCGAGGATCAACATGATCCAGAACAGGCGACGGAACTGCGCAACGTGATGAGCATGCCCACCTGGACCGCCGTGATCGGCGTGCCCGGCCGGATGCATGGCAGAACCGTCGTCGTGGACTGAATTGTCAGGGTGATGGTCGGTGTGATCGACGGCCGGGCCGACTGCCGCCTCGGCGCCCGGGTCACCGCCGCCGTCCCCATGTGTTGGGTCCATCAGCCCTGTGTACCCCTGACAGGAGTCGTTGTGGAGGGCCTTCGGTCACGCATCGCAGGAAAATTTGGACCGAATCCGGCGCCGTACCGCCGATCACCTCCCAGAAACGTCGACCTGCTCGACCCCACCAAACTCGTGCCCGAAGCGCCGCTGAAGTTTGATCACGTTGCAACCGGTGCTGCCGCCCAGCTGCCTGGACGGCAGCACCGTGTTTTCACACTATGGAGTTGTCAAGGATGCATGCGCGGTCCCGAAAGATCTCGGGTGCGCGGGAGTGGAGAGTCGGTTGAGTCAGGCGGCGAGGTTCAGGCCGCGAGGGTCAGGGTTCGGCGGTTGTAGGGCGGTAGCGGTCTTCGCAACGGATCGACATCGGCCGGTGGGATCAGCCAGGGATGGCCGTCGGAGCCCATGATCACGTCCCAGTCGGTGTTGTGGACTGCCATATGGCACGTCCGGCACAACAGGCATCCGTTGTCGAGGGTGGTCAGGCCGCCATCGACAAAGTGCACGATGTGGTGACAATCCGACCAGCCGGCTTTCGCCCCACATTTGATGCAGCAGGCATCGCGAATAATGATTGCTTTGCGGACCAACCCCTTGAACAATCGTTTGGGCGGGCTCAGATCGATCGGTACCTCCTGACCGTCCAGGGTGACCGAGGTGATCGACGAATCACACGCCAACGCAGCGGCGGTCGCCTCGGTGATCGGCCCCATCCAGGACAGCGACGCCGCCTGCGGGTGGTCCGCCGGAACGGTGACCGTCACCTCGGTCCGCGGCGCCGAGATCAGTGTTTGCCCACCACCACCACCGCAGTCCAACAGCTGGTGCAACGCATCGGCCCGACGCTGAGTCGGCGAGCGGCTGTCATCCGAGCCATCCGGCTCCGGACGCGCTCTGGACCACAAGTCCAACGCGGAGAACAACTTTTCCCCGATCACCGCGTCCACGTCGAACGTACCGACACATCGTCCCTCCTGGACTTTGTATTCCAGACTGTTCAGTGACCGGTCTTCGGCCGGCGGCGGACCACCGGTATCCGCAGCGATCTCATTGCCCAGCGCCCGAGCGACCGCACTGATCTCCGCCGGTGGGGCACCGGAAATGGCGTGACTCAACAGTTTCCGCTCAAACCCGGCCCACTGCTCGACCGTCAGCGATTCTTCGGACCGGTCGGCGATATGCGCTACCCCCTTGACCACCGCATCCACGTGCTCGGAGGACAGGAACCCGTCGCGTGAATAGCCCGCCGTCCGATCCAGCCCCGCGATACCCGCGCCGATGCGTAACCAGCGGTACGCCGAGGCCGGGGCGGCCCCGTTGGCCTGCAACAACTTTGCTGTGGTCGATCCATCCTTGCGGGCTATCCCGGATTCATCGATCATCGCAGCGCACACTGCGAGTTGATGATCGGTCGCGTTACGCAGGGTGATCAGGTCTCTGGTCATATCGAGTACCACGATGGGATCGTCGGGTGTGTCCAGGTCAACCAGCGAATCGACCGTATCGAGAAGTCGCATTACACAGCACCTTCCAAGAGCAAAGAGTAAACCGGGATGTCGACCGGAGCGTCTCTGCGGGGAAGGCGTCAGATACGTCGTGCTTGTGGTCGCCGACTCCACCGTACCGACTCGAACGCATGTTCGCAAGCAAATCTCGGTGAAACCTGTTGACCAACAACAGATTTAGATAGTTTTCCGAAGCAACTCGAACCAGTCCAACGCAGATCACCACGGGTGTCCCTGCAGACCGGTCTGAGCAAGATAACCGGTCCGTGTGACAAATCTTGCGAAGATTGGTGAGTCGGGTCAACGACGCCACTGATACCGGATCTTCGGCCGCCCGGCGTGGCCGTAGTCGGTGTGGCGTACCAACGTTCCCTCTTCGGCGAGCCGTTCGAGGTAACGCCATGCCGTCACCCGCGACACCCCGACGATCTTGGCCGCGTCGGCGGCAGTGATGCCACCGACGGTGTCGCGGACAACCTTTGCCACCTCGTCTGCGGTTCCCGGCGCAGCACCCTTCGGCGCAGCGGATCGGTCCGCGCCGGTGCGCAATTCGGCGAAGGCGCGGTCCACCTCGGCTTGACTGGCGGCGTCGGTACCGGCCGGGAGGGCCGCGCGGTAGCGCTGATAACGCTCGAGCCGATCGCGAAAGGCCGCGAAGGTGAACGGCTTCAGCAGATAGGCCAGCGCCCCGTTGGCGACTGCGGCGCGCACGACCTGCAGATCGCGTTCCGACGTGATCGCGATGATGTCCGGCGCGGGGCGTAGCCCGGACAACGCAGACGCGAGGTCGATGCCGGTGGCGTCGGGCAAGCCGATGTCGAGGAGCACCAGGTCGATCGGGGCTCCACTGACCGATGCCGCGACGGCGGCCTGCATTGCATCCCGGGCGGTATGGACCAGCGCAGCCGCGGTGAATCCGGGAATTCTCCCTAGATAGGTGCCGTGAGCCTCGGCGATCAATGGTTCGTCTTCGACGATGAGCACGTTGATCATCGCGCCGCCTTACCGATGCGCACCGTCACGACCGAACCGTATGTCATCTCCGCGGTGAGCGTGCCGCGGTGCCGATCGACGACCTGGGCGACCAGTGCGAGACCCAGTCCACGCCGCCCGTGCTCACTCCCGCCCTTCGTCGAATAGCCGCGCTGCATCGCCTTTGAGAACTCCGCGGGGTCCATGCCGTGGCCGCTGTCAGCGACCTGGATCAGCAGGTCGTCCCCGTCCAGACGGACCGTGACCTCCACCCACGGATCGTCCCGATCGCAGGCGTCGAAAGCGTTGTCGATCAAATTGCCGACGACGGTGACCAGCTCTGGCCCTGACAGCAGCACTTCTTCTGCGTCCGAGGACAATTCGGTGTCATCGGTGATGGTGAAGCCGATACCCCGCTCGTCGGCCTGGGCGCTCTTGCCGAGCAACAGCGCCGCGAGCGCGGGTTCGCCGACGGCTTCCGACAGACGGTCGACCAGACGTTGGGACAGTTCCAACTCGGTGGTCGCGAACTTCACGGCCTCATCGGCGCGGCCCATCTCGACGAGCGTCACGATGGTGTGCAACCGGTTCGCGGATTCGTGGGCCTGGGAGCGTAGCGATTCGGCAAACACCTTCATCGAGTCGAGTTCACCCAGCGCGCCCTGCAATTCGGTGCGGTCCCGGATGGTCACGACCTCGGTGTCGGGAGACCGCTCACCGGCTACGTGAGAACGGTTCACCACGAGCACCCGGTCGCCGGTGACGTGGACCTCGTCGCGCGCACCGGGAGAGTAGGAGCGCAAGAAGAGCGGCAGAGACTCATTGTCGATCTCGCCCGACGGCAGGGACAGCAAGCGCCGGGCCTCGTCGTTCGCCAACGCGACACCGCGGCGGTCGCGCACGATCAGTCCCTCCGAGACCGAGTGCAGGATCGCGTCGTGGTGCTCGTACATCACTTGGAGTTCGGTCGGTCCGAGGCCGTGGGTCTGCCGGAGCAACCGTCGCCCGATCGCCCAGATCCCGATCAGTGACACCCCCAATGCGGCGAGCGCGACCAGGATGATCTGCGGAAGCTCGTCCCGCCAGCGCTGCCCGAGAGTCTGCTGGGTGATACCCGCCGACACCAGGCCGATGATTTCCCCCGACGACGAACGGACCGGGGCCACCGCCCTGACGGAGGGCCCGAGAGTCCCGGTGTAGACCTCGGTGAAGGTTCGGCCTTCCAGCGCCGGTCCGATGGTGCCCAGGTAGTCCTGGCCGATGAGGGCCGGGTTGGTGTGGGTGAAGCGGGTCCGATCGGGCGCCATGATCGTGATGAATCCGATCCCGGTGTCCTCGCGAATGCGCCCGGTCACCGGTTGGAGGATCTGCGGCGCGGTACCCGATGCGATTGCCGCTGCCGTCGAGTTCGACTGGGCCAGGGTACTGGCGATACCGAGGACCTGTTGGCGCGCTGCCGAGTCGCTGTCTCGGCGGGCGTCGAGCAAAGCCAGTGCACTCCCCGCTAGCACGATCACCGCGACAACCACGAGTTGCAACACGATGGCCTGACCTGCCAGAGAGCGTGGCACCAATCTCGTCATCGACCTCTCCGCCTGAACGAAATGAACTTAACCGTGACCTCGCTCACTTTGGCGAACACCATTCTTTCAAACCCGTTCCTCGCTGCTTCACAAAGGAAGTCGATCATGACAACGACAGAAGACCGTCCGACACAAGAGCAGCCACCGGCTCCAAAGCGGCGTGACCGGACGCATTGGTTGTACATCGCGGTGATCATCGCGGTGTTCGCAGGTGTGATCGTCGGACTCGTCGCCCCCGGTGTAGGCGAGGACCTCGGTGTTCTGGGCACCATGTTCGTGAGCCTGATCAAGATGATGATCAGCCCGGTCATCTTCTGCACCATCGTCCTGGGCATCGGCTCGGTGCGGGCGGCAGCAACGGTCGGCAAAGTGGGTGGCCTGGCGTTCGGTTACTTCCTGCTGATGTCGACGGTGGCGCTGGCCATCGGGCTCGTGGTTGGCAATCTGCTCAGCCCCGGCAGCGGGCTCACGATCGATCCATCCAAGATGGGCACCGGCGCAGAACTCGCCGACAAGGCCCACGAAGCCGGCGGCACCATGGATTTCATCCAGTCGATCATCCCGACCTCGATGCTGTCGGCATTGACCGAGGGCAGCGTCCTGCAGACCCTCTTCATCGCTCTGCTCGTCGGCTTCGCGATCCAGGCTCTGCCCACCCGCAACGGCGACCCGATCCTGCGGGCGATCGAGTTGATCCAGAAGGTCGTGTTCAAGGTGCTCGGCATGATCCTGTGGCTCGCCCCGATCGGCGCATTCGGCGCCATCGCCAACGTGGTCGGCCAAACCGGTTGGAGCGCGATCACCGAGCTGTTGACCCTGATGCTCGGCTTCTACGTGACCTGCGCGATCTTCGTCTTCGTGATCCTCGGCCTGCTGCTGCGTCTGGTTTCAGGAGTCTCGATCTTCCAGCTGGTCCGTTACCTGGCCCGCGAATACCTGTTGATCTTCGCCACCTCGTCGTCCGAGTCGGCCCTGCCGCGGTTGATCGCCAAGATGGAACATCTGGGTGTCCAGCGCACCACCGTCGGCGTGGTTGTCCCGACCGGATACTCGTTCAACCTCGACGGCACCGCGATCTACCTGACGATGGCATCGCTGTTCGTCGCCGAAGCCATGGGTGACCCGCTCGCCCTCGGTGAGCAGATCTCGCTGCTGGTGTTCATGATCGTCGCCTCCAAGGGCGCAGCCGGGGTCAGTGGCGCCGGACTGGCCACCCTCGCCGGTGGCCTGCAGAGCCACCGTCCCGAACTCCTCGACGGAGTGGGTCTGATCGTCGGCATCGACCGGTTCATGTCCGAGGCCCGTGCGGTCACCAACTTCTCCGGCAATGCCGTCGCAACGATTCTCGTCGGCTCCTGGACGAAGACCGTCGACATGGAGAAGGTCGGCAATGTCCTCTCCGGCAAGGATCCCTTCGACGAGTTGTCCATGGTCGACGACGGAGACGACCGCTGGGACAAGACCGACGACTCGACCACTGCAAAAACGGTAGTCACTGCCTGAGGCGATCGACAACGCTGCGCCGCGGTTCCCTCCGGGAGCCGCGGCGCAGAACCAATTCCCTTCTCCCCTAACACCATCCGGGTCCCGGTCACGACCGCGTTCATTCCGATGGCAATCCGCTCCGCTTGGTTTCAGATACTCCAGGAGCACATGCGGTTCAGCGGAGCGAATTGCAGGGATGGTCTCGGAACTATCCCCAAACCTGTTGCGGCGAAGTAGAAGTGGTGCCGAATCAGGTATACCATGTGTGCCAAATCAGTCCGGCGCGTTCGCATGTACAGTGGATCTGTTGAGATCTTCTCAGCCAGCACGCCTTAAATGCTCGTCTACGGGTTCCGCAGTGAGCCAGACGCGTAAAACCGCATCCGAGAACGCTGAGTTCAATGTTCGTCGAGTGGGTCGGGTCCTCGTGGGCGGCAGATCTCGGATTGGATCGATCAAATGACTTCTAACAGCACGCCCGGTGTTGCCCTCGTCGTAGGCGCAACCGGAATCGCCGGGCAGACCATCAGCGCTGCGCTGGTTGACAATGGCTGGACAACTTACGGTTTGGCGCGGGGACCGCGTAATCCGGTGGATGGTGTCATTCCGGTTGCCGCGGATCTCCTTGATCCCGGGTCACTGACGGAGGCGCTGGCCGATGTCAGACCGGACATTGTCTTCCTCACCGCGTGGATGAAGCAGGACTCCGAGGAAAAGAACATCGAGGTCAACAGCGCTACGGTTCGAAACGTCCTGGGTGTACTGGGAGACAAGGACTCGGTACGCCACGTTGCACTCCTGACCGGACTCAAGCACTACCTCGGATCGTTCGACGACTATGCGACCGGCGTCATGGCCGATACTCCTTTTCACGAGTACGAGCCGCGGCTGAACACTCCGAACTTCTATTACGCCCAGGAAGACGAGCTCTTTGCCGCCGCCGAGCGATACGGTTTCGGCTGGAGTGTGCACCGGGCCCACACCGTCTTCGGCTATGCCGTTGGCAACGCCATGAACATGGTGCTGACCCTGTCCGTGTACGCCGAGATCTGCCGCGAAACCGGGGCACCGTTCGTGTTCCCCGGATCGAAAACGCAGTGGGACGGGTTGACCGATGTGACTGACGCGGATCTTCTGGGTGAACAGATGCTCTGGGCTGCAACAGATCCCAACGGCAAGGACGAGGCCTTCAACATCGCCAACGGCGACGTGTTCCGGTGGCGCTGGCTGTGGCCTCAGGTGGCCGAGATGTTCGGAGTGGAGCCCGTCGGGTTCGAACAGTCGCCGCGACCGCTCGACGACAGAATGGGCGATGCGCCGGAGGTATGGGCCAAGATCGCGCAGCGGTACGGCCTTGCCGAGCCGGACGTGGGACGGCTCGCGTCGTGGTGGCATACAGACAGTGACCTCGGTCGCGACATCGAGTGCCTGACAGACATGAACAAGAGCAAGCAGGCCGGGTTCCTCGGCTTCCGTTCCACGGTAGAGAGCTTTGCCGACAAGGTCAGCCGCTATCGGGAGTCCGGCATCCTGCCCGCCAGGTGATGTCGTCAGGCGCAGACGACCGCAGCAGACCCATGTTCATGGGCCTGCTGCGGAGGTCGGTGCGATGATGGCACACATGCCGATGCCCGCACCCCTACCCGTCAAGAACGGCGTCGGACCGACGAGGCTGCGTATCCCCACGTCCGGGCCGTGGACGACGGTCGCCGAGTTCATGGTCGCGACGTTCGACCACCTGGACCCCGTCGATCTGTACCGCCGGTTCGATGACGGCGAGATCGTCGGCACCGACGGCAGTCCGATTGGTCGCGGCACGGCGCTGGGCGGCGCGGACCCCTTCGTCTGGTACTACCGCGATCTACCGGCGGAGGAACCGGTGCCGTTCCGGGAAGAGATCCTGCACGTCGACGACGATCTCGTCGTGATCGACAAGCCGCACTTCCTGCCGACCACCCCGGGCGGGCGGTATCTGCGGGAGTCTGCGCTCATCCGATTGCGGACGCGCCTCGACAATCCGGACCTGACGCCGATCCATCGCCTCGACCGGGCGACGGCCGGCCTGTTGATGTTCTCGGCCCGGCCCGCCACCCGCGGCGCCTACCAGTCGCTGTTCGAGAAACGGCGGGTCACGAAGGTCTACGAGGCCGTGTCGGCGCTGCCGCCGGGGTGGGACCCGGACGCACCGACAATCGCCGGGCGCACAGTTCCCGTCGTCTACCGCAACCACATCGCGGCGCGGCGCGGCGAACTGCGGGTCACCATCGATGACCTCCTCGAGCCCAACGCCGAGACAGTGGTCGAGGTGCGGGGCCACGGCGTCAGCGCCTCCGGACGCGCTGTGCTGCACACGATCCTGCGTCCGCACACCGGCCGCAAGCACCAGCTGCGGGCACACCTGGCCGCACTCGACATCGGAATCCTCGGCGACAGTTGGTATCCCGATCTGCTCACCGAGGAACCGGATGACCATGCCCTGCCCATGCAACTGCTCGCACGGGAACTGGAATTCACCGATCCCCTGTCGGGTGAGCCACGACGCTTCATCACCCGCCGGACGTTGAGCGAAGCGCCCATCCCGGAGCACTGACGCGCTCAGACAGTTCGCTAACCCCGATTGAGCGCGACTGCGGCCTGGACCAACGCCTCGAAAGCATCGGCGTCGAGTGCATCCGCCTCGCCGATGTCAATCGCGCGCCGGACCCCCGCATCGAGACTCGCGTTGAACAGCTTCGCCGTGTCCGGCAGGGAGGCGCCCTTGGCAAAGGTCACCTTGATCTTGTCCTTGTAGGTCTCGACTGTGCAGATGAGGCCGTCGAGCGAGAACGTCGGCACGCCATCGGGATTCGAGGCCTTGCGCCACTTTGCTTCTTCGACGACGTCGGGCTCGGCCTGCCTGATCAATGACCTCACCTCGTCGACCCGGGATACCCGCCAATCGTCGCCCATGGGGCCACGGTAACGGAAAGCCCTCCTCAGAGAACCTTCTTCACCACACTCGACTTCAACTGCATCTGCCCGAAGCCCGGCACCTTCGCGTCGATGTCGTGGTCGCCCACTCCATCGGAGATCAGCCGAATGCTGCGTACCTTGGTGCTGATCTTGACCACCCCACCGCCGGCACCTTTGACCTTCAGGCTTTTGACGATGGTCACGGTGTCGCCATCGGCGAGGACGTTCCCGACAGCATCGGTGACGACGCCACCAACATCAGCAGCATCGTCCGCACCGGGCGCCCACTCGTGACCGCACATCGAACAGACGAGCAACGCGCCGGACTCGTACGCGAACTCATTCGCACACTCCGGACACGGAGGAAGAACGTCAGACATTGAACCTGAACTCGACCACGTCGCCGTCGGCCATCACGTAGTCCTTGCCTTCGATCCGGACCTTGCCCGCCGCTTTGGCAGCAGCCATCGAACCGGCGGCGTCGAGATCGGCGAAGGAGACGATCTCGGCTTTGATGAAGCCTTTTTCGAAGTCGGTGTGGATGACGCCTGCAGCCTTGGGAGCGGTGTCGCCCTTGTGGATTGTCCAGGCGCGGGACTCTTTTGGTCCGGCGGTCAGGTAGGTCTGCAGACCAAGGGTGTGGAAGCCGGCGCGTGCCAGGGCATGCAGGCCGGGCTCGTCCTGGCCGATCGAGTCCAGGAGTTCCTGGGCATCTTCGGGGTCGAGCTCGAGTAGTTCACTCTCCACCTTGGCGTCGAGGAACACCGCATCGGCAGGCGCCACAAGCTCTTTGAGCTTTGCGATGCGCTCGGGATCGGTCAGCACCGACTCGTCGGCGTTGAACACGTAGAGGAACGGCTTGGTGGTCATCAGATGCAGCTCACGCAGCTTCGCGAAGTCCAGCGAATCCTTCTGCGAGAACAGCGTCTTGCCCGAGTCGAGAACCTTCTGAGCTTCCTGAGCCGCGTTGAGGACCTCGACGAGTTCCTTGTTCTTCCGCGATTCCTTCTCCAGCCGCGGCAGCGCCTTCTCCAGCGTCTGCATGTCGGCGAGGATGAGCTCGGTTTCGATCACCTCGATGTCGGAGACCGGGTCGACGCGACCGTCGACGTGCACCACGTCGTCGTCGGAGAACACCCGGACCACCTGACAGATGGCGTCGGCCTCACGAATGTTGGCCAGGAACTGGTTGCCCATGCCTTCACCAACGGACGCACCCTTGACGATGCCGGCGATGTCGACGAACGACACGGTCGCAGGCAGGATCTTCTCGCTAGAGAAGATCTCGGCCAGGCGGTTCAGCCGCGAATCGGGCAGCTCAACCACACCGACATTGGGCTCGATGGTGGCGAACGGGTAGTTCGCAGCCAGCACATCGTTGTTGGTCAGTGCGTTGAACAGGGTGGATTTGCCGACGTTGGGCAATCCGACGATTCCGAGGGTAAGGCTCACGAGCAGCCAGTCTAGTTCGCCGCCGCAAGTCACCCGCGGGCCGTACGACCAGCGGCCCGATTGGGGGCCGCTGGTCGGCGCCGCTAGCTCGTCTCGGGTTCTGCGTTGCCGTTGCCATCGGGAAGGACGAGTTTGGCGTCCTTGCCGTTGGCGACCACTGTTTCGCCTGCCCTGATCCCGATCTGTTCGTTCAGGTACCGCAACACGACTGCCACCACCGCAGCCACCGGGACGGCAAGGAAGGCACCGATGATGCCGAAGAGCGTGCCACCGGCCGTCACCGACAACAGCACGATCGCCGCGTGCAGATTCATCGACTTCGACTGCAACCACGGCTGGAGCACATTGCCCTCGAGCTGCTGCACCGCGACGATGATGCCGAGCACGATCAAGGCGGTCCACGGGCCGTTGCCGACCAGCGCCACCAGCACCGCGAGCGCACCGGCGACGAACGCACCGACGATCGGGATGAAACCACCGAAGAACGTGATGATCGCCAACGCGTAGGCCAGCGGCACCCCGAGGATCACCAGGCCGGCGCCGATGAGTACCGCGTCGATCATGCTCACCAGGGCCTGTGTACGGATGAAGCCGCCCAGCGTCGCCCAGATCCGGGACAGCACCTCTGCGATGTGCTCAGAAGCCGGCGCGCCACTGGTCCGGCGCAACCAGGGCAGGAACTTCGGTCCGTCCTTGAGGAAGAAGAACGTCAGGAACAGGACCGTGAACAATGTGATGAGCACCGACGTCGCGGTGGTGACACCGGTGAAGACGCCGGAGGCGATGGTGGTGCTGGACTTTTGGATTCGGTCGGTTATCGCGTCGACCGCTGTGTTCAGCTGCTCGTCACTGACCCGGAACGGTGGTCCCTGCAACCATTCCTCGATCTCTTCGACGCCGTCGATGGCCTGTGACGCCAGATCACCGGACTGGTCGACAATCGAGGGTGCGATCGCGCTGATGATGCCTGCCACCACCCCAATGGCCAGCAAGAGCACCAGCAGCGAAGACGTCGCCGGGCCGACGCCCTTTTTCCGGAGCCAGCGCACCGGTGGCCACAGGACCGTGCAGACGATGATCGCCAGCACCGTCGGCAACAAGACGACCCAGGCCTCGCCGATGATCCACGCCAGCACCCATGCGCCGCCCGCGATCAGGATCAGACGGAGGGCGTGCTTTGCCAGCCACTGGCCGCCCTCCCCGATGATCTTGCCGCGATTCTTTTTCGTCGTGTCCTGCGCGCCGGACACAATCGTCTTCTCATTCTCGGGCCGCTTCTCGCCCGGTTCGCCCGCAGGTGTTGTTGCCATGCGTTGATGTTCACATGCCGCTCGTCCGGACACACTTCGACCTGCCGAGTCGCCATCAGATGCGTTACGCCTGACTGCGCCATCCTCGACCACGGCGTGCAGGATTCCGGACCCGACGGCGCGCGATGGGCTCTACGCATCCGAGGAACAGTGCTCGCAGCGCCTCGCCGAGTTTCGCGGCGCGACACTCGGCGCGGTCAAGTCCCGGTAGTTGCCTCAGCCGCGGCGGCGTTGCAGCCAGCGGAGCTTTCCACCGGCGGCATCGTCATCGCGTTGCAGCGCACTCGGATCCCCGGCCTGATCGCACACCTCAGCGGTCATCGCCGGCGCAGTGGACAGACCCTTTTCCGCTTCGATCGCCGATCGCACCGACTGTTCGCCGTAGAGACCCATCATGATCTCCACACCCCAACCGGGGAATTGCGACAACGGCGCTTCTTTGCGTCCCCATCGTGTTACGTACATGTGACCACCCTGGCACGCTCATCCCTGCCTTGTCCCCGTTTTCCTGCGGAAAGAGTCTAAATCCGGGACGTTAGTCCCAGACTGGACTCGATACGCAGTGTGATCTGTGCCACAGCATAATTTCCGGGTGCTGTCCAGCCTCCAGACGCTCGAATTGTCGCGTCCGATTTCCGCTAGTCCTGCACCGCGAAGACTGGGACAGTGGTTCCCATGCCCACCGAAACCGCGACGAATCCGAGACAGCTTGATTTCGATTCCTGTTTTCGTGCCCTCCAGGCCAGGGATGCACGATTCGACGGTCAGTTCTTTGTCGCAGTCCGAACCACCGGCATCTATTGCCGGCCCTCGTGTCCGGCCATAACTCCCAAGCCCACGAACGTCTCGTTTGTCCTGACCGCGGCGGTCGCCCAGCAACAGGGGTACCGGGCCTGCCGGCGCTGCCTTCCGGACGCGGTGCCCGGATCGCCGCGCTGGAACGTCAATTCGGACCTGGCATCCCGCGCGATGCGCCTCATCGAGGACGGCCTGGTCGACCGCACCGGTGTGACCGGCCTGGCCGACCACCTAGGTTATTCGCCGCGTCAACTGGGCCGGGTGCTGGGCGAACAGATCGGGGCCGGTCCCCTCGCATTGGCTCGCGCCTATCGCGCGACGACCGCCCGGATGCTGATCCAGTGCACAACCATGTCGAT
Organism: Williamsia sp. Y721; assembly: GCF_059683565.1. Lineage (NCBI taxonomy): Bacteria > Bacillati > Actinomycetota > Actinomycetes > Mycobacteriales > Nocardiaceae > Williamsia > Williamsia sp. Y721. The sequence goes on along the minus strand of NZ_JCASNH010000001.1, from coordinate 998,458 downwards.
GTCGGACATCGCCTTTGCCGCCGGATTCGCCAGCATCCGCCAGTTCAACGACACCATTCGCGAGGTCTTCGCGCAGACGCCCACCCAGTTGCGCGCCAAGGGCGCACCGCGTCAAGCGGCCGCCACCGGCGCCGCGGTGACCCTCAAGCTTGCTGTTCGGCAACCCTTTTCGCCGCCCTGGTTGCACTGGTTCCTTTCCGCGCATGCGGTGCCGGGCATCGAGAGCTGGGACGGTGAGTTCTACCGGCGTTCGATGCCCCTGCCCCACGGACCGGGTGTGGTCGCCTTGCAGATCAACCCTGATCACGTCCGGGCCGACATCGCACTACACGACATGCGGGATCTCGGGGTCGCTGTGTACCGGATCCGCAAACTCCTCGATCTCGACGCCGACGTGGCGGCGGCCAACGAAGCACTCTGCGCCGACCTCTCGCTGATCCCCTTGATCGAGCGCATGCGCGGCATCCGCGTGCCCGGAAGCACCGATCCGACAGAGCTGTTGATCCGCACCATGATCGGCCAGCAGATCTCGTTGCCTGCCGCACGCACCCACACCGGAAAGCTCGTCGCCGCACTCGGTGAGCCGCTGGAAAATCCCCTCGGCGACATCACCCACCTGTTCCCCACCGCCGCGGCGATCGCCGAACACGGAAGCGAGGTCCTGACCGGCCCCACCGCGCGGACCACTGCCGTGAGCGGCGTGGCCCGCCAGATCGCCGACGGAGCCCTGGTGATGCATGCCGGCATGCCCGCCGCCGACGTGCGCGCCCAACTCGTCGCACAACGCGGAATCGGTATCTGGACAGCCGACTACGTCGCGATGCGCCTGCTGAACGATCCGGACGTCCTGTTGCACACCGACCTAGTGGTCCGACGGTCGGCAGCCGACCTCGGCATCGACCTCAGCAGAACACAGCACTGGTCGCCCTGGCGCTCCTACGTGTCGATGCACTTGTGGCACAACGTCATCGCCCGCAGCTCTCCCCTCCTGTCCAACGGCTCGACATCCGTCTCACCACGAAAGCAGGTCTCATGAGCACCGCAGCCTGGTCCACCATCGCCACCCCCACCGGTCCGTTCACGATGATCATCAACGACGACGCCGAAGTCCTCGCGTCGGGCTGGTCCGACGATGCCGACTACCTCAATGTCCTGATACACAAGTCAATTCGCCCATTGACGCTCGTCAACAAACCCGACCTGGGCGCGGTGACCACTGCCGCCGAGCGATACCACCAGGGCGAGGTGACCGCCATCGACAGCATTCCCGTGCGGCAACGGTCGGGCGAATTCCTCGAGCACGCCTGGGAGGTGCTGCGAACGATCCCGGCCGGGTCGCCGGTCAGCTACACCGAATACGCCGCCCTCAGCGGTCGCCCGGCCGCGATCCGAGGGGCCGCGAGTGCGTGCGCCCGCAATGCGGCGGCCCTGTTCGTGCCCTGTCATCGCGTACTGCGCTCGGACCGGTCGCTGGGCGGGTTCCGCTACGGCCTCCCCATCAAGTCCTGGTTGTTGGCTCACGAGGGACCTGACACGCCGAGTCCGCAGTTGTGAGGGCATCGGCCGAGTAGATCTCTTCGCCCCTGAGATCTCGCACCAGCCGCAACCGGTTGTGTCAGACCTCTGATGCACCATCAACACCATGAGTATCACCGCAGTCATACTGCTGATCGTCGGACTGGCGGCCGGGTTCGCCTTGGGTTGGCTGGTGCAAGCCAACAAGTCCGGGTCCGAGGTGGCTGTCGCCCGCGCCGAAGCCGATGCCGCCCACGCCAACCACGACCTGCTGGTCCGATCACTGTCTGCCGCCAGCGAAGATGCCGCACGCCGGCAGTCGGGAGCGATCGGGCAGCAGGTCTCCCACATCGTCGGACCGCTGCGCGAGACGCTCGATTCGCTGGCCGGGGAGCTCCGGCGCACCGAACGCAACCGGATCGCCGCGTATGCGGGGCTGACCGAGCAGGTCAGCGGTATGCGCGAGACCTCCGAGCATCTCGGACATCAAGCGCAACAACTGGCAGGCGCGATGCGCTCACCTCAGGCCCGCGGGCGATGGGGCGAGCTCCACCTCGAGCGGGTGATCGAGGCGGCGGGGTTGCAGCGCCATTGCGACTTCACCACACAGGTCAGCGGCACCACCTCCGACTCGTCGAAGGTGCGGCCGGATCTGGTGGTGCACCTCGCGGGCGGACGCGACGTGGTGATCGATGCGAAGGTCCCACTGTCGGCGTACCTCGAAGCCGCCGACAGCACTGACCCCGCCTTCCGCACGCAGGCCTACCGCGCACACGCCAAAGCGTTGCGCACCCACATCCAGCAGCTCTCATCCAAGTCGTACTGGGAAGCGCTGCAGAGCTCGCCGGAGTTCGTGGTCCTCTTTGTCCCTGGTGAGGCGATCCTCGAAATGGCCTGCCGCTCGGATCCCGAATTGATCGACTACGGCTTCACCAACAACGTGGTGATCGCCACCCCCACCAGTCTGGTGGCGCTCCTTCGCACGATTGCCCTCGGCTGGCGGCACGAGGCGCTGACCCGCGACGCCCAGCAGATCCATCAACTCGGCAAAGAGCTCTACCAGCGCATCGGCATGGTGAGCAGGCACATGGACAAACTCGGCGGATCGCTCACGAAAGCTGTGGAGTCGTACAACAGCGCCATCGGCACCATCGATTCGCGTGTGACGGTCACCGCGCGCAAGCTCTCCGACCTCGACGCCTTCTCCGATCTCGAGGACCTCGAGCCCCCGGTGGCCATCGACGCACAGCCCCGACGTACCGGAATCGGCCTCAGCTGACCCGATCGATTGCGGATTTCGTCGTGCGCTAGCCACTTGACTGAGCAACTTGGATGCACGGATCCGATTTTCCTAGTGAACTTCAAGCCCACTCCAAGCGGTTCAGGCCAACCTGATTCCAGTCGCCCTTCACCCCTGGAGTCGTTCACATGTATGTCAGCCACGATCGTCGGTCCGATGTCACGGCCAGCACCTGCTCGGGCAGTGTTGTTGTCGGAGGATGGCTCCTCACCATGGCCGCCGTCGCGGCATTTGCGTTCACCACCGGCGACACCTTGCGCGACGGACCCGACGCCGTCCTGGTGAGCCACACGAATGCGTCCTTCGACCAGAGTCTGTCGGCCGCACGCAGGACCTCGCCACGCATCGCCGAGACCGGCCTCGACGGCACCCTTGCACCGCCCCCGGAAACGCCCACCACGTCCATTGCCCCCAGGGGAACCTGCGGCACACACGCGACGACCTCCACCACCGGAAGCGTGCGGCGGGTCAGCAACCGCGAAATGACCTCTCGGTCGACCCACGTCCACAGCGGGGCGGGGATCTCGCGGATCACGGCCTCGGCGTGCCGCGTGGGTTCGTCACCGAAGCTGAACATCAGCGGGGTTTCCACCCCCTCTTTCAGCCGGGCCGCCGGAGCCGCACGTCCCGTCCGGACGGAACCGGCAGTGAAGTGACCCACGGCATCACGCGCGTTCAGTACCGGATTTCTCAGGATTTACCGGTACGGTCGGTATGTGATTTCTGGGCCACGCTCGCGCTCGGGGGTTCCCCTCGATGAGCAATCCGCACTTCCCACCGCACCAGGTGTGCCATGGTGGGGCGCTGTGCTGCTGGCAGTCGGCCTGACCTCGGTCGGAGCAGTGATCGTTGTCGCAGGCGATGACGAAGCACTCGGCTTTGCATTCAAGGCGCTCTACATGATCGGCTGCATCGCTGCGGTACTCGCCGTCCGGCGCCGCGCACTGTTCACTGCCGTCGCACAGCCACCGCTGGTTCTGTTCGGTGTGGCAGTGATCACGCTTTACTTCTTGGTGTCGGCCACCGATTCGGGGCTGAAGAAGCTCGTCTTCAATGTGGCCTTGCCGATAGCGAAACTGTTCCCGGTGATGGGGTGGACGTTCCTCATCGTTCTGGCCATCGCCGCCGCGCGGATCTGGCTGACACATCCCACGAACGCCGGGAAGGTCGTCAAGACCGGCGACCGCAAGACCTCCGCGTCCAAGTCGCCGAAGAAGAGCGCAGGCACGTCGGCGGCACGCTCGGCAGACAAGACCCGGACCGACAAGACCCGAAGCAGTGCCGCGAAGGCGCCCCGACCGCAACCCCGCCCGGCAGTGGCCGACAGCGACGGCCCGGCGCCAACGGCGGTCCCCAGGCCCCGCGTGTCCCAGAACCCACGGCCGCCCATCCGCACCACCGATCCCCGGTCCCGGGCAACCGAACCCAGAATCCCCGAATCTCGAATCCCCGAACGCGGAGATGATCTGGGCGGCCCGCCGCGACGCCGACGTGCGGCCCCGGAAGTGCCCGAGGCCCGGACGCGCCGCGCAGCACCCTACGACGACCGGCAGCCGCCGCAGCCACCCGGCGCACGGGCCTACCGCGCGCCCGAAGAAATCATCTACGCGCCACCACCCCGGATCCGCGACCGCGACCTGCGCTGAACGCGTAGCCCGCCCGTCCAGTCAGGTCAGACCGCCAGTTCGAGCGTCTGCCGAGCCGCCCGCCCCAGCTCGACGCCGTAACCCGGACCGTGGCCGACCGCATGTACCGCCAGCGGGTGCAGCTGGTGCAGAGCGATGCGTTCGGGCCAGCCGTCGACCAGCTGGTACTCCTCTTCATAGCCCGCGATGACCGCATCGAGGGCCGGGCAACCGAAGAGCGCGAGCATCGCCAGGTCGGTCTCACGATGCCCACCATGGGCGGCCGGATCGATCATCACCACGCCATCGGGTGTCCACATCACGTTGCCGTTCCACAGATCACCGTGGATGCGGGCCGGCGGCTGCCCATCATCGAACACCCCGGATGCGATGAGCTCGCAGGCCTCCCTGGTGTCCGATTCGTCGGCGCGCCGCAGGTTCCCGGCGGCCACGGCATCATCGACAAACGCGAGTACGCGTTGCTGGGCGTAGAACTCACCCCAGTGCGCGGTCGGGGTCGATGGCATGGGCCGGTTCCCGATGAAGATCTGACCGGTGAATCCGGCCGGAGCACTTCCGAAAGCATCGGCACCGCACCCGTGCATCCGGGCCAGCATTGCGCCGAACTCCTGCGCATGTCGTCGGGTCGGTGCCGCGGTGGTCAGTCGGCGCAGTGTGATGTGGTCGTCCCCGACGTCGAGTACCTCCGGAACCGGTGCCCCGGCATCGGCAAGCCACCGGAGGCCCGCTGCCTCGGCGGCGAAGAAGTCGCGAGGAGCGTCGGATCGATGTTTACGGAATTCGCGTGAGGTCACCGCTCCAGCGTGCCGGAACGGGACCGGTCCCACTACCATTTGTGCATGGCCAGCCTGCAAGAGCGAATCATTGCCGAACTCGACGTCTCCGCGACCATCGACCCCCAGCAGGAGGTGGACCGTCGGGTGGACTTCCTCAAGCAATACCTCCTGAGCACCGGCACCAGCGGGTTCATCCTCGGTATCAGTGGCGGGCAAGACTCCTGCCTGACCGGCCGACTCTGTCAATTGGCCGTGGAATCCGTACGTGCCGAGGGTGGCAACGCGACGTTTGTCGCGGTGCGGCTGCCCTACGGCGAACAGGCCGACGAAGAAGACGCCCAGATCGCACTGAAGTTCATCGACCCCGACCGCTCAGAGGTCTACAACGTCAAACCCGGCTCCGACGCCACCGCCGAAGTGGTTGTGCAGACGCTCGGTGAGCCGCTCCGAGACCTGGTGCGCGGCAACATCAAGGCCCGCGAGCGAATGATCCTGCAATACGCAGTTGCCGGGCAGGAGAACCTCCTGGTTGTCGGAACCGACCACGCCGCCGAGGCGGTCAGCGGATTCTTCACGAAATACGGCGACGGCGGAGTCGACGTCACGCCGTTGACAGGTCTCACGAAACGTCAAGGCGCCCAAATCCTCTGGCATCTGGGTGCCCCCGATTCGGTCACAACCAAGGTCCCGACCGCCGACCTCGAGGACGACCGCCCGGCACTGCCCGACGAAGAAGTGCTCGGCGTGACGTACAGCCAGATCGACGACTATCTCGAGGGCCTGGAGGTCGATGCCGAGGTCGCCGAACGCATCGAATCGTTGTTCCTGCGCTCGGCGCACAAGCGCACCGTCCCGGTCACCCCTTTTGACGACTGGTGGAAGAGCTAGCACCCGAATCCGACGCAGCGGCAGATGCTTCGAGACTTCGCGCACTGACCCGGGCGATGTGATCGAACTGGTTGTTCGCGATCCGCATGACGATCTCGTAGGGCAACGCGAACTTCCGGGACATCCAGTACCCGAACCGGATGTCGAACGAGGTGTACACCATGAACCGGTTTTTGCGTACACCCTTGAGGATGGCGTCTGCCGCCTGCTCTGGGGTCACCGCAACCTTGTGGAATCGCCCGATCTGCCGCGCGATGACCGGGTTGTCACGGTCGACCCCGGCGATCTCCACGGTGTTGACCAGCGGGGTGTCGACCCCACCCGGACAGACGAGCGAGACGCCGATCTTGTGTCGCCGCAGGTCCATTCGTAGAACCTCGGACACACCGCGGATCCCGAACTTGCCTGCACTGTAGGCAGCGTGCCACGGCAGTGCCAACAGGCCCGCCGCCGATGACACGTTGACCAGATGGCCGCCGCGACCCCGCCGGATGATCTGCGGGACAAAACACTCGATGATGTGGATCGGTCCCATGAGATTGACATCGACCATCTGCTTCCAATGGCGATGTTCGAGGTTTTCCACTGTGCCCCATGCTGATACGCCCGCGATGTTCATCACGACGTCCATCACGCCGACCTCGGCATCGACCTGCTGGGCGAACCGCTTGACCCACTCGTAATCGGAGACGTCGCCGGCGCGGTGGAAGACAACCTTGCCGTCGGCGCGACGCACCTGCGCAGCCGTCTCGTCGAGGTTCGCCACATTGATGTCGGTGAGTACCAGTGCCGCACCTTCCCTGGCCGCCGCCAACGCGGTGGCCCTGCCGATCCCGCTTCCGGCACCGGTGATCAGTACCCGCTTGGCTCGCAGGTCTTTCACAGGAGGTTTCATCACCAGTAGGTCTTTGACGCTCATACCTCAACCCTACGGGTCATATCTGTTCTCAGATGGGGAGTTTGCCGCCAAAGATCTCGTAGACGACCGAGAGCATCGCCTCCAGGACCTGCGACGCCACATCGTTGCCCTGCGTTGCCAACAACCCCTCGATTCCTTCGGAATCCTCGGCTTCGAGCAGCGAACTGATCAGCGGCAGAAGCGACTGCAGACCGGTCAGGTCAATACCTTCCGACTCTGTCCCGGACCCCGGCACCGTCGACGGTGCGCTCGTTCCGTTCTCACTGCCGAGCGGCTGGCTCGGCAGGCCCATACCCGGAGCGACCGTGCGTGTCGGTGTTGCGGACTTGGGTGTTGCGGACTTGGGTGCAGTGGTCTTCGGCGCTGCGCTCGTCGGTGCGGCCGTGGTCCGCGCTGCCGTTGTCGGGGCAGCGGTTGTCGGGGCAGCGGTGGCCGGTGCCGGTGCAGCCGGTGCCGCAGGGGTCGGTGCAGCGGTGACCGGAGCTGGTGAGGCCGGCGCTGCCGTCGTCGGGGCTGCTGTCGTCGGTGCCACCGCGGTCGGTGCGGCAGTCGTCGGGGCTGCTGCGGTCGGGGCCGGCGCGGTGGCCGTATCCCCGGTCAGCAAGAACCTGATCATTCCGTCGATCAGACCGATGGCGTACTTGATCTGGCCATCGGGACCGGTGAGTGCCGCGGCGTCGGCGGGATTGGACAGATTGCCCAGCTCGACGAAGACGTTGGGCACCTTGGTGAGGTTGGCCGCGGCGATATCCGCCCTGGTCTGCAGGCCGTCCTGCGCACCGGCGTAGTTCGCGGGCGCCAGCCCGGCGTCCTTGAACGCATCACGCATCAGTCCGGCGGCATTGAGGCCGGGACCGGACTGCACCTGCTGCACCGTGGCGTCGGGGACCGGGAGCTGCGGAACGATGATGTGGAAGCCACTCTTGCTCTCGTCAACTCCGGGAGAGGTCGAGTCGGCGTGAACATTGACTGCCATATCGGCATTCGAGGCGTTGGCCGCGTTGATCCGCTCGTCGATGCACCCGCCCCAGCCGGTGTCGTCCTGACGGCTCAGGACCACCTTGGCGCCCTGGCTTTCCAGGCCTGCCTTCACGAGCTGGGAGATGTCCCAGTTGACCTTGTGTTCGGCCACACCATTCGCGCTGGTGGCGCCGGTGGTCTGGCAGTCCTTCGTTCCGCCTCGGCCGTCGGGTACCGGCTTGTTCAGGTCCTGACCCGCGGACGAACCCTGATGTCCGGGGTCGATGAAGATGGTCTTTCCGACAAGCGAATCACCCTGTGCCGGGGCGGGCTCGGCTGACGCCGTCGCCGGCATCGCGATCAGTGAAGCGGCGAGGGCCAAGGTGGTGAGCCCGGCGACGCGCATGTTCTTCTTGGTCACGGTGTTCCTTTCGCGTGCGCCGAAAAGGGCCGGCGCGGCCTTCGGACCGATCGGTTGATGGTGTGGCCGGCCAGGACTCGACTCGGACGCCACTTACGCAACTTCAGTCACAGAATTCACTTCTGTAACAGTGAACCAGTCCTTGAGACTTTTGGGAAACGGGTGTCCGCTACGTCCGAAACCGTTGTCAGGTCGTGACCCGGCCGATGCTCAATCGTTCGGTCGCAGCCGATGACGACGCAGTTATCACCGGGTAGCCTGCGCAGCCTCGGCCGGCGGGCTGTTCGAGTCGGTGGCTCGAAATCCGTCGATCGCGAGGGCGGCGAATCGTCGGGCGGCAGTGGTCCGCCCCTCCAGTCGCGCTGTGGCCAGCCCCCGCCCGGCGAGCAGGACGAGGACAAAATCGTCCACGACAAAATCTGCGCGAAGCGCGCCGGCATCCTTGGCTCGACGGGCGATACCGGACAGTTCGCGCAACACCTCGCGGCGATGCGCCACGAGATCGATCGCCGCCGGCTGGGCCGACATGAACGCGTCCGTGAAGCCCTGGTTCTGTGCGTTGAGGACAGCGAGGCGCTCGATGACTGTGCAAAATGCCCGCCATGGATCGGGATCATCTACCGCATCGCGAACGATTCCTCGACAGGCATCGAGCTCGTCCATGAAGGCCTCGACCATGAGCGCGTGCTTGGTCGGAAATCGCCGGTAGAGCGTCGCCGGACCGACTTGGGCGTGGCGTGCGATCTGACGCATCGTGACCTCGAGTCCATCGCGGGCGAACAGCTCGCGCGCCGCGGACAGGACGCGATCCCGGTTCTCTTGTGCGTCTACGCGAAGCACCTGAGGCAATGTCTCGTCCATCTGTCTCACTTTAACGATGTGGACGCCTGCGTCCATTAACTTTCGATCCGGGGGCATTCCCCCGACAATTCGCGGAATCAGTTGAGGAGCAACCCAATGCGCGCAGTGACCATTCGAACCTTCGGCGACCCGGACGGCATGGAGATCGTCGATCTGCCGGAACCGACTCCCGCCACCGGCGAAGTTCTGATCCGTACCGAAGCGATCGGGGTCGGCGGTGTCGACGTCATGATCCGGCGCGGCACGCTCGGCGGACCCGACTTCGCCGAAGGCATGATCGCGGGCAGTGAGGTCGCAGGCATCGTGACCGCGGTCGGCGACGGTGTCGACTCGTCGTGGATCGGCCGCCGTGTCTGGGCGTTCACGGGCACCACCGGTGGATACGTCGAGCAGGCGGTGGCCGCCCTTGGCGACATCGTGCCGCTGCCGTCCGAGCTCACTTCTGTGGACGCCGTGACCCTCGGAAGCGCCGCGCCCGTCGCACATTTCGGTCTCGGCCGCGCACACCTGGCCAAAGACGAGACCGTGCTGGTGCGCGGGGCGGCGGGCAGCATCGGCATCGCAGCCGTGGAACTTGCGGCCCGGGCCGGCGCCGCGGCGGTCGCGGTCACCACTTCGTCCACTCAACGCGGAAATCGACTGCGCTCGTTCGGGGCCACCCATGTCCTCGATCGAGCCGGAAACGGCGACGCGGCCGCGCCCACCGAGTTCGACGTGATCCTCGACATCGTCGGCGGCCCGGCCCTGCCGTCTTTCATCGACAGACTCGCCCCGAACGGCAGGTTGATCGCCGTAGGTGTCGTCGGCGGGTTTCCACCGGCAGACTTCGGTACCGCGCTCCTCGGCGCATTCCGGAAATCGATCTCATTCGGCACCCTGAGTCTGGACACGGTGCCACGGAACGAACTCGCCCCCGTTCGCGCAGAGCAGTTCGACGCGGCGTTTCGGGGCGACATCCACGCCGTGGTCCACGACGTCCTGCCGTTGAATTCTGCTGCCGATGCGCACCGGCTCATGGATGCCGGCGAGGTGTTCGGACGGATCGTGCTGGTGCCGTGATACTGCGCACCGGATCGGCCTAGCGCAGGTATCGAGTGATGCTGAGCATCGACTGCTCGTCGACGCCACGTGCGGTGCGGCATGCATCGAGCCCCGAAAGAACCTGTGCCTCATCGATTCCCGCGCCGATGATCACCAGCTCGGTGCGACGCGACTCCCCCGGTTCCCACTTCTGTGCATGCACGCTGACGTAGTTGCCGACGGTGTGGACGAGATACTTGCGCCGGTGTCCCGCGACATCGAAATGCACAAAGCCCTTGATTCGAAATACTCCGGCAGGAGGCCGTTCCAGGAACGCGGCAAGCGCGCGCGGATCCATCGGACCCGACTCGGTGAAGGTGACCGCCTGATAGTCGTGATGCAGGTGCGCACAGTGGTCGTCTGCGCCGTCTGCCTCCATCAGCAACTCGTCCAGGCCCAGCTGGCGCGGGCCGTCGTCGGGTACCTGGCGGGGTGTCAGGTCGGTCAACAATCCCAGATCGACTGCGGAGTCGCGGGTTTCGATGATCGGAGCAGTCGGATTGTGCGTCCGGGCCACCGCACATGCTGTGTCGATCACCTCTTGCCCAGCGAGGTCGACCTTGTTGAGCACGATCAGGTCGGCAAGTGCCAGATGCTGATCGATCCGGGCGTGCTGAGCGCGGGTGTCAGCATAATTCGCGGTGTCCACCAGATACACCAAGCCGCCGTATTCGACGCGAGAATTGGTGCTGCCCACCACCATTCGGACCAGATTGCGCGGCTCCGCGAGCCCGCTGGCCTCGACGACGATCAGGTCCAAGCCGGCCTTCGGCGCCGTCAACGCCTCGAAGGTCGCATCGAGTCCGTCGTCGTCGACGGTGCAACACATGCAGCCGTTCCCCAACGCGACGGCGCCGTCCACCTGACCGGCCACCAGCATCGCATCGATGTTCACGGACCCGAAGTCATTGACCACCACACCGATTCGCAACCCCGAACGGGTGCGCAACAGATTGTTGAGGAGCGTTGTCTTCCCGGCACCGAGAAATCCGGCAACCAGCAGAACCGGAATCCGCCTCACGCGTCCCTCATACCTGGGCGTCGGCCGCACACTGCTCGCAGACCACCACCAGTTCCCGGCCGCCGGGATCGGGGTAGTTCGCGACGTTCTTCGTCTCCGCGCCACAGCGGGTGCAGGCCCCGATGACCTTCGCGTGGTCGGAGAAGTCCAGGCTCATCCGTTTGTCGAACACATACAGCGAGCCGTCCCACAGACCGTCGTCTCCGTACTTCTCGCCATAGCGGACGATGCCACCGTCGAGTTGGTACACCTCGTTGAAGCCACGGTTGCGCATCAGCACCGACAACACCTCGCAGCGCACGCCGCCGGTGCAATAGGTGACAACCGGTTTGTCCTTGAGGTGGTCATACTCGCCGCGCTCGATCAGGTCGATGAAGTCGCGAGTGGTCTCGGTCGGCGGTACGACCGCATCGCGGAACCGGCCGATCTGGGCCTCGAGGTGATTGCGGCCGTCGAAGAAGACCACGTCGTCGCCCCGTTCGTCGACCAGTTTGTGGACGCCTTCGGGGCTCAGGTGGGTGCCGCCGCCGACCACTCCGGACTCGTCGACCTGTACTTCACCGGGTGTACCGAACGTGACGATCTCGGGGCGAACCTTCACGCTCAGGCGAGGGAAGTCGTCGCCGAGCCCGTCGGACCACTTGATGTCGGCGTTCTTGAACGCCGGGTAGGCCCGCGTTCCGCGTACATAACGCTTGACCGCACCGATGTCGCCGCCGACCGTGCTGTTGATTCCGTGCTCGGAGATGATGATCCGGCCCGTGACCCCGACTGCTTCGCATAATGTGTGCTGCCAAAGCCGTATTGCCTCGGGGTCGGCGATCGGCGTGAAGACATAAAAAAGCACAATCTTGGGTGTCGACACACAGGTAAGGGTACTGACATGGGGAAATCAACGATCGGGATGGTGCTGGTGTGCGCCGCGGCGATCGTCACCCTCGGGGGATGTTTGGCCGAGGACGGGCCGAGTACCAAGGAGCTACCGCCCACCGACGAGTTGTCCACCGAGCGGCCGACGTCCACCAGCACCACGACCTCTCGCGGTACGTCGACCACCACCACCCGATCCGGCGCCCTGACGATCGGCGAGGTGATCAGCATCGCACCACGGGTCGACAACACCGATTTCCACGAGGCGGCCCCCGCCGCGGGTGAGGCGGTGCAGGACACCTCCGAGTTCCATTTCAGTACCACCGACGGCGAAGTCCACTGCTCGACCGTGGACCGCGACGCCGCCACCCTGGCGTGTGACGTGGCGGGCGAGGACGCGCGGTCCGAACCCAACTCGACTCCGGCGGCCTGCACCTGGGAAGGTGGCTACGTGGTCCTGACAGAGACGTCCACCCAGGGCACCTGCACCGACACACCGTGGGTATGGGTCCGCAGCGAACCGCTGCTGTCCGGTTCGACGATCTCGGTCGGGAACTTCCAATGCCTGGCAACCCCCACCGGGTTGTACTGCCTGAATACCAGGTCAGACAACGGTTTTGCCGTCCGGGACGGTGCATATCGGGCAATTTCCGGGGCCGATCCGGCACCTGCGGCGCTGACCGAGATCCCGGCGCCTGGCGAGCCGATCGCCACCCCGGCCGGTTGAGAAGAAACGGCTATAGACTTCAACGCATCACATGTGGCCTCGGCCGGAGGCGAAGTTGACGTCCGTGAAAGGTGAAGGTCATGACCTATCCCCCGCCGTACGACCCGAACAACGACCCGCTGCGCAAGCGCGACGACAGTTCCGATACCCAAGGCAGTACCCCGACCCCGGGTGACGAATACCAACAGCCCGGCTACCAGCAACCCGGGTATCAACAACCGGGATACCAGGCCCCCGGGTACCAGCAGCCGGACTACTCCCAGCCAGGCTACGAACAACCGGGCTTCGGTTATCAACAGCCTGGTTATCAACAGCCGGGGTACCAGCTGCCCGGCTACCCTGTCCCCGGTGGCTACGGGTATCCCGTCAATCGGGAGACCAACTCGAACGCCATCATCGCGCTTGTCTGCGGTATTGCCGCCTTCGTGATCTGCGGGCTCGGCGCCATCCCGGCGATCATTTTCGGCAACAAGGCAATTGACGAGATCAATGCATCGGGCGGCACCCAGGACGGCCTGGGGATGGCCCAGGCCGGACGCATCATCGGATGGGTCGCGGTCGCGCTGTGGACGATCGGCATCGCACTGTTCGTGATCCTGCTGATCGCGGCCGGGGCGTCGTCGAACTGATCGTCAGGACAGCAGCAGCACACCGCAGGCGATCAGTGCGGCGAACTTGACCACCTCGAAACCGATGTAGACCAGGTGCGCTCGCGAACCCGCACCGCTCTCGTCACCGGCCAGCACGCGATCCGAACGACGGGCCAGCGCCGGCCGCACACCCACGATCTGGACGACCAGCGCGCCGATGGCAACAGCGGCCGCCGCCACGGTGGCCGTTGTCGGTGATCCGATGATGAGCCCGGCCACCAGGGCGGCGGCAAGCACCGCCTCGGCAATGTTCAACGCGCGGAACACGAGTCGGCCGATGCCCAGTCCGATGCTCAGCGTCACCTCCGGCGCCCGGAACTTCAGGGGCGCCTCGATGAACGAGATCGCGAACACCATGCCGATCCACACGAATACCGCTGCTGTCGCCAAACCCACGTCGCAATCCCCCAACTCGTTTCCGCTGACTAATCCTCTGGCAGACCAGAGAATTCGATGACCGCTATCAGATCGTCGATGGCCTGACACAACTCGATGATCCGATCCACCGTGCCCGGCGCCGACAGAACCTTCAACCGGTCCGCAGGCCCCAGCCCCAGGCGGACCGCGGTGTCGTAGACCTTGGCATCGACCGGTCCATCGCCGCTCAGCGGCTCGACCAACCGATCTTCGACAACGATTCCGCGCACGCGGGACAGCACCGACGACAGTCCGTCGAGTCTCTCCCGAAGGGGCTCCAGATCTGCCGGATACGCGATGGGATCGGTGCTCGGCCACATCGTGATGTCTGCCATCGGATAAGGGTTGTCGGGCAGCCACGATCGGACCCGGAATCGGTCGGTACCGACGCACGTGAGGTGATAGCGCCCATCGGGTTGGGCGGTGCATTCTTCGATCTGTGCAAGTGTCCCGACGTCGACTCGTTCTTCACCGCCACCGACCTCACTGCCGCGCGAGATCAGCACGACACCAAAGCTGTTCGTTCCGTCGATCGCCGTGCAGTCGGCCACCATCTGCCGGTATCGGTGCTCGAATACCTGCAGACTCAGCGTTTCGCCGGGCAGCAACGCGATTCCCAGCGGGAACATCGGGTGTGCGGTCATCTCTCAAGCATGCCTGGCGAACTCGCCCCGGCACAGCCCGACCGGCCGATCTGGTCAGAAGTGCTCATCGCAGGCCACGGCCCAGCAGCCGGTCCGTTCCGGCGGCGCGAATCGCGGATACCCGCTGCAACACCCGCGCATACCGCGGCATCACCTCGACGGGTTGATGACGGACGGCATGGGTGATCCACGACGCCGCCTCGTCCGCCGTCAGCGCAGGCAGCCCGTCGTATTCGGCGGTGGGTGCGATCATCGGGGTCCGGATGAGGGGGAAATAGACCGTGGTGACCGCGATTCCGTCGCAGGCGAGTTCTGTTCCGATGCTCCTGCCGACGATGCTCAGGGCCGCTTTCGACCCCGCGTAGGCCGAGAACTTCGGCATCGATCCGGCGGGCACGCCCCACGTCGAGATGTTGATGATGTGCCCGCTCCCACGCACTTTCATGCCGGGCAGGAATCCCAGCATCAGGCCCACCGGACCGAAGTAGTTGACCGCCATGGTGCGGCGATAGTCGTGCAGTCGGTCGACCGAGTCGATGGCGGTACGCCGGATGGACCGTCCGGCGTTGTTGACCAACACATCTGGCGTCCCGTGTTCCTCGAGGATCTCATCGACGAGCCGCCGGACGTCCGCCTCGTCGGCCAGGTCCGCGGGATGGCAATGCGCAACACCGCCGTCGGCCA
This sequence comes from Williamsia sp. Y721, assembly GCF_059683565.1. Classification (NCBI taxonomy): domain Bacteria; kingdom Bacillati; phylum Actinomycetota; class Actinomycetes; order Mycobacteriales; family Nocardiaceae; genus Williamsia; species Williamsia sp. Y721. The sequence continues at coordinate 983,079 of NZ_JCASNH010000001.1, read as the reverse complement.
CGATGCGGTCCCGAACGGCTTTCAATCCCTCCGCGCCGCGCGCAACCAGGATCAGTTCGGCGCCCTGTTTGCCCAGTGCCAGTGCGGCGGCTTCGCCAACTCCTGACGACGCGCCCGTGATCACGATCGCGGAATCACGGATCGGCGCGGATGTGCCGGCCATGAAGGTGGCGCCGAGCGAATGCGGACGGGCGAGGCCGAAGCGGGCCAGGTGCGCGCCGAGGCGCCGGGCTGTCGTCATGACTGCCCACCCTTACACACCCGCGGCGACGATCGGACAGAGGTCGAACCGAGGGTCAGGACTTGGCGGCCGCGAACTCCCGCACCAGGGCGTCATCGAATGCCGGTAGGTCGTCGGGATTGCGGCTCGTGATCAGCACGTTGGGTCCTGCGGTGCAGACCATGACCTCGCGGTCGACCCACTGGCCTCCGGCGTTGGTGATGTCGGTACGCACGCTCGGGTACGACGTCAGGGTGCGCCCACCGAGTACGCCGGCCTCCACCAGCGTCCACGGTGCGTGACAGATCGCGGCCACCGGTTTGCCCTCGGTGAAGAACGACGCGATGAACTGCACCGCGTCGGGGTCGGTTCGCAGGTTGTCCGGGTTGGCGACACCACCGGGCAACACCAGGGCATCGAAATCGGCCGATGGAACCTCCGAGACCACGGCGTCGACCGCAAACGTGTCGGCCTTGTCGAGGTGGTTGTAGGCCTGGATCTTGCCGGCCTCCGTTGACACCAGATGCGGCGTGCCACCGGCGCTGCGAACCGCTTCCCAGGGCTGTGTCAGCTCCACCTGTTCGGCACCTTCGGGTGCCACGAGAAACGCGATCTGCTGTCCGTCGAGTTCATGTGCCATGTTCTTTCACCTACCCGCGCCGGTGACGCCGCAAACCATCCGACGCCCTGTGGTCAGCGCACGGCGGCCGGCGCCGAGGCGGGCCGCACCAGCCCGCGCGGACGGACGATGCCGAGTTCGAGATGCGTGATCACTCCGGGTGGCGCATCGCAGACATCGGGGATGGCGTTGGCGCCGATATAGCCCGTCCACGGCAGAGCACCGTTGCCGTCCTCATCGTTGACGCGGACGCCGCGGGACAGGCTCAGGTCCAGGCCCGGTTCGCCCTCGATGACCACCCGGTAGTTGGTGTCGTCCCCGCAGTCGAAACGAGGTTCGATGTCATCGCCCATGACCCAGAAACCGTGGAACGTGATCAGCGGCGCGCCGTCGGCCCACGCAGTCCATTCGTAGTGCTGGCCGGCAACTGTTCCGGCCTCGACAACGCCACCGGGATACGCGATGTCCTTGGTGGCGGTGGCCAGTTCCAGCGTCGTGGTGATGTCGGTGATCGTCGCGCCCAGGGTCTGGGCGATCATCTCCATCGACTGCGCATAGATGTGATGGGTGTCGGGAGAGCGGCTCGGGTTGGCGAGCACCTCGTCGGGAGCGCGCCCGAAGCCAAGGGCCGGAATGTAGTTGGAGGGATGTGCAAGGAAGTCCGCGGTCTCGTACACGTGAATTCGGTCGATCCGGCTCATCAGGCGTAGCAAGGTCAGTGGCAGCAGATCGCTCGCGAATCCCGGATGCAGCCCGGACCCATGGAATGAGGTGCCGCCGGCTCGGCAGGCCTCCTCGACCGTGTCGAGGAACTCACTCGTGCGCTCTGTGCGGAAGAACGGGCCCATCGGGGTGACGACGTTCTTGCCGGATCGCAGCAGCCGACAGACCATGTCGAGGTCCGGCAACGTTCCGCGGGGTGCAAAGTGCACACAATCGGCGTCCAGCGCGATGATGGCATCGACGTCGTCCGTGGCGATCACGCCGGTATCCGGCAGATCCACGAGTTCACCGGCATCCTTCCCGACCTTGTCGGGGTCGGTGACAACGACTCCGACCAGTTCGAACGCAGGATTTTCCACGAAATGTCGTATCGCCTGGCGGCCGACCTTTCCGGTGGCCCACTGGATCACGCGGTAGACGGGCTCTGCATGCGACGTCGTCATGGGACTCCTGAGTGTGTGTCGGGTAACTCAACGTAACACGACAAAGAGTGCCCTTCTCGCAATCGAGAACGGAGTTCCGCAGCAAAAGATCCCGTGATCAGCACGTTTTAGCACCGGTTCGACAGCGGCACCCCGAACCACTGGACGTGACAGGAGTCACAGATTTACGGTGGGGTATGGCTACCAAGACATACAGAAAGCAGGTCGTCCACCACTGCCCCACCTGCGGCCAGCACATGGAGGTCGAGGTGCACGAGTTCCGCACGTTCGGGGGCGATATCCACAAAACGAAATCAGACCCGGCATGCACCAACACGGAGTGCCCTGAGCACAAGCCTCCGGGCTGAGCTGAGATCAACCCGGCCCACCGGGACTAGGTCCGGACGGCGCGAATCAGGTCCGCGCAACGCTCACCGACCATCATCACGGTGATGTTGGGGTTCACGGTGGTGTGTTCGGGGAAGACCGAGGCGTCAGCCACCCGCAGACCCTGCACGCCTTTGACGCGGAGTTCGGGATCGAGCGGCGAGTCGATGTCGTCGACGGCGCCCATCCGGACACTGCCCGCCAGGTGATAGACGGTGTTGTGCGTACGGCGGATGTAGTCGGCGAGGTCCTCGTCTGACTGGACGTCGATCCCCGGGAACAGTTCGATCCCCGTCCACGGCTCCATCGCCGGTTGGGCAACGATCTCGCGGGCGCGTCGGATCCCGGCGATCATGATTCGCATGTCGTAGCCGTCGGGGTCGGTGAAGTAGCGCGGATCTACCAGCGGCTTGTCCCGAAAATCGCGGGTCCGTAGCCGGATCGATCCACGCGAGTGGGCATGTGTCACATTCGGGGTGAGTACGAAGACGTTCTCCGACGTCGGGTACCCCTGCCGAACGGTGTGCATGTCGAAGGGCACAGATCCGTAATGCATCATCAGGTCCGGACGATCGAGACCATCGTCGATGGTGTCGAAGATGCCGATTTCCCACCACTGCGTCGACTCGGTTGGCATGGGCTGCTTCGCCTCCCAAGAGATCACACCTTCGGGGTGATCCTGCAGATGCGATCCGACACCCGGTGAGTCCACCAGCACATCGATGTCGAACTCCCGCAGGTGATCCGCCGGACCGATCCCCGACAACATCAACAGCTTCGGCGAATCCACCGCACCGGCCGACAACACCACTTCGGAGTTCGCCCGGATCGTCCGGGTGTGGCCGAACTGGTTGTCGACCACATCGACACCCACACAACGGGTCCCGTCGAAGACGAGCTTCTTGGCCCGCAGCCCGGTCAGCAGTGTGAAGTTGGAGCGATCGGCGATCGGATGGATGTACGACACCGACGACGACGAGCGGGTCCCGTCGGCGCGGCGATTGATCTGAAAGAAGTTGGCGCCGTGGACAACCGTGGGTCCGGTGTTGAACTTCTCGGTCGGGATACCGGCTTCGGCGCAGGCTTTGAGCAGTGCCACACCGCAGGGATCGGCGGGCGGGACATTCATCAGGTGGACCGGGCCGTCCGCACCGTGGTGCGGATACTCCGGGCCGGCATCTTCGTTGGTCTCGAGCCGCTTGATCAACGGCCACACCGACTCCTTGTTCCACCCCGTGGCACCGTATTTCGATTCCCATCCGTCGATGTCCTCGGCGGGTGGCCAGAATGCGATACACGAGTTGTGTGACGAGCATCCGCCCATCACCCGCGCCCGGGCGTGACGCAGGAACGAGTTGCCGTTCTCCTGCGGCTCCACCACATAGTCCCAGTCGTAACCGGACTCGAGCAGCTCCATCCAGCGATCCAGTTGCAGCACTTCAGGAATGCCGTGATCGTCCGGGCCGGCCTCGATCAGCGCAACACTGATCGACGGATCCTCCGACAGTCGTGCCGCCACCGCACAACCGGCCGATCCGCCACCGACGACCACATAGTCGAAAACCCGCTCTGTGCTCATTTGCCGTTCTCCGAACTCGTATCCTCGAACCAGCCGGTCACTGCCGGCGCGATGTTCTGGTAGACGTGCTTGGCCTCGCGGTACTCACCGAGACCCATGGGCCCCAACTCGCGTCCGACGCCTGATTGACCGAAGCCGCCCCACTCCGCCTGCGGGAGATACGGATGATAATCGTTGATCCAGATCGTTCCGTGCCGCAACCGATTTGCCACCCGCTGCGCTTTGCCCGCGTCCTGAGTCCAGACCGCGCCCGCCAGGCCGTAGACGGTGTCGTTGGCGATCGCCACGGCGTCGTCTTCGTCGGTGAAGGTCTCGATGGTGACCACCGGGCCGAAGGCCTCGTCGACCACCACGGACATGCCCCGGCGTACCTGATCCAGGACCGTCGGCAGGTAGTAATAGCCGGCATCGAGATCGGATTCGCCCGATGTGCCGGTGCCGTATTCACCACCACAACGCAACCGCGCACCTTCCGCGACACCCTTGCGTATGTACGCGTCGACCTTGTCCCGGTGCGCCGCCGAGATCAGCGGACCGGTCTCGGCCGCATCGTCGAATGGACCGCCGAGCCGGATCTGCTTCGCCCGGGCGACCAGCGCATCGGTGAACTTCTCGGCAATGCTGTCCTGCACCACGATTCGCGCACCCGCCGAGCAGACCTGCCCCGAGTGCACAAACGCCCCGTTGAGCGCGTTGTCGACGGCGGCGTCAAAATCGGCATCGGCGAAGATCACATTCGGATTCTTGCCACCCAACTCGAGCGCGACCTTCTTCACCGTTGCCGCAGCGGCGGCGGCGATGACCCGACCGGTGACCAGGCCACCGGTGAACGAGACCATATCGATGTCGGGATGCTCCGACAGGGCTGCGCCTGCCTGGGGTCCGGTGCCGGTGACCAGGTTGGCCACACCCGGAGGTAGACCCAGATCGTCGAAGACCCGCATCATCAAGATCGCGGTATGTGGCGTCAGTTCAGCAGGTTTGAGGATGAACGTGCAGCCGGCCGCCAGGGCAGGCGCCATCTTCCATGCCGCTTGCAACAGTGGATAGTTCCACGGCGTGATCATCCCGCAGACCCCCACCGGTTCGTACTGGACCCGGCTGACGACCTCGTTGCTGCCTGCATCCACCAGGCGACCGGCATCCTGCGCCGCAGCACGCCCGAAGTATTCGAAACAGGCTGTGATGTCGTCCATGTCGATCTCGGACTCGACGAGGCGCTTGCCGGTGTCGAGGGTTTCCGCCCGGGCGAACTCCGATTTTCGTTCCCGCAGCGTCGCGGCCACCCGGAGCAGGAAGGCACCACGATCGGCTGCGGGCACCGACGACCACCGGGCGTCATCGAATGCCTGGCGGGCTGCTGCGATGGCCCGCTCGGTGTCGGCTGGGCCGGCCTCGCTGACCGTGCCGACCAGCTCGCGCGTTGCGGGACACTCGATGTCGCGGGTGCCCCCGTCAACCGCGGATTCCCACGTGCCGTTGATGAACAGGGTTTGTGCGGTCATGGCTCCTCTTTGGTGGTGGGTGTCGCGCCTTCCGTTCCGTCGGCGTCATCTGCGTCTTCGCGCGTCGACTCGAAGTCGGTGGACCAGTCGATGACCGGTGCGGCGTCGACGGTGGTCGAATCGCCACCGACCGAGCGGCGCAAGAACTCGAGGTGGCGTTCATAGTGATCGAGCACATTGCTGATTAGCTGGTCCTTGGAGAATCCGAATACGTCGAACCCGCTGCTACCGGAGGCGGTGAAGACCTCGAGCCGGAAGAACTTGCCCGGACTCTTCGGCAGCCTTCCGTATTGCGGGATCAGATGTTCGGTCGGATAGACCTGGTAGTGGAAACCCCGCTCCCCCGCGTACAGGACGTCGATGTGATAGGCGTGGATGCCATACGATTCGACCAATTGTTCACCAACCGTCGCTTCCCTTCCGGCAGAGGTCAATTCGTCAGCGACCTCGCGCAGTGCCGGACCGACAACGGTCTTGGCGTAACGCTCGGCCGCGGCGGCATCGGGGTATCGCACCGAACGCGCGATGCGCTGACGCCAGTGCAGCTCTGTCCCGCCTGCCGTCCGGCTCGAGAGCACCTTCGGAATCGACAGACGCGCCGATTCGACCCAGTGTTGCTCCACCTGAAGCGCTTTGAACAAGCCCAGCATGATGAAGACGATCACGATGGCGAACGGAACACCCATGATGATCGTTGCATTCTGCAACGTGGCGATGCCGCCGATCAACAACATCGAAAAGGTCAGCACGCCGGTGGCCACGGCCCAGAAGATGCGCACCCAGGCCGGGCCGTCGGAGTCGTTGTCCGGCATCCGTGAACTGAAATGCGACATCACCAGTGCCCCAGAATCTGCGCTGGTCACGTAGAACAGCAACCCGGTGAAGGTGGCGACGACAATCAGGAATGGTGCGGCCGGGTACTCCTTGAGCAGGCCGTAGAAGCCCTCCTCCGGCACATTCACCGCGGTGTCGCCGAACTCTGTGTTACCGCCTCGGACCAGCTCGATCGCACTGTTTCCGAAGATCGAGATCCACAGCAGGATGAACATGAACGGAACCGTCAAGGTGCCGAGCACGAATTGGCGGATCGTTCGTCCACGGGAGATCCGGGCCAGGAACAAGCCGACAAACGGCGCCCAGGCGATCCACCAGGCCCAGAAGAACAGCGTCCACGACGACAGCCATTCATCGGGTCGATCGTAGGCAAACGTATCGAGAGTCATCCCGGGGAACCGGCTGATGAAGTCGCCGGTGTTCTGCACGATGCCGTCGAACAGGTACGCGGTGGATCCCGCGATGAGGATGAAGAGCATCAGGCACACGGCAACGATCACGTTGAGTTCGGACAGTCGGCGCACACCCTTGTCGAGGCCGGACACCGCCGACACGGTGGCGATCAGAACCGCGATCGCGATGAGCCCGGCCTGCGCCCAGGTGCCTCGTTCGATGCCGAAGAGTTCGTCGAGGCCCACATTGAGTTGCGCCACACCGATTCCCAGGCTGGTCGCCAAACCGAAGATCGCGCCGAGCAGGGCAGCTATGTCGACAAAATTGCCGAGGCCACCCTCGACCCGCTTCCCGAAGATCGGATACAGGGCCGATCGGATACTCAACGGAAGATTGTGCCGGTAGGCGAAGTAGCCCAGCGCCATACCGATCAGCGCGTACAGGGCCCAGCCGATGATCCCGTAGTGAAACAGCGTCCACGTCAACGCCTGTCGAGCTGCTTCGGTTGTCTGACCCTCGCCCTCCGGTGGCGCGAGGTACTGCGTGACGGGTTCGGCGACCGAGAAGAACATGAGGTCGATACCGATTCCGGCGGCAAACAACATGGCCGTCCAGGAGAACAGGTTGTAGACCGGTTTCGAGTGGTCGGGCCCGAGTTTGACCCGGCCCACCGCTGACAGCGCGGCCCACACCACGAACGCGAGGACGACCGTGACCAGCAGGATGTAGAACCAGCCGAGATTGGTGGCGACCCAGCTCACCGCCGTGCCGATAACGTCGTCGGCGCCCTCCTGATCGATCAGCGCCCAGACGATGATCCCGATGATCCCGACACTGGAACCGATGAAAACCGGCCAGTTCACGGAGACCTTTTGCGGCGATTTGGTCGATGCGTCAGAGCCTTCAGATGGGGCGGAACTCTGTGGGTTATCGGTAGAAATGGCCATATCGCGTCCTCAAGTGGTTGTCCGAAACTGCGTCGGGGTCAAACCAAAATCAGTCAATGTTTTCTCTGGCAAATCATCGCTTAACAACGTATCAGCGTTCGGAGTCCGACTTCCCCGGGATGCGGCAAGCAATAGGTCAGACCCAGCTCCATGGACAACGATCGCCTCAAGACGATGGTCTGATTGAGCGCCTCGCTGTGATCAGGAGTGTCGCACCATGAGGTTTCAGCGTGGAGCCATCCGAATCGCACCGTCGAGGCGGATGGTCTCGCCGTTGACATATCCGTTCTGTAGCAACGTAAGTGCCATCCCCGCGTAGTCTTCGGGGTCGCCGAGCCGCTTGGGGAACGGAACGTCGGCGGCGAGCCCTTCCCGGATGTCCTCGCGGAGGCGAGCAAGCATCGGTGTGTCGAATACACCCGGGGCGATGGTGTTCACCCGAATACCCACACTGGCGAGGTCTCGGGCCGATACGAGGGTGATGCCGTGGACCGCGGCCTTGGATGCGGTATATGACGTTTGCCCGATCTGCCCATCGAATGCCGCTACCGAGGCAGTCAGCACGATTGCGCCCCGTTCACCGTCGATCGGTTCATTGCGCGCGATGCGGGACGCCGCCAACCTCAGCACGTTGTACGTACCGACGAGGTTGACCTCGATGACATTCCTGAAACTGTCGAGCGGAGCCGGGTTCTTGTCCCGGTCCAGGATCCGCATCCGGTCTCCGCCGCGACCGGCGCAGTGCACGGCTCCGCGTAGGGGCCCGTGGACTTCGGCTGCATCGAGCGCTTCGGTGAGCGACACCTCGTCGGTGATGTCTGCGGGCACGAACAGCGCCGCGTCGCCGAGGCTCTTGGCGGTTGTCGTGCCGTCTGATGTTGCCAAGTCTGTGATCACCACTCGCCCACCTCCTTCGACGATGGCGGCAGCGGTCGCGGCACCTAGACCGGAGGCTCCGCCCGTGACGAGGAAGGTGTTGTCTTTCAGTTGCATGAAGTAGCCAGACTCTCTCGGGTTCATCAGCGCACGCGGTCGCGTAGGTCACATCAAACAATATGTACCGGATCACAGTGGCGCTTCGCCCGCGCACCGAACATAGGCTGAAGCCCAATCACTTCGTGCGCGTCGAGCCCGCCCCCACCCGAGCCAACCGAAGGAATTCAGATGTCGATCCGCAGCTTGAATCACGCTGTCCTGTTCGTCTCGGACGTCACGCGCAGCGCGGTGTTCTATTGCGACGTATTGGGATTTGAACGACTCCCGATCGATTTCCCCGGCGGCGCATTCCTCCGCGGCGCCGGTTCGGCCAACGACCACGATCTCGGCCTGTTTCAGGCCACCGGCCCTCGTGCCGCCGACGGTTCGGTCGGTCTTTACCACCTCGCCTGGGAAGTGGAGACCCTTGCTGAACTCGCACGGACCCGCGATCGACTCCAGGCTGCCTGCGCACTGAATGGAGCGTCGAACCATGCCGGAACCAAGGCCCTGTACGGCCGGGACCCCGACGGCCTCGAATTCGAGGTCACCTGGTTGGTACCCGATTCCCGACTCGACGAAGAGATCGTGCCCGGCGTGGCGCCGACCCGCGCCCTCGACCTCGACGTCGAGATCGAGCGATACGGCGCCGAGACCCCCGGCGGTCCGCGTGCTGATCGGGAGTTGATGTCACGGATCATGGCTCGTCTCGCCGACCACGCTCGTTGATCACCCCCCCCCTTGGTAATCACTAGGCATTTGCCTAGTGTGATGTAGGCCACTTCGTGTGACGGTGTCAGGAGAACTCACACCTGGAGGCACTGATGAGCGCACCGACAACCAACGAACATGGCCACGTGGCGGATGTCCTCGCCAATGCGGTGATCGACGATCCCGACGCCGGGATATTCCGTACCAATCGACGCATCTTCACCGACGAAGACATCTTCGAACTCGAGATGAAGCACATCTTCGAGGGCAACTGGATCTATCTGGCCCACGAGAGTCAGGTCGCGAATCCCGGTGACTATTTCACGACGAACATCGGTCGACAACCGGTGGTCATCACCCGGGACAAGCAGGGTGAGTTGCACTGCCTGGTGAACGCCTGCGCCCACCGCGGTGCCATGATCTGTCGGCGCAAGACCGACAACCGAACCACCTTGACCTGCCCGTTCCACGGTTGGACGTTCCGCAACGACGGAACACTGCTCAAGGTCAAGGATCCCGAAGGTGCCGGATATCCGGAGTCGTTCAACGTCAACGGTTCTCACAACATGACCCGGGTCGCCCGGTTCGACAGCTACCGGGGATTCCTGTTCGGCAGTTTGAGCGCCGACGTGCTGCCGCTCCGTGAGCATCTCGGTGACACCACGACCGTCATCGACATGCTCGTCGACCAGTCCCCACAGGGTCTCGAGGTATTGAGGGGTAGCTCGACGTACACCTACGACGGCAACTGGAAGGTGCAGGCGGAGAACGGCGCCGACGGTTATCACGTGACCGCGACCCACTGGAATTACGCCGCGACCACATCGCGCCGCGGAACCGGCGAGTCGAAGAACGACACCAAGGCACTGGACGCCGGCAGTTGGGGTAAGACCGGCGGCGGATACTGGTCGTATCCGAACGGCCATCTGTGCCTGTGGACCTGGGCAGGCAATCCGCAGGACCGACCGCTCTGGGACAAGCTCGATGAGCTCAAGGAAGAGTTCGGAGATGCCAAGGGCGAGTTCATGGTCAAGGGTTCACGCAACCTGTGCCTCTACCCGAACGTGTATCTGATGGACCAGTTCTCCACGCAGATCCGCCACTTCCGGCCAATCGCTCCGGACAAGACCGAGGTCACGATCTACTGCATCGCGCCCAAGGGCGAAAGCGATGAGGCCCGTGCACACCGGATCCGGCAATACGAAGACTTCTTCAACGCCTCTGGCATGGCAACCCCGGACGACCTCGAAGAGTTCCGGTCCTGCCAGCTCACGTTCCGGGCACAGGCCGCTCCCTGGAACGACATGAGCCGCGGTGCACAGCATTGGCGTACCGGTCCCGACGACGTCGCCATCTCCCTCGGGATGGAGAACATCATCTCGGCGGGTGTCAAGAACGAGGACGAAGGCCTCTACCCGGTCCAGCACGGGTACTGGCTCGACACCATGCGCACGGCATTGACCGCAGAAGAGCAGACCGAGACCGGAGCGAACCGATGACCACAACCGAAACCGGCACTGCCCTGATCACGCAGAACATCATCGAGCAGTTCCTCTATCGAGAAGCGCGATACCTCGACGACCGCGAGTTCGAGAAGTGGCTGGACTGCTATGCCGACGACGTCGTCTACTGGATGCCCGCCTGGGACGACAACGATCGTCTGGTGGAGGATCCACAGCGCGACATCTCGCTGATCTACTACGGCAACAAGGGCGGTCTCGAGGACCGGGTGTTCCGCATCAGAACCGAACGTTCTTCTGCCACATCGCTTCCCGAACCCCGAACCAGCCACAACATCAGCAACGTCGAGGTCATCGAACGGCGCGGGGATCTGGTTGATGTTCGATTCAATTGGCACACCATGTATTTCCGGTACAAGACCGTCGATCCGTACTACGGCACCTCGTTCTACACGATCGACTTCTCCCGAGAGCAACCCCTGATCCGGCGCAAGACCGTGGTGCTGAAGAACGACTACATCCACCACGTCGTCGACGTCTACCACTTCTAGAGGATCCGGATATGACAACCACCGAACAGGCGCCCACTTCGGCGGCCGCCCCTGAGCTCGACCACCAGATCGCGCTGTCGTTCGAGGACGGCGTCACCCGTTTCATCACCTGCCGGGAAGACCAGACGGTGGCCGACGCCTCGTACCGTCAGCGCATCAACATTCCGCTGGACTGCCGCGACGGAGCCTGCGGCACGTGCAAGGCGCTCTGCGAGTCCGGCGACTACGACGGTGGAACCTACATCGACGACGCCCTGTCGCAAGACGAGGCCGCGGCCGGGTACGCACTGCCGTGCAGCATGAAACCACGGTCGAACCTGGTGCTCCAGATCGCCGCCACCTCCGCGATCGCCAAGACCGAGGCGGCCACCTACACCGGCACACTCGTCGAACTCGAACACCTCTCACCGACCACGGTGCGGTTCGCGGTGGAGATCGCCAATCGGCCCGCACTGGCCTTCCTGCCCGGGCAGTACGTCAACATCTCGGTGCCCGGCACCGACGTCACTCGCAGCTACTCATTCAGCAACGACCCTGGCGCTGAGCGGCTGAGCTTCCTGGTCAAACTCAACCCTGGCGGCGCGATGTCGGACTACCTCGCCGACCGGGCGGCAATCGGCGACACCCTCACCTTCACCGGGCCTCACGGTTCGTTCTTCCTCCGCGAAAGCGACCGTCCCGTACTACTTCTGGCCGGCGGTACCGGACTGGCACCGATCCTGTCCATGCTGCGCAAGCTCGACACCGAGGGCAGCACCCGCAAGATTCACCTGATCTACGGTGTCGGCACCGACAACGACCTGGTGGAGACCGCGTCACTCGACGCACTGGCCACCCGGCTCGATGGATTCACCTGGGACCACTGCGTGACCGATCCGACCAGCGCCGCGCCCAACAAGGGGTACGTCACGAGTCTCATTGCACCGCAACATCTCTACGACGGAGATGTCGCGCTCTACCTCTGCGGTCCACCGCCGATGGTCGAGTCGGTGCGAGTCCACGTCAAGGACGCCGGGATCGAACCGACCGGCTTCTACTACGAGAAGTTCGCACTCGCGGTACCGGCCGCCACCACACCCGCGGCCACTGAATCACCGGCCGAGGAACCGAACTCCGATGAGGAACTGATCCCGGCACCGGAGGCACGTGCCATCGCCGCACAGACGATGTTGCCTGCCGCGCAGATCGAACCCTGGCCGACGCCGGTCGAGGTGATCGACGAGGGCACCGCGCCGCGGCAGATCGCCGCGCAGATCATGTTCCCCGCCGAACCCGTGACCGAACCCCACACCCGGGTCTCCGGTACGGACGCGGCCGAGCCCGAATCCGTCCGGGCGGCGGTCACGACGGCCCCGCGTGTGCCGGTGACGAGCCCGGTCACCGTGGGCACCGGCGGGTACCAGATCGGCGAGGATCATCCGGCCGTATACGAGTCCGATGCGATCTTCGAGGCGCGCTCGGCTCTGGAACTCGGCGCGCTCGAGGTCACCTTGGGCCGCTTGAGCACCAGGCAGCTGGCCGGGTACCGGTTGCTCGCCGAGTCCACACTGCCGCACGTGGCGGATGATCACTTCGTCGACGCGGCCGAATACACCGAGACCAACGCCGCGTTTCACGACTATCTGTTCACCCTGACAGGTAACGAACACCTGCTGCAGGCCTACACGGCGCTGGGGGTCAAAGGCCGGATGAGCGAGGTCTTGCGCAACGCAACCTGGTGCCATCCACTGTGCGCTCAGGACCACATGGGCATCGTTGCCGCCTTCGAAACCGGCGACCGCGACACCGCACGATCGCTGATCATCGCCCATGCCGACAGATCCAAGCAGACGATGCGCCGAGCCATGGCCGAAACCCGAGCGGCCCGCGCGCCACGCTTCGTCACGCCCGGCAGATTCACCGGGAAGGTTGTGGTCGTCACCGGCGCCGCGCAGGGTATCGGCGAGCACACCGCACGCCGCATCAGTGCCGAGGGCGGTGAACTCGTCCTCGTCGACCGGTCCGAACTCGTCAAAGACCTCGCCGACGAGTTGACCGCGGGCGGGACCAACGCCATCGCGGTCACCGCGGATCTGGAGCACTGGGAAGGTGCGGACAGCGTTGTCCACCAGGCCCTGTCGGCGTTCGGCCAGGTCGACGTCCTGATCAACAATGTCGGCGGCGCCATCAACTTCAAACCGTTCATCGAGTTCACCGACGCCGAGATCCGCGCCGAGATCGACCGCTCGCTGCTCACCACCCTGTACACATGCCGCGCAGCCCTGCCGACGATGGTCGACCGCGGCAGTGGCGTCATCGTCAACGTCTCCTCCGCCGCCACGCGCGGTATCAACCGCATCCCGTATTCGGCGGCCAAAGGCGGGATCAATGCCATCACCGCCTCCCTGGCGATGGAGTACGCCGACGCCGGTATCCGCGTGGTGGCGACCGCACCCGGTGGCACCGAGGCTCCCCCGCGGCGCATCTCGCGGGGCACACCGCTGCCGGTGGATGAGACCCAACGCGCATGGCAACAAGCTCATGTTGATCAGACGATCGGATCATCGCTCATGAAGCGGTACGGCACCCTCGAGGAACAGTCCGCGGCCATCTGCTTCCTGGCCTCCGACGAGGCGTCGTACATCACCGGGACGATCCTCCCGGTCGCGGGCGGAGACCGTGGGTGAATCTCCCCGGACATAGGTCGACCCGGTCCTAGAATGGATCGATGAGGTCTACGACGGTCTGTGTCGGGCGGGACCGTGAACTCGGGGCGATCGCTGCACGACTCGCAGCGACCGCCACCGACGGCGCGTGGATCGTCGCAGTGTGTGGAGAAGAAGGCATCGGGAAGACCACATTCGTGCAAGCCCTTGCCGACGCACACGACGGATCGGTGTGGTCGGCCGCCACCGCGCCGTGGGAGTCCGCAAGCGCCGGCGCAGTTCTCCACCAACTCTTCCGGCAAGACCTGCCAGGCAACGCTCTCGACGCCGCCGCGCGGATTGCCGAGTATGCCTCGGCTGCAACTGATTCCACCGGACCATGCCTGGTGATCATCGATGACGCCGAGCAATCCGATGCACTGTCTTTGCAGGCCTTGGCAACTGCGGTTCGCCATCATCGCAGCATCCCGCTGCTGGTGGTCCTGACCATCACCGACCCGGCATCGCAGGCGGCCGCGCTCGCCTCCGACATCGTGGTGCTCGACGGCCTCGACGCCGCCGCCGTCGATGAGCTCGCGCGTCGCCGGGCCACAGAGATCCATCCGGCGATGCTCACGGAGCTGACCGAGCACACCGGTGGCAACCCACGGCATGTCTCGGAGCTGCTCGATGAACTCCCGGCGGGGGTCTGGACCCATCCGGGCACAGCGCTACCCGCACCGGCGCGCGTGGTGTCGCGTGTGCGTGCACAGCTCGGCCGGTGCGGGCCGGAGGGGCGGTCGCTGATCGAGGCATTGGCCATCCTCGGAGATTCCGGTTCGTTCACCGAGGCTGTGACACTTGCCGATTCGCCCTCACCGTTGACCGCCATCGACGAGGGCAAAGCCGCGGGACTGCTCGTCGACGCACCCGAAATCCGGCATTCCTATGGCGCCGTGCTCCGAGATCGGCTCACCCGGGTCGCGGTCCTCGACATCATGGGTGCCGCCTCGGGGGGACGCACCCACCTGCGGGCCGCCGACATCATCGACGATCCGGTCCGCAGCCTGATCCACCGCGTCACCGCCACCGCCACCACCGATCAGGAGCTGGCCGCGGAGGCCGAGGTCTTGGCTCGCCAACGCGGCACGGCGGGCGCCTGGTCGGAAGCTGCCGAGCTCTTCCGGGCGGCCAGTCGTCTCTCGACCGACAAGTCGTCGCGCGAAGACCGTCTGACCCGCACCGCGGATTCGCTGGTGGCAGCGGGCCATACCGCGGCAGCACTCTCGCTGGTCCCCGAGATCGAGGCAATGCCCGAGACAGCACTGGGCAATGCGGTGCTCGCCTATCTCGCGATCGTTCGCGGCCGCGCCGCCGAAGCCGAAATCCGGATGCAGCGGGCGTGGGACATCGTCGACAGCAGCACCGACCCCGAGGCGGCAGCACTCATCGCCCAGCGCCACGTCCTGCATTCGTTGAGTCGCTGCCGTGGTCATGACGTGGTCGAATGGGTCGACCGGGCACTGGCTTTGGCGCAGCCCGACTCCCCCGCCGCCATCGAGGCGGAAGCGATCCGCGGCCTGGGTCTCGCGTCGGCAGGCCGGCCTGATCTGGCCAACGATGCCTATCGCGGCCTGGCACGGCGCGTGCACCCCGGCGTCCAGGCGCAGCGTGTCAGTCTCGGCCGAGGCTGGCTCCAACTTGCCAACGACGACATCGACGGCGCCCGTACCAATCTCGAAACCGCCGTTGCCACCGCCCATATGGGCGGTTCCGCGCGAATCTCGATGTGGGCCTACGGCTGGTTGGCCCGGTTGCAGTTCCTCACCGGCGATTGGGACCAGGCGCTGAGCACCGTTGCCGATGGTCGCCGGTTGGCTGATACGAGCGGAATCGTTCTGGCCACACCGCTTCTGGAATGGACCGCGGTCCAGGTCCATGTGTTGCGAGGATCCTGGGACCACGCGCACGATGCCCTGCACGCCGCCGAGTCCGTCACGCGGGATTACGAGATCATGCGGGCACCGGCCCTGATCGCCCGGGCCCAGATCGCCGAGGCGACCGCCGACTACGTAGCCGTGATCCGCGCACTGGATCCGGTCCGTGCCATGGCGCCGGGAACCGCGCTCGAACAGCCCGGCTTCTGGCCGTGGGCCGATGTTCTGGCCAATGCCCTGGTGATAGACGGACAACTCGCCGCCGCCCAATCCCTGTTGGACACACAGGAAGAACTCGCAGGCAAGACCGGTCACCGGTCGACACTGGCCCGACTCGGATACGCACGCGGGCGACTTCTCGGAGCGTCGGGCGATCTGCCAGGGGCCCGGCGGTCGTTCGAGAAGGCATTGTCGTTGCTGGACGGCCTACCGCTGCGCTATGACTTGGCGCGCGTCAATTTTGCCTACGGCCAGACCTTGCGCCGGGCAGGTAAGCGACGGTCAGCCGACCCACTCCTGTCCGCAGCGCGCGACATCTACGCCTCATTGGGTGCAACAACATACTCCGAACGCTGCGACCGGGAACTGCGGGCCGGGGGCGTGAACGCCACCCTCTCGCGCGCGGACGCCGACCTGACACCCCAGGAAGACGCGGTCATAAAGCTTGTTTCCCAAGGGCTTACGAACAAAGAAGTGGCTGCAGAGCTCTACGTCTCACCCAAGACGGTGCAATATCATCTCACCCGCATCTACTCGAAGCTCGGCCTGCGGTCGCGCGTCGAGCTGGCCAATCGGTACCACTAGCCCTCAGCGCTGCCTGCTGCCCAGATCCGCACTCAGATCGGCCGCGACCTCGACGAGGAAGTCAGCAGTCTGTGCCGCAAAGGATTCGGCAGTCGATCGCGCCGATGACGTCGAACAGGCCAGCGCACCGACCACCGTTCCGCCGGCATCTCGCACCGGTGCCGCGAGCGAGATCAACCCCACTTCGAGTTCCTGCTCGGTCAGCGCGTATCCGCGCGTCCGGACGTTGTCGAGCTCGCGTTCGAGGTCGGCGCCGGAAGCGATCGTCGACTCCGTCAACCGTTGCCCAAAATCGATCTGTTCGATGAGCGCCTCCACAGCGGCAGGCGACGCCCAGGCCAGCAGAACCCGGCCCATGGACGTGGCGTACGCCGGGATTCGCGTCCCGACCGACACATTGATGCTCATGATCCGACGGACCGGGACACGCGCCGCGTAAACCACGTCGAGACCGTCGAGCACACCCAACGATGCCGACTCATGGGTTGTCTCCGCGATTCGCAGCAGGTGGGGCATCGCGGTGTCCGCGAGCGAGTGCGATGCGGTGTAATGCTGCCCGATGCTCAGCACGCGGGGGGTCAGGGACCACCGCCCGCCGCTTCCGGCGACGTAACCCAGGCGCTGCAGGGTCAGCAGGATTCTGCGCACCGCAGGCCGGGAAAGCTCGGTGGCAGTGGCCAATTCGGCCAGGGTCGGGTTCGGCCGATCGGCATCGAAAGCCAGGAGCACGGCAAAGCCGCGCTCGATGCTCTGGATGTAGTCCCGATCTCTGTCCACACCGATCTCGGTCACAGGTGTCCCTCCTGGTTGTCCGCGGGATCCACCGTACGCATTGCGGGCAGACTGCGGGCCGTCAGGTGGCGGATTCGCCTGTTGTCGATCAGCGTGCGGATGCTGCACGGGCCACGTCGGCCGTGATGGCCGCCGCGGTCTTCAGCAGTTCGGGAAGCAGGTCGTCGCGCACAGCGTCGAGGCTGTACCGCGCGGACTGGGTGGACATGTTCACCGCAGCGATCACCGAGCCGTCACGCCCATGAATCGGTGCCGCCAGCGAACGCAGACCCAATTCGAGTTCCTCGTCGACGATGCAGAACCCGTCGTGCCGGACCCGCTCGATCTCGTCCCGCAGTTCGGTGGTCGTGAGCTTGGTGCGTTCGGTCAGGGCGACCGGCGACACCCGCTCGAGGTAATCGTCGAGGTCCGACGGTTCCAGACCCGCGAGCAGAACCCGCCCCATCGACGTCGCGTATGCCGGGAATCGGGTACCGATCGTGATGGACACCGCCATGATCCGGCTCACCGGCACACGCGCGACGTAGACGATGTCGTCGCCGTCGAGTATCGACACCGATGCCGATTCGTGCACCGCGGCGGTCAGCGCTTCGAGATGGGGTCCGGCGACCTCCGGCAGCGACAGGCTGGACAAATAGCTGTAACCGAGGTCCAGTACGCGCGGGGTGAGCCAGAAAGCAGTGCCGTCAGACCGCACGTACCCGAGATCGGCAAGGGTCAGAAGGAACCGTCGGGCAGCTGGCCGCGACAGCCCGGTGGACGCCGCGACCTCGCTGACGCTTTGCCGGGGATGCTCGGCATCGAACGCACGGATCACCGCCAGCCCGCGGGCAAGTGACTGGACATGATCACCGGAGCCGGCAGTCATGATCGCAAAATGTGGTCGCGAAGAAGCGCCGATACCGCGGCGGGCTGCTCTCGATTCACCAGATGCGCTCCGGGATCGAGGATTTCGAGCCGGGATCCTTCGATCCCGTCGACCAGAATCTGAAGTGTCGCCGGTGGTGTCGAGGGATCCTGGGCTCCGGCGATCGCCAGCGTCGGCGCGGTGATCTCTGTGAGTTCATCGCGAGAATCCCAGTGCGCCAACGCCTCGCAGCAGGCCGCATAGCCCTCACTGTCGGTGCCCTGCACCATCTTCAGTGCCATCTGTACCAGCGCGGGATCAGCGGCTGCCAGATCACTCGTGAACCAACGCCCGACAACGGCCTCGGCGATGGATGCGGCGCCCTGTGCACGGACGGTCGCCGCGCGCTCGAACCAGGCGTCGGACTCACCGAACTTGGCCGCGGTGCAGAGCAACGCCAAAGTCTTCACGCGGGCCCGATAGGAAATGGCGAGTTGTTGCGCAACGGCACCGCCTAGCGAGAGGCCCACGGCGTGAAAGTCGTTGACACCCAGTTCGTCCAGGGTGGCGATCACGTCATCGGCCAGGTCGGAGACGCGGTACGGTCCCGTCGGCGTCGGCGAGGTTCCGTGTCCACGGTGATCGAGGGCGATGGCCCGACACCCGGCACCCGCCAAGGCCTCTCGCTGCGGATCCCACATCGACCTGTTCGAACCGAGGGAACCCAGTAATACAACCGTCTGCTCTGCGTCGCCGGTACCGCTCACGACATGACCTAACCGAACAGGCATCATCATCCTTTCGTTGTACGCTATTCGTACACTTGTACTATATGCGTACAAGCGCTACGGTGTCCATATGCTCGACAAAGTCATCAGCACCCCAGCCCAAGCAGTCAGCGACATCCCCGACGGCGCATCACTCGCCGTCGGCGGCTTCGGCCTGGTAGGTGTGCCCGAGGTCCTCATCAAAGCCCTGCTCGAACAGGGCGCAACCAACCTCGAAACGGTGAGCAACAACTGCGGCACCAACGGATTCGGACTCGGCCTACTCCTCAATGACCACCGCATCCGGCGAACGATCTCGTCCTACGTCGGGTCCAACGAGGAGTTCGCCCGGCAATATCTGTCCGGCGAACTCGAGGTCGAACTGACCCCGCAGGGCACGCTTGCCGAGCGCCTGCGCGCCGGCGGTGCGGGCATCTCCGCGTTCTTCACCCCGGCCGGTGTCGGCACTGCGGTCGCCGAAGGCGGACTGCCATTGCGGTACGACGGATCGGGGGGCGTCCTCCTGGCCAGTCCACCCAAGGAAACCCGCGTCTTCGACGGTGAAACCTACGTCCTCGAGCGGGGCATCGTCACCGACTACGCACTTGTGCACGCATGGAAGGGCGATCGCCACGGCAATCTCGTCTTCCGTCGCAGCGCACGCAACTTCAATCCGCCTGCCGCGACCGCCGGGCGAATCACCATCGCCCAGGTCGAAGAGCTTGTCGAGCCCGGGGACATCGACCCAGATCAGGTACATGTCCCGGGTATCCACGTCCAACGCGTGGTGCACGTCGGCAAGGTCGAGGTGGGCATAGAGAACAGGACGGTACGAGCATGAGCTGGACACGCCCACAGATGGCCGCCCGCGTGGCCGCTGAACTCGAAGACGGTCAATACGTCAATCTCGGCATCGGTATGCCCACCCTCGTCCCGAGCTATCTCCCGCCGGACATCTCCGTCGAATTGCATTCAGAAAACGGGGTTCTCGGCGTCGGACCGTATCCCACCGAAGAAGAGGTCGACCCCGAACTGATCAACGCAGGCAAAGAGACCATCACCGTGAACCCCGGCGCCTCCTACTTCGACTCGGCCGATTCGTTCGCGATGATCCGCGGCGGACACGTCGATGTCGCGGTCCTCGGCGCCATGCAGGTCAGCGCCGGTGGCGATCTGGCGAACTGGATGGTCCCCGGACAGATGGTCAAAGGCATGGGCGGCGCGATGGATCTGGTCCACGGAGCCCGCAAGGTCATCGTGATGATGGACCACCTCACGCGCAAAGGTGCCCCGAAGATCCTCGACACCTGCGACCTACCCCTGACCGGAAAAGCCTGCGTCCAAAGGATCATCACCGATCTCGCGGTCCTGGACGTCACCCCCGCCGGTTTGCGCCTGGTCGAACTCGCTCCGGACGTGACCTACGACGAACTCCAGGCAAAAACCGGCACGACCATTCTCGTCGACGCCGACGTCCCCGCCTGACCTCTGCACCCACAAACCCACCCGCTCCAGTCATTTCCACACGTTGCAACGTGTGGAAATGACTGGAGCGGGTGGGTTTGTGGGTGGTCCACAGTTCGCTCATCCATCCACAGACGCTGCGCTAAGACGATTCTCGGCGTGCGTCGCACTGTCGCCGTTGCCGAAGATCCACACATGGACTTCACACCCAGCCCGGACGGCTTGATCCGACGCAGCGATCAGGTCCGTACCGGAGATCGTGGCGATCCCGAACTTCGGCGCGCACACCGGCATGGCTCACTGGAGCGCATCACCCGCGGTGTTTACCGCCCGACAACCATCGCTACCGACGCGGCGAACTCGTCGTATGACGAGAAGTATCGCCAACTCGTCATCGCAATTGCCGGACGGTCGAAGGAGCGCGTGGTGAGCCACACCTCCGCGGCGGCGATTCACAGGTTGAACGTGCTTGCACCTGAACAAGATCGTGTTCACTTCTATGTGAAGGCGGGTGGACGCCGCACGCGGCAACTGCACCTCCACGAAGGACCGCTGACACTCTCGGACGTCACAGTGGTCGACGGCGTGCTCCTGACCAAGCTTGCACTGACTGCCTGCGACATAGCTCGCCAGGGCACCTTTGCCCAGGCGGTAGTCGTCCTTGATCACGCATTACGCCTTGGTGTCTCCCATGCCGAGTTGCGGTCGATAGCCGACCGAGCGGGGAAGACGACAGGGATCGCGACACTTCGGCGCTCGCTCGAGGTTGCGGATGGGGATGCCGAGTCGGTGGGCGAATCCCTGAGTCGGGCACTGATGATCGAGTGGTGTGAGATACCGGTTCCAGCTCTGCAGACCGAGTATCGAGACGCCGAGGGACGGTTGGTCGCCCGCGTCGACTTCGACTGGGACGGAAAGGTGGTCGGAGAGTTCGACGGGCGTGTCAAGTACGAGAAACACAGACGCCCCGGCGAATCGGTGGCGGATGCGGTGATCAGGGAGAAGCGCCGCGAGGACCGGCTACGGGAGGAAGGCCTGCTGGTCATCCGGTGGGTGTGGGATGACTTCCGGAACCCTGAGCAGCTGCGGGCCCGGATCCGCAAGATACTCACCATCGCCGACGTCATCTGACGAACAAATCCACCCATTCCAGCCATTTCCACACGTTGCAACGTGTGGAAATGGCTGGAATGGGTGGGTTTGTGGCGCAGTTTATTTGATCGACGACGGATGTTTGGCGAGTGCCGTGACGTCGACGGTCATGTATGGGAACAGCGGGAGGTTCCACAGCAGGTCGTGGAGTTCGTCCGGGGTCTCGACGTCAAAGATGCTGACGTTGCTGTACTTTCCGGCGATCCGCCAGATGTGTATCCACTTGCCCTGACGCTGCAGATCCTGCGAGTACGCCTTCTCTTTGGCGAGTGTCTGCTCCCTGACCTCGGGATCGAGGTCGCGGGGGATGTCGACGTCCATGCGTACATGGAAAAGTGCCATTGCTGTGTACCTTTCGGATTCTTGCTGATCAGTCCCGGGTCAATTTCTCGACCATGTCCATATCGAGTTCCACACCGAGCCCCGGGCCCTCCGGCAACCGGACCTGGCCGTCGCCGTATCGCAACGGTTCCTGCAGGATGTCAACGGCGAAGAGCAACGGCCCGAAAAGTTCGGTCCCGAAGTTGATGCCTGGCTCACTGCAGGCGAAGTGGATCGATGCCGCGGTTCCGATCGGTCCTTCGATTGACGTCGCCCCGTGGCAGGCGATGCCGGCAGCCTTGGCGATGGCAGCGATTTCGCGGCTGCGCGCCAGGCCTCCACACTTGGTGGTCTTGATGGCGATGACGTCGGCGGCACCGAGCCGGACCACTTCGAGTGCGTCATGCGGCGTACTGACGCTCTCGTCGGCCATGATCGGTATCGGCAGAAGATGATTCAGTTCGGCGAGCACGTCGATCTGCTCCCCCGGCGTCGGCTGCTCGATGAGTTCGACACCGCCGTCGGCCAGGCGCGGCAGATACTTCAAGGCGGTGAACCGATCCCAGCGAGCGTTCACGTCGACGCGCACGCCGGCTCGCCCGCCGAGCCCGTCGACGATGTCGAGGATCCGCCGGGCGTCGACCTCGGGTTCGAGTGCGCCCATTTTCAACTTGAAGCTGAAATGCATTCGGGTGTCGAGCTTTTCCGTGGCCTCCTCGACGATCTCGGTGACGGGCGCGGCACCGAGCGCCCACGTCACGTCGACACTGTTGCGGAAGGCACCGCCGAGCAGTGTGTGGACCGGAACCCCGAGACACCGCGCCCATGCATCGTGCAACGCGATCTCGACCGAGGCTTTGGCGAACCGTGCATTCGCCACCACCCGCTCGATGTCGAGCATGATCTTGGTCAGGTCATCGACGGTGCGGCCCAACAGAATCGGGGTGATGTACTTCTCGACGATGACCTGCATGGTCTCGACCGATTCACCGCCCCACCACGGACCGCCCGGGACAACACCTTCGCCGTGGCCGACCACACCGCCGTCGGTCTTGATCGACACCAGCAGGATCGGCTGGGCGTCCATCGAGGTGGTCGCGAATTTGTGACTGCGGACCAGGGGGACGTCGATGATCCGGGTTGCGACCTCGACAATCTTCAGATCAGGCACTGGGCGCTACTTTCCCGCCGGATCGAGCGCAAAGTCGTAGTCGACGTGGTTCTTGCCGTCGTCACCGAGGGTCGGCGACAGGATCAACTCGGGCTTGGTGGCCGATGCGACGTCGCTGTCGATCCATTCTCCGCCGTCGAAGTAGAGCTGGGTGGTGACGGACTCTTTGCCCGGGGCCGAGACGATCAGGTGCAGGTGCGCCGGACGCCACGGGTGACCATTCTGGGCCAGGACGAATGCACCGGTCGGCCCATCGGTCGGAATCTGGTACGGCGCAGGCTGAATCGTGGTGATCTCGTAGCGTCCTTCGGCGTCGGTGATGATCTTGCCGCGCAGATTCCACTGCGGCAGGTGATCGGCGAACTGCGAATAGTAGCCGTCTGCGTCGGCGTGCCAGAGTTCGATGATCGCGCCGTCGATGCCCTTGCCATCGAGATCGGTGACCTGACCGCCGAACACCAGGAGCGTCTGCTCGCGGTCCACATCACGCATCGGCAGGGTGCAGACCGAGGGCAGTTCCGGAGCATCCGCGACGTAGTAGGGACCCTCGATGCTGCCCTTGGTGCCCTTGCGGCTGCGGGCCAGCACCTCCTCGACGGCGTGCTCGATGAAGACGTCGAGGAACAGGGGCCATTCGCCGCCCTCACCGACATCGATCAGCCATTGCTTGAGCACGCGGTACTCGGGATAGGTGACGTTGTGGTCGAGGATGACTTTGTGCAGGGCCGACAGCGCATCCTTGGCGATCGCGGCAACCCGCTCGGGTGAGGTGTCGGCACTGACCCGCTCGTTCTTGAACTTGTCGGTGGCGGCGGTGCCGGAACCGACCGCGGACGGGCTGTTGAAATCGGTGGTTGTCATGAGGGTCTCCCAGGTCGCAGACTTTGTGTGTACGCATTGCGTACGTCTGGATCGCATTGCGTACTCACACTGTGCGACCAATCACACCGGCTTGTCAAGTACCTCCCCGACCACTCCGCCCATCGGATGTCGAAATGCCGCCCCGCCGGCCGCAACAACGGCCGCGCCGTTGCGCTACTTCTCGGTGTGCGAATCCCTGCGACCGCGCTGACTTCGGAAGCGTTCAGCTGCGACGGGTGGTCGGGGCGAGGCGGGCCATCCCACGAAGGATCCACGGTGTCCGCCTCGCCATCATCCCCACGGCCAGGTCCGTTCGGCGCATCGCGAGACGAGGGCCGGGGGTCGAGGCGGACGCGAGTGCGGCCTCGGCCGATCTCTTCCGCGCATCATGCCGATCGACCGCCAGGAGTTGCCACATGCCGGGCACGCCACGCAACTCGACGCTGCCGCGGTCCTCGAAGCCTGTGCCCGAGCCGACGACCAGGTCGCGGACGGTGCCCGAGACGAGGATGTCCCCGGCACCGGCCTGGCCGAGGATCCGCGCCGCGATGTGTACGGCGAGTCCCCCGATGTCGTTGTCGAGCAGTTCGCACTCGCCGGTGTGGATTCCCGCGCGGATCTCGATGCCCAGCGTCTCGGCGTCAGAACGCAATGCCTCGGCACACCGAATTGCCTGCGTTGGACCGTCGAACGTGGCGAGGTGCCCGTCGCCGGTGTTCTTGACCAGCGTGCCGCCGAAACGTTGGGTGACCGCGGCGGTGATCTCACCAAAGCGCGCCAGCACCGCCCGCCACCGCTCGTCACCCGCTGCCGCAGCGTGTCGGGTCGAGGCAACCATGTCGGTGAACAACACGGTGCGCAGCGCGCGATGGGATTGAGCAGGCGCGGCATGGCTACCGGTGAGGAACTCCTCGATCGCGGCCAAGATCCTGTCGGGACCGGTGATCCAGGGCGCGTGGTCCATGCCGTCGACTTCGAGCCACCGCGCCTGCGGGATGTGGTCGGCGAGATAGCGGCCGCATTGCACCGGCATACAGTCCTCGCGCGCATGAATGACCAAGGAAGGCACGGTGATCGTCGGCAGGATGGTGCGGATATCGATCCGGAAAGCCGCTTCGGCCGTTGCCCGCACCATCCCGGGGCTTGCGCTCATCCGCTCGAACATTGCGAGCTGGCGTATCGACCGGACTGACGGGAACATGCACTTGGCTGCCGCACCGGTGCCCCACTCCGAGCGGGTCGCGCGTCCCATTTTTTGAAGGCGGACGATCTGCTCGGTCGACGGAAGGTAGTCCGCACCGGTCCCGGATAAATCCTCACCGGCGTCGACAACGAAGCGCTTCCGCACCTCCGCCGGATCTCGATCGAGGTCGTCCCAACCGGTTGCCATGAACGGGTAAGCGCCGTAGAGGATCAACGCCCGTGTTCGCTCTGGCCGTTTTGCCGCGAACAGGATGGAGGCCGTGCCTCCCTCGCTCATACCGAATACGGCGGCCTTTCCGAAGCCGGCGGCGTCCATGACGGCCTCGATCTCCGTCACCCGATCATCCAATGTACGAACTTTCGCCACCGGATCCGACAGCCCAACCCCTGCCTTGTCAAACAGTAGGACGCGACAGAACGTGGCGAGTTGGTCGAAGAAGGCCTTGAATTCGGGCAGAGTCCAGAACAGCTCGATATGGCTGACGAAAGGCCCGACAAAGACGAGGTCGACGGGTCCATCGCCGAACACCTGGTAAGCCAGACTCAGATCGCCGCAGGGCGCGTACGAGGTTTCTGGCACGGCCTTGATCCTACGGTCTCCACACGCTACAGACAACGATACGAAACCGGTTCGGCACCAGTATCGAACGAGTATCGACAACCTTCGCGATTCCTATCGAAGCACTCAAAAGCGTTGCGAAGCACCAATATTGGAGGTAGATAAACCATGAACGACCACAGCGCCTAACGCACCATCCGCACAGCCAGATCGCCGTACGCCTCACCCAGCGCCACCGGATCGCGATGACTCCGGGTCGGGAACCATCGGCACACATCGACACACAACGACGACAACGCCAGGACCGCATCGCCGGCAGCAGCGACGGTGAACTCCCCCGAGTCGACACCGCGGCGCACGATCGCCGCGAGTACCTCCGAGGTGTCGCGGCGGATGGCAGTGATCGTCAGATAGTGCTCGCGAGTGAGTTCGTGCAGTTCGTACTGCACCACCTTCGCCAGTTCGTGGTGCTCGGCCTGCCATCGCGCGAACTCGCCCACCACAGCCCGGAGCCGATCACTGTCAGACAAAACAGGCTCGTCAACCGCGCGCAACGCGGCCAGCACACCGCGGTGCCCCTCCAGCGAGATCGCGTACAGCAGTTCTTCTTTCGACCCGAAGTGCGGGTACATCGCCGCAGGACTCATGCCGAGGCGCTTGGCGATCTCACGGGTCGACGTGCCGGCGTAGCCCAGCTCGGCGAACGAGGCGATGGCCGCCTGACGGATCCGTTCCGCCGCAGCCGAGCCGCGTGTGTTCGTCACAGCCATCTGGCGACCTCGCTCCCCCGATCGTGCCCGGTTGACCCGATCGCACCGTCGAGGGCATCATAAGCGAACGCTTAGTAAATAAGCGATCGCTTGGTTTGAAGGAGTCCCATGGCCGCCCCACTGTCCCGTCGCGACGTCGAGTTCATGCTCTACGAATGGCTCGATGTCGAGAAGCTGACAAACCGTGACCGGTTCGCAGAGCATTCCCGGGAGACCTTCGACGCAATCCTCGAACTCAGCGAAAACCTCGCCACCAAGCGCTTTGCCCCGGTCAACAAACTCGGCGACCAGAACGAACCGTTCATCGGGGACGACGGCAAGGTCGTGCTCCCCGACGGGATCGGGGCCGGCATCGACGAGTTCGTCAAGGCCGGACTGCTGACGGGCTCGTTCGATGAATCGCTGGGCGGCATGCAGCTGCCCACTGTTGTCAACAGGGCGGCGATGGCGTGGTTCCAGGCCGCCAACGCAGCGATGTCGTCGTACACGTTCCTCACCGTCGGCAACGCGAACCTCATCGCCGAATACGGCTCCCCCGACCAGATCGACACCTGGGTGCGACCCATGGTCGAAGGCCGATTCTTCGGCACGATGTGCCTGTCCGAGCCGCAGGCCGGATCGTCGCTCGCCGACATCACGACCAAGGCCGAACCGATGTCCGACGGCTCCTACCGGATCACCGGGACCAAGATGTGGATCTCGGCAGGCGATCACGAATTGTCCGAGAACATCGTCCACCTGGTTCTTGCCAAAGCGCCCGGCGGTGGCCAAGGGGTCAAGGGGATCTCCCTGTTCATCGTGCCCAAATACTTGGCCGATGGCAGCCGCAACGACGTTGCGCTCGTCGGCCTCAACCACAAGATGGGCAACCGCGCGACCACGAATGCCCTGCTGAACTTCGGCGACGGAACCCACTCTCCCGGACCGGAATCGGGCGCGGTGGGCTATCTCGTCGGCGCGGAGCACCGCGGCCTGTCGTATATGTTCAAAATGATGAACGAGGCCCGGATCGGGGTCGGCTTCCTCGCCACCTCACTGGGTTACGCCGGCTATCTCGCCTCGCTCGAATACGCCAAGGTGCGCGCACAGGGCCGACCGGTCGACCAGAAGGATCCGGCGTCGCGGCCCGTCCCGATCATCGAGCACGCCGACGTCAAGCGGATGTTGCTGGCCCAAAAGTCTTATGTCGAAGGCGCTCTCGCGCTTGGCCTGTACTGCAGCAAACTGGTCGACGAGCAGACCACCAGCACCGGCGACGACCGGGATCGCGCCGGCCTTCTTCTCGACGTCCTGACCCCGATCGCGAAGAGCTGGCCGTCCCAGTGGTGCCTGGAGGCGAACAGCCTGGCAATCCAGGTCCTCGGCGGCTACGGCTACACCAAAGAATTCGACGTCGAGCAGTACTACCGCGACAACCGGCTGAACCCGATCCACGAAGGTGCGCACGGCATCCACGGGCTCGACCTCCTCGGCCGCAAGGTCGTCATGCAAGGTGGCGCCGGACTCACCCAGCTCGCCGAGACCATCGGCGAGACCATCAGCCGTGCCACCGACAACGATGCCGCCGCCGTGTACGCGGCAGACCTTCGAACCGCCCTTGACCAGCTGGTCACCACAACCACAACCGTCTGGTCGTCGGGCGATCCGGCACTCGCGCTGGCCAACGCAACCGCCTACCTCGAGGCCGCCGGTCACATCGTCATCGCCTGGATGTGGCTCGAACAGCTACTCGCGGTCGATACCAAGGCCGGCGACTTCTACGACGGCAAACGCGCTGCGGCCCAATACTTCTTCCGCTACGAGCTGCCCAAGACCGCCGCGCAGCTGTCGCTGGTCGCCGCGCTCGACCGCACCACCCTCGATGCCCGGCCGGACTGGTTCTGACGGGCGATCGGGCACAGATGTCAATCCGGTGACCCACCGGGAAGTCGAGAGTTACAGGAGCACAATGCGTTACGTTGCAGTCGGAGACAGTTTCACCGAGGGAGTCGGCGACGAACCCGACGGCGTCAACCCGCGCGGGTGGGCAGATCTCGTCGCAGCGGGTCTTGCCGCGGAACACGGCAGCGTCGACTACGCGAATCTCGCTATCAGAGGTCGCCTGCTCGCGCCCATTGCCACCGACCAGATCGACGCGGCGCTGTCGATGAACCCGCTGCCGACGCTGCTCACGTTCAACGGTGGCGGCAACGACATGCTGCGCCGCGGCAGCGACCTCCCCGGCCTCATCGAACTGACCCGCACCGCAGTGCGGCGGTGCCGCGATGCCGGGATCGAGGTCGTCCTGCTCGCCGGCGCCGACCCGTCCGATGGGCTGCCGATGCGCGAGAAGATCCGCGGTCGCGGCGAGTACCTCACCACCGAGGTCGCCGCCCTTGCCCACGCAGAAGGCATCACGTTTGTGGACATGTTCCACGACAGCGAGATCCGCCGCGCGGTCTATTGGTCCGACGATCGTCTGCACCTGAACCCGATCGGACATCAACGGGTCGCCGCCCACATCCTTCGCGCGCTCGGTGTCCACACGATCCCGATCCCCGACCGACCCACCGACGCCGACAAGCGACGGGTCATCGAGAACATGCGCTTCGTCCGCTCCCACCTGGCGCCGTGGGCGATCAGACGGCTGCGCGGCCGGTCCTCTGGCGACAATCGCGCCGCCAAACACCCCACCTGGGTGCGGGTGAACGCGTCCGACGTCCACTCGTCCGGCGAAGGTGCCAACACACCCTGATTCACCAAACGCGAGGTTTCCCTGCCGGCCAGATCAGATTCAGCGCCCACCCGGTAGCTCTCGGCGATGGCGTGACTCAGCCGCCGCGGGGGTGACACCGCCTTCGAACCGGTAGCGACCACATGATCGACCATCGAACGGATCTTCTCGACGTCGGTACGGCGCCCACTCTCGACGTCGGTACGGTTGGCCAATCTCATCGAACTGAACTCAACTCCAGCGCCTGAATTGAGCGCGAGTGTCCGAAATGCACCCGGGGTGACGGCGCCGAGACGCGGGCCCGAAATCAACACTCACGCGTTCATATGAGCGCTGGTGATTTGCGCTCTCACCGAGATCGGCCGCCCATACGCTCCGCCGGTGAAGATCCTGGTTGTAGTACTCGCAACGTTGCTCATGGTCGCCGGCACGGGGGTGGCAACCGCCGATGCCCGAGGGCCCGACTACGTGGCGCTCGGCGACTCGCGGGCCGCCGCGCCGACGTGGATGTCGGTTCTGATCGGCGACCATTGCGGCCGGACCGCAGATGCATATCCGGTGAAGGTGGCCGCCGTGATGGGCCTCACTTACCGCTCGGTGGCCTGCGTCGGCGCCACCTCCGCCAACGTCCTCGAAGGGCAGCAGATGCTCGCGGTTCGGCCGCTGCCGCCGCAAGTCGATGCGCTGTCGAAGACCACGAAACTCGTCACGCTGTCGATCGGGGGCAACGACATCGACTGGTGGGGGTTGATCTCATCCTGTTTCCCGTCGTTGCCCATTGCAGACGCACGCTGCCGCACGAGCGCCGCTGTCGGCGCGGCGATCGACACGAAACTTGCGGCACTGCCGGCCAAGCTCGATGCAGTACTGACCGAGATCAGCCGCCGGTCGCCGAAGGCTCGCGTTGTCGTCGTTGGCCATGGCGGCTATTTCGGATACTTCGGACCGCGGGGGTGCGTGCCGCAGGCGAACATCTCGGCCGCCGATTCGACGTTCGTCGGCAGGTTCTTCGAGCGATTCGACGGTGTGTTGTCGTCGGCCGCGCAGAGGGCCGCCGCGACCCATGTCGACATCGTGGCGGCAGCGGTCGGTCATGACGTGTGCACCGGGGCGAAGAGATGGTTCGAAGGGAACGCACCCCGATCAGCGACCCAGGTCCGGCACCCGACACCGTTGGGATCGTCGAACATGGCCCGGCTGATCGTCGCCCAACTCGATTCGACGATGTAGGTACGCCCGAGTTTCCCTGACCGGTCGGGTTGCCAGAGTTCCCAAGGCCCTGCGAACGACACCTTTGCCGACGAACAATGAAGGGTGTCCAGCCCTCAACGGGAGGACCGGATACCGCATAGGAGGCACTGATGAAGGCGCTTGTGTATCACGGACCCGGCAAGAAATCGTGGGACGACGTCCCGAACCCGACAATCAAACACCCAACCGATGTCATCGTGAAAATCGATACGACCACGATTTGCGGCACGGACCTCCACATTCTCAAGGGCGACGTGCCGGCGGTCGTCGAGGGACGCATTCTCGGCCATGAAGGCGTGGGCACCATCACCGAGATCGGCGACGCGGTGACCACACTGAACGTGGGCGACCACGTCATCCTGTCGTGCGTGAGCGCCTGCGGACGGTGCAGCTTCTGCAAGAACGGCGTGTACTCCCACTGCCAGGCCGACGAGGGGGCGCCGGGGATCGGCTGGATCTTCGGGCATCTCATCGACGGAACGCAGGCCGAATACGTCCGGGTGCCGTTCGCCGAGACCTCGGTATACAAGCTGCCCGACGGCGTCAGCGCCGCCGAAGGCGTGCTGTTGTCGGACATCCTGCCCACCGGCCACGAGATCGGCGTGCAGTACGGCCGGGTGAAGCCCGGCGACGTGGTGGCCGTGGTCGGCGCCGGCCCGGTCGGCCTGGCTGCAATGCTCACCGCAGGCCTCTACGGTCCCTCCCGGATCATCGCAATCGACCTCGATGCCAATCGCGTTGCCGAGGCGAAGAAGTTCGGGGCAACCGACGGGGTGGTGTCGTCGGACGGGGACTGGAAAGAACAGGTCGTCGCGCTCACAGACGGACTCGGGGTCGACGTCGCGATCGAAGCCGTCGGTATCCCTGCCACCTTCACGATGTGCCTCGACATCGTGCGCCCGGCAGGCACCGTCGCCAACGTCGGCGTGCACGGCACCGGGGTGAACCTCCCGCTCGACACCCTGTGGATTTCGAATATCGCCATCTCGATGGGGTTGGTCAACACCAACACCACCGACACACTGTTGAAGATGGTCGCCTCGAAGAAGCTCGATGCGACACCGTTTGTCTCCCACACGTTCGCACTGAACGACATCCTCGAGGCTTACGACATCTTCGGCCGGGCCGCGGAGACGAAAGCACTGAAAGTGGTACTGACCGCCTGAGCCCACCACCCAGCCCACAACAAAAAATGCGATCGGACTGTCGCATTGTGACAACGCCTTGTCACGCCTTCTGAGTGAAAGGGATCAACCACACGGTCAGGAGCATCGCCATGCACATCGCCAAAAACGACATCCCGGTCAAGATCGACGTCCCCGGAGCCAGGGCCCGCCAGTTGCCCGACTTCGGTACAGCGACGTCCGGCGCAATCGGCGCGGAGTACTTCAGCCTCGGCGCCGGGACCGACATCGCGCCACTGTTGCACGGTCTGGACAACGACGCCTGCCATGCCCCGCACTGGGGCTACATCATCTCGGGCGAGCTGGTCGTCAGCTTCACCGACAACACCAGCGAGACCTGTGTCGGCGGTGATCTCTACCACTGGCCGGCCGGGCACTCCGTTCGGGTCGTCACGGACACCGAGCTGGTGATGTTCAGTCCCCAGGTCGAGCACGGTGCGGTGATGGACCACATGCTCACCAAGCTCACGGGTGCAACGCCGTAGCCCGCAACCCGTTCAGCGAGTCACGGTCCAGGTGATCGGGACCACCGGGTCGGGAGCGTAACTGCAGCAGCTCCCCGTCCGGACGGTTCGCTTGAGATGCTCCCCGAGCACCTGATCGTGCTCGGCGAGTCGGTCGAGCGCATAGCGCAGCGATCGGGTGACGCTGGTCCGCGCACGCTCGGCGGCACCTCCGGTGCCGCGTAGTCGGCCACCGAGACCAACGGCACCTCTGAGTTCGGAGAGCAGGAACTCGCGATCACGGCTCGCGAGATCGGCACGGGCGATGTCGTTGTTGCCCTGCGCTTCCGCTATGTCCTCATCCACTTCGTGGAGTCTGCGTCGATACGCCGCGCGCGACTGCTCATCAATCGTCGGGATCGGGTCGGCGACCTCATGTCCGCCGCACAGGTCGAGTGCCTTCACCTCGTGTCCCGGCCGGGCGAGCAGCACTGCGAGGTACTGCAGACCTTTGAGGTCGGCCAGCACGATCTCGATCGCGCGAAAGGTGAAGTGCCACTGGTCGCCCGTCCGCGCCATCGAAGCGACAAGCGACGTCGGCTGCAGCGGGGATGCAGTTGTGTCGGCGAGGAGCGCGGCGACCTCCGCGGCGCGGCGTACTGCGCCGAACGAGATGAACTCGTCATGTGCGGCCTGCCAGTCCAGACGACTCCGCGCAGAGTTGCCGGCCGCGGCGTACGCAGAGCCCAGCACCACCCGGGCAGAGGCCGCCTCATACGACGCATCCAACTCACACCATTGCACCACCGCCGAAGTCGCCTCAGTGCTGGCCGACGCCGGGTCGCCGGCCAGCAGATGTGCCCGCGCAGTGGCCACAGCAGCGACTGCCGCGAGGCCAGGACTGGCGAATCGCGCTGCGATGCCGCGAAGATCCGCCGCGGCGTCACGGGCGGCCGCGGCGTCGCCACATCTGGCAGCGATCTCTGACTGAGCGTCGAGTAGTGGCACCAGGCGCAGGTCGCCGAACGGTGGACGTTCCTTCCACGGCAGGTCGGGCGGGTTGCTGACCGCGTCGGCGATCAGCCTCGCCGCGGTGGCCAGGTCACCCTGTTCCATCCGCAACAGAGCGATGCCTGGAAGTGACGGCCAAGCCCGTCGGTGCGCTTGCATGAACGCGTCCTCCGCACCGTCGAGATCGCCCAGTCGGAGCCGAATATTGCCGAGTTCCACCAGGGGCCAGCCGAACTCACGGCGCATCCATGGCCGCAACTCGTCACAGGCGGTCATGGCCTCGAGCTCTGCCGCAGGTCCCGGCCCACTGACGCGCAGGAGTTCGGCGCGGTGCACACGACACCGGCCATGGAGCCCACCGTAGGCATGCCCGTGACGCCAGTGCTCCATGACATCGGTCCATTCGCGTGCCCGATCGTAGGCAAACAACCCCTGCGCGGCGCACACCAACTCGCAGTAGAGCATCCCAGTGGTGAAGTGATCGACGGCACCGGACATGAGCCGTAGCGCCACATCGTCAAGCGCCGCGAGACCCTCATCGACTCTGCCGTCGCTGATGATCAAGCGTGCAGTCGCGACCTGTCCCAGAACAGTTGCCGACGGAACACCCAGTTGCGCACCGAGTTCCATCGCACGACCCGCCTGCCGCCGGGCCCCTTCGGGGTCACCGCACATGAACCGCTCGTAGGTTCGGACCATCGCGAGCAACGCGTGCGCCGGCAACTCGGCCGCATCGCCGAGTTCGTGGTCGGCACGTGCCACCCATCCGCGGACCGGGGCCATCAGCCCGGTATCGACCAAGAGGTGGAGCGCGACATTCGCTGCGGCCCAGGCAGCGGACACGTGGTCGCCCGCCGCCCGCTGCCGGTCGTACAGCGATTCCCACACGGCCACAGCGACTTCGAACTCACCATTGCCATAATGCGCCACCGCGAGGAGCTCAGCGGCTTCCGGCGAGTCGTCCCCCTCGACCAGAGCCAGGGCACCGACCCAGTCTTCGCACGCCAACGCCGCCCGGGCGTCGGCCAGACGAGTCATCATCTCAGTATTGCAAGAATGCGATATCCGATTGAGTGAACGCACAAATGTTCGCTCGACCCCGCGCGACGAGGTGACCGGTGTTGTCACCCGGTCCCAGACTGCCGGCGATCTTCTCGCCGAGAACCTGCCCATACACAACGATCCACCTACAGACGAATCGTCTTTGAGTAGGTGGATCGTAGGTCTTGCCTCAACGGTGGAGCTAAGGGGATTCGAACCCCTGACCCCCACACTGCCAGTGTGGTGCGCTACCAGCTGCGCCATAGCCCCGTATTCGGTTTTCGCAAGCTTTGCGGTTAATTTCTCCGCTCTGCTTGCTCGACCGAAATTACACCATCAGCGTGAGCCCGACCAAATCCGCTCGTCGGCGGGACCCGGTCGGGCCTCACCCGCTCAGCCGTTGTCGGAGCTGATCAGCTGTTCGACCCATTCCGGTCCACTGGTGACCGTGACCTGCTTGCCGTCACGGAGCACGCTGGGTGTGCCCACCTGGCCGCCGAGTGCGTCGGACAGCTCTTCCTGCGACTGCTTGGCAGAAGCCTGCGCAGCGGCCACCTCAGCGCCGTCTGCGATGCACTGCTGCGTTGCCTCACTGGCGCCGACGTCCTTTGCGTAAGCGGCCAACGCCTGATTGTCGTGGTCGACGTCACCTTCGACAGGCTGCTCCTGAAAGAGCTTCGAATGGAAGGCCAACTGGACGTTCTGGTCCTCACCGTCCGCCACACACTTCATCGCACCCGCGGCGCGCGAGCTGTAGTCACCCGATCCGGATCGCTTGTCCAGGAAATTCAGCATGTGATAGCGGACCTGCAGCTGGCCGCTGTTGATCGCATCGGTCAGCGCCGGACCCGACGACTCCTCCAGATTGCGGCAGGCGGGGCACTGGAAGTCCTCGAACAAATCGATGGTTGTCGGCGCCGTCGCCTCGCCCGCGGTGAAGGTGGCACTCGTGGCCAGGGCATTGACGTCCGCAGTTCCGCTGTCGCGATTGCTGTTCCAGATGATCCCGCCGATCACCACGGCGGCGATGACCACCACGGCCAGTCCGGCCAAGATGTACGTCGTGGTGCTCGACTGTGCACGGGGCTGGTATTTACCGCTCGACACCTTGGGCACCGACTGCTTCTTCTTGTTGCTCACTTTGTCCTCACCGAACCGATTCACACCGACTGAAGTCATCGCGCGACACACGCGCATCGCCTACCAGGGTATCGAGCGATGCCTGAGAACAATCTGAGCAGATCCGCCGATGGCCCGGCGTACGATCGCGAGGTGTCGCCGCGTATACCTCCGCATGAGCCACCCCATCCGCCCCAATCCGGGCGCAGCGAGGCCACTCACACCCATGCCAACGTCGCAGGCGGACGCCTGCGCGCCGCCACGTTCGGTGCGATGGACGGCCTGGTCACCAACATCAGCCTGGTCGCGGGCGTCGGTGCGGCCGGAGCCTCGGGCCACACGATCATCCTCAGCGGTGTGTCCGGCCTTGCGGCAGGCGCCTTCTCGATGGCGCTGGGTGAATACACCTCGGTGACCACCCAGAACGAACAGATCGACGCCGAAGTCGCGGTCGAACGCCGCGAGCTCGCCAAACACCCCGAAGCCGAACTGAACGAACTGATCGAGACGTTTGTCGACATGGGGATGAGCGAGCACACCGCACAAGCCGCCGCAACCGAGGTCCACGAAGACACCGAGCGGGCCGTGTATCTGCACTTGACCCACGAGCTCGGCGTCGACCCTGAGGAAAAGCCGTCGCCGATTGTCGCGGCCGTCTCGTCGTTCGCGATGTTCTCGGTCGGTGCGGTAGTCCCGCTGATCACCTACCTGCTGGGGTTCGAGTCACTGACCGCCGCCCTCGTGGTCGGCGCGATCGGACTGCTCCTGGCAGGTGGAATTGCCGCACAGTTCACCAATCAGCCGATCTGGAAAGGTGCGCTGCGACAACTTGCCTTCGGCGTGATCGCCGCCGCTGCAACCTATCTCGTCGGCTATCTGATCGGAGTCCCGGCATCCGGCTGATCCGGGGGCACCGGCTCAGCCAAGGACACCATCGACAAGTTCCTGCGCCTGCGCCTGCACTTGCGCCAAATGCTCTGGCCCGTTGAATGATTCGGCATAGATCTTGTAGACGTCCTCGGTACCCGAGGGCCGCGCGGCGAACCAGGCATTCTCGGTGGTCACTTTCAACCCACCGATCTTTGCCCCGTTACCCGGCGCCTCGGTGAGGATCGCGGTGATCGGCTCACCGGCGAGTTCGGTCGCGGTGACCTGATCCGCCGACAGCTTCGCCAGCGTGGCCTTCTGCTGCCGGTCGGCCGGAGCATCGATGCGCGCATAGGACGGCGAACCACCATGCTGCTGCGCCAATTCCGCGTAACGCTGCGAGGGCGTCTTACCGGTCACCGCAAGGATCTCCGAGGCCAGCAGGGCCAAGATGATGCCGTCTTTGTCGGTGGTCCAGACGGTGCCGTCGGTGCGCAGGAACGATGCCCCGGCACTCTCCTCACCACCGAAACCGACCGAGCCGTCGAGGAGTCCGGGCACAAACCACTTGAATCCGACCGGCACCTCGATCAGGTTCCGTCCGATACCGGCAACGACGCGGTCGATCATCGATGATGACACCAGCGTCTTGCCAACCGCTGCACTCGGCGACCACCCACCGCGGTGGGTGAACAGGTAGTCGATGGCAACGGCCAGGAAGTGATTCGGATTCATCAGCCCACCGTCCGGGGTCACGATGCCGTGCCGGTCGGAGTCGGCATCGTTACCGGTGGCGATGTCGTACTGATCGCGCGCACCGATCAGCGAGGCCATCGCGTTCGGTGAGCTGCAATCCATCCGGATCTTGCCGTCGGTGTCGAGGGTCATGAATGAAAATGCCGGATCCACAGAGGGATTGACCACGGTCAGGTTCGTCAGCGAGTAGCGTTGGCCGATCTCCCCCCAGTACCCGACCGAGGCGCCGCCGAGTGGGTCGGCACCGATCCGGACACCTGCGCTCCGGATGGCCGCCATGTCGATCACCGACGCGAGGTCGTCGACGTACGCGGCCAGGTAGTCGTAGGTCCCGAAGAACTCCGATTTCTGGGCGGCCTCGAAGGGGATCCGTTTCACACCGGACAATCCGCTGCGGAGCAGCTCGTTGGCGCGGGCGGCGACCACGCTGGTGATGTCGGTGTCCGCCGGGCCACCGTTGGGTGGGTTGTATTTGAAGCCGCCGTCACGGGGCGGATTGTGCGACGGGGTGACGACGATGCCGTCGGCCTGCGGGCCACTGCCCCGATTGTGGGTCAGGATCGCGTGGCTCACCGCGGGCGTCGGAGTGAAGCCGTCTCGGCTGTCGACCAGGACCCGGACACCGGCGGCAACCAGGACCTCGATCGCGCTCTGCCAGGCAGGGAGTGAGAGGGCGTGGGTGTCGCGGCCGATGAACAGTGGTCCGGTGATGCCGGCGCCGGCCCGGTACTCGACGATGGCCTGCGTGGTCGCCACGATGTGATCTTCGTTGAACGCGTTGTCCAAACTCGATCCTCGATGGCCGGAGGTGCCGAAAACCACTTGCTGCAAAGGGTTTTCAGGATCTGGTTTGCCGGAATAGTAGGCATCGATCACAGCCGACACATCGATCAGATCTTCCGGCAACGCCACGGTTCCCGCGCGCGGATGAGCCATTGGTCTTCCTTCCGGTTGTGCTGCAGCGGGCCGGCGAACCGTCTGCTGCGTCCTGGCGACTTCGACTGGACGTCCTGAATTCTGCCACCGATCGTCATTCGGGGCCCGACGAGCGGGCTACACTCCACCGTAGAAATGTCGCGCTCCGTAGAACCTGGAACCGACGAAACCTCGGTTGGGGGACGGAGGGAGCATCGTGCGTGTTCGGAAACCGGTGAGACGGCGAATCCTGCGGAGCTTTGCCGCCGTTGCACTCACCACCACGGCAGTCGTCGGCTTCTCCGTGGCTCCGGCCGGCGCGGCACCCTTCATGCCCGCCCCCAACAGCGACCCGTTCTATGCCGCGCCCGGCAATCTGGACTCGGCGGCCAACGGACAGGTACTCAAGGTGCAGAACCTGAGCAGTCCGTTCCCTGGGTCCACCGCCCAGAAGATCCAGTTCCGGACCACCAACTCCGCCGGTGACCCGATCGCCGCGGTGACGACGATCCTCGTCCCCGACGGCGGCAGTCGCCACGACCTGCTCTCCTACCAGCCGTTCACCAACTCCCTCGGCCTCCAATGCGCCCCGTCGCACCAGCTGTTCTCCGGCGGGCTGCAAGAACAACCGCTGATCGCTCTGGCCCTGGCCCGGGGTGTTGCGGTCAACGTGCCCGACCACCTGGGTCCCACCAGCGCGTACGGTGCGGCGAGGCTCGGCGGCACCATCACTCTTGATTCCATCCGCGCGGTGCAGTCCGACGCCCGAGTCCGCGTCGGCAGGACCCCGGCGGTGCTCGCCGGATATTCCGGTGGCGCGATGGCCAGCGGGTTCGCCGCGGCCCTGGCGCCGACCTACGCCCCCGAACTGAACCTCGTCGGACTCTCCGCCGGCGGGACCCCGGTCAACCTCGACTCCATCGCCCGAACCCTCGGCATCACCGCCAACCCGCTGTTCGGGCTGGGTTTTGCCGCATCGGTCGGCCTGGAACGCGAATACCCGGCAGAACTCCCCCTGTCCCGACAACTGAACGGACGGGGTGTGGCATTGGCCGACCAGATCCGCAATTCCTGCACGCAGCAGATCATCGACGCCGGCGCCAACCTCAGGATCTCCGACGTCGTGACCGGCGGTCGCCTGTCCGATGACCCGGCAGGCACCGCCGCCCTGAACCAGAACAGCTTGCAGGTGTCGCCCGAGGCGCCGCGGATCCCCGTGCTGCTGTATCAAGGCGCCGACGACCAACTCACCCCCACCTCACAGGTTCTCGCCACCGCCGCGAAGTGGTGTGGCCAGGGCACCCGGGTGCAGACGCTCATCCTGCCCGGCGACCACGGGTCGACCATCGCAACGGGTGTGCCGTTTGCGTTGGCGTTCATCAACGATCGACTGACGGGCGCGCCCGCACCGAGCACGTGCTGATCCCCGGCCGAAATCCGAAGGCGTCGGTCCTGGTGCTGCCGGGCGGCACCGACTCGTCCCACGAGCCGTACAGCCGCAAACAACCTGCGGCGTTGCGCATGTACCCGTTCACGTTGTCGCTCACCGCGCTGCCGGATGTGGCCGTCCGCCAAGCCGTGTACGAGGTGTACGGCTGGAACGGCGACGAGAACAGCCCCATGGCCAGGGCCCAGCAGGCACTCGACCGTCTGCTGCAGGCCGCACCCGACGCCCCGGTGATCGTCGTCGGGCATTCGATGGGTGGCCGGGTGGCCGCTCGACTGGCCGCCGACAAACGGGTGGCCGGAGTACTCGCGCTGGCACCGTGGTGGCAGCACGCCGATTGGCGCTACATCAACATCGACGCGAAAGTGCTTGCGCTACACGGAACCGCGGACATCCGAACGTATCCGAGCCGCACCGTCAAGGGTATCGCCGAACTGCAGGAACGCGGCGTGGATGCGACCTATGTGCCGATCGAGGGCGGCGGCCATGCCCTCCTCGACCATGTCTGGACCTGGCAGTCCACGGCCGTCCGATTCGTCCGCAGCTTCCTCTAGCCGCGAATTCGCGCCACCTACAGCGAAACGCGCCGGTTGCAACCGACGCGTTTCGAGGTAAGCGGCGCGAATTTCCGCAGCGAGCGGGGTCAGCCGATGGGTCAGCCGATGTAATCGAAGGTGTCGGGGTTGGGGCCGTTGCGGCCGTCCTCACCCTTGTCGAGTGCGGTGATTGCACTGATGGCGTCGTTGTCGAGTTCGAAATCGAAGATCGCGAAGTTCTCTTCGACGCGCTTTGCCGTGACCGACTTCGGGAAGATGATGTCGCCGCGCTGGATGTGCCAGCGCAGGACCACCTGTGCGGTCGACTTCCCGATCTTGTTCGCGATCTCGGTGATCACCGGATCGTCGAGAACTTTGCCCTGGGCGATGGGCGACCACGCCTCGGTCGCGATGCCGTGATATTTGCCGTACTGCCGGGCGACCTCGTTGGTGAAGTACGGATGCACCTCGATCTGGT
The DNA here is from genome assembly GCF_059683565.1 of Williamsia sp. Y721. Classification (NCBI taxonomy): domain Bacteria; kingdom Bacillati; phylum Actinomycetota; class Actinomycetes; order Mycobacteriales; family Nocardiaceae; genus Williamsia; species Williamsia sp. Y721. Next base: position 942,720 of record NZ_JCASNH010000001.1, on the reverse strand, counting down.
TGACCGCGGGCACCAGCGACGTCTCGGCGGCCAACCGGTCGAGATGATCCGGTTGGAAGTTCGAGACACCAACAGACTTCGAGCGGCCGTCCTTGGCGAACTCGATGAGGGTCTTCCAGGTCGACACGTAGTCGCCGCCGTACTGGGTCGGCAGCGGCCAGTGGATCAGGAACAGGTCGATCTGCTCGAGTCCGAGGTCTTTGAGCGTGGTGTCGAAGGCCTTGCGGGCCGCATCGGGCTCATGGAACGTGTTGTTGAGCTTGCTGGTCACGAAGATCTCGTCACGGGCGATCCCGGACGCCCGGATCCCTTCGCCGACCTCTTTCTCGTTGCCGTACATCTCCGCGGTGTCGATGTGGCGGTAGCCGACCTCGAGTGCGGTCCGCACCGCGTCGGCGGTGTCTTCCGGCTTGATCTGGAACACGCCGAACCCGAGCTGCGGGATGGTGTTTCCGTTGTTGAGTGTGATGTTCGGAACCTGGGTCATCATCGTCCAATCCACTGTTGATCGGAGCCCTGAACACAAAAGCGGGGAGAGAACCTTTTCTGGTCCTCTCCCCGCTTCTGCGAGACGGTGGAGCTGCCGGGAATCGAACCCGGGTCCTTCGCCGTGTCAGTAGGGCTTCTCCGTGTGCAGTTCGCTAAGCCTCTACTCGGATCTCTCGGTCACGCGAACAAGCCGAGATGACGATCCCAGTCGCTGTTGGATGTCCCACCGTGGTCCGCGACCGACCACAGTGGTGAGCTCTCTGAATGATGCCGGTACCCGGGGCGAGAGCTCACCCGGGCCGACAGACCAGCCTTCGCTTAGGCAGCGAGGGCGTAGTCGCGCTGATTTTTGTCGGCGCTTAATTGGTTGCTACGACGCTTACGGTGGTCTCTAGCCTGCACCGACACGCTTCCCCTACCTCAACAAACCAAGTCGAAACCGTTCAGCCCCTAGAGGTGCATCTTCAGTAGGATCCAGCCGCTGGCAGCGACCGGACAAACCATTGTAACAAGCCTGTCGCCCTTGTCATTCCTTTTGTCGGCCGACACCGTCGGGCGTGGCAGGCCGACCACACGAAAAGGGCCTCACCTCCACCTGCCGGCGGGGATGAGGCCCTCTTTCAAGAGTTCATCGAGCGACTACCTCGATCAATCTCTGCTTTCAGTTGTCGACCACAACCGTCCCGGTCTGCGACACCGCGTCGGCGGTATCGCTGTGCGACGTCGCATCGGCGAGCTGCAGAAGCCCAGCGGGTCCCTGCTGCGCCGCGTCCACGACCTCGGTGACCTTGTCAACGGTGTCGACGACCTTCTCGACGGTGTCGATGACAGGTTGGACCTTCTCGATGATCGGCGCGACGGTATCGGTCACCGTCTGCTTGATCGTGTCGAGGCGTTGCTCGGCCCGAGCAACGGTCCGGTCAATACCGTCGAACACCTGGTCCACCACGGCAGCACTCTGATCGATTGCCCCGGTCACATCGGTGACCTGGGTCTCGACCGCGGTGCCCCGAGCAAGGTTGTCGACCTCGTCGGTGAGCGCGTCGGCAACCTTGGGCAGTTGCCGAACAACTGCCGCGTTCACCTGTGCAACCGCAACTCCGGTGGTCACACCGTTGGCGACCGGATCGATCGTCGACGATGTTGCCTCCGCCGGAGTCGAAACAGCTTCGACACTTCCCGACGGTGCGCTGCTGACCGCAGACTCCCGAAGCCACGAACTCACGTAGTTCGTGCCGGTGAGACCGCTCTGGTCAGGATCGTTGAAGTAGCTGGTGTGCGAGATTCCCGGGTACCAGTACTCCGGGTGCGCCGCCATGAGCAGCACCCCGACGTTGTTGTGGACACCAAGGACCAACTCTTGCGCCACTTTCGCTTCCCAGGCGTCCGACACCTCTGTTGCAAATGTCGCCACACCGTAAACGGACTGCAAGACAACCAACGGGTCCTTGTAGTCCGGCACGGTGTAGTACGGATCGGTCGTCGCGGCGACCACATCGCCCAACGTCTCCGACGACAACATCCAATGCGGTGTTGTCACCACGTGGAGTCCGGTCAGCAACGCCGACCGCAGTGCAACTGACCCCAGATCCATCGTGATCTGTCCTGGATCGGTCGGGTCGATGTGGATCTGTTCAGCCACATTGGCACCGATCCGGACCACCTGAGCATTCTCGGGGATCGCACAGGCGAAATCGCCGGTCATACACAGGGACACAACGCGCCCGGTCAGCTCACCGAACCCGGAACCACGTCCCGATCCCATCCCGGCGCCGAGTGCGGCGTCCGAACTCGACGCAGCGGTCCGCGCACCGTTCAACGGCGCCGACAATCCTGGCGCACCCGGAACCAGATCTGCACCCGCACCCCGGTTGGGGTCGGAGATCAGGTAGACACCACGCACCTGCGATGCGGGTACGGGTCCGTTGCCTGCACCGATATCGGCCGCTACCCGATCGGCGATTTCCGCACCCTGGCTGTATCCGACAATCGCAATCTCGGTGTCGGATCCACATTGCTTTTCGATCTGGGCGATCTGCGCTTCCGTCGCCGCCACACCGGCATCCACTGATTGTGCATAGGGAGTGCCGTCCGACGTGTAGCCGAAGTCTGCGGGATACGGCACGTAGGTCGTCTGCATCGACCCTTCGGGCGCACCCCGCTCGGCATCCGCGATCACCGGGGCGAGAACGCCACTTTGATCATGCGGATCCCGACTCTTACTCGAATCCAGTGTTCCCGGGACCGCCACCACATGGAGGTCCGGGCAGTCGCTGATCGGTCGTGCCGACACGTTCGACTGAACCAGCGCCGGCACCACACCCATTGTCATGGTCGCCGCGAGAGAGGCGAACATCATCGCCACCACCGGGCGCCATCGACGATGCCGACGATCCGTCTGGATCGTGGCACCACCCCCGGCCCTAGATCGTTTTCGGGTCATTGTTCGAATGCTCCTGTTGAGGCTCACGTCCATATGGACTGTGCGCGTGGGACTTGTGCATTGCCCCCAACTCAGAGTCGGACCGGACCCACGGCCAGTTCTTCGTTAGTTAGGCAGCCCTAATCCTTCATGTGAATCGCCTGTATGACTCCTGTGGAAACTCTCCGGAGCTGAAAGGTACTGTTCACAGGGCATGAATCCCTATCCGGTCCGGATCCTGAACAAACCGGGCCGCAATCTGCACCGCCGGGGAACCATGTGACCTACGTCTCGTTTGATTGTGGAAACAATTGGCACAATCAACAATCATTTAGCTCTCCTACAGATCGGCAGAACCGAGGTTGGACGAAGTGACACCGAGCATCGCGACCCGCGACGCCCGCCTCGAGTTCGCCGCACGCTTTCGTTTGCTGCACGAGACCGCCGGATCTCCGGCCCTCAAAACCCTCGCCTCGCGCGCCTCCGCATCGCTGCTCACCGGAGATTCACCCCGTGCCGGTGCGGTCTCCCCACAACGGCTGTCGGATTGGCGAACCGGCCGCAATGTTCCCGCCAAGTTCGACGGGCTCGCGGCCACACTCCGCGTTCTGATCGCCGCCGCCCGGAAACGACGCCCGGAACCGCCGTCGCGCGGGCTCTACTCGATCGTCGAATGGCAGAACCTGTGGAACCAGGCATTGACCTCACCGGCCATCCCGGAAAAGGGCAAGGAAACCCGGTCGAAACCGATCGAGAAGCCTGCTTCCACGCGCCTGGACGTCTGTCCGTTCCCCGGGCTGACACCACTGTCGGATTCCGATACGGACTTCTATTTCGGCAGAGCCAAGGCGACCTCGATACTCGTCGAGCGATTCACCGCCAACCTCGGAACCCGACGACTGACATTTGTGGTCGGAGCGTCGGGTTCGGGTAAATCCTCGCTCCTGCAGGCCGGCTTTGCCGTGGCGATCGGCGCGGACTACACGGTCACCTCGATGACCCCGGGCTCACGACCCACACAGGCACTCACCGAAGCATTGGGTTCGGAGAGTGCCGCCACGCCGCGGGTACTGATCGTCGACCAGTTCGAAGAGGTCTTCACCAACTGCGACGATCTTGAGCGCTCGAAGTTCATCTCTATGCTGACCGAACTGCCCGACAGCGACCACTGCGAACCGGGCAACTGCGCGGGCGTCGTCGTCGCGGTGCGTTCTGACTTCTACCAGCAGTGTGTCGAACTCCCGGCCCTCACCGACTCGCTGGTACACAACCAGATGGTGCTCGGCCGGATGTCGCGTGCAGATCTGACTTCCGCCATCGTCGGTCCGGCGGGCGCGGTGGGACTCTCGGTGGCGGACGGACTGGTCGACGTCATCCTGTCCGACCTCGGTGTCACCTCGCGGAGTGCAACCGCGGTCCCCTCCGATCCAGGCGTGCTCCCCCTGATGGCGCACGCTCTGCACCGCACCTGGGAAGCCAGGTCCGGCGACGTCCTCACCCTCGCCGGATACCGCGAGACCGGTGGCGTCCACGGCGCCATCAGGCTCAGCGCCGAAGAGCGCTGGTCGCAGTTCACCGACGTCCAGCGCGAAGTCGCCCGCGACCTGCTGCTGCATATGGCCCACATCGGAGAGGACGGGCGCGGCACCCGGCGCCACGTCCCGACCGCCGAGCTGCGCAACCGCCATCCGCAGGCCCCGGCGATCCTCGACGCGCTCGGTCAGGCCCGCATCGTCGTCCACGACGAACGCGGGACCACCCTGGCCCACGAGGCCGTCATCGAGGCGTGGCCGCGCCTGTCGCAATGGCTCGACGACGACCGCGAAGACGTCTTGCGCAGACAGCGTATTGATGCCGATGCCCGCGAATGGCGAGCGGGCGACAACGACCGGTCGCTGCTCTACAGCGGCACCCGCCTGGCATCGGCGACCGGGTGGCAGAAGGACTCCCGCGGTCCGATCTCACCGATCACCGTCGAATTCCTCGATGCGGCCCGGGAATCCTCACGCCGGGGTTCCCGGTTGCGCCGCGGCCTGGTCTTGCTGCTGGTGGTCTTGCTGCTGACGACGGCAATGGCAGCGCTGGTCGCGGTGCAACAGCAGCGCCAGGCCGACGCCGACCGCTCCGATGCCCAGTTCAACGCGTTGCTGGCGCAGGCCGCGCTGACACAATCGGTCGATCCCACGGTCTCGGCCCGCCTGTCCCTGGCCGCCGCCGAGCAACGTCCCGACGACCCGCGGCCCAGCGCCTTGCTGATGGGAACCCAGACGTCGGCGCTGGCAAGCGTGGTGGACGGACACGAAGGTGCCGTGTACGACGTCGCCATCAACAACCGGAATCTGGTCGCGACGGCAAGCTACGACCGCACCATCCGGCTGTGGCAGGAGTCGGGAACCGGCCTGCCGACCCCGATGGGTCAGCCGCTGGCCGGACACCAGTCGTGGATCACCAGCGTCGAGTACTCCACCGACGGCGACACCCTGTTCTCCGGCGACGGCAACGGCCTCGTCCAGGTCTGGGACGTCACGGACCCGGCCAATGCTCATCTACGCGCGGGCACGCCCCTGACCGGACACACCGGGGCCGTCTATCAGATAGCCGTGCGCCCCGAAGCCGACGGCGTCACCCGCTGGATCGCCACCGCAGGCGACGACCACACCGCCCGCCTGTGGAATCTGGAGACCGGCCAGACGCAAGTCCTGGCCGGGCACAGCGATGCACTTCGCACCCTGGACTTCTCCCCCGACGGCAAGACCCTCGTCACCGGCAGCGACGACCGGACCGCAATCGTGTGGGACACCAGCGATCCGTCCGCCCCCGAGCAGCTCGGTGCGCCTCTGACCGGGTACGACGCCACCGTGCATGCGGTCAGATTCAGCCCGGACGGATCACTGCTGGCAACCGCGAGCGACGACCAGACCATCCGGATGTGGTCGATGTCCGACCGAACCGCACCCAGGGCCATGGGCGCACCCTCCGAAGCGCATACCGCAGCGATCTGGTCGCTCGAGTTCAATCACGACGGTTCACTGTTGGCAACGGCCAGCTGGGACGGCACGGCCAAGGTCTGGAGCCTGACCGACCCGGCCCGTCCGGTGCTTCTCGGTCAGCCGTTGACCGGAAGCAGTGGCGGTCTGACCACGGTCGCGTTCGGCGGTCCCGGCGGCCGCTTGATCACCGGGGGCCAGGACGGCGCCGTCCGGTTCTGGACGTTGCCTGCCGGAACCGTCCTCGGCCACACGGGCCGCGTCGCGCAACCGGCGTTCAACGCATCCGGGTCATTGATGGCAACGGGATCGCGCGATGGCACGGTGCGGATGTGGGACACCACCGAGGGCACCGCCCCGCGCCCGATAGCCCTGTTGGTCGACCCGGCCGGACCGCAGGAGGTCGAGACCATCGCATTGTCCGGGGACGGACGCACGTTGGCGTACACCGGTGTGGGAACCGGCCAGGTACGCCTGTGGGATGTCGCCGACCCGGCCTCCCCGCGACCGCTCGGTGCGCCGCTGAACTCCCGCGCGCGGTATACCCACGGGCTGGCCTTCTCCCCTGACTCGATGTCGTTGGCGACCGCCTCCGATGATCAGAGCGTGCAGATCTGGAACCTGACCGACCGACGCAAGCCGGTCGCCGCGGGAGCGCCGCTGACCGGGCCTCAGGGCTGGATCAATGATGTGGCGTTCTCACCGGATGGGCGCTATCTGGCCGCCGCCAGCAGCGACAAGAATCTGCACCTGTGGGACCTGCAGAGGGGCGCCCCGCTGTCGCAGGTCTACCCGGGGCACAGTGGGCCCATCAACGCGGTGGCGATCAGTCCGGACTCACAGTGGGTGGCGACCGGCAGCGACGATCAGACCGTTCGGCTCTGGAATCTCGACGCCCCTGATTCGAATCCGGTGAAGGTGACCGGACACGAGTCGACAGTGCGTTCGGTGACCTTCGACCCGAGTGGCTCCATGCTCGCCACGGGCAGCGACGACCAGACCGTGCGCATGTGGGACCTGCGCCAGATGACCCATCCCACCGCGATCGGCCGGACGGTGACGCCGCCGGGCACCGTGCGCTGGAAAGTCGCGTTCAGCCCGGACGGCAAACATCTGGCAGGCGCTGGTGAGAACGGCGCGCTGCGCTGGTGGACCCATCAGGTGACGGCCGACGCCGGGCTCTGTCAGGCCACGGCAGGCGGGATGACCGAGAGCAAGTGGAAAGACCTCTTGCCCGACATCCCCTACCGACAGACGTGCTCGGGGTTCGAATCGGTGCCGGACTGAGATCGGGCGAAGGGCCGAGGCCTCGACCGTAGGTCAGCGCATACCCTTCACGCGACGGCCCAACTCCCGGGTGACCTCGCGTTCGGCGTCGCGTTTGGCCAGATCGTGGCGCTTGTCGTGGGCCTGCTTGCCTCTCGCAAGCGCCAATTCGACCTTCACCTTGCCGTCGTTGAAGTACATCGACAGCGGCACCAGGGTCAGGTTTCCGTCCCGGATCTTGCCGACCAGGCCGTCGATCTCCTTGCGATGCAACAACAATTTGCGACTGCGTCGCGGTGCATGGTTGGTCCAGGAACCGTTGCCGTATTCCGGGATGTGCAGTCCGCGGAGCCAGACCTCACCGTTGTCGACAGTCGCGAACGCGTCCACCAACGAGGCTTTTCCCTCGCGCAGGCTCTTCACCTCGGTGCCCAGCAGTGCAACACCGGCTTCATAGGTGTCGAGGATGGCGTAGTTGTGCCGCGCCTTACGGTTCGTGGCAATTGCCTTGCGGCCCTTTTCCTTCATCCTCGTCACCTACTCTCAGTTCGTCGATCACATCGGCGCCTGGCGGCGTCGTCGATGGCCCCGCAACAATACACAGCAGCAGGCGGGGGTGTCGCATCCTTATTCGCGGACGTAGAACCGCAACGTCGCGTAGGCGGTCAGACTCGACATCACCACACCGATGATGACCAGCCACGGCGCAACGAACAGCACGTCCGAGATCTCGATCTTGGCGAGAATGTTGACCCCGTACAGGTCCTCGAGCGCCTTGTCGAAGAACAGCACCTTCGCCCCGAAGAGTCCGCCGATCGCCAGCAACGAACCCACCAGTGTCGCGATCACCGCCTCGAGCAGAAATGGCAGCTGGGTGTACCAGCGGGTGGCACCCACCAACCGCATGATGCCCACCTCGGTTCGGCGGGTGTAGGCGGCCACCTGCACGGTGTTCGCGATCAACAGGATCGCGGCGATCGCCTGGACGAGGGCGATCGTGAATGCGGCGTTGCGGGCACCGTCGAGCACGCTGAAGATCCGGCTCACCAGTTCTCGCTGGTCCAGGACGCTGTCCACGCCTTCGGCATCGCGGAACTCGTCGAGCACGGCTCCGAACTGGTCCGGATCGGCCATGCGGACCTTGAACGACGCGGGCAACGTGTCCTCGCGGACCAGCGCGGCGATGTCCGGGTTGTTGGCGAAGGTCTTGGTCGTGGCGTCACGGAATGCCGCGGCCCGGTCGATGTATTGCACCGAGTCGACCCCGTCGGCCGCCTCGATCTGTTCCCGCAGCGTCAGGCACGGCGCGCTCTGGCAGTTCGGATCGGCATCGGTCACCTGATCGGAGATGAAGATCTGCATCTCCACCCGATCGAGAAAGATGTCCTGGGTCTTGTCGGCCATCTGGACCACCATCAGACCGGCACCGAACATGCCCAGGGTGATGGCGGTGGTGATGATCATGGCCATGGTCATGGTGATATTGCGGCGCAGTCCGTTGAGGACCTCGCTCAATATGAAACTCGCACGCATGTGAGTTGGGGTGTCCTCCCGGTCGGGACTGCAAAAAGTGACGTCTTGACTGATTACACGGGTCGAGCACCGCTGCGCTTCATCTCCGCGGCGGGCTACGGGCTACTCAGCCGCCGAGGCCGTACACGCCGTGCTCGTCGTCGCGGGCAAGGCGGCCGTTGCTGAACTCGAGGACCCGGCGGCGCATCGAATCGACGATCGCCCGGTCGTGGGTTGCCATCACGACGGTGGTCCCACGGCGGTTCACCCGGTCGAGGACCTCGACGATCTCTCGACTGGTGTCGGGATCGAGGTTTCCGGTCGGCTCGTCGGCAAGCAGGAGCAGAGGCCGGTTCGCGATGGCGCGGGCGATCGCCACGCGCTGCATCTCACCGCCGGAGAGCTCGTATGGCATGCGGTCGGCCTTGCCGGACAGTCCGACGTAGTCGAGGACCTCGGGCACCACCTTGTCGACGGTGCTGCGCGGCTTTCCGATGACCTCGAGGGCAAACGCCACGTTCTCGGCCACCGACTTCTGCTGCAACAGCCGGAAGTCCTGGAACACACATCCCACGGACTGCCGGAGCTTCGGCACCTTGCGGCTGGGCAGCTTGTTGACGTGGAAGTCGCCGACGTAGACATCACCCGTGGTGGGCTTGTCTTCTTTCAGGAGCAAACGAAAGAACGTCGACTTGCCCGAGCCGGAGGGCCCGATGAGGAAAGTGAAATCGCCTTTGTCGACGTCGAGGGACAAATCCCGCAGTGCGGGCCTGGTCGATGCCTTGTACTGCATCGTCACATTCTTGACGCTGATCACGGTCTGCCAGTGTAACCACGGATGTGTCGCAACCCGCTCAGGCGGGCCCGGCCGGGCCGGGCGCAGTTCCCGACAACCCGATTCACGGGGCGATACTCATCGTCGGCAATTCCAGGCCGGGCAGCAGTCCACGCGTCGACTGTGATGTCGATGCCGGCGGTGGCAGCGTTTCGGTCTGCTGACCGTTTCGCTCTTGCTCTGGCGTCTCGACGGTTTGATCGGTCTGACCGTTCTGCCCGGTCTGATCGGTCTCGGGGGTCGTGGTGGTCGACTGTTCTTGTGTGGACTCCGGAGTTTCGCTGTACTCCGATTCCGGCACGGGGGTCTCGGTCACCGGAGTGGTGGGTCGCGACTGTTGCAACTGCTCCGCCGTGGCCTGGCGTTTCTGCTCGTCCAGCTGTTGGTAATGCTCCACTCGCTCGCCGTAAAGGAACAGCGCTGCCAGGAACAGCAACCCCAGGGCAACAGTGGTGGTCCGGACCTTCCCGTGGAACAACCGTCGCGGAATGCGTTCCCACAACGACTTTTTCGGCGGGGCCTGCTGTGCGGCAGTGGGGTTGGTCGGTGTCTGGTCGCTCATCGGCTTGCCTCCTCGACAACGGCGGGATCCACCGCGCTGGTTTCGATGACCGATCCGGGTGCGAGCGCGATACCGGCCCGGCTGAGCGCCCGAACGAGCCGCGATCGCAGGTCACGACTGACCTCGAACTGGCGACCGGGCAATGTTCGCGCCACGATCCGCACGGTCACCGTGTCGACCTCGATGTCGATGACCCCCATCGCGGTGGGTTCGTCGAGCAGCAACTTGCCCATGCGGGTGTCGCTGAACGCCTGCTGCCCGATCTGGGCGATCAGATCGTTGACGCGGCCCATGTCGACCCCGATCGGTAGCGGGATGTCGACAACCGACCTGGCCCAGTCCTTCGACAGGTTGACGGCCTTGACGATCTGCCCGTTGGGAATCGTGATCATCTCACCGTCGGCCGAGCGCAGCTTGGTGATCCGCAGGGTGACATCTTCGACGGTGCCGTCTGCCGGTTCCGCGGAACCCACGATCGCCAGACTGACGACGTCACCGAATCCGTACTGCTTCTCGGTGATGATGAAGAATCCCGAGAGCAGGTCCTGCACGATGCGCTGCGCACCGAAACCGAGGGCCGCACCAAGCACTGTTGCCGGCGCCACGAACCCGGTGATGGGGACATTGAACTCGCGGATGATGTTGAATCCCGCCACGATATAAACGATCGCGATGGCACCCCACGCGATCACCTGCGCGACGGAATGGCGGTGTTTGATCGCCTCCGATCGCACCAGGGCGTCGGATTCGGTGAAACCCGCGTCGATCCGGCTGGTGACCTTGTCGACCATCCACTGGATGAACCGGGTCACCAACAGAGCCCCGATCACCCAGAGCAGGATCGATAGGCCCTGCAGGGACAGCACCTTGATCAATCGATCCGAGCCGGCCAAACCGTCCGGCGAAGCCGTGACAAGCGCGCTGAAGTCATGCATCACTCGGGTGGTCCTCCAGGTCGTGTGATGGCGGCGGCGGCTGCGAGATCTCCGACGATCGGGTGGCCGTCAGATTCAGGCGCTCGCGTTCTGCGCCATCCTCCACCGGATACCCGACTCGATGAATCCGTCGATGTCACCATCGAGAACCGCGGTCGGGTTGTTGACCTCGTATTCGGTCCGCAGGTCTTTGACCATCTGGTACGGATGCAGCACATATGACCGCATCTGGTTGCCCCAGCTGGACCCACCGTCGCCCTTGAGAGCGTCCATCTCGGCGCGCTCTTCTTTGCGTTTACGTTCGAGAAGCTTTGCCTGCAGCACGCGCATGGCGGCTGCCTTGTTCTGCAATTGGCTCTTCTCGTTCTGACAAGTCACCACGATACCGGTCGGAATGTGTGTGAGCCGTACAGCGGAGTCCGTAGTGTTCACAGACTGCCCACCGGGGCCGGACGATCGGTAAACATCAACGCGCAGTTCGGTTTCCGGGATGTCGATGTGATCTGTGGTTTCGACCACAGGGAGCACCTCAACCTCGGCGAACGACGTCTGGCGGCGTCCTTGGTTGTCGAACGGGCTGATCCGCACCAGCCGGTGGGTCCCCATTTCAATGGAGAGTGTGCCGTACATGTACGGCCCCTTCACGGCGAACGTCGCGGACTTGAGGCCGGCTTCTTCGGCGTAGGAGGTGTCGTAGACCTCCACCTTGTGATCGTGCTTCTCGGCCCATCGGATGTACATGCGCATCAGCATCTCGGCCCAGTCGGCGGCGTCCACGCCACCGGCGCCGGACCGGATGTTGACGAGCGCATCACGGTGGTCGTACTCACCGGCGAGCATGGTCTTGACTTCCATCGCCTCGATATCGGCACGCAGTGAGGCACGCTCGGCATCGGCATCGGCGAGCGCCTCGACCTGGGAGTCGCCTTCTTCGGATTCGGCCAGCTCGTAGAGCAGCGGCATGTCCTCGACACGCTGGCGCAATTCGGAGACGCGCCGCAGTTCGGTCTGCGCGTGCGAGAGCTCGCTGGTCACCTTTTGGGCGTGATCCTGGTTGTTCCACAGCTCCGGATCGGCGGCCTGATGCTCGAGTTCGTCGATCCGTCGCCGGAGCTCCTCGAGATCGAGAACCTTCTCCACTGTGGTCAGGGTCGAATCGAGGGAGTCGAGGTCTGCTGAAACGTCTGGATGCACGATCACTCAGGCTACCGGTCCAACGGACAGAGTCCTATCTGCGCAGTTCTCAGTCTTTGCGCAGGTTGGGTCCCGCGCCGCCGGGTTCGTCGCCGATCGGGCCCGCGATCTCCCACGTCGTCTCGGCTTTGCCCGGCTTGTAGGTCACCGGGATCTCGTCGCCGATCGACGGCCAGCTCATCGCCATGGTGACCACAAATCGGCCGTAGACGTCGGTCGGAGGTGTGTCCGGGCCGGTGATCGTTCCCGAGACCGTGCAGAAGACCTGGTTGTTCTTGTCCCCTTCGACGGGTTTGTCGGACACGCCCGTCACCTTCAGCGTGCCGGGCACGCGGTTCACGAAACGCGGGTCCCCGGGGGCGCCGCCGGTCGGCTGACCCGGCCGCGAGCGACGCCACTGGATCAGGACGGCGCCGAGCATCGCCGCGAACATGAGGATGATGATGATCTCGAACATGGCCGGTTGGCTCCTGGAGTGGTGGGGTCGGTGGGTTCCAGGTTAGTGCCGGGTAGCGTGGCAAATCGTGACCGACTCAAGTGGATTGCCGAATGTTTCGAGCGACCTGGAGCTCGCGTTGTCGCTGGCCGAACTCGCCGACATCATCACCCTCGACCGGTTCGGCGCCATCGACCTGCAGGTTGATTCCAAGCCGGATCTGACGCCGGTTTCCGATGCCGATCTGGCGGTCGAGACCAGCCTGCGCGATGAACTCCGCCAGATTCGGCCGGATGACGCGGTCCTCGGTGAAGAGTTCGGTGGCGATGTGGCCCTGACCGGACGCCAATGGGTGATCGATCCGATCGACGGCACCAAGAACTTCGTCCGCGGTGTTCCGGTCTGGGCAACCCTGATCTCACTGCTCGTCGACGGGGTCCCACAGGTCGGCGTGGTCAGCGCACCCGCGCTCGGCCGTCGCTGGTGGGCCGCCGCCGGGGACGGTGCCTTCGCCCAGTCCCCCGACGGTTCGGTCCGGCGTATCCAGGTGTCGCAAGTGTCCGACCTCGCCTCGGCGAGCCTGGCCTTCTCGAGCCTGTCGGGCTGGCGCGACCGGGGTATCCGTGACGAGTTCATCGATCTCACCGACACCGTGTGGCGGGTTCGGGGTTATGGCGACTTCTACAACTACTGTCTGGTCGCCGAAGGCGCGGTGGACATCGCCGCCGAGCCGGAGGTGTCACTGTGGGATCTGGCCGCACTCGACATCCTGGTTCGTGAGGCCGGCGGCGCATTCACCGGCCTCGACGGCGTCAACGGCCCGCATCAGGGCAGCGCGCTGGCCTCCAACGGGATCCTGCAGTCGCAGGTTCTGGCCGCGCTGACTTCTGACTGACGTCTTTCCGGCGCATACTTGATCTCATGCAGATCACACATTTTGGGCATTCCTGCATCCTCGTCGATCTCGACGGCACCAAGGTTTTGTTCGATCCGGGCAACTTCTCGCACGGATTCACCGGTGTCACCGGCCTCGACGCCATCTTGATCACCCATCAGCATCCCGATCACGTCGACGTGGCGGCATTGCCGGATCTGGTGGCAGGCAACCCCGATGCGGTGCTGTACGCCGATCCCCAGACCACCGCACAGCTCAACGGCGACGACGTCGCAGGTACCTGGACCGCCGCCCACCCGGGTGACGAGTTCACGATCGGCGAGCTCACCGCACGCATCACAGGCGGCACCCACGCGGTGATCCACCCGGACATCCCCACCATCGACAACGTGGCATTCCTGCTGGGCGACAACAAGAATCCGGCACAGCTCATGCATCCGGGCGATTCGCTGTTCATCCCCGACGAGAAGGTCGATGTACTCGCGATGCCGGCGATGGCTCCGTGGATGAAGATCAGCGAGGCCATTGATTACCTCCGCGCAGTGAGCCCGCGCCTGAGTTTCCCGATCCACCAGGGCCTGCTGTCGAATGCCGGACTGAAGTTGCACTACGCACGACTGTCCGAAATGAGCGATCCGGCAACGGAATTCATCGTCCTCCCCGATGAGGACGCGCTCACACTCACCTGATCGATGTCGGCGATGAGGGCGCTGCCCACTCGATCCATCGGCGTACCCTTGATGAGATGCAGATCACACATTTTGGGCATTCCTGCATCCTCGTCGATCTCGACGGCACCAAGGTTTTGTTCGATCCGGGCAACTTCTCGCACGGATTCACCGGTGTCACCGGCCTCGACGCCATCTTGATCACCCATCAGCATCCCGATCACGTCGACGTGGCGGCATTGCCGGATCTGGTGGCAGGCAACCCCGATGCGGTGCTGTACGCCGATCCCCAGACCACCGCACAGCTCAACGGCGACGACGTCGCAGGTACCTGGACCGCCGCCCACCCGGGTGACGAGTTCACGATCGGCGAGCTCACCGCACGCATCACAGGCGGCACCCACGCGGTGATCCACCCGGACATCCCCACCATCGACAACGTGGCATTCCTGCTGGGCGACAACAAGAATCCGGCACAGCTCATGCATCCGGGCGATTCGCTGTTCATCCCCGACGAGAAGGTCGATGTACTCGCGATGCCGGCGATGGCTCCGTGGATGAAGATCAGCGAGGTCGTGGACTACGTGCGCGCGGTGAACCCACGTCTGAGCTTTCCGATCCACCAGGGCATGCTGAACGACGCGGGAATGGGCCTGTACCGGAAACGGCTGACCGATCTGAAATATCCCACAACAGAATTCACCGTTCTACCGGACGAGGATGCACTGACGGTCACATAGGGACGCTCAGCTAAACCACATCGGGGAAGATGCCACTACCGGCGAGTTGATCGACCACGCGGGCGATTCCGTAGAGCACCCAGAGTGCTACGACGGCGATGAGGATGGGATTGCGCAGCACCCGAACGACCTGTGTCATCGGGCGCTTTCGCACTTGCAACACGGCAACCGCGATCACAAACGCGGCGACGGCGATCAAGCTGATCGGGCCGAAGAGGTTGTACGAGAAGGCGTCGGCGAAGTGTCCGTGTGTCGCAGCGGTCCAGCTGCGGGTCAGACCACAACCGGGACAGGGCAGTCCGGTCACCAGCCGCATCGGGCACATCGTGGGACCGGAGGTACTCATCGCCGGGGTGACGGCGAATGCTGTGACGATCGCCGCGGCACCGACGCCGGCCGCGACCCGAACAGCTCGTTCGGGTCGCCGTCGGGTCGGCAACGTCGGCAAGGCCGTCACTTCAGCGGCAGGCCGTCCGAGTCGGGAACCTTGCGCATCGCGATGAGCACGATGTCGATGAGCGTCCATATGCCCAGCCCACCACAGGTGAGGAGCTTGGCAACTCCCAGGCCGGTGTATCCGAGGTAGAAGCGGTCGATACCGAAACCACCCACGAATACCGAGATAAGCAGGGCGGTCAGCCACTCCTTCGAGGAGAACAGACCGGGTACCTGCGATACCGGGAACCAGCTGCTGTTCTGGGTACGAATCTGGGTCTCGGGCTTGACCTGACCGGACCGGACCAACCCGGCCAGATCCTGGTAGCCCATCGGACCCTGTTCCTGACCGAACAGCGAAACGATGAATGTGTCGTTCTGAGGACCGCCCACTGGCTGGGGCGGGGGCGGCGGAAAGCCGGGAGGAGGTTGCGTCATGGGGGAACACTAAGCCACGGAAGGTGCAGTTGGACACCCTGAAACGAAAAATGTCATTGATTGAATGACGCCGTAGGATCACTAGCCTGACCAGCGACGATAGGAAGAACACTTCATTCTTGCGACGAGCCCTCCGGCCGCGGGACTCAGCGGGGCGCGATGACGCCCCGGTCGCCGATCTCGGCACGGACATCGATGACTCTCCCGGACAGCAACCAGCCGGACGGTCCGCGTCGCCACTCGTCCCGGTACTCGCCGAGACATTCGTACGTCACCCCGGCAAGATCTCCGAGGCCGCAGTGAAAGGCCCGGAAGTACGATCGCGTACTTGCCGCGTCACCGTCGATCTCGACCTCGATGTTGCCGAGCAGATGTTGAGTGGCACCGCAGACGTCGAGGTGGGAGCGAACGCGGGCGACCACCTCGGTCGCCCCGGTCCGGCCGTAAGCCATGGCGTCCTCCGCGAGCGCCGCGGCGAACCCCGGCCAGTCTTTGCTGTCGAGCAAGGTGGCCACGTGGTGCAGACTGTCGATGATCTCGAAGCGATCGCGAAGAAAGTCGGGCATGGCTTCATCTTCCTCGGCGAGCCGGTGACGTCGGCCCTGCTGTCCCGCTCATCGAGACATTTCGGGAGCATCTGACGAGGTGGGCCCCTGCGCGTGCCGCAGCACCGCCGTCACCAAGTGCCGGCGAACCAGGCGAAAACCGGGGGCGTGACAAACCTCCTTACTCCAGAGTAAGGTTGTTCTTACTGTTGAGTAAGATCAACTGTGTCCGGGCACCGTCCGGACAGCAGTCACGCCCACACACGCACGAGACAAGCTGGTGAGAATGAGCACTCATACCGAGCCCCGCGACACGTCCGCTGTTGGCAAGAACCCCCGTCGACGCTCCGCAATCGGTACCGCCATGCGCGTGCTGACCACGGTGACGGGCTCTGAGTTCGCCGACAAGTACAAGATTCGCGAGCCACTCAACCGAATTGCGTACGAGGGCACCAAGACCGGGTTCAAGACGATCGGCGCCGCGAACCGCGCGTTTGCGGCAGCCCAGGGTGGCGGTAAGGCCAAACGCCTGACCACCACCCCCAAGGATTACTTCAACCTGTATCCCGATGACGAACAGAAGATGATCGCGGACACCGTCAAGGAGTTCGCAATCGAGATCCTGCGGCCGGCCGCGTACGACGCCGATGCCGCCGCCGCCGCTCCTGCGGCAATCCTCACCCGCAGTGCCGAATTGGGCATCACCATGGTGAACGTCCCCGAGGAATTCGACGGCGCCGCCAGTGAGCGCGGCGTGGTCACCAATTCGTTGGTCGCCGAAGCGATGGCATACGGCGACATGGGCCTGGCGCTGCCGCTCCTCGCTCCGAGCGGTGTGGCGACCACATTGACCCAGTTCGGCAGCGATGCCCAGCAGAAGACCTATCTCCCCGCCTACGCCGGTGAGAACGTTCCCCAGTCGGCGGTTGTCATCGCCGAGCCGCGGCCACTGTTCGACGCCATGTCATTGCAGACCAAGGCAACTCGCGTACCGAGCGGATACCGACTCAACGGCGTCAAGTCTTTTGTCCCGGCCGCCGGTTCGTCGGAGCTGTTCATCATCGGCGCACAGCTCGATGGCCGACCGTCGCTGTTCATCGTCGAGTCCGGAACCAAAGGCCTTGTCGTAGAAGCTGATCCGGGCATGGGCGTCCGCGCCGCCGGAATGGGCCGGCTTCTGCTGACCGACGTCACCGTGCCCACCGGCGCGTTGCTCGGTGAAGAAGAGGGTGAGGCCGCATACAACGCTTACCGCGACGTTGTCCGACTCTCGCGTCTGGGCTGGTCATCACTGGCCGTCGGCACCGCACATGCGGTTCTCGACTACGTCATCCCGTACGTCAACGAGCGCGAGGCGTTCGGGGAACCGATCTCCAACCGCCAGGCCGTGGCATTCATGGTGGCCAACATGGCAACCGAGCTCGACTCGATCCGTCTGGTGACCCTTCGCGGGGCCGCCCGCGCCGAGCAGGGCTTGTCGTTTGCGCGCGAGGCCGCCCTGGCCCGCAAACTCACCGCCGACAAGGGCATGCAGATCGGCTCGGACGGTGTGCAGCTGCTGGGCGGACATGGATTCACCAAGGAGCATCCGGTCGAACGCTGGTTCCGCGACCTACGCGGCGCCGCCATCGGCGAAGGCATCGTTGTCCTCTAGGGACATCGCCAACGCCTCCCCCATTCGTTCCCGACGTCACACTCTCTCTGAAAGACGACAGATATGGCTATCAATCTCGAGCTTCCCCGGAAGCTGAACGCGACGGTCGACCAGGCCCACCAGGCCGCTGCCCAGATCTTCCGGCCCATCTCCCGCAAGTACGACCTGCGTGAGCACGACTATCCGGTCGAGCTCGACACCCTCGCCAGCCTCTACGACGGCCTGTCCGAGGCCGGCGCTGCCGGCGCGGGTGCGGACGGCGGCCGCAGCCAGAAGAAGAGCAACAAAGAACTCCCCGCCGGCGCCGTGGTCAACGGCGGCAACATGCAGTCGGTGCTCAATGCACTTGAAACCTGCTGGGGCGACGCCGGAATGATGTTGACGATCCCTTACCAGGGTCTGGGCAACGCAGCCATCGCCGCAGTGGCCACCGATGAGCAGATCGCCAAGTTCGGCAAGGTGTGGGCCGCGATGGCCATCACGGAACCCGGTTTCGGATCCGATTCGGCCGCCGTGTCGACCACGGCCACCCGCGACGGCGACGACTACCTCATCAACGGTGAAAAGATCTTTGTCACGGCCGGTTCACGCGCCAGCCACATCGTGGTCTGGGCAACGGTCGACAAGAGCCTGGGTCGCGCGGCCATCAAGAGCTTTGTGGTGCCGCGCGAGAGCGACGGCCTCACGGTGGTGCGCCTGGAACACAAGCTCGGCATCAAGGTTTCCGACACGGCCGTGTTGCGCTTCGACAACGTCCGGGTGCCGGCCGAAAACCTGCTCGGTTCACCGGAAGTCGACGTCAAGAAGGGCTTTGGCGGGGTCATGCAGACCTTCGACAACACCCGCCCGCTGGTGGCCGCGATGGCCGTCGGTGTCACCCGCGCCGCACTCGAAGAGCTGCGCAGGCTGCTCGAAGAAGCCGGCGTCGAGATCGACTACGACAAACCGGTCAACAACCAGCACGCCGCGGCCGCAGAGTTCATCCGCATGGAGTCGGATTACGAAGCCGCATACTTGCATTCGCTGCGAGCAGCCTGGATGGCCGACAACAAGGAGCCGAACTCCAAAGAGGCTTCGATGTCGAAGGCGAAGGCCGGTCGCACCGTCACCGACGTCACCACCAAAACGGTGGAACTCGCCGGCACCCTGGGCTATTCAGAGCGGCTCCTGCTCGAGAAGTGGGCCCGCGACTCGAAGATCCTCGACATCTTCGAAGGCACACAGCAGATCCAGAACCTGATCATCGCCCGCCGGGTTCTCGGCAAGAGCAGCGCCCAACTCAAGTAGGCACCACCGGCGAGCTCACCACTCCCACACCAGAGAGTCCCGCGGCATCGAGGGGTTGCCTGCGGGACTCTCTGCGTTCTGGCTCAGCCCAGAGATTCCGCCGTGTCGGTCCGAAGTGACCTTCATCGCGATAAAGTGTCGCTCATCACGTACATGTGATCCACGTCACACGTTGGAGCTGGGGGCGGCATGTCAAACCTCATTGCGCGCAGCAAACTACTGCGCCAACGCAGCCACAACATCGAGTTCGATGGGTCGGCCAGGTTCGCAACTCCGACGGAGATCGAGCGCTGGGACGACCTGATCTCGGAGAACCCCGACGGTGGCGACGTATGGCGCAGTCGCGCCTATGCCGAGTTGAAACGGCTCGGTCGGTACCACCCCGTTTTTCTCCTGACGAACGGGATGGCCGTGACCGTCCACGAGAAGCGAGTACCGGCACTGGGCAAACTGTGGTTCCTGCCCGGCGGACCGGGTCGCACCGATATCGAGGGCGTGATCGAGACCGTGGATGCACTCGCCGGGTTCGCCCGCACCCGAGACGTGTTCGCGATCAAGGTCGAGCCCAGAATACGTTTCGAAGAATCGGGTCGCCGACAACTGATCGATCGAGGCTTCCGGCCGGCACGTGCCATCGCCCCAAATGTGTCGACAGTCATCCTCGACATCTCGGGCGAACCGGCCGACGTCATCGCCCGACTCGGGAGACGTGCCCGTCGCAACGTCCGGCAATCCCAGCGCGACGGTGTGATCGTCGAGCGGGTTCCCGCGTCCGAGACGAACTGCCGCATCATGTACGACCTCATGACGAAGACGGCCGGAAAGCGGTATCTGATCCGCGATTTCGAGTACTACTCCGCCTGCTGGACGATGTACGAGTCCGCCGGCGACGGGCAGTTGTTCTTCGTACGCATCGCGGGCCAGGTCATCGCCGGAGCCTTCGCAATGAAGTTTGCGCAGACCAGCGTGTACAAGGATGGCGCATCGGTGCGAAAGGCCCATTCGGCAGAGAAAGGCGGCCTCAGCGGCTACACCCACGGCATCGGACACGCCATCCAGTGGGAGATGATCCAGTGGGCCAAGGAGAGCGGTTGCGTGCGCCATGACATGTGCGGAACTCCCCCCGCCTCGCAGGCCCACGATCGGGCGCACCTCCTGTACGGCGTCGGCGAGTTCAAGCGGAGCTTCGGCGAGATCGTCGACCATATCGGCACCTACGACCTGCCGGTGCTGCCAACGGCGTTCGCATTCTGGAGCAGGGTCGGCGAACGCGAGGCCCGGCGGTTCTCACATATCCTGCGGCACGATTCCTACTACTGAGTGCGGGTTCCGAGCCATCGACGTGACCGATGGATCTACATGTGGCCCAATGATTTTCGACGCCGAAAAAAAGCCGACATAACCGGCACTCGGATTGTGTTCCCCGCCACAATCGGTGTTCAAGCACGCATTTGAAGTGACGTGCTTTCTCCCCACTGACCTGCATCGACCGAAAACCCAAGCAGCACTGGTCTTTAGCACTGAAACACCCTCGACGTGACCTTTCCGTGATCCACCCGTACCGTCGCCAACGTGCTCAGGGACCTGGGCATGTCAACGGAAGATCACCGATCCCCTGCTGCCCGAGATTCGGGAGCTGCGGTGCGAGGAGGAAACCAATGACCGATTTTCGTAAGCTTGCCGTCCGGACCGCTGTGACCGGCGCGCTGACCCTGGCACCGTTGGGTGCCTTCGCTGCCAACGCGTCCGCGGAGGGTGCGCACAACTGGGACGCTGTCGCCCAGTGCGAGAGTGGCGGCGACTGGTCGATCAACACCGGCAACGGCTACTACGGCGGACTGCAGTTCTCCCAGTCCACCTGGGAGGCCAACGGCGGTGTCGGCAGCGCCTCCGACAACAGTCGCGAAGAACAGATCCGCGTGGCCGAGAACGTCCTTGCCACGCAGGGTGTCGGCGCCTGGCCGGTCTGCGGCCAGAACCTCTACGCCTGACCAGCACCCTGAGTGGTCACCGCCGGAGCCGAACGCCTGGCTCCGGCGGTGGCCACCACGCGGTGCACGAACTCCAGCTTTGCCACGACCGGTTCCGAGATCGTGAACGGGTACAGGTCGCCCTTGCCCATCGACTGGTTGACCCGGTTGAACAGCTCGGAGAGCACGTGCCAGTCCCCGAGCAACGCGTCGATACCGGCGCCCGAATAGTCAGTGCGCGGTAGAACATCGGCCGCCAGTTTCCACTTGACCCGGTCGGCGTGCACGACCATCCCGGATTCGGACGCCGTCGCCAACGTGTCCGTGATGTGCAGGTAATGGGCAAAGCACTCGGCAAAGTCCTCCCACGGATGCATCGTGGCGTACTCGGAGATGTAGGAGCACTCCCAGCCCTGCGGTGCCCCGAACCTGTAGTGCCGGTTCATCGCATCGGCATAACTCGCTCGCTCGTCCCCGAAGAGGGTCCGGCATTCGTCGATCATAGGACCGTTCTCCACCAAGATGCTCTGGTAGTAGTGGCCGACCTCGTGGCGGAAGTGGCCGAGCATCGTCCGATACGGTTCACCAAGGCGCACCCGCAACGATTCGCGGTGCGCGTCAAGCGATTCAGCGAGGTCGATGGTGATCACGCCACCGGCATGCCCGATCACCACCGGGGTACCCGACGTTCGGCTCGAGAGCAGATCGAAGGCCAGTCCACCGTCATGGCGATAGTAGGGCTCGACAGGCAGGCGCAGATCGATCAACTGAAAAAGTAACCGGCGCAACGACTTCGCGGTCTGCGCCAGTTTTTCCAGGGCCAGGGTGTCATCGGCGTCCGGCCGCGTGCGGATGAACGATCCGGCAAAACACTGTCCGCTGCCGGAATCGTCGGCAACGAGCCAGTTGCACTCCCATGCCCAGTTCGAACACCGCAACAGTCGGGTGCCGTCGATCGTGACCGCGTCACCGGGGATGGCAACAAGTCGCATCGAGGGCAGGTGGAACGCCAGCGGTACCTGGCAGGTGGGGCAGCTCTGTGCCTCGAACGGGGCTGGTCCGCCACATTCCGGGCAGTCGAAAGCGCGCATATCCACAGCCTGGCACAGAGTGTCCGGATTGGTACGGGACACCGACCATCAAATCGTGAACATCAACCAAACCACCGCAATCGGATGATCTGCGGTGCCGGCCGGCCGCAGCGAATCCGAACTCACCACTGCATCGGCAGGCGTGCGGGCGCTACTGGCCTTCTACGGCTCCACACCGGCCTATCGACCCGCCCTGGAGGTGGCCGGATGCCCGGACATTCCAAACGCATGCCAGGGCCCGGGGACTACCCGCGGATGTTCGCTCTCATCGACGATGATCTGCTCTCGCAGCTGTCGGTCTTTCGATCAGTCCTCGTCGTCGATCACGTGCACGGCGGCTTCTTCGGCCGAGGCCGCCCCGCCGTCGATACCGGCGTCGGTCGCCACCCGTTCCTGGATGTCGTGGACCGCGGTGCCTTCATCGGGTGCGACCAACCGTCCGGCGCGCCGATTGCCGACCTCATAGTCGACGGGAAACTCCGGATCCGAGTCGAACTCGTCACTGCGCCAGTCCTCTTTCGGATTCTCCGGCTGGTACGCCGTCGAGGCGGGATCAGGCTCTTCCTCGGCCAGATGTTGGGCCAGACTCTCACCGGCGGCCTGCTCGGCCGGCGTCAGACCGAACTTGTCGGTCCCCAGCGGTCGTTCCGGCGGCGAATAGCCCTCATCGAGGATGTCGTCGACGCCCCGGTAGTCAAGGGTGTCTTCGGGCTGGAGCTGATCGTCCTCGTCCAGGCTGTACTCGCCGGTCGAACCTTCCGGCGTGCCGTCAGGAATGTTGGTCATCTACCCACGATGCCACCAGGATCGGCGCCGCGCATCTTTCTCATAGATGGGCGCTCCGCGGGCCTCGCAGGCATGAGAAAAATGCGCGCTTGGAAACGCAACGCAAAAGGCCCCCGAGACATTGTCTCGAGGGCCTCTTGACCTTCGTAGCGGGGACAGGATTTGAACCTGCGACCTCTGGGTTATGAGCCCAGCGAGCTACCGAGCTGCTCCACCCCGCGGTGTAAAAACAACATTACAGGCGAGGGCATCTGAAACCAAATCGCCTTATCTACCAAGGCAAAAGAACCCTTGACCGCTGCGTCGCACCCATCGTCGGGCTTGGTGCCCCGACATCTGTAGCCGACTTCTGAACCCTCGACCCATCGCCCTCGACCCACAAAGTCCGGACAACGCAAAAGGCCCTCGAGACATTGTCTCGAGGGCCTCTTGACCTTCGTAGCGGGGACAGGATTTGAACCTGCGACCTCTGGGTTATGAGCCCAGCGAGCTACCGAGCTGCTCCACCCCGCGGTGTGAATACAACGTTACAGGCCGACACTTCCAGCTCCAAATCGCCGGCCTGTAACGCGCATCACCTGCCCTGAACTGCGCGAACGCTAATTCGTGGGCAATGCCTCATAGTCCGCGATGGCCGTCTGCAGATCAGACTGAGCCTTGCCGTAGGCGGTGAAGTCGCCCGACTTCATGGCCTCTTCCATCGCCCCGATCGCCGTATTCATCCGATCGATGACCGCATCGCGCTCCGGCGAGGCCGGAACGGCTCCCTGAGTGCTTTCCGGTGCCTGTGTCTGCTCCGGGGTTCCCGACGTCTGTCCCTGCGGCTGCGGAGTGGTCGGTTCGACGTCGGCCTCGGAAATCTCGGCCACCGACGAAGGATCGATCCCAACACCTCGAAGGGCGCCGGCAACCGTCGGTGCGTACCCGATCTTGTTGTTGTACCGAACGATCACCCTGAACAGTCGCGGGAAGGTACCCGCGGTGCTCTTTGCCTGGGCGTACATCGGGACCACACTCAAGATGCCGTTGTCGCCGACCGGCAACGTCAGCAGGTTGCCGAACGTGACATTCGCGGTGTTCTCGAGGTTCTTACGACTCTCGGCGACTCGACCGTCTGTCTCCATCGCACTGAAAACCTGTTTCGGTCCCTCGCGCTGTGTATTCGCAGGCAATGTCTTAATGGTCATCTGCCCGTAGTTCTTGGGATCAGACGAGACAGTCAGGTATGCAGACAGGAACTCCTGCTTCAAGACGTTGAACACCGAGGTCAACTGGAACGATGGCTCCTTCGACTCCGGATCCGCCGCGACGAAGTAATACGGCGGCTGATCGAGGCCCCGCGTGACGGCCGCACTGTCGGTGGGATCGGCAGGCACCGACCAGAATGCGTCGCCCTGGAAGAAGGTCTGTGGGCTGTCCACGTGGTACTTGGTCAGCAGCGACCGCTGGATCTTGAACAGATCCTCCGGGTACCGCACGTGCTCACTCAAGCTGACGTTCTTGTCGAAATCGGCGCGCGACTCGACGGAGTCGGGGAAGACCTTCATCCAGGTCTTGAGTACCGGATCCTGTTCGTCGAACTGATACAGCTTGACCTCGCCCGAATACGCATCCACCGTCGCCTTGACCGAGTTGCGTACGTAGGACACCTGCTTGTTGACCTGAGATCGACCCGTCTGGCCTTGATTCAGTTCCTGCGCATCGGACGTCGCGTCGTCCAGCGACATCTTCTGTGCGTAGGGGTAGGCATCCAGGGTGGTGTATCCGTCCACGATCCACTTGACCGAACCGTCCGCCATCACGGCGGGATAGGTCTTGGAATCGACGGTGAGCCACGGCGCCGCCTTCTTCACCCGGTCGCGAGGGTCACGGTTGTAGATGATCTTCGAGTTCTCGTTGATCGCACCGGACAGCAGGATGTTGCGTTCGGTGTACTTGATCGAATACGCCATCCGGTTGAACCAATTCGACAGTGGCACACCGGCATCGCCCTGGTAGGTGTACGTCGAATCGGCGGTGTCGAACTCCCGCGACTGGCCGTTGTCCGAACCGACGATCGCGTAGTCGGGATTCACCTTGGCGATGAGCTCACCGAAGTAAATCCGCGGCTGGGCGACCTTGATCGGGGCGGTCTCCTTGTATTCCTCGGTCTCGTAGTTGCTCAGGTCACTGACGTAGAACACCGGCTCGCCACCACCGCTGGTGACATCGTTCTCGTTCGAAACCGCCTCGTTGACGGTGTTTGCCGGCGCAGCGATGAATCCGTTGCCGTGGGTGTACACGGTGTGCTTGTTGAGCCAGTTCTGCTGGTTGGCCTCGAACTTGCTCGGATCGAGCTCTCGCGCCGCGACCACGAAATCGCGCAACTGACCGTCGACGGTGTAACGGTCCAGAGCCAGTTGACTGGGGAAACCGTAGAAGTTCTGCTGACGCTTGAGCTGGGTGAATGCCGGCGACACGATATTCGGATCAAGGATTCGGATGTTGGACAGGGTCGGCTCGTCCGCATCGACCTGAGCCTGGTTGACCGGCTGGCCGGTCCAGTTCTCCTGATAATTGATCTTGTCCTCACCGATGCCGTACGCCTGCTCGGTGGCCGTGATGTTCCGGCTGATGAACTCGGCTTCTTTTTCTGCGGCGTTCGGCTTGACCGAGAACTGTTCCATCGCCGCGGGCCAACCGACACCGATGACCAGTGCCGAGAGCAGCATCATCGCGGTTGCCAGTGCCGGGATACGCAGATCCCGCAGCACGACACCGGCAAAGAAGGCCAGCGCACAGATGATCGCGATCGCCATCAGGATCAGCTTCGACGGCAGCACCGCATTGATGTCGGTGAAGCTGGCACCGGTGAAGATCTCTTGCTTTCGGGTGCTGCTGAGCAAGGTGTACCGGTCGAGCCAGTAGGCAACCGCCTTGAGCAGCAGGAAGGTTCCGGCGATGACCGCGAGCTGGATGCGGGCCGCATTGGTGAGCGATCCCCCACGTCCGGCCAAGCGGATTCCACCAAAGATGTAGTGGGTCACCAGGTTCACGATGAACGCGATCACCACGATGACGAACAGGAAGTTCAGGACAAACCGGTAGAACGGCAGATCGAACGCGTAGAAACCGACATCGAGGCCGAACTCCGGATCTTTGATCCCGAACGACTCACCGTGCAAGAACACCTGGATCGTTGCCCACGAGCCCTGTGCCACCAGACCGGCGAGAAGACCGACCAAGACCGACGGGATGATCGCGAACCAGCGGATCCGGCTCATGACGACCGTGCGGTAGCGCGCGATCGGATCTCCCGGCCCGCTGGTCGGCACGAAGACCGGCCGACTGCGGTACGCGAGCCAGAGCGCACCGAACACGAGCAGGCCGGCGATGACGGCACTGATCCCGAACACGGCCACGCGCGTCCAGATGATCTTGGAGAACACCGACTGATAGCCGATGTCGTCGAACCACAGCCAATCAGTGTAGATCGAGATGAACCTCGGACCCACCAACAAGATCAGCAGTACGGCTACTGCGACTGCGATGAGCGCCTTGCTACGTCGCGACAGCGATGGCATCGCTGCCGGACCCCGGATTCCCACGTGAACTACTCCCAGTCTTTTGCCGGACGCACCGCGGCCGGTCCTTGACGAACACTTTACTTAGCGAAAAGCCGCAGTCGGCAGGTGGTGAAAGCCGGGGCCTCGAGCGGGCGGCCCGCAAGTACTGTGCATTCGCTTAGAACACTACCCATCCCTGCGCAGACCGCCCTCTACGGCGAACTTCCGACGGTTTGTGTGGTTCTTGTCACTGCCAACGGTCGATCCAGCACACCGGTTCCCGAGGCGTTGCATAAAAGCCCCGTCGGCAATGCGACTATGGAGTTGTGACCGACTCGCAGCCACCCATCCTCTCCCCTGATGCGCTGGGCAGCGCGATCCGCGAGGTGATCGAGTTCGTCGATGCCGCCGGCTGGGGACAACCTCCTCAGTTGTTCGCCCTCGTGCCCACCGCGCTGCTCGCCGACACCCAACCCGATTGGGTCGACGACCACGACACCTCCGAGTTGACGCTCATCGAGCAAGAGCCTCTGCCGGTCTCCCCGGAAAGCGGGATGGCCGAGCTCGAACACGTCCTCGCCACCACGAGCTGGCCTTCCGAGGTCGAAGGTTGTGCGCTGGTGCAGGAGATCATCGTGTTGCCGCCCGAGGCGCAGCACGACCTCGACGACGCCGTCGGGCCCTTGGTGTCCGACCCCGATTCGGGCGACCACGTCGCCCGGAGCGCCGCCGAAGCCCTCCCGGACAGCCGGACCGCCCGATTGGCTGCCGCGGTCCTTCGTGACGGCCGGTCTCTGTGTCTGCTGCAACTGGCACCGGACGACGACGAAGAATCCGACGGTCCGATAGAACTGCTGCAGCATCCGGAGCTGGCACCGAACCTGGTGGCCGCATTGGCCGCGACGCTCGAGAACGTCCCGTTCGACGACTGATCGATCAGCAGGTCGGTGGGGTCCTGCCTGCGTCGATGTCGGCCATCGCGCTGATCGCGTCGGGGAGGGTGTCGACCTTGACCAGGGTCAGTCCGTCCGGGGCGTCGGTTTTGGCTTCGGCACAGTTTCCGGACGGGACCAGGAAAGCGGTGGCGCCTGCATCACGTGCGGCGCGCATCTTGTGCAGGATCCCGCCGATCTCCCCGACATCGCCCGACGAATCGATCGTGCCGGTGCCCGCGATGAATTCGCCGCCGTTGAGCTCACCCGGACTGAGCTTGTCGATGATGGCCAGGGTCAGCATCAGGCCGGCCGACGGTCCCCCGATGTCGCCGACATCGAAGTTGATGTCCAGGTTGGGATCACCGTTCTGTTCCGACAACGTGATCCCCAGAATCCCCTTTGACTCGTCTTTGGGATCCGGCTGCAACGTCACCGTTTCGGTCACGGGCTGACCGTCGCGGATCAGGTCGAGGGTGACCGGGGTTCCCGGCGGGATCCCGGCGAGTGCCTCACGAAGTGCGACGGACGTGGCGATCGAGGTGCCATTGAGCGCAACGATCTCGTCACCGGACTGCAGCTTGCCGACGGACGGGCCGTCATCGGCGACACCGGCGACCTCGAGGTCGATGGGACGGTCGAGATAATCCAATGCGGCGATGGTGGCCGAGTTCTCCGACCCCGTCATCTGCTGGCGGTTCTCTTTGTCGACCTCTTCGTTGGATCTGCCCGGCGGATAGACCCGATCACGCGGCTGCAGTTCGTCGTCGCCCGAGACCCACAAGCCGATCGCCTGGAAGAGGGTCAGGCCGTCGGTCACCGACACCGTCGTCAGGTTGAGGTTGCCGTTGGTCGGATCCAGGTCGGCACCGGTGATGTTCACCACCTCGCGGCCATCCACGGATCCCAGGGTGTTGACGGTCGGACCCGGGCCGAGCGCCACATAGGGCACCTTCACGAGAGTGCCGACCAGGACGAACACGATCAGGAACGCCAGCGCGACCAAGAGGGTGACAATCCGCCGGTATCCCGGACCGATTCTGAGGGACTGCAGTTTCACCAGCCCAGCGTAGAGGGTCGGCGCCGCGGGACCCCGCCCCACTCGGCCCCCGGTTCACCGGCTGCCCGGGTTTCGCGCAGAGCTGATCGATGACGTTCGGGGTACCGACCGATTCGCCGGTACCGTGGAGGCATGAATGACTTGCCCTTCGGTTTCTCCCCTTCGTCCGGCGACGACGGGGATGGTGATCCTGGCAAGAAGCCCGGAGACTTCGATCCGAACCAGCTCGGCCAGATGCTCTCGCAGCTCGGGCAGATGCTGTCGGGCATGGGCGCGGGCATGGGTTCGGGTGGCACCGGCGAACCGGTCAACTACCAGGTCGCGACGAGCCTTGCCCGCCAGCAGATCGGCAAACACTCTCCTGTCAGTCAGGGTGAGCTGTCGGCGATCACCGACTCGGTGCGCCTTGCCGAGGTGTGGCTCGACAACGTGACCACCCTTCCTGCCGGCGTCACCACCACCGAGGCGTGGACATCGGTCGACTGGCTCGAGAAGACGCTGCCGACGTGGAAGTCGCTGTGCAATCCGGTGGCCGAACAGATCGCGGGCAGCTGGTCGACGAATCTCCCGGACGAGGCGAAGCAGTTCGCCGGTCCGATGATGGGCATGGTCAGCCAGATGGGCAGCATGGCCTTCGGGACCCAGCTGGGCCAGGGCCTTGGCCAGCTCGCCCAGGAGGTGCTCACCTCCACCGACATCGGTCTTCCGTTGGCGCCCACCGGAACCGCGGTTCTGCTGCCGGAGGCGATCAATGCCTTCAGCGAGGGACTCGAACAGCCCAGTCAAGAGATCCTTGTCTTCCTCGCCGCCCGTGAAGCCGCGCACGTCCGGCTGTTCTCCCACGTGCCCTGGCTGCGTCAGCGACTTCTCGCAACGGTCGAGGAATACGCCCGCGGGATCAGCATCGACTTCTCCGGCATCCAGGACGCAGCCGCCGGTATCGATCCGGCCACCCTGTTGTCGGATCCGAGCAAGCTCGAAGAGTTGATGTCCGGTGGCGCGGCGTTCGAACCGAAGACCACCCCACAGCAGCAACACGCGCTCACCCGCCTCGAAACGCTCCTCGCACTGATCGAGGGCTGGGTCGAAACGGTCGTGTCCCAGGCACTTTCCGATCGGATCCCGTCGGTGGCCGCACTGACCGAGACCATGCGTCGCAGGCGCGCCACCGGCGGCCCGGCCGAGGAGACCTTTGCCACACTGATCGGATTGGAGCTGCGACCGCGCAAGCTCCGTGAAGCCGCCGACCTGTGGCGCAAGCTCGCCGAGTCCTCGGATGTCGAGACCCGCGACGGTGTCTGGGCACATCCCGATCTGATGCCGGATGCCGACGATCTCGATCATCCGGCTGCGTTCATCGACCGGGTGATCGGCGGCGGCAGCGACCCATTCGACGATCCGATGGCCCAGCTCGAGAAGACCCTCGCCGACGAGGCCCGCCAGCGCGAAGAAGAAGGCAAGGGACCCGCAGGCGACGACACCCCCACCGCCTGACCGACCGCAGATCCCGATCAAACATCAACAGGCCGCGTTCTCGCTGGTCCAGGCGTCGATGACCTGTGGATAACCCGCCGCTGACGGACACATCGGACGTCACTGGTCTGGTTCGGTGTTGCCATGACACTCGCGCCTTTGCCGCTGCTCCGGGCCGGAGCGGTGATCTTGCTCCGGCCCGGCGGCCGGATCCAGGTCGGATACGACCCCGACCGGGCAGTGATCATCGATCCGCCGGCACATGTTGTCCCGGACCGGCTTGCTGCGCTGTTGCGGTCGCTGACCGGTCCACAGACACCCGAGGACACCGCAGCTCGGGCAGCGGCGGCGGGTCTGACGGCCGACGAGGTCCGCGAGTTACTCGACGCGCTGGTCGACGCCGGTACCGCCCACCACAGCAGACCTTCGATCACCCCGATGCAGATCAGGATCCATGGTGCCGGTCCACTCGCCGACGCAACGGCGAGCGCCCTTGCCCAGCCGGAGTTCTCGATTGTGCAGTCGGTCCGGCGGCCACGACTGTTCGACGGCGAGGTCGATCCGATCACCCACGAGGACCGGATGGTCACCTGGGCCACGGATCTGGTGATCCTCACCGACTTCCTCAGTCACGATCCGTGGCTGGTGTCCTGTCTGATGCGGCACCGGATCCCACACCTGATGGTCCGTCTACGCGATGGAACCGGGGTGGTCGGTCCGATGGTGTTGCCCGGGTTGTCGAGCTGTCTGCACTGCGCCGACCATCACCGCCGCGATCGGGACCGGGACTGGCCGATCGTCAGTGCCCAGCTTCTGGGTCAGAGCGGCTGGGCCGGGTCGGCAACCATCGCCGGAACCGCCGCGATCGTGCAGGCCGAGGTCGAACACGTGGCAGCGGCAACCCGTCCCGATCGGCGCGGCGCCCGACCCCTTCCTGCGCCGACCAGCCTCGACGCCACCATCGAGTTCCGCGCGGACCCCTCATCGCTGGTCATCCGGGGCTGGTCACCACATCCATTGTGCGGCTGTCGGCTACCGCAATGAACCAACCGTCGTCCACTAAGCTCGGGTCCATCGGAAAGGGGAAACTCAATGGCTGAGATCACACGCGGAGGGGCGCGGCGCAACGCCAAGCTCGCCGCGCTTCCGCTAGGGGTGGCGGGACGAGCAGCATCGGGCTTCGGTAAGCGGCTCGCGGGTGGGGACAAAGACGAGATCACCGCGGACATGATGGAAAAGGCCGCGCAACAGCTGTTTGCAGTACTCGGCGAGCTCAAGGGCGGGGCAATGAAGGTCGGGCAGGCGCTCTCCATCATGGAGGCCGCGATTCCCGAGGAGTTCGGGGAGCCGTTCCGCGACGCGCTGACCAAGCTGCAGGCCGAGGCACCGCCCTTGCCGACCGCGAAGGTGCACGCGGTCCTGGACAACCAATTGGGCACCAAATGGCGTGAGCGGTTCAAGGATTTCTCCGATGAACCGGCCGCATCCGCGTCGATCGGCCAGGTACACAAGGCAATCTGGCACGACGGACGTGAAGTGGCCGTCAAGGTTCAGTACCCGGGAGCGGATCACGCGCTCAAGGCCGACCTGAAAACGCTGTCGCGCATGACCGGCCTGCTCAAACGACTCTCCCCCGGCACCGACGTCAAGTCGATGATGGATGAGCTGATCGAGCGCACCGAGGACGAACTCAACTACACCCTCGAGGCGAACAACCAGCGGGCCTTTGCCAAGGCCTTTGCAGGCGACCCGAACTTCGTGGTTCCGCGCGTGGTTGCCTCTGCACCGAAAGTGGTTGTCTCCGAGTGGATCGACGGCACACCGATGTCGAAGGTGATCAAGAACGGCACCGTGGACGAACGCAACGACGCCGCCGCCAAGATGACCGAGTTCGAGGTCAGTTCACCCACTCGCGTCGGTTTGGTCCACGGCGATCCACATCCGGGCAACTTCCAGTTCCTCGCGGACGGCCGCATGGCGATCCTCGATTTCGGCGCCGTTGGCCACTACCCGGACGGGCTGCCTGCGGCCACCGGGAAGATCCTTCGTCTGTGCCGCGACAAGAAATACGACGAACTCAAAGAAGAAATGGTGCGCGCGAACTTCATTCAGCGTTCCCACCAGGACAAGGTGACCCCGGCCGACCTCGAGGCGTATCTACGCCCGTACGTCGATCCGCTCTACAGCGAGTCGTTCCACTTCACCCGGAAATGGTTGCAGCGCGCCGCGGGTGCCGCCTCCGACCCGCGCGGTGACGTCTACAAGACCTCACGAAACCTGAACTGTCCCAAAGAGTATGTGATGGTGTTCCGGGTGCTCGGCGGATGCGTGGGCATCGCGGCACAACTCGACGCCGAAGCGCCTTACCGCGCCATCATGGAGAAGTGGGTTCCCGGCCTGGCCGAATAGGGCTTTCACATCAAAGAGCGGGCGGACACAAGAGTTGTTGTGTCCGCCCGCTTTTGGTTGCGAAAGGGAAATGTCATGCCGCTGTCTGGTTCTTGCGAGGTCGGCCACGCGGACGCTTGCGGGCGATGACGGCGCCCTGATCGAAGATCTCGCCACCCCAGACGCCCCACGGCTCAGCGCGTTCGAGCGCCTCGGCCAGGCATTCCTGCCGCAGCGGGCACTCGATGCACAGCGCCTTGGCCTGCTCGAGTTGACCCGGGTTCTCAGAGAACCACAGGTCGCTGTCCACCATCTGGCACGGAAGCTCCGTTTTGGATGCATCCAGTGCGAGTCCGCCGGCCCCGAAACTGTTGTCGCCGGACCTGTTGTCACGGTATGACTCGAGTAACTCGGTCATTGGGATTCCTCCACTGTCGAATGTGTGCTCGGATTGATCTGGGACCGGGCCTCGACTGTGGTGGAACAAGAATTGTTCTCAGATCACAAAAGAGGCCACGGTTTCGCTGTTGCGATTCGCCGTGGCCTCATCTGGAGTCTGAACTGTGTCAGATCCCTATTCGTTGAGAGAACACGGGAAACGCGTGGCGGGCTCGGCGACGGACTGCTACCACCGTCGGCGGCATGAACGCCGGAATTGCTGCTGTCATAGCCAGGAATTCCGGCTTGATGGCGGCGGCGTGCGCAGTATGAACGGCCTTCGGACGGGCAGCGAGGGGCGGCTGCCGATGCCATGAGGCACATGCCGTGACGGCATGATCGACTGCGCTCTCGGCGTTGTACAAATCAATCATCGAACCTCTCCTCTCCTGCTCCTCTGCGCAACCGCGCATGATTTTGTCCTCTGTGTCACACAATGTTGTTGTCCACAGTAGGGGCTGCCCAGAAAACGCACAACCTATTTTTGACCTGCGGTTTTCCCGCCCCGGACAAGCGTGAGGATGTCCTCCCCGTACTGATCGAGCTTCTTCTGCCCGATCCCCTGAATGCCGACCAAAGCCGAGACATCGCCAGGTTGCTGTTCGGCAATCGCGATCAGCGTGTTGTCGGTGAACACCACGTAGGCGGGAACCTTCTGTTCCTTCGCCCGTCCGCTGCGCCACTCCTTGAGCGCGAGCAGCAATCCCTCGTCGAGGTCGGAGGGGCATCGCTCGCAGCGGCCCAGCAGCGTTGCGGTCTTGCCCAACAACGGTTTTCCGCAGACACGACACTTGGGTCCGGACCGCGTTCGTTTGGGTTCGGCGATCTTCGAGGCCGGAGAGTCGTCGGGAACGAGATTGATCACAAAGCGAGAGCGGCGCCGCGAGGCCCGGCCACCCTCGTTCCGCGACAACGCCCACGACAGCTGCAGGTGCTCCCGCGCACGGGTGACACCCACGTACAGCAGCCGGCGTTCTTCTTCGATGGCGTCTTCGCCTGCCTTGATGGCCTGACTGATCGGCATCGAACCGTCGACGAGGCCAACCAGGAAAACCGCATCCCACTCCAGGCCCTTGGCGGCGTGCAGCGACGACAGCGTCACACCCTGAACCGTCGGTGGATGCCTCGCCTCGGCTCGCGCGGCGAGCTCGCGGGACAACTCGGTGAGGGTCAGGTCGGCGTTCTCGGCCAGCATGTCCTCGGTCATCGTCACCAGCGCCCGCAGGGACTCCCAGCGCTCGCGGGCCTGCGCACCGGCGGGCGCCTCTTCGGTCAGGCCCAGCGGAACCAGGATCGCCCGAAGGAGCGTGAGCGTCTCGGCTTCGGCAGGCAGATCGTCGCGCTGCGCGGTCTGGCTGACCGCGCGCATCGCCTGCCTGATCTCCGACCGCGAGAAGAACGCCTCGCCGCCTCGCACCTGGTACGGGATCCCGGCGGCGGTCAGCGCCTGCTCATGGGCCTCGGACTGGGCGTTGATCCGGTAGAGGATCGCGATCTCCGAGCCGGGCACACCGGACTTCATCAACCTTTTGATCGAACGGGCGACGGCTTTCGCCTCGGCCGGTTCGTCGTCGTATTCGGCGAAGTCGGGCTGCGGACCGGGGTCTCGCTGCCCGATCAACTGCAGACGTGTGCCGGCGATCCGCCCGCGGGCGGCCCCGATGACGCTGTTGGCCAGCTCCACCACCTGCGGAGTGGACCGGTAGTCGCGCTCGAGGCGGACCACGGTCGCGTCGGGGAACCGCCGCGAGAAATCCAGCAGATAGCGGGGCGTGGCCCCGGTGAACGAGTAGATGGTCTGGTTGGCGTCACCGACCACGGTCAGATCGTCGCGTGGCCCGAGCCAGGCGTTGAGCAGCGACTGCTGCGCCGGGGTGACGTCCTGGTACTCGTCGACGACAAAGCAGCGATAGCGATCCCGGAACTCCTCGGCGATCACCGGATGATCGTCGAGGATGGCCCGTGTCATCAGCAGCAGATCGTCGAAGTCGAGGAGCTGATCCCCCGCCGGAGAGACCTTCGCCTGCTCGTAGCGCTCGTACACCAGTGCCACCTGCTCGGCCGGGATAGGTGACTCGCGACGGCTTTTGGCCACCGCCGCCGGGTAATCCGACGGCCCGATCAGTGAACCCTTGGCCCATTCGATCTCCGAGATGAGATCGCGCAACGATTCGGTGGTGGTCGGCGCTCCGACGGCCCGCGCCGCGCGGGAGACAACGGGAAACTTGTTGTCGAGCAGCTCCCACTGGTTTTCGCCGATTGCCTGCGGCCAGAAGTACCGCAGCTGACGCATCGCGGCGGCGTGGAACGTCAACGCCTGCACCGCATTTCCCTGACCGGAGATACCCAGAGAACGGAGTCGGGTGCGCATCTCACCGGCGGCGCGTGAGGTGAAGGTGACGGCCAGGACCTGACTGGCCCGCACATGTCCGTCGCCGACCAGATGCGCGATCCGGCGCGTGATGGTGCGGGTCTTGCCTGTGCCTGCGCCGGCCAGGACACAGACGGGCCCGCGGGGTGCGAGCACAGCGGCCTGCTGCTGCGGGTCAAGTGAGGCATCCATGGCGATCAGTATCCCAACGGCCACCGACAGAGGTTCGGCCGGACGGTCCCGCACCGACTCGACCGGGCTCGGCGAGGACATCGAGGTGGTACGGGAACACCGTCGGCCCTCGTGATGTTATGTATGCGTGACTACCGACAACGCTGCTCTGACCATGTACTCCACCACCTGGTGTGGATACTGCAAACGCCTCAAGATGGGCCTGAAGTCCGCCGGTATCGAGTGGGTGGAGATCGACATCGAGCAAGATCCCTCGGCCGCCGAGTTCGTCGGCAGCGTCAACGGCGGCAACCACATCGTTCCCACCGTCAAGTTCGCCGACGGCAGCACCGCCACCAACCCGACGGTGGCCGACGTCCGCAAGAAGCTGGGCGTCTGAAGAAACCAGACGCAGTGGTTCAGCGCACCCCGGTTGCCGGCGTGTAGGCCCAGGCCCGGATCAGTGCGCTGGCGATCGAGATCGATCCCGGCAACCGCAACCGCGCGTTGTCGACGATCGGGTCACCGTCCGGACTCATCCAGTCCTGCTGCGCCTCAATCGCTTCGATCACCTCTGCCCGACCGAACCACTCGGCTGCCGCGATCTCACCGTCGATGAAGTCGAGTGGTTGGTCCGGGTCTGCGGTGACCTCGAAGCCCACCATCAACGAGCGCGGGAACGGCCAGGGCTGCGACCCGATGTACTGCGGATTCCAGCTGTCGAGGCCGACTTCTTCGTGGACCTCGCGAAGCACACACTGCTCGAGTGATTCCCCGGGTTCGACGAATCCGGCGAGTGTCGAGAACCACCGGTCGGGCCATTGCTTCTGCCTGCCGAGCAGGATCTGATCGCCGCCGTCGTGGACAACCGTGATGATCGCGGGATCGGTTCGAGGGAACTCCTCCCGGCCGCTGATGATGTTGCGACGGGCCCAACCACCTTTGATCGGTTCCGTGTGCGCACCGTCGACCGGTGAGAACCGGGCCGTGTCATGCCAATTGAGGACACCGAGTGCGGTCGAGAGAATCCCGGCCTCGTTCGGTCCGAGTAGCTGGGCGCCGCGCCGGGGATCGTCCTTCGGGCCGTCGATGACATCGAACCGCATCGCCCACATGTCGTGACCCTCTTCGGGGTGCAGTCCGAGGAACACCGCTTCCGGCGGCGGTTCGTCGCCGACGTCGACCGCCATGATCCAGCCGAGGCCGTCCTCACCCACCGGATAGCGCCCCGAGGGGTCGATCTGCAGCAGAAGTGCCCGCGCCCACCCGTCTTTCAGACGCTGATGGTCCTCGCGGATCTCGTCGGCACGGTTGTATACCGCCCGCGACAACATCGGGGGCTGTTCGAACTCAAAGCGCCGCACTGGTTTCCCTTCTCGAATCCCACTGTTCGGTCATCACCGCGCCCACCTGGGTGACCAGCGACGTGGCGAACCGGTCGGCACCGGTCGCCGGCGAGGACCACCCCCCACCCTAAGCCCGGATCCGCTTCTCGAGGGCACCACCGGCGAACGGCGACTGCGGTGCATATTCGACGGCCGGCTGAACCCGCCGCGCCGACTACTTGTCGCCGATGCCAACACCGACGACTGCGAGCAGCAAGGCGCCGATCACCGGAAAGATCTGGCATCGGCAGGCAGTGGATCAGGAGCCCAACCGGTTTCCCCTGCGCCAGACGGCGCGCGTATTGAGCGTGTCGCTGATGGTGATGGTGGGATCGCCGTCGACCAGCAACAGGTCGGCTCGCATACCTTCGGCAATATGGCCTCGGTCGGTGAGGCCGAATCGCTTGGCGGTGGTCGCGGTGGCGGCGGTGAGCGCCTGGGCCGGGGTGAGGCCGGCGCGCACCAGGTACTGGAGCTCGTGATGAACACTGGCGCCGTGCGCGAGTCCGCCCAGAAACGGCAGTGGCACAGACACATCCGTGCCGGCCAGGATGTCGACACCGGCATCGTGCAGTACCTTGACCGAGTTCAGGACATCGTCGATATTGCCTCGGGGGTAGGTGTTGAAACTCGAGCGCAACGTGGCGTCCCATGCTGTATCGAGACGCGAGCCCACCCGGGGGTCGTCGGCGAGTTCCTGTCCGGTGATACCGATCAGCGAGGCGTTCAGGACAACGCAGGGGACGACAAACGCGCCACTGTCCTTGATCGCGCTGATGATCTCGTCGGTATGGGGCCGGTCCATGAACAGATGCGCAAAACCGTCGATGCCAGCATCGATGGCCATCCGGGTGGCATCGATGGTGAGGGCGTGAGCGATGGTGAGCATGCCACGCTCGTGTGCCGCCGCGACACCGGCATTCAGTGTTTCCTGATCGAGCATCGGGATGCCCGGGTGTCCTTCCATGGACCCGTCATCGACCATGAATTTGATGTAGTCCGAACCGTCGGCGATCAGTTTGGGCACGACCGCCCGAGCTTCCTCCGGGGTGCTGACGTTGGCATGTACCGGCCGCGGACCGCTCGGCACCGGCGCCCCGGGAGGCGGACCATGGTGGAAGTCCTCGGGGAACAGCTCGTCGGGGTGTCCGCCGGGAGGGGTGAGCGCGAATCCGGACGAGCGGACGTCGGCCACCGAGTCGTCGTCGGAGATCTCGGCGCGGCGAACGGCAGTATTGGCGCCCTGCATCTCGAGTTCGGTTGTGATGCCGAATTGCAGCGCCAACCCGAGCGCTTCCCTGCTGGTGTGTACGTGGGCGTCGATGAGGCCGGGGATCAGTGTCGCTCCGTCGCCGGATATAACATCCGCTCCGGCCGGGACGTCGATGCCGATGCCGACGGCCGTGATCAGGCCATCTTCGATCAGCACCGTGCGGGCATCGAGTATCCGTTCCCCGTCGAAGATCTTCGCGTTGGTGATTGCTGTGACAGTCATGGTCTGGGTCCTTCTGGTGGTGAAATCGGGTATTCGTCAATTCCCCCAAAGAAGGCATCAACGAACATGTTCGTCAGCGACTGTATACGATCACGAACATGTTCGCCACGAATGTGTTCGTCCATAGGCACCACGTGAATGACACGTGGCTCGTCCTGTTCGCCTCGGGCCGGCTGCGTACTTACCCATTAGCGGCCTACGAACGTGTTCGTTACTGTTGTCTGTCATGAGCAACTCGCCCCGTAGC
Organism: Williamsia sp. Y721; assembly: GCF_059683565.1. Lineage (NCBI taxonomy): Bacteria > Bacillati > Actinomycetota > Actinomycetes > Mycobacteriales > Nocardiaceae > Williamsia > Williamsia sp. Y721. Next base: position 904,068 of record NZ_JCASNH010000001.1, on the reverse strand, counting down.
CGTAGGGAACGCCCCGCCAAGCCTCCGTTGTCGAAGGAAGCCATCGTCGCCGCGACCATCGCGATCATTCGCGATGAGGGACTGGAGAAAGCGACGATGCGCCGGGTCGCGCAGGCCCTCGATACCGGGCCGGCGTCCCTGTACGTCTATGTGGCCAACACGGCCGAATTGCGCTCGGTGGTTTTGGACGAACTCACCGGAACGCTGCCAGAGGATCAACCGGGTCGGTGGGATCAACGTCTGGAAGCGCTTCTGCAGGCATACGGCGAGGTGCTCTTCAGCTATCCCGGCCTGGCACGTTCAGCGATGGTGTTGCGCCCCATGGGCAGCAACACCATCGCGTTGGTGGATCGGTTGTTGGGACTTATGCTCGAGGGCGGAATCGCTGCCGAACGGGCCGCCTGGGGAGTTGACCTGTTGATGCAACTGGTCACTGCGGCCGCTGCCGAACACGGCCCACCCACCGCCGAGGACGTCGATTCGCGCTCCAGCGCGGAGAAGCTGGTGGTGTTGGAATCCCTTCTGCGGGAGGCTGATCCCCGCGAGGCGCCTAATGTCACGGCGAATGTCGATGCCCTGATGTCGGGGACCCCGTCGGGCCGGATGGCTTGGGCGATCCGGGCTCTTGTCGCCGGTATCGCGGTGACCCCCACCACCGCGGTTCCGTCCTGATGTCCAGCCTCCGGCGCCCCGGTTGCGTAAGCCGCGGGGCGGGATGGGATCTCCCTTCCGGCCCGCACGGCTGACCCCGCTGACGGCCACCGTCATGAAGAAACTGTCCGGGCTAGCTGATCTCGCCGCCGTCCTGCAGGACGGTCTCCTTCGCCTCCTGCACATCCGACTCCCCTTCGCGGCCCAGTCGCGGGATCAGGCCGCCTGCGAGGACATCGGCGACCTGTCGCTCGGACAACCGGTGCCGCACCGTGATCGGGGCACCTTTGGTGACGTTGTCGATGGTGAACGTATCGTGGGTTTCCAGCGTCTTCCGCAGGTCGTCGACGCGCAGGACATCGGCCTGTTCGATCTTCTCGTAGTCGGCCGGATCGTCGAATTCAACTGCCAGGACACCGAAGTTGGCCAGATTCTGCCAGTGGATGCGGGCGAATGACTTGGCGATGACCATCCGCACACCAAGGTAGCGAGGGGCGATGGCGGCATGCTCGCGGGACGATCCCTGCCCGTAGTTCTCGCCACCGACGATGATGTGCCCGGCCTCACCGGCTTGCTGCGCACGCTCGGGATAGGTCTCGTCGATGCGGGTGAAGGTGAACATCGCCAGCTTGGGGATATTGGAGCGGTACGGGAGGGCTTTTGCCCCGGCAGGCGAGATCTCGTCCGTCGATATGTTGTCGCCGACCTTCAACAGAACGGGAGCCTCGAGTTCGTCGGGAAGATCATCGAGTTCGGGCAGACTCGAGATGTTGGGACCCTTCACCGGTTCGACCCGTACCGCCTCATCGGCGTCGAGCGGCGGCACCAGCATGTCGACGTTGATCGAATGTTGTTGGGGCAGATCCAATGCCGGATAGTCCATGCCGACATCGGCGGCCCAGTCGCGCGGGTCGGTGATGGTGCCGGTCAACGCGGAGGCAGCCGCCGTTTCGGGCGAACACAACCACACCGCATCTTCCTTGGTGCCCGAGCGTCCGGGAAAGTTGCGGGGCATCGTCCGCAGGGAATTGCTTCCGGTCGCCGGCGCCTGTCCCATCCCGATGCAGCCCATACAGCCGGCCTGATGGATGCGGGCACCGGCGATGATCAGTTCGGTGGTCGCGCCCATCTTCGTCAGATCGGTGAGGATCTCCCGGGATGTCGGGTTGATGTCGAAGCTGACCTGGGGCACGGTCTGCCTGCCTGCGACCATCGCGGCGGCGATCGCGAAATCCCGAAGACCCGGGTTCGCGCTCGACCCGATCACCACCTGCGAAATATCCTCACCCGCGACCTCACGGACCGGCACCACGTTCCCCGGGGAGGAGGGCTTCGCGATCAGCGGCACGATCTTCGAGAGATCAATGGTCTCCTCCACGTCGTACCCGGCGTTCTCGTCGGCGACCAGTTCAACCCAGTCATCGGCTCTGCCCTCTGCGCGCAAGAACTCCCGAACAGCATCGTCGCTCGGAAAAACACTGGTGGTGGCGCCGAGTTCGGCACCCATGTTCGCGATGACGTGGCGATCCATCGCGGTCAGACTCTCCAGCCCCGGCCCGTGGTACTCGATGATCTTGTTCACGCCACCATTGACGTCGTGGCGCCGAAGGATCTCCAAGATGACATCCTTCGCCGAGCACCACGGCGGCAGTTCACCGTCGAGCCGCACACCCCAGATCTGCGGCATCCGAATGTTGAGGGGATGGCCGGCAATCGCCAACGCGACCTCCAGACCACCGACACCGATGGCGAGCATCCCCAGCGAACCCGCGGCAGGCGTGTGCGAATCAGATCCCACCATCGTCTTGCCCGGCGCCCCGAACCGTTGCATGTGTGTCGGGTGGGAAACACCGTTGCCGGGCTTGGAGAACCACAGACCGAATCGTTCGCACGCTGTCCGCAGGTATTCGTGGTCCTCGGCGTTCTTCTCGTCGGTCTGCAGCAGATTGTGATCGACGTACTGCACGCTGACCTCGGTGCGCGCACGATCGAGACCAAGTGCCTCGAGTTCTTGCATCACCAGGGTTCCGGTGGCGTCCTGGGTCAGTGTCTGGTCGATGCGCAGTGCGATCTCTTCACCGGGCTTCGTGGACCCCGACACCAGATGCGACTCGATCAACTTCTGAGCGACATTTGCCGGCATGCGCAAACTCCCTACGATGCGGACCACATCTGGACGAACGCCGGCGTCAGAGCCCGAGCGGATGGGTTACATACCGACACCGGTAGGCCGCTGGGCTCGACCCGGGTTCGCCAGAGGGGATCACAGTGCACTCGGAAGTCCCAAGTCTTCCAGCCGATATCGAATATCGCCCGGGTATGGCAAACCGCGCGGACACGAGTTTCGTTGTCCCGGGCAGCCCAGGCAGCCGGCCCTGAACGAACAGCTAGTCCGCGTTGCCCTGCCGGACATACAGCAATCTGTCGCCCTGCTCGATCGCATCGACCTTGCTGTCGTCGACGCGATGCAATTTACCGTCACGCACGACACCGAGCACGATCTGCGGCAGGTGCCTCGGCGATCCGCCGTATTCGTCGGGCTCCACATCGCGTTCGGCGATGGCAAATCCCTGGTCGGGTGTGAGCAGATCTTCGATCACTTCCACGACGGTCGGGGTGATCGTCGCCAGCCCCAGCAGGCGGCCCGCGGTCTCCGAACTCACCACCACCGAATCGGCGCCCGACTGTTTCATCAGGTGGGTGTTCTCCGCTTCCCTGATGGAGGCGACGATCTTCGCCTTCGGGGCCAGTTCTCGTGCGGTCAACGTCGCCAATACCGCGGTGTCATCACGGTTCGTGGCGACGATGATCGCCGACGCATGCTGGGCGCCGGCCAGCCGGAGGACATCCGATCGGGTGGCATCACCGCGCACGGTCACCAATCCCTTGGCCGCGGCGTTGTCGAGCACGGCCTGATCACCGTCGACAACGACGATCTCGGCGGGCTTCTGTCCGTCCGCGATCATCGCCTTCACAGCGGTCTTGCCTTTGGTTCCGTAGCCGATGACCACGGTATGGTTCCGCACCTTGTTCCTCCATCGCTGGATCTTGAGCGCCTGCCGCGACCGTTCGGTCAAGACCTCGAGGGTGGTACCGACCAACACGATCAGGAACATCACCCGCAGCGGCGTGATGACGAGCACGTTGATCAGCCTGGCCGACGGTGTGTACGGCGTGATGTCACCGTATCCCGTCGTGGACAGGGACACCGTCGCGTAGTAGAGGCAGTCCAGGAACGACAGTGGGCTGTCCTGCACATCCCGGTAGCCGTCCCGGTCGAGATAGACGATGAACACCGCGGCAAACAATGCGGCCAGAGCAAAGATGACGCGGCGACTGATCGCCCGGCCCGGGCTCGACTGCATCTCCGGGATGCGGACCACACCGACCAGGGCGTGGTCGGGCATATCTGTCAGCTCATCGTCCTTGAACCGCCGGCGTAGCCGACCCGCAGCCATCTATCCGACCCCTGTCTCGCCGCGACCTACCGGTTGCAGAGTTTGCGTACGCACAAACTGGGACTGTAGTCCTATCGGCCACCGGGCGGTCATGGCGACGGACACGACGGGACATCGTCAGGCCGTCGCCCTGCGACATCATGAGGCATGGTGGAGGGATGACAGCAACCAAACAGAGCTTGCCGCAGTTGGCGTTTCCGGACGAGCAGAAGCTGGCCACTCGCATGGGTGTCGCACTGCTGGGCATGGGGACCCTGCATTTCGCCGCCCCGAAACCCTTCGACCAGCTGATTCCCGCCGAGTTGCCGGGCAGCGCACGCGCTTACACCTACGGCTCCGGGGTGGTCGAGCTCGCGGTGGGTGCGGCATTGCTCGCCCCCAAGACGCGCCGGTACGGCGGACTGGCAGCCGTGGCGCTGTTCGTCGGCGTGTATCCGGGCAACATCAACATGGTCCGTCTGTACAAGAACAAGCCGTTGCCGCAGCGCGCCGTCGCGTGGGGCCGGTTGCCACTTCAGCTTCCGATGATATGGGCCGGGTGGCGGGTCTGGAAGTCCGCGCCGAAACGTTGAGGCGCGCAGGGCCGAGGCCCTCTCTCTGCGGAGCCGCCTGCTCAGGATGCGCCCTTCTCCCTGCGGATCAGGGCGGCCAGGCGGGCCCGGTCCGGTAGGTCACGCGGGCGCAGGGTCGAGTTCGACCGCACATAGTGGAACGCCGCCCGAACCTTCTCGAGGTCGGTGCCGGTCAGCTCCGCCCACGCCACCCGATAAGCGGCCAGCTGGACAAAGACCGAATGTTCTTGTGCCGGGGTCGGTTTCGCACCGGTTTTCCAGTCGACCACCGTGTATCCGCCGTCGGGTTCGGCAAAGACCGCATCGATGCGTCCACGAATGATGGTGTCGGCGATGACGGTCTCGAACGGCACCTCGACCTCGATCGGGTTGCGGGCCGCCCAATCCGATCGCAGGAACGCCTCTCGCAAGACCTCGAGGTCGGCATCAGAGCCGCCCTCGGCATCCGCCGCACCCGGCAACTCGTCGATGTCGAGGAGCCGGGTGGCACCGTATCGGCGTTCCACCCAGGCGTGGAATGCCGTGCCCCGGCGCGCCAGCGGGTTCGGCTTGAACGGCAGCGGCCGGCGAAGGCGTCGGGCGAACGCATCTTCGTCCTTGTCGAGTTCGACCAATTGACTCACCGAAAGGTGCTGCGGCATGGTCACTTCGATGTCGGAGCCCAGGCCTTCGGATCGCTCGGTCAGGAGTACCGCGAGATCGTTGGCCCATTCCCGGATCTGCGGATCGCCGTCCTCGACCTCGCAGCCGGATTCGGGGTCGGTCTCCTCCCCCATGTCGAACAACGCGGGTTCACCGCGCGCACGCAACGCCGCCCGGACGAGGTCGGCACCGCGCTCGGTTCCGGGACGCCGCGACCCCAGCGGATCGGCAGGCCAGGACGCCCCGGCCGCCAGCATCGCCAGCGGATTCTCGGCCCCCTCTTCGGGTTCGGCAGCCCACTGCGCAATGGTCAACCCCGGCGCGCCGTCCGGCGAGGTCTCGATCAACTCCTGTGCGATCTCGTGTAGTTCGGTCAGGAACACCGACGGGCCCTTGGGTTTGTCACCGGCGGCGGACCAATGGTGACCACTGATGATCAGCGCGCGTTTGGTTCTGGTCAGCGCCACATAGAGGAGCCGGCGGTCTTCTTCGAGCTTGCGCCCCCGCAGCGCTTCCTGGTGCGCTTCGATCGACTCCTCGAGCTCCTTGCGGTTCTCCAGACCATCGAGCACCAGCGGTGGAAAGCCTTCGCCTTCAGCCGAGTCCGCGAGATCGCCGCGCAATTCCGCAGGCAACTCCCTGGCGCTCTTGAGCCAGGTGCCCTCGGCCTTGCCGCCCGGGAAGATGTTGGTGCACAGGTGCGCGATCACCACGACGTCCCACTCGAGCCCCTTGGCCGCGTGCACCGTCAGGATCTGCACCCGGTCTTCGGCGATCTCGACCTTGCCGGGCTCGAGGCCCTTCTCGATGTCGGCGGCCGATGCGAGGAACGCCAGCAACCCGGGCAGGGTGGCCGCGGAACGCTCCGCGTAGTTCGCCACATATTCGGCGAAGGCATCGAGATGTTCACGCCCGGTGATGTTTCCGCGCAGTCCACGTGCCCGGATCTGCGCCTCGACATCGACACCGGTGACGCGCTCGACCTCGGCCACCAATTCGGGCAGCGGCCCACCCATACGCGCCCGCAGCACGGACAGCTGGTGCCCGAGCAATTTGATCCGGCGGTAGCCATCCGGTGAATACCGGGCTGCCGGACCGGGATCGGCGAGGGCATCGCCGAGCCCCGCCTGATCCACCGTCTCCGAGGGCACCGCCGAATCGAGTGCGCTGTCGAGTTCTTCGAGACTGGTCATGGTGCCCGAGACGGCGTTGACGCCTGCCGCCAGATCTCGCGCCCGCGCCCACAGCGCAGCGAGATCCCTGGCACCGATCCGCCAGCGGGGACCGGTGAGCAACCGGACCGCGGCGGTACCCGCCATCGGGTCCGACATCAGTCGCATCATCGCGACGACGTCCTGGACCTCGGGCACGCCGAGCAACCCACCGATACCCACGACCTCGGCAGCGATCCCACGATCGGCGAGCTGCGCGGCCAGTGGCGCCGAATCCTGGTTGCGCCGCACCAGGATCGCCACGGTGGGCGGCTTGCCGTCGGCCTGGTTGTACTCGCGCTCGATCTGATCGACGATCCACGTGCGTTCATCGGCAACCGTGTCGGTGAGCGCCATGTCGATGGTGCCGCGAGGGGCGTCGTCACGAGGTCGCAGGATGCTCACCGGAACTCCCCGGCGGCGCAGTTCGTCGGAGGCAGCGTTGGCCATGTCGAGGGCGTAGCGCGCGTTGCGCCAGCTGGTGAGCAGTTCCAGGCGCGGCGCCTGGGTGCCGTCGCTGCGCCGGAAGTCGGTGGTGAACCGCGGCAGGTTGGCCGCCGAGGCACCACGCCAACCGTAGATGGACTGGATCGGGTCACCGACGGCGGTGACCGCGATCCCGGCACCGGCCAGAACGCCCCGTGGCGTCCCGAACAGTTGCGAGAGCAACACCCGCTGTGAATGTCCGGTGTCCTGGTATTCGTCGAGGAGCACCGCCCCGATGGCGGCCCGCTCCGCCTGCGCCACTTCCGGGTGCGCGGTGACAAGCTTTGCCGCCAGCGACATCTGGCTACCGAAATCGAGCACGTTCGCGTCCATCATCGCCTGACCGAGCGCTGCCACCAGGGGTACCAGCGCACGACGCTCGTCGATCGCGGCCTGGATGTCCCGCAGCTTCGCGGGCGGTGTCGGCTTCTGCCGCCCGACCGGGGGCAGTGTGTCGATCAGCCGGTAGAGGTCGTCGCCCGCTGCGGCGAGCTGCTCGAGGCTCACCAGGTGTTCAGCCAACTCTCCGTACAGTTTGAGAACCGATTCCGTCACTCCCCCTGGCGTTTTGGGGGTATCGAGATCCTCGGACCAGCCGCCGACCACAGAGAACGCGAGTTGCCACAGTTCCGTCTCGCTGAGCAATCTCGCCGACGGCTCCACCGGCAGGAGCAATCCATAGTCGGCGATCAACCGGCCCGCATAGGCGTGGTAGGTGCTGACCTGCGGATCTGCCGAACGCAACTTGACGCGCAGCTCGCCGTCGGGATCCCAGCGCGACATCGCCGACGAGCCGGCCAGCATCGACAGTCGTCGCCGGATCCGCGCGGCCAATTCCTGTGCGGCTTTGCGCGTGAAGGTCAGACCCAGGACCGCGTCGGGTTCGACCAGGCGGTTGGCGACCAGCCAGACCACGCGCGAAGCCATCGTCTCGGTCTTGCCTGCGCCGGCCCCCGCCACCACCAGCACCGGTTCCAGCGGCGCCTCGATGACCTCGACCTGCTCATCGGTCGGTGGCGGCTGATCAAGCGCGCCGGCCAGCACCCGCGCGGAAATCCTTGTCTGAACCGCAGATTCAGCCATCGGTGACCATCCGTCCGTCGAGTTGGGCGGGGCAGCTCGACGTCAGCGGGCAATGCCCGCAGCCGTCGTTGATCGTCGCCTCGAACGTCGGCCCGATACTGCGATAGGCCGCCGACCGGACCACGGCCAGCCACTGATCGACTTGCTCCTCATCCAGCGGGTCCTGATTGCGTTGGGCCGCACCGGTCTTGCCGTTGGCGTTGTTCACGTACACCAGCGCGCCGCCACCCGGTTCGACGTTGCCGAGTTCCGGCACCCCGCCCAGGGTCAGCGCCAGCTGGTAGGTGGCGAGCTGGGCGTGGTCTTGGCCGGCTGCCACCGAGATCGTGTTCTTGCCGGTTTTGACGTCGACGACCACGGGCCGGCCCTTGCTGTCGGATTCGAGGCGGTCGATGCGGCCACGCAGCCGTACCTCGGGGATGTCGAGGATCTCGCCATCGGCGCCGGTCATCTGCGCCGGTTCCACCCGGGCATTGACGTCGATCTCGACTGCGACCTCGCTCAAACCCTCGCGAGACATCTTGAGCCACTGCCGGAAGTTGGTCAGCATCTCCTCGGTGCGCTCGAGTTCACGGCGTGAGAACCATGGTGCACCGACATCGACCTGGTCCCAGACGCGGCGAAGTGACGCCGTGACGTCCTCCGGCGGGATCTTGCCCGCAACGGCCTGCACAAGGGTGTGCACCAGCGTTCCGGCCACTGCCGGACGCGAGTCCCCGTCCCGGCCGCCATAGCGTTCCAGCATCCAGCGCAACGAACAGGTACCCAGCGATTCGACGCTCGACGGCGACAAGGTCAACGGGCCCGATGCCTCGGACCAGAGCGGCTCGGTGGTGCTCGGCCCGGCCAGCCCGTACCACTCGTCGGGGTGCGCTCCGGGCACTCCGGCATCCGCCAGTTCGGCCAGCATGTCGGCTGCCGCCCGCGTCCGCGGATCGTCCTGCCCGGTGCTGTCGCAGACCTGAGCCCGGAGTTCGGCAACCAGCGACGACAGCGAAAGCACCCGCCGCAGACCGGGTTCGACGGGCAATTCCAGTTCGGGTTCGCCCTCCTCGTCGGCACCGGAGACCACCGCGGCCAGTTCACCGACGAACCGCGACGGCGCAGCGTCGCCACTGCCGTCGTCCACAGCGCTGATCATCAACCGCCGGCGGGCCCGGCTGCAGGCGACCAGCAGTAGCCGCCGCTCCTCGGCCAGTGCGACCGCGGTCCGCGAGATGGTGTCGATCGCGTCGGCCGACATACCGTCGAGCAGGTCGACGAGTTGACCGGTGCCGAGGATGCTGCCGCGACTGCGCAGACTGGGCCACAGCCCGTCCTGCACCCCGGCCACCGCGACCACATCCCATTCCCGACCGGCGGCGGCGTGCGCCGAGAGCACCGTCACCGAATCGGACGAGGTCTGGGCCATCCTCGATTCGGTGGGGATCTGCAGGGCGTTGAGGTAGTCGATGAATCCGCCAAGGGTGGCCGCGGGCAGGCTGTCCGCGAAGTTGGCGGCCGCGTCGAACAGCGCCACCATCGCGTCGAGATCTCTGTCCGCCTGGGCCCCGCCGGGACCGTGGTCGCGGCGCATCACCTGATTGGACCAGCGTGGCCCCAATCCGCTCGCCTGCCAGGCCTCCCACAGGATCTCCTCGATACTGCGACGGCTCGCCGCAGCAGTACGCGCCGCCCGGATGACCGTCAGCACCCGCACCAGCGGCTGCTTTTCGGCGTCGGTCAGCCCGCCGAGGTAGTGCTCGACGTCGATGGCGGGCTCGCTGCCCTCGGGTTCGAGTCCCTCCGCTGCGGGCCGGGCACTGACCAGTTCGGCGATCACGGTGGCCGAATCGCGGTCGCGGGACGACTCGGTCTCGACCCGTCGCACGCCACGCCGCAGGCGCCGCAACGCCGCCGGATCGGCGCCGCCGATCGGACCGGACAGCAACTCCAGCGCCGAATCGGGCTCCAGCGGCATCTCCACCGCACGCAACGCCAGCAACATCGCCGACACCGACCGCGCCAGCGCCAGCGGTATCTCGCTGGCCGGGGTCATGACCGGGACACCGGCCGACCGCAGGGCCCGGCGCAGTGGTGCCATCGCCCGGGGAACCGACCTGACGATCACCGCCATCTGTGACCACGGCACGTCGTCATAGAGGTGGGCGCGACGCATCATGTCGGCGATCGCGGTGGCCTCTTTGGCGGCCGAGCCGTAGATGCGGACCACCGGGGCCGGGGCATCCGGGTGATCGGCCTCCGATTTTCGGCGGCGACGGCCCGGTAGCCGGGCCGCGATGGAGCCACCGAGATTGCTGATCGGCAAAGTCGATCGAAAGTTGTTGTCCAGCAGAATATCCCGCTCCGGGTCGTCGAGTTCGTCGAGGAACCGCGCACTGGCACCGCGAAAGCCGTAGATCGATTGATCGCCGTCACCGGCGACCACGGCCTGCCGCGTCCCGGCGCCCACGAGCTCGATCAGCGTGGCGGCCTGCGGATCGAGGTGCTGGGCGTCGTCGACCAACAGGTACCGCACCCGGGCCCGCTCGCTGCGCAGGAGTTCGGGGTCGGTGGCAAACGCGGTCAGGGCCGAGCCGACCAGCTCGGCCGCGTCCACCGCCGGGGCCGTGGCCTGTGGGGCCTCCAGACCGACCGCCCCGCGCAGCAGACCACTCTGCTCGTACTGGCGGTAGGCCTTGCCCGCTGCCTGCCATTCCGGGCGGCGATGGGTGCGGCCGAGCGCGATCAGGTCTTCGGGACCGACGCCGCGTTCGGCGGCGCGCATCATCATGTCGCGCAGGGCCTGGGCAAAACCGTTGGTACCCAAGGCCGGCCGAAGCCGCTCCGGCCAATACTCGGCACCGTCTTCGATGTCGCCTGCCAGTAGTTCACGCAGAACCGCATCCTGCTCGGCCCCGGTGATCAGACGTGGTGGCGGGTTGTCGTGGGCCGCGGCCTGCAGACGCAGGACCGCAAACGCGTAGGAGTGCAATGTGCGGACGATCGGCTCGCGCGTGGCCCGCGGCGTGCGCGCAGGCCCCACCCCCGTCGAGAGCAGACGGGAAGTGATCTGTTCACGCAGTTCGGTGGCCGCCCGACGACTGGAGGCGAGCACCAGGATCGATTCGGGGTCGGTGTCCGGATCGGACAGTCGCGCGACCGCGATGTCGACGATCAGGGACGTCTTCCCGGTGCCCGGTCCACCATGGACCCGGTAGGGGCGAAACCGCCCGGTCGCGGTGAAGTCGCCGTCGATGAGTGCCTGTACGTGCGCCGGCCAGGTGCGCGGGTGCGCTGCGGCGATCGGCGCGGATACCAATCGCGTGGTCAATGCGGGCACACACACATCCTTTCTCTCGACTGTGTTCGATGGTGTCATGTGCGTCCGACAGGTCCGGACCGGTGCACCCCCCGTCGCCGGGTTCACGCCCAACCACGTCGCGGTCGCCCCGGAATGTCGCTGTGACACCGCAGGCAGAACACCGGGGCGTCAGGCAAGATTGCGGCTATGTCTGCACTCAATGTGGAACTGTTCGGACCCGTCGACGGTCCGCCGGTTCTGGCCCTGCACGGCCTGACCGGACACGGCAAACGCTGGATCGATCTCGCAGACGCGCTGCCCCATGCCCGGATCGTGGCACCGGACCTCCTCGGCCACGGGTTCTCACCGTGGACACCGCCGTGGTCGATCGAGGCACAGACCTCGGCGCTGCGCGAGGTCGCCGACGAGTACATCGACGGACCGATGGTGGTGGTCGCCCATTCCTACGGAGGAGCCCTGGCGCTGCATCTGTCGCAGTCGCTCGGTGAGCGCATCCGGTCGCTGGTGTTGCTGGATCCGGCCATCGGGCTCGATCCGCAGTGGCTCGAGGAGGTGGCCGCAAGTTACATGTCGCACTACGACTACCCAGACGAGGCCGCGGCCCGCGAAGAAAAGCTCGGTGGGTCCTGGTCCGAACTCACGCCCGAGATCCTCGACCGAGAGATCGCCGACCATCTGATCCCGGTCGGCGATCGGGTGAACTGGCGCATCAATCCGGCGATGGTGGTCACCACCTGGGGTGAGCTGAGCCTCCCATTCGTGCTCCCTCCCAGCGGCATACCCGTCGATCTGGTGCAGGCGATGCGTGTGCAGCCGCCCTATGTCACCGACGCCTTCCGCACCGCGCTCGCCGAGCATCAGGGCGATCTGCTGAGGGTGTTCGAGGAAGACTGCGACCACATGGTCCCGTTTGCCAGAGCCGAACTGACAGCCACCCTGGTCGCGAAAGCGCTGGCCCGCAACTGATATGGCACCGGTGACGGAAGACCAGGTCGAGCGGGTGCGCGAGATCGTCGCAGCGATACCGACCGGCAAGGTGACCACATACGGCGATGTGGCCGCGGCGGCCGGACTGTCCAGCGCCCGGATCGTCGGCTGGATCATGCGGACCGATTCGGCCGACCTGCCGTGGCATCGCGTCATCGCGGTCAGTGGTCGGCCGGCACCCCATCTACGGACCAGTCAACTCGAACGCCTTCAGGCCGAAGGCGTCCCGGTCTTCGACGGCCGCGTCGACATGAAACTCGCCCGCCTCTGACCCCGATCTTGGTGGGTTCTGGCGAGGCCGACCTGCGGAAACGTCCACCAAAACCCACCAAAATGGGGGGGTTACCGGGCGACGGGGACGCGGACCGAGCGCATGCGGCGGACCACCAGGTCGACGACGCGAGGGTCGGCACCAAGTGGGGCACTCACACCATCTGCCCCGGCCTCAAACAGTCGATTGTGAAAAAGGCCATGGGCCAACAGGTATGACGCGATGAAGACCCGGCGTCCGGTCTTGGCCCGGGCCTCGGCGACAACGTCGGCGATCGACGGCTGCGCAGTGGCGATATAGCCCACCGGCACCCGCTCACCGAGCATCGAACCGAGCAGGTTGGCCTCTCGACGCACCTGGCCGAGCGCATAGGCATCCGACGATCCCGCGGCCGCGAGCACCACCGAATCCCCACGCTTCCAGCCACATTCGGTCAGGCGCTGGGCCAGCACCCGGGCGAGTTCGGGATCGGGACCCAAGGCCCGCGACACCGAGGTGGCCCGATGACCGCTGGCCACAATGTGTTCGGGAAGATCCTGCCGGACGTGGTAGCCCTCGGCCAGGAATGCCGGGACAACCACTGCCGGACCATCGACGGCGGACAGCACTTCCGAGGGCGACGGCCCGAGGACGTCGACGAATGCGACCCGCGTTCGTCCGATCTGCGCCGAGACCTTGTCGGCCAGATCCGCGATCATCGCCACACCATGTTCGGAACGTGTTCCGTGGGCAACCAGGATGGGCTGCGCACCAAGATGATTGAATGTCATGCGTTCTCGCCCTCCTCGTATTCGAGATCGACCGACAGTCGGTATCCGCGTTTCACCACGGTTTGGATCATGCGCGAATCGCCAAGACCTGCCCGCAGCCTGGCCATCGCGGTCTCGACCGCATGCGTGTCACCACCCCCGCCGGGCAACTGGGCCAGCAGCGCCTGCCGCGACACCACACGGCCCGGATTCTGCGCCAGCGCCTTGAGCAATGTCAGCCCGGCAGGCGACAGTTGCCGCAACTCACCGTCGACCATCACCGCACGACTGCGAATGCTCATGTCGTGCCCCGCGACCCGCATGTTCGGAACCCGTCGCGGCATTTCTTCGGCGATGTGGCGGGCCAACGCGCCCAACCGGAATCGACCCGGCCGTGAAGTCGGAACCTTCAGTGCGGCAAGTGGTCCCGCTGTAACGGGTCCGACGCACATCACCGCGACATCGGTCCGCAACGATTCGAGCAGCGCATCGAGACGGCCGGTGTCGTGTGCCCGGCCGAGCATCGAGGCGACCGCGGGCGCACTGGTGAACGAGACGGCATCGATGTCGAAGTTGATGATCTGCGAGATCATCTGGTCCAACTCCGTCGGGTCGTGCGGTGGCAGCCACCGATACACCGGAATCGGGAGCACCAGCGCCCCCGCCTCCCTGAGCACCTCGCAGAAGTCCGGCAACGGCTCCCACTCGGTGGTCGCGCCATGCAGTTGAACACCCACCCGGACTCCGTCGACACCTTCGGCGAGCAGGTGCTCGAGCACCTCGCTCGACGATTCACTCGGAGGCGACCATTCCTCCCGCAGGCCACCGGCCCGGATCGCACCCTTGGCCTTCGGACCACGGGCCAGGACCCGGGACCGGCTCAATGCCTCGACCAGCGACTCGGCCATCCCCCAGTCCTCCGCGGCCTCCAACCAGCCACGAAACCCGATACCTGTTGTGGCAACGACGATCTCAGGCGGATCGGCGACGACATCCTCCGTCGCCTTCCGCAATTCCGCATCGTCGGCGAGTGGGATGATCTGAATCGCCGGTGCCCGCTCGGTCACCGCGCCGCGACGCTCCAGCAGAGCAGCGAACTCATCGGCCCGGCGCGCCGCCGTGATCCCGATGGTGAAGCCGGTCAACGGGCCTGCTTCACCCTGCGTACGACCACCCGAACTCACTACGCCTCCATGTGTCACGCTATCGCGGCCGAACCTGTACCAGGCCGGCTCGTTGCCGTACTTCGTAGACGGGCAACCATACATTCTCATCACTGAGGCAGCGTCCGTCCACCAGGGAGAACACCTGCTTGAGCAGGGGTGAGGCGACGGTTGGTTCACCGTCGCGGTCACCGACCAGTCCGCGCGACATGACTGCCGCATTGCCGAACGGGTCGATGTTGCCAACGGCGTAGAGCGCGCCGTCGACCAACCGGAACAGCGCCACTTGCGCACCTCCCGGAAGGAGGACCGCGACCCCGAAACCCGGGACAAGTCGGTCAAAGGGGCAGGCTGCGGTCCAGGTCGCGTTGAGTGCTTCAACGCGGGTGTCATCGACGAGACTCATCGTGCGTTTCCTCCGTTCCCCGGCGCGCTGCACCGGGCTGCGGTGTCCCCAAGAGTACCGGCACCTTGCGTCCGCCACTCTCTGAGAAATCAATGGTGGGATCGGGCTGTTCGGGCGCATTCACAAAGGACACGAAGCGGGCGAGTTTGTCCTCGTCCTCGAGCACACCTGCCCACTCGTCCTTGTATCCGGCGACATGGGCACTCATCGCCGCCTCCAGCTCGGCGGCGATGCCGAGACTGTCTTCACACACAACATCTTTGAGATGCTCGAGTCCACCTTCGAGTGACGCGAGCCACGGCGCGGTTCGTTGCAGCCGGTCGGCGGTACGGATGTAGAACATCAGGTATCGATCGATGTACTTGACCAGTGTCTCGTCATCGATGCCCGCGGCCAGCAACTGTGCATGCACCGGACTCTGCCCGCCGTTGCCGCCGACATAGAGGTTCCAGCCGTGCTCGGTGGCGATGATGCCGACATCTTTGCCACGGGCTTCGGCGCATTCCCGGGCGCAGCCGGAGACACCGAACTTCAGTTTGTGCGGGGATCGCAGTCCCCGATAACGGTTTTCGAGGTCGACGGCCATCCCCACCGAATCCTGCACACCGTATCGGCACCAGCTGGTGCCGACACAACTCTTCACCGTCCGCAGGCTCTTCCCGTAGGCATGACCGGATTCCATGCCGGCATCGACCAGCCGCTTCCAGATCAGTGGCAGCTGCTCGACCCGGGCTCCGAACAGATCGATCCGCTGACCACCGGTGACCTTGGTGTAGAGGTCGAACTCCTTGGCGACCTGGCCGATCACGATCAGCTGATCGGCGGTCACCTCGCCGCCGGGCATCCGCGGGACCACCGAGTAGGTGCCGTTTTTCTGCATGTTCGCCAGGAACCGGTCGTTGGTATCCTGCAGTGCCACTTGCTGATCCGAGAGGATGTGATCACTCGAGGTCGATGCCAGGATCGATGCGACCGTCGGCTTGCAGATCTCACAACCCAGGCCGGTTCCGTGCTTGGCGACGAGTTCGCTGAACGTGCGGATACCGGTCGCCTGCACGATCTCGAAGAGTTCGGCACGGGAATGCGAGAAGTGCGCACACAGCGATTTCGAGATCGCGACGCCCGATTCGGCAAGCAACCGGGTGATCGACGGCACACAACCACCACAGGTCGTACCCGCCTTGGTGCAGGCCTTGACCGCTTCGACGTCTTGCGCCCCATGGGCGATCGCACCGCAGATGGCGCCCTTGTCGACACCGTTGCACGAGCAGATCTCGGCGCTGTCGGGCAAGGCGGACAGCCCCACACCTTCGCCGGCGGCCGGAGCGATCAGCGCCGCGGGATCGCCCGGAACCGGACCACCGACCATCGGTTTGAGCAAGGCGTACTGGGTCGCATCACCGACGAGCACACCACCGAGCAAGGTCTTCGCATCATCGCTGACAACAACTTTGGAGTAGGTTCCGGCCACCGGGTCGTTGAAGACGACCTCGAGGCAACCCGGCGTGGCGCCCATCGCGTCACCGAAGCTGGCGACGTCCACCCCGAGCAGCTTGAGCTTGGTCGACAGGTCCGCACCGGCGAACTCCGACTTGCCACCGAGCAGCCGATCCGCGACCACCTCGGCCGTGCTGTAACCCGGAGCGACCAGCCCGTAGCAGTGACCGTCCACCGCCGCGACCTCACCGATCGCGTAGATATCCGGATCGTGGGTGCGGCAACTGCTGTCGACGAGGACACCGCCACGCTCCCCGACCGCGAGATCGGCGTCCCGGGCGAGCTGATCGCGCGGTCGCACCCCGGCGGAAAAGACCAGCAGCGCAGCATCATCGATGGTGCTCTCATCGGAGAGCGTGATGGTCAGGGAACCACTCTCGGCCTGCTCGATGGCGGAAGTCCCCACACCCGTGTGCACGGTGACCCCGAGTTCTTCGACCAGGTTCGCCAGCAGGGCACCGCCACCGGTATCAACCTGCAGCGGCATCAACCGCGGCGCGAACTCGACGACGTGCGGCTTGAGACCGAGGAGTTTGAGAGCGTTCGCCGCTTCCAGACCGAGCAGTCCACCACCGACCACAACCGCCGTCGCACCGGCCGGGGCGGCCTCGGCGGCGGCCCGGATCTGATCCAGATCGGTCAGCGTGCGGTAGACAAAACAGTTCTCCGAGTCCGACCCGGGCACCGGTGGCACAAACGGATACGAACCCGTTGCCATGACGAGCGCGTCGAAGACAACGCTCGAATCGTCGTCAAGGACAGCGGTCCGCGCGACCCGATCGATCCGTTTCACCGACCGGCCCAGGAGCAGGGAGACCAGCGGGTCACCCGGGTAGGTGTTCCCGTCCAGGGCCAACGCCTGCCGGTCCCACTTGTTCACGTAGGACGACAACCCCACCCGATCGTAAGCCGCGGTCGGTTCTTCACACACGACCACGACCCGCCACTGATTTGTGACGTCACGCTGACGCAGTTCCTGCACAAAACGATGGCCGACCATCCCATGACCAACCACCACAACGGTTTTAGCGGACACGTGGGCCCTCCCTCTCAAGTCTTCTGTCTTTGTCATGCGTCTGCCGTCTTGAGCCAATCGCACAGCCCTTCGACAACGGATTCGCAACTGCCACAACCGGTTGTCGCGCGGGTTGCCTCTGCCATCGCACCCGTACTCCGGGCACCTTTTCGCCAGGCATCGGTCAGGTTCTTCTTCGACACCGTGTTGCACCGGCAGATGATGGCGTCGCCCGGCATCTGCGCGGGGCTCGCCGATTCGGTGGCGCCTCCGGTGAGGTGACCGAGCAGCAGACGCATCCGGTCGGTCGGCACCGGGGCCCCCGAGTCGAACAGTTGTGAGATGGTTCCGACCACCTCCGGGTTGCCCAGGAGAACCGCCCCGGCAACACGGTCCTTGCGCACCACCACCTTGGCGTACCGACCCCGATGGGGATCGGACAGTGTCAACACCTCCGCCTCGAGGTCGTTCGGGTCGGTGTCGACCTCACCCATGGACGCCAGATCGATGTCGTGCGCTTTGAGGCGCAGGATCTGCTGTGTGCCTTCATATCCGATCTGGGTGTCGTCGATCAGGTTCTGGGCCACGGTCTCTGCCATCTCCCAGCCCGGCTGCACCAGTCCGTAGACGATGTCGCGGTGTTGGGCGCATTCCCCGATCGCGTACACCGACCGGTCGCTGGTGCGGAGTTCGTCATCGACCACGATCCCGCGATCCACAGACAGCCCGGCGTCGGCGGCGACGTCGACGTTGGGGGCGATACCGGCGGTCACGATGACCAGGTCGGCGCCAAGGGTGGAGCCGTCGGTCAGGACCACCTCGCGGCCGGTCCGTGGATCGTCGCGGACGGCGCTGACCCGACCGCCGAGCACCACGTCCATCCCGATCTCACGCAGGATCCGGGTCAGAACCGCCCCACCCGCGCTGTCGAGCTGCTTTTCCATCGGGTGCGAGCGCGGATGCACAACCGTCACGGAGGCACCCTGCAGGAGTGCACCGCGGGCCGCCTCGAGGCCGAGTAGGCCGCCTCCGACCACCACCACCCGAATGCTCTTGCCGGAGACCGATTCACCGAGCGCAGAGACGATCGCCTCACAGTCGCGCAGGTTGCGGAAGGTGACCACTCCGGGCAGCGTTTTGCCTTCGTCGTCGAGGGCACCGGCGATCGGGGGGATGAATGCCCGGCTACCGGTGGCGAATACGAGCTTGTCGTAGTGGTGAACGGTCCCGTCGCTGCAATGCACCGACTGACCGGCACGGTCGACACGCTCGACGCGCACACCGACGTGGGTCTGCAGATTCCGTTCGCTGTACCAGTTCGCGGAGCGAATCATGGTGTCGGTCGGGCTGATCCGGCCGGCCACCACATTCGACATCAGGATCCGGTTGTATGCCGCGTTCGGTTCCTCGCCGATGACGACACTGGTGACATGATCGCCGCCCGGGTCGCGCCGGTGTAGTTCCTCCTGCAGGCGCGCACCGGCCATGCCGTTGCCGATTATCACCACACGCTTGGTCATATGGACTCCGTCGGTTCCATCCGCACGGCGCAGATCTTGAACTCGGGCATCCGGCTCGTGGGGTCGAGGGCGGGGTTTGTCAGCAGATTCGCGCGGCCGTCGCCGGCATAGTGGAAGGGCAGGAACACGGTGTCGGGCCGCAGCGAGTCGATGCACCGGGCCGCGGCAACCACGGAACCGCGGCGCGAGGTCAGTCGCACCTGATCCCCGTGCGCAATTCCCAGCCGCTCGGCGGTGTCGGAGTTCACCTCCACGAACATGGGGCCTGCGGCATCGGCCAGCGCCTTCACATGGCGGGTCTGGGCTCCCGACTGGTAGTGGCTCAGAACCCGGCCGGTGGTGCAGATCAGTGGGTAGTCCGGACTCACCGGTTCGGTGGGGCCGTGATGGTCCACAGCCACGAACTTGGCCCGCCCATCGTCGGTGGCGAAACGCTCCAGGAACATCCGCGGAGTCCCGGGGTGACCGAGTTCCGGGCATGGCCAGTGGATGGCCTCATCGTTGTCGAGTCGCTCGTAGGTGATGCCCGTGTAGTCGGCCGGTCCACCGGCAGAGGCCCGTCGCAGCTCATCGAAAACCTCGCGCGCATCGGTTTTGAACCGTTCGGCGGGCTGGCCGAGGCGGATTGCCAACTCCGACAGCACTTCCAGTTCACTGCGCGGACCGTCCGGAGCCGGGACCGCCTGGCGCCTGCGCAGCAGCCGCCCTTCCAGGGAGGTCATCGTTCCCTCTTCTTCCGCCCACTGCAGCACAGGCAGAACAACATCGGCCATCGCCGCGGTCTCCGACATCAGGAAGTCGTTGACCACCAGCATGTCCAGCGACTGCAACCGCTCCACGACATGCCCGGCCCGCGGCGCCGACACCGCCAGGTTCGCCCCATGGACCATCAGCATCTTCGGACCATCGGGCTGACCAAGGGATTCGAGCAGCTCGTATGCGCTGCGGCCGGGTCCGGGCAGGTCGTCGGGATCGATCCCCCACACTGCGGCAACGTGCGCGCGTGCTGCCGGGTCGGCGATCTTCCGGTATCCCGGCAGTTGGTCGGCCTTCTGGCCGTGCTCGCGACCACCCTGGCCGTTGCCCTGCCCCGTGATGCAGCCATAGCCACTGCCGCGACGCCCGCACAGCCCGAGGACCAGGGACAACCCGATCACCGCACTGACGGTGTCGGTACCGGTCGAATGCTGTTCGGCACCACGGGCGGTGAGCACATACGCGCCGGTACCGCGGTCGCGGGACGCTGCCAACAGCGCGACCGTACGTCGCATCGCGCTCACCGGAACGCCGCTGGTCCGCTCGGCGCGCTCGGGCCACCACTGCCCGGCGATCCGCCAGAACTCGTCGAAACCGTTGGTGCGGTCCGCGATGTAGTCCAGATCGGCGTACCCCTCAGTCACCGCGATATGAACCATGCCCAAGACCAGCGGGAGGTCTGTTCCGGGCGAGAGCTGCAGGTGTACACCGCCGTCGGCCACCGCGCGTTCCACCGTTGCCGTCCGGCGCGGATCGGCGACGACCAGGCCGCCGGCCCGGGCGGCCGTCATGAGGTGGCTGACCATCGGAGGCATCGTCTCGGCCACGTTGCCACCGAGCATCACGATGCACTCCGCAGAACCGATGTCGGCCAACGGGAACGGCAGTCCCCGATCGAGTCCGAACGACTTGATCCCGGCAGCGGCCGCCGAACTCATGCAGAACCGGCCGTTGTAGTCGATGTTCGAGGTCTGCAATGCCACCCGCGCGAACTTGCCGAGCTGGTATGCCTTTTCGTTCGTCAGACCGCCGCCACCGAAGATCCCCACCGCATCGGCGCCGTGCTCACGTCGGGTCCGGGCAAAACCATTGGCGACGATGTCCAGCGCGTTGTCCCACGTTGTCGGTATCAGCTCCCCGTCGACCCGGACGAGTGGCTCGGTGAGCCGGTTCGGGTTGCGCAGGACTTCTGCAGCCGTCCAACCCTTTTGGCACAGCCCGCCCTTGTTGGTCGGAAACTGCCGCGGGGCGATCTCGGCGTCGGCGGCGTCGTTTCCGGTGATGGCCATCGCGCACTGCAGTCCGCAGTACGGGCAATGGGTCCGGGTTCCGACCGACCCGTCGGCGTTGCGGTGCAGCGGGATTGTCTGCGTGCTCACGGCTGCACCACCGGCGCGACCGGCGCCGGTCCGGGCTGCGGTTGCGCCAGCTGCTCGGATGGGGCAGGCGCAGCGGCTGTTTCGTCGACGATCGACCCGGCGGCAACGGCTCCCGGGACCTCGATCGAACGCCGTACGTAGAACCAGTACGTCATGATGCCGGCGATGACGTAGAACGCCAGGAAGATCACGAAGGCCTGCGTCGCGGACTGGTTGGACTTGTAGCTGTCCCGCAAGACCAGGTTGATGGCCACACCACCGAGACCACCGAAGGCACCGGCGATACCGATCAGCGCGCCCGACATCGACCGCGACCAGTTTGCCTGGCCCATCTCGTTGAGTCCCGGGTTGATCTTGGACTTGTGCTCCCAGATCGCCGGAATGATCTTGTAGACAGAACCATTCGCGATGCCCGAGATGATGAACAGCAGCACGAATCCGACCACGAACGCGGTCAGGGTTCCGCCGGTGATCTTCTTGTCGTTGGCGTCCGACAGCGCACTCGCGGCGACCAGGATCGACGACGCGGCAACCATCGCGGCGAAGCAGTACATGGTGATCTTGCCGCCACCGATCTTGTCGGCGAGCTTTCCCCCGTAGGGCCGGCTGATCGAACCCAGCAGCGGACCGATCCAGGCGATCTGGGCTGCGGCGAGCGCGGGCTTGGCAGCACCTGAGGAGGTGAACGAGATGTTGAGGATCTGGCTGAAAGCGAATCCGAAGCCGATGAACGAGCCGAAGGTGCCGACGTACAGGATCGAAATGATCCAGGTATCACGGTATTTCAGGGTTTCCAGCATCGCCTTGCCGCTGGAGGTCTGGTGGTCGAGGTTGTCCATGTAGATCGCGGCACCGATACCGGCGACCGCCAGCAGCACCAGGTAGATCGCACAGACGATCTCGGGATTGTCCGCGGCGAGCCAGATCACCAACAGACCGACGAGTTGGATGGCAGGCACACCGATGTTGCCGCCACCTGCGTTGAGTCCGAGCGCCCAACCCTTGAGTCGTTGCGGGTAGAAGGCGTTGATGTTGGTCATGGAGGAGGCGAAGTTACCGCCACCGAAGCCGGTGAGTGCGGCCACGAAGAGGAACCAGCCGAATCCGAAGTCACCGGGGTTCATCATCAACATCAATGTGAGGCCGGTGGGGATCATCAGGACGAACGCCGAGAAGATCGCCCAGTTACGGCCGCCGAAGATGGCGGTTGCCTGGGTGTACGGGATGCGCAGGCACGAACCGACAAACGTGGCGGTGGCGCCGATGACGAACTTCTGGTCGAGGGAGATGCCGTACTCGGGACCCATCAGCAGGGCGAGGGCGGAGAACATCGACCAGATCGAGAAGCCGACGTGCTCGCAGATGATCGACCAGACAAGGTTCCGTTTGGCGATGGCGGCGTTGCCTTTGTCCCACGCCTGCACGTCCTCTGGATCCCAGTCGGTGATGTAGTGCTTTCGTTTGGTGGCCTTGGCAGTCACGTCGAGCCCCTCCTCGTATGTCCGGGTGAGTTACCGGATGACTTGAAGAGACCGTAGAAAATTGGTGTTGCCGCAGGTTTGCCACCAGTGACCGAACAGTCACAGTGTTCTCACAACTCACCCCACCAGCACGTGAGAAGTGTTCATCGACAGAACAGAAAAAGGCCTTTGACTATGTCAAAAAGCCTGATCAGCGGTACTAAACGAGGAATCTGACCATGTCGGAGACCCGCTTCAGACCCGGCAGTGCGCCAGAGGTCGACCGTGGGTGCAGTGCGTGAACGGCCAGTCTGAACATGACCGCACGCAACATCATCTGCGGCCATTCGGGCGTATCCGCCCAGCGTTCGACGAGGCCGTCATCGGCGCCACCCCACGCCAGGGCGTCGACCACAACGACTGCCGAAGCCCATGCCGCAGGTCGCCAGTACGGAGTGATGTCGGTGATACCCGGTGCGGCGGCGCCTGCGAACAGGACCGTGCCGAACAGGTCGCCGTGCACGAGTTGCGACGGCGATTCCACTCTCTTGCGAAGTGTGGACAGGGTCTGGAGCATCGCGAGGCTGGTCACGCCATCGGGCGAGGTCGGATCCCCCATCCCGGCGGCCCGGGCCGAACGCATCGGGACGTCATCCCAGGCAGCCCGATCGGCGGCGGTGAACACGTCGACGTCGCTGAACGGCGGCGCAGGCGGCTGCATGAGGAAGCGGGGACGCTCCAATTCTGCGGTGGCCTCGTGAAGACGGTCGGCCAGCGAGACGACCTCGTCGAAGCGGGGCTCGGGTGTTCCGGCGATATAGGTATCGGCCCGCCACCCCGAGACGACATAGCGACCGTCGGATGAACGAACCGGTCGGGCTATCCGAACACCATCGACGTAGAGGGTCTCCCGGACCTTCGCGGACCAGGCGGCCCTGGCGTGATCGGGCACCAGCGACAGGACCGTCTCACCGATCCGCCAGCCACCTTCCCAACCGTCGCCCAATGCCACCACGGGCTGCTCCGTCAACCCGAAGGTCTTGAGGACATGCTCGGGCGGCTCGACGGAGGTCAAGTCAGAGATCACGGTGCCAACGTTACCGGCGTGACCGCGAGAATCACCGTAGGACGCCCGGGTGTCGTCGCGCCCGAGCGCGACGACACCTCGGCAGACGGTCTGAACTCAGCAGATGAGTTCCAGAGGTCAATAAACGGGCAGGGCCGTGTCGACCTGCTTGGCCCAGGCGGTGATCCCACCCTGCAAATGTGTGGCGTCGGCGAAACCGGCCTTCTTGACCGCGGCCAGCGCCTCGGCGGACCGGATCCCGGTTTTGCAGTACAGGACCGCGGGCCGATCCTGCGGCAGCTTGGCCAGGCCCTCACCAGATTCGATGTCGCCCTTCGGGATCAGGGTGGCCCCTTCGATCTTGACGATCTCCCACTCCACCGGTTCACGGACATCGATCAGGGCGATCTTCTCGCCCGAATCCAGACGCTGCTTGAGTTCGACAGCGGTCAGGGTCGAGCCCTTGGCCGCCGAAACCCCATCGTCCGAGACCACACCGCAGAACGCGTCGTAGTCGATCAGCTCGGTGATCTTCGGCGCCTCGGGATCTTTGCGCAGATTGATGGTGCGATAACGCATGTCGAGTGCGTCGTAGACCATCAGTCGGCCGAGCAGGGTTTCGCCGATACCGGTGATCAACTTGATCGCCTCGGTACCCATGATCGAACCGATCGAGGCACAGAGGATGCCCAACACACCACCTTCGGCGCACGAGGGCACCATCCCCGGCGGCGGTGGCTCCGGGTACAGGTCGCGATAGTTCAGGCCCAGACCGTCGGGCGCGTCCTCCCAGAACACCGATGCCTGGCCTTCGAAGCGATAGATCGAGCCCCAGACGTACGGCTTGTGCGCGAGCACCGCGGCGTCGTTGACGAGGTAGCGGGTGGCGAAGTTGTCGGTGCCGTCGAGGATCAGGTCGTACTGCTCGAAGAGTTCCACGGCGTTGCTGTTGTCGAGCCGGAACTTGTGGGTGTGCACCGTGACGTAGGGGTTGATCTCGAGGATCGAGTCCTTTGCCGAATCGGCCTTGGGCCGACCCACATCGGACTGCCCGTGGATGACCTGACGCTGCAGGTTGGATTCGTCGACCTCATCGAACTCGACGATCCCGATGGTGCCGACTCCGGCGGCCGCCAGATACAGCAATGTGGGCGATCCCAGACCACCGGCTCCGATGACCAGCACCTTCGCGTTCTTGAGGCGTTTCTGTCCATCGACACCGATATCGGGAATGATCAGGTGCCTGCTGTAGCGGGCCACCTCTTCGCGGGTCAGCTCTGCGGCGGGCTCAACCAACGGTGGCAACTGTGACACGAGCTCTCCTCACGATCAACGCAACACGCGATGGCCTCGCAGCTGCCACCTGCCCTGTTGCTCTATCTGTAACGAGCGAACGGGGGCGAAGATTCCACCGCGGCCCATTCACCGCGGATCACTCCGGTCACCGCCCGGGGAAGGGCCAGGGGTTGGGCCGACAGACGTAACTCCGGTCGGCCTTCATCTCCGGGTCCAGGGCCATGATCTCGCTGTTGGCCGTTCCGAAGGTCTGCTGCATCATCACCGGGGCAAGTCCGCCGTTGACCTTGCACGGCTCGTGGCCGACGAACCCGATCGCGTGGCCGATCTCGTGGTTGATCAGGTACTGCCGGTAACCGAGATCATCGCCCTGATACGACAACGCACCACGAACCCAGCGGGCCTCGTTGAGGGTCACCCGGCCCTCCGGTGGGTAGTAGCAGGACGATTCGAGTTTGATCTCGTAGCCGCACAGCTCTCGTGTGGTCGCAGGCGAGGTCAGCGTGACCCGGAAGTCCGGCGTGCCCTCGTCGATCCGCCGGAACGTGAACTGCCCGTCGCCGATCCAGCTCTTCGGATTGGCCAGGGTGGCGTCGACCAATTTGGCGTACGTCGGGTCGCCCCCGTAGTCGCTGGAGTTGAGTCCGTTCTCCACCTCGATGGTGTACGTGTACTCCTGGCCGCCGGTACCGATCAGCGGCGTGGTCCCACGGACGATTCGATAGGTGCGGTCGCCGCTCTCGGTGAAGGGGCCGCCTTCCGGGAGCGTGCCTGCGGGGAGTTGGTCGGCCTGGACCTCGGCCGGTGGCGCGCCGATGGCGGTGGTCACGCTCTTGACGTCGGTGTTGCGGGCCGCATCGGGATCGGAATCGGCTGCGGTGGTGACCGGCGAGTCGCCCTGCTCCGACTGCACGGTGAGCACGATCATCACAATCGTGAGCACCACCAGAACCGGGATCGCGTACGCGCGCCAGCCGTATGTAGTGACAAAGCGTCCCACCGCGCTCTGCTTCTTACGATCTGTGTCACGTTCGGCGCGCTGCCGGCCGGGATCACCGGTCGGATCCCAGCGGGCCCGGAGCGGCTGATCCGGGGCGGGACGTCCCGATGACACCGGAGGATGGATGTCTGTGCGCTGGTTCGCCAGCCGCGCGTCTGCCTCGGCCTCTGCGCGGGCAAGCCGGCGGGCCCTCTCGGCAGCGCGTCGCGCCTGATCGGAGTGGTCGTCTCCGTCCGAGACTGCCGTGCGACGGCCGGACGATCGACGACCCGCGGCCTCGTCACCCCGGCCGGAGCGGTCCGAGGTCACCCGCGGCGAACGCCGCGTCCCTCTGGTCCCCGAGCCTCCCGCATCAGTCACCGCTCAACCTTCTCATAAGCATCCCCGAATCAGCTGTAGGCAACCACCGGTGGCGGCCTGCCAAGACAGATATACCCTCGATCCATGGATGAATCGGTCGCAGCGGGCACAGGAGTGAAGGCGAGCTCCGCCAATGCTGGACGCCGGAGCGTCCGCATGCCACGCAGCGCACGCAGACTGCAGTTGATGGATGCCGCCAGCGAGATCTTTGTCGAGCGCGGCTACCACTCGGCAGGCATGGACGAGATCGCAGTACACGCCGGGGTCAGCAAACCCGTTCTCTACCAACACTTCCCGAGCAAACTGGACCTCTATCTCGCGGTCCTGGATCTGCATGCCGAGTCCATGGTCAACCGGGTCACCGCAGCACTGCTGACCTCCACGAACAACCGGCATCGTGTCCGATCCGCAGTGGAGGCATTTTTCGACTTCATCGACGAGGACAACCAGGGATACCGGCTGATCTTCCAGTCGGATGCGCTTGATCCGGCCGCGATCCGTCGCGTCGAAGGTGCGACCGAGGCCTGCGTCGACGCCGTATACGGACTGGTGATGCACGATTCGGGACTCGATCCGCACCGATCCCGGATGCTCGCGGCGGGACTGGTGGGCCTGAGTCAGGTCAATGCCCGCCACTGGCTCGATGCCAAGCGGCCGATGACCAAAGAAGAAGCCATCGACATCACCGTCACCATGTTGTGGGGCGGACTCGCCCGCGTGCCGATGCAGCACGCGAACGACTCCGAACTGGACCCAGAGGCCTGAAACAGGCCTGACTAGATGGCGCCGAACCCGACCTTGCGGGATTCGGAGGTGCCGACCTCGATATAGGCGATCTTGGTGACCGGGATCAGGTACCGCGCACCCTTGTCGTCCTGCAGGCGCAGGAGCTGATCGCTTCCCGACAGTGCGGCCTCGACCGCGGCATGGGCTTCGTCGCTGCTCTGGTCGATGTGCACAACCAGCTCTCGCGCGCTGTCGGTGATACCGATCTTCACATCAACGGCCACAGATATCCTCCATAGATCTCAGGCGGTGTACTTCCTACAGGTGTGAATCTATCCCGCAACCCGGCCGGACCGGCATTCAGGCCGACGACCGCGAGGCGAGCTACGTCCAGCCCAAGCCACGGGTCCGGCCGAAGCCGGGTCCGATTCTCATGCCAGGCCCATGTCCGCCATCCGGCGCGCATGACGCTCCTGGATCGAGTCGAAGAAGCCGGCGATTCCGTTGAGGTCGGTCTCGACGGAGAAGAGCAGCTCTGTCAGGTCCTCTTGCCCGGCGAGAACGTACTGCGTCTGGGTGATCGCTTCACCGAGCAGCCGGCGTCCCCACAACGTGAGCGGCGATTTCAGATTCGGGTCGGCGGCAACGGCGTCGCGGATCGCGTCCACGGCAAAGTCCGAATGCCCGGTCTCCGCCATCACCGCCCGGACGACAGCCTCGGCCTCGGGCGGCAACGTACCGGCGATCTCGAGGTAGAAATCAGCCGCCAACCCGTCGCCGACATAGACCTTGACCAGCGATTCCTCCCACGTACTCGGCACCGTCGAGGCGTGATAGCGGTCGAGCACCTCCTCGTACGCGGCGATCAATCGATAGACGTCGGCCCCGCGGCGCTCGAGCTCGGCCTGGAGCGTTTCGAAGTGCGACATCTCCGCCGCGGCCATACTCGCCATGGCCACCCGGCCCCGGGCACCCGGAGCCATCAGGGCCTCGGACGTGAGGCGATAGAACGCGGCCAATTCGCCGCACGCCAGCACCCCGAAGAGCTCGGTGATTCCGGGATGATCGACCGAAACCGAGGTCGAGACCGCGGCCGCGGTCGGTTCGGTTTGTGAACCAGAAGACATGCGGTCGAGTGTAGTGCGCGCGCCCACCGGCGTTTCGCCGGAGCATTCCCCGAGAGAGTCGATTCTTCGAGACTGTCAAACGACACGTACACTGCCAGAGGTGAGTCATGCTCAACGCTGACTTGCACCGAATTTGTGCGCGCACCGACGGCGGCCCGATGTCGATCGGGCCCGATTTAGCCAGATACCGGTTGCAGAGTCCTCGGTTGTTCGAGGCCGGAATGCTGACCTGTTTGGTTGAACCCTTGCAGTGCGCGCGAGAGCACATTGCGAAAGGCAATCAACTGAACATCGAAAATGACACCCAGAACCCCGTACTCGACGTCGCTGAAGAAGAGCACGTCATCGTCGCGGAGGACCACATCTCCCCCACGTTCGCCGAACTCGGCGTCCGCAAGGAGATCGTCGACGCACTTGCCGCCGACGGAAAAGTAAACACGTTCGCGATCCAGGAACTGACCTTGCCGCTGGCGATGGCCGGCGACGATCTGATCGGCCAGGCCCGAACCGGCATGGGCAAGACCCTCGGCTTCGGCGTACCGCTGCTGCAGCGCGTCTCGCAGGCCAAGGCAGAGGTCGGCGAACCCGGGATCTGGAAGCTCGACGGCACCCCCCGGGCACTGATCATCGTGCCGACGCGCGAACTCTGCATCCAGGTCACCGATGACCTCGAGATCGCGGCCAAAGGTCTGCACGTCGACACCGTCGACGGTCAGAACCGGCCGATCCGACTTCTCTCGATCTTCGGTGGGCGCCCGTTCGAACATCAGATCAGCGAGCTGAAGATCGGCATCGACGTCGTTGTCGGCACCCCCGGCCGCCTGCTCGACCTCGCCCGCCAGGGCCATCTGATCCTGGGCAAGGTGCAGATACTCGTCCTCGACGAAGCCGACGAGATGCTCGACCTCGGCTTCTTGCCCGACATCGAACGCCTCATGAGTTCGCTGCCCGATGCCCGCCAGACCATGCTGTTCTCGGCAACCATGCCCGGACCGATCGTCACCCTGGCCCGCACGTTCCTCACGAAGCCGACCCACATCCGGGCCGAGCACGCGAACGACTCGGCCATCCATGATCGCACCGCCCAGTACGTCTACCGGGCCCACGCGATGGACAAGGCCGAACTTGTCGCCCGCATCCTGCAGGCCGAAGGTCGCGGCGCCACAATGATTTTCACGCGGACCAAGCGGACCGCACAGAAGGTCGCCGACGATCTCGCCGAGCGCGGATTCGCCGTCGGCGCCGTCCACGGTGATCTCGGCCAGGTGGCCCGCGAGAAGGCCTTGACCGCGTTCCGTGAAGGCCGCGTCGACGTCCTGGTCGCCACCGATGTCGCCGCCCGCGGCATCGACATCGATGACGTCACCCACGTCATCAACTACCAGTGCCCCGATGACGAGAAGACCTACGTGCACCGGATCGGACGTACCGGCCGCGCCGGACGCACCGGGATCGCGATCACCCTGGTCGATTGGGACGAGCTCCATCGCTGGGAGATGATCAGCAAGGCGCTCGATCTCGGCATGGACGAGCCGGCCGAAACCTACTCCAGCTCACCGCATCTGCGCGAGCAGCTGGGCATCTCTGAGTCGAAGACCGGACGTGTCGGTTCGGCCAAACCCGCCCGTGAAGAACGCGCGCCGCGTTCGGGTGGACGTTCATCTGACGACGAGAAGCGTGAGGTCGCAGGACGACGGGACGCGCCCAAGCGCCCGTCTCGCCAGCGTCGTCGCACCCGCGCGGGAGAGGGCGACGGCGCGGCTGTCGACTCGACCGGAGCCGTTGCCGCCGACGCGACCACGACTGTTGCCGCCGACGCGACCGCGACTGTTGCTGCAGAGCCCTCCCCGGCGGCCACGCCTGCCGGTGGTGCAGAGACCAGCGATCGTCCCCGTCGTCGACGTCGTCGCCGGTCGGGTGCGGGCAGCGGCGCCGACGCAGGCGACACCGCGGGTACCGCTTCGGAGTAGCTGGCGGTGCTCAGGCCTGAGCGGCGAACACCGCTCGACATCGTGGTGGTTGTTGTGCTGGTTGTGGTGGTCGCGGTTTCGGCCGTGGCCATCTGGGCAACCAGTTCGGCAAAGAACACCGAATCGGATCCGGCCGCGGTGGCCGCGCCTCCGGTTGTGGAGGCCACCGCGGTACCGAGCCAGTTCACCGAGGCCTGGCGCGCCACCAGTTCGGCCACCCCCACGCCGGTTGCGATCGGCGGGGTGGTGGTGACCGGAGACGGCGGAGCTGTGGTCGGTCACGACCCTTCCACCGGCTCTGCGCTCTGGTCCTATACCCGCGACCTCCCGCTGTGCACGGTCGTCGGGTGGGACGCGGGGGGCCGCAACTACGCCCTCGCGATCTATCGCAACGACCGCGGCTGCAGCGAGGTGACCGCACTCGATGCGGCCACCGGCAAGCGCGCCTCGGCGCGGAGCAGCGACGCGGACAGTTCCGTCGACGTCAGCGTCGACCGCGATTATGTTGTCGCACAAGGTGATACGCGCCTGGAGGTTTGGCGCACCGACCTTGTCCGCACAATCGAGTACGGCCGTGTCGACGCCCCGGTGAACCCCGAAACGCAACCCCGATCAGGTTGCGAGTTCGTCTCCAGCGGGATCGGCGCCTCACGCCTGGCGGTCATCGAACGCTGCGGCATCGAACCCGGCTATCGCCTGACCATTCTCGGCGCAACCCTCGACAGCGAGGAGAAGCTCGAGGAGTTCGCGTCGACGATCATCACGGGCGAACTCGGCACTCCGCCACGAATTATCGCCGTGAATCAGACCGGCGTGGCCATCTATTTGTCGTCACCGAGTCCCATGCTCGAAACCTATGGAATCGACGGGACGATCAAGAACCGCACCACCGTGCTCGGCGATGCAGTCGGCATCGAGAGCAAGCCCATCGTCAGCGGTGACGTGATCACATTCTGGACGGGCAAGGCGACGGTGGTGATCGATCCCGACACCCTCGCAGCGCGGTTCCAGGTACCCGAAACACTGGGCCCCGGCGTTGTCATGGCCGGGTCGCTGTTGCTACCTAGCGTCACCGGCATCAGCGAACACAACCTCACCGACGGCCAGCCGATCGGTTCGATTCCGGTGCAGCGCAACGGATACACCGGCGGGATCATCACACTCGCCGAAATCGGCGATCACCTCGTGCAGCAGTGGGGCTCGACCGTGTCCGTGCTCGCACCGACAGCCTGACCCGCGGCATCATCCCGACTTAGGCGTGACGACGCCCGCGCTCAGATCGCTTCGAAGGTCTTCAGCTCTATGTCTTCGCTCCAGTGATTCCAGAGATTGTCGGCCAGATCTCGATATGCCTGCGCACCCTTGCTCTTTCGCCCGGCGAGCAGACTGACACCCGAAGCCGATGCCTCCGCGAAACGGACCGTGCGTGGGATCGGAGGTGCCAGAACGGGCAGATCGTAGCGGTCCGAAACATCGGCGATGACGTCGCGACTATGGGTTGTCCTGGCGTCGTAGAGGGTGGGCAGGGCGCCGAGCAACTTCAGATCGGGATTGGTGATCTGCTGCACCTCCGTGACCGTGCGCAGCAACTGCCCCACACCTCGATGGGCCAGCGTTTCACACTGCAACGGCACGATCACCTCGTCAGCAGCAGTCAGCCCGTTGAGCGTGAGAACCCCGAGCGAGGGCGGGCAGTCGATGATGATGACGTCGTAGTCCTCTTCAACAGTCTTGAGAGCACGTTTGAGCGCGTACTCGCGGCCCGGACGCATGAGTAGCAACGCCTCGGCGCCTGCGAGGTCGATGGTGGCCGGAAGCAGCGTCACATTGTCATCGGTGTCGAGCAGGACTTCGGCGAGGGTTCCCTCCCCCAGCAGTACATCGTGTATCGAGATCGTGAGCTTGTCCGGGTCGTGACCCATCGAAAAGGTAAGGCAGCCTTGCGGATCGAGATCCACAACCAGAACCGACAACCCCTTGTTTGCCAACGCCGCGCCCAGCGAGACGACCGTCGTCGTCTTCGCGACGCCCCCTTTTTGATTGGCCACTGCAAGAACTTTGCTCATTGCTGACTCCCTCCAGGTCGAGCATGTCGAACGCTCAGCCGCAGTTTGCTTGCCTTGACCCTATGCGCAGGCAGTGCAGAATGTCTGGGGTGAGCACCACGAACTCGGCAATCCACCGATTTATTCTCATCCGTCACGGCGAAACCGAGTGGTCGAAGGTGGGAATGCACACCGGAACCAGCGACATCCCGCTGACACCCTTCGGCGAGAAGCAGGCGGCGAGCCTGCGCGAACCGCTCGACGACCTGCTGCTGACCGATCCCCTGGTGCTGTCGTCACCGCGAATACGGGCCATCCACACGGCCGAACTGGCCGGATTACGCATCTCGCACACCGACGAGAAGTTCGCCGAATGGGACTACGGCACCTACGAGGGCCTGACCACACCACAGATCCGGGAGACCGAACCGGGCTGGACGGTGTGGTCCCGCGGCGGGCGCGGCGGCGAATCACCCGAGCAGATGAGCGACCGGATCGACGCGGTGATCGCCGATCTACTCGATGATCTGCGCACCCGATCGGTTGTCCTCCTCGGGCACGGGCACCTGTCGAGGTCGTTGCTGGCGCGCTGGATCGGCGCACCCATACATGTCGGCGCTCATTTTGCGATGTTGCCGGCCTCGATCGCCGTCCTCGGTTTCGACGGCGAGACCCGGCAGATCCAATCTCTGGGCATCACCGGATATCGCAGCGCCGACTACGTCGACGCCGGCCGGCCCGCCCACGTACGCACGGGGCACTGATACCGGCGTCGGTTCTGCGTCCTGGGTTACGAGATCGGCGCCTCGGCCGAAGCCAGGAAATCCTCGGCGACGACATCCCAGTCGGTGTCAGGTGACCGATGTTCCATCGCCCGTGCGGAGGCATCGCGCACCAATTCGCTTATCCCCGGGTTGATTCCGGATTCACGACTCGATTCGACGATGTGCTCCAGAAATCCCAGGCACATGTCCAGACGCGCTTGGCCGCCGTCATACCGGCGTCGTTCCCACGACGCCGAAAGGCCGGGTAGCGAGGCGCCGAGCGTTTCGACGATGCCCTGCGCGTAGGGCAGGAAGCGGCCCGGATCGATGTTGTACGCAGCGGCGAGCGCAGTGGCATGCGAGTGGGCGTACATACCGGCGAAGTAGATGTCGAGCATCGCCAGGTCGAGGGCAGGCGGGACGGCGTGATCGGTTCCCACGACATCGCTGGTTCCGCCAAAAGAGTCGTACAGCGGCCCGAGGGTGGCCAGATCTTCGGCGGCCCCCGCGTAGATCACCATCGCTTGTGCACTCCCGACCATCGGGGTGGGAACCATGATCGCGCCGGTGACGTATCGGATGCCCAGCGCCGCGGCCCGCGCCGCGGATGCCTGCGCCTGCGCCGGGGTCGCGGTGGAGAGGTTCACCACCACCCGACCGGCGAGTTCGGGCGCGATCTGTTCGATCACGCTGCCGCTGGCGTCGTGATTTCGTACGCAGATCACCACGATGTCGGAGCCGGTGATCGCAGCGGCGAGGGAATCGGCAATCGTGATCTCGCCGGTGAAATCGAGTTCTTCTCTCGTTCGCATGGTCCTGTTCCAGGCGACCACGCTGTGACCGGCCGGCACCGCGGCACGGGCTATAGCCGCCCCCATCGCGCCGAGACCGAGGACTGAAATGGTTGCAGGAGAATGGTTTTTGTTCATGCCAACCATGCTGCGCGACCGTCTGTCCACGGTCCAGTACGTACAATTTTGTGCGTACGAACTTGTCGGTGAGGAGTGATCATGGCAGATCGGTCGAACGAGCAGTGCGGTGTCAACGTTGTGTTCGAACTCATCGGTTCGAAGTGGAAACCCACCATCATGTGGCTGCTGAGCGAGGGAGACCATCGCTTTGCCGAGTTGCGTCGCGCGATCGGCGGGATCTCCGAGAAGGTATTGGCGGCCCAACTACGCGAGTTGGAAAGCGCCGGACTGGTGATACGGACCGCTGGTGAAGGCTTTCCGCTGCGGGTCGACTACGCACTCAGCACCCGAGGTAACGAACTCAACGATCTGCTGACTCCGGTCGCCGAGTGGGGCGACCGGTTCGTCGCCGCAGGTGCCCGGGCGTAGCTACCGCGAACAGCGCCTCAGCGACGCTTTTTCCGGCGCCGTTCGAAGGTCTTCGCGACGGGCTTGGCTTCGACGTCCGCTTCGTCTTCCTCACCCGGGTTGATCTCATAGGCCTGCGCAAACCACTTCATCGAAGAGGGGCTGAACAGGAAGTACAGTGCGATCACCAGGATGACCAGCACCGGCGTACCGATGATCGGAAGCTCGCTGTCCGTTATCAAGGCAAACGCCACAGGCACCAACAGCACCTGGGTCATCACCGCGATCGCCCGGCCCCAGCGGCGACCGGTCAGCAGCGCGATGCCGCCTGCCATGACACCACCACCGAGGATCGCGAACCAGGCCGCGGTGCCGTAGCCGCTGATGAAATCGCCGTCTTCATGACCCATCAACTCCCGGACAACCATGTAGATCGCGGCCGCGACGCCCAGAGCGCCCTCGAGTGCGACTATCGCGCCGGCTCGACGAACATTGATCGGTGGAGTGGATTCAGACACCCGGCCAGCCTAATGGTCGTTCGCGCCGAGGTGCTGCCAGGTCCTTTCCGGACGCCGTGACCGGCGCAAAGGGCCAGATCCGCCCTTCTGCCATTAGGCTCAGTTCTCGTGCGCGCGATGCTGATCGTCAATCCCTTTGCCACCTCGACCACCGAGGCCGGCCGGGACGCGCTGCTGCATACCCTCGCCGCATCGCTGCGCCGCCCCGAAGATGGCCGCAGTTCGACAGCGGAGACGCAGCGCAGCGGAGGTCGGCCGGAGTATTTCGATGTGCGGGTCGAACACACCACCCACCGCGGTCATGCCGGGGAACTCGCCGCGCAGGCCCGTGCCGAGCGATACGACGTGGTGGTGGTTCACGGCGGTGACGGCAGCGTCAACGAAGTGGTCAACGGGCTGCTCGATCCCCCGTCGGCGCCCGAGAGTGGCAATCCCTCCCCGGCACTTGCGGTGGTCCCCGGCGGCAGCGCCAACGTATTCGCGCGCGCACTGGGCATCGACGCAGATCCGCTCAAGGCGACCGGACAGCTCGTCGACCTTCTCTCGACCGGGCAGCGCCGTCGAGTCAGCTTGGGGCACACGGACAATCGGTGGTTCCTGTTCAACGCCGGACTCGGTGTCGATGCCCGGGTGGTGAAGTCCATCGAGGAGCAGCGCAACGCCGGACGGCGTGCGACCTCCACGCGTTACCTGTGGACTGCGGTGCGGACGTTCATCGGTGCAGCACGAAGCAAGCCCACGTTGACCGTCACCATCCCCGACGCCCCGCCCCTCGAGGGCGCCCATTTTGCCTTCATCTCGAACTCCAGTCCCTGGACATATCTGGGTACCCGACCCATCGAAACCAATCCGGACACCAGTTTCGATGGCCGACTCGGAGTGTTCGCCTCGACGTCAATGGCCCCGATCCGCAATTTGCCTCTGGTCCGGCAGTTGTTGTCTGCGAAGGCAAAACCGCACGCCAAGCACTTATTGCGCGCCGACGATGTCGAATATGTCGAGATTCACAGCTCCGAACCCATCGACATGCAGATGGACGGCGAATACCTTGGCACCCGGACGGCACTGAACTTCGGCTGCCGTCCGGCTGTGCTCGAGGTCATTTCTCCCAAATCGTGAAGTTACGATCCTACGACACCGGAGAGATCCAGGTCACATTGACATTCGTATGTGATTCTCAGGATAAGTTCGCCGCACAGTAGTACAACGGTGTAAGGGCATATATAGGCACCCCCTACACAGTGATGTTGCCCACGTGTTAAGGGAACATCATTGACATCATCTGGATTCGTGAAAGTATTCACAAGCAACAGTGCGGAAACAAAACCTACGCACAAATGAACAGACGGTTACGAGCGGCGCAGAGAAGCGCCTGAAGGAGCAGTGGGATGGACTGGCGTCACAACGCAATTTGTCGCGACGAGGATCCGGAGCTGTTTTTCCCGGTGGGAAACAGTGGACCGGCCATCGCGCAAATTGCTGATGCGAAGCTCGTCTGCAACCGCTGCCCGGTTACAGCAGATTGCCTCACGTGGGCACTGGAGTCGGGACAGGATGCAGGCGTCTGGGGCGGAATGAGCGAAGACGAGCGACGCGCGCTGAAGCGGCGTAATGCCCGCAGCCGCACTCGCAGCTCGGTCTAGACCCCGGAATCAAGGCGGTCACAGCCCAGCGACCACCTCGACGACAAACCAACCCGGTGGCTTCAAGCCACCGGGTTTGTGTTGTCTATGGGCACAAGGTGTCACGGGTCACGTCTTCTGATGCGGTACAGGTCTTTTCGATGCAGCATCCGAACTGATCCCGTCCCGTCACTATCGATTCGGCGCACCGATCAGGGCAGAATCCGTTCTCCCGCCGGGTCTTTCAGCCCAAAGGGACGGTGAGGACCGCATCGGTGCCACCGGCCGCGCCCGGGCGCAGTTCGAGTTCACCGGCCAGCTCGATCCGCACCAACGTGTGAACGATCTGCAGGCCAAGGCGATCAGACTGCCGCGGATCGAAGTCCGGGTCGATGCCGACTCCGTTGTCCTGCACGGTAATTACGAGTTCCCTTGTGCTCCTGGATGTGTCGATCAACACCCGACCGGATTGTTCAGGCGCAAAGCCGTGTTCGACGGCGTTCTGGATCAATTCGGTGAGCACCATCACCACCGGCATCGCCAGATCGGACTTGAGCACACCGATTTTGCCGATTCGTCGGACGGTGACCGCGGTGCCACCTGATGCCACATCGGCCATCACGGGCACCAACCGGTCGATGACCATGTCGAGATCGACTTCCTCGTCCACACTGCCCGAAAGCAATTCGTGCACAAGGGCGATGGCTGCAACCCGCCTGACCGCCTCCCCCAAGGCCTGTCGCGCTTCGTCATTGGTGGTGCGCCGCGCCTGCAGTCGCAGCAGCGCGGACACACTCTGCAGATTGTTCTTGACGCGGTGGTGGATCTCGCGGATCGTGGCGTCCTTGCTGATCAATGCGAGGTCGCGACGCTTCACCTCGGTGACGTCGCGCACCAGGATCACGGCTCCGACGAGTTCACCGCGGGGCCGCAGGGGTACCGCCCGGATCAGGACGGTCGCGCGGCGGGCATCGGCCTCGATCCGCATTCCCGCTTCACCGTCGACCGCCGCCCGCAACATGGCGGCGGCTTCCTCGGACTCGAACGGATCGCTGAGGAGGCTGACCGTCACCTCGGCGAGGTCGTTGCCGCTGAGCTCGGACGTCCAGCCCATGCGGTGATACGCCGACAGCGCGTTGGGGCTGGCGTATTGCACAACCCCATGCTGATCGACCCGGATGAACCCGTCGCCGGCCCGAGGCGTCGACAGGCCCCTCGGGTTGCCCTCGTTCTGAGGAAACGTCCCTTCGGACACCATCTGGCACAGGTCGTACGCGCAGTCCTGGTACGCAAGTTCCAGCGGGGACGGCATCCGCGGCTGGGTCAGATTGATAGCGCGAGCGAGGACCGCCACCACCGCGCCCTCGAAACGAACGGGAACGGCTTCACGCCTGATCGCCACGGATCCGACCCAGGTCGGATCTTCTTCGCGAAGGATTCGGCCATGCCCGAGGGCTCCGAACACCTGCGGGTTGTCCGCCTCTGAGATCAACGTACCCACGCCATCGGCGGGGAAGACTGTTGGTGCAGTGTTGGGTCGGCATTGGGCCACACAGACCATCTGGGGCCCGGCACCATCTCTCCCAGGGTCTGACACCCCGGCCGGGTCCTGCGACTGCACCCACATCTGGAAATCCGCGAAAGACAGATCGGCAAGCAATTGCCATTCGGCCACCACACGTTGCAGGTGTCCGCCTGCGGACCCGGACAGTTCCGTGTGTTCCGCGAGCAACTCCGAAAGAGTCGACATCAGTGCCGAGCCCGTCTATCCGCCGGTTTTCCCAGCGTCAGTTGTCTATGACCGCGATGAGGTCACCGGCCTGGATCACGTCTCCGACGTGGACCTTGACCTCTGTGATCGTGCCTGCTTCTTCGGCCAGCACCGGGATCTCCATCTTCATGGACTCCAGCAAGACGAGCGTGTCACCGACTTCGACCGTCTGACCGGTACTGACAACCACCTCGAGAACGCTTGCAACGATTTCCGCCACAACTTCTTCTGCCATCGCCATCCTCCAGGTGTTCGGTTACGCCGGGTATCAACCTAGCGCAGCACCTTGCGCCCGGGCGATTCTGATCAACCGCCGTGCTCGTGTCACAATGGAGCGCTGTCGAAAGGAGACTGCCATGGGAAAGCGTGGACGCAAGAAGCGGGCTCGCAAGAAGAATGCGGCCAACCACGGCAAGCGCCCCAACGCCTGAGCGTTGAGGCCCTTACCGGGTTTGGATCCCTGGCAGATTCGTAAGTTAGGTTCTATCCCCGCGTATCGCGGACGATGACCGTCTTCCGAATCTCCAGGGTCAACCGTTCCCGCAACCCTTTCGGTGCCTGATCTCCGCCGCATTTGCGGCTCACCAGAGACTTCAATTGCTGCTCGATCCCGTAGTGCTCGAGGCACGGCGTGCAGCCATCGAGATGCGACTGCAATCGAGCTCGCGCATGCTGGTCACACTCGTTGTCCAGCAACAGCCAGACATCGGCGATGACCGCCGAGCAATCGAGCTGCTGGGTCTCGTCAAATTCCTGTTCGGCGTTCGATCCGCCGGCTACTTCTCCGGTACTCATCCGGCAACCTCCTGTTTGTGACCGGATTGGCCATCGGCCGACCGGCCGGAAGTTCCTCTGTTGAAACCACGCTCGCGAGCGACGTCACCGAGCAGTTCACGCAGCTGTTTGCGGCCACGGTGCAGTCGCGACATCACGGTCCCGATCGGGGTGTCCATGATCTGGGCGATTTCTTTGTATGGCAATCCCTCGACGTCGGCGTAGTAGACCGCCATCCGGAAATCTTCGGGGAGCGCCTGCAGCGCCGCCTTGATCTCGTCGTCGGGTAGCGCGTCGAGCGCCTCGATCTCGGCGGATCGCAGACCCTGCGAGGTGTGCTCGGCCGTGGCGGCCAGCTGCCAGTCGGTGATCTCATCAGTCGGGTACTGCGCAGGTTGACGCTGCTTTTTGCGGTACCCGTTGATGTAGGTGTTGGTCAGAATCCGGTAGAGCCACGCCTTGAGATTGGTCCCCTCCTTGAACGAGTGGAAGGCCGAGAAAGCCTTCACATACGTCTCCTGGACGAGATCCTCGGCATCGGCCGGGTTCCGCGTCATCCTCAGTGCGCCGCCATACAACTGGTCGAGCAATGGCAATGCATCACGCTCGAACCGCGCATAACGTTCTTCCGAGGTCTCTGGGTGGACTTCGGGTGTTTCGGCTTCGGTCACGACAATCCCTTCGAGACCTGCGGGAAAAACAGGTCTGTCGAGCAAGCCTACCGACCCACGCTGCTGCGAGTTGCTGTACACACCACACCTCCTTCAGCTGAGGTCAACAACGACTCGAAGCGACTTGTTCCGAAACCACATCTCTTTTGCCCACGATGGGCCGATGCTTGCCACCGATCGCCCCGGTCTGATCTGAGAGAATCGACAGCCATGGCAGCGACCGCGGCGATCAGCGCTCTAGAAAAGGCCGGGGTACGGCATCAGGTGCACAAATACGAGACCCGCTCCGATGGCGACTGGGGCCCGGAAGCCGCCGAGCACCTGCGGATATCGGTCGGCGCCGAGCCGGAGCAGATCTTCAAGACGCTGGTGATCGACGTCGGCGGAACCTTGGCGGTGGCAGTCATCCCGGTTCCCGAGCGGCTCTCGCCCAAAGCCGCGGCGAGCGCACTGGGCCTGAGTGGAAAGGCCGCCATGGCCGACCCGGCGGCGGTGGTGCGGGTCACCGGTTATGTCCTCGGCGGGGTTTCACCGGTCGGGCAGAAGAAGCCGCTGCCGACGGTCATCGACGAGACCGTCGATCTGTGGGATTCGGTGTTCTGCAGCGGCGGCAAACGGGGCCTGGAGATCGAACTCGCGCCTGCCGACCTTGTCTCTGTCACCGGTGCGGTGGTCGCGGACGTCCTCTCCTGAGGGCGCCGCCCTAGGACTGCTCTTGCAGTCGGCGGTCGTAGTCTTCACGGGCCTCGAAGACCTCGTCCATGTGTATCTCGGCCCAGTCTTTGACCCCACGCATCAGCTCTCGGAGCGAGTGGCCCAGCGGCGTCAGCGAATAGTCAACTCGCACAGGAACACCCACGCTCACCTCCCGCGTGAGGAGTCCATCACGTTCCAAGGTGCGCAGCGTCTGGGTCAGCATCTTCTGACTGACGCCTGCCACTGCCCGTGACAATTCTGAATACCGCATCGTCCGGTCCCCCAGCGCCACGACGATCAACGCGACCCACTTGTCGCTCATCCGATCGAGCAGCATTCGGCTCGGACAGTTCGCGACGTACGCGTCGTACTCCCGCTTCGCCTGCCCGCGGCGATCGGCAGCCGTCATCGTCGGCATCGGACTCCCCTTCCGGATCGTTACGCACTTTCAGGTGCCTACTTTCCATTAGAGAGTGCCATCGGCATCGTGGAGATCGCAAGGCCAAAACACGAAAAACCGCAAACACGAGATGGGAACGAACTCATGCGAACGATCATCACCACAGGCACAGACGACTTCACAATCGTCGACCGGCCGACGCCCGAACCAGGTGTTGGTGAGGTCCGGATCCGGATGGGCGCGGCATCGGTCAATCCGGTGGACATCGGTACGGCACATGGCATCTTCCACCGCCTCGGAATCATTCCAACCGGTACCGCGGTAGGACTCGGCTGGGACGTCTCCGGGGTTGTCGACGCGCTCGGCCCCGGCGTCACCGGACTGACCACCGGGACGGCGGTCGCCGGATTGCGCGTCGGGATCGGACCGGAGATCGGCACCTACAGCGAGTACGTCGTGCTTCCCACCGATGCAGTCACGCAGGTGCCCGCGGGACTCGATCCGGCGAAAGCCGCCGCGGCGCCGCTGATCGCGCTGACGGCAGCCCAGTCGATCGGACTGTTGAATCCCGATGGCCAGCGCTTGCTGATCGTCGGGGCGTCCGGCGGGGTCGGCGGTTGCGCCGTCCCACTGGCCGCCCGCCGCGGAGCCACCGTCACCGCGGTCGGCAGGCCCGACGATGTTGATGACCTGCGCCACCGCGGCGCCACCACCGT
The DNA here is from genome assembly GCF_059683565.1 of Williamsia sp. Y721. Lineage (NCBI taxonomy): Bacteria > Bacillati > Actinomycetota > Actinomycetes > Mycobacteriales > Nocardiaceae > Williamsia > Williamsia sp. Y721. Next base: position 862,617 of record NZ_JCASNH010000001.1, on the reverse strand, counting down.
GGCGACCACGGTCGCCGATCTGGCAGGCCTGCGCTTCGACGCCGTCTTCGACCCGGCCGGGGTCGGCGTCCCGCTGCTGGATCTGATCGTCGACGGCGGACGGTACCTGGGCACCGCTCCCCGCAATGCACCCGCGCCGACCCGCGGGATCACCAGTGGCTGGATCGAAGTGCAGGCCGACGGCACCGAACTCACCCGGCTACTCGACGACGTCGCGGCGGGTGTGCTGCCCGTCCGTGTCGCAGGGGAGTTCCCGCTCGGGGAGGCGGCCAAGGCGCACCGGGCGTTCGAGGACAAGTCGGTGTCCGGCCGGTGGCTGCTCCGGGCCTGATTTCTCAGAGCCACGCCAACTGACGCAGACGCACCCAGTCGAGCGGGCGCTTGGGCGGCCTGACACCGGGCCGGTGCCGTGGCACGCGAACCCGCAGCGCTTGCGGGCTGATCGTGCACCGCACCGGAGTCGAGAGGACGAGAGCCTCCCCGTCGACCCCGACCGGGATCTGCGGTTGGTCGGCGTCGACGACCACTTCGGACCCGGTGTGCTGCGTCAGACCGTGTTGCCGCGTCCGGTTCAGCAGACCCACCGCTTGCAAAGTGCTGCTCACCGACACCACAACGATCCCGAGGGTGCCGGTGTCGAGGCGGGGTCTGCGGCCCAGACCGGCCAGATCGTGGATCTCGTAGGCGCCGTTGCTGACCAGGACGGCCTGCGGCTCGGTGATGGTCGCATCGCCCGTACGGACGAGCAATCGTGGACCGCGGGAGCCGGAGATCAGGTCCGGGAGCATCGCCAGCATCGTGCCGGTCTTGTCATCGCGATATGCCGGGCTCTGCACCACCTCGGCGTAGGCACCGAAGGACGCGTTGTTGACGAATGTCCTGCCGTTGACCGAGCCGAGGTCGACCCTGATCTCCACGCCGTCGGTGAGTGCGTCGAGGCAGGTGGACGGATCGTCGCGGTCCAGGCCGAGGTCGAGCGCGAAATGATTGCGGGTTCCGGCGCTGATCACCAGGAACGGCAGGTCGTGTTCGGCCGCGATACCGGCCACCAGCGCCTGGGTGCCGTCGCCACCTGCCACCCCGAGCAGGTCGGCGCCGCGCTCGACCGCCTGCCGGGTCAGTGCCGCGATGTCGACCATCTCGGGACCGTCGAGCATGGCCACCTCGACACCCAATGCCTCGGCACGCCTTTGCAATTCGAACTTCTCCACTTTTCCGCCACCCGAGCGCGGGTTCATCACCACAAACGGATGCTTCGGCGGCGAAACCTCACGCTCGGGCATCATCCAATCGTCACGATCGCGGACCAGCGCAGCCCTGGCACAAGCGCCGGCCAGCAGCGCGAGGGCCAGCACCACCAGCACCACCCACAGAAGATGCTCGCTGATGAGAAAGACCAGCAACGCGATCGGAATCACGATCGACACCGCGAGCGCGAGCCACCGGATCCGGCCGCGCACGCTGAGGAACCAGAAGACCGCGGCAAGCCCGATCACCAGCGCACCGACCGTCGCGATGAACACGATCAGGGTCTTGAGGCCGGCGAACACCACCAGCACGATCGCCGCGGCGACCACTGCCGCGATGGCGGCCCGCGCCAGCCACTGTTCGCGAAGGGTCTCGGCATCGACCTTCGGCTCCGGCTTCTCGTGTTCGTGTGCCATTGCGCCCCGTTCAGTTGGGTGTTCGTGGGTATTTCGCCTCGTACTCACTCTTGGTGATCTCTTGCCGGGCACGACGTTTGACCCCGATCAGATCCCCGTCGACGCCGTTGGTGGTCAGCAGGTGTCTGCGGTAGATGCTCATCAGCGCGATCTCGAAGTACACCAGCGGGATGAGCAACAGCGCGATCATCCCGAGGCGATACACCACCGGCCCGGGCACAAACGAGAAGGCGATGAAAATCGGCAGGAACGGCAGGACCCCTCGAATGATGTAGCGGCGCATACATCCCGGTCCGGTCACATCCCGGATCACCCAGTCCCGCATCGAGTCCGGCAACGGTCGGCCGAGAAGGTACTTGATCAGTTGAAAAGGGTTGGGGCGGGTCTGGCTCCGGTCGCCGCTCACACCGGCTCGATGAGATCGGCGCGGTTGTTGCGAACGCTGTTGACATCGGTTGACACGCGATACGGCACCAGATGGGGCTCTGGTAGGGCTTCGAGCAGGTCCTTTGCCACCGAGGGCTTTCCGCTCGTGCAGTCGAGCCAGTCGTCACGCAGGTCCGGTGTGACGATCACCGGGGTGCGGTCGTGGATGTGGCCGAGCGCGTCGGTTGCCGGACGGGTGATCACGGTGGTGGTCCACAGCCAGCGATCCGGATCGTCTTTGGCCTTGCCCGGGTCGGGCCACAGTTCATAGAGGCCGGCGAAGCCCAGGATCGGGGTGTCGGGGTCGTGCAGGAAGTACGGCAGCTTCTTTCCTTCCGGGTCCTTCGTCCATTCGAAGAAACCGGCAGCAGGAAGGATGCACCGGCGCCGGGCAGCGGCAGCCTTGAAGGAAGGCTTCTCGGTCAGCGTCTCCGAGCGTGCGTTGATCATCCGGCTGCCGATACCCGGATCTTTGGCCCAGCTCGGGACGAGTCCCCATCGAAGCGCGCGCAGCTGTCGGACGACCTCGGGCTCGGTGTCTTCCTGACTGTCGGGATCGGGGCGTGATGGCCGTTCCAGGATCACCGGCACCGCCTGGGTGGGTGCAACGTTGTACGAAGCGCTCGCGAGTTTGCTCGCATCGTCCTCCGCCAACGCGGCGTCAAATGCCGCAACCAGATCTGAGGTACTCGCCGTTGTCGCATATCGCCCACACATGGCGGTCATTATCCACCCAACAGCCCCGGGCACAGCGCCAATCGGACCGCCCCCGGTCATCACCAGGGGCGGTCCGAATCGGTCGAAGCGGTCGGGGTCGATGATTATTGCGCCGCAGCGTCTTGCACAACCGCGATCTGCTTGTTGAGCAACTCGACCAGGAATGCCTCGTCCGCGTTGTTCCAGCTCGAGGCGTTCTCACCGGTGAGGGTGATCTGAACGCTCACCGTGGTGCCATCGACGTAGGCACCGGTGGAACGAATCGTGATCGGGACAGTCTGCTCACCCACGGTCGCCGTACCCGTACTGATGATGGTCTTGGCCGGAACGGTCGAACCCTCGACGTCCTCCACCGAGTTCTCCATCTCGGCAACAAGCTCGGTGCCGTCATCGAGCGGGCCCCGCATGGTCATGGCCGGGCAGGTGTCGACCTGACTCGCAACGGTCTCGAGGTCACTGGTCTCGCCCAAGATCACCTGGGTCTCGATGGAGGTGCCATCTTCCATGTCGAACTCGACCCGGGCGCGGTCGTATTCGTCGGTGCCGTCTTCTTCCTCGACGATCGCCGCACAATTGGCAGGTGTGACCTCGGGGTCGCTCGACTTGTCCGCGTCGATCGCGGCCTTGTCGAGGATGACGTACTCGCCGGTGCCAGGGAAGTCCGATTCGGGCAGCATCAGATCTTCGACGCGCACGTCGAGCTGCGCCGCTGTGGCCTCCGCGGAGGTCGACTCCGCGGCACTCGTGGTGGATTCGGCGCTGTCGTCCGAGTCGTCCGAACAGGCTGACAGTGTCAAAAGCGCTGCCGCGCAGAGCGCAACGGCCGCTCCGCTGCGTGAAAGTCTCATGTTCATGGATCGAACATAGCGACCAAAAGGGCACCGGACACGTGATGTCCGCTAATTGACCGACCGCGTGACCAGCCCGGATCCACACCTGGTGAACAGGGGAAACAAGGGGCCCTGGCCAACATGAAAGACTGTCGGGGTGACTTCATGGAACGCACCGTTCGCGCCTGACCCGCTACACGCGACGGTCGCGCTGCCCGGAAGCAAGTCGATCACCAACCGTGCCCTGGTCCTGGCGGCGCAGGCCGATGGCCCGTCCACACTTTCCGGCACGCTGCGCAGTCGCGACACCGACCTGATGCTCGACGCACTGGCCGCCCTCGGGGTCCGGGTCGATGCAGACCCCGACGACGCCACCACGGTGACCATCACGCCCGGTCCCTTGCACGCCGCGAAGATCGACTGCGGACTGGCCGGAACGGTCATGCGGTTTGTGCCACCGTTGGCCGCATCAGCCCGCGGCGAGGTGCACTTCGATGGTGACGAGCAGGCCCGGTCCCGGCCGCTGCACACCATTCTCGACGCGCTGCGCGACCTCGGTGTCCGCGTCGACGGCAACGCCCTGCCGTTCACCATCGACGCCACCGGATCAGTGCGTGGCGGAGCCGTCACCATCGACGCGTCGGCTTCCTCACAGTTCGTCTCCGGGCTCCTCCTCGCCGGCGCCGGCTTCACCGAAGGCATCACGATCACCCATTCGGGCAAACCCGTCCCCTCGATGCCGCACATCGAGATGACCATCGAGATGCTTGCGGCCGCCGGCGTTGCCGTGGACACCTCGATCCCCGACCGCTGGCACATCGATCCGGGCCCGGTTCGCGCGGTGGACTGGCAGATCGAACCGGACCTGTCGAACGCGGCGGCTTTCCTCGCCGCCGCTGCGGTGACCGGTGGGAGCGTCGCCGTTCCACGGTGGCCGAGCGCCACCACTCAGCCCGGAGCCGCGATCGTCGACATTCTCGAGGCGATGGGTGCCCGCACCGACCTGACCGACGGACTGCTCACCGTCACCGGACCCCAAGTGTTGCAGGGGATCACGTGGGACATGAGCGCCATCGGCGAGTTGACCCCGACGGTGGCCGCGATGTGCGCACTGGCCGAGGGCACCTCGACACTGTCCGGTGTGGCACACCTTCGCGGCCACGAAACCGATCGACTTCACGCGCTGCGCACCGAGATCAATCGCCTCGGCGGGGCCTGCCGCGAAACCGACGACGGATTGATCATCGAACCGGCACCACTGCACGGCGGCATCTGGCAGTCGTACGCAGATCACCGGATGGCAACCGCGGGAGCATTGATCGGTCTGGTCACCGAGGGCGTCGATGTCGACGACATCGAGACGACGGCCAAGACCCTGCCCGACTTTCCGGCTATGTGGGCGAGGATGATCAGCGCTTGAGCAAACGGGAGTACGACGAAACCGATGTCCGGGTGCGCCCTGGCCGGAGCAGTCGGCCACGCACCAAAACCCGGCCCACCCATGACGACGCGGCCACCGCGATGGTGGTCTCGGTCGACCGGGGCCGGTGGGGCTGTGTACTCCAAGACAACCAGGACATCCGGGTTGTCTGTATGCGGGCGCGTGAACTCGGCCGGACCCCGATCGTTGTCGGCGACGACGTGTCGGTCGTCGGTGACCTGTCGGGTAAGGCGGACACCCTGGCCCGGATCGTGCGGGTCGCACCCAGGCGAACTGTGTTGCGGCGCACTGCAGATGACACCGATCCATATGAGCGGATCGTGGTCGCCAACGCCGATCAGCTGTTGATCGTCACAGCCCTTGCCGATCCGCCACCACGTACCGGATTCGTCGAACGAGCCCTGGCCGCAGCCTATGTCGGAGGACTACAACCGGTCCTGTGTCTGACGAAGAGCGATCTGGCCGATCCGGAGTCATTCCGTTCATCCTTCGCCGACCTGGATCTGCCGGTGCTCCTCGCCGGCCGCGACGACCCCTTGGAGCCGGCACAGAAACTCCTCGCGGGTAAGGTCACCGCGCTCATCGGCCACAGCGGCGTCGGTAAGTCGACCTTGGTGAATCGCCTTGTGCCCGACGCCTATCGGGCCACAGCCGTGGTGTCCGGTGTCGGCAAGGGACGGCACACGTCCACCCAGTCGGTGGTCCTGCCACTACCCGGTGGCGGGTGGGTGGTCGACACCCCCGGCATCAGGTCGTTCGGCCTGGCCCACATCGGACCCGAGGACGTGATCAAGGCGTTCGACGATCTCAGCGAGACCATCAAGGACTGCCCTCGCGGCTGCACGCACCTCGGGCCGCCCGCCGATCCCGAGTGCGCCCTCGACTCCTTGACCGGCCAACACCATCGACGGGCCATGGCCGTTCGCGAACTCATCAGCGCGCTCAGCGTCGCCAACCATTGGGACTAGCCGGACGCACTCAGAATCAACTGGAGCGCAAGGTCTTTCGACGTGCCTTGACTTCTGCGATCGCAGTCTTCAAGCCCTCACGCCTGCCTTCGCCCGCCGCCACGATCCGCTTTCCACGGTCGGCCGCAGCTGCCCGGAGACCGGCGAACTTCTTCTCCGAGGCCGTTTCCGGGGCGTCGTCAGCGGTGGCGGTCAGGTACTTGTCCGGCAGCGACAGCTTCGCGATCGTCCGGAATGTCTGCCAGTACTGCACCAGGATCGGACCCGTGGTGTACGGCAGGTCGTACTTCTCGCACAACTGCCGCACCCGGACCGCGATGTCGGCGTACCGATTGGACGGCAGGTCAGGAAAGAGATGGTGCTCGATCTGGTAGCAGAGGTTGCCACTCATGAACGCCATCGGACGCCCGGCGTTGAAGTTCGCAGACCCGAGCATCTGACGCAGGTACCACTGCCCCTGCGTCTCGTTGGCGATCGACTCTTCGGTGAACTTCTCTGCACCATCAGGGAAATGGCCGCAGAAGATCACCAGGTAGGCCCAGAGGTTGCGGACCAGATTGGCCGTCAGGTTGGCCGTCAGTGTCTTTCGCGCCGCCCTGCCCGACAGCACCGGGAAGATCACATAGTCCTTGGCCATCTGCCGGATGATCTTCTTGCTGAAGTCCTTGATCTGGGGAACCGCGATCTCCGCCGGTTTCTTACCCTCCAGATAGTCCTTCAGTTCGATGTCATGCAGCCCGATCCCCCACTCGAAGGTCGCGGCCAAGAACAGGTTCGCGATGGGCTGATAAGCGTGCTTCCACTGCCATTCCTCGTCGCGGGTGACCCGCAGCAGTTGGTAGCCGATGTCGTGATCCATGTCCATCACGTTGGTGTACTTGTGATGGATGTAGTTGTGGGAGTGCTTCCAGTGGCCCGAATAACACACCATGTCCCATTCCCAGGACGTGGAGTGGACCTCGGGATCATTCATCCAATCCCACTGGCCATGCATGATGTTGTGGCCCAGTTCCATGTTCTCGATGATCTTTGCCGCCGAGAGAAGCGCCGTGCCCGACCACCAGAAGAACCGGTTGCGGCTGCCCAGCAACGCAATCCGGCCACTGACCTCGAGGACACGCTGGGCCAGGATGGTCCGTCGAAGATAGGTGGCATCGCGTAGTCCGCGGTCGGATTCGATCTCTCGGCGCAGCGCATCGAGCTCAGCGCCCAGTGCCTCTACATCCGACTCGGTCAGATGCGTGTATTCGTTGATATCAGTGATTGCCATCGCGCCTGGTAACTCCTTGGTGGCGTTGATCCTCGGGCCGGGTGAGCGCTGAGCTCACGGCCAACCGCCATTGTCCTTCTCCAGAGTACGGTGTTCGGGCGTCGGGAGCCGATCAGGCAGCCCGCGCCCGCACATCCTTCGACTGGCGTTGACCGCCGAGTGTTGCCACCGATGAACGTCGCCGACGGAGTTTGCCGATCGCCGTACGCAGACCTCTCCGACGACCGGTGGCCGGATCGACCGTCGCGGCGAGCCGCTGCTCGGGATCGGACTTGAAGCGTCGCTCCGATGCCGTCTCGGGAGCGTCGTCGACGGTTCCCTTCAGGTACTTGTTCGGCAGTGACAACTTCGCAATTGTCCGCCAGGACTTTGCGTACTGCAGCAGGAACGGCCCGGTGGTGTACGGCAGGTCGTACTTGTCGCACAGAGCCCGGACGCGGACAGCGATCTCTGCGTACCGGTTGGACGGCAGGTCGGGAAACAGATGGTGCTCGATCTGGTAGCTGAGGTTGCCACTCATGAACGCCAGCGGCTTGCCGCAGTTGAAGTTCGCACTGCCCAGCATCTGCCGCAGGTACCAGTGGGCCTGTGACTCGTCTTCGAGATCCTGCTTCGTGAACTTCTCGGCCCCATCGGGGAAATGTCCGCAGAAGATGACCGCGTTGGTCCAGATGTTGCGAATCGTGTTGGCAGCAAACGTCGCGGTGATCGCCCGGGCCCAGCTGGTGCGTGAACGCGTCACCGCACCGACGAGCGCCGGGTACACCACGTAGTCTTTGCCGACCTGCCTGCCGACCTTGATCCCGACGTCACGCAGGTCCTTCTTGAAGGCGACCTTGTCCGGGTGCTTACCCGCGGCCGCACGTCCGAGTTCGAGGTGCTGAACCGCAACGCCGTACTGGAAGAACAGCATCAGCAGGGTGTTGTAGGCGATGTTGCCGAGATTGAAGGGCTTCCACCGCTGATCGCGCGTGACCCGGATCAGGCCGTAGCCCACGTCGTCGTCCATACCGAGCACATTTGTGTACTTGTGATGGATGTAGTTGTGGGTGTGCTTCCAGTGCGCGGACGGACCGGTGTTGTCCCATTCCCATCCGGTGGAGTGCACCTCGGGATCGTTCATCCAATCCCACTGGCCGTGCATCACATTGTGGCCGAGCTCCATGTTCTCGACGATCTTGGAGACACCGAGCACTCCGGCGCCGAGCGCCCAGGCCTTGCGGTTGGCGGCACCGAACAGCAGCGCGCGTCCCGACAGTTCCAGCCCACGCTGGAAGCGGATGGCGTTGCGAATGTATGTGGCGTCGTGTTCACCGCGTTCGTTCTCGATGTCGCGACGAATGGCGTCGAGTTCGCGGCCAAGCGCCTCGACGTCGGCCTCGGTCAGGTGTGCGTACTCCGGGATATCGGTAATTGCCACCGCTTCGAACCTCTCGTCGGGGGTAATAATGCGAGGTCAGCGCTGACGACAACCAACCTACGGACACGTAACTTACGCAATCGTAGGTTACGTCCCGGGAGGTGTCCAGCGCTGGGTGAGACTGATCTCACCTGGCTTCGGATGGGCGGAAAACGGGCCGGTCGGGCTATGCTGATTGGGTACTTCGCGCAAGATGCGCGGAACCGTCGTGGAACTGCTTCCTCGTGACGTGGCCCCCAGGGAAACCCGGACCACACTCATTGCGAGTTGATCAACCCCACTGAGCTATTCACACGGCGATCGTTACTGCCCACCGGCCTGCGGTGTCCGACTTCCGTCGGCCAGCAGATCAGGGCAGTCGCGCCACCCAGCGGTGAATCGTGCTCGAGACGCCGCGTAAATCAGAAACGTGATTCTTTGAATTCTGTATCCAGTCCTGCCACAACAACTTTTGCTGATCTCGGCGTACCCCCGAGCCTGGTCAAGTCGTTGACGGCCGGTGGCATCACCTCCCCCTTCCCCATCCAGGCAGACACCCTGCCGGACAGCCTTTCGGGCCGGGACGTACTTGGCCGCGGAAAGACCGGCAGTGGCAAGACGCTTGCCTTCGCCATCCCGCTCGTCGCTCGCCTCGCAGCCGGCTCGTCTGCCGGCGCCGGCCGCCCCCGTGGTCTGATCCTGGCTCCGACCCGTGAGCTCGCCACGCAGATCACCGCTGTGGTGCAGCCGATGGCACAGGCCCTCGGCCTGACCGTGACCACCATCTTCGGTGGTGTCCCCCAGGGTCGCCAGGCTTCGGCACTGCGCGCAGGCGTCGACATCGTCGTGGCCTGCCCCGGCCGCCTCGAAGACCTGATGCGCCAGCGCCTCGTGCGTCTGGATCGCGTCGAGATCTCCATCCTCGACGAGGCCGATCACATGGCCGACCTGGGCTTTTTGCCCGGCGTCACCCGCATCCTGACCGCCACCCCTGAGGGCGGCCAGCGACTGCTGTTCTCCGCGACCCTCGACAACGGTGTCGACAAGCTGGTCAAGCGCTTCCTGAACCAGCCGGTCATGCACTCGGTCGACGAGGCCACCTCGCACGTATCCGCGATGACCCACCACATCTATGAGGTCGCAGGCGCCGACGCCAAGAAGGGCGTCGTCTTCGCACTCGCCTCGGGCAAGGGCCGTCGAATCCTGTTCATGCGGACCAAGCACCAGGCCCGCAAGCTGGCCAAGCAGCTGACCGACGCCGGCATCCCCAGCGTCGACCTGCACGGCAACCTCTCGCAGGGTGCCCGCGACCGCAACCTTCTCGCGTTCTCCAGCGGAAAGGCGCGCGTCCTGGTCGCCACCGACGTCGCTGCCCGCGGTGTGCACGTCGATGACGTCGAACTCGTCGTCCACGTCGACCCGCCTGCCGAGCACAAGGCGTACCTGCACCGTTCGGGTCGTACCGCGCGCGCAGGCAGCGCCGGTGACGTCGTCACCCTGACACTGCCGGAGCAGCGTCGCGACATGTCGCAGCTGCTGCGCAAGGCCGCCATCAAGGCCACACCGATCAGGGTGACCGCTGATTCGGCAGAGCTCAAGACATTGGTCGGCGAGACCGCCGATCTGATCGCTCCGCCCGCCATCACCTCTGTTCCCAACCGTTCGGTGAAGTCGCCGGGCAGCCGCTCCAATGGCGCCCGTCGAGTTCGTCCGACCTCTGATGGCTCGGCTCCGTACGAGGGTCGCGGCCGTGGACAGAGCGCCCGTTCGCAGGGTGGTCGCGCGGCAGCAGGCCATTCCGAAGGCGGCCGTAGCCGTACCGGATCGACGCAGGGCGGCGCACGTCGCAGCCAGCCGCGTGCGAGCACCGCTCGCTAGTCTCGACCAGAACCAAAATGGGGCCCAAGTGAAAACTTGGGCCCCATTTTTTGTGTCGGTACGCGGCGGGATCAGACCTCCAGGGTGCAGTCCCCGGCCGCGACACTGATACAGGTCTGAATACGTTCTCCGGCAACATGTTCGGCACCGCTGCGCAGATCTCGGACAACACCCTTGTCGAGCATCACAACACAGCTCTGGCAGATACCCATCCGGCAACCGAACGGCATCTGCACACCGGCATCCTCGCCGGCGGTCATCAACGTGGTCGCGCCGTCGACGGTGGCCGTGCGCCCGGTCTTCGAGAATGTGACCGTGCCACCTTCGGCACCGACCTCACCACGCTCGAGCGCAAATCGCTCGATGTGCAGATGATCCCGCAAGCCGGCCTGCGTCCACATCTGGGTCAGCGAATCCAGCAGCGCGGCCGGACCACATGCCCACGTCTGCCGCTGCCCCCAGTCGGGACACAGTGCGTCGAGTGCCTCCGGGTCGATCTTGCCCTCGGCTCGCGTGTGCTGAATGTGCACCCGCAACAGGCCGTCGGCCTCGAACTGCTTGAGCTCGTCGGCGAACATCAGGTCTTTGTCGGTGGGCACCGAATGGATCAGCTGGACGTCGGTGTGCTGTTTGCGCGACGACATCGTCCGCAGCATCGACATGATCGGCGTGATGCCGCTGCCCGCGGTGACGAACAACAATTTCTCGGGCAGGTCCGCCGGAAGTACGAACTCCCCCTGGGGCGCAGCCAACCGCACCACCGTGCCGGGCTCCAGACCATTGACCAGGTGTCCGGACAGGAAGCCCTCGGCCATGGCCTTCACCGTGATCGACACGACCTTGCCATGGGTATCGGAGGTGGTCTGCGGCACCGAGGTTAGCGAATACGACCGCCAGGTCCAGCGACCTTCGACCAGAACGCCGATGCCCATGTACTGCCCGGGGTGGTAGTCGAACGAGAATCCCCAGCCCGGCTTGATGACAAGTGTTGCCGAGTCAGCGGTTTCGGGCCGGACCTCCACGATCTTGCCGCGCAGTTCCCGCGCCGACCACAGCGGATTCGCCAGATGCAGGTAGTCATCGGGGAGCAACGGTGTGGTCACACGCGCCGCCGCGGCACGGACAAGGTTGACCGCCCGGCTACGGCTCGCGATATCGCGAACCGGCTCCTCGAATCGTTCACGCCAACCCATCAAGTGCCTCCATTCGACAAGCTACGGTCGAGCTTCACCTCAGCTCGGATGCTGCTAACTTACGCTACCGTAGGTTAGGGTCCGGACACAGTGCGAGAGGCCGGGGTCACTGCACAGATACGACGCGCTCAGAGAAGTTCCAGCAGGAACGGGAGCTCCTGGGTGGCGTACCAGCCCAGGTCGAAGTCTTCGACGTCGCCGATGGCCAGTTCTGCGTCCTCGTCGCCCAGATCCGCAGCATCGACGACCTCCATCGCCCGCAAGACCTTCTCCTCGGCGTCGCTGCCATCGACCAGCAGGGATGCGACCGCCGAAAGCGGCACCACCTGAAAGGCTTTCACCACCGCGACGTCGATATCGGGACGAAGCTTCACCTCGTCGATGTCGGCGGCGATCACCACTCGCCGGGGCGGAAGCAGCGTCGTCTGACCTGACTCGTCGTCTTTGTCGACGGAGCCCTCTTCGTCTCGTTCGGCGGCGAGTAGCCGGAGCGAGGCGCGCGCGGCCTCCCGGATCGCGGCCTCGGCAAGCTCCTCGTCGTCGCCGTCGAGATACGACTCGCGTAGCGCAGGTGTCAGTGCAAACGCCGTTCCACCGACGGGCACGAACTCACCGGTGGTATTCAGTTCTGTCAGCATCGACAGGGTGGCGGGTAGATAGATTCTCATCGGGCCTTTCCAGGGTGTGAACGCGGTGGGGATGTCACCGTTGTGGGAGCAATTCTTCGAACGAGTCTGTGAGGTATTCGGCCATGGCTCCGAGATCCCACATCACCCGGCGATCGGCGTTGAAGCCGAAGCAGATTCGGCCGTTGTACGACGTCAGCCCGATTGCCAGTGCACGTTTGCGGACCAGGACCGGGACGGGATAGATGGCCAGGATCTCGTTGCCGCCGAGGTATTGCGCGGAGCGCGGTCCGCGGGCAATGGTGATCGGCACGTTGAACGACCGGCGCGACAACGACGCCGCCGCCCGCGCGCTCATCGCGTGGAACGTGGCGGGCCCGATTTCCGGGATCCACGGTTCGACCGCAGCCGACCAGTTCCGGTTCGAATGCGAGTGCCGTTCCGCCAGCTGCGCGACCTGCGACAGCCGCACGGCCGGATTCGGTTCTCCCACCGGGAGATCGGTGACAAATCCCTGTAGCCCGCCGACCATCCACGACGCCGACGACGACGCCCCCTGCGCATCGAGGTCCGAGTCGAACTCGGGTTCGTCCTCCCCCGCCGGATACGCCGACAGCGGCACCATGACACGCACGGTCTCCACTTGATCAACGGCCAGCGACCGCGAGAGCAGCCAGCGCCGGATCGCGCCTGCGATGGCCGCCAGGAGCACATCATTGGGGGTACAACCGTGGCGCTCGGCGATGTCCACACAGTCCTCGGCCGAACAGGACGCCACGGTGAAACGGCGGGTCGGGGCCGTGGCGCCGTTGAGTGGACTCGACGGTGCGGAGGTGGTGGCCATCTTCATCACCGATTCGACCCGGCGGAATGCGCCCGTCAGGGCCTGACCGGCCGACGCCAGTTGGTTGGACGCCGCCCGCACCTGGTCGACCATCTCCCACGGCCGGGTCAGGACATCGGTGATCGCACCGACCACCAGTTCACCACTGCCCGGCTCACGGTCGGGCAGCCACAGATCCTCGGGCATCGAGGGTGACTCGCGGGTGTCGTCGACGATGATCTGATTGATCTCGAAAGCCTCGGACCCGTCGACCAACGCGCGATGGGTCTTGGTCAGGATCGCCATCCGGTCATCGGACAGACCCTCGACCAGGTACATCTCCCACAGTGGCCGAGTGCGCTCGAGTGGGCGCGACATCAGCCTGGCAACAAGGTCATGGAGCTGATCGTCGGCGCCCGGACTCGGCAGGGCAGAGCGGCGGACGTGATAGGTGATGTCGAACTCGTGGTCATCGACCCATACCGGACGGGCCAGACCGAGCGTGACCTCACGAATCTTCTTCCGGTACCGCGGGACCAGTTGCAGCCGGCTCTCGACGGTACGCAGCAGCCCCTGGTAATCCAGACCCCCGGCGCGACGTTCCAGGATCAGCAGCGAACCCACCTGGGTTGTCGACCCGCGGTCATCGAGGTAGTAGTACATCGAATCCTGAGGCGACAGCCGGTTCACAGGGCCAATCGTAACCGCCGGGCCCTCGCCCGGTCGCCGCGAACCGCCCGCGCAGTGCGGCCCGAGCACTCGTCGTCAACCGAGCCCGCGGCGGCGCCGGTCGTCATCCCACCCCGGCGGCGCCGGTCGTCATCCCACACTGACCGAGACGAGGACACACCGTCGTGCCTTGCGCCGCGGACCCCCGGGGGTGGCGGGACGAATGGGCATCAGCCGGCGCTCGACGCGGGCGCCCATCGCCTGAACGCGCTCGCCCCTGCGGTAGACGACGGTGATCTCGGCGACGTCAGGGCTCGTGTGCTGAGTGTGCAAGCGCAGCAATGTGCACGCCGGACCCCTCGATTGATCGGCGGCAAGCAACACCCGGAATTGGTCGGCGATCTTCGGTACGGCCACTTCCGCCAGTTGTGCAAACGGCCGCCGACCTCCCATGACCTCGAGCAGCACCGTGGTCGCATTGATGGCAAACCGGCGCAGCTCGACGTCGACGGGCTCGGTCTGCGGAACCGGAGTGCGTTGGGCCGCACGGACTTCGATCCGGGTACCCGATGCCGGCACAGCTGCACTCGACCCGAGGCCGAGCGGCGGTGTCTCGCTGAAGGGCACCCGGCTGATCCGCAGGCCCCCGAGGCCGCCGGCGCCGTCCCCGACAACACCTGCCGCGACCGCGCCCTGGCCGGTCTCGGCGATATCCGTTGTTGTCATGGCGCCCCCCGGCTGTGTCCGCCCATGACCGGCGACGGCCGGCCCGATAGCCGGAAAACCCGGATACCAGCAGTACGACGTGCACTGCCCGGTCCTGGTTCCTTCGGAACCGGGAACGGAGGTATCCGGGTTGTCGAGCGTCCGTGCCGTCAGCGCCGGTTGTTCAGCGCTGCCTTGGCAGGGTCAGTGCTTCTTGCGTGTCTTGGGCGGCTTCGCAGCACCCTTCGATCCCGACCGCGCAGCTGCGCGGCGTTCCTTGCGGGTGCCTGCCTGTCCATCAGTGGATCCGCCCGTGGACGCACTCGACCGGCGCACCGTGGTGCCACCGGTTTCGGATGGACCACTGAACGTCAGACCGGCATTGGCCGACCCGTCATCGATTCCCTTGGCCCGCAACGCTGCCGGAGCCGCCGGTGCTGCCGGACGAGCAGGAGCGGCCTGTTCGGTTGGCAGTGGGGCCGGGGCCGCCGGGGCCTTTGTCATCGATGCCGGAGCCGCTGCTGCGGCGGCGGCCGGCTGGGCCGGGGTGGCCTCGACACTGACGTTGAACAGGAATCCGACCGACTCCTCTTTCAGTCCGTCGAGCATGCCGATGAACATGTCGTAACCTTCGCGCTGATACTCGACGACCGGATCGCGCTGCGCCATCGACCGCAGGTGGATGCCTTCACGCAGGTAGTCCATCTCGTAGAGGTGGTCACGCCATTTCCGGTCGAGAACGCTGAGCAGGATGGTGCGTTCGAGCTGACGCATCGCGGTGGGACCGGCGATCGTCTCGATCTCCGCCTCACGCTTGTGGTACGCCTCGCGGGCATCGGCCACCAGGATCTCGCGCAGTTCCTCGGACGTGATGTCTTTACGCTCACCGAACTCGTTCTCTTCGAGCAGGTCCTTGTAGTCCAGCTCGATCGGGTACAGCGTCCTCATGGCGGTCCAGAGCTGTTCCAGATCCCAGTCCTCGGTGTAGCCCTCGGACGTGGCGCCGTCGACGTAGGCACCGACAACGTCTTCGATCATCCGCTTGACCTGCTCGCTGTGATCCTCACCCTCGAGGATCGTGCGACGCTCGGCGTAGATGACCTTGCGCTGCTCGTTCATCACCTCGTCGTACTTGAGGACGTTCTTGCGGACCTCGAAGTTCTGCTGCTCGACCTGGGTCTGCGCGCTGCGGATGGCCTTGGTGACCATCTTCGCCTCGATCGGGACGTCGTCGGGCAGATTCACCCGGTTCATGATCGATTCGAGTGCGGCGCCGTTGAACCGGCGCATCAGCTCATCGCCGAGGGACAGATAGAAACGGGACTCGCCCGCATCACCCTGACGGCCGGAGCGACCACGGAGCTGATCGTCGATACGCCGCGATTCGTGCCGTTCGGTTCCCAGCACGTACAGACCGCCGAATTCCTTGACCTTCTCCGCGTCGTCGGCAACCTCCGCCTTGACCGCGGCGAGCACCTCGTCCCAGGCGGCCTCGTACTCGTCCGGGGTCTCCACCGGATCCAGCCCGGCCTTGCGCAGACGGATGTCGGCAAGGATGTCGGGGTTACCGCCGAGCACCACGTCGGTACCACGGCCTGCCATGTTGGTGGCAACGGTCACCGCGCCACTGCGACCGGCCTCGGCGATGATCTGTGCTTCTTGTTCGTGGAACTTCGCGTTGAGCACGTTGTGCGGGATGCCCCGCTTCTTGAGCTGCCGGGCGAGATATTCCGACCGTTCAACGCTGGTGGTACCGATCAGAACGGGCTGGCCCTTTTCGTGCCGCTCGGTGATGTCATCGACCACCGCGTCGAACTTCGCCTCTTCGGTCTTGTAGATCAAGTCGGTCTGATCCACCCGGAGCATCGGCTTGTTCGTCGGGATCGGGAGCACACCCAACTTGTAGATCTGGTCGAGCTCGGCGGCCTCGGTCTGTGCCGTACCGGTCATACCCGACAACTTCTCGTACATGCGGAAGTAGTTCTGCAGGGTGATCGTCGCCAGGGTCTGGTTCTCGGCCTTGATCTCGACCCGCTCCTTGGCCTCGATGGCCTGGTGCAGGCCCTCGTTGAAGCGCCGGCCCTCGAGTACACGACCGGTGAACTCGTCGACGATCAGAACCTCACCATTGCGGACGATGTAGTCCTTGTCGCGCTCGAAGAGTTCCTTGACCTTGATCGCGTTGTTGAGGTAACTCACCAGCGGCGAGTTGGCGGCCTCGTACAGGTTGTCGATGCCCAGCTGGTCCTCGACGAACTCCACACCCGCCTCGTGCACGCCGATCGTGCGCTTGCGGATGTCCACCTCATAGTGGACGTCTTTCTTCAAAAGCGGTGCGATGCGGGCGAACTCGGCATACCACTTGCTCGACGAATCGGCGGGACCCGAGATGATCAGCGGGGTCCGGGCCTCGTCGATCAGGATCGAGTCGACCTCGTCGACCACCGCGAAAGGATGGCCACGCTGGACCAGATCACCGAGCGAGTGGGCCATGTTGTCGCGCAGGTAGTCGAACCCGAACTCGTTGTTGGTGCCGTAGGTGATGTCGGCGGCATAGGCCTCACGTCGCGCAGACGGGGGCATCCCGGTCAGGATCACCGCGGTATCGAGGCCCAGGAATCGGTGGACGCGGCCCATCCACTCGGAGTCACGCTTGGCCAGGTAATCGTTGACGGTGACCACGTGGACGCCCTCACCCGCCAGCGCATTGAGGTAGGCAGGCAGAACACAGGTCAGGGTTTTGCCCTCACCGGTCTTCATCTCGGCGATGTTGCCGAAGTGCAGGGCGGCACCGCCCATGATCTGGACGTGGAAGTGCTTCTGCGACAGCACCCGCCAAGCAGCTTCACGGGCTACGGCAAAGGCCTCGGGCAGCAGATCGTCGAGGGTCTCCCCGGCGGCGATCCGTTCCTTGAACTCATCGGTCTTTGCCCGGAGTTCGGCGTCTGACAAGGCCTCGGTCGCTTTGTCGAGCGTCTCCACATGCGTAGCGATTGCATCCAGGCGTTTGACCATCCGGCCTTCGCCGACGCGCAGCAGCTTGTTGAGCACTGGTAATTCCCTCGATCCGGTCGAATACACACGAAATCCGACCTGCAGATTCCCGCAGGTCGGACTCCATGGTAGCGAGCGCCTCGGCCACCTGACTCACGCGAGGCGAATCAAGGCTTACGGCCGCGCCTTCAGAGCAGGCGATTCGAGCCGCCCGTCGTGCTTTCCGGCGAGGCGATCAAGCCCCACCGCCGAGCGTCAGGCGAGGCGGATCAACCCGTAGTCGAACGCATGCCTGCGGTAGACGACGGTCGGTTTGTCGGTTTCCTTGTCATGAAAAAGGAAGAAGTCGTGTCCGACCAGTTCCATTTCGTAGAGTGCGTCGTCGACCGTCATCGGCACGGCGGGGTGCTCTTTGACTCGGACGATGTGTCCTGGACCGGCTGCCTCGGGATTCTCCGCGGCCCAGCGGTCTTCGTCGCTCTGATGCACCGGGGCCTGGCCGTTCAACGTCGGATCAGCCGCTGCCGTGGCCTCGGCGACGGATATGGGTGTTCTCAGTCCGTGGTGGACCTTGCGACGATCTTTTGTCCGGCGGAGGCGCGACTGGAGTTTTGCCAGTGCGGCATCGAGTGCGGCGTAGAAGTTGTCTGCGCAGGCCTCTCCTCGAACCACCGGGCCTTTGCCAACCGCGGTGATCTCGAGTCGCTGGCAGATCTTGGACTGACGTCGATTTCGCTCGTGGTGAAGCTCGACATCAAATCGGAAGATCGTCGGGTCAAACCGTTCCACCCGGGACAGTTTGTCCATCACGTGTAAGCGGAAGTGGTTGGGGATTTCAACATTGCGGCCGCTGACCTGCACTTCGGCGTCAGGGCGGGAGAGTTCATCGGACGAATCGGTTCGGACGTAAATGCCCGGATCAAACGGATCGGTTCGGGTGATGGTGTCGGGACTCGTGCTGGAATCTGTGCTTTCTTCAGATTCGGAAACGGCTACTTTGCCGACGCTTGTCGTCACTTGCGATACCTCCTGGCTCGGTGAACTAAAGATCCCGGCCACCGCAGCGCACGCGCTCAGGCAACCGGTCTATGAGTTGGGCTCTCACCTCCCCCCGGCCACCACTTGCTTCGGCAACCTTTGTGCGGCTAACTGACGCACCTTCGACCGTAGTCCTCCGGCCAACTGTTCGCCACATATTGGCCGTTGGCCGTTCATCGGTACGTTGACCGGACAATCCGACTCGATGACTTTTCGGAATTCCTGAATGACTTTGGCCACCAGATCGTTTCGACGGGAATGTCGGTGTGGGAAATGTTGGCGCGGGAATTGTCGGGCATGGACTCGCCGATGACTCACGCTGCGGCAACGACGAGAACGAGGTGCACCTCGACGCCGGCGCGGGCGAGGACCGCCACGGACTCCGCCGCGGTCGCACCTGTCGTCAACACATCATCGAGTAGGACAACCGCGGCGTCGCGAGTGCGAGCCGTCGCCGCACCCGGAACGAGGTTTCGGCGGAGCCTGATCGCGCCGTCCAGGTTGTCGCCGCGCTGCCCGGCCGACAGGCGTGCCGAATCACGCGCCCACATCGAGGTGACGAGCATCGGCGTCACCGCCACCGGGCCACCTGATGCCTCGCCACACAATGACCGGGCCGCGGCGACGGCGATCGCCGTCACCGGATCGCCGCCGCGACGACGCGCGGACATCGGCCGGGTAGGCGCCGGGATCAACACCAGCCGATCGGCAGCAGGCAGCTCGGACCAGCGGTCGAGGGCGAGCAAACCGGCGGCGATCGCCCGGCCCAACGGAACGGACAGATCACTGCGGCCACGCTCCTTGAGCTCGAGGATCGCCTGCCTGCGAACGCCGGTGTACCGCCCCAAGGCGTATGCGGGGATCGCCAGGGCCACCCGGGTCCGGACCTCGATCGGGGCATCGGCGATCTGGGCAGCACACACCCGACACCACCGGGTCCCGGGTCTGGCACATCCACCGCAGTGCAACGGGACCACCAGATCCACCAGTGCCGGCCACACCCGCTCGACCATGGTCGGAAATGATGCCACCGGCGCCCGGCCCAGCGGCCGGACGCGGGCCTCGCGCAGCGAAATCATCCACAGTTCGCCATGCCGTCCACAGGTATTGCAGACCTGGTGTGTCAGAACTCGATGTGGCCGAATCTAATGCGGCAGAACGGGTATCGCCGACGAGCCCATCGTCGGCGGCACCTCACTCCAGTACTGATCCGGCTCGTCGCTGGTACCGCCGAGGCGCAGGACACCGCGGCTGTCTGCGGCATAGATGGTCGACGGACTTGCCACCACCGCCGTCACGGGAGGGGTGAGGTTGCCACTGGGCAGCGCTCCGGGCGGCATCCCGTCGATCCGTAACTGCACCACCGGACCTTCGGCAGAACTGCGTCCGATCACCAGCATCTCGCTGCTCAGCCAGTCCAGCGACACCGCGCCGACGATGTTCAGTGCCCCGGCCCCGAGCGGGTTGGCCAGCAGCAGTCTGCCGTCGGCCCGGTCCTCGATGATCGCGAGTACCACCTGTCCACCGACGATCAGCGCTGCGCGAGCACCGTCCTGAGAAACCTGCAATTCGGTGATCGGGCCTTGCGCAACCGCGCGGATCGCCGACGAGTCCACTTCCCGCTCGGTGACCTGACTGTTGCCCGACATCTGCGTGACCTGGGTGACCCGGTTGTTGTCGACAACCGCCCACACCGTTTGGGAATCACCGGCAAACGACGGCCGCGTGATGGTGCCGCCCTCGATGACCGGGGTCACGCCGGCACCGTAATCACCGATCGAGAGCGCCAGTGCAGGCGCCGGGCCCGGGGCCGGGTTCTGCGACACCACCGCCACCCGACCACCGTCTGCCGAAAGGTCTGCAGAAACCAGGTTCCGAGATTCCCCCAACGTGCCGGGAACCGGGGTCAGTGCGTCGTCCGCGACCACCTGCAGCGATCCACCCTCCACGACATGCAGGCCGACGGGACTGGCGGGCGGATTCGGATTGAGCGACTCCACGTCGTTGGTCTGCCATCCGTTCGCGTGACGTTCGTTCAGCGGCGCACCATCGGCGTCGATCACATACGGACCACTGATGTCGGCGTCACTGAGCGTCCAGATGATCTGCGCCGCCAGGCGGTTACGTTCGGCACCACCCAGGCCATTGAGACCGACCAGGTCGATCCGGATACCGCCGCCACTGAGCGACTCGATCGACCCGCGCAACGAGGACCGGGCCGGGAACTCGTTGATGACCGCGCCGCGCAGATCATCGACGGGTCCGGCGATCAACAGTCCGATCAGCTGGTCCGCCAGCTGATCTCCGCCGGTGTAGAACCACCGGGGATCGGCGACCAGGTGCTGGTCGTCGTAACTCGGGTAGTAGAGCACGTGCGGCCGATACGACAACTCGAACTGCTCGCGATCCATCAGGACACCGGCAGGCAACGGCCCGTTGATCCGCCATTCCCCGTCAACCCGCGTCAACGACAACTGGATCTCGATGCGCCCCGAACTCGGGATCAGTTGTCCGCTCGGCTGCAGTTCGCCGGTGTCTTCCCCGTTGACGCGGACCGTGATCGTGTCGTCGGTGCGCTTGTCGCTCAAGACGTTGATCTCGTCGAGCAACAGGGCACCACCCTGGTCGTCCCAGGAGTCCGAAGCGTCCTGGGTCAAGAACTGTCGCGCTGCGAGGTGCCCGGAACCCGGCTGCACCGAGGCTTTGAGGAAGCTACGGACCAGCGACTCCGGGTCCATCCCGGGGCTCGGTGTCGGGACGTTGGTGCTCGGCGGTTTGCGCTCGAGCGAACCGAGCGGTTGCGGACTGGAGTTGTTCGGGATCGAGACACAGGCCGACAACAGGCACACCAGAACCGCCATCACCCCGGCACACAGGCTGCGTCGACCGGCGCGATGCCGTGTCACGCCACTCATCGACAGCTCGCCTCGCCATGCTCGTCCTGCTGCCACATGTCGCTGAACCTCACTCATCGGAGGGCCCCGGATCACGGGGTGCGCGGCGCGACCCCGGCGGTTTGAGCGGCAGCGGGCTCCCCAGCACCTTGTGCCCGCGAACCAGTGGCAGGGTCAACCGGAAGCACGCACCCTTGCCCGGTTCGCCCCACGCCTCGAGACGGCCCTGGTGCAGTCGCGCGTCCTCGACGCTGATGGCCAGCCCAAGGCCGGTGCCGCCGGACCGACGGAATCGGGATGGATCGGAACGCCAGAATCGATTGAACACCAACTTCTCCTCCCCTGGCCGCAGACCGATGCCCCCATCGCGCACCGTGATCGCCACCGCGTCGCCATCGCTTCGCATGGTCAGCGTCACCGGCTTCTGGTCGCCGTGATCGATGGCGTTGGCCAGCAGGTTCCGCAGGATTCGCTCGACCCGGCGCGGGTCGACTTCGGCGATGACCGGTTCGTCCGGCAGATCCAGGATCAGTTCGGTGTTGGTCTCTTCGGCGAGATGCCGGACAGTCTTCACCGCAGCGTCGATCGGGATGGTCATGTTCAGCTTGTCGGCCGACAGTTCGGCAACACCGGCGTCGTGGCGGGAGATCTCCAGCAGTTCGCCAAGCAGGGTCTCGAACCGTTCGAGCTCCATGTCGAGCAGTTCGACGGATCGCTTCAGAACCGGTTCGAGCTCTTCGCGACTCTCGAACAGGACATCGGCTGCCATCCGGACCGTCGTCAACGGTGTCCGGAGTTCGTGGGAGACATCCGAGGTGAACTGCCGTTGCAACCCACCGAACTCTTCGAGGTGGGAAATCTGTTTCGAGAGACTTTCTGCCATGTCGTTGAACGACATCGCCAAACGGGCCATGTCGTCCTCGCCGCGGACCGGCATTCGTTCCTTGAGCCTGCCGTCGGCAAAGCGAACCGCGATCCGCGACGCGGAACGGACCGGGATCACCACCTGGCGGGACACCAGGATGGCGATGGCGGCCAACAGCCCGAGCAGCACCAGGAAACCGGTGAAGATCGTTCCGCGGACCAGGGAAACGGTGCTCTCTTCGTTGGTCAGCGGAAAGACCAGATAGAGCTCGAGGCCGGGGATGTCGGTGTTGGTCGGAGTACCGATGATCAGCGCCGGGTTCTGCTGTCCGTTCGACCCGGTGACCGACGAATACCGGTACGCCATCTGGCCGCCCTGAACCATCTGGCGAAGGTTTTCGGGGATCTCACCGATCGGCCCGACGCCGGTCGGACCGGTCGGGCCCGAACTCGGCACCAACAACACCGTGTCGAACGTACCGACCACACCTGAGCTGTCGCCGGAATCGATGCCCCGGTCGGTCAGGATGGATCGGGTCTGGCGCAGGCGGTTGAGCAACGAGGCGTCCGAGTCGGCCCCCGACAGATCACGCTCGACGGCCAGACGGGTGCGCTCGAGCTCTTCGGTGGCGGCCTGGAGCTTGAGATCGAGCAAACGGTCCGTGATCTGACTGGTCAGCACAAACGCCAGGATCAGCACCACGACAAACGACAGCACAAGGGTCGACACGACCACTCGTAGCTGCAGGGATCGACGCCACAACTGGCCGACAAACTTGCCGACCGAGCCCACCCGACGCATCGCCGGTCCGAAGGTCCCGTTGATGCGACGCCGCGGGCGTCCGATCACGGCGGTCCGGCCTTGTAGCCGACCCCCCTCACGGTCAGGACGACCTCAGGGTTCTCCGGATCTGTTTCAACTTTGGCCCGTAGGCGCTGCACGTGCACGTTGACCAGCCTAGTATCGGCCGGATGCCGGTAGCCCCACACTTGCTCCAGCAGCACGTCACGGGTGAAAACCTGCCGCGGTTTACGCGCCAACGCAACCAGTAGGTCGAACTCGAGCGGCGTCAGAGAGATGGGCACGCCCTCGCGGGTGACCTTGTGCGCCGGGACGTCGATCTCGATGGGACCGATGGACAGCAACTCGGCGGGTTCATCCTCCGTGCGCCGCAACCGGGCGCGTACCCGGGCGACGAGTTCCTTGGGCTTGAACGGCTTGATCATGTAGTCGTCGGCACCGGACTCGAGTCCGAGAACCACATCCACGGTGTCCGACTTCGCCGTCAGCATCACGATCGGCACACCCGAATCTGCACGCAACACCCGGCATACGTCGATGCCGTTCATGCCGGGCAACATCAGGTCGAGCAAAACCAGATCGGGCCGGATCTCCCGCACCGCTGTCAGGGCCTGGGTGCCATCGCCGACGACAAAGGGCTCGAACCCCTCTCCGCGCAACACGATGGTCAGCATCTCCGCCAATGCCGCATCATCGTCCACAACCAGAATCCTGGGTTTCATTGCCACATCGTGTCACCGAATCGTTGCAATGTGTGGTTGACGCGCCGACTTCCCCACGGCCCGGATGCAACACCAGCACTCCCCCGACGGTTAGTCTCGGTGGTGTGGGCGTATTGATAGCAGTAGAGGGCTTGGATGGCGCCGGTAAACACACTCTGGTCACCGGTCTCGTAAACCGTTGGGCCACAGAGGGCTATCGCGTTGCAACCATGACCTTCCCAAGGTATTCCGAATCAGTGACCGCCGACATCGCCGCAGAGGCATTGCACGGCGAACACGGTGATCTGCGGTCCAGCGTGAACGCAATGGCGTTGCTATTTGCGCTCGATCGCCGCGATGCCGACGCCGAGCTGCGGAAGTTGTTGTCCGCCAACGACGCCGTGATCCTCGACCGGTATGTCGCCTCGAACGCCGCCTACAGCGCGGCCCGACTCGGCGAAGCTGCCGACGGCGACGTTGTCGAGTGGGTCACCGCCCTCGAGTTCGGACGATTCGGACTGGCCGTGCCCGACCATCATCTACTGCTCGACGTCCCCACCGAGCTTGCGATCGGGCGGGCGAAGTCGCGCGCCGAGGCCGACGTCACGCGCAGCCGGGACCATTACGAACGCGATCACGATCTGCAGGAACGCACCGCGCTGGTGTACCGCGGTCTGGCCGAGCGCGGCTGGATGTCTCCATGGTCACGACTTGGTTCCGAACCCGACCCCACCCTGGCCGATCGGCTCATATCCATCTGATATCGCTCGGATTTGGTCACAACCCCATCAAGAGACCGTAACGCCGACCGTGACGTGCACAGATCGACCGCGCCAGATCACTAACGTCGGGTGTAGCCGCGTTGATGGGAGGTTGTGATGATTCATCTCCCGGTCCATGTGGGCCACGGCGGTTCCCACTCCATCCCGCCGATACCCGTGCGCCCCACCGCCGCGATCGCGGCGGGTGTGCTGG
This sequence comes from Williamsia sp. Y721, assembly GCF_059683565.1. Lineage (NCBI taxonomy): Bacteria > Bacillati > Actinomycetota > Actinomycetes > Mycobacteriales > Nocardiaceae > Williamsia > Williamsia sp. Y721. The sequence continues at coordinate 837,740 of NZ_JCASNH010000001.1, read as the reverse complement.
TGGTCAACATCGCGCTCCTGTGGCTGGCGTTTGGTCTCCGCACCGGCCCGACGAGTGATGCCGACCAGATCGAGGAACTCGTACATCGGCAGATCACCGCCCTCAACAACCGCGACGCGGCCGGCTTGCAACTCACCTACTGCGCCGAGAGTGGACCGATCGGCGCGCGGATCGTCGAGAGCCTCGGTCCCGCAGACGCCGGCAGCACCATCGCTGTAGCCCAGATAACCGACATTCGGTTCATCGGTTCGCCACCGGCAGATCTGGCGACCGCAAGCATCACGCTGACCGTCGTCGGCGCCGAAAACCCGGCGCTGGCCACACAGCCCCGGAGCGTCTCGTACTTCAAACGCGAGGAAACCGGCTGGAAGATGTGCCAACAGAACGATCAGCAACAGACCACGCGATATCTTTGATCGCCCGAAGCGCCTCAGAAGCACATGGACGACCCCCTGTGATCCGATCAGTGCGGGGCATCGCCGACGGTGTTCGGCGCAGGCCTCCCGACGTAGAGTTCCCAGTCAGCAATCACACCGGTTCAACCACCCCCTGCCCTGGTTCCGCCTGCCCTGATCCCACCCGGAGGCCTCGATGACGCAACCACCCAACGGTCCATACGGACCCGGCGACAATCAGGACGACAAGGGTTGGGGTCAGGGTCCGGGCAGCGGGCCGGATCAACCGGGCCGGGGCGATCAGCCGTCACCCGAACCCACCTGGGGCGGAACGGCCGGGCCCGAACCCACCTGGGGTGGAGCGCCGGGCGCCGGGGCCGATTGCGGCCAGAGCCGGCCACCCCGGTACGAGCCGACGACCGAGTACCGACCCGATCACTACGGCACCGGCGCGACGCCACCGCCGGCAGGACCGGGTGGAGCCGGACCGGCCGGGTACGGCCCCCCACCCCAAGGTCCGAAACCACCGAACAAAACCCCGTGGATCGCCGGGATCGCCGCCGCCGCAGTGCTCGTGGTGGTACTTGCGGTCGTACTGTTCATGACCCTCGGCGGCGACGAGGACACCGACCCGATCGTCGACCCCGGGCAACTCACCACCACGTCATCGCAGTCGTCGATGGCACAGGCAGAAGAGCAGATCGAAGACGCGATCCGGACGTACACGATCGCGTTCAGCGACGCCGACTGGGAGACCGCGCTGTCGGTCACCTGTGGCGCCGAGCAGGACATCATCCGCGACCTGCAGTCAGACACCGGCGTCCAGCTGAACGGGATGAAACTGAACTCGGTCACCGGGATCGCGGTCGACGGCAACACCGCCGAGGCAACGGTGTCTCTGACATACGTCGACCCGGCCGACCAGAGCCCGGTCGAGACGAGCCGCTTCACGTTCACCATGGAGAATCGACTGGACACCTGGAAGATCTGCGACACCCGCGAGATCTGACACACCAGGCTCCGACAACACGGTCAACCCTCAGGGGAGGAATTCTTGAGTTATCCGCCGACGGGTCCATCGGGATGGGGGAACCCCGATCCTCGTCACAATCCGCAGCATCTTCAGCCGCAGTACCCGCCACCGCAACCACAACCGGGATCATGGGCTCCGGGTCACGGCGCACAGCAGTGGGGGCAGCCGGGCCCATCCGGCTCGTGGGGCACTCCACCACCGCGTCCGCCGAGAAACCCGACCGGGCTGATCATCGGTGCGATCGTCGCTGTTGTCGTGGTCGTTGTCGGCGTGGTGATCACCGTGGCCGTGCTGGCGGGCCCTGACAACACCGACAGCGGTGTGGCGGCCGATCCATCCACCGCCACCTCGTCCGCGAGCAGTTCCGCTGCTTCGGCCGATGAGGGTGATCTCCAGGCCGCCGCCGAGAAACGCGTCGAGTTGATCAACACCCAGGACGCGGTGGGTCTGCACCGGATGGCCTGTGAGGCCGATTCGCGCACGGAGTCCACCGCCGGATATCAGGATCTGTTCGACGAGAACGGGCCGATTTCGGCGTCGATCGACGTTCAGGACGTGGTCGTCGACGGCTCCCTCGGCACGGTCGAGGGTGTGATGTCGATCGATCGGGACACCGGCGACATCACCTGGCCGTTCAAGAAAGAGGACGGCCAGTGGCGGTTCTGTCCGAGCCTGTCCCAGAGTCCGACCTCGGATACCGGCGGCGACGACGACATCATCACCGGCTGACCCGGCTGCGCAGGCAGAACCGAAAATGGTGGGTACAGGCGTTCGCCCGTACCCACCATTTCAGGTGTTGAAGAACCTTGCGGCCCTAAAACTCAGTAGCGGTAATGCTCGGGCTTGTACGGGCCCTCGACATCGACGCCGATGTACTCCGCCTGCTCTTTGGTGAGCCTGGTCAGAGTGCCGCCGAGTGCCTCGACGTGGATCTTGGCGACCTTCTCGTCCAGTGCCTTCGGCAGCCGGTAGACCTCGTTGTCGTACTCGTCGCTCTTGGTCCACAGCTCGATCTGCGCGATCACCTGGTTGGAGAAGCTGTTGCTCATCACGAACGACGGGTGGCCGGTGGCGTTGCCCAGGTTCAGCAGACGACCTTCCGACAACACGATGATCGACTTGCCATCAGGGAAGATCCACTGATCGACCTGCGGCTTGATGTTGATCCGCTTGACCTCTTTCGACGACTCGAGGCCTGCCATGTCGATCTCGTTGTCGAAGTGACCGATGTTGCCGAGGATCGCCTGGTGCTTCATCTGCTTCATGTGATCGAAGGTGATGATGCCGAGGTTGCCGGTCGAGGTGATGATGATGTCGGCGTTGCCGATCGCCTCCTCGACGGTGACGACGTCATAACCGTCCATCAGCGCCTGCAGGGCGTTGATCGGATCGATCTCGGTGACCTGCACGCGTCCGCCCTGGCCGGCCAACGATTCGGCACAACCCTTGCCGACATCGCCGTAGCCGCAGATCAGGATCTTCTTGCCACCGATGAGGACATCGGTGCCACGGTTGATTCCGTCGATCAGCGAATGACGGGTGCCGTACTTGTTGTCGAACTTGCTCTTGGTGACCGAGTCGTTGACGTTGATCGCCGGGAACACCAATTCGCCTGCTGCAGCGAACTGGTAGAGCCGCAGCACACCGGTCGTGGTTTCCTCGGTGACGCCCTGGACCGACTCGGCGATCGTCGACCACTTGGTCTTGTCCGTCTCGAAACGCTCGCGCAGCAGCGACAGGAACACCTTGTACTCGGCCGAATCGTTCTCGTCGACCGGTGGCACAACGCCCGCCTTCTCGAACTGCGCACCGCGCAGAACCAGCATGGTCGCATCGCCGCCGTCGTCGAGGATCATGTTGGCCGGCTCACCGGGCCAGGTGAGCATCTGCTCGGCAGCCCACCAGTACTCCTCGAGGCTCTCGCCCTTCCACGCGAAGACCGGCACACCCTTGGGCTCGTCGACGGTGCCGTAAGGCCCGACGACGATGGCCGCGGCGGCTTCGTCCTGGGTGGAGAAGATGTTGCACGACGCCCAGCGCACCTCGGCACCGAGTGCCACCAGGGTCTCGATCAGCACCGCGGTCTGCACCGTCATGTGCAGCGAGCCCGAGACACGAGCACCCTTGAGCGGCAGTACATCCGCATATTCCCGACGCAACGCCATCAAACCCGGCATCTCGTGCTCCGCGAGCCCGATCTCTTTGCGTCCGTATTCGGCCAGCGAAAGATCCGCCACCTTGAAGTCGATGCCGTTGCGGCTGTCCGCGGTGAGCGGGCCGTTCTGGACCGATGTCATATACCACTCCTCAAAGTCCCACTGGATATTGCCTACCAGGCTAACCCGTGGTCGAACGAGCGCCACCCCCGGCTGCGGCATCGACAACCGGGTCGAAGATCTCGGCCAGATCGTCTGCGACATCGCGGTCGGCCTCCGGCGGCATGGACACATAGCTCAGTGCCATCCGGACCATCGCGCGAGCGATCCGCACGGCCGCGGTTTCGTCGGCTCCGACCCAGCTGTGCTGCAAGAGCTCGCTGATCCTGCTGCTGGCCTGGTCGATCAACGGCCCGGCATCAGTGGTGATCAGCCGCAACAGATCCGGTTTCGCCTGCCCTGTCAACAACGACTGGATCAGCGGGTCCGTGGCCACAGAGGCAAAGAAGTCCGAAAAGCCCTCTGCCAACGCTATTTTGGTCTGCCCCTCGTGCGCGAGAACCGCCTCGGAGATCAAGTCCACCAACTCGTCGGCCAGGCGGAGTGCATACGCGGTCGCCAGTCCCTGCCGGGACCCGAACTCGTTGTATACGGTCTGCCTGCTGACCCCGGCCGCGGCCGCGACATCGGCCATCGTGACCGCCGACCAGTCCTTCGACCGCAACAACTCTCGCATTCCGTCGAGCAGACTGCCTCGCAGTAATCGTTTGGTGGCCTGCGCGAATGGAATTGGCGCAGCCGAGCCCACTGTGGCCGACGTGGGTTCCGAAACCTCTGACATGTCGGCCAGGGTAACGGTCGCGTCGGCCACCGGGGTCACGAGCGGGTGACTTCCTCCATGTAGAAGTCCAGTTTGGCGGCCCCACAATCCGGGCAACTCCAGTCGTCGGGGATGTCCTCCCAACGGGTTCCCGGGGCGATCCCGTCCTCGGGCCAACCCTTCGCCTCGTCGTATTCGAATCCACACTGCATACAGACGTACAACTTGAAGTTCATGACGACACCGTTTCCTCGAAATCGATCTTCTCCCGGACGCCGCAGTCGGGGCAGGGCCAGTCGTCGGGGACGTCGGCCCATCCGGTCCCGGCCGGAAAACCTTCGCGCGGCGCGCCGATCGCCTCGTCGTAGATGAATTCGCAGACCGGGCAGCGATATGCGCTCATTTCGCGGTTCCGTTCACTTCGCCGAGCATCGACGTGCGGTGCGCGGCAAGTATCTTCTCTCGCCGACGGGGCACGATGTTGGCCAACGACAGGTCGCCGCCATAGTGTTCGACAACCCTGTGGTCCATCACTTTTCGCCACAGCGGCGGGAAGTACGCGAGCGTGATCATGCTGGCGTAGCCGCTCGGCAGAGCGGGCGCGTCCTCAAAACTGCGCAGCACCTGGTACCGACGGGTCGGATTGGCGTGGTGATCGCTGTGGCGCTGCAGGTGGTACAGGAAGATGTTGGTGCAGATGTGATCCGAGTTCCAGCTGTGCTCGGGACGGGCGCGCTCATAGCGGCCACTGGCCGTCTTCTGTCGCTGCAACCCGTAGTGCTCGAGGTAGTTCACCGTCTCCAGCAACCCGAACCCGTACACGGCCTGAATGACCATGAACGGCAGGATCTGCCAGCCGAAGATCGCGGTCAGCACGCCCCACCCGACCACTGACATCAACCAGGCGTTGAGGACGTCGTTGCCGATGTTCCAGACCGGACGCTCCAGCCGTTGCATGCGGGTGCGTTCGAGATTCCAGGCCGACTTCAGACTCCCCCACACACTCCGCGGAAGGAACGCCCAGAAGGTCTCGCCGTATTTGGCGCTGGCCGGATCCTCCGGGGTGGCCACCCGTACGTGATGGCCACGGTTGTGCTCGATGTAGAAATGCCCGTAAAAGGTCTGCGCGAGAGTGACTTTCGATAGCCATCGTTCAAGCGAGTCTTTCTTGTGCCCGAGTTCGTGGGCGGTGTTGATCCCGATGCCACCCATGACGCCGACCGTCAGGGCGATACCCAGCTTCGAGAGGAGTCCGAGGCCGCCATCGATCCCCAGCCAGCTCAGGTCGCTCGCGGTCCACAGGTAGCAGGCGAAGACCAGGCTCGCGAGCTGGAAGGGAATGTACGCGTAGGTGCAATAGCGGTAGTACTTGTCGTTTTCCAGCTCTTCCATCAGCTCCTCGGGCGGGTTCTGGCCGTCGGGCCCGAAGAACAGATCCATGATCGGCAGCAAGCCGTAGACGAGCAACGGACCGATCCACCACCAGACCGGCGCAACAACGCCGGCGCCCAGCCAGTTGAAGCCGGCCACCAACGCGGTCGCGAGAAAAAGCGCGGTCGGCGGAATGAGGCCCAGCAGCCACAGGTGACGCTTTTTGTCTCGCCATTGCGCCACCGACTGCTCGACGGTCGACGATTCCGTAGTGCCCATCATCATCCTCCTGGCCTCTTCAAACTAGAACTTGTTGTGGACACTACCGACGCTGGAGTCGTGTGTCTATACATTGAGTTCGATTTGTAAAGCGACGCACTTCACAAAAAACCCCGATCCGGGAATCAGCCCGGATCGGGGCTTGTCAGATTTCAGGTCAGCCGTCGGCCACCAACGGACTCACTCGGGGGCAACGCCATCCTTGCCTGCCCCTGCGCGGATATCGTCACCGACCTGATCTGGGATCTCACCACGAGCACGCTTCCCGACCATCGAATGGCGCTGGCTGTACAGGAAGTAGAAGGCGACACCGATCACCATCCAGACCAGGAATCGCAACCACGTCAGCGCCGACAGGTTCAGCATCAACCACACGCAGGCGATGATCGCCAGGATCGGGATCACCGGCATCCACGGCACCTTGAATCCACGAGGCAGATCCGGACGGGTCTTCCGCAGCACAATCACACCGGCCGCAACAACCACGAACGCGAACAGGGTGCCCACGTTGACCATTTCTTCCAGCTTGGTGATCGGGAAGAACGCGGCCACCACCGCGACGACCAGGCCCACCAGGATCTGGATCCGGGCCGGGGTCCCGAACCGGCTGGTCTTCGCAAATGACCGGGGCAACAGTCCGTCTCGTGACATCGCGAACAAGACACGAGACTGACCGAGCATCAGCACCATGACAACCGTGGTCAGACCTGCCAGAGCACCGATCGAAATCACCTTCTCGGCCCAGGTCACCCCGTTCAGGCCGAATGCATAGGCAAGGTTCTTGGGTTCCCCGTCGCCGGCTGACGTTGCCAGGTCCTTGTAGCTGACCATGCCCGTGACCACGATCGTGACCAGGATGTAGAGCACCGTGACGATGGCCAGTGAGCCGAGGATGCCGCGCGGCACATCTTTTTTCGGATTCTTGGTCTCTTCGGCGGTGGTCGCGACGACGTCGAAGCCGATGAAGGCGAAGAACACGATCGAGGCCGCCGCCAGGATGCCGTACCAGCCGTAGCTGGAGTCGCCGCCGCCGGTCATGAGCGAGAACAGGGTCGACTCGACGGACCGGCCGCCGGACTCCGACGGCTGTGATTCCGGCACAAACGGCTTCCAGTTGTCAGTGTCGATGTAGAAGAACCCGACAACGATCACCAACAGCACAACCGTGACCTTGACGGCCGTGACCACAGCACTGAACCGGGAGGACAACTTGGTGCCGATGACCAGCAGCACCGTGATCGTGGCGACCACGACCAGCGCACCCCAGTCGACGTCGAGACCAGCGATTTCGGTTGTGCCACCGGAGAATCCGAAGACGGTGCCCAGATAGCTCGACCAGCCCTTGGAGACAACGGCCGCACCGACCGCGAATTCGAGGATCAGGTCCCAGCCCAGGATCCAGGCCAGGAACTCACCGAAGGTGGCGTAGCCGAAGGTGTAAGCAGACCCCGCCACCGGAACGGTCGAGGCGAACTCGGCGTAGCACAGTGCAGCCAAGGCACAGGCCACCGCTGCCATCACAAAAGACAGCGAAATCGCCGGTCCCGCTTTGTCTCCGGCCGTCGACGCGGTGATGGTGAAGATGCCGGCACCGATCACCACCGAGACACCGAAAACAGTGAGATCCCACCAGGTCAAACTCTTCTTCAGCTGCGAACCGGGTTCTTCGGTGTCAGCCATCGATTGCTCCACGGATTTTGTCCGTGTCAGCGGATTGCCCATCACAACTCCTCAAGTGACATGCGTGCATTGCGGCGAATGCAGCCTGCCTGAGAAACTATCCGACCAACCCAGCGAACACTGGTTAATCCACCCGGGATGGCGCGATCATTTTCCGCCCCGGCGAATGACGCAGTCGATCGAGTCAAGAGACCGATCCTCGATCGATATCGGGTTCGAGGTAGATCACCCGCGCGACCGGAACCCGTGCCCGCACGCTCGACTCCGCGGCATCGATGGCAGCGGCGACATCGAGTGCCGAGGACCCCGGTGTGATCGCGATCTTTGCGGCCACCAGCATTTCATCCGGAGCAGTTCCGGATTTCGGGACGTGCGGACGAAGCGCCACCATGAGCCCTCGCCCTTGAGCGGTTTCGATTCCCGGTACGCGGTCGAGAACTGTAGGACTCGAGCGCGATGGCCAAGACTCCCAGCCGCTGACTCCGGCCCGGACAACAAACCCCCTGCGGCACCTCTGAACCACCGAAACCCGCCGGCACTTTCTTCCGGCGGGTCTCGGGTGTCGAGCAGTCGCGGTTGGGCGATCTAGGCGAAGTAACCTGCGGTGCGCTTATCGGCGCCCTGCATCGTCGATCCCGCTTCGCGCACCTTCGTCGACAGGTTGTTCAGCAGCAGACGAGAGTCCGAAAAGCTCGTGTCCCAACGCTGCTGCGCGACGGCGTAAGCTTCGGCACCCTGCGGTGATTCCCAGTTCGAGTGCAGTCGAACGACTTCGGACTTGAGCGTCCCGGCCAGCTCCTCGAGCTGCTTGAAATCCGAATCGAGCTGAGCCGACAGCTCCTCGATCGCGGCAAAGTTGTACTTGATCATGGCATTGTTCCCTTTCAGGCGTTGGTGTTGGAGGGGCCGAGAATCACAGGCTCAGACCGGATCCCCCACCCATGACGGAGCCGATGGTTCCTGCGAGGTCCTGGTCTTCGTTGTCGTAGCCGTTGAATCCACTCTCCAGCGACGCCTTCAGACCGTCGAGAGCAGTCTTGAGCTGAGCCCCCTCGGCCTGCCACGCCGCTGCCGCATCCTGAAACGCCTTGCTGGCGGTGCCCTGCCACATCGCTTGCGCGTCTTCGGCATTCTTGTTCAGGCGTTGCAACACAACACCCATGTCCTCGATGAGCTGCCCCACCGATTTGGTCGTGATCAACGCGTCTGGGACGTCGAGTTTCAACCCGCTGTTACCGCCGTCGGCAGTCATGGTGAATCCCCTTCTTGTGTGATTGCCGCGGTATCGGTTGATATCCGCGGATTTTGTAATCTGCTCCGGTACCACGCCGGTTTGTCACCGGGTGGGCCCCCTCCGGTTGGCCGAATCACGGCAACCACCTCCGGGCCGGCAACGTCTCCATGAGGAGCGTGACAGCCTGGGAGATCCGATGACCGGTACCCGGCGACAATGTCGACCAGACCCGGCCATCGGGAGACATACTGGGGCCGGCGACAATCCGGCCCTTGGCTGTGTCGTAGACCGCCACCGCACCTTCCGAGCGACGCGTCCGTCCCGGCGCGCATTCGATGGCAACGATTTCCGTGTGCGCACAGCAGGTATCGAACGCAACCGCATAGGTCGCGGCATCGGCGGCCGCAACACCCATCGCATGGAGCGCATCGGCGTAATCAGCTGCGGACTGCGCTCCATCGAGCCGATTCTGCAATTCATCGGCGGGCACGCTGACCGACGGAACACTCACCGGGGGAACCTGCGTGGCCTCGGCCGGTTCGAGCAAACGTGCAACGAGCTGACCCACCTCGAGGTCACTGCCGATCGCAATGTCGCGGAGCACCAGACCCGATTCGGTCTTGGTCGCCAACACGTGGTGATCACCACGCCGCGCAAGGCAGATCCGACGAATCGAAGTATCCCGGTGGCAACGGATCTCGAGTAGTACGTCGGGGATCGACAGTATCGTGAGCGCCTCGGCCAGTGCGTCGGTGACACCCACCCCGCCTGCCGGGTCCGGGTCGACGGTCAGCCATCCGGCAGCGCTCAACTCCGCTGCTGCGGCAACACGCGCCTTCTCGCGCTCGTCGACGTACTCGTGACAAGGTCCGATCGCGAGCACCGACGGCCACGTCTGGAGGTCGAGAATGTCTGCCACATAGTCGATCTGATCCTGCGAGAGACTGAACTCGCATACCACCGGAGTAGCCCACATGTCGTTCACCCGCCTTGTTCCGTGGCGCCGAGAACCGCCGGCACCGACATGGCGGGCGGCAGGTCGAGAGTTCCGTTGCGGTACCGCGGATCCGGATGATCGCCGACGTTGACTGCCGCAGCAATCGGCGCACCGTGGAAGTCCTCGTCACCCACCCCCGATACGCCCACTGGATCGATGCCGGCTCCGGCCTGTGCGGGGGCTCGGCGCGAGACTGAATCCCCTCCATGACCGGGAGCACCCATCATGGGTGCCATCGGCGCCGCGGGCACCGACGGCCGCGCGGCGGCCGATGTCGACGCCGGTTGCACCATCACGGGCGACGCCGATGAACCCGCAAGAATGGTTGTGGCATAACGCGTCTGCTGACGCGGAACGGAAACCGGCGCGTATCCACTGATACCACCGGGCACCGCCCCGGCCGCGGCTTCCGGGCGTGCCGGTACCGCCCGGGCTGCCTCCCGAACTGCCTGTTCGGCAACCAGCGCATCGGGTGAGACGATCTCGGCCGGGCGCGGTACCGACCACCCGCGCGAAACGGGTTCGGTGGCTGCCTCGTAGGTTTCCATGACCCGCGCGGCACGTTGCTTCTGGTCAGCCGCTGCCCGCTCGGCATCGGCTGCCACACCGCCGACAGGCGCACCCGTCGCGGCACCGACGGCCACGGCCGTCGTATGGATGTCTTCGGTGGCCTGCAGTTCCGGTAGTCCCGGCATGCCGATCCGGGCCACGGTGGTCGCGGCCGCCTGTGCGCCCGCACGTGCTGCACTGTCTGCGGCGGCAGCGGCAGCATCGGAGAACCAACCGGCGAACGAGGCCAGTTTCCCGAAAGCCTCATCACTGGAAGCCGATTCCCAGGAGATGCCGAGCTTGGCCAGGATCCGAACGTAGTCGACACCCGCGTCGGTAAGCAGTGCGGAGACCTGCGCCCAGCCGAGTGCGGCAGCGATCAGCGGGCCGTCACCGGCACCGGCACCCAGATCGGTTGCCAATTGCTTGGTGGGCCTGGCCTCCCACACGACATTCGTGAATCCGGTCATGATCATGTCCCCGGCGTCAGAGCCGGAAGGTCCCCTCGATGTCGGCCTCGACCGTGCCGAAATCACGCGCCTGGGCGCGCAGCACCGCAGCGATCTTCCGGAGTTCGTGCACACCGGCGGCCGCAGTGTCGGTGAAACTCTCCGCGACGGCACCGAATGTGGTGGCAGCGGTGGTCGACACCTCGTCGCGACCTGCCGCCGCCACCACGAGTGCCGGACGGTGAACGGCCACACCCTGTTCGAGCTCATTTGCCAGCCGGTCGAGATCACCTGCGGCTCGCAATAATTCGCCCGAGTCGACGTTCAACTCACCTGTGGACATCGTTTCCCCCATGTTCGTGTCAGGCTTCTTGGTTGTGGTCAGGCTGGTTGCGGTCAGGCGGACCCAACCGCAGACGTACGTCCGGTGTCGGTGTCGCTTCCGGCGTCTGGGTTTCGCCCAGGACCGCGGGAGCAACAGCCGGCATCTCGCCGATGATCCTGGTGCCGTTGAGTTCGGTGACGAGATAATCCGCGGCCTCGTGCTGATCATCAGACGCACCGGCGCCGCGTCCGGCACCCATCCCGCCGCCGCCCATCGGTGCCATCGGCCCGGTCGTGCCGGCAGGAACCACCGTGTTCTGATTCCTGTTGACCGGTCCACCACCGGATTCCGGTGCCGAGCCGCCGAGCAGTCCCGGCGTTGTCCGTGCACTCAGCGGGCTGGGGCCGCTACCGCCGCCGCCTCCGCCACCGCCTCCACCGCCGCCGCCCCCGCGGCCGGCGGACATCGCACCACCGAGACCCGCCGGAACAGTCTTGGCTTCGTCGATGTCTTTGCTGTCGTACGCGGTTTGCAGTTGAGCCTGATGCGATTTCATGAGCTCGGTCGCGGCCTTTGACGACATGGTGCCGAGTTGTCCCACGCCGGTCATCATCGGTTTGCCGACCGAGTCGAGCACCGTGCTGGCAATCGAAAAGGGTGATGCTCCCGCTGCGGGAGCACCTGTCACCGGCACCGGTTGTCCGGTCGCCATCATGTGCGTTGTCGGCGCCAGCAATTGCGCTCGGGTGGCGGCAACCACCGCGGTCGCCTCGGCCAGGCCATCAGCGGCCGCTGCCAACGCCACGGCCTGGCCGGGCGGTGTGACCAGAAACGGTGCAGAAGCGGTGATGATGCCAACCGTTTTCGCGATGATTCCCTGGACGAGCCCGAGGCCGACGCCAACGATCGCTGCGGCTCCTTGGGTGTCGGCCGTCATCGTGGTGCCCTGTGTGGACAAGGCCGCGGTGTCGGCGCTGGCCTGCACCCCCTTGGCGGTCGCCGCCGTGGCGGACTGCCCGCTCCACACCTGATCGAGAACTTTCAATGCGCCGGAACCCATCGACATCGACGTGTCCAGGATCTGCGAAAGAGCCTCGAAGATCATGGTGGGGTCGAAGTCGCCTCCACCGAGGTTGCCCGAGCCGAAGCCGCCCAGCAGATCAGTCAACGGTTTGAGCAGGACGTCGAGGTCGAGCGGCGGCAGCGGCGGCAGATCTGGCAGTGGCGGCATCCCCGAGAACACCGGGAGCCCGGGCAGGCCAAGGTCTTTCAAGACCTGACTGACCGGGGTGTCGAGTATCGGCCCGAGTGGACTCGATTCGACCAGTTGGCGGATCGTCGGATCAAGCGGCGGCGGTACAGCTGCCGATGGCATCGTCGGAAAACTCACGTGGCCCGATCCGGTCTACAGCGCAGCCTGCACGGCGGCGAAACCCCGGCCGCTGCCGTCGTCCGCCTCAGCGATCTGCGCGGCCGTGGCAAACGCGGCTGCCGCGCTTCCGGCGTGGACCGCAGCGAGTTGCCCGACCCCGAACAGATGACTCGCCTGCGCCTGTGCGAACGCCAGCAGGAACTCCTGCCCGATCAACCCGAACACCGGCACCATCTGAGCGATGTTCGCGGCGGCGTTGATCGAACCCGCACTGGCAACCGCTGCCGACATCAGGGCAGCCGTGTCCCCATATGCCTCGATTGCCGCCGGTACCGCTGTTACGTCAGACATTTGTCCCCCCGTTTTTCGAAAACATGTGTACTGCCCCAACCCTCGGATTGCCCGACCCTCGCAACCCGCCACTCCCACAGTTCGGCGATAAGACGCCTCCCGAGCCGCAACGGTTCCCTCCCGCGTCGGCGCACCGCTCATGTCGGTCGGCTGTTCACCAGATCGGCAAAAGATTCGTTGAACTCCTCGAGGATCTCACCCCGGCGGGCTAACGCGCGCCCTGCCGCGACACCGGCCGTCGCGACGATCAGGTCCGAAAGCGCGCCGGCCCCGAGCTGCGGAGCCGTTGGCGCGAACCACAACCCGGTCAGCTCACCGATGCCATTCACCTCCGCGGTGACATGGTCTCCGGGCGAGGTCTCACGTGCGGAGATGGCGGCCAAACGTTCATTGACCTCGTGTAACCGATCGAGCTGTGCCCGGGCCCTGGCCTCGAGTTCATCCATCGCGGAGCTCATACCGACCTCATCCAGCTGCCCGGTTCGCCTGCGGCGGCGTCGTCCTCGTACTCGGCTCTGGCGAGATCATCGGGCCGAGGCAGATTCATCTGTTCGATGATGTCGGCGCCGACGCCCGCCGCGCGCAACTCTTCCCGACGCGCGACGCCGGCGTTCATCGCCGCCTGCCGGCACAGCCGGAGTACCTCCGCGGCGAGTATCGCCGGGTCCTTGTGCAATTCGGCAGGTTCGATCCGTACCGACATCGGCAGGCCCTGTTCCGTCGTGACGACAGACAGGCCTCCGGTGCGTGAAGTTGCAGCAGCCATGGTTCCCCCTCAAGAACTCCCCTTGGCGACAGATAGTACCCACAACCTGTGACACTGCGGAGATGCGGCACGGCATGGACATCCGCTCCACCCGACCACGGGAGATCGTGGTGGTCTATCATCGCCGGTATCCAGGGGTGGCGGGGTGGATTCGATATATGGAACACCTGGGGCTTTCATCGCTGGCAAGGCGAAATGCAACTGGTTAGACGAAGTGCAACAACGGGGGGCTGTTTCTGTGAGCTACAACAATGCCGACGTGCCGGCGGCACCACCATGGCTTCAGAGCGCGGCGGACATCGATGTCGCAGCGTTCGAGCGCGCCGATCAATCACCAACGGCGCCGCAGGCCCCGGACGTACCGGCAACGCCAGAGGAATCCGTACCCACACCACCTCACGCCGCGGCATCACCGCCGAGCCCACCCGGACCCGAGACACCACCGGTGACGGCGCACTCGGGCCGCCATGGCCATGCGCCCGATGCCGTCGGTGCGGACCCGTCGCAACCCGCTCCCCCGCCACAACCCCCGGTCGAGCAGCAGTTCTGGCCGCCGCACCAACCGCCGGCTGCGCCCACCTACCCGGCGGGGCCAGGCCCCTATGGCGGCAGCAACCCGTACGGTGAATCCCCTCCGCCCCAGGGCTTTCCGCCAGCAGGCATCCCGCCGCAGAGCAATCCGGCGGGGCCGCCCGGCTACTTTCCGGGACAGCAGCCGATGCCCCCGCACCAGCAGTACGCCCCCGGGCAGCCACCGGCGCCCGCACCGACGAGCCTCGACGAAGTGGCACTGCTCCGAAAAGCTCGCCGCGCACCGGCCAGCGGATGGCGGCGGACCGTACACAAACTATCGGCGGGCACCATCAACCCCGGCGAATCCCCGGACGACCTCGTCTACAAACAACTACTCGAACGCGTGAATCAGCCCGTCCGCGGCGACTATCGAATCGCGGTCCTCTCACTCAAGGGCGGCGTCGGAAAGACCACGACCACAGTCGGTCTGGGCTCGACATTCGCATCGCTGCGTGGCGATCGGGTGATCGCCGTGGATGCCAATCCCGACCTGGGCACTCTCGGGCAACGCATTCCGCAGCAGACCCGATCGACGGTGCGCGATCTGCTCGCCGACGAATCGATCTACCGCTACTCCGACGTCCGCGCGCACACGTCCCAGGCGCCGAGCCGCCTGGAAATACTTGCGTCCGAACGTGATCCGGCCAAGGCCGAGGCCTTCAGTGAAGCGGACTACCGCGGCGTGATGACGGTGCTACAGCGCTTCTACAACATCATCATCACCGATTGCGGCACCGGCCTGAGCCATTCGGCGATGAACGGTGTGCTCGACATGGCCAACTCACTGATCCTGGTGACCTCCCCTGCCATCGACGGGGCACGCAGCGCCGGAGCGACACTCGACTGGCTGCAGGCCCACGGGTTCGGGCATCTGGTGTCAGGAGCGGTCGTGGTTCTCAGCTCGTCACGGCCCGGCGCATCGACCATCGACACCGATCAGCTCAGCGCCCACTTCCTGACCAGATGCCGCGCCGTACAGCAGATCCCGTTCGACGACCACCTCGCCGAGGGCGCCGAGGTCGATCTCGATCTCCTCGGCAAGGACACCCGTCGCGCACTGGTCGAGATGGCCGCGACCGTGGCAGACGACTTCCCCTCCACCACGATGCGACGCGGAGACCCGTACTACACGTCCTGATCACCCGACACCTCAGACAAGGACACCGTGAACCATCCGGGCCCCTTCGACGGTTCTCAACAACCGGATTGGCAGAACCCTGCGCAGTCGTTGCCAGGGATTCCGCCTGCCTACCCGGCGCCATATATGCCACCGGCCGGCACAGACCCGCACGCCGCGGCATATCCTGTCATGCCTTATGGCCAACCGATATACGGTGCACCGGCCTATGGCCACCCCGGTTTCGGATTCGACCCCACCGCACCCTATGGTCGCGATCCGTACAGCGGAGAACCGTTGTCGGACAAGTCGAAGATCTCGGCAGGCTTACTGCAGCTGTTCCTCGGCGGATTCGGTGCGGGTCGCTTCTACCTGGGACACAACGGAATCGCAGTTGCCCAGCTGATCACGCTCATCCTCGGGTGGTTGCTGGCAATCATCCTGATCGGCTACCTCATCCTGCTCGGGCTGAGTATCTGGGTCTTCATCGACGCGATCATGATGTTCACCGGCGGCGTCCGGGACTCGCGGGGATTCAAACTCAGAAACTGATCGCGACCAGGGTCTCAACGATAGGAGCCAATACCGCGAAAGTGTGCCGTTCTGGCGAACAAAGCCCCAGGTGAACACCGCCAGAAGGCCACATCATCGGGGGTGGGTCAGTCTCCGCAGCAGCCGGACGGTTCGATCGCGGCCCGCGTCTCGCGAGTGATCGCATTACGTTGCGCCAGTGCACTATCGGGTGGATAGTCCACACCGATCAGCGTCAAACCACATGCAGGCGCCACCGGGACCTCACTGGAGCGCGCCCGCTGCTGCAGCAGTCCCGCGCACCAGTCCACCGAGCGACGCCCTTCGCCGACGGTCGCCACGGCACCGACCAGTGAGCGAACCATCGACCAGCAGAACGCATCCGCACTCACCTGTGCGACCAGAACGCCATAGTCATCGCGCATCCACGTGAACTGCTGGAGATCCCGAACTGTCGTGGCGCCCTCGCGGCGCTTGCAGAATGCCGCGAAGTCGTTGAGGCCGAGCAGCGTTGAGGCCGCTTCCTCCAGGAGGTCGGCGTTGAGCGGCCGACTCCAGGCGGCTGTGGTGCGCGCGACCACCGGCTCAGCGCCCCAGGGATCGTCGGTCAGTCGGTATTCGTAGTGGCGGCGCAGGGCAGAAAAGCGCGCGTCGAACTCCGCGGGCGCTTCCTCGATGTCCTTGACCCGCACATCGGTGGGCAGCATCTTGGCAAGCCGCCGAACGAGTTTGGCCGGGTCCCCGTCTATCGACCGGGTTTGCAAGGCAACTTCGGGCACATCAAAATGTGCCACCTGCCCGGTGCCGTGAACGCCTGCGTCGGTGCGGCCGGCAACGGTGAGCGTCACCGGTTCCCGCAGCACGGTGCCGAGGGTCTCCTCCAGCACGCCACACACTGTTCGCAGGCCGGGTTGTCTGGCCCAGCCCGCGAAGTCGGTTCCGTCGTAACCGATCTGCATCCGCAGCCGGACGAGCGGTCCCTCGAAATGACGAGACCCGCCACCGGAAAATCCGGTGGCGGGCTCTTGGGTCACTGACTCGCTCAGTGACCGACTACTTCTCGTCGGTCTTGGCGTCAACAGCGGTGGCAGCAGTCGACTCTTCGTCGACAGCCTCGGCCACAGCTTCAGCGTTCTCGACCTCGGCGTCGGTGGCGTCGGCTTCAACAGCCTCGACCACGTTGTCCTCGGTTGCGGCTTCTTCAGACTTCTTCTTCGAGGCCGCTGCGCGGGTGGCGCGATCGGCTTCCGACGAAGCGGTCTTGTCCCGAACCAGCTCGATCACTGCCATGGGGGCGTTGTCGCCCTTGCGCGGCAGAGTCTTGACGATGCGAGTGTAGCCGCCGTCGCGGTCCGCGTAGAACGGGCCGATCTCGGCGAACAGGGCATGCACGATGTCCTTGTTGCGGATGACCTTCAGCACCTCACGGCGATGAGCCAGGTTACCGGCCTTCGCGTGGGTGATCAGCTTTTCCGCGTACGGGCGGAGACGCTTTGCCTTGGTCTCGGTGGTGGTGATCCGGCCGTGCTCGAAGAGCGAGGTGGCGAGGTTCGCCAGCATCGCTTTCTGGTGCGAAGCCGACCCGCCGAGGCGGGTACCCTTTGTGGGCTTGGGCATTTCGAACTCCTAGGGTTCGCTCTCGACCTCTCGGCCGTGAGCTGGGGGTCTTGTTAGAGCTGTTCGGTTTCTGCGAAATCCTCGCCGGCATCGGCGTCGGAGAAGGAAGTGTCATCGGTCCAGGTACCGGTCGCGACGTCGTATCCGGCCACCTGGGACGGATCGAAGCTCGCGGGGCTGTCCTTGAGTGCCAGGCCGAGTGCGTGCAGCTTGACCTTGACCTCGTCGATGGACTTCTGGCCGAAGTTGCGGATGTCCAGCAGGTCCGATTCGGTCCGGGCCACCAGCTCGCCGACGGTGTGCACTCCCTCGCGCTTGAGGCAGTTGTACGACCGAACGGTGAGTTCGAGGTCTTCGATCGGAAGGCTGAACGACGCGATGTGATCGGCCTCGGCGGGCGAGGGTCCGATCTCCACACCTTCTGCTTCGATGTTGAGTTCACGGGCCAGACCGAACAGCTCGACGAGGGTCTTACCGGCCGAGGCCAGCGCGTCCCGCGCGGAGATCGAGTTCTTGGTTTCCACATCGAGAACGAGCCGATCGAAGTCGGTGCGCTGCTCGACGCGGGTGGCCTCCACCTTGTACGTGACCTTGAGAACCGGCGAGTAGATCGAGTCGACCGGGATACGGCCGATCTCGGCGCCGGACGCCTTGTTCTGGACGGCGGGGACATAGCCGCGACCGCGCTCGACGACGAGCTCGATCTCCAACTTGCCCTTGTCGTTCAGGGTGGCGATGTGCAGGTCCGGGTTGTGCACGGTGACACCGGCCGGGGGCACGATGTCGGCACCGGTGACAGCACCGGGGCCCTGCTTGCGCACGTACATGGTGACCGGCTCGTCCTCTTCGGAGCTCACGACGAGGCCCTTGAGGTTCAGGATGATGTCGGTGACGTCTTCCTTGACTCCGGGGACGGTGGTGAACTCGTGCAGGACTCCGTCGATCCGGATGCTGGTGACAGCGGCTCCGGGAATCGACGACAGCAGGGTACGGCGCAGCGAGTTGCCGAGCGTGTACCCGAAACCTGGCTCGAGCGGCTCGATGACGAACTTCGAGCGATCTCCCGAGATGATCTCTTCGGACAGTGTGGGTCGCTGTGAAATCAGCATTGAAACTTCTTCTCCTCTTGGACGCCCGCTATATGACGGCCGATTAGGTGCCGAACGCGCTGCCGGACATATGGATCCGACAACCGGCGATTACTTCGAGTAGAACTCGACGATGAGCTGCTCGGACAGAGGCACGTCGATCTGTGCGCGCTCGGGCTCCGAGTGCACCAGGATGCGCAGCGTGCCGGGCACGACCTGCAGCCAACCCGGAGCCTTGCGATCGCCCTGGATCTCCTTGGCGATCTGGAACGGAACAGTCTGCAGCGACTTCGGGCGGACATCGATGATGTCGTAGCGAGAGACGCGGTAGCTGGGCACGTCGACCTTCACACCATTGACGGTGAGGTGGCCATGGCTGACCATCTGACGCGCCTGGCGGCGGGTACGAGCGAGTCCGGCGCGGTAGACGACGTTGTCAAGACGGGTCTCGAGCAGACGCAGCAGCTCGTCACCGGTCTTGCCGTTACGACGGTTGGCCTCTGCGTAGTAGAGACGGAACTGCTTTTCCATGACGCCGTAGGTGAAGCGAGCCTTCTGCTTCTCCTGCAGCTGGAGCAGGTATTCGCTCTCCTTGATCCGCGCGCGACCATGCTGGCCGGGCGGGTAGGGGCGACGCTCAAACGCCTGGTCTCCGCCGACGAGGTCGACGCGCAGACGACGAGATTTGCGGGTTGCGGGTCCGGTATAACGAGCCATTTTTTAAAGTCCTCTTCTTTCCGATTAAACCCGGCGCCGCTTGGGCGGGCGGCAGCCGTTGTGCGGCTGCGGGGTGACATCGGAAATGGTGCCGACCTCGAGGCCAGCGGCCTGAAGTGATCGGATAGCAGTCTCACGACCCGAACCCGGGCCCTTAACGAAGACGTCGACCTTCTTGACGCCGTGCTCCTGCGCCTTGCGGGCAGCGTTCTCGGCAGCAAGCTGTGCCGCGAACGGGGTGCTCTTACGCGAACCCTTGAAGCCGACATGTCCGGACGAAGCCCAGGCGATGACGTTTCCGGCAGGATCAGAGATCGAGACGATGGTGTTGTTGAACGTGCTCTTGATGTGCGCGCTGCCGTGCGGGACGTTCTTCTTCTCGCGACGACGAGTGCCCTTCTTGGGGCCGGCGCTACGTGACTTAGGAGGCATGGATTACTTCTTCTTCCCGGCGATGGTCTTCTTCGGGCCCTTGCGGGTCCGAGCGTTGGTCTTGGTGCGCTGTCCGCGAACGGGCAGGCCACGACGGTGACGCAGACCCTGGTAGCAGCCGATTTCGATCTTGCGACGAATGTCGGCCTGCACCTCGCGACGCAGGTCACCTTCGACCTTGACCGAGGATTCGAGGTATTCACGAAGCTTCAGGACGTCTTCGTCAGTGAGGTCCTTGGCGCGCAGGTCGGCCGACAGGCCGGTGGCAGCAAGGATCTCCTTGGAGGTGGTACGACCAACTCCATAGATGTACGTGAGTGCGATCTCCAGGCGCTTTTCGCGCGGAAGATCAACACCAGCAACACGTGCCATGTGGCGTTTCCTTTGGTTCTCGGAGGTCTGCTCCCAATCCGTCCCCGACTCTTGCAGGGCCCCGGCCTCCGTGCCGGGGGTAGGCGGACTCCTGTGTGAGTCCGCTGGTGTTGAGAGGTCTTCTTTTGTTGCCTGTATGAAGTTGTGTCGCTCTTACAAGCGATCGGGTCGAAGTGCTGATCAGCCCTGACGCTGCTTGTGACGCAGGTTCTCGCAGATCACCATGACGCGGCCGTTACGCCGAATCACCTTGCACTTCTCGCAGATCGGCTTGACGCTCGGTTTAACCTTCACGTCACTCTCTCCTTTGCCTGTGCTGAGACCGACCTTGGTCGCTCAGCACGGATCTACTTCAAAGCACAGGGCACAGCCTTATAGCCGCACCCCAGCTGGTTGTCCTACCCGGAGGGGTCCGGGAAGTCTGTTGGGTCTTACTTGTATCGGTAAACGATCCGGCCGCGAGTCAGGTCGTAGGGCGAAAGCTCCACGACCACGCGGTCTTCCGGCAGGATGCGGATGTAGTGCTGCCGCATCTTGCCGCTGATGTGGGCGAGTACCTTGTGGCCGTTCTCCAGCTCAATGCGGAACATCGCATTGGGCAGGGGTTCGACAACGCGGCCCTCCACCTCGATGGCGCCTTCTTTGGCCATAGCCTCCACGATTCTGGTGTGTTGACCACACCTGAACAGTTGTCTTCGATTACCGTCATGACACACACGTGACCCGGGCTCTTTTGGTGGCAGTCGGCAGGCGTATCGAGCAAGCTCTGCAAATCTGGGCACGAAAACAATCCGGCGCGCGTGCGCACCGTTGATCAACATTACGCTGCCGCGCAGCTCAGGACAAATAAGCGCATTGTCCGGTGGACCCGGGTACCCCCGAAGCTCCCCCGATCGCCCCGATTCCGGTCTTGACGCGATCCTTCAGTTCAGTTTACGGTGACCGCACTCACGGATTGAAACGTTTCAAACTATCGATTGGCGACGGGCCCATGCAGCACGAACAACCGGAAACGGTTACCGAGACATCAGCCGACATTCCACGTCAGCGGGTGTGTTTCACCATGAACCTGCGGCCCGACCGCATCGACGACTACCTCGCTGCCCACGA
Source organism: Williamsia sp. Y721 (assembly GCF_059683565.1). Lineage (NCBI taxonomy): Bacteria > Bacillati > Actinomycetota > Actinomycetes > Mycobacteriales > Nocardiaceae > Williamsia > Williamsia sp. Y721. The sequence goes on along the minus strand of NZ_JCASNH010000001.1, from coordinate 816,406 downwards.
GAATGTCTGGCCGGAGATGCTCGACGCACTGCGCGAGACCGGCTGGTCCAACTACTCGTTGTTCCTGCAGCCCGGCACCGGACTGGTGGTCGGGTACGTGGAAACCGAGAACTTCGACCGGGCCCGCGAACTGATGGCCCAGACCGCGGTGAACACCCGGTGGCAGGCCACCATGGCGCAGTACTTCGCCGATCCCACGTCCGGCCCCGACACCACGATGGCCGAGCTCGACCACTACTTCCATCTCGCCTGACCGGTTCTTCATCCGGATCGGATCTATCGGCCGTGTCACATTCGGCACCCACCCGAGCGCTTCGTCCGAGCCGGACCAATTACCCTGCGCCCACACCCCATGAGGAGAAACCATGAAACTCGGGGCCAAGAAAACCACCGGTTGGAAGGCAACGATCTCTGTTGCCATGTCCAACTACATCGAAGCCGGATCGATCATCGCGATCGCCACCAGCCTCGGTTTCTGGCAAGACGAGTTCGGCATCAGCAACTTTGCTGTTGGCTTGCTCGCCGCACTGAGCGCCAACGCGTTCGGCGCCGCCGTCGGTGCGGCCATCGGCGGTCCACTGTGTGATCGCTACGGACGCAAGGCGATCTACACATACGACCTGATGGTCTACATGGTCGGCGTGCTGATCGCGGCCTTTGCCTTCAACTTCGGCATGTTGATGATCGCGTTCGTAATAACCGGTCTGGCTGTCGGTGCAGGCGTTCCGGCGTCGTGGACCTACATCGCCGAGCAGGCCCCTTCGGGTGCCCGGGCCAAACACGTCGGTACCGCTCAGCTCGCCTGGTCGGTCGGCCCCCTGATCGGCTTTGCCCTGGCCGCCGCACTCGCACCGCTCGAGCTGCTCGGTTCACGCCTGATATTCCTGCATCTGTTCGTGGTCGCCGCAGTGGTCTGGTGGATTCGTCAGGGCCTGACCGAGTCGAAGCTCTGGACAGAAGAAAGCCTGGAGAACGCGAACGCAACCGCAAACGCCGGCTCGACGCCGGCGCCGATCGCCACCTCGGGCGGCGCAGGTCTGCGCGGCCTGTTCTCCAAGAAGGTGAACATCACTGCGTTGCTGGTGCTCATCGGTATCTACGGCTTCTGGAACACCGTCGCCGGACAGGCCGGAATCTTCATGCCGCGCGTCTACGAAACCGCAGGTCTGCACAGCGAGGTCCAGCAGAATCTGCTCCAGGTCCTGGTCTGGGGTATGACCGTGCTGTCCACCTATTTCGTCTTCATGCGCCTGGCCGACCACATGTCGCAGCGTCTACTGTTCGCCCTCGGTGCGATTCCCGGCATCTTCGCCTGGGGCGTGCTGGTCATGTTCACCGATGGCGGCATGACAACCTTGCTCATCTTCGCGATCTGCTGGGGCATCTCCAGCGGTGTCGGCGCGCAGGCCTTCTACAGCCTGTGGGCGAGCGAGTTGTTCGCCACCCCGTACCGCGCCAGCGCGCAGGGCGTCATGTTCTTCGCCGTCCGCACGGCCACCGGTGCGCTGAGCTACTTCTTCCCCACCCTGCTGGCGGCGGTCGGGCTCGCCTGGGTCGGACTCCTGCTGATCACCTGCCTGACCATCGCGCTGATCATCGGAGTCATCTGGGCCCCGGACACCCGCGGCAAGGAACTCAAGGACATCGAGATCGAGCGGTACGGGCGGCCCATCAGCCCTGAGCTCCTCGCAACAACCACCACCGCTACAACCACCACCGCACAAACGACCGGCAATGCTGGGAGCAACTGACATGAAAAACTTTGACGCCGCCAAGATTGAAACGTTTCAGAATCTAGCTATCGAGCTCCCTTCCTGGGCGTTCGGCAACTCCGGCACCCGATTCAAGGTGTTCGGAACCCCCGGGACCCCGCGCACGGTGCAGGAGAAGATCGCCGACGCCGCCACCGTCCACCGCTTCACCGGCCTGGCTCCCACCGTGGCGCTGCACATCCCGTGGGATCTGGTCGACGACTTCGCCGCATTGCGCCGCTACGCCGAAGATCAGGGCGTGGGCCTGGGAACGATCAACTCCAACACCTTCCAGGACGACGACTACAAGTTCGGCAGCCTGACCCACACCGACAAGAGCATCCGGCAAAAGGCCATCGATCATCACCTCGCCTGCATCGAGGTCATGAACGAGACCGGCTCGCGCGACCTGAAGATCTGGCTCGCCGACGGCACCAACTACCCCGGCCAGGGCGACATCCGCGGCCGCCAGGACCGGCTCGCCGAATCGCTGTCCACGATCTATCAGCACATCGGCGACGAGCAGCGGATGGTGCTCGAGTACAAGTTCTTCGAACCGGCCGTCTACATGACCGACGTTCCGGACTGGGGCACGTCGTACGCCCAGGTCAGTGCACTCGGCGAGCGGGCACTGGTCTGCCTCGACACCGGCCACCACGCACCCGGGACCAACATCGAGTTCATCGTTGCCCAGCTGTTGCGTCTGGGAAAGCTCGGTTCGTTCGACTTCAACTCCCGGTTCTACGCCGACGACGACCTGATCGTCGGGGCCGCCGACCCGTTCCAGCTGTTCCGCATCATGTTCGAGGTGATCCGCGGCGGTGGCCTGGCCACCGGTTCGCCCGTCGCGCTGATGCTCGACCAGTGCCACAACGTCGAGGAGAAGATCCCCGGTCAGCTCCGTTCGGTGCTCAACGTCCAGGAGATGACGGCCCGCGCACTGCTGGTCGACACCGAGGCGCTGACCGCGGCGCAGGATGCCGGAGATGTGCTGGGCGCCAACGGGATCTTCATGGACGCGTTCTACACCGATGTCCGGCCCGAGCTCGCACTGTGGCGCGCCGAGCGCGGACTGCCCGCCGATCCGATGGCCGCATACGCCGAGTCGGGCTACCGGGAGAAGATCGTGGCCGAGCGCGTCGGTGGAACCCAGTCGTCTTGGGGCGCTTGAGTTTTCGCTGAGATTTTTCAGTTTTCAATTTCTGTCTTGTCGATATCTGTAAGGAATGCAATGACCAACCCGACCGTCAAACAACTCATCGAACGTTCCAACCGCCTCGGCGCCGATCCCAAGAACACGAACTACGCGGGCGGTAACACCTCCGCCAAGGGCGTCGACCGTGATCCCGTCACCGGCCAGGACGTCGATCTGATGTGGGTGAAGGGTTCGGGCGGAGATCTCGGAACCCTCACCGAGGGCGGACTCGCGGTGCTGCGCCTCGACCGCCTGCGGGCGCTGGTCGACGTCTACCCGGGCCTCGATCGCGAAGACGAGATGGTCGCAGCATTCGACTACACCCTTCATGGCCGCGGTGGCGCCGCGCCGTCGATCGACACCGCCATGCACGGCCTGGTCGACGCCGCGCACGTCGATCACCTGCATCCCGATTCGGGTATCGCCCTGGCGACGGCATCCGACGGCGAGGCGATCACCAAGAAGATCTTCGGCGATCGGGTCATCTGGGTGCCGTGGCGTCGTCCCGGCTTCCAGCTCGGTCTCGACATCTCCGAGGTCAAGAAGCAGAACCCGCAGGCCATCGGTTGCATCCTCGGTGGACACGGAATCACCGCGTGGGGCGAGACGTCCGAAGAGGCCGAAGCCAATTCGCTCGAGATCATCTCCGCCGCAGAGGACTACCTGGCCGTCAACGGCAAGTCGGCGCCGTTCGGTCCCCCGCTCCGCGGTTTCGGCCCACTGAGTCCGGCCGAGCGGGCAGCCAAGGCCGCCGCCCTCGCGCCGACGTTGCGTGGCCTGGCATCGACCGACAACGCCCAGGTCGGACACTTCAACGACTCCGATCCGGTGCTCGAGTTCCTCACCGCCGCCGAACATCCCCGGCTCGCCTCGCTCGGCACGTCCTGCCCGGATCACTTCCTGCGCACCAAGGTCAAGCCGATGGTGCTCGATCTCCCTGCTGACGCGTCGATCGAGGACTGCATCACCCGCCTGAAGGAACTGCACGAGTCCTACCGGGCCGACTACACCGCCTACTACAACCGCCACGCCACCGAGGACTCCCCCGCGATGCGCGGCGCCGATCCGGCGATCATCCTCATCCCGGGCGTCGGAATGTTCAGCTACGGCAAGAACAAGCAGACCGCACGGGTGGCCGGCGAGTTCTACCTCAACGCGATCAACGTGATGCGCGGCGCCGAGTCCGTCTCGACGTACCTGCCCATCGACGAGGTCGAGAAGTTCAACATCGAGTACTGGGCCCTGGAAGAGGCAAAGCTCGCCCGGATGCCCAAGCCGAAGCCGCTTGCCACCCGGATCGCCCTGGTGACCGGCGCGGCCTCGGGTATCGGCAAGGCCATCGCGAACCGCCTGGCCGCCGAAGGTGCCTGCGTGGTCATCGCCGACCTCGACGAGGAGAAGGCAAAGGCCGCCGCTGCCGAGATCGGATCGACCGATGTCGCGATCGGTGTCCGCGCCGACGTCACCGATGAAGCCCAGGTCCAGGCCGCGGTCGATGCCTGCGTGCTGGCCTTCGGTGGTATCGACCTCGTGGTCAACAACGCCGGACTGTCGCTGTCGAAGTCGCTGCTGGAGACCAGTGCAGCCGACTGGGATCTGCAGCACAACGTGATGGCCCGCGGCTCGTTCCTGGTGTCGAAGGCGGCCGCCAAGGCCCTCATCGACCAGCAGATGGGTGGCGACATCCTCTACATCTCGTCGAAGAACTCGGTGTTCGCCGGACCCAACAACATCGCCTACTCCGCGACCAAGGCCGACCAGGCGCATCAGGTCCGTTTGCTGGCCGCCGAACTCGGCGAGCATGGGATCAAGGTCAACGGCATCAACCCCGACGGAGTCGTCCGCGGCTCGGGCATCTTCGCAGGCGGCTGGGGCGCCAAGCGCGCCGCGGTCTACGGCGTGCCGGAGGAGGAGCTGGGCGAGTTCTACGCGCAGCGCACCCTCCTCAAGCGGGAAGTGCTGCCGGAGAACATCGCCAACGCCGCGTTTGTGCTCTGCAGCTCTGACATGTCGCACACCACCGGACTGCATGTGCCGGTCGACGCCGGTGTCGCGGCGGCATTCCTGCGATGAGTTCCCGCAGACGGACCCGGAAGCTGGCGGCTGTCGATCTCGGCGCCACCAGCGGCCGGGTGATGTTGGCCGAGGTCGGCCCGGATCGCTTGCAGATCCGGGAGGTGACCCGGTTCGCCAACGGTCCGCTCCCGATCTGGGACGGTCACCGGACCGCGCTGCACTGGGATGTCCCCGGACTCTTCGCGCACATCCGCGGCGGGCTCGCGGCGGCAGGCCGCGAGGCCGACGACCTCGCCGGGATCGGTGTCGATTCCTGGGCCGTCGACTACGGGCTGCTCCGTGACGGACGCCTGTTGGGACTGCCGTACCACTACCGCGACGACCGCAACAACGGCGGCGTCTCGGCGGTGCACAGCGCCATCGACCCGGCAGATCTGTACGCCCGCAACGGTTTGCAGTTCCTGCCCTTCAACACCATCTACCAACTGATGGCCGAGAAGCAGGCAGGCACCCTCGAGTTGGCCGATCGGGCACTGCTCGTTCCCGACCTGATCGGGTACTGGCTGACCGGCGAGATGGCCACTGAGCGCACCAACGCCTCGACCACCGGATTGCTCGGTGCCGACGGGCAGTGGGACGACGAACTGCACCGCATCCTCGGACTGCCGACGGACCTGTTCCCCGGTCTGATCGAACCCGGATCGCAATTGGGCCGGCTGCTGCCGGACGTCGCATCCGGGCTGGGTCTGTCGTCGTCGGTGTCGGTCAATGCCGTCGCGTCCCACGACACCGCGTCCGCAGTGGTCGCCGTGCCGATGCGGCCGGAGTCGTCGGCGTACATCTCGTGTGGCACCTGGGGCCTGGTCGGGGTCGAGTTGACCTCACGGGTCACCGACCCGGCGGCCCGGGTCGCCAACTTCACCAACGAGGTCGGGGCCGACGGCCGGATCCGGTTCCTGCGGAACGTGATGGGTCTGTGGCTGCTCAGCGAGTCGGTGCGGCAATGGGAACGCTCCGGCGCCACCATCGATCTGGCCGAACTGCTCGATCAGGCTGCCGCTGCGAAGCCACCGGCAGAACTCTTCGACACCGACGACCCCGAGTTCCTCTCCCCCGGTGACATGCCGGCCCGGATCGCGCGGTGGTACACCGCCCGCGGCCTGCCGGCACCGGCCGAACCGGCGCAGATGGTGCGGGCAATCCTCGAGAGCCTCGCCGGCGCCTTCGCCCGGCGGGTGCAGGAGGCGGCGTCGCTGTCCGGCACCGCGGTCGACACCGTCCACCTGGTGGGCGGCGGAGCCCGGAACCGGCTGCTGTGCCAGCTCACCGCGGACCGACTCGGCATGCCCGTCCTCGCCGGACCCGTCGAGGCGACGGCGATCGGTAATGTCCTGATCACCGCCCGGGCCCAGCAATTGATCGCCGACGACCTCGAGAGCGCACGCGCGATGGTCGCCGCAACTTTCCCACTAGAGCGATACGAGCCACGTACGACCGGCCGGCATCGCAACGATTTTGTAGGGGTATCACGATGAAACGGCAGTTCCCCAAGGTCCACGACCTGGCGCCATTGATGAAGTTCAAAAAGCCCGAGATCAATGCCAAGAAGCGGCGACTCGACTCGGCACTGACCATCGAGGACCTGCGCAAGATCGCCAAGCGGCGGACCCCGCGCCCGGCCTTCGACTACACCGACGGGTCGGCGGAGGCGGAGATCTCGATCAGCCGCGCCCGCGAGGCATTCAACGACATCCAGTTCAACCCGGCGATCCTTCGCGACGTCTCGAAGGTGAACACCGGCTGGGACGTCTTCGGCGCCCCGGTGGCACTGCCGTTCGGTATCGCACCCACCGGTTTCACCCGGATGATGCAGACCGAAGGCGAGATCGCAGGCGCCCACGCGGCGGCCAGGGCCGGGATCCCGTTCGCGCTGTCGACGATGGGCACCGCGTCCATCGAAGACGTCAAGGCGGCCAACCCCAATGGCCGCAACTGGTTCCAGCTCTACATGTGGAAAGAGCGCGAGCGCTCGATGGCCCTTGTCGAGCGTGCGGCTGCCGCGGGCTACGACACCCTGCTGGTGACCGTCGACGTGCCGGTCGCGGGCGCACGTCTGCGCGACAAGCGCAACGGCATGTCCATCCCGCCTGCACTGACACCGGGCACCGTCATCAATGCGCTGCCACGACCGCAGTGGTGGATCGACTTCCTCACCACCGAGCCGCTGGCCTTCGCCTCGCTCGACCGGTGGTCGGGCACGGTGGCCGAGCTCCTGGACACCATGTTCGATCCGACCGTCACGTTCTCCGATCTCGCCTGGATCCGCGATCAGTGGCCGGGCAAGGTCGTGGTCAAGGGCATCCAGACCGTCGCCGACGCCAAAGCGGTTGTCGATCTCGGTGTCGACGGCATCGTGCTGTCCAATCACGGTGGCCGCCAACTCGATCGGGCACCGATTCCGTTCCACCTGCTGCCGCAGGTCGCGCAAGAGGTCGGCAAGGACACCGAGATCGTGCTCGACACCGGCATCATGTCCGGCGCCGACATCGTCGCGTCGATTGCACTCGGGGCCCGCTTCACCCTGATCGGCCGGGCCTACCTCTACGGCCTGATGGCCGGCGGCGAGGCAGGCGTGGACCGCGCCATCGAGATCCTCTCCGAGCAGATCGAACGCACCATGCGACTGCTGGGTGTCAACGCTCTCGAAGAGCTGACGCCCGCACACGTCACTCAGTTGACACGCCTGGCGCCCCGCGCGATGAACACCGAACGCGCCTGAACCCGCGTTAGCCTGTCCTGTGGACCCGTCGTCACCTGGTGACTGCGGGTCCACGGTGTCAGGGTTGGAGAGGTCCGCGTCGGCGAGAAAGAAGGCGAGTAATGGTGGTGAGCATGCGCGACGTGGCGGCGAGCGCCGCCGTGTCCATCGGCACCGTCTCGAATGTGCTGAACTCCCCCGACAAGGTCGCCCCGGCCACCGTCGATCGGGTGCACAAGGCCATCGCCGAACTCGGCTTCGTCCGCAATGACGCCGCTCGCCAACTCAAGGCCGGCCGGTCGCGGTGTGTCGGGTTGATCGTCCTGGACGTGGGCAACCCGTTCTTCACCGATCTGGCCCGGGCCGCCGAACGCCAGGCCACCGACAACAACCTCACGCTGCTGCTCGGCACTTCGGACGACGACGCGGACCGCGAGCACACCTACATCGAAACATTCGACGAGCAACGGGTTTTCGGCGTACTGGTCTCACCGGTCGGGGATGACCTGAGCCGACTCGAAGCGCTACAACTGCGCGGTACGCCCGTGGTCCTGGTCGACCGCAACGGCGAACAGACACCCTTTCCCTCCGTATCGGTCGACGACGTCGCCGGTGGCGCCCTGGCCTGTGGCCACCTGTGCGACACCGGACGTCGGCGGATCGCCTTCGTCGGCGGTCCGCAGGCCATCCGTCAGGTCGCCGACCGTCTGCAAGGCGCACGCGAGGCCATCGAACAGGTACCCGGCGCCACCCTCGAGGTCATCGAGACCCGCTCGCTCAGCGTCCTGGCCGGACGAGCCGCAGGCGAAGAGATCCGCAGACGGCCCGTCGCCGAGCGCCCCGACGCCATCTTCTGCGCCAACGACCTACTCGCGATGGGCGTCCTGCAGGCCCTGACGATGCTCGCCGACGTCTCGGTGCCCGGCGACATCGCCCTGATCGGATACGACGACATCGACTTTGCCAAGGCCGCGGTGGTGCCGTTGTCCTCGATCAGCCAACCGAGCAAGCAACTCGGTTCCAGTGCCATCGACCTCCTGGTCGGCGAGGCCACACGAAGTCCACACGTCCCACCCCGGCACGTGCGCTTCCAACCGCGACTGGTCGTCCGCGCATCCACTGCCCCGGCCTGACAGCACCCCGACCCGGCAACCCCTGTCAACTCCCTGCATCGATCGACCGAGACGTGCAACACTCGTGGTCAGATGCCAACGCCGGTCACCAGGGAGATGTCTCATGGCGCAGGAGAAGACCACCTACTGCCGGATCTGTGAACCACTGTGCGGGATGATTGCGACCGCCGAGGATGGCAAGCTGCTGTCGCTGCGGCCAGACCCGGACAACCCGCTGTCGAAGGGTTTCGCCTGCCCGAAGGGCATCGCGTTCAGTGAGATAGTCAACGACCCCGACCGCGTCCTGCATCCCCTCCGGAAGAACGATCGCGGCGAGTTCGAGCGGGTCTCCTGGGAGACCGCGATGCGTGAGATCACCGGCAAGCTCGCCGCGGTGCACCGACGCGACGGCGCCTCGGCCATCGGCTGGTACTTCGGCAATCCGGCGACGTTCTCCGCCGGACACGTGATGTGGGCCGCGATGTTTCTGAATCTGCTGGGAACGCCGCACATCTATTCGGCCGGCTCACAAGACGTGAACAACCGGTTCGCCGCCAGTCACTTCTTGTACGGCAACCCACTCACCTCCCCCATCCCCGACATCAACAGGGTGCAATTCCTTGTCATCATCGGTGCCAATCCCGTTGTCTCCCATGGCAGCGTGATGAGTTCTCCACGGATCCGGGAAGGACTGACCGCCATCACCAAACGTGGCGGTCGGGTGCTGGTCGTCGACCCCCGCCGTACCGAGACGGCCCGCGAGTTCGAGTGGCAGCCCATCGTTCCCGACACCGATGCACTCCTGCTGCTCTCATTGCTTCACGTGATGTTCGACGAGCACCTCGCGGACGAACGACTGTTGGCGGAGCGCAGTACCGGGCTGGTGGCGATCAAGGATGTGGCGCAGGCCTATTCACCCGAGACCACCGCCGAACACACCGGCGTCGACGCCGAGACGGTCCGCGGACTCGCCCGCGACCTGGTGTCGACCGAGCGGGCCGCGGTGTACGGCCGGGTCGGCACGTCGCTCGGTCGCACCGGAACCCTGACCACAGCGCTGCTCGACATGGTGAACCTGGTTGCCGGCAACCTCGACGAGGTCGGCGGGTCGATGTTCGGCGATCTCGGTATCCCCGGTCAGCGCCTGGGTGTCGCAGCGCTGCAGCGTGTTCCGCGGTTCGCCTGGTCCGGTCGGCGGAGCCGGATCGGCGGCCTGCCACAGATACTCGGGACCGCTCCGGCATCGGTGATGGCGAAGGAGATGACCACTCCGGGGCCCGGCCAACTCAAGGCGATGTTCATCAGTGCAGGCAACCCCGTGCTATCGGTACCAAATGGAGACGAATTGAGTGCGGCGCTCGACGAGGTCGAACTGTTTGTCTCACTCGACATCTACCAGAACGAGACCAACGCGCACGCCGACTACATCCTGCCTGCGACCACGATGTACGAGCGGTCAGACTTCCTGCTGCCGTTCCAGGCACTGTTCACCACACCGTTCAAACAGGCCACCGACGCGGTGATCGCACCACGCGGCGAGGCCCGCGAGGAATGGGTGATCATCAACGAACTCGTTGCCGCACTGGCGACCCGGGCCCCGCTGCTCGGTGCGCTACACCTGTGGAACCGGCTCGCCGACCGCATCGGGAAACCCTGGACGCCGGATCTGTTGTCAGATCTGCTGATCCGGATCGGCACCGGCGGAGACCGATTCGGACTGCGCAAGACGGGCCTGAACCTCCACCGGCTGGTCACCAGGTTCCCGCACGGCAAGATCGTTGCCGAGCACCTCGAACCCGGGCAACTTCGTGGCATCATCACCCACCGAAGTCGCAAGATCCGTTTGGACGCACCCGAATTGATCGCCGAGATCGATCGCCTCGACCACTCATCGGACCCGTCGTTCCCGCTGCGCCTCATCGGTATGCGTGAGATCCGCTCGGAGAACAGCTGGCAGCACAACGCTCCCCTGCTACTACGCGGCGGACGCACCCACGCGGCCCGGATGCATCCGGTCGATGCCCAGGCCCGCGACATCGCCGAGGGTGAACTCGTCACCGTCCGCTCGCGTCACGGACAGATAGCGCTGCCCGTGATGCTCACCGAAGACATCAAGCCCGGAGTTGTTGCGATACCGCATGGTTGGGGTCACAACGGCAGCGGCGGATGGACCCAGGCGAACACCGCGTCCGCCAATGACCTGGGGACAGGTGGCGCGAACGTCAACACGTTGATCTCGTCCGATCCCGATGACCTCGAACGGCTGGCCGGTATGGCGAACATGACCGGGGTGCCGATCGAGGTCCGCGCGCTCGATACGTCGATACGCGCCCGGTTGGCCGGGCAGACCGTACAGTCGGCCGCGCTCAGATCAACTGACTGAGCACCTCGACGATGTCGACGTCGCCGAGGACCTGGATGGCCACGTGGTCGGCGCCCTGGCCGAGGTGGGCGTCGATCTTCTCTCGGACGACCTCGGCGGTGCCGTGCGCCACGAGTTCGTCGATCAGCGCATCCGTGCCGCCATCGGCGAAGTCGGCGTCGGTGTAGCCGAAACGTTTGAGGTTGTTGGTGTAGTTCTGCAGGTGAAGGTACGGCTGGTCGACGTACGGGCGACCGACAGAACGTGCCAGCTGCGCGTCCTCGGTCAGCACCACCTTGTGCTCGGGGGCGAGGAACTTCTCCGGGCCGAGGATCATCCGGGCGTATTCGGTGTGGGCAGGCGGAACCAGATAGGGGTGCGAACCGAATGAACGCTCCGCGGCCAGTCGCAGCATGCGCGGGCCGAGTGCGGCGATCACCCGACGATCGACCGGAACACCGCCCTTGTCGAGGCCGTCGAGGTACGCACACAGAGCGTCATAGGGACTCTTGTACTCGTCGACGGCCTCCGGGTGACTGACGCCGACGCCGAGTAGGAAGCGGCCGGGGAAATCGTCCTCCAAGGCGCTGAACTGATCGGCGATGTCGGCCGGGTCTGTGTTCCAGATACTGGTGATCCCGGTGGCCACGCGAATCGAATCGGTGGCCTCGAGCAACGTCCGGGCCGGGCTCAGCGAAGGAGGCGAACCCCCCAGCCAGATGGCGCCGTAGCCCAGCTTCTCGATCTGCTGTGCCTGCTCCTGCGACAGCGCCGACGAACCCGCCCACACCCCATGCGTTCCAAAACCGGTCATACAACAATCCAACCCGACGCACCCACCACAACATTCCATTGGAGGGTCATTCAAAAGCCGTCAATGATCTCGCCAGGCTTCAAACAGGCAGTCGACGAACGTAGTCTCGCACTCATGCGGACTGCCGTGGCCCTGATCGCAATCTCGATTGCGCTGCTCTGCGGTTGCACCACGCAGAATCCCGATCCCGAACGCTCGACGAAGTCGACCACACCCGTTGCCGCCACCGAGGTCCGGACGATCAACCCGTTCGGACCCGATCGCGACGGCATGCTTGTGGACGGCTACAGCACCCACGACGTCGAAACCCTGGCTCCGCTGAAGTGCTTCACGGACATCAGCGGTGGTTACCGCTGTTCGGAGACCCCTGAAGGACTCAGATTCTGCTGGCAGGCCGCCGAGAACACCGCCGCCTGTCTCGCCGACCCACGCGACCGGGAGTTGGGCACGATGGGTGCCACGTTCGTGATGATGTCGGACGTCAGTCCCTATATCCCGGCCGGACTCGATCTTGCCGACGGATCCCGGTGCACCCTCGGACGCAACCCGATGGCCGTGGCGACCGGCGACGTGCAGTACGTGCATGTCTACGGCTGCACGGGCGGTCCCACGAAGGGCATCTACACCGAACCCCTCCCCGGGATCGGCAATCCGGTCCGGGATGTCATCGACACGTCAACCGCGCTGTGGACTGTGCAGGGCGGGGACGAGAGCGCACCCACCGGACCGGTCGAGGTCATCGTCGCCTACCAACTCGCCACTGGTTGAATTGACCGGGTGAAGGCACTCTTGCAACGCGTCACCTCGGCCTCGGTCAGCATCGATGGAGAAACGGTCGGCGCGCTACCGCTGAGCGACGGCGCGCAGGGACTGGTGGCCCTGATCGGCGTCACCCACGACGACACCGACGCCCAGGCCGCCACCCTCGCCGAAAAGATATGGCGCCTGCGCATTTTGGACGGTGAACGCTCCGCCGCCGATCTCGATGCCCCGATTCTGGCGATCAGTCAGTTCACGTTGTACGCCAACACGGCCAAGGGCCGACGGCCGTCGTGGAATGCGGCCGCACCCGGACCCGTCGCCGAACCACTTGTCGAGAAGGTCATCTCCGCATTACGTGCGCTGGGCGCCCACGTCGAAACCGGACGCTTCGGGGCCCATATGCACGTGGCATTGGTCAACGACGGACCGGTCACCATCGCTCTCGAGGTGTAGGTCCGGCGTACCCGACGTCAGGGCCGGGTGGTGAGAATTCGCGGCCCGTCGCCGGTGACGACAACAGTGTGTTCCCAGTGGGAGGCGCGGCTGCCGTCGTTCGTGACAACGGTCCAATCATCTTCGAGCACAGTGGTATCCACCGTGCCGAGCGACAACATCGGCTCGATGGCCAGCGTCGACCCGATCACCAGAACCGGGCCCCGCCCGGGTTTGCCCTCATTGGCCAGGAACGGATCGAGGTGCATCTCGCGCCCGATACCGTGACCGCCGTAGCCGTCCACGATTCCGAACTCGCGACCGAAGGTCTTCTCCGCGGCCCGCGTTGCGGTCTCGATCGCGTGGGAGATGTCGGTCAGACGCCCGCCATCGACCATCGCCGCGATACCGGCTTCGAGAGCCAGTCGCGTGGCGTCGTTGAGATCGGAGTCGGCCTGCGACAACTCGCCGATACCGAAGGTCCACGCCGAATCACCGTGCCAGCCGTCGAGGATCGCACCGCAGTCGATCGAGACCAGATCGTGCTCGGCCAGCACCACGTCTTTCGACGGGATGCCGTGCACCACGACCTCGTTCACCGAACTGCAGATCGAACCGGTGAACCCGTGGTACCCGAGGAACGACGGGACCGCACCGGCGTCACGGATGACGGCCTCGGCGATCGCATCGAGTTCGAGCGTGCTCACCCCGGGCTTGGCGCCTTCGCGGACAGCCACCAGTGCACGGCCGACGATCGCACCGGCGGCCGCCATGGCGTCCACCTCACCGGGACTGCGGAACGGGACCGGTTTCGGTTTACGAAACCCCATGATCACCTACTGATTCGAAGTTGAGGTGCGCTCAGGCGCTGAGCGCGCGCAGCACTCGCTGATGCACTTCGTTGACGTCGCCCATCGCGTCGATCGACTTCACCGCATCGCCGTAGTACTCACGCAGCGGTGACGTCTCTTTTTCGTAGACGTGCATGCGGTTGCGGATGACCTCTTCGGTGTCATCGGCGCGGCCACGGGCCAGCATCCGCTTGACAACGACGTCCTCGTCCACGCTGAACGACAGCACGGCATCGAGCTTGGTGTCGAGATCCGCGAGGATCTCGGTCAGCGCGTCGGCCTGCTCGGTCGAACGCGGGAACCCGTCGAGAATGAAGCCCTTCGCCGCATCCGGCTCGGCAACGCGTGCGCGCACCATGTCGACGGTGATCTGCGACGGCACGAGGTTGCCGGCATCGAGATACTTCTTGGCCTCGAGACCGATCGGGGTCCCCTGCGAAATGTTCGCCCGGAACAGATCGCCGGTCGAGATGTGCGGGATACCAATGCTCTCCGAGAGCAGTTCGGCCTGTGTACCCTTGCCGGCTCCGGGTGGGCCGAGAAACACCAGTCTCACTTGAGGAACCCTTCATACTTGCGCTGCATGAGCTGCGAATTGATCTGTTTGACCGTGTCCAAGCCGACGCCGACCATAATCAGCACCGCGGTACCGCCAAACGGAATGTTCTGGACGCCACCTGAATTACCGATTTCCAGGAAGAGGTTCGGCAGGACGGCGATGATGCCCAGGTAAATCGATCCGGGCAGGGTGATCCGGCTCAGCACGTAACCGAGGTAATCGGCCGTCGGCTGACCCGGACGGATGCCCGGAATGAAGCCGCCGTACTTCTTCATCTCATCGGCACGTTCCTGCGGGTTGAACGTGACAGCCACATAGAAGTACGTGAAGAAGATGATCATCAAGAAGTAGACGAGGATGTAGACCGGATTACTCGGGTCCACCAGGTATGTCTGGATCGCGCGCTGCCACCACGAAGGCTCTGCGGTCTGGCTCTGCGTCAGCTGCAGGATCAGGTTGGGCAGGTACAGCAACGACGACGCGAAGATCACGGGGATGACGCCGGCCTGGTTGACCTTCAACGGCAGGTACGTCGACGAACCGCCGTACATCTTCCGTCCGACCATGCGCTTGGCGTACTGCACCGGGATCCGGCGCTGGCCCTGCTCGATGAAGACGACACCGGCAACGATCGCCAGCGCAGCCAGGATCACCAGGAAGAACACCAGGCCACCGCGGGTGTCGAGGATGGTCTTGCCCTCGGACGGGATACGTGCGGCGATACCGGCGAAGATCATCAGCGACATACCGTTGCCGATGCCGCGTTCGGTGATCAGCTCACCGAACCACATCACCACACAGGCGCCGGCCGTCATGACCAGCACGATGATGAGAAGTCCGAAGATCGACTGGTCATTCAGGATCTGATCGCTGTTCGGGCAGTCGGGCAGCAGATTGCCCCTGGCCGCCAGGGCGACGATGCCTGTCGATTGGAGCAGCGCCAGCGCAACCGTGAGGTAGCGGGTGTACTGCGTCATCTTGGCCTGACCGGATTGGCCTTCCTTGCGCAACTGCTCGAAGCGCGGGATGACCACGGTCAACAGCTGCACGATGATGCTCGCGGTGATGTACGGCATGATGCCGATCGCGAACACGGACAGCTGGAGCAGAGCTCCACCGGAGAACATGTTGATCAGGGAGTAGATTCCGGCGGAATCTCCTCGGGAGACGACATCAAGACATGTCTGGATCTCTTGATAGTCGACACCGGGCGACGGAATGGTCGCACCGAGACGATAAAGGATGATGATTCCCAGAACGAAGAGAATCTTCCGCCTCAGGTCGGGTGTCCTGAAGGCCGATATGACGGCGGAACGCACTAACTCCTCCTGGGCAAAGTCGCTCCGGCAGCAGCGTTGCACCGGGCTACGAACAACTCTTGAACTCTAACAGTCACCGGTTCGGGGGACCGAGCGGTGACCACTGAAGTGACGAACGGCGCGGCAATGATGTCCGCGCCGTCCGCCACTGTAGCGAGTCCGGGTGGTCGATGGACTGCGGCTGCCTTACAGGACAGTCGTCGTACCGCCGGCAGCAGCGATCTTCTCGCTGGCCGACGACGAGAACTTGTTGGCGCTGACCTGCACGGCCACCGACAATTCGCCCTCTCCGAGCACCTTCACCAGTTCGTTCTTACGAACCGCGCCCTTGGCGACCAACTCTTCGACACCGATGGTGCCCCCTTCCGGGAACAACCGGGCGATGTCTTCGAGATTGACAACCTGGTACTCGACCCGATTGCGGTTCTTGAAGCCCTTGAGCTTCGGCAGCCGCATGTGGATGGGCATCTGCCCACCCTCGAAGCCGGCAGGCACGTTCTTGCGTGCCTTGGTGCCCTTGGTGCCGCGACCCGCGGTCTTACCCTTGGAACCTTCACCACGACCCACGCGGGTCTTTTCTGTCTTCGACCCCGGGGCGGGGCGAAGATGATGCAATTTGATTGTCATTGTGACTAAACCTCTTCGACGGTCACGAGGTGCCGGACCGCTTTGATCAAGCCGCGGTTCTGGGCGTTGTCCTCGCGGGTGACGGTCTGGCGGATTTTTCGGAGTCCGAGGGTCCGCAGGCTGTCACGCTGATTGCTCTTCTGCCCGATGGTGCTTTTCACCTGGGTGATCTTCAACTCGGCCATATCAAGCTCCCTGTCCTGCACGGGCGCGCAACATACCGGCCGGAGCGACATCCTCGATCGGCAGCCCACGACGTGCGGCAACCTCTTCGGGGCGCTGCAGCATCTTGAGTGCTGCAACAGTCGCGTGGACCACGTTGATGGCGTTGTCCGAGCCGAGGCTCTTGCCGAGGATGTCGTGGACACCCGCGCACTCGAGCACGGCACGCACCGCGCCACCGGCGATCACACCGGTACCGGGGCTGGCCGGACGCAGCATCACAACACCGGCAGCGGCTTCGCCCTGCACGGGGTGAGTGATGGTCGCGCCGATCATTGGGACGCGGAAGAAGCTCTTACGAGCCTCCTCGACACCCTTCTGGATCGCGGCCGGAACCTCTTTGGCCTTGCCGTAACCGACACCGACCAGTCCGTTGCCGTCACCGACGACCACGAGAGCGGTGAAGGAGAACCGACGTCCACCCTTGACCACCTTCGAGACGCGGTTGATGGCAACCACACGCTCTAGCTGATTCTTGTCTTCCCGACCGCCACCGCGCTGGTTGTCGCGCCGATCGCGGTTACCGCCACCACCGCCGCGGCGGTCGCCGCCTGCGTTGGCTGCGTTCGGGTCATTGCTGTTGCTTCCGGCGGGTCCGCTTCCGGTACCGCCATCACGCCGCTGACGTCCCGGCATCAGATGGTCCTTCCATTGCAAATCGTTGTGGTCGACATCAGAACTCGAGCCCTCCCTCGCGGGCGGCGTCCGCCAATGCGGCGATACGGCCGTGGTAGCCGTGGCCACCATGGTCGAACACCACGGCCTGCACACCGGCAGCCTTGGCGCGGGCGGCGATCAGTTCGCCGACCTTCTTGCTCTGTGCCGACTTGTCGCCACCGGTCGCGCGGACATCGGCCTCGATGGTCGAGGCTGCGGCCACGGTGTTACCGGCGAGATCGTCGATGAGCTGCACGTGGATGTGACGCGAGCTCCGCTTGACCACCAGGCGAGGACGCTCGGGGGTGCCGCTGATCTTCTTACGCAGCCGGAAGTGACGGCGTGCGTTGGAGACGCGACGACGGGTCGACGCGTCCTTGCCGAGGGGAGTGCGCTTTGGCTTTCCCGCAGTTTTAGTCACTGTTGCTTCACTCATGTCACTTACCCGTCTTTCCGACCTTGCGACGGATCTGCTCACCCTCGAAGCGAACGCCCTTGCCCTTGTACGGGTCCGGACGGCGCAGGCGGCGGATATTCGCCGAGATCTGTCCGACTTGTTGCTTGTCGATTCCCGAAACCGAGAATTTGGTGGGCGATTCCACCGTGAAAGTGATGCCTGCAGGCGCCTTGATCGGCACCGGGTGGCTGTATCCGAGCGCGAACTCGAGGTCGCTGCCCTTCAGTGCCACACGGTAACCAACACCGAAGATCTCCATCTTGCGGACATATCCCTCGGTGACACCGGTGACCAGGTTGGCCACCAGGGTGCGGCTCAGGCCGTGCAGTGCACGGTTGCGGCGCTCGTCGTTGGGACGGGTGACAACAACGGTCCCCTCCTCAACGGCGACAGCGATCGGCTCCGAGATCGTCACCGACAACTGCCCCTTGGGGCCCTTGACGTTGACGGTCTGGCCGTCGATCTTCACGTCTACTCCGGCCGGAATGGCGACCGGGTTCTTTCCAATACGCGACATAGTATGTGCCCCTTACCAGACGTACGCGAGGACTTCGCCGCCCACGCCCGCGCTGGCGGCTTGGCGATCGGTCAGCAGACCCGAGGACGTGGAGATGATCGCCACGCCGAGGCCACCGAGCACCTTTGGCAGATTTGTGGACTTTGCGTAGACCCGCAGGCCCGGCTTGGAGACGCGGCGCAGGCCGGCGATGCTCCGCTCACGGGTGGGGCCGTACTTGAGCGAGACGACGAGGCTCTTGCCGACTTCAGCATCTTCTGTGCGGTAGTCGGTGATGTAACCCTCGCGCTTGAGGATCTCGGCGATATTCGCCTTGATCTTCGACGCGGGCAGGGTCACCTCATCGTGATACGCCGAATTGGCGTTACGCAGACGCGTCAAGAAGTCTGCGATCGGATCAGTCATGGTCATAACAGACCGTCAACCTTTCTCGCAGCGGTTCCCATGCAGCATGCGCGCACCGGTTCCCTCGAATGCCGAGGCATTCTTCGGGCCTTCTACGTCACATCGTGGGCCTACAACGAAGTGAGTTCTGTCCTGACCGACCGTTGCCGGTCAGGGGTGGTGCTCCCCCGAATGCACAGGTGCACTCAGGAGTTTTCAAAGCTCAAAGGCCAAGAAAATTCTCAGCTACCTGGGCATTTCAAACCGACCGAAGGCACGGCTCTGCCGAGGCAACTGTCCCAGTGTAAGGAACACAGCTGCTCAGGCCAAATTGCGCCGTACCAGCTGCCGGTTCCCACCCCGAACCAGCCCGGCCTGGAACAATGGGCGGGGCCATGAGAGAACTTGCTCCAGGAGAAAATACTCCACTGCCCTCGCAGCTGATCAGCGTCTCCGTCACCTGCGCATCCCCGGTGAACACGTCGGCGGTGTTGCTCGCGTCGAACGGCCGGGTCCGCTCGGACGACGATCTGATCTTCTACAACCAATCCTTCGGTCCAGGTGTCGTCTACAGCAGCGACGCCCGCAGCGACATCGTCACGATCGACACGACCAAAGTCCCCGGAGACATCGAGACGATCGCGATCACCGCCAGCCTCGACGGCTCCGGTCCGACCACGTTCGCAACGGCAGGCACGCTGCGCGCCGAGTTGCGCGACGGCTCAGGCCGTCCGACCGTGTCGTTCACACCGGCGCGACTGACCTCGGAGTCCGGGGTTGTCTGCATGGAGGTCTACCGGCGCGGCGACGCCTGGAAGGTCCGTGCCGTCGGACAGGGTTACGACGACGGGTTGGCCGGTCTGGCAACAGCTTTCGGCATCCAGGTCGACGACGATCCCGCGCAGGCACCCACAACTCCGGACCCCTTGCCGTGGCCCCCGGCAGGCCAGAGCGCGGCACCGCCACCACCGGCCCGGCCCGCCGCCCAGACGTACTCACAGACCCCACCCCCAGCACAGCACCAGGGAGTTCCCGCCATGAACAGTGACCTTTTCGCACCGGCCCACGCCGAGGTGTCCGGCAGCGGCATCCAGAAGCAGGGCAGCAAGATGTGTCGCGTCGGAATGAACGGCGAGATCATGGCCCGCTCCGGATCGATGGTCGCCTACCAGGGCAATCTCACATTCGAGGCCCAGGGCTCCGGCGGCATCGGCCGCGCCATCCGGAACACCCTGAGCGGAGAAGGCGTGCCGCTGATGAAGGTCACCGGCCAGGGCGACCTGTTCCTGGCGGACGCGGCCGCCGACGTCCACCTCATCGACCTCGACGGTTCCGACGGTCTGACCATCAACGGCGCCAACGTGCTGGCCTTCGACTCGACCCTGACCTACGACGTCAAGCGGGTCCAGGGCGCGGCCTCTCAGAGCAATGCCGGACTGTTCAACTGCGTGTTCACCGGCCGCGGCCGGATCGCGATCACCACCGACGGAAACCCAGTGGTGCTGACCGTCGATCAGCAGACGTTTGCCGATCCGAATGCCGCGGTCGCGTGGTCGTCGAGCCTGCAGACCAGCATCAAGCGCAACGATTCGTTTAACCTCGGAACCCTGATGGGTCGCAGCACCGGCGAACGCTTCACCCTCGCCTTCAGCGGCCAGGGTTTTGTGGTCGTCCAGCCCTCCGAGCTCCCGCCGGGTGGTCTCATCGGCGGCACCGGTGGCGGCAGTCAATCCGGCGTCGCCGGCGGACTCGGCGGTCTCCTCGGCCGGTAACTCCCCCTCCCAAATCCACCCGTTTCAGTCAAAATCACACGTTGCAACAGGTGATTTTGACTGAAACGGGTGGCTTTGAACAGTCGAGCGGGATCTCACTGCAGTCACTGGACGTACCGGTCAGGCTGATCGAACTGATCGACAAGCAAGATCTGATCATCACCAACGAGCTGTTCCCGAATTCGCCTGCACTGCAAGTTGTTTGGTCTGACGACCACGGAACATTCCCATGGGATGAGGGTTACGCCCTGCAACCGGACCACCAGCAGATCAGGGGCATGCTGCCCGATGTCGGCGGCGGCCCGCGCCCGCCGCGGGTGATCACACCACCCACTGCCCCCAACCGGGCTCAGCGACGTCAGGCGCAACGACGCAAGAACAGACCCTGAAACAGCAAACGCTCCACAAACACAAAGACGCTCCACCTATAGGTGGAGCGTCTTTGTAGAAGTGGAGCGTTTAGCCGAGGGCTAAAAGATCACCAGCTGCTCTTCTGCACACCGGGCAGCTCGCCCGCGTGTGCCATCTCGCGCAAGCAGATACGGCACAGGCCGAACTTGCGGAAGACCGAGTGCGGGCGTCCGCAACGGTTGCAGCGGGTGTAGCCACGCACGGCGAACTTGGGCTTCTTGTTGGCCTTATTGACCAGCGCCTTCTTTGCCATGTCAGTTGTCCTTCGCGTTTGAGTCTTTGAACGGGAAGCCGAGCTGACGCAGCAGTGCCCGACCTTCGTCATCGTTGGTCGCGGTGGTGACGATGGTGATGTCCATGCCGCGGGGCCGGTCGATGTTATCGATGTTGATCTCGTGGAACATCGACTGCTCGTTGAGACCGAAGGTGTAGTTGCCGTTGCCGTCGAACTGGCGATCGCTCAGGCCACGGAAGTCCCTGATACGCGGCAGTGCGATCGAGACGAGGCGGTCGAGGAACTCCCACATGCGGTCGCCACGAAGGGTGACTCGCGCGCCGATGGGCATGCCTTCACGCAGCTTGAACTGTGCGATCGACTTGCGAGCCTTGCGGATCTCGGGCTTCTGGCCGGTGATCAGGGCGAGGTCTTTGACCGCACCGTTGATCAGCTTCGCGTCACGGGCGGCGTCGCCGACACCCATGTTCACGACAACCTTGACGACGCCGGGGATCTGCATGACGTTGTCGTAGTCGAACTGCTCGTTCAGAGCGTCTTTGATCTCCGCGCGGTAGCGGAGCTTCAGCCGAGGCTGGATCTTCTCAGTGGTGCTCATGTCAGATGTCCTTCCCGTTCTTGCGGGAAATGCGCACGCGCTTGCCGTTGTCGTCGGTGCGGTAACCGATGCGCGTGGGGTTGCCGTCAGAGTCAACGACCATCACGTTCGAGACGTGGATGGCGGCTTCCTGGGTGACAATGCCGCCCGAGGATGCGCCACGCTCGTTCTGCGAGGCGGAGGTGTGCTTCTTGATCCGGTTGACGCCTTCGACCAGGATCCGGTTGCGCTGCGGGTAGGACTCGATGACCTTGCCCTTTGCGCCCTTGTCCTTGCCGGCAACGACGATCACGGTATCGCCCTTGTGAACCTTCATATCAGAGCACCTCCGGAGCCAGCGAGACGATCTTCATGAACTTCTTCTCACGCAGCTCGCGGCCGACCGGGCCGAAGATGCGGGTTCCACGTGGATCGCTCTCGTTCTTGATGATGACGGCAGCGTTCTCATCGAACTTGATGTACGAGCCATCGGGACGACGGCGCTCCTTGGTGGTGCGCACGATAACGGCCCGGACAACTTCACCCCGCTTGATGTTTCCGCCGGGGATGGCGTCTTTGACAGTGGCGACGATGACGTCACCAATGCCGGCGTAGCGCCGTGACGAGCCTCCGAGTACGCGGATGCACAAGATTTCCTTGGCACCCGTGTTGTCGGCGACCCGCAGGCGTGACTCCTGCTGGATCACTTTTTCTCCTTGACCTGGCTGGTAAATATGTGTGGCGGATTTCCGTCCCGACACACGCGGTCCGTTGCCATCGGTGGCGCGCCTGCCTGCAGTTATTCACCACAGGGGGTTCGCTGCTCGACGTGCGGACACAAAAGTGCCGCGGGCAACCGGTCAAGCATAGGTGAAAGACCAGGTCGGATACAAATCATCCCTGGTCGCGACCGGTCACCAGTCGTCGAGAGAGGTGAAGCCGTCCTGGATCGCGCGAGCCAGTAGCTGCGATTTGGTCCGCGCCGGCCTACCCACGAGAGCGTATTTGGATCGGATCCTGGTGATGTGGGTATTGACGGTCGCCTGCGAAATGTACAACTTCGCCGCGGCCTGCCCTTTGGAATCGAAAGCAAACCAGGCCAACAGGACTTCGACCTCACGGGGAGACAAGACCGGAACCCGAGTTGCAGTAGGCGGCGCAATGGAACTGTCGACAGTCATTGGGCGACTCTTTTCGTCTGGTCTGTTCAAGTCATGGCACAAGCCGCCCGACGTCATCAAAGCGTAGAAAGCCCAGGCCAGATCGGTAAGTCCCAGTTCTAGGGGGACTCGCCTGGCACTGGCGGCGGCCCCGGCCCGACTCTGGATCAGGCAAATAACTTAGGTTAGTGTTGGCTAACAACTTGGTCTCCGAGGAGAAAATATGAACATTCGTAAGAGCGTGGCAGGCGCGGCCCTGATCGGGCTGGCCGTCTTCGGTGTCGCCGCCTGCAGCGATGACAGCGATTCCGACTCATCGACAACCACCACCTCGGCCGCCGAGACCTCCGCCGCGGCTTCGGGTAGCGCAACCAGCCCCGACGCAGCGGCCGATACCGCGCTCGAGGTCGGCGCCGCGCAGGAGATCATCGTCGGGGTCCTATCCCCCGACACCGACCCCGCGACGTACACCGATCTGGTCGACTCGGACGATCCGGCCGTCGCCGGACAGCTCGCCGGACTCGCCAAGGGTTTCTCAGCCGCCGGATACACCCCCGACAAGTTCACTGTGACGGAAGTGACCGCTGACGGCGACGCCGCAGCCACCGCGACCGTCGAGGTTGACAGCCCGCACACACCCGAGCCGGTGGCGATGCCGTTGGCCTTCGTCAACGTCGACGGCACGTGGAAGCTCTCCACCGATGCCATCACCGCTCTGACATCGATGGGCGGCGGTCACTGACCGTCTGTACAACACAAAATTGCCCGGCCGCATCAGCGGCCGGGCATCTTTGTATTCGGACTCGGCCCTGGAGCATCCGGTCACCAATCGCACCATTGCTCGAACGTGCTACAAGTCATACGGTCGACCACTTCGTCTCCCCTAAGGTGGAATCAACTCTTCCAAGAGAGGCGAACCATGACCGACAACAAGGACTTTGCCGATCGCGACCAGTTCGACCTGACCAAAGACGTCAACAGCCAAGATAGCAACGGCCCGAACAGCAACGCGACCCACGACACAGCGCCGCTGAGCCCGTACCCCACGTATCCGACGGCGCCGACCCTGCCGTCGGTCGGTGCGGAATATTGGCAGCCGTACGAACCCGGGGCCGGTCCCCTGGCAGGCCTCGACCCGGCCTATCCGCATTACCCCGTCGCGTACCCGCCGAGTCCATATCCGGCCATGTATTACCCCAACCCCTATCTGATGGCCCCGAAACGAACCAATTCGATGGCCACCGGCGCATTGATCTGCTCGATAGTCGCGATACCTGCGATGTTCTTCTGCTTCGCCGGCGTCCTGGTCGCACCTGTCGGTGTCATCCTCGGGATCATCGGCCTCAATCAGATCAAAGAGCGTCCGTGTGAAACCGGCGAAGGGCAGGCCTGGGCCGGGATCATCGTCGGCGGTCTTCTCACCGCACTGTGTGTTCTTCTCGCCACGCTCTGGATCACGTTCATCGTGGGCCACTGAGATGCCGATTGTCGGCGGACCTATCTTCCAGGTCGCGTGGGTGGTCGATGACATCGCTGCCGCCGAAGAGGAATTCACCAACCGTTACGGAGTCGAATCCTGGCTGCGCATACCGGATGTCATATTCACACCGGACGCATGCAGCTACCGCGGCGTACCGGCGGACTACACGATCCATGTATCACTCGCATACGCCGGCGGCCAGCAACTCGAGTTGATCCAGCCCGTGACGGGGACGAATCTGTATTCCGAAGCACTCGCAGCCCACGGCCCCGGGCTGCATCACGTCGCCTGGATTCCGGACGACTTCGATGCCACTCTGGCGCAGTTACGCAGCAACGGAGTGGCCATTCTTCAGGACGGCCAAATATCCGGCATAGGAATGGAATTCGCGTACATCGACGGAGGGCCGATCGGTTCGTATGTCGAACTCATGAAGCTCTCCGACGAGATGCGCGCATTGTTCGACGGGCTGGTGCCCGAGGGATCGGTCAATCCCTGGAATCGCTGAGGGGCCGAATACCGATTCAATCGGCCGAGCGGCCCTTGTCGGCGGCGTAGACGGCGCCGTGGACTGCGCTGGCTTCATCACTGGCGAGGAATGCGATCAACTTGGCCACCTCTGCAGGCTCCGACATACCCCGCGGTGACGCGGTCCGCATTATCAGTTCGAAGTCTGCCCCGTCGGGTACGACAAAATCGCTGACCTGCGGGGTGAGCATGCCCCCTGGGCATACCGCGTTGACCCGAACCGCAGTGTGCGCAAACTCCACTGCAAGAGCCCTGGTCAGCCCCACCAATCCGTGCTTGGCAGCACAGTAGCCGGCCGAATAGGCCTGGCCCTGGGTCCCCGCCGTCGAGGCGACGTTGACGATGTTGCCTCCGGACTCGAGGAGATGCGGCAGCGCCGCGCGACAAAGGTAGAAGGGCCCGCTCAGGTTGATCGCGAGGTCCTGCTGCCACTCTTCGTCGGTCACCGAGGGCGTGTGTCGCATGGTGTGTGCGCCGGCCACATTCACCAGCGCATCGATCCGGCCGAACGCGTCGATGCAGCCGTCCACTGCATCGCGGCAGGCGTCCGGGTCGGCGATATCGGTAATGCGGAATCGGCCGTCCGTCACCGCGGTGAACACTTCCGACAAACGTTGTTCGTCACGCGCGAGCCCGAACACCCTGGCCCCGCGCTCGGCCAGGATTCGAGCCACTGCCGCTCCGAGTCCCGATGAGGCGCCGGTGACAACAACGACCTTCCCGCCGAAACCCGACGTGTTCGTGTCCCCTCGTGACTCCGCCATACGACCATTTAAGCACGTACGCTTAACGGAGCGTCTATATTACGGTGGCCGAACTACGCGGGGTGTCTCCGAGCGTCGGTATGGATCACCAGTTTCACCTGTCCGGTCCACAACCTGTTCAACGTCCCTGGGCTATAGGCTCTTTATCGATGACAGACACCGGTCCGGACCGAGGGAAGCGCGAGTTGCTCGATACAGCGGAAAGGCTGATCGCAACCCGCGGATACGAAGTTCCCCTGCGCGACATCGCGGTCACCGCCGGTCACCGCAACAACTCGGCTGTGCAATATCACTACGGTAACCGCCAGGGCCTGATCGCAGCGATCGTCGCCAGACGCCTGGGCCCCATGGAGCGCGAACGCGCACGGATGCTGGAAATCTTTGCCGCACAAGGTAAGCAGCCCACGGTTCGCGACCTCATCGGCGTGCTGGTGCTGCCGATCCTGGAGATGAAGGGCACCCACTATGCCCGGTTCCTCGAGGTGACCCGCCCGTCGTGGCCCGATGAATCCATACCCACCGGGTACACCGAGTGGCCCAAAGTTCTTGACCAGCTCAACAAGTCACTCGTTGGCGACACCGTCACCCGTCATCGCCGGGTCGCCGCGGTGGCCACTGCGATGTTCGCGCTGATCGCCGACTTCGAGCGTCGAACCGAACTCGGCGATCAGTCGGAATCCGAACCGGACGAGATCATCGACATGCTCACATCGATGATGACCACACCCCTTCGAACCCAGACGAACTAGAGAGTCTGTTTCGGGCCGCTGCACAACGAGGTCATCGGCCCCGGGCGATCCGCGGATCAAACTGAACCTGCCGCCGCGATCAGTTGGCTGTAGGTTCTGGCCATGGATTGGTCGGCAGCACCGGTATCGGGAATCTCCGCGCTGACCGGCCTCGGTCCGAGCGCCCTGGCAATCGCCTTGGACGATCTTCCCGACGACGCACCCGCGGTCCTGCTGATCCGTCTGGACAAGGTCACCGATATCTCACAGGTGCTGGGAGATCTTGTAGCCGACCTCGAGACAACAACCTTCCAGCTGTACCCGGCGTGGCTGCCCGGCGCCGAAGTATCACCCGGTCGCGCCACCGTCGACCGGGTCGCCGCCCGAGCGCTCGCCTCGGAACTGGCTGCGCGATCAGACCACTATCGTCCCTTTCTGATGGATCTCGCCGCCAATGCCATCGCCGCGCACACCCGGACCGAGCAGCTCATGCTGGCGGAGAAATACTCCAACACCACCCGGATGTCCGGGCTGATCCGGGTGATCAAGGCCAGCTTCGCCCGCGATCGTGTGGTCCTCGCCTTGTATTCCCCGATTCCACTGTCGCGAGAACAGCAGAATTACGTTGCTGCGGTGTGTGATTGGCTGAGCAGCTACGTCGGCCTCTGGCTCCTGGACGACATCACGGCGGACATCGACCGCTTCCCGACGGTGCCCATACGCTCCGGCGGCATCACCTCGACCAGCGTTGTCGACGAATCCCCGTGGGTCCTGCCCACCGTGACCTTCCCACCGATCTCGGGCCGACCACATCCCGCAAGCGCAGCCGAACAACGACTCGAATCGCACCTGGCCCGCCTCCCCTGGGCCGCGGAGCGCAGATGGAATCACCTTGTACCCACCGGTGAACTTCAACCGTTCGTACGAGCCGATTTGCTGTGGCCGGATGCGAGACTGGTTGTCGAGATCGACGGCGCCGATCATCGAACCGCAAACAAGTATTCAGACGATCGGCGACGGGATGTCGCCCTGCAACTCGCCGGTTATATGGTGGCGCGCTTCACAAATGAACAGGTACTGAGCGACAGCACTGCGGTTGTGGACATAATCCACAGGTTGCGTACTCGCCGCTTGGCTGAAAAGGAGCTTCCGTGACCGCGTCGGACCTCACTGGTACCGAAATGATCGTCTTGTTGGTCTTGATGGCCGAGTCCCGTGGCCTCACGAACGGTGAGATCCGAGAGCGTGGACCAGAGCTCAAAGCCCCCGCCCGTCGCAAACTCAACGCGCAAGGGCTCATCGACAGCGACACCTCGAAAGTGCCCCACCACCATTCGCTGTCCGACCGTGGCTGGGCCAAGTGCAACGAACTCCTCGGCACGACGCCACCGGCCGGCACCACCCCGCAGGGCAAGGCGCTCTTCACCGTCCTTGCAGGTTTGGGACGTCACTTCGAACGGTCGAGCCTGCGATTGGCGGATGTCTTTCTGCCATCTGAAGATTCAGTCGGCAAAGAATCATCTGAACAGCCGACGCCGGACATCGAAACCCGCGTCATCGACACCTACCGAACACTCGCGAACAAACCCGGGGCGTGGGTCGGGTTGTCCGAACTTCGGGCAAACCTGCGCAGTGTCACACGAGCCGACCTGGACACGGTGCTTCAGTCACTGTATCGCCGGCCAGGGTTCCGACTGATTCCGGAAGAAAACCGTAAGGCGCTGACCCCGGAGGCCCGCGCCGCCGCCGTATCGATCGGCAATCAGGACAAACACCTCATCAGCATGGAGCCGACGTGACATCGGTATCGCAGCTCGACGCGCTCGCCAAGGCACGAAGCGGATTCTCCAACTCCGCCCATACCCGCGACGATGTGTGGCTCTCGCACAACGACATCCACGTCGACGGACTGCACGCCAACGCCTGGCGCGCAATCGAGCGCGCCGTCGCCGATGCTCAAGAAAGCGCCGGTCCGAGCCCGCTCGGTGTGGTGTTGCAGGGGCCCGCCGGGTCAGGCAAGACACATCTCCTCGGTCAGGTCCGTGAGTACGTCCAAGCCCAGCAGGGCTACTTCGTGATGTTGGACCTGCTCGACCCCAGCGATTTCTGGCGCACACTTCTCAGTTCGCTGCTCGATTCCCTCAACCGCCAGATCAAGCCGCCGGTGGACAAGACCCAACTCCACGACGTGATGCAGCGCCTCGCAGATCTGGCAGGTACCTCACGCGTCGCCCGCCGCGCGATCTCGGGCGAAACCCTGGTCACGCCCGCGATTCTCGATGAGTTCGTGAACAGCCTTCGCAAACCACTGCCTGCCCTCATCCGCGGTCACCATGCCACCCTGCGGGCACTTGTGTTGTCCGCGGCGCCGAGCTCGCGGCTCAACGATCTCGGTATCGCCTACCTCGAGAACAACATCGATGAGATCGACCCGGCCGAACGCTCCGAATGGCAACTGCCACCCCGCGCGCTTCCCTATGAGGGAACCGTGCGGGCGATCTCGGAGTACATGGCAGCCACCGGTCCCACCGTCCTTGCCGTCGACCAGATCGATACGCTGCTGGCCCAGGCGCGTTCCGGCACCGACGCCACCACCTCGGCTGACTCGTATGCCGAGACCGTGGTCGACCAGGTGGCCCACGGATTGATGTCTGTACGTGAAGTGCTTTTGCGCACCGTGACTGTCGTGTCGTGTCTTCCGTCCGTCTGGACCATCATCGAACTCCAGGCGACGGCCTCGGTACCGGATCGATTCCGCGCCAACATCATCCTCGAAGGTCTGCCGGACGATACCTTCGCCAGGACACTCGTCGAGCGCCGACTGTCGAAATCGTTTGCAGAACTGGACTTCACACCGCCCTACCCGACCTGGCCGATCCAGGATCCGGCGTTCTCGGCCGCGACGTCCCTCAATGCCCGCTTGTTGATCAAACGCGTCGACCGGCACATCACCGAATGTCTCGACAACGAGGCCGTGACGGAACTCGAATCGCTGATCGATCAACCCGACGACGATGAGCTTCCGCCGCGACGGAATAGGAACAACACCGGTGCGGACGATCAACCTCCGGGTGATCTCGACGAGGTGTACCAACGCCACATCAAGAATGCACTGACCGCGTCGGCAGTGGACCCGAAGAAGGAAGACGACGTTGTTCCGGCGCTGCTGACCGCCGGGTTGCGGGCCTGGGCAGTCGAATCCGGTTCTGACGACTTCACCATCGACCAGGTCGGAGGCCAATACCGCCTACACGCCCGACTGCGCCAGAGCCTCGACTCCCTCACCGACGACGAACATCATTGGGCTTTCCGTGCCATCTCGGCCACACACGCCGGCGCTGTCCAATCCCGCCTACGGAATGCGTCCATCGATGCCGGTCTGTCCTCATCGGTGCCGAGACGCCAACTCTTCATCTTGCGCAACATCGCCTGGCCGGGCGGACCGAAGACAGCCGAGATGGTCAACGAGTTCACCGCGAATGGTGGCCAGGTACTGGCCTTTACATACGGAGATCTCGCCAAACTCAGCGCTCTCAACGAGATGACCAAGGCCATGCCCGCGGGATTCGACTCCTGGCTCCGAACGCATCGACCGGCCCACGACATCGAGTTCTTGAGCGCCGCACTCGGCGATGCGGGTGCCACCCCCGCGCGTGAACCCATCCCGGCAGAGCGCACCGACTGGACTACGCCTGCCGCTCCGGCAGAGCCGCAGACACCCACGATCATCGAGCCGCCCGTACCGCCGACCTCTGAGTTGTCGGCGGAGATCACCACCGAGATACCGATCTTCACCCCCGCAACCCAGCACGTCACCGCGTCCACGACCATCAGTCTCGGCGTATCCCGATCAGGCAAGACCGCGACGGTCGATCTCGAGGCACTCCGCAAGCACACGGTCATCTTCGCCGGTTCGGGTTCGGGAAAGACGGTGATGATCCGTCGGCTCATCGAAGAATGTGCCTTGCAGGGTGTTTCGGCCATCGTTCTGGATCCCAACAACGACCTCGCACGTCTCGGAACAGCCTGGCCCCAAGCACCTTCGGGCTGGTCCGGCGACGACGCCGCCAAAGCGGCCGACTACATCGACAATGTGGAAACCGTCATCTGGACTCCTCGGATATTCGGTGGCCGACCACTGAGCTTTCAGCCACTTCCCGACTTCGCTGCCGTACGGGACAATCCGGACGAGTTCGACCTGACCGTCGACGCAGCGGTATCAGCCCTCAAGCCCTATGCACGGGTTGGCGGTGCCAAGGCCACGCGTCAGG
The DNA here is from genome assembly GCF_059683565.1 of Williamsia sp. Y721. Classification (NCBI taxonomy): domain Bacteria; kingdom Bacillati; phylum Actinomycetota; class Actinomycetes; order Mycobacteriales; family Nocardiaceae; genus Williamsia; species Williamsia sp. Y721. The sequence continues at coordinate 785,685 of NZ_JCASNH010000001.1, read as the reverse complement.
AAGCAATCCTGAAGAAGTCGATGGCGTTGTACGGCAAGAACTCCAGCGGATCATTGGTCGGATATATCGATCTGCTGGCGGATATGACAGATGACATGAGCGGCCTCACTGACACCGAGAAGTTGGCCGGCCCACTGGCAGAGAATCTCAAAGCCGCGATGATCAACAACCCCATGCTCGGCGGTGAGGGAACCGCAGTCGATCCGGCGGTCCTACTGACCCCGACCGCCGGGAAACGTGCGCGTATCTCGGTGATCAGTCTCATCGGTTTGCCCGATGACGGACAACGCCAGGGTTTTGTGAATCAGCTCCAGCTCGCGTTGTTCGCGTGGATCAAGAAGAACCCGGCCGGAGATCGCCCGCTCGGCGGACTGTTCGTGATGGACGAGGCCCAGACTCTGGCACCGGCAGGTAGGAGCACCGCCTGTACGCAGAGCACCATCGCGCTTGCCTCGCAGGCGCGAAAGTACGGCCTGGGTCTGGTTTTTGCCACCCAGTCCCCCAAGGGAATCGACAACAAGATCGTCGGCAACGCTTCCACTCAGTTCTTCGGCCGACTCAATACGCCGGTGCAGATCAGCGCCGCAAACGACATGGCCTCCGCAAAAGGCAGCCGCATCAACGACATCGGCCATCTCGGCACCGGCGAGTTCTACGTCGCCCCTGACGGTGCCGCATTCCAGAAGGTCAACACACCCCTGTGTTTGAGCTACCACCCCAGCTCACCGCTGTCCGATGAGGAAGTCCTGGCCCTGAGCCGGCAATGACCCCAACACAACAAAGCGGCCCGCCCCCTTGTCAGGGACGGGCCGCTTTGTTTGTAAACCTGTGGCCTATTTGGCCTTCTCGAGGACCTCAACCAGACGCCAGCGCTTGGTGGCGCTCGTCGGGCGGGTCTCCATCAGCCGAACGCGGTCGCCGATACCGGCGGTCTCGTTCTCATCGTGAGCCTTGACCTTGCTGGTGGTGCGGATGATCTTGCCGTAAAGCGGGTGCTTCACACGATCTTCCAGCTCGACCACAATGGTCTTCTGCATCTTGTCCGAGACGACGTACCCGATGCGCTCTTTGCGCCGTGCACGGTCCTCGGCGGACGTTTCTGTCACTTCCTGGTCCTTACTCATGCGTCGTCACCGTCCGTAGCTTCGGGTCCGGCGGCCAGGCCCAGCTCACGTTCCCGCATCACTGTGTACACGCGCGCGATTTCGCGACGCACGGTACGCAGCCGGCGGTTGTTGTCGAGCTGACCGGTGGCCATCTGGAACCGAAGGTTGAACAGCTCTTCCTTCGACTCACGCAAACGTTCGACCAGTTCTTCGTCACTGAGCTCGCGGAGCTCGGCGGCGGCGATTCCGATACTCATCAGAACAGCTCCTCCCTGGTCACGATGCGGGTTTTGATCGGGAGCTTGTGCTGCGCGCGGCGCAGGGCCTCGCGAGCAGTCTCCTCACTGGGGTAGCTCATCTCGAAGAGGATGCGACCCGGCTTGACCGGGGCGACCCACCACTCGGGTGAACCCTTACCGGAACCCATGCGGGTTTCGGCAGGCTTCTTCGTCAACGGGCGGTCGGGGAAGATGTTGATCCACACCTTGCCGCCACGCTTGATATGCCGGTTGATGGCAATACGAGCTGACTCGATCTGACGGTTGGTGATGTACGCGCTCTCCAGTGCCTGGATGCCGTAGTCACCGAACGTCACCTTGGTTCCGCCCGAGGCCTGACCTTTCAGGCTGGGGTGGTGCTGCTTGCGGTGCTTGACCCGACGAGGGATCAACATGCCTCAGCCCTCCTGGTTCTCAGCCTGCGCGGGGGCAGGCGTTGTCGCTGGAGCGTCAGCAGCCGCAGAAGTACCGGCGGTTGCCGCACGCCCTGCTTCGGTGCTGGTCGCGGTGGTGCCCGACGAACCGCTCCGCTTCGGACGTGCGGGGCGACGCGGACGACGGTCTTCGCTCGGAGCAGCAGCCGAGGACAGAGCCTCGCGCTTGCCACCGACGATGTCGCCCTTGTAGATCCACACCTTCACGCCGATACGGCCGAAGGTTGTCTTGGCCTCGTAGAGGCCGTAGTCGATGTCAGCGCGCAGGGTGTGCAGCGGCACACGACCTTCGCGGTAGAACTCGCTACGGCTCATCTCCGCACCGCCGAGGCGACCCGAGCACTGGACCCGGATTCCCTTGACGTTGGGCTGACGCATGGCCGACTGGATGGCCTTACGCATTGCCCGGCGGAATGCCACGCGGTTGCTGAGCTGCTCGGCGACACCCTGTGCCACCAGCTGAGCTTCCGACTCGGCGTTCTTGACCTCGAGGATGTTCAGCTGCACCTGCTTGCCGGACAGCTTCTCCAGGTCGCCACGGATCCGGTCTGCCTCGGCGCCGCGGCGACCGATGACGATGCCCGGACGGGCGGTGTGGATGTCGACGCGAACCCGGTCACGGGTGCGTTCGATCTCCACCTTGGCGATGCCTGCACGCTCGAGGCCGGTGGCCAGGAGCTTGCGGATGGCAACATCCTCTTTCACGTACTCCGCGTACTGCTTGTCTGCGTACCAACGGGACTTCCAGTCCGTGGTGATACCGAGACGGAAGCCGTGCGGGTTGATCTTCTGGCCCACTACTGAGCTCCCTTCCGGCGGCTGCGGCTGGTCGCCGCACCCTTGTCGGCGATGCTCTCGACGACGACGGTGATGTGGCTGGTCCGCTTACGGATCCGGAACGCACGCCCTTGGGCACGCGGACGGAAACGCTTCATGGTCGGTCCCTCGTCGGCGAACGCCTGTGACACCACGAGGGTGCGACGGTCGAGGTCGAGGTTGTTCTCGGCGTTGGCAACGGCGCTGGCAAGCACCTTCGCCACCGGCTCGCTCGCTGCCTGGGGCGCGAACTGCAGGATGTCGAGGGCCTCGTCCACGTTCTTGCCGCGAACCAGATCGATGACTCGACGCGCCTTCATGGGGGTCACACGCACGAAACGAGCGGTGGCCTTGGCGGTCGGATTGGTTGTTTCAGTACTCATCTACCGACGCTTCGCTTTCCGGTCGTCTTTGATGTGTCCCTTGAAGGTGCGCGTCGGCGCGAACTCGCCGAGCTTGTGCCCGACCATCGAATCCGAGACGAACACCGGGACGTGCTTGCGACCGTCGTGGACGGCGAAAGTGTGTCCGATGAAGTCCGGAATGATGGTGGACCGACGGGACCAGGTCTTGATGACCTGCTTGGTGCCCTTTTCGTTCTGAACATCGACCTTGCCCAACAGGTGGTCGTCGACGAACGGGCCTTTCTTGAGGCTGCGTGGCATTCTCTAACTCCCTCCTGGGTTATCGCTTGTTCTTGCCGGTGCGGCGGCGGCGGACGATGAGCTTGTCGCTCGGCTTGTTCTTGCGGGTGCGGCCCTCGGGCTTGCCCCACGGGCTGACCGGGTGGCGACCACCGGAGGTCTTACCCTCACCACCACCGTGCGGGTGGTCGACCGGGTTCATGACGACACCACGGACGGTTGGGCGCTTGCCCTTCCAGCGCATACGGCCGGCCTTGCCCCAGTTGATGTTGCTCTGCTCGGCGTTGCCCACCTCGCCGACGGTTGCGCGGCAGCGCACGTCGACTCGACGGATTTCACCGGAAGGCAGACGCACGGTGGCGTAGGCGCCTTCTTTACCGAGCAGCTGCGCGCCGGCTCCGGCAGAACGGACCAACTTGGCTCCGCCGCCCGGACGCAGTTCCACAGCGTGGATCTGGGTACCGGTCGGGATGTTGCGCAACGGCAGGTTGTTGCCCGGCTTGATGTCGGCGGTAGGACCGCTCTCGACCACGTCGAACTGCTTCAGGCCCTTGGGCGCGATGATGTAACGCTTTTCGCCATCGACGAAGTGCAGCAACGCGATCCGCGCAGTGCGGTTGGGGTCGTACTCGATGTGAGCGACCTTTGCGTTGATGCCGTCTTTGTCGTTACGACGAAAGTCGATGAGACGGTAGGCCCGCTTGTGGCCACCACCCCGGTGACGGGTCGTGATGCGACCGTGCGCGTTTCGTCCACCGGTGCTGTGCAACGGACGAACGAGTGACTTTTCCGGAGTACTACGAGTCACCTCGGCGAAGTCTGCGCCAGACGAGCCACGACGACCGGGGGTCGTCGGCTTGTACTTACGAATTGCCATGAGTCTTCTTGTCCTCTACTTCTTCTGAGTCCGAGCGGCGTCAGCCGACCGGGCCTCCGAAGATCTCGATGGGCTTACTGTCGGCGGCCAGGGTCACGATCGCGCGCTTGGTGTCCTTGCGCTTGCCGTAGCCGTACTTGGTCCGCTTGCGCTTACCCTGACGGTTGGCGGTGTTCACGCTCGTGACCTGCACGTCGAAGATTTCTTCGATGGCGATCTTGATCTGGGTCTTGTTCGACTCCGGGTGCACGAAGAACGTGTACACGTTGTCCTCGATCAGTCCGTAGGACTTCTCGGAGATCACCGGGGCCAGAATGATGTCACGGGGGTTTGCCTGAACAGTCATGAAACTCAGGCCTCCTTCTCGTCTTTGTTCGCACCAGCAATGAAGGTGCCAAGGGCTTCGCGGCTGAAGACAACCTCATCGGCGTCGAGGACGTCGTAGGTGTTCAGCTGATCCGGAGCGATCGGCAGCACATGCTGCAGGTTCGCAACGCTCTTCCATGCAGCGGTGTCCTCACGGCCGACCACCAACAGGAACTTCCGACGATCAGACAACTCTTCGAGGAACAGCCGTGCCGTCTTGGTCGACGGGGCCTGCCCGGCAACCAGTTCGGTGATCACGTGGATGCGCTCGTTGCGTGCCCGGTCGGAGAGGGCTCCGCGCAGGGCGGCTGCCTTCATCTTCTTGGGGGTGCGCTGGCTGTAGTCACGCGGCTGCGGGCCGTGGACGATGCCACCACCGGCGAACTGAGGGGCGCGGGTCGAGCCCTGACGAGCGCGACCGGTTCCCTTCTGGCGGTAAGGCTTTGCGCCACCACCGCGGACCTCGGCCCGCGTCTTGGTGGAGTGCGTGCCCTGGCGTGCAGCACCCAGCTGGGCGACGACGACCTGGTGCAGCAGCGAGATGTTCGCAGGCGCATCGAAGATCGCGGCGGGCAGTTCGACGGTTCCGTCGGTCTTGCCACCGAAGCTCTTCACATCGACCGTGCGGGTCTGCTGCTTCTCGGTGTTGACAGTCATTAGCTCGCACCACCCTTCATGGCGTCACGGACGATGACAACCGCGCCCTTGCGACCCGGGATCGCTCCCTTGATCAGCAGCAGGCCCGATTCAGCGTCCACCTTGTGGACCTTCAGGTTCTGGGTGGTGACCTTGTCATTACCCATCCGACCGGCCATCCGCATGCCCTTGAACACGCGACCGGGGGTTGCGCAGCCACCGATGGAACCGGGTGAGCGGTGCACGCGGTGCACGCCGTGGCTGGCGCCCAGGCCCTTGAAGCCGTGACGCTTCATGACACCGGCGAAGCCCTTGCCCTTGGAGGTTCCGGTCACGTCGACGAGGGCACCGTCGGCGAAGATCTCCGCCGTCAGTTCCTGTCCGACCGTGTACGGCGAAACGTCGTGGACGCGGATCTCGGCAACATGCCGGCGCGGGGTGACCCCGGCCTTGGCAAACTGACCGGCAACCGGCTTGGTGACCTTGCGCGGGTCGATGGCGCCGTAGGCGAGCTGCACGGCGGTGTAGCCGTCGGTCTCCTCGGTGCGGATCTGCGTGACCACGTTCGGTCCCGCCTTGACGACGGTCACCGGGATCACCCGGTTGTCCTCGTCGAATACCTGGGTCATCCCGAGCTTGGTGCCCAGGATTCCCTTCACATTTGTCTGAGTCATCTGTTAAATCCCGCCACTCACTGGATGTTGACGTCGACGCTGGCCGGCAGATCGATACGCATCAAGGCGTCAACGGTCTTCGGCGTGGGATCGAGGATGTCGATCAGTCGCTTGTGTGTACGCATCTCGAAGTGCTCGCGCGAGTCCTTGTACTTGTGCGGCGAGCGGATGACGCAATACACGTTCTTTTCGGTGGGCAACGGCACCGGGCCAACGACACGTGCACCCGTACGGGTCACGGTCTCCACGATCTTGCGCGCCGACGCGTCGATCGCCTCGTGGTCATAGGCCTTGAGCCGGATGCGGATCTTTTGTCCCGCCACGCTGTGTCCTCTTCCGTCATTTTCGGCTGCACAGATGAACACCTCGTGGATACGACTGTGGTCGCATCCTCGTGACCATTACCTCACGGTGGTGATCGACGCTGTTCATCTGTCATTGTTCAAAACTCGCTTGCACGAGTCGTCGTACTGCGCCCAATCTTGCGGGCCTCCGGTCCACGCACTCGGGTGTGTCGCGGTGGCTACACACACTTATGCGCATGCGCTTACCGCTTGTATCCGACTGCATCTATCTGAACTCGGGTCTATCTTTGCTTGTTGTGCACCACAACGGAAGCTCGAACCAGTTCGCAAGCCGCTTAGTTCGTCCGGTGATGCTCTTCGGTCGACAGGCGCTCTGTAGCTGGTTGGACGCATGAAAGCTTCCAGCCGGGACATACAGGGCCGCACTGCCAATCAAGGCAACCCGACAAGTATGCAATAGATCCGGCTCAGGACCAAATTCGTCCGGTCGAGGCCGCCATCTGCCTTGCGCCCGGGTCTTCACAGCTTCTTCACAACTTCTCCGCAGTGCCTGTACAACCCCGGCCTAGTGTCACTTCCATGACCGCCGACCCACCGCAGACGCAGCGTAGCGAAGCCCGACCGGACAACTGCTTGCCCTCTGTCTTGGTTGTCGACGACGAACCGTTGATCCGGCAGGCCATCACCGAGCGGCTGCGCGCAGAGGGGTTTGACGTCGCCACCGCGGACACCGGCCCGATGGCAGTCGAAGAGCACCGCAACATCTGCCCCGACGTGGTGATCCTCGATCTGATGCTGCCCGGCATGGACGGCCTCGAGGTCTGCAGGCGGATTCAGGCGCACTCCCCCACCCCGGTACTCATGCTGACCGCCCGGTCAGGGGAGACCGATCTGGTGATCGGTTTGGGTGTCGGCGCCGATGACTACCTGTCGAAGCCGTTTTCGATGCGCGAGCTCGTGGCCCGCACGCGAGCGTTGCTCCGTCGGGTCGAACGCTACGGTTCGGCGGATCCGGGATCGGCGGAGGCGGAACCGGTCGACCCGCAGCGACAGGTTCAGACACTCGGTGAGCTCCGGATCGATCACTCCGCCCGGGAGGTCCGGGTCGCAGGCGAACCCGTGCACCTGACCCGGACGGAGTTCGACCTGTTGGTCTCGCTGGCGGACCGACCCGGTGCGGTCTTGAGTCGCGGGCAACTCCTCGAGTCGGTCTGGCACTGGCCGGGCGCCGGCGAAACGCGCACCGTCGATTCGCACGTGCGGTCATTGCGCCAGAAGGTCGGCGCCCATCACATTCGTACCGTCCACGGCGTCGGCTATGCCCTCGGTGGCGAGCGACGATGACCGTCTCGGTGCCCCGCCTGCGGTTGCCCCGACCTCTGGATGCGATCCAGTCCTTCAAGTTCAAGACCGCGATCGTCGTCGGCGGTGCCCTGTTCACCTCCAGCGTCTCGTTCTGGGTGACAGCTCAGTGGCAGTTCCGATACGCGTTGCTGACGGCGATGGTGGTCGCGTTCGTGGTGACCTATGTCCTCGCCCACGGCATGACCTCACCATTGCGCGAGATGACCAGAGCCGCACGCCGGATGTCGGGCGGCGACTACAGCGTCCGGGTCCGCGCCACCTCCAGGGATGAGATCGGCACCCTGGCCGACGCCTTCAACCAGATGGCCGACGACCTCGCCCATGAGGACAAATACCGCCGGGAGGTGATCGGAAATGTCGCACACGAGCTCCGGACACCGGTCGCGGCGTTACATGCCGTCCTCGAGAACCTGGTCGACGGCGTGAGTACACCTGATCCCCACACGCTCGAGATGGCACTCAGCCAGACCGACCGGCTGGGCCGGCTGATCAACGAGTTGTTGGACCTGTCCAGGGTCGAGGGAGGTGTCACGCCACTCGACTGCCACCGGGTGGACCTCCACCGCTTCGTCGTCGCCGCGGTCGGTGAGTGTCGACTGCGATCGAAACCGGGAATCGACTTCGTGGTCGAGATACCGCCCACCCTGTACGTCGAGGCCGACGAGGCGCGTCTGCATCAGGTACTCGCAAATCTGCTCGACAACGCCGCCCGCCACTCCCCGATTGACGGCCAGGTACTGGTGACCGCCCGGTCGGACGGCGACACCGTCGTCATCGACGTGGTCGACCAGGGACCGGGAATCGCCCCTGCCGAGCGCAGCCGGATCTTCGACCGATTCACCCGTGGCGGAACGCGCGACGGCGGAACCGGATTGGGCCTGGCGATCGCCCAATGGGTGGTCAACCTACATGCCGGCGACATCGGTGTCGTCGACGATCCGGGCGGATGCCGGATCCGGATCCGCCTGCCAGTGCGCGCAGCTGCCTGACCACTGCGCACCTGTTCACCGCTATTTCACACCATCACCGAGAGGGGCTGCCCCATGCCCGAAATCGCCCGTCCACTAGGCCCGTCCGTGTCGTTGGTCAAGAAGCCGAGGCACGAAGAAGTACGGCCCGACCGCTCTCCGTGGCCGACCATCTCGCCACGACTTCCTGTCGGCGCCCCACCGAAAGTGCTTGCCGCGGTGTTTGTTGCCACCGTTGTCGCCATGGCCTCGATGCCGACGACGGTCGCGGCGATCGGCATCGCCGCCACCGGCGTCGTGGCACTGGCTGCAGTGTTCGCGGGCTCCCCGGAGCGGCCAACCCCGTCCCAACTACTCACCGCGCTCGGCATCGTCGCACTGTTGCTGGTCGCCGGTTGGCGAAGCGCCGAATGGTTGGCACTGGTCTGTATCGCGACCGCGATGGTTGCCACCGGCGCGCTGCTGATCGGTGGCCGGACGATCCGCGACATGATCTTCACCGTGTTCGCACCGATCATTTTGTTCCCCCGGGCAATCGGGTGGGTGTTCCGAGGAACCTCTGCGACGTATGTGACCAGGACGTCGACCAAGAACTTCGGTGCGATCCTCAAGGTCGTCACGGTGACGCTGCTGCTGCTGGTTGTCTTCGGTGCGTTGTTCGCCGGTGCGGACGCGACATTCGGGTCGTTGATCAGCAAGGTCGTCCCCGACATCGGTGAGGTCGACGTCCGGTCGAACGTTGTCGGCGGGGTGTTCGTCGGCATCTTCACCGCCATCGGCTGCTACGCACGGTTTGGTCACCCACGTCTTCGTGATCGGGTATCCACGAAAGCGACCGAAGCCTGGATGTGGGCGGTACCGACCGGCACGGTTCTGTTCCTGTACATCGCATTCCTGATCACCCAGACCCGCGCCATGTTCGGTGGCGACGACTACGTCCAGAAGACCGCAGGGCTCACGTATGCCGCCTATGCACGTTCCGGCTTCTGGCAGCTCTTTGCCGTGACGGCCCTGACCATCGTGGTCGTGTCGGTGGCCTGGCAACGTGCCGACCGGAGCACACCCGCGGGCAGATTCCTGGTCCGAGTGATCCTCGGCGGACTGTGCCTGTCAGCGCTGGCCGTGGTGGTCTCGGCTCTGCATCGCATGAACCTGTACATGGACGCCTTCGGCGCCACCCGCCTGCGAGTCGGCGTGCTGGCAACTGAATTGTGGCTCGGCGCAGTACTCCTGGCCTTGATCGTGGCAGGTGCCGGACTCGGCACTCGTCAATTGGTTCGGACCATCGGCATCCTCACGATCGCCGGAGTGTTGGCGTTCGCCATCTACAACCCCGACCTTCGCGTCGCGCAGGCCAATGTCGACCGCTTCGAACGCACCGGCAAGATCGACGGCTACTACTTGTCGACGCTCTCCCCCGACGCGACCGGCGCGCTGCTCGGGCTTCCCGATGACCTCCGCAGGTGTGTACTGCGCAACATCGCCGCCGATGTATCGGACGAACAGAACGGCATGGACTTCAACGTGGGGCGCAGTCGGGCTCGATCCGAACTGGATGACCAACCGGCTATGGCGGCGGATGCGAACCCCGCTGAAGGCTGCTCGTACCGACGCTAACTTACCGATCGGTAATATCGAGCTCATGCCGTCCACACACAGTTCCGTCAGCCCCACCTACCGCCTGCGCCAGAAGCTGCCTGCCGGACGTCTGGGCTCAGCGCTCTTCTCGGTGGGGATCTGCTTCCGCGTTCCGTATTTCGCGACGATCCTGCCGTATGTCAAAACCATGGAACCCGGACGATGCGAGGTCACCGCCCCCAAGTGGTACGGCATCCGGAACCATCTGGGCACCTTCCATGCCATCGCCGCGTGCAACCTGGCCGAGACCGCGATGGGCATGCTCATGGAGGCCACCGTCCCATCGACACACCGCTGGATCCCGAAAGCGATGACCAGCCAGTACCTGAAGAAGGCCACTACCGGCTTACGGGCCGTTGCGACCCTGCGCGAACCACTCGACTTCGCCACCATCACCGAGGGCCGCGACGTGGTCGTCGACATCGCGATCACCGACACCTACGGGGTCGAAGTGGTCCACTGCGACATCACCACCTGGGTCACCCCGGCGTAACCGAACGCCACACACTCGGGTCGAACTCCGCCTCCCGGGTAGGTCGAAGGTCCCGGATTTGCCAAAGCTCACCGCGTAACCGCAGGTACAAAAACCGCACGTCACATGGTGTTTGACCACACATCGATAAAATGCGCATCCGGGATGCGCAATTACTACGGTGAGTCGTATGCAGCTGACCCGATTCACCGACCTCGGTCTGCGGGCGATGATGCTGCTCGCCGCGGCCGAGGAAGACGGCCATCGGGTCACCACCGGCGCAATTGCGCACAGCGTTGCCGCTTCTGAGAATCACGTCGCGAAAGCCGTGGCCCGACTCGTCGATCTCGGCCTGGTCCACTCGCAACGGGGCAGGCGCGGCGGGCTCTCCCTGACCGACGCCGGTCGCCATGCCTCGGTCGGTCGACTGATCCGCCAGCTCGAAGGCGACAACGAGGTCGTCGACTGCGCCGGGGACAACCCCTGCCCGCTCCTGCCTGCCTGTCGCCTGCGGCGTGCGCTCGCCGACGCCAAGGAAGCGTTCTACGCCGCCCTCGACCAGCACGTCGTCAGCGATCTGGTCAAAGGCACGCAGATACCGCTTCTCCCCCTCATCCGGCTTCCCCACCCTTCCGCCGAACAACTGTTGTCACCCACCGAGAGGACACATCCATGACCACTACCGCATCCACACCTGCCCCAGAGCGGCTCACCGCAACCCGGGCACAGACCCTCGAACCGCATCACGCGGAGATGATCGCCGCGACGCTGCCGCTGGTCGGCGCGAACATCGATGCCATCACCACCGAGTTCTACCGGCGCCTGTTCGCCGACCACCCCGAATTGCTCCGCAATCTGTTCAATCGGTCCAATCAGGCCCAGGGCACCCAGCAGCGCGCGCTGGCCGCATCCATTGCCACGTACGCGACGCACCTCATCGATCCGGCGTTGGAGGATCCCGCGGAACTGCTCAGCCGGATCGGACACAAGCACGCATCGCTCGGGGTGACGGCCGACCAGTACCCGCTGGTTCACACCCATCTGTTCGCCGCAATCGTCGAGGTCCTCGGGGCCGAGACCGTCACCGCCGACGTCGCGGCCGCGTGGGACCGGGTCTACTGGTTGATGGCGAACACCCTGATCGACCTCGAACATCGCCTCTACGCGGGCGCGGGGGTCGGGGACGGCGATGTCTTCCGCCGCGCGCGTGTCACCGCAAGGGCGGACGATCCCTCCGGGACGGTCGTGCTCACCGTCGCCGCCACCGACGGGACATTTCCGGACTTCCTTCCGGGACAATACATCTCGGTTGGTACAACACTTGCCGACGGCGCTCGGCAGATCCGCCAGTACAGCCTGATCAACACGCCCGGGTCCGGTGAGCTCACGTTCGCCGTCCGCCCTGTTGCCGCGACCGCCGACGCACCCGCCGGAGAGGTGTCGACACACATCGCCGCGCATGTGGCCGTCGGTGACCTACTGGACGTCAGCATCCCGTTCGGCGATCTCCCCGTCGCCAGTGTCGGTTCGCGGCCGCTGGTCCTGATCTCCGCGGGCATCGGGATCACGCCGATGGTCGGCATCCTCGAACACCTCGCGGCGCATGCCCCGGGCTGCCGGGTACAAGCCCTACACGCCGACAAGTCGCCGGACGCGCATCCGTTGCGGCAGCGCCAGCGTGAGCTGATCGGCGAACTCACCGACGGCAGCCTCGACGTCTGGTACGAGATCCCCGGCCAAGACGCGCCGTCGATCCACCATGGTTTGATGCAGGTCGACACCATCACATTCGATGAGGACGCAGAGTTCTTCCTCTGCGGGAACAACGGTTTCGTCCAGGCGATCCGAGGCCAGCTCCTCGCCCGCGGTGTGGCATCAGGGCGATTGCACTGCGAGCTCTTCTCACCCAACGACTGGCTCCTGGGCTGACGGGTCCGGTCGGGGCGGGCACGGTCGAGAAGCCAACTGTGTCATCGGCGCTTAGAATCCACCGATACCCCCCGCCCCGACCGTCCACCCACAGAGGTCGCCTTGCCATCACAACCACCGATTCGTCCATTGATCAGCTATCTGAACGGTGAACTCGCGGGCAGCGCACAGGCCAGTGTGTTCGATGAACTGCGCCGCGTCATCCTCGACGGCAGCGCCGCCCCCGGGTCGCCGATCCCGGTGGGCAGTGTCGCCGAATTGTTCGGCGTGAGCGCGATACCGGTGCGAGAGGCCCTGAAAACCCTTGTCGGCGAGGGCCTGGTGGGTCACCAGACGGGCGGCGGATACTACGTCGCACAGCTGACGCTGACCGAACTCCGAGAGATCTACTTCGTGCGTGGCGTGCTCGAACAGGCCGCGCTGACCCGGGCCTGCGCGGTGGCCACAGAGGCCGACCTCGACCGCGCCCGCTCCGAACACCGGGCGCTACAAGAGGCCACCATCGCCGGCGACCGCAAGGCCTATCACGTGCATTCACGCCGTTTCCATCAAGCGCTGGTCGGCCCCTGCGGAATGCATCGACTACTCAACATGTTCGACTCCACCTGGGACATCACCGAACCGTTCCAGGTGATGCAGCGGGCGACCGGCCCCACCCAGCTTCAGCTGCACAGCGACCACGAGAAGATGATCAACGCCATGGCCCGGCGCGATGCCATCGAGCTTGTTGCCGTTGCGCAAGAACATCATCGGCGCCTCGAATCGGTGATCATCGAAACTGCCGCCGAACTGAACGTCGCCCACGAAGAATCCACACCCACGTAGCGCCCGAACGCACCGGAACTACGTGGCCTCCTCTGCGATGATGGTCTGAACGCCAGACGAGCGCGGTCAATCCACAGCCCCTCGCGGAATATATCCACTTCCCTGGGCCAGACCCGCGCTAATTGTTACGCACGTAATCCCCGGGAAATATCGCGATCTTAGGTTTTCTTCAGTCCCACGAGGAGCCCGAATCCAGGTTCCGTTCCGACGCCGAAGGAATGCCCATGACCGATGTTCAATCCCCCGATTCAGAGGTCCCGACAAATCATCACAATGCCGCCGGCGAGAGCGTCATCAAGCTCAGCTACGACCAGCGGTTGACCAACGAGGATCTGGCTCCGCTGCGGAATCAGACCTGGACCTGGTACAACATCTTCGCGTTCTGGATGTCCGATGTGCACAGCGTCGGCGGATACGTGTTCGCGGGCAGCCTGTTTGCCCTCGGCATTGCCGCGTGGCAGGTGCTGGTCGCCTTGGTCATCGGCATCGTGATCGTCAACCTGCTGTGCAATCTGGTCGCCAAACCCTCTCAGCAGGCCGGGGTTCCTTATCCGGTGACCACCCGCATCGCTTTCGGTGTCCGCGGCGCCAATGTTCCCGCCATCATTCGCGGTCTCATCGCAGTCGCCTGGTACGGCATCCAAACATACTTGGCCTCAGTGGCTTTCGGATTGCTGGCCCTCAAGTTCTGGCCCTCACTCGACAAGTACAGCGAGAGCGGCGACATGTCCTTCCTCGGACTCTCGCCGCTCGGCTGGGCCGGCTTCATGCTCATGTGGGTACTGCAGGCGGTCGTCTTCTGGAACGGCATGGAAACGATCCGCAAGTTCATCGACTTCTGCGGTCCCGCCGTCTACGTCGTCATGGTCATCTTGGCCGGCTACCTGATCTGGAAAGCCGGCTGGGACAACGTCAGCTTCGACCTCTCGGTGGGTGAATCCAAGACCGGCTGGGCTTCCATCACCGCCCTCATCTCGGCGATAGCCCTTGTGGTGTCGTACTTCTCGGGTCCGATGCTCAACTTCGGCGACTTCTCGCGGTACGGCAAGTCGTTCAGCGAGGTCAAGAAGGGCAACTTCTGGGGCCTGCCCGTGAACTTCCTGTTCTTCTCGATCCTGGTGGTGTGCACGGTTTCTGCCGGTGCCACCGTGATCGGCAAGGACGACGCAGGCAACATCATCACCGACCCGGTCCACATCGTGGACAAGATCGACAACACCACAGCGGCGGTGCTCGGTGTGCTCACCTTTGCCATCGCGACCATCGGCATCAACATCGTGGCCAACTTCGTCTCCCCCGCATTCGACTTCTCGAATGTGGCACCGACCAAGATCACCTGGCGCACCGGCGGCATGATCGCCGCGGTCGGCTCGATCCTGATCACGCCGTGGAACCTCTACAACAATCCGGACGCGATCCACTACACGCTGGACACGCTCGGTGCGGTGATCGGACCGCTGTTCGGCATCCTCATCGCAGACTTCTATCTCATCAAGAAGCAGAAGATCGACGTCGACGATCTGTTCACGATGGACGAGAACTCGCAGTATTACTTCCGCGGGGGCGTCAACCCGGTGGCGGTCGTATCCACGGTCATCGCTGCACTGGTCCCGATCGGTGTTGTGATCTGGGGTACCGCATATCAGGCGAGTTTCACGTGGTTCATCGGCGCCGCCATCGGATTCGTCCTGTACATGGCGGGGATGAAGTACCTGCCGCAGCACCTGATCTACGGAACCCGCCCGGCCCCGGTCGAGGCCTGAGCCCTCCGATGATGTGGCCTTCTGGCGAACAAACCCGCAGGTCGCGGTCGCCAAAAGGCCACATCATCGGTGTAGCGAGGAGCATGAAGCAATGCGCATCTGCGTGATCAACCCGAACACGACGGCGTCGATGACCGACCAGATCGCCACCGCCGCACGATCGGTGGCCGGGCCCGGAACGGAGATCGTGCCGCTCACCTCGACGATGGGGCCCGCCTCGATCGAGTCGCACTACGACGAGGCACTCGCGGTACCCGGTGTGCTCGAGGCAATCCTGACGTCCGAACGCAGTGACCGCCGCGCGGACGGGTATCTGCTGGCCTGTTTCGGTGACCCCGGGCTTGATGCGGCGCGAGAAGTCTCGTCGGGTCCGGTACTCGGGATCGCCGAGGCCGGTATGCATGCGGCGTCGATGTTGGGGCGGCGATTCTCTGTGGTCACCACATTGGGCCGGACGATCGGCCGGGCCGAGGAACTGGCCGAAAGATACGGGATGAGCAAGCACTGCATCGGGTTCCACGCGTGCGAGATCCCGGTACTGGAGCTCGAATCCAACCCTGAGACCGCCGCGATCCTCATCGAGGCCTGCCGCTCGGCCGCCGAGGCCGATGGCTGCGACGCAATCCTGCTCGGGTGCGCTGGAATGGCAGACCTGGCCAAGACCATCAGCGCAAAAATCGGGCTACCGGTGATCGACGGAGTCGCCGCCGGGACAGCGTTCCTGCAGTCGTTGATCACCCTCGGCATGGCGCCGGCGGGTGTCGGCGAATGGGCGCCCCCGCGACCCAAACACTATGCGGGCCTGCTCGCCGGGTTTGGCATCCCAGCAACACAGCCGGCCCGGAAAACACCCGATAACTGCGCGCAGCAGTCGGATTCTGCACCCGTCTGGGTCCAATGAACATTTCTACCTGAGAAAAGCCTGTCATTGATACTGCTTTGTCTTCGCGTTCAATATTCAGGCACACTGGACTCCAATGCATAAACCGACGATGTCACTGGTAATACCCGCCTACAACGAGGCCGAGACAATCGGCTGGTTATTGGACTCGCTGAAAACCGAGCTCGACGAACTCGACGAGATCATCGTCGTCGACAACAATTCGACCGATGACACCGCAGCGATCGCCGCCTCGTTCTGCGAGCAGATCCCGCAGCTGCGGGTCGTCAAAGAGACCAGGCGGGGTGTGATCGCCGCACGAAATGCGGGCTTCGACGATGTCACCAGTGACATCATCGGCCGCCTCGACGCAGACACCCGTGCCAAGCCCGGATGGGCGGCCGCGGTCCGGGACTTCTTCGCCCGCGCCGACGAGACCGTCGGAGCCGGAACCGGGCTCTTCGACCAGTACGACATGCCACTGCAGTGGCTTCACCGGCGTCTCGTCAAGCTGGCGATGTCGAATGCCGACCGCAATGGTGGCGACATACCGTCGCTCTTCGGGGCCAACATGGCAATCCGCCGCACGACCTGGGAAAAGATCCGGCCGATCCTGCTCGAACAGGACGGAATCTTCGACGACCTCGATATCACGTTGTGTACCAAGGAGACCGGCCAGCGCAGCGTGTTCATCCCGAACATGGAGATCGGCGCCTCTGGGCGGCGCATGCTGTCGAGCACCGCCATCTATCGGCAGTTCACCGCGTATATGCCGGCCACCTTGGAAGCCCGCGGCATGCCCGAGGCGGCGAAGCGGTCGTGGGCAAACGTGCGCACGATGCGACTGCTCCACCGGCTTTTCTGGGTGCCCGCGCGGGCCTGGGACCCCGTCAAGGGCCGGTACTCTCCACGACAACTCTTCTCCGAGCGACAGCAGCGCGTCCTGCCCTACGGCTCCGACTGAGTCGACGCCGACAGCCGATCACGGTGGATCGGACGGGTGGTCGACCCCGCGTACCGGACACACAGGGCTTTCGGTCACGTACGCGGCGGGCTCGTGGTGTCAATTCGCTCACAGTTTCAAAACTGCATCGTCGCGAAAGATTGTCATCCAAAATTTGTGCGGAAGCCGAATACTGACAATAGCGGCGCCCTCACAGGGAAAATGCACAACAGCAAATCCGCGACCGGGGGAGTTGCAAGCGCGAATAATCGGCGTGCGATCATGAAATGTGGGGACAACCGATTCTTCGATGACATATCGCAGCTGGAGGTAGCACATTGATGCGTGATTGGCGGCGCCCGATCGGCGCATTGACTGTTGCTGTCCTGCTCAGCATCGGCGCCCATGTCGGCGTGAGCGCGCCTGCGCAGGCCGCGCCTGCGCGATCACCCCAAGGCGCCAATGATCCTTCGTGCGTTCCGTCCGCAGAGCACCCTCGTCCGGTTGTTCTCGTACACGGCACGTGGGCCGACATGGACACCACGTGGAAGACCCTGGCCCCCAGACTGAAAGACGAGGGCTACTGCGTATATGCCCTCAACTACGGGAAGAGTGTTCCGGGCTCCGGCCAGAACCTTCTCGATCTGGTCGGCGGCGACACCGTGGTCCGGTCCGCGCAGACGCTCGCCGGCTTCGTCGCACAGGTCCGGACGCAAACCGGTGCCGCGCAGGTCGATCTGATCGGCCATTCGCAGGGCGCCCTGGTGGCACGCGAATACTTGAAGAATGCGGGCGGCACCGACATCGCCAACCCGGCGCAGAACGCGGTGCACACGCTCATCAGTCTGGCGGGGACCAATCAGGGCACGAGCTTCCACCTGAACCAGGGACTCGGTGCCATCGCGCAGTTGCTCGGGATCCCGGTGATCGAGCTGTTCAACGCCGCAGTCGGTCCCTCGTATGTCGAGCAGATGGCGGGGTCACCTTTCCTCAGCGACCTCAATGGAGGCGGCGACACCCGGCCCGGCGTCGAGTACGTCGCCATCGCAACGCGTGACGACATGATGGTCACACCGGCCGAGAACGCCTTCCTCGTGCCCTCCCCCGGCCATACCGTGCGGAACGTCTGGGTCCAGGACGGTTGCGCCGCAGCAAAAGTCGACCACATGCAGGTGACCAGCAGCCCCCGCGCCATCTGGCTCACGCTCGACGCACTCGATCCCGGATACGGCGCGAACCATCCCGCCCCCTGCCCGTAGCGGCCTTCGCCTCTGATACCTGCTGCCCGTAACCCCTAGGATCCACAAGGGGTTACGGGCAGCAGGCGTTCACGTCAGCGGGCGGCGCGTTCGGCCAGTGCCTGCAGGGCCAGCATCCAATGCTGGACCAACTCGTCGAGGTCGTCGCGCTCGAGCACGTCCGGCAGGTAGGTCACATACGCCCGGACCACGGTCCCGTCCGGACCCGCGGTGGCCATCGACTGGATGTCGATCTCGGCCTGCGCCGGCATCCGGTTGCCACGCGCGATCACCTCGGCGTCATCGACGCTTCCCAGATCCGGACCGTTGACGTCGGGGAACCACGGCGCGCGGGCCACCTCGGCAGGCACATCGCCGCCGGGGATCGTCCCGATGTAGTTGAAGACGATCTGCGGGTCGGCGAACCTCGAGAGAACCTGGGCACCTTCGGTATCGAGATAGCGCAGCATTCCGTACCCGATCCCGCGTTCCGGGTTGGCCGCCATGGCCTCCCGGGTGCGGGTGAGTACGTCGTCGGCGATTTCTGCCCGGGCGTACAGCTCGTCGATGTTGATGCCGTCGAGGTCGATCCGGGTCGGGAACATCGACGTGAACCAGCCGACGGTCCGGGACAGGTCGGCACCCGGCACAACTGCTTCCTGCCTGCCGTGACCCTCGAGTGTGAGCAGGGTGTTGGTGATCTGGTAACCACGATCGCGCCGCCACCCGACAACGGCTGCAGCGAGTCCGGCGACCAACTGGTCGGCCACCGTGACATCGGCGCCTGCCGCCGCCAACAGCGGTTCGACGATCGCGGCCGGAATCTCGACCTCCATGCGGCTTTGCAGGTCCACCCGATCCCGGGTGACGTCGAGGCGGCGTGCACCCAGAGCCGGGTCCTCCCCACCGAGCACCGCCGACCAGTGGTCCAGCTCACCGCGGCGAGTTCCGGCCTGGGCGTGCTGTGCGACGGACCACTGGGTCCACGTGGTGCCGGCATCCGGTAGATCCACTGCCCCACCGGCAGAGACCTGCGAACCCGCAGTTGCGATGTCGGCGACCAGGATCCGCCACGACACCGCGTCGACAACGAGGTGGTGGGCGACGATGAGCAACCGGCCGGTGGCGTCCGGACCCGCGTCAAGCCACACGAACTGCAGCATGACCCCGGCCTCGGGATCCACGCGGTCGACGCCGTCAAACAGCGCATCACGCAGTGCGGTTTGGTATCCCGGCTCTCCCGGACGCGCATCACCGGCGAGTTCCACCCGCGACAGGAGCGACCTGACGTCCACGCCACCGGCAGGAGCGATCACCAGGGTGCGTTCATCGCTGTCCAGTCGCGAGCGGAGCACGTCGTGCTGATCGGTCACCGCACTCATCGTCGCGACGATGTCGTCTTCTGTCACACCCACGGGCAGGTTGACGACCATCGGCATCACGAACCGGCTGTGGTCGCCACCGCGTTCGATCATCTTCACGGCAACCGGACTCAACGGTGCGATACGCGTATGAGCGGCAACCTCTCCCGGGATCTCGTCCACAGATGCTGTTGCGGTTGTTGTCGATGCGGCCGCGGCCAGTGCGGCGATGGTACGCAACTCCAGGACGTCCCGGGCGGTGAACTTCAGGCCGGCACTGCGCGCCCGGCTCACCAGCTGCATCGCCATGATGCTGTCGCCTCCGAGCTCGAAGAACGAGTCATCGGCTCCGACTTCGTCGAGTCCGACGATGTCGGCGACGATCTGGCAGAGCAGTCGTTCGTCCTCGGTCTCCGGGGCGCGCCCTGCCGTCGAGACGGCCTCGGGCAACGGCAATTCGCGGCGGGCGATCTTGCCGGATCGTCCACGCGGGAACTCGTCGAGCACCACGATCGTCTCGGGCACCATGTAGGAGGCCAACATTCGCGCGGCGTGTTCGCGTATCGCGGCCGGGTCGACGTCGTGCCCGGCGCGCCTGCTGACGTATCCGACGAGTCGCTGGCGGCCGCCGTCGGTGTGTATGACCGCGGCGGCCTGCTCGACCAGGTTATGGCGGGCCAACGCCGTTTCGATCTCTTCGAGTTCGATACGCAGGCCGCGCACCTTCACCTGGAAATCGACACGGCCGACGTAGTCGAGGGTGCCGTCGGGTAGCCGCCGCACCCGGTCGCCGGTCCGGTACATCACCGAACCTGCCGGACCGTGGACCGCAGGCACAAACCGCTCAGCGGTCAGATCCGGCCGTCCGAGGTATCCGCGGGCGAGCTGCTGCCCGGAAAGATAAAGCTCGCCAACAGCTCCCACCACACAGGGACGCAACCAGCGGTCGAGCACCACGCTCCGGGTGTTCCACACGGGCGCACCGATCGGCGTGATGTCGGCCGCGACGCGAGCGTCGGTCCGGCCATCGGCACCGTCGGCAGCAACGTGCGACGTGGCGTCGACGGTGACCTCGGTGGGTCCGTACAGGTTGACCACTCGCGTCTCTGCGAGTGCGGCAACCCGTGTGGCCAGCGACAGCGGTAGAGCCTCGCCGCCGCTGAACACCAGCCGCAGTGTCGAGACGGTCTCGGGTGTGGCCTGCTGTGAGAAGACGGCCAGCACCGATGGCACGAACTGCACGATCGTCACCGCGTGGCGGGCGATCAGGGCCACGAGCTCGTCGACGTCCCGATGTGCCTGCGGTGGGGCCACAATCGTGCGGGCACCCACCAGTGCCGGTGCGAACATCTCCCACACCGAGGCGTCGAAGGTGAACGGTGTCTTGTGCAGCACGATGTCGTCGGCCGAGAAGTCGTGTTCGGCTGCCATCCACCGCAATTGGTTGACCAGCGCCCGCTGGGTGATCTGGACACCCTTGGGGCGACCGGTCGACCCGGAGGTGAACAGGACGTACGCAAGCGATTCCGGATGAATGCGTCCACGCCGCTCGGTGTCCCGGAGCGCACTCGCATCGGCTGGTTGCAGATCGGGTGCCGTCAGATCCACGCAGACAACACCGCGCAGTGCCGATCGCACACGGCTCAGCAGGTCAGCGCTTGCGACGACGCAACGCACGCCGGCATCGCTCACCACGGTCCGCAACCGGTCGTCCGGGCCGTCGATGTCCAGTGGCAGGTACGCCCCGCCTGCTTTGAGGATTCCGTAGACCGTCGCCACCTGTTCGAGCCCGCGCTGCATCGCGACGCCGACAATGCTGTCGGGTCCGATGCCCTGAGCGATCAGGGCCCGGGCACGCCGGTTCGTCAGCGCGTCGAACTCGGCGAAGGTCAGTTCGGTGCTGTTGTCCCCGAAGGCGATTGCCGAAGGCGTGGCCTTCACCTGATCGGCGAACAGCTGCATCGCGGTGCGGTCGGGGATCTCCCGATCGGTGGCGTTCCAGGTCTGCAATTGCGCAGTCACTTCGTCCTGGTCCAGCAGGTCCAGCTCATGCACCGGCGTCCAGCTCGCCTGCGCGATGGTGTCGAGCACCTGCACGATCCGGTTGGCCAGTATCTCCGCCCGATCACCGGAGATCAAGGCCGGGACGTACTTCAGGGTGAGCGCCAGATCCGGATCCGCCTGCGCGAGAACGGTCACCGGATAATGCGAGGCGTCGTTGATCTGCGCCCCGGCGATGAACATGCCATCGATGCCGGACTCGCCCTGCTGACGGGTCCGGTCCACCGGATAGGACTCGAAGACCGTCAGCGTGTCGAACAGCACCGGCAGACCCGCGGAACGCTGAATGGTCGGCAGACCGACGTGATGGGCTTCGAGCAAACCGGCCTGCTCGGACTGGATCCGTTCGAGCAGCCCGATGATCGTCTCGCGTTCGCCCAGCCTGATCCGCACCGGAATGGTGTTGATGAACAGGCCCAGAATCGATTCCACGCCTGCCACCTCTGGCGGGCGGCCCGAGACCGTCGCACCGAAGACCACGTCGTCGGTACCCAACGTGCGTGCGAGCACGATGCCCCAGGCTGCCTGCACCAGGGTGTTCATCGTCAGACCGCGCTCGCGTGAGAGATCGGCCAGACCGCTCGACGTGCGCCCACTGATGTCCAGCGCCAACTCGGTCGGCACGGTGTCACCGGCATCGGCGGCCGCGGTGTCAGTCGCCACGGTGTCCTCGACCAACAGCGTCGGCGAATCCAGCCCATCGAGCGCCTGCTGCCACGACGAGATCGCCGCGGAGGCATCACGTGCGGCGAGCCAGACCAGGAAGTCACGGTAGGACCGAGTCCGCGGCAGATGGGTGTCGTCGCCTCCGGTGGCGTAGAGGACGAAGAGCTGCTCCATCAGCAGCGGCCCCGACCAGCCGTCGAGCAGGATGTGATGGTTGGTCAGCGACATCCGGTAGCGCTCAGCGCCGTTCTCGTCCGGCCCCATCCGCAGCATCATCACCCGTACAAGCGGTGGTGCCGCCATGTCGAACCGGGCGCTGCGATGTTCGAACAGCAGTCGATCGGCCTCGCGGTCTGCAGCGGCGGCATCGTCGCCGTACTCCGCGCCCAGATCGATCAGCTGCCACGGCGCTTCGACACCGGCGGCCACGAACTGCACCGGCGAACCGTCGCCGATGTGCCGGAAACCGACCCGCAGGTTGGGGTTTCGGTCGATGAGGGCGCGCACGGCGTTCCGCATCCGCTCGGTGTCCACCGCGCCTGCCAACTCGAAGACGATCTGTGCGGTGTAGATGTCGATGTGCTGATCGGCGACCTCGGCGTGGAACAGCATGCCCATCTGCAACGGTGACAGGGACCAGATGTCCTCGATCGCCGCGAAGTCGTTCTCGAGTGCCTCGATCTCGTCCTGTGCGATCCGGACCAACGGCACATCGGACGGAGTCAGGCCACCCGATGCCGGCGAATTGTCATGTGCCGCCAGAGCAGCCGCGGCCGACGCCCACAGGTCACCCAGTTCGCGGACCTCGTCGGACTGCAGGATCCCGCCCGCGTAGGCCAGCGAGGCCGACAGCCGTGGACCATCCGGGTGATCGGTGGTGACAGCGTTGATGCTGAGCACGGCTGGTGCGACCATCCCCGCGTCCTGGGCGCCGCCCAGTGGCCCGCCGTCGGTCGCCCGCTGCCACCCGAAATCGGTTGCTGCGTCGGTGTTGCCGTCGTGTCCGGCCGCAACCCTACCGAGGTAGTTGAATCCGATCTGTGCGCCGCGGTAGTCGGCCATCGCGCGGGTCCGCTCATCGCCGCCGTACGCCAGCAGCCCGAAACCGATTCCGGCCTGCGGGACCGCGAGCAGCTGTTCTTTGACTGACTTGATGGCCGCACCGGCAGCGGGGCCACCGGTGAACGCGTCGTCGACGTCGATCCCGGACAGATCCAGCGCCAGCGGGTACATCGAGGTGAACCAGCCGACCGTACGGGAGAGGTCGGCACCGCCGACCGCATCTTCCTCACGACCGTGACCTTCGAGGTCGATGATGACTGAGCCGACGTCCGATCCCCGACGAGAACGCCACACCCGCACCGCCATTGCCAGCGCGGTCAGCAGCGCATCGTTCACACCACCGCGGTAGGTGGCGCTCACGCCGGTGAGCATCGACTCGGTCACCTCGGTGCCGAACTCGAGGTCCAGGCGCTCGATGGTCGCGGCCACATCCCGCTCCGGGTCGATGCGACGGGTCCCCAGCACGGGATCTTCCGTCTCGACGATCGTTGTCCAGTAGTCGATCTCGTCGCTGTGCTGCGGGGCGGAATCGACGAGTGCGGTGGCCCAGGCGCGCAGCGACGTGCCGATCTCGCCCAGTTGCGGCGTGCCGCCGTTCTCGCTCTGTCCCCAGGCCACGGCGAGGTCGGGCAACAGGATCCGCCACGACACCCCGTCGACGACCAGGTGGTGTATCAGCACGTAGAGCCGTCCGGTGACACCGGCCGGACTGCCGGCGGCAGGATCGAACCAGACCACCTGGACCATCGAACCGGTCGCCGGATCGAGGCGTGCGATCGCCTCGGCGGCCGCGGCCTGGGTGATCTCGATGAACTCGGGGCTTCCCGGCGCAGCGGCGAATTCGACCCGGGTCAGAACCGACCGTGGGTCGACCGAACCGACAGCGCCGACCTCGAGCCGGGCCGATCCGTCGCCGATCACCAGTCGGGACCGCAGGGCGTCGTGCCGATCGAGCACCGCGCCGACCGCGGCCAGCAATCGGTCCGCGCCCGGATCTGCGGGCAGCGTGAGGAAGCTTGCCTGCGAGAACTCGCGGTACTCCCGACGGCTTTCCACAAGCCAACGCATGATCGGGGTCAGCGGCAGCGAACCCACGCCGCCGCCGGGCAATTCGTCGAGCATCTGGATCTGTGCATCGGCCGCGACCTGGGCGACCTGGGCCAGTTCGGCGATCGTCCGCCGATCGAAGACGTCGCGCGGAGTGAACACGATGCCCGCGGATCGGGCCCGCGACACCAACTGGATCGAGACGATGCTGTCGCCGCCGAGCGCGAAGAACGAGTCGTCGACACCGATGCGACCGGCACCCAGGACCTCGGAGAACAGCTCTGCGAGTCGCTTTTCCATCTCGGTACCCGGCGCCCGATAGGCGTCGGAATCCGCACCGAAGACCGGTTCGGGCAGTGCCCGACGATCCAGCTTGCCCGCAGGTGTCAACGGCACCGAGTCCAGCACCGTGATCGACGAAGGAACCATGTGTCCGGGAAGACGTTCTCCCAGAGCCGAACTGAGCTCGGCAGCCATCACGTTCCGGCCGGGATGCGGATACACGTACGCCACCAACACCGTCTGTCCGGTATGCGGATGGCGGTGCCCCATGGTCACGGCGAAGCTGACGTCGGGATGATCGCCGAGCGCGGCATCGATCTCACCGAGTTCGATACGGAAGCCGCGAACCTTCACCTGATGGTCGCTGCGACCCAGGAACTCGAGCTCGAAGCGACCGGTGGACACCTGCTTCCACCGCACGACGTCACCGGTGCGGTACATGCGAGATCCCGGCTTGCCCAACGGATCGGCGACAAAACGCCCGGCCGTCAGGCCTGGCCTGCCCAGATACCCGCGGCCCACCGAAGCGCCCGAGACATAGAGTTCGCCTGCCACGCCCGGCGGCACCGGTTGCAGCCGCGAGTCGGCCACCAGAGCCCGCACACCCGTGACCGGCCCACCGATCGTGACCGGCTGCTCCGCATCCATCTTCCCGGTCGAGGTCGACCAGATGGTCGCCTCCGACGGCCCGTACAGGTTGAACATCGAGCGTCCGGGCGCCCAGCGCCGGACCAGCTCGGGAGGACAGACATCGCCTGCAACAGCGATCATCTCGATATCGCCGAGCCCGTCGGCGGGCACGGTGGCCAAGGCCGCAGGAGTCACGAATGCGTGTGTCACCCGGTGCTCGGCGAGCAACCTCGCCAGATCGGGTCCACCGAAGATCGTCGACGGTGCGATCACCTGGGCCGAGGCCGACGCCACCGCCATCATGATCTCGAAAATCGAGGCATCAAAGCTCGGGGACGCGAAGTGCAGGACCCGTGATGCCCGCGTGAGCTCGAATCGCGGAGCCATCTCGGCGATCAGGTTCGCCAGTCCGCGGTGCGTGGTGCCGACACCCTTGGGCCTGCCGGTCGAACCCGACGTGAAGATCACATAGGACAGATCATCCAGCGACGCCCGTACCGCGACCGGTTCGCCTGGACCGTCCCCACCATCGGTGTCGACGGATCCGTACTCCGAATCGGCAGACAGCGGTAGCCACTTGGTGAGCTGCGGAAGCCTGTCGACCAGGTCGCCGGTGGTCAGACCGATCGTCACGTCCGCGTCGACGATCATGTTCTCGATGCGCGCGGGGGGATAGTTGGGGTCGATCGGCAGAACTGCCCCACCTGATTTCACGATCGCCCAGAAGGCGGTCATGGACTCGATGGAACGGCCGATCGCCAGCGCCACCGGCGTGCCCGGCCCGACACCGTGTTCGAGGAGCTGCCGGGCATGACGACTCGCGCGCCGGTCGAGTTCACGGTAGGTCAGCGATGTGTCGCCACAGATCAGGGCGACTCCGTCGGGATGGGCGGCCACCGCTTCGTCGAAGATCTCGATCATGGTGCGCGGCGGTACATCCGGAGCCCCGGACACCGGCGAGAGGGCAGCCCGCTGCCCGCTCTCGAGGAGGTCGATGTCCCCGACCCGGACGTCGGGGTTGGCGGCAATGGCCGCCACGATCGCACTGAACCGCTGTGCCAGAGCGGCAATCGTCTCAGGATCGAACAGCGCCGTTGCGTAGGTGAACTGCGCCGACAGGCCGGTTGCTCCGGCCTCGTCGACGGTGTCGGCCAGTGTCAGCTGCAGGTCGAACTTGGTTGTGGGGGTTGTTGATTCCAGCGCCGAGACACGCATGCCCGGCAGTTCGAGTACGGCCCGCTCGTTGTTCTGGAATGCCAGCGCGACCTGGAACAGCGGCGCGTACGACGTTTCACGCTCCGGCGCCAGGTGTTCGACCAGTCGCTCGAACGGGATCTCTGTATGGGTGAACGCCGCGATGTCGGTGCTGCGCGTCCGGGCCAGCAGATCGCTGAACCGCTCACCGGGGTCAACAGCAGTCCGCAACACCAGGGTGTTGACGAACATGCCCACCAGATCATCGAGTTCGGGTTCACCGCGCCCGGCGATCGCCGTCCCGACGACGACGTCGTCAGTGGTACCGGAACGGGCGAGCAGCACTGCCAGAGCGGCGTGGCAGACCATGAACATCGTCGCCCGATGATCCATTGCCACCCGCTGCAGGCCATCACGCACCGACGTATCGAGCCCGAACTCGAACGAGGCGCCTGCCGTGGACTGCACCGGCGGACGGGGTCGATCCAGTGGCAGGTCGATGACGTCGGGGATGCCGTCGAGTTGCTTTGTCCAGTACTCGATCTGACGTGCGGCCAGGGATTCGGGATCGGCTTCGTCTCCCAGGACCCGGCGCTGCCACAGGGCATAGTCGGCGTATTGCACCGGCAAGGGAGCCCAGCTGGGCTCGCTGCCCGCGGTTCTGGCGGTGTAGGCGACCATGATGTCGCGCGCCAACGGGGCAACCGAGGAGCCGTCGCCGCTGATGTGATGGATCACCATCACCAATACGTGTTCGTTCGCCTCGCGCCGCAACAGCGCGATCCGTACCGGGATCGACTCGGTCACATCGAATCCGACGCCGATCAGCGAACGCAGCCGAGCATGCAGGTCGTTGTCGTCGGCGACCTCGTGGATGTCGAGGGTCGAGGCCGAATCGGGCAGGTCGCTGCCGTCGACGATCAGCTGCCGTGGTCCGTGGCCGTCGTCCGGGTACCGGGTTCGCAGGATCTCGTGGCGATGCACCACATCGGCCACCGCGGCGCGCAATGCTTCGGTGTCGAGTTCGCCCGACATCGCGATGGCGGCCGGGATGTTGTACGCCGGTGACGCCGTGTCGAACTGGTTGATGAACCACATCCGGCTCTGTGCCGGAGACAGCGGTATCCGGTCCGGACGCGGTCCGGCGATCAGCGGGGGACGATCGCGGCCACCGTCGGCCCGCTCGGCCAACTGCGCGAGGCCGGCGACCGTCGGTTCGACGAACAGATCACGGACAGCAAGATCTGATCCCACCGCCGCGTTGATCTGGGCCACGACCCGTGTTGCGGTCAGGGAGTTCCCGCCGAGCACGAAGAAGCTGTCGTGGACACCCACGAGATCGACACCGGCGAGATCGGCGAAAATGCCTGCCACGATCTCCTCGACCGGTGTCCGCGGCGGCTGATATCCCTCGGTGCTGGCGAATACCGGCTCGGGCAACGCCTTTCGATCGAGTTTGCCGTTGATGCTCAGCGGTAGCTCATCGAGCGGCACGACCACTGCAGGCACCATGTACGCGGGCAATTCCTCGGCGGCGGCCGCCAACACGGCGTGGGTGTCCGGCGCCGCGGCGCCCTCGGTCACCACGTAGGCCACCAGCTGTTCCCCCACGTGCGGGTCGCTGTGGACGGTCACGACTGCGGCCCGTACCTGCGGCGACTGCAGCAGGACACGCTCGATCTCGCCGAGTTCGATGCGGAATCCACGCACCTTCACCTGGAAGTCGCTGCGCCCGACGTATTCGAGCGTGGGCGATTCACCCGCGACCGCAACCCAGCGGGCCAGGTCGCCGGAGCGATACATCCGGGTCCCGTTGCCGCCGAACGGATTGGCGACAAACCGTTCGGAGGACAGATCACTGCGTCCCTGGTACCCGCGGGCGAGTTGGGCACCGGCGAGGTACAACTCACCGGTCACCCCGTCCGGCACCGGCTGCAACCGGGTGTCGAGGACGTAGATCTGCGTGTTCCACTCGGGGCGACCGATCGGAACCACCGAGCCGATCGTCGCGGGCACCGGTTGGTGCGTGACACTGACCGCGGCCTCCGTCGGCCCGTACAGGTTGTGCAACTGCGGAACGGGGCCGGTGCCTGCGGTCAGCTGCCGGAACCGGTGCACCACATCAGGAGTCAGCGCCTCACCGATGCAGAGCACGTGGCTCAGCGACGTCAGATGCTCGGGCCGGGCATCGGACAGGAAGGCTCCGAGCAGTGAGGGCACAAAGGTCACGGTGGTCACGCCGGTGCGTTCGATGAGTCCGGCTAGGTAGACCGGATCCCGATGCCCCTGCGCGTCGGCAACCACCAGACGGGCACCCGCGGTCACGGCCCACCAGAACTCCCAGACCGAGAGGTCGAAGGTGGCCTGGGTGCGCAGCAGCAGTGCGTCGTCATTGCCGAGCCGGAACTCGGAGGTGATCCAGTTGAGCTGGTTGACGATTGCCGCATGCGACACCGCCACACCCTTGGGCCTGCCGGTGGAACCGGAGGTGTAGATGACATAGGCGGTGTTCTCCGGGCGCAACGGCGCCAACCGGTCATTGTCATCGATCTCGTCCACCGACACCGACGAGGTGTCGAGTTCGGTCAGATCCACCACCTCGACGGCGTCGGGCAGGCCGGACGGCCGCTCCCCCGCCACCAGCACCATCACCGGCTGCGCGCTGTCGATGATGTAGGAAATGCGATCGAGGGGATGATCGGGATCGATGGGCAGGTATGCGCCACCTGCCACCGAGACCGCGTACATCGCGACCACAAGATCGAGTGAACGTGGCATGGCCAGTCCGACAACGGTTTCCGGACCGACACCGCGATCGATCAGAACCCGGGCAACGGCGTTGACCCGCGAACGGAGTTCAGCGTAGGTCACCGCCTGCTCGTTGTCGCACTCGATGGCGACGAGATCCGAGTTGTCGTTCCACGATTGCTGCAGCGCGGCGGCCAGTGTTCCTGCAGACAGCACCACCGAGGTGTTGTTGCGACCCCGCAGCACCTCCCGACGCCCTCGCTCCGTCAGCATCGGCAGATCACCGACGGCGGTGTACGGCTCGGCGACGATCTCACCGACAAGGGTGACAAAGCGGCCTGCGAAGGTGTCGACCGTCTGCGCGTCGAAAAGGTCGTCGGCATAGGTGAACACCGCGTCGAGGCCTGCGGGCCTGCCTGCGTCGTCATAGTTGTCGGACAGGATCAGCTGCAGGTCGAATTGGGCGACACCGTCCGGCAATTCGACCGGTTCGATGCTCAGACCGGGCAGTTCCAGACTGGACCGCTCCATGTTCTGGAACGACAGACCGACCTGGAAGATCGGGTGATGCGCGGTGGACCGGACCGGGTTGAGGACCTCCACCAGACGCTCGAAAGGCACGTCGGCGTGGGAGAACGCCTCAGCGTCCCGGTCGCGAACGGCATCGAGAAGTGTGTTGAAGCTGCGGCCGAGATCGATGTCGGTCCGCAACGCCAGCGTGTTGACGAACATGCCGATGACACCCTCGACCTCACTCTCACCGCGACCACCGATCGGTGTGCCGACAGTGATGTCGGTATTGCCGCTCAGGCGGGCCAGAAGCAGGGCGTAGGCGGCGTGGAAGGCCATGAAGGTACTCGCGCCCCTCGTGCGCGCCAGGTCCGCCATGCCGCGGTGCAGATCCGCCGAGATGCTGAACGCATGCTGCCTGCCGCGCAGCGACTGCACGGGTGGACGCGGACGATCGGCGGGCAGTTCCAGCTGATCGGGTACACCGTCGAGATTGCGTTTCCAGAAGTCGATCTGCGTCGACAGCAGGCTGTTCGGGTCCTTCTCGTCGCCGAGGAGTTCGCGCTGCCAGATCGAGTAGTCGGCGTACTGCACCGCCAACGGTGTCCAGCGCGGGCTCTCGCCCTGCGACCGCGCCGCGTAGGCCATCGCGAGGTCACCGACAAACGGTGCCACCGATTGGCCGTCGGCCGCCACGTGATGGATGACCATGGCCAGCACGTGCCGGGTCGGGTTGACCTGCAACAGGCCGATCCGCACCGGCACCGCGGTGGTCACGTCGAATCCCCGCGAGACGAATTCACGCATCGTGTCGGCGACCGTCTCTTCGGTCGTCTCCAGGAGCTCGATCTCGGGAGTCGCCTGGGCCGGCGTCAGGATCACCTGATGCGGTCCGGCCGGTGAATCCGGGTAGACGGTCCGCAACGACTCGTGTCGGGCCGCCACATCGGCGATCGCCCGCCGCAGTGCAGGCAGGTCGAGATCGCCGACCAGGGTGACCGCCGCCGGGATGTTGTATGCGACCGAATCGGGATCGAACCGGTTGAGGAACCACATCCGGGTCTGAGCCAGCGACAACGGGATCCGGACCGGCCGGGGGCGTGCCACCAGTGGCTGCCTCTGCGTGCGCACACCGGTCTCCGACGAGAGCCGCTGCGCGAGTTCGGCAACGGTGGGAGCTGCGAACAACTCCCGCACACCGATCTTTCCGCCGAGGGCGGCACTGGCGCGCCCGACCACCTTGGTGGCACTGAGTGAGTTGCCGCCGAGGTCGAAGAAGCTCTCGTCGATGCTGACCTCGGATACGCCGAGTACCTCGGCGTAGACCTCGGCCAACGTGGCCTCGATCTGGTTGCGCGGTGCGATGTATGTCCGCTCGCCCACGGTGAACACCGGCGCCGGTAGCGCCCGCCGATCCAGCTTGCCGATCGGGGTGAGCGGAATCGAGTCCAACAACATGACAACCGTCGGCACCATGTGCTGCGGCAGATGCTCGCCCACAGCGCGTTTGAGCGACTCCACATCGATCTCGCGATCGCGCTTGGCCAGGACGTAGGAGACCAGGACGTGATCGCCCTGCGGACCCGGGGTGCCGAGTGTGATCGCGAAGTCGACGTCGGGATGCGCGTCCAGCACCCGGTCGATCTCCCCCAGCTCCACGCGGAAACCACGAATCTTGACCTGGAAGTCGCTGCGGCCCACATACTCCAGCGAGTTGGGGTGCACATCCGCGTCCATGCTGTACCGCACGAGGTCGCCGGTGCGATACAGACGCGCCCCGGGTTCGCCGTAGGGATCAGGCACAAACCGTTCGGCGGTGATCTGCGGACGATTGAGGTAACCCCGCGCCACCCCGGGCCCGGCCAGGTAGAGCTCACCGACAACACCGCGCGGAACCACGCGCATCCTCGAGTCCAGGACGCGGGTGGTGACTCCTCGCAACGCAGAACCGATGGTCACCCGGTCGCCGGCATCGAGGGCGGGAGTGATGGTCACGATGACCGTGGCCTCGGTGGGGCCGTACGCATTTCGCAACGCGCCCGGCCAGCGGTCGGTCAGTTCCGGAGGACAGACGTCGCCACCGACGACAACCGAGCGCACCGAGTCGAGCCCGGCGGGGTCGACCGTCATCAACGCGGTCGGCGTCATGACCACATTGGTGACTTGTTCGGCGGCGATCAGCTCGGCCAGTTCGGAGCCACCGAAGACGTCCTGGGGTGAGACGACAACGGTTGCACCGGCGGTGAACGCGGCCAGCAGTTCGCCGACCGAGGTGTCGAAACTCGGTGAGGCGACGTGCAGGAACCGGGAGTCCGGGCCTACGTCGTAGTGCTCGCGCACGTCCTGAGCGAGGTTTGCCAGACCGCGGTGCGTGACCACCACCGCTTTCGGCCTGCCGGTCGAGCCGGAGGTGTAGATCAGGTAGGCGACCTGGTCGAGCCGCATGGGGCTGATCCGATCGGCATCGGTGACGGCAGCACCGGATTCGTCACCGGTGGCCAGCTCGTCGATGTCGTGCCAATCGACCACAGCGGGCAGATCGCCGGCGTCCGCGGCGACGGTGATCCCGAACAGCGCCCCCGAGTCGTTGAGCATCTCCACGATGCGTTCGCGCGGGTAATCGAGGTTGATCGGGAGGTAGGCGGCACCCGTTTTCGCGATGGACCAGGTTCCGACAACAGAGGCCAGCGAGCGGTGGGTTCCCAGGGCGACAACGGTTTCCGGTCCGGCGCCCGCCGAGATGAGGCGACGAGCGATGGTGTTGGTCAGGCGATCGAGCTGGGTGTAGGTCAGCTCGCGACCCTGGTAGGAGACGGCGACGCCGGACGGGTTGATCCCGACCCCGCGGCCGAGTAGTTCTGGCAGCGTCTGTGGCGCGGTGCCCTCAGGCCCGGACACCGACACCAGATCGGCGAACTCCTCGTCACCGAGCACGTAGATGTCGCTGACGACCATGTCGGGGTCAACGGCCACCGCAGCCAGGATGCGATTGAACCGTTCGGCGAAATTGCGGATCGATGACGGGTCGAACAGATCGCTCGCATAGGTGAACAGGCCGCGCATCGCCGCGCCCGGTTCGTCGTTGTCGCCGATCGACAACTGCAGATCGAACTTGGCGACGTCGAAGTCGGCGCGTACCGGTGACACCCGCAATCCGGGGAGCGTCAGTTCGGGAACCTCGTTGTTGTCGAACGACAACGCCACCTGGAACAGCGGATGGTGCGCGGTCGAGCGGGGCACGTCGAGCACTTCGACCAGGCGCTCAAAAGGTATGTCGCCGTGCGCCATCGCATCGATGTCTGCCGCACGCACGGTGGCGAGAAGGTCGGCAAACGTCTCTTTGGGATCGACCTCGGTGCGCAGTACGACGGTGTTGACGAACATGCCGACGAGCGGATCGAGCGCCTGTTCACCGCGACCGGCGATCGGGGTACCGACAGCGATGTCGGTGACTCCGCTCATCCGTTCCATGAACACGGCCAGTGCCGCATGGATCAGCATGAACATGCTGACGTCGTGCGTACGGGCGATGTGCTGCAGCGCTTCACGGACCTGCGCCGGAACCTCGAACTGGTGGCCGCCACCGCGCAGCGACTGTGTCGCAGGCCGCTGATGATCCGTCGGCAGGTTCACCGATTCCGGTAGCCCTGCCAAGGTCTTGCGCCAGAATGTGACCTGCTGCGCGGCAAGCGAATCGGCGTCTTTCTCGTCGCCGAGAACCTCCCGCTGCCACAGGGTGAAGTCGGCATACTGCACGGCCAGCGGTTCGAAATCGGGGGCCACTCCGGACCGCCGTGCCTCATATGCCCGCAACAGGTCCGCGAACAGGGGCGCCATGGAGGCGCCGTCGGCGGCGATGTGGTGAACCACCATCATCAGCAGGTGCTCGGTCTCGGACACACGCATCAGCACTATGCGGATCGGCAGTTCGGAGCTCACATCGAAGCCGGCCACCGCATGCCTGCGGAGTTCCGCCTCGATCGCCGCCTGATCGGCGCGCACCTCGATCTCGCGGTAGATGTCGGTCACCGCGGCGTCCGCTCCGTGGATCACCTGATGTGGTCCGTCCGATGAATCCGGGAACGTGGTGCGCAACGACTCGTGACGCTGCGCCACATCGGCGATGGCCGCGCGGAGGGCCGAGACGTCGAGTTCACCGGACAGCCGCAACGGCAGCGGCAGGTTGTATGCCGGTGAGCTGGTGTCGAACTGGTTGATGAACCACATCCGGGACTGGGCCAGCGACAGCGGGATCCGTTCGGGACGCTCGCGCGGGAGCAGTGGTGGACGGGTGGAGACCGCGCCCGTACGCCCGGCTGCCAGCTCCGCCAGTTCCGCAACGGTCGGATGGTCGAAGATGTCGCGGACGCTGATCTCGATACCGAGTGCTGCTGCCACCCGCGCTGCCACCCGGGTGGCCCCGAGTGAGGTGCCGCCGATGTCGAAGAACGAGTCCGTGGCGCCCACCTGCGCAGCCTTGGCGACGTCGGCGAAGACCGCGGCAACTGCACGTTCGCCGGCTGTCCGTGGTTCGACGTGCTGCGAGTCGTCGCCGCCCGATTCCGGTCGGGGCAGCGCGGCGCGGTCGAGTTTGCCGTTGACCGTGAGCGGGAGCTCATCGAGGATCATGACCACATCCGGGACCATGTAGCTGGTCAGGAAATCTGCCACCGCAGCCCGAACTCCGGTGGTACCCAACGCGGCACCGAACTCGGGAACGACGTATGCGATCAGACGTTCACCGGTGGACAGGCCCTGCCCGTTCGCACCTTCGACGATCGCGACAGCCGAAGCCACGCCGTCGGTCCGCAACAGCGCTGCCTCCACCTCACCGAGCTCCACCCGGTAGCCGCGTAGCTGAACCTGGGAGTCGCTGCGCCCCAGGTATTCCAGTTGATCGTGGGTATTCCAGCGCGCGATATCGCCGGACCGGTAGAGCCGCTCGCCAGGAGCCCCGAACGGGTTGGCGACAAAGCGTTGGGCGGTCAGATCTTGCCGATCCAGATACCCCCGGCCGAGCTGGACGCCCGAGACGTACAGATCACCGGCAACACCCGTGGTCACCGGGTGCAGGCGGCCGTCGAGGATGTGGACCCGCAAACCACTGATGGGCTCACCGACCACCGACGACGTTGCCTGCGCGGCGAACTCGCGATCGAGGCGCATCTTCGTGACGTGCACGGTCGTCTCGGTGATCCCGTACATGTTCACCAGCACCGGAGCGGTGTCGGCGTGGCGGGAGTACCACCGGTCCAGCTGTCCGAGATCGAGCGCTTCGCCACCGAAGATCACGTACCGCAACGCCAGATCGCCCGATTCGGCCACCCGATCGGCCTCGGCGAATTGATAGAACGCCGACGGTGTCTGGTTGAGGACCGTGACCTGTTCCCGGACGAGGAGCTCACGGAACTCGTGCGGCGAACGCGACGTCGCGAAGTCGACCATGACAAGCGCGCCGCCGTACAGCAGCGGGCCCCATAGTTCCCAGACCGAGAAATCGAAGGCGTACGAGTGGAACATCGTCCACACGTCATTTTCGTCGAAACCGAAGTCACGCTGTGTGTTCCGGAACAGGGCCACCACTGTTTCGTGGGTGATCACAACGCCCTTGGGACGTCCGGTCGAACCCGACGTGTAGATCACGTACGCGGTGTTCGCGGGTACGAGCGGCCCGGCGAGCTCGGTCTGCGCCACCGGTGATCCGTCGAGGGTCGCGAGTTCGTCGGCGACCGAGGGCGCGTCGAGCACCACTGTGGTCGGCAACTCCGACGGCAACGCCGGCCGGTGGTTCTCGGTCATCAGCACCAAGACGGGCGCCGCATCATCGAAGACGAACTGCAGACGCTCGGCCGGGTGGCTGACGTCGATGGGCAGATAACCACCACCGGCCTTCAACACCGCCAGCAACGCCACCACCAGATCCGCGGTCCGCTCGAGTGCGATCGCCACCAGCTTCTCGGGTCCGACACCGCGGGCGATCAGCAGGCGGGCGAGTTTGTTGGCGCGTGCATCGAGCTCGGCGTAGGTGAGGACCTGGTCCCCGTCGATGAGAGCCCGGTTGTCGGGAGTGCGCACAACCTGTTCGTCGAACAACCGCACCAGGGTGGCATCCCGTGCCGATCCCTCCCCCGATTCCATGATGACAGAGGCGAGCATGCCCGTGAACTGTTCGGCGAAGCCGACGGCGGAGTCGCCTTCGAGAAGTCCGGGAAGCAACGTCGACAGCGCGACCGTGATGGCGGCCTCGGCACCGACACCGACCGCCGCCAGTGTCACCACGAGTTCGGTCGACTTGGCGTGCAGGGCGC
Organism: Williamsia sp. Y721; assembly: GCF_059683565.1. Lineage (NCBI taxonomy): Bacteria > Bacillati > Actinomycetota > Actinomycetes > Mycobacteriales > Nocardiaceae > Williamsia > Williamsia sp. Y721. Next base: position 749,659 of record NZ_JCASNH010000001.1, on the reverse strand, counting down.
CATAGGTCACATCGGTACCGTTGTGCGAGAGCGCGATTCCGTCGGGATTGATCCGCGCAGCGGTCTCCAGCAGTTCCGAGAGCGACTTGCCCTTGAGCTCGGCAAGTGCCGATCCGAAGCCCTCTGCCTCTGCACCATCGATCGATCGATCGTGCGAGCGGCGTTCGGCCGCGGTCAGGATGTCGATGTCCCCGACGACGACGTCCGGATCAGCAGCGATCGCGGTCAACACCGAGAGGAATCGCTGCGACATCGCCTCGACGGTCGACTCGTCGAAGATGTCCACCGCGTAGTCGAGTACCGCGTCGATACCCCGGCCCCGGCCGTCGGTTCCGAAGGATTCCGAAACACTGAGCCCCAGATCGGATTTCACATAGCGCAGCGGCGACTCGAGTCCGCTGACCTGCAGACCCGGCAACGTGACGGTGGGGATGTCGATGTTCTGCATCGTGAGCATGGCCTGCACCAGCGGCGCGTACTTGCGCGAGCGCACCGGTGCGAGTGCTTCGACAACCTGCTCGAAGGGCAGGTCGGCGTTGTTGAACGCGGCCAGGTCCGACGCCTTCGTCTCGGCGAGCATCGAGGTGAAGGACGCCGAGAAATCCACCCGGCTACGCATCACCAGGGTATTGACGAACATGCCGACCAGTCCTTCGACGGCCGAGGCATTGCGTCCGGCGGTCGGGGTGCCGACGGCAACATCGACCGAACCGCTCAACCGCGACAACAAGATCGCGTAAGCGGCGTGGACCACCATGAACAGCGTGCTCTCGTTGTCCTTGGCGATGGCGTGCAACTGCTGCTGCAGCTGCGCTCCGATCGTGAACCGAACCTCACCGCCTGCCACCGACCGCTTGTCGGTGCGCGGCCGATCTGTGGGGATGTCCAGCAGCTCGGGGAGCCCGGCAAGGTGTTGCCGCCAGAAGGAGATCTGCTGCGAGGCAACCGAATCCGCATCTTCTTCGGACCCCATCACAGAGCGCTGCCAGATCGCGTAATCGGCGTACTGCACCGACAGTGGCCGGAAGACCGGCGAGCTGCCTGCGGCGCGCGCCGTATAGGCGGACATCAGATCGGTGGCCAGCGGCACCAGCGACGAACCATCCGCCGCGATGTGGTGGATCACCAGGAGCACCACGTGATCGTCAGGTCCGACCTGGATCAACAACGCGCGCAACGGAGGCGCCGCGGTGACGTCGAATCCCTCGGTGGCCGTCTCGAGGCAGAGCGCGAGGAGTTCGTCCTCGGAGCCCACGGTCCCCCAGATCAGCGTCGGCGCAGCCTCATCGACGGTCAAGACCTTCTGGTAGGGCCCCTGGACCGAATCCGGATAGACGGTACGCAGGATCTCCTGCCGCTCCACGACATCGGTCAGGGCAGCGGTCAATGCAGCCTCGTCGAGCCGTCCCCGCAGTCGCAGACCGAGGGGGATGTTGTAGTCCGCGGCATCGGGATTGAGCCGGTTCACGAACCACATCCGCTGCTGCGCGAGCGACAGTGGGATCCGGTCGGGGCGCGGCTGCGGCGTCAACGGCCGAATGGGCATGCCGTCGAGATCCGGGGAGGCGCTGATCGCCTCGGCGAGATCTGCCACCACCGGTGCCTCGAACAGTATCCGAACACCAAGTCGCACACCGAGAACCTCGTTGATCCTCGCGATGGCGCGCGTGGCGGCAAGCGAGTTGCCACCGAGATCGAAGAACGAGTCGTCGGCGCCCACTGCCTCGACCCCCAGGACCTCGGCATAGGCCGCGGCGATCGCATGTTCCATCGGTGTTGACGGTTCCCGGTGTTCGGTCGCCGTCGACGCGAACTCGGGCGCGGGCAGTGCCCTCTTGTCGAGCTTCCCGATCGGGGTCAGCGGCACCTCGTCGAGGAACACCATCGAGCTCGGAACCATGAACTTGGGCAGGAACCCACCGGCATAGTCACCGAGGTCGCGCGAGTCGATGGTGGCACCGGGCTTCAGTTTCAGATAGGCGGCGAGCGCGGTGTCACCGGTGGGGCCGTCGACACCGATGGTCACGGCGAAGTCCACCGCGGGATGACCGGCGAGCACCGCGTCGATCTCACCGAGTTCGATGCGGAACCCGCGCACCTTGACCTGTTGGTCGGATCGGCCCATGTAGCCGACCTCGTAGCCGACGTGTCCGTCGGGACCGGTGACCGCAACCCACCGGACGACGTCACCGGTGCGATACATCCGCTCGCCTTGGGCGCCATACGGATTGGCGACGAATCGGGTCGAGGTCAGATCCGGCCGGTCGCGGTAGGCGCGGGAGACACCGGGTCCGCTGATGTACAGCTCGCCCGGGACACCGACGGGTACCGGATGCAATCGGCTGTCGAGTACCAGCGCACTCACACCGGCGATCGGAGCACCGATGGTGATCGGTTCACCGGCCGTCATCGGATCACTGATGTTGGTCATGATCGTGGTCTCGGTGGGGCCGTAACCGTTGTACAGGCGACGGCCGGGAGCCCAGCGCTGCACCAGATCTGACGGCACTGCCTCGCCACCGGCCACCACATCGGAGAAGTGCGGAAGACCCTGCGGGTCGATCGACGCCAGGGCGGCAGGCGTGATGAACGCATGCGTGACCTGATGCTCGGCCAGCAGTGCGTGGAGCTCGCCGCCGCCGTACACCCCTGGCGGCACGATGACCATGGTGGCGCCTGCACCCACGGCCAGCAGCAGTTCGAGGATCGACGCGTCAAAGCTCGGTGACGCAAAGTGCAGTGTGCGCGAGGACGTCCCGGTCCGGTAGCGGCGCCGCTGCTCGTCGCTGAAGGCTGCCAGTCCGCGGTGGGTGACCTCCACGCCCTTCGGCTTCCCGGTGGTGCCCGAGGTGTAGATGATGTACGCGCAGTTCGATACCCGCACGCTGCCGCGCCGTTCGGCGGCGGTGATCGGATCACCTGCGTGACGGTGCAACGCCGGATCGTCGATGTCGAGCCAGTCGATTGTCTTCGGCAGCCGCATGGCGTCGACGCGACGCGTCATACCGATCCGCGCCCCGGAATCGGCGAGCATGTGCGCCACCCGATCGGCCGGATAGTTCGGATCGACAGGCACGAACGCCGCACCACTTCGAGCAACCGCCCACACCGCCAGCACCGATTCGATACTGCGGGTGATGCCCAGTGCCACCACGTCTTCGGGTCCCAGACCGCGTGAGATCAATTCCCTGGCAAGGCGGTTCGATCGGTTGTCGAGCTCGCGGTAGGTCATGGCCTGCTCGCCGCAGATCAGCGCGACACCATCGGGGTCAACGGCCGCTGCGTGGTCGAGCAGATCGATCAGGGTTGCCGGTTCCGGCGCGGGTACACCGCGCACGGGAACCAGGTCGGTGCGTGCCTGCTCGTCGAGCAGGTCGATCTCACCGATGAGTACGTCGTCGTCTGCGACCATGCCTTGCAGGATCCGCAGGAGCCGATCTGCCAAGGCCTGCGCGGTCGACGGATCGAAGATGTCCGTGGCGTAACCGAGGAAGCCGGCCAGTCCGGCGGCCGCTCCGCTCTCGCCCCACTGTTCGGTGAGTTCGAACGACAGGTCGAACTTGCTGAATGCGGTGTCCACCGCACCCGGGGTCACCTCGAGTCCTTCGAGTTCGAACGTGGGCCGGGCGTTGTTGTTCAACCCGAACACGACCTGGATCAGCGGCGTGTGTGCCGTTGATCGACTCACCGTCAGGGCATCGACGATCTGCTCGAACGGAACGTCACTGTGGTCGAACGCGTCCAGGTCGCGGGCCCGGACGTCGGACAGGAAGTCGCCGACCGACCGGTCCAGGGGGACATCGGTTCGCAGGACCAGGGTGTTGACGAACATCCCGACCACCGGATCGAGTTCTACGGCGCCGCGTCCACCGACGGGGGTTCCGAGGGCGACATCCTGGTCAGCTCCGCTGCGGGCCAGCAGAATTGCCACGGCGGCATGCAGGACCATGAAGCTCGACAGTCCGCGGGCCCCGGCCAGAGCCACCACCTGCTGATGCAGGTCGGCGGGCACGTAGAACAGGTGGCTGCCGCCCACATCACTGCGCACATTCGACCTCGGACGGTCGGTGGGCAGACCGATCACCTCGGGCATACCGGCCAATTGTGTTCGCCAGTAGTCCAGTTGAGCCGCTGCCGCACCACCGGGGTCATCGGTGGCGCCGAAGTTCTCCTGCTGCCAGATCGCGAAGTCGGTGTACTGCACCGCAAGTGGTGCCCACCCGGGCGCCCGGCCCTGGCTGCGGGCCTCGTAGGCGGTCAGCAGGTCCGACGCCATCGGACGCATCGACAATCCGTCCGACGCGATGTGATGGACAACGATCACGAGCAGGTGCTGTTCGCGGGTGTCGCCACCGGTGTTGTCGGTGTCGGCAGCGTTGTCGGCGTTGTTCCCGGCTTCCGGTTCGATGCGCCACAGGGCCGAACGGAACGGCACCGTTGTCGTGACATCGAAACCGATGCGGGCGAATGTCTGGAGGCGTTCCCACACCTGGTCCCGTGCGATCACATCGAGGCGGAAAGGCGGTAGGGCATCCATCACCGGAACCACGACCTGCTCGGGTCCGTTCGGCCCCTGCGGGTAGACAGTCCTCATCACGTGCTGACGATCGACCAGATCGACCAACGCCTCACTCAGCGCCTCGACGTCGAGTTCCCCGGTGAGCAGGAGCGTCATCGGGATGTTGTAGGCACCGGACTCCGGGTCATACCGATTGATGAACCAAAGCCGCTGCTGTGCGAGCGAGAGCGGTATCCGCTCCGGTGCAGGGCCTTCGGGCTTGGAGAAGCGGGTGACCGCATGCCCGGGCCTGCCGGTCCCGTCGGTACGGCGCAGCTCCACGAGCGCGGCGAGTTCGGCCGGGGTCACCGCATCGAAGACATCGCGCAGTCCGATGGCGGTTCCGAGGGCATCGGTGAGCCGGTTCGCCAGTCGGGCGGCGCTCAGGGAGTTGCCACCCTGTTCGAAGAACGATGCGGTGGCACTGACCCGATCGACGCCGACGGTATCGGCGAAGACCCCCGCGATGATCTCTTCGAGCGGTGTCCGGGGAGCCACGAACGATTCGCCGGTGTCCTGCCCGAATTCTGGGGCGGGCAACGCCTTTCGGTCGACCTTCCCGTTCGGGTTGAGCGGCAGCGAATCCATGACCACGAGAGCTTCGGGAACCATGTAGTCCGGAAGCACCTTGGCCAGTTCGGCGCGGACCGATGCGACGTCGAGTCCCGGATCAGCGGCCAGGTGGGCCGCGAGTCGACGGTCCGAGGACTCGCCGTGTGCCGACACCACGGCCTGGCGGATACCCGCCAGAGTCGTCAGCGCGGATTCGATCTCACCGAGTTCGATCCGCAGACCGCGGACCTTGACCTGGAAGTCGCTACGCCCGATGAACATCGCGTCGCCGCCGGGCAGGCGTCGCACCAGGTCTCCGGTGCGGTACATTCGGGCGCCGGGCGCGCCTGCGGGATCGGCCACGAATCGGGCAGCGGTGATACCGGGCATCCGGCCGTAACCGCGGGCAAGCGCGACACCTCCGATGTAGAGCTCCCCCACCACACCGATGGGTACCGGACGCAGGCGTTGATCCAGGATCTTGTGGGTCACGTTGGGGATGGTGTGCCCCAGCGTGATCGGGCCGATGTCACGGGTCTCGCCCTCGGCGTTGACCGCGTGATCGGACAGTGGCACCCACCGCGCCGCCGTGGTTGCCGCGGCCTCGGTGGGCCCGTACATGGAGAGCATCGCGGTGTCGGTCCCGAGCAGGGTGCGATAGGCGCGCGGCATCAGGGCCTCGCCGCCGGTCGCGACCGTGTCGAGCGTGGTCAGTACGTTCCCCGCGTCGAGCTCGGTGAGCAGCTCCAGCGCGCTCGGCGCGACGTTGAGCAGGGAGATGTCCTCGGATCCGATGATGCCGAGGATCTCTTCGGGGTCAAAGCCTTCGGTGACCAGTCGGATCACACCGCCGACGCGCAACGCGGTCCAGATGTTCTTCTGGGTCAAGTCGAAACGCGGTGACGACGCGATGATGACGGTGTCGCCGTCGGAGAACCGGAGCTGATCGCGATACCAGCCCCACATGTTCAGCAGCCCGCCTGCCGGCACCAGGGTCGGCTTCGGACGTCCGGTCGACCCGGACGTGGTGATCACGTAGGCCAGCCGCAGATCGGCGCCGGGTTCGGCCCAGCGGTCGGCATGGCCGGCGGCGTCGAGCCTGCCGAGTGCGGCATCGGTGTCGGTGTCGCCCAGTTCGATCAGGTGCGCCCCGGCAGCGACGATCCCGGCACGGAGATCCTCGGTGAGGACATCGTGGCTCGCGACAACCACGCGCGTACCGGCATCGGCGACGATCGATGACGCCCGCTCCGCCGGTGCAGCCGGATCCAGCGGAAGATACGCCGCACCCGCTTTCCATGCGGCGAGCATCCCGATCACCCAGTGCGCCGACCGTGCGGTGAGCAATCCGACCACGTCGTCGGGTCCGATACCCCGCGAGATCAGTTCGGTGGCAAGTTGATTGGCCGACCGGTCGAGCTGACGGCGGGTCAGCGACGCCTCCGGGCTCCGGACCGCCGGGGCGTCCGGGTTCTCCCGCACGCGCGCATCCCAGTCGGTGAGCGGGGTTGCGGTTGCTGCCACGGCAGCGGTGGTCGCCGGCGATGACGCAGGGGTACTGCGGTAGCCGGAGAGGTCACGGTCACCGAGCAGACGGGCGGCGTCGGCGATGACGTTGTCGAGGGCGACAGCGAAGCCGTCCGGGATCGCCACGATGGTGGGAACCAGGCTGGTGAGCACCACCGACGCGATGGCATCGGCATCCATGCCGCGCTCGCCGAGCGGACCCGACAGCGCGCCGAAGCGGTCACTGAAGTCGCGGTAGGTGATCTGGATGCCGTCGGCGTCGAGCGCCACCGCATCGGGATCGATGTCGACCGCGGCGGCGAGGAGCGCGGCGAGGTCCGCGGCGCTGTATGCCGGGGTCGCCGCGATCGCGGGTTCGGAGTCCTGCGCCACGAGCTCGTCCTCGAGATGTTCGGCTGCGGTGAGGATGTCGATGTCCCCGACCACAGCGGTCGGGTCCGCGGCGACCGCACGCGCCAGGATCGCGAAACGTTCGGCGATGGCCGCCACGGTCTCGCGCTCGAAAATATCTGTGGCGTAGGTGATCCGGCCACGCAGATCATGACGACCGTCGACGTCGGTCGTGTCGTCGATGGTGAACGTGAGGTCGAACTTGGCGCCCTGGATCATCCCGTCGACAACGGCCACGCGCAGTCCGGGCAGGTCGATCGAGGCGCTCTCATTGTTCTCGAACGACAGCAACACCTGGAACAGCGGAGAATGGGACTGCTGCCTGCGCGGCACGAGCGCCCCGACGACGCTCTCGAACGGGATGTCGTCGTTGGCGAAGGCGTCGAGATCGGCCACTCGCACCCGGGTGAGCACATCGTCGAAACGATCGGCGGGATCGATTGCGGAACGCAGCACAACGGTGTTGACGAACATGCCGACCAGATCGTCGAGAGCGACGTGGTCGCGTCCACCGACCGGCGTGCCGACGGTGATGTCTGATGAACCCGACAGCCGCGCAAGCAGAGTCGCGACGATCGCGTGAACCACCATGAACACCGAGGCCTGCCGGCGCTGCGCGTAGGCGTCCAGTGCGGCCACCACATCGCCGGAGATCACCAACGGCACCGATGCACCCTGCATCGTCCGCCGGGCCGGGCGCGGCCGGTCCAGTGGCAGGTCGACGACCTCGGGCACACCCGACAGTGCGGCGCGCCAGAAGTCGAGTTGGCGGGCGGCGAGGGATGCCGGATCGTCCGGTGAGCCGAGCACCTGCCGCTGCCAGTGCGCGTAATCGGTGTACTGCACCGGAAGCGGCGCCCAGGTGAGTTGCGGATCGCTCCCGGTGGTCCGGGCCGCGTAGGCGGTCACCAGATCACGGGCCAGCGGGGCCATCGAGGCGCCGTCGGCCACGATGTGGTGGACGACCACGATCAGCAGGTGTTCACCGCCGGCGCGCAGCAACCGGGCCCGAACCGGGGCCGCTTCGGTGACATCGAAACCGGAGGCGGCGAAATCTGCCGCAGCGGAGAGCATCTGACCCTCGTCGGCGACGTCCACCGGGTCGAGATCGACCTGGACATCGTCCGCGGACAACACCCGCTGGTACGGGCCGTGGGCGGTGTCCGGGAACACCGAGCGCAGCGTGTGCTGGCGTTCGAGAACGTCTGCGATCGCGGCCGCCAAGGCCTCGACATCAAGGGCGCCGGACAGTCGTAGAGGCAGCACGATGTTGTATGCCGGGGACTGCGGATCAAGACGATTGAGCAACCACATGGCCTGCTGGGCAAGCGACAGCGGTGGCCGCTCCCCCGCCTCGCCTGCCACGAGTTCGGGCAGGTCGGTCTCGCTCGGCGTGGTGTCGAGGCATCTGGCCAGCGTTTCGACGGTCGGGTTCTCGAAGATCTCGCGCACCGCCACGCGGCGACCGACGAGCGCGCTGATGCGGGCCGCCGCCTTGGTGGCCACCAGCGAGTTGCCGCCGAGATCGAAGAACGAGTCACTCACGCCGATCGACGACAGTCCGAGGACCTCCGCCAACACGGCGGCCAGCATCCGCTCGGTCTCCGTCGACGGCGCCGCACCGGCCGAGGCCAGCGCCGCCAGGTCCGGTTCGGGCAGCGCGGATCGGTCGAGTTTGCCTGCCCGGGTCAGCGGGATCTCGGCCAGGAAGACGATGGCGGCGGGCACCATGTGCGAGGGCAGTCGCTCTCCGACAAAGTCTCGAACAGCCTTGGTGTCCAACGGCTTCGACGCCAGCACATGCGCCACCAAAGTGGTGACACCCGAGGGCATCCGGGCGCCGGAGGTGACCGCGAAGTCGATGTCGGGGTGCGCGGCCAATGCGGCGTCGACCTCCCCGAGTTCGATGCGGAAGCCGCGGACCTTGACCTGGAAGTCGCTGCGTCCGACGTACTTCACCTCGAGGTCACGGGATTCGGTGCGGACCCACCGCACCACGTCACCGGTGCGGTACATGCGGGCACCGGGTGCTCCATGCGGATCGGCGATGAAGCGTTCGGCGGTCAGCGCGGCGCGCTTGTGATAGCCGCGGGCCACTGCAGGCCCGCTCAGGAACAACTCACCGTCGACGCCCACCGGGACCGGCTGCAGACGGCGGTCGAGGATCAGCGACGTGAGCCCACGCACCGGTGAGCCGATCGTGATCTCACCGGCAGGGTCCATCGGTCCGGCGATGCTCGCGACAATCGTTGTCTCGGTGGGTCCGTAGGCGTTGAACAGGCGTCGACCCGGGGCCCAGCGCGCGACCAGCTCGGGTGGGCAGGCCTCACCGCCGACGACAACGGATTCGAGGCGCTCCAGCCCCGCGGGGTCGACCGAGGCCAGCGCGGCCGGAGTGATGAAGGCGTGGGTGACGCCGTATTCGACGAGGAAATCGTGTAGTTCGTCGCCGCCGTAGATCTCTGTCGGCGCGATCACCATCACCGACCCGTGGGCCAGCGCCAGCAACAACTCCAGCACGGAGGCATCGAAGCTCGGTGAGGCGAAGTGCAGCGTGCGTGAATTCTCGGTCAGCACAAAGCGATCTGACTGTTCACCCATGATGCTCGCCAGGCCGCCGTGGGTGACGATCACGCCCTTGGGGACCCCGGTGGTGCCGGAGGTGTAGATCATGTAGGCCGGGTTGGTGATCCGGATCGGGGCTGTGCGGTCGGCGTCGGTGACCGGTGCGGCCGATTCCCGCGAGATCGCGGTGGCGGTCTCTTCGGTATCGAGTTCGAGCCAGTCGATCGTCTCCGGTCGCGCCGATCGCCACCTCGACGTCGAAAGTCCGTAGGCCGCACCCGAATCGGCGAGCATGTGTTCGATGCGCTCGGCCGGGTACTGCATGTCGACGGGCAGATAGCCGGCGCCGGTCTTCGCCACCGCCCACAGCCCCACCAGGAAGTCGATCGAGCGGCCCATCCCGAGCGCCACGATCTGATCGGGTCCGATGCCACGGGAGATCATGATCCGCGCCAGCGCATTCGACCGTGCGTCGAGTTCGCGGTAGGTGATCGAGCCGGTCGGCGACACGGCGGCGTCGCGATCGCCGCCCGCGGCGGCCGCGGCGGCGAGCAGTTCGGGGAGCGTGTCGAAGGCGGTCTCGCCGGACCCGTTCCGGCCGAGCAGTTCAGTGCGCTCCGGCGCGGACAGGACCTCGACCTGACCCACCCGAACCGAGGGATCCGCGGCGATCTCACCCAGCACCCGCAGGAACATCTGCAGGATCTGCTCGGCCTGATCCCGATCGACGGTCGCCGGCAGGTATTTCGCCGAGAGTCGCAGTCCCGGTTCGGTGGTCGCGATCAGCGTCAAGGGGTAGTGGGTGGCGTCGAGGATGTCGGCGTCGGCGACAGCCATCCCGTCGATCGCGGCGGCGGCGGCGAGCGCGCTGCGATCGAAGGGGTATGACTCGTACACCATCATCGTGTCGAACAGCGCGTCGGCATCGGTGGTCGCGGTGATCTCCGCGAGGCCGATGGTGTGGTGGTCGAGCAGTTCGGTCTGCTCGTGGGCGACCCGGGTGATCAGCCCGTCGAGATCTGCGTTGTTGTCCAGGCGCACCCGCACCGGCAGCGTGTTGATGAACAGCCCGAGCATCGACTCGATGCCGGCAACCTGCGGCGGCCGGCCCGACACCGTGGTCCCGAAGATGACGTCGTCGCGACCGGTCAACCGCGCCAACACGATTCCCCAGGCCGTTTGCAGAACGGTGTTGAGGGTGGTGCCGGCGCCCCGGACGTACTCGGTCAACCCGCGCGAGACGTCGTCGGCGACATCGACGTCGACCACATGCGGCACCTGGCCGGCACTGTGGGCGGTGGCCGCCGGAAAGAGCGTGGTCGGTTCGGTCACGCCGGCCAGCGCGGCGGTCCATGCGGACAGCGCCGCGTCGGTCGACTGCGACCGCAACCAGGTCAGATAGTTCCGGTAGGGAGCGGCCGGGCGCAGGGCATTCGCATTGCCGCCGGCACGGTAGATCTCGAGTAGGTCACCCATGAAGATCGGCATGGACCAGCCGTCGAGCAGGATGTGGTGATTGGTCACCACGAAGCGGTACGACGTGGCGCCGCGCCTGATCATCGTGAACCGGATCAGCGGCGCAGCGTCCATCTCGAACGGGGCGATCCGTTCCTGATGGGTCAGCTCCGCGACACGTGTCTCGCGATCGCTCTCGTCGACCTCGGACAGGTCGTGCTCGCCCCAGGGTGCGTCCACGTGTGAGGCGACCACAGCCAGGGCCGTGCCCTCGCTGTCGGTGACAAATGCGCTGCGCAGGTTGGGATGTCGGTCGATCAGCGCCTGGGCGCTGCGCCTCATCCGATCGGGATCGACACCGGTCAGATCGAGCACCATCTGCGCGGCGTAGACATCCATCCCGCCTGCGGCGAGCTCGGCATGGAACAGCAGCCCCTCCTGCAGGGGTGTCAGCGGCCACACGTCGACGATGTCGTCGAACCGTTGCTCGAGCTCGTCGACCTGCGGCTGCTGCAGGTCCACCAAAGCCAGATCGGATGGGGTCCACCCACCGGCCCCGGGCGACGACGCGTGCAGCGCAATCGATTCCAGCGCCCGGGTCCACAGTTCTGCGAAGCGGTCCACCGAGGCGTCGTCGAGCAGCGCGGCGGGATATTCGATCGTGGCCGAGAACTGCGGGCCGGCCTCCGATTCGGTGACCATCGCGTTGATGTCCAGCGCGGTCCGAACCGGCACCGCGGTGCCCCGGGTCCCCCGCAGGGCACTCTCGCCGTCCGGGATCCAGGGACCCGACATCCCGGTACCCGACAGCCGGCCCAGGTAGTTGAAACCGATCGCGGGTTCGGCGAACTGCGACAGTTCGGCAGCGCCTGCCTCGTTCAGATACCGCAGCAGGCCATAACCGACACCGCGCCGGGGCACCGCGGCGAGCTGTTCCTTGATCGACTTGACCAGATCACCCGCGGCGACGCCACCGGCCATCGCATCCTCGACATCGATGCCGGTGGTGCGCAGGAGTACCGGATAGGCGGTCGTGAACCAGCCGGCGGTCCGGGAGAGGTCGGATCCGGCGAGCAGTTCTTCCTCACGGCCATGCGCTTCGAGTGCCACGACGATCGACTGTCCGAGCGGTCCGGTGCCGTTGGGCTCCATCTGGGCTTCTCCGCGTTCACCCAGCCAGGTGCTCGCGGCCAGCGACAGCGCCGCGAGGAGCCCGTCGTTCACACCACCATGGAAGGCCTGCGGAACCCGCGTCAGCAGGGCGTCGGTGAGCGCGGGCGAGATCGTGAACTCCCGGCGCCGCAGGGTCCCAACCAGATCGCGGGCGGGATCGACCCGCAACGTCTGATTGTCGATCGCAGAGAGCACCGAACGCCAGTGGCCGAGTTCGCCGGTGAGCTCGGGCTGCGCGGCCAGTTCGGTCAGGTTGTGAGCCCAGCGGCGCATCGAGGTGCCGGTCGGTGCGAGCACCACCTCATCGCCTGCGGCGGCCGCCGACCAGGCAATGGCCAGGTCCGGCAACAGGATTCGCCAGGTGACACCGTCGACCGCGAGATGATGGAGCACGATCAGCAGACGCCGACCGAGCTCGGGAGCCCAGTCGCCGGTCACCACCGTCACCGACATGATCGACCCCGTGGCCGGATCGAGCGCCTCGGTGGCATCGAGCGCAGCGGCGGCAACGGCCTCGTCGAACTCCGCCGTCCCGGGCGCCGGGTTCACCGTGATCTCCGATACCGCAACAGCTTTGGCGTCGGAGGTGGGATCGATGACGTGGTGCAGGCGTCCCGAATCGTCACTGAACAGGCGCGATCGCAAGATGTCGTGGTGGGCCACCACGGCGGCAAGCGTGCGGTTCAGGGTGTCGACAGAGAAGGGCTCGGGGGCCGGGACCACCACCGACTGGGAGAATGCTCGTGCGTTCTCGGGCTCGGCGGCCATCCACCGCATGATCGGCGTCAGCGCCACCTCGCCCACTGCCCCACCGGGCAGTTCGTGGACAACGGCTGCCGAACCCTCGTCCCTGGCGACCATGGCCAGCGCGCCGATGGTGTTGTGCTCGAACACCTCTCGCGACGAGAAGTGCAGACCGATCGCCCGGGCGCGGGAGACGAGCTGAATGGACATGATGCTGTCGCCACCGAGACCGAAGAACGAGTCGTCGAGTCCGACCTCCGGATGTCCGAGCAGGTCGCCGACGAGTCCGGCGATGGCCTTTTCGGCGTCCGTTGCCGGAGCCCGGAATGCGGTGGTGCGTACCGTGAAGTCAGGTGCAGGCAACGCCTTGCGATCGATCTTGCCGCTGGGCCCCAGTGGCATCTGCGGGAGTTCGACGAACGCGTCGGGCAGCATGTAGTCGGGAACCATCGCCGCGACGGTGTTGGTCAAGGCGGCGGTGTCGATCGACGATTGCCCGGCGGCACCGACCACGTAGACCACCAGGCGCTGACCGTGTTCGCTCTCGTGGACCGTCACCACTGCCTCGCGGACCGTCACGTCGGACAGCACCGCGGATTCGATCTCCCCGAGTTCGATGCGAAGCCCGCGGACCTTGACCTGGAAATCGCTGCGTCCCTGGTACTCCAGCGCCCCGTCGGCCGACCAGCGAACCAGATCACCGGTGCGGTACATCCGGGTTCCGGCAGATCCGAAGACGGCAGGCACATATCGTTCCGCGGTCAGATCGGCGCGGCCGAGGTAGCCGCGGGTGAGCTGCTCACCCGAGAGATAGAGCTCGCCGACAGCGCCCACGACACACGGCCGCAGTTGCCGGTCGAGGACCCAGACCTGGCAGTTCCACACCGGACGTCCGATCGGGACACCGCGATCGACATCCGGGCCGACCGGCGCGGATGTGGCGTGAACGGTGAATTCGGTCGGGCCATAGAGGTTTTCGATCTGGACGCCGGGTAGCTCGCGACTCGCCCGGCGGGCCAGCCGCTCGCCGAAGGCCTCACCGGCCACCAGCAGCAGACGCAGGGCGGCAGGGTCGATGGGCCCGTTCTCGCCAAGGAAGAGCTGCAGCATCGAGGGTACAAATGAGGTCGCGGTGACGTGCTCCGACGTGATCACGTCGAGCAGGTACTGCGGATCCAGGTGTCCGTCGGGCCGGGCGATGACCACCCGGGCGCCCACGGTGGGTGCGAACAGCTCCCACACCGAGACGTCGAACGTCGTCGGTGTCTTCTGCAGGACAACGTCGTCGGGTCCGATCCCGTAGTGCCCGGCCAGCCATGCCATCTGGTTGACCACGGCGCGATGCGGAACCGCAACGCCCTTGGGTTTGCCCGTCGAGCCGGAGGTGAACAGCACGTAGGCCAGAGAGTCCGGACGCAACCGGCGCTCTTCGTCGGTCAGCGGCGCATCCGGGTAACCGGCGAGATCGATCTGTTCGAGTTCGACGGGCTCGACACCGGTGTCCGCGACCACGGCGCGATCGGCGCCGGCGACCACAACACAGATCGGCGCAGCGGTCTGCAGGACGTCGGTCGTCCGGCTCCGCGGATGGTCCGGATCGATGGGTACGTAGGCACCACCGGCCTTGAGGACCGCGTACACGGTCGCCACGAGCTCGAGGCCGCGGCGCAGGGCCACCCCGACGCGGACGTCGGGTCCCACTCCGGCGGCGATGAAATGTCGTGCGAGCCGGTTTGTCCAGGCGTCGAACTCGGCGAAGGTCATCCGGCGGGACCCGTCGACGAAGGCCGTCGCATCCGGGGTCCGCTCGACCTGGCGGCGCCACATCGCGATCAGGTCGGTCGCATCGACCGCGTTGTCGGTGTCATTCGGAGCCACCGTCGTTGCCGCGATCTCGGCGGATGAGCCCAGGGTGAGCGATCCGACCGGCGTTCCAGGGGCGGCCTGCAGCAGGCGGCCGAGGAAGTCGGTGAAGCGCTCATGGTGCCGGATGAGGTCGGCGTCGGAGTAGGACTGCGGGTTCGCCTCGAAGTCCACTCGCAGGTTCGAACCCGACACACCCGGATAGAGGTTCATCGAGAGGTCCTCGACGGGACCGGTGGTGAGTACGTGCAGATGTCCGACGACATCGCCGAGTTCCAGGATCGGATGGAACATCATCAGGTTGATGGACGGGCCGAACAGGCCACGCCTGCCGGTGCCCTGCCCGATGTCGCGGCGGATGTCCTCGTGCCGGTAGAGCTGCCGCCGCAGTGCGCCGGTCAGCTCGGTCTGCACGTCCGCGACGAGCTCTTCGATTGTCGTGGCGGGTGCCACCGTCAGGCGCAGCGGGACGATGTTGGAGACCATGCCGCCCGCACGGCGGAGTTTGGCGGTGTTGCGGCCCGAGACGGGCAGGCTCAGGACGACGTCTTCACTGTCGGTCATCCGGGCCAGGTAGGCGGCAAAGGCGGCGATCACCGTCGGTGCGGTGCTGCCTCCGGACTGCGCGGCCGCCTCGTCGAGCTTTGTGGCGATGTCGTCGGGAAGGGTGGCCGAGGCCAGTTGCGAATAGGCGCCGGGGGCAGCGCGGTGCGCGGACAGGGACAGCGGGCCGGGCAGGTCGGCCGTGCGCTCTGACCAATAGTCGCGATCCTTGACGAAGCGATCCGAGTCCCGGTACTTGCGTTCGTCCGCGACGATGTCGGGCAGTGCGGCGCCCTTGGACGGCGCCGACTCGCGTCCGGCCACCAGTGCCGAGTAGACCTCGGCGATCCGGGTGACCGTGGCCATCGCACCGAATCCGTCGAGGGCGATGTGGTGGGTACGGACGTACCAGAAGTGGTGGTCGTCGCCGAGCCGCAGCAGGGCACTGACCGTGAGTCGATCGGCCAGCACGTCGACGGGTCGGCGATATTCCTCACGCATCCATCGTTGTGCGGCGGCGTGCGGATCCGGTTCCCCGGACAGGTCGACGAACTCGATGCTGTCGTCGATCGACTCATCGACGAACTGGAGCGGTAGCGCGTCGGTCTCGACCAGGCTCAGATAGGCCGAGCCCATCTCGCGTCCGGCCACCTGCGAGGCCCTGGTCAGCAGGTCCGCATCGATGCGCCCGACCAATTCGACATACTGGGCAATATTGATCGGAATCGTACCCAGGGATTGCTGAGCGAAATAGATTCCGCGTTGCGCGGCCGAAAGCTCGAATGTTGCGTCACCGGACATATTTACTTGTTCGTCGGAGCGGCCAGCACTCAAAAGCTCTCGCTCCAATCTCGAACGAAATGCTCGCCTCGGGACACAAAGAACTCAGCTTACATGCATCTGCCGACGGCAAACTCCACGCCTCTGCCTATCCCGCATTTCGCCTGATCAGAGGTTGTTTACCACTCTAATTAAATTTCACGAATGGGTAGTTAGACAGGGAAATCTGTCAGATGCGGTTCCATGCCGGGGACCGGACGCAGCGCAGGACAGCACAGCGCGGCGCTGCAGACGAACAAATCCGTCAACGAGAGCCCCACGGGGTGCGGCAGGACTGCGCACGGGAAGATCCGCCGGAGTACTCACGGCGGATTGGGGAGTCGGTCAGGCGCCGGACAACCGGCTGGCGATGACGCGGAGGTCGATCTCATTCGTGCCGGCAGCATGCATCGGCGCAACGGGCGCAATGGTGTTGTGCAGGTCGACCACGTCGGTGGATATGACGCTGACGGCTCCGTCGACGACAGATGCCACCACAGTGGGATCGGGCTCGCCGCCAAGAGCGGGCAGGCCTGCGAAGATCGCAGCCACCACCGCGGACCGATCGTCCATCCGTTGACCACGGATCACCGGCATCATCAGCCTGATCGCAGAATCGAGTTCGTGGTAGGTCAGCGCACGCTCGCGGTAACGGACCACCACGCGTTCAGGTGTCGCGGCGGCGATCCGGGCGACAGCATCGGGCAGTTCGATAGGTCCAGAAGTCTTGTCCGCGACCTGGTGGTGGGACCGAACAGTTGAGGTAGCCATTTGCACTCCAAACCTGGGCCCTCCAGCGACTTGAGAGGGCCTTGCACAGCCCATGGTCACAGGACACGCACCATAAGGAAAGGTTTAGAGCAAACCCGTTACATCACCGAAATGTGAAATCCGTCACATTTGACCGTCAAGATCAGGGCGTCTGGACGTATAGAGGACGAGACCCGACGTCGGACGGAACCGGAGTCAAGGGATTCGGTGCCACCGGAACAGCAGTTTGCCCACCGCCACAGGATTTCTCCCACCCTCGGGCGGCATGTCGATGCAGGGTGCGGCGAACCGCCCGCGGCTCAGGCCTCCGCGAGGACGATCAGGGCCCGGAGCCGGATCGCGCCCAACGTCTCCTCGAGGGCACGGGGGCCGGACACAGCGAGCCCCGGAACGGTTGTCATCAGCGCGACCGTCAGCGCGGAGTCGTCGATGCGTGGGGAACCGGTCATGGCGGTGGCGGCGCCCTGTGCGCGTGCCCGCAGGTCCGCGAACGTCACCGTGAAGTCACTTCCGCTCACTGCGGGCCGGTCGGGCGCGGCGTCGGCCGCGACGGCCAGCAGTTCGGTAAGGGCTCGGGGGTCCCGCCGACCTCGGAGGGTCTGTACCCCGACTATGGGATACATCTCTTTGTCATCACCTCGGACCTGTGTTACCACAACGCCCACCCCTTTCGCGACCTGCTAATCAAACTGCACCTATCACACGACATTCCGCCTGCGCCCCTGGGATATTCCCCCATAACGACGCCGCTAAACTATGCATTTGTAGGCTATTACCAAGCAAAACGGAATTTTTCCTTTTCTGGGGAGGGTTATCGCCGGATGGCCACTTGGTGTTACTGCTGGATTCTGCGATACGTTCGATAACGTCAGGTAAAGGGCGATCGCGTCGCCGCGTGACCAAGATGACGACGGGATCGAAATGCAAGCTAAGCACAGTGGTGGTGCCCGAACGAGCCGGTCAGGTGAGTTCGAGGTGTCGGTCGCTGCGCATACGCACGGCGTGGTTGCCGACGGACTGGTGAAGCGTTTCGGCGACTTCACGGCCGTCGACGGAGTCAGCTTCGAGGTGCCCACCGGCACCGTGCTCGGCCTACTGGGTCCCAACGGTGCCGGGAAAACGACGACGGTCAACATGCTTGCCACCTTGCTCACACCGGACGAGGGCACTGCGCGCATCGCCGGCTACGACGTCGTCCGGGACCGGGCCGCCGTTCGCGCCTCGATCATGCTCACGGGCCAGTTCGCGGCTTTGGACGAGTCCTTGACCGGCCGCGAGAACCTGGTGCTGTTCGGCAAGTTGATGGGGCTGAGCAAATCCGAGGCGGCGCAGCGCGCTGCCGAGCTCCTCGATGCCTTTGATCTCGTCGACGCCGCGTCGCGACGGGTCGGCAAATTCTCCGGTGGCATGCGCCGCAGAATCGACATCGCGTGCGGTTTGGTGGTGCGGCCCGAGGTCGTCTTCCTCGACGAGCCCACGACCGGACTCGATCCGCGCAGCCGTCAGGATGTCTGGAACATCGTGACCTCGCTGCGAGACCTGGGGATCACC
Organism: Williamsia sp. Y721; assembly: GCF_059683565.1. Lineage (NCBI taxonomy): Bacteria > Bacillati > Actinomycetota > Actinomycetes > Mycobacteriales > Nocardiaceae > Williamsia > Williamsia sp. Y721. The sequence continues at coordinate 731,148 of NZ_JCASNH010000001.1, read as the reverse complement.
ACATTGCTGACGACTCAGTACCTGGAGGAGGCAGATCTCCTCAGCGACCGGATCGTCGTGATCGACAAGGGCCGCGTCATCGCAGAGGGCACCGCGGCAGAACTCAAGGAACAGGTCAGTGGGACGTTCTGTGAAGTTGTCACGAGCAACCCGGACGACCTCGCTCGCATCAAGGCATTGCTGACCCAACTCGTGCCTGCCGACGAGATACGGATCGATCTGAACCGCAACTCGCTGACCATGCCTGCGGTGCGTTCGACGCAGACGCTGGTCGATGTCGTACGTCTCACCGATTCCGCCGGGATAGAACTCACCGATGTGGGCTTGCGGCGACCGTCACTGGACGACGTGTTCCTCAAGCTGACGGAAGGTCCGGCCGACGGCGCGGAGCACGCATGACAGTGACCAACGCCGCACGGGTGGCCATCTCCGCAGGCGGTCGCCGCCCCTCGGTCAGACCCGGCCGACAATGGCGGGCCCTGACCCAACGTTCCATCATCGGTATGAAGCGACAGGGCGAGTTCTACCTGTCCATCACCGCCCCCGTACTGCTGACGCTCTGCTTCTACATTCCGCTGCGAACCATCATGGATGGTTATCCCGGAATGGACTACGCGCAGTTCCTCATGCCCGTCATCTGCCTGCAGTCGGTGGGCTTCGTCGCGACGTCGGCCGCGATGCGTGCGGCGAACGACGGCAGTACGGGACTGACCAACCGGTTACGCAGTATGCCGGTGAACACCTTTGTCCCCCCGTTGGCCCGATTGGCCTCGAACGTCGTGCTGTTGGTCATCTCACTGGTGTGGGCGATCATCTCGGGTCTGGTGATCGGCTGGAGGCCCACCGCCGGGCTCGTCGATTTCATCGGGTTCATCGGGGTCGCGATGGTCGTCGGCGTGATTCTCGCCTTCGGCGCCGATACGATCGGCGCCGTCTCGAAGAACCCAGCGGCCACCAGTCAGGCCCTTGCCCTCCCCCAGTTGATCCTCGGAATGCTCTCGACCGGGTTCGTGCCCGAAGAACGCTTTCCCGAGTGGATCCAGCCGTTTGCGCGCAATCAGCCGATCTCACAGTTCACCGAACTGATGCGTGGATTCGACGCGGGCGACGTGTCCTGGGAACTGGCGCTGCCGTCCATCTGCTGGGCGGCAGGCATCACCGTGGCGGGTCTGGCCGCCGGTGCCCTCGTGACGATCCGGAGCAGCCGACGATGAGCAGGCACAGAGGAGACGACGGCGCCCCCCAACAGCACTGGTGGCGCAGCGATACCGCCGGATCGAGTCCTTCGCCGCGTCGCACCCGAACCGGCGATCAGCCCACAACAGGCATTCCCCAGCAGGAACGAGACCGGGCCGATGCCGGCCCCCATCAGACCCTCGTCGGTCCGTGGACCCTGCTTTCCCCCGGGGCGGCGGCGGCCGACTGGACCTCCGAACATTCCGCCGCGAGATACCCGCAGGCACCCGAACAGACCGGGCGCCCACTGACCCGGATCACCGACCGGAACTCCCTCGACCCGGCGGAACTGACCCCGGCGATGCAGCAGGCCCCCACGGTCCGGCTGGACCTCGGTCAGATCGCGGCGGCACAGACCGCGGCGGAGGCGGCGGAACAAGCCACAACGGAACAACCGGCCGCGCCCAGCGGAAGGTCGACGACGGCCGCGACACGATTCCCGGCCGCCAGGGCCACCGACGAGCGGGGTTTTCGCGCCTATCTCACGCATTCGAAGATTCTCACCGGACGACAGCTCCGAGTTGTCACCCGGGACCGGCTGACCCTGATTCAGAGTCTGCTGTTCCCGTTGCTGAGCATGGTCATGTTCAAGGTGGTGCTCGGTGACGCGGTCGGCGGTGCGACCGGGCAGAACAGTGCATACGGCACTGTTCCACTGGTGGTGCTCGTCGGGGCGATGTTCGGTTCGCTGGCAGTCGGGACCCGCCTGATCAGTGAACGTCGAACCGGCTTGCTGACGCGCCTGTACGTCATGCCGGTCCACCGCGGGGCCGACCTGACGTCGCGGATCACCGTGGAAATGCTGCGGATCCTCGTCGGAACGCTCGTGATCACGACGGCCGGAATGCTCATCGGCTGGCGTTTCAACGAAGGGCTGGCTGCGGCCGTCGGGATCTTCGCAGTGGCACTTCTCTACGGTGCGGCGTACTCGACCATCGTTCTCACAGTGGCGATGTCGGCGTCAAACGCTCCCCTGGTGCCCATCATGTCGCTGTGCACCAGTTTGCTGATGTTCTTCAATTCGGGGTTCTCGCCGGTCGAGGCCTACCCGGAAGTGCTGCAGCCTTTGGTCCAGAACCAACCGATGACATGCGCGATCGAAACGATGCGGGCGTTGGCCATCGGCGGACCGGTGGCCGAAAATCTCATCAAGACCCTCATCTGGGCCGTCGGCGTCCTGGTGGTCTTCGCCTATCCGGCACTTCTGTCCTACCGCCGGGCGGCCGCGGCGCGGGGTTGAGTTCACGAGGCGGTTCGATCCGGTTCGCCTACTCGCCCGGAAGACAACGACGAGGGGGACCGTCCGTCGGACGGTCCCCCTCGTGCGCGTTGTCAGTCTTTGTTCGTCTGGTCCGCGTTCATCGCGTCGATCAGGCTCTTCGGCCGCAGATCGGTCCAGTTCTGCTCGACGTATTCGAGGCAGGCAGCCCGTGAATCCTCGCCGAAAACCTTGTTCCAGCCCGCCGGGATCTCGGCGAAGGTCGGCCACAGCGAGTGCTGGTTCTCATCATTGACGAGCACGAAGAAACGGCCGTCCTCGTCGTCGAATGGGTTGGTCATGTTGATACTCCCTTCCACTCCGGATGCACCGAGAGTGATGTCGCCTGTTTGTCGTTCTGTCGGACCTTGTTGTTAGCCGGATCTGGTGCAGAAGACCCCGCTCTGACTTGCTCCGTCACCCAGGCCCATCGGATCGACCATCACCGGTCAACACTACTCGACCTGTTGGTGAGGAACTCTGCCAACATCGGGCCCGCCTCTGCGAGCGCATCCGCGCTCATCATCGCCCAGTGCGTGGCCTCGACGCTGTGGTGAACCACCTCTCCCGACACGGCGCCTTGCCATGCGCGCGGTGCGATGGTGTCGTCGTCGCGCCCCGAGCCCGCCGTGAACAGCAGGAGATCGCCGTCGACGGTCCGCGGTTCATAGCGGCGCATCAACGTCATGGATTGGGTGGCCGTCGCGATCATCGTCTCGAGCCACTCCGCGGTGACATCTGCAAATGCCGGACCGCCGACCTCCCGAAGTTTCCCGGCGACGATCTCGGGAGAATCCAGAACCGGATCGACCCCCATCTCGGCGGGCAGTCCCAGGCCGGCGATGATCTCGCTGGGTGCGACACCCTCCTCGCCGAGGACTTTGGCCGACTCCCCCGGGAAGCTGTCGAACATCACGAGCATCTCGACCTGCTGCCCCTCGTCCTGCAATCGTGCCGCGACCGCGTGAGCGATCACGCCACCGAGCGACCAACCCAGCAACCGGTAGGGACCATCGGGCCGGATCGTGCGGATCTCATCGGCATATCTGGCCGCTATCTCCTCGACCGATTCCGGATTCCACTGACCGGTCGCCGCCGGTGACTGGACACCATAGATCGGGATCGCGGGATCCACTGCGTCGATCAGCCCCCGATACGCCCAGGCCAGCCCGAGCACCGGGTGGATGCAGAACAGAGGAGTCTGGTCGCCGCGTTCGCGTATCGGCAGGACGACATCGAATACACCCGCCTGCGAACCACTTCCGGATTCGGCACTCGCCGCGATCCCGGCCACGGTCGGATCCATGAAGATCGCGCGCAACGACATCGGTGTTCCAAGATCATCGGTCAGCCGTGAGACCAGGCGGGTGGCCGACAGTGAGTTACCGCCGAGATCGAAGAACGACGCGTCCGCCGACACCCTTTCGAGCCCCAGAACCTCGGCCAGTACGTCCGCGACGATGCGTTCGGTCTCGGTGGCCGGCGCCACGTACTCTCCGGTCCGATGGAACTCGGGTAGCGGCAACTGTTTCCGGTCCAGCTTGCCACTCGGGTTCAGCGGGAACTCGTCGAGCACGACAACCGCATCGGGCACCATGTACTTCGGCAGCGAACGACCCACAACGGCTCGCAACTGTTCAGTGTCGAGGTCGGCGCCCCGGTGCGCGATCACGTAGGCGATCAGGTGGTCCCCGGTCCGCGGATCCTTGTGTACCAGCACCGCGCTCTGGCGAATCGGGGTATAGGCCAGCACCGCCGATTCGATCTCTTCGAGTTCGATACGCTGGCCGCGCAGTTTGACCTGGAAGTCGGTGCGTCCGATGTATTCCAGAGCCCCGTCGGCACGGCGGCGCACCAGGTCGCCGGTCCGGTACATCCGCTCCCCCGGCTGCCCGAACGGATCGGCGACAAACCGGTCGCAGGTGATCCCCGGCCGTTGCAGATAGCCACGTGCCAGCTGCGTACCACCGAGATACAGCTCACCGGCCACACCGGCCGGGGTCGGTCGCAGACCGGAGTCGAGCACGTGGGCGGTGACGTTCCACTGTGGGACACCGATGGGAACCGTCTGGGTATCTGCCGGTCCGACTTGCCAATTCGTCACGCTGACTGCCGCTTCGGTCGGACCGTACATGTTGTTCAGGCTCGCCGAACACAGTTCACGGAAGCGCTCCGCGGTCTCCGGCGGCAGCGCCTCTCCGATCACGAACGCATGGCGCAGGGTGCGCAGCGTGGACGGCTCCGCCTCGGCCACGAACACTCCCAACGGCGACGGGACGAAAGTTGCTGTCGTGATCCCGTACTGCTCGATGAGCGCAGCCAGATAGCGCATGTCCTTGTGTCCGTCGGGTTTGGCGATCACCAGGGTGGCGCCATTCTGCAGTCCCCAGAAGAACTCCCAGACCGACACGTCGAACGTCATCGCTATCTGCTGCAACACCACATCGTCGGTCCCGAGCCGGTACTCGGATTGCTTCCACAGCAACTGGTTGACGATCGCGCGATGGGTGATGACGACACCCTTCGGCTTTCCGGTGGAACCCGAGGTGAACATGACGTATGCGGTGTTGCCGGGCCGCAGTGACGCGATGCGGTCGACGTCGGTGACCGGGCCGGCCGGCAGATCGGAGAGATCAAGGGTGTCGATCTCGACGACCGCGAAATCCGCCGAGATGTCGATTCCGTCACCGACGGTGGTCAGCACACACACCGGATCCGCGATCTGCAGAACGTAGGTGGTCCGCTCCGCCGGGTGGTCGGGGTCGATCGGGACGTATGCCGCCCCGGCTTTGATGATCCCGTACATCCCCACCAGCAGGTCCAGTGACCGCCGCATTGCGATGGCGACCTTCGATTCGGGCCCGACACCCATCCCGATGAGATGGCGCGCGAGACGGTTTGCGCGGGAATCGAATTCGGCGTAACTCAACACCTCGCCTTCGAAGACGAGGGCGTCGGCGTCCGGGGTGCGGAGCACCTGTGCATCGAACAGATCGACCAGAGTGCGGTCCGGAACATCGACCTCGGTTGCGTTGAACTCCGCGAGTTGCTCGCACTCGGCCGGGACCAGCACGTCGACCCGGCCGACCAGGACATCGGGCTGAGCGGCGATCTGGGCGAGCATGTGATCAACCCGCGCCAGGATGACATCGACTTCGTCGTGGGTGAACACATCGGCGAGGAACTTCGCCTGCAGGCGCACTCGGTCGCCAGCAGTGATGAACAGCGACAGGGGGAAGTTGTTCGCGTCCACACCGGAGACATCGAGCACCCGCAAACCGTCGATGTCGGTGACCGAGCCTGATGCCACGGCATCGACCGGGTAGGACTCGAAGACCGTCAGCGTGTCGAAACCGGCTCCGGGCCCGACGCGTCCGGCGATCACCGGCAACCCCACGTAGTGGTGTTCGACCAGTTCGGACTGCTCGACCTGCAACCGCACCAGGAAGTCGGCGAGGGTCTCGGACCTGTTGATCCGGGCCCGGACGGGCAGTGTGTTGATGAACAGGCCGATCATCGACTCCACACCCTCGAGGTGCCCTGGCCGACCCGAAACGGTGGCGCCGAACACCACGTCGTCCCGGCCGGTCAGTCGCGACAGCACCAGACCCCAGGCCGCCTGGACGACCGTGTTCATCGTCACCCCAAGGCGTTTGGCGACCGCGTCGAGCTCCGTCGTCCGCTCCGGACTGATCTCGAGGAGCATCTCACCGGGCATGCTCTGCTGCTCGCGGGCTCGATTTGCCGGCGCCAGCAATGTGGGTTCGGTGACCTCGGACAACGCCGCGGCCCAATGTTCCACCGACGCCGCCAGATCCCGGCCGGCAAGCCACTGCAGGAACCCCCGGTATGAACGGGGCGCCGGCAGCACCGTGGCATCGCCGCTGGTGGCGTACAGCGTGAACAGCTCACGCAGTATCAGCGGCATGGACCAGCCGTCGAGGAGGATGTGGTGGCTCGTCATCACGAAGTCGACCCGATCGGCACCGAGCCGAATCGCCGTGAACCGCATCAGCGGTGGCGCGTGCATCTCGAATCGGCGATTCCTGTCTTCGTCGAGGATCGCAGCACGGACGTCCTCGGCATCGGGATCGGCACGCAGATCATGCTCTGCGAACGGAGCCACGGCGGATTCGACGACGACCGCGACGGCCTCGTCGGAGAGATCATCGCGGAACGCGGCACGCAGATTCGGATGGCGATCGAGCAGCGCCGCAGCTGCCGCGCGCAACCGACCGATGTCAACGGTGCCCCCCAATCGAAGGATCACCTGCGAGGTGTACACGTCGAGCGAACCCTCGGCGAGCCTGGCGTGGAACAACATCCCACGTTGCAACGGCGACAGCGACCACACGTCGGTCATCGACGGATAGTCGACCGCAAGCATGTCGACGGCGCGCTGATCGAGATTCACCAGCGGCAGATCCGACGGTGTGAACACCCGGCCGGACGCACTCGACGACCACTCGGCAACGGCTTTCGCGGCCCGCGTCCACAAATCGGTGAGCGATCGCACCTCGGACTCGCGCAGCAGTGTGTTCGGGAAGGCGAACGTCGCCTCGAGCCGATCGCCGGTCACCGCGGCGTTGATGTCGATGGCGGCGGCCACCGGCATGTCCGGATCCGGGCCTGCCGATGCGGTGAGTTCACCGCTCGGCGCCGGCAACCATCCGACGACACCCGGCGCGCTCTCGGTACCGATCCGGCCGAGATAGTTGAACCCGATCGCGGGTTGCGGATAGGCCGACAACTGTTGCGCGGTATCTGGATTCAGGTATCGCAGCATCCCGTAGCCGATGCCCCTGTCGGGTACCGCCACGAGTTGTTCCTTGATCGATTTCACGGCATCGGCAACCGCGGGCCCACCTGCCAGCGCGTCATCGATGTCGACGCCGGTCAGATCCAGCCCCAGCGGGAACATGGTGGTGAACCATCCCACCGTCCGCGACAGGTCGGCTCCGGCGACGACCTCTTCCTCGCGTCCATGGCCCTCGAGTTTGATCGTGGTCGCGTCGGTCTGGACCCCGCGGTCGCGTAGCCAGGCAATCGATGCGATCGCGAGGACGGCCAGCAGACCGTCGTTGACCCCACCACCGAAAACCCTTGGGACCGTGGTGAGAAGCGCGTCGGTCACATGCTCGGGCAGTTGTAGCTTCACCGATTCCACGGTGCCGAACACGTCCAGCGCCGGATCGAGCGGACGCCCGCCGATATCGGCGCTGCCCTGTTCCAGCAGATTCGTCCAGAAGCCGAGTTCGGCGACCCGGTCCGGATCGGCGGATTGTTCCGACAGTGCGTGCGCCCAGCGACGCATGGAGGTACCGACCGGTTTCAGCTGCGGCGGCTGGTCCTGCGAAACCGCCTGCCATGCCGTCACCAGATCTTCGACCAGAACCCGCCAGGACACACCGTCGACGACCAGGTGATGGGCGACGATCAACAACCGGCCACCACCGGACACATCGGGTCCGGGTTGCAGCCATACCAGCCGCAACACCTGCCCCCGGGCCACATCCAGTTGGGCAGCCGCACGATCGAAGGCAGGTTCGACCAATTCGGCGAACGCAGGCGTCCCGGGAGCTGCCGAAGCGCCGAACTCGACGCGTTCGATCATGCCTGCGATATCGAGCACCTGACGATCCCGGACAGTGATCGTGTTGTCCTCGTATGAGAGCGAGGCCCTGAGCATGTCGTGGTGATCGACGACCGCGGCGAGCGTGTCCACGAGTTGTGCGTGGTCGATGGAGTCGGGCAGCGCCACATACAGCGGCATGATCAGGCGGTTGTGCCCGCCACCTCGCTCGATCATCCATCGCACGATCGGAGTTGCGGGCATCTCACCGATGCCACCGCCCGGCAGCTCTTCGAGAACCGTGACCGCCGCGTCGGTGCTCATGGTCGCCACCCGGGCAATATCGGCGACGGTCTTGTGCTCGAATATGTTGCGCGCCGAGATCAGGACACCGGCCGCCTTGGCGCGGGATACCAGTTGGATCGAGATGATGCTGTCGCCACCGAGGGAGAAGAAGGAGTCGGTGACACCGACCCGTTCGACACCAAGGACATCGGCGAACACGGCGGCCAGGATCTCCTCGGTTGGCGTACTCGGTGCGACATACTCCTGGGCCGACTCCTCGAAGGTCGGTTGCGGCAATGCCTTTCGGTCGACCTTTCCATTGACGGTCAGCGGCATCTCGTCGAGCACCATCACCACCGCAGGCACCATGTGCGCGGGCAGCGATCGGCCTGCGAACGTGATCAGCGCCGACGAACCCACCGTGGCGCCCGCGGAGGCCACCACGTACGAGACCAACATCGTTGCCCCCGACGGACCTTGAACGCCCTGGGTCGTGACGAACTCGACCGAATCGTGCTCGGCGAGGACCGCGTCGATTTCCCCCAGTTCGATGCGGAAACCGCGCACCTTGACCTGGAAGTCGCTGCGGCCGATGTATTCGACCTCGAGCGCGCCGGATGGTGTTGGTACCCAACGGACCACGTCTCCGGTTCGATACATCCGCCGACCGGGATCAGCGGGGTCGGCGACGAAACGCTCTGCGCTCAACCCGCTCCTGGCGTGATAGCCACGTGCCAGTTGTATCCCGGAGATGTACAACTCACCGGGCGCACCGACCGGCACCGGGCGCAGGAACCCATCCCGTATCGAAGCCGACACACCGCGGATCGGGCCACCGATCGTGGGTCGGTCACCGGGGAGTATCCGATCGCTGATCGTCACCATGATCTGGGTCTCGGTCGGGCCGTAGCCGATGTAGAACTGCCGATCCGGTCCCCAGATCTCGACCAACCGGTTCGGCACGGCCTCACCGCCGACCACCAGGTGTTGCAGACTGTCCAGCCCCGCGGGATCGAGCGTCGCCAGGGCGGCCGGTGTGATGAACGCGTGCGTGACCCGGTGCTCTGCGATGATCGTCGCGAGTTCGTCGCCACCATAGACACCCGGAGGCACGATCACCAGCACCGCACCCACCGGGACCACAAGTAACAACTCCAGCATCGACGCGTCGAAGCTGGGTGACGAAAAATGTAGCGCCCGTGACTGTTTGGTCAACGCGTACCGTTCGGCTTGCTCGGCGGCGAAGTTCGCCAGACCCGCGTGCGACATCACCACGCCCTTGGGCAGGCCGGTCGATCCGGACGTGTAGATCATGTAGGCGGCGTTGTCGATCTGCAGCGCACGCGGACGTTCTTCCGGCAGGAGGGGCTCGTCGGGTCGCGTCGAGCACTGCATCTCGAACTGCTGATCGTCGAGAACGAACCACTCGGTGGCGGCAGGCAGGTCGGTGCGGTGAGCCTCGATCGTCAAACCGATCCGGGCACCCGAATCACGGACCATGTGCTCGATGCGGTCGGCCGGGTAGGCCGGATCCATCGGGACCAGGACACCGCCGGCCTTCGCGACCGCCCACAGCGCCAGGTTCGAGTACACCGAACGCGGCAGCGCCGAGGCAACTGTGACCTCGGGGCCGACTCCGAGCGCGATGAGCTCCCGCGCAAGGCGATTCGACCAGCGATCGAGCTCTCCGTAGGTGACTCGTCTGTCACCGAGGACCAGGGCGATGGACTCTGTTCCGGCAGCCTGAACCGCTGCGGCGAGCATCTGGGGCAGAACCACAGCGGGTTCGGCGGGTGCGCCACTGACCTGCTGCAATTGCGCGCGTTCGTCACCGGAGAGCAGATCTATCGCTCCGACCGCAACGTCGGGCGCGGTGATCAGGGCCGTCAGTGCGGCGAGGAGCCGCGCGCAGATGCGCCCCATGGTGGGCTCGTCGACCAATTCGGGCGAATAGCTGAACTTGAACTTCAGGGCTCCGCGCATGCTGGCGGTCAAGGTGACCGGATAATGGGCGGCGTCCTGTCCGCTGAACCCGGTCACCCGCATTCCGGCGATGTCGGTCTCGGCTGTGGCACCGGCCATGTCGACGGGGAATGACTCGAAGACGGCCAACGTGTCGAACTGCGCGGCCTCGCCCACCGCCCGTTGGATGTCGGCCAACCCCATGTGCTGATGATCGAGCAATGTCGACTGCTCGACCTGCACCCTGGCGAGCAGTTGATCGACCGTCTCCGAGGCCTTGACCCGCACCCGAACCGGAATCGTGTTGATGAACAACCCGATCATGGACTCGACGCCCGCCACATCGGCGGGTCGCCCTGAAACCGTCGCTCCGAAAACGCAATCGGATCGTCCGGTCAACGCGTTCAGCACGATCGCCCAGGCGGTCTGCACAAACGTGTTCGGCGTGACACCGAGCGCCCTTGACCGCGCTTGAAGCATCGTCATGGTCTCTTCGGTGATGCTCGCATGGAGTTCTGCGACACCTTCGTGTTGCCTGCGACCGCGATCACCGGAGATCAGCAGCGTCGGCCCTTCGACACCGCCAAGGGCATCGACCCAGGCCTGCCGCGATTCCTCCGGCTTCCGTCCCGCCAGCCACGACAGGAAGTCACGGTACGAGCGTGGCGCAGGCAGGACCGAGGCGTCGCCTCCGGTCGCATACAGGACGAGCAGTTCCTTGATGACCAGTGGTGTCGACCAACCGTCGATCACGATGTGGTGATTGGTGACCAACAGTTCGTACCGATCGGCGGCGGTTCGGAGCAGCGTGAACCGCATCAACGGCGGCTTCTCCATGTCGAAGGACGCCCGTAGATCAGCGGCCGCCAGCTCGTCCCGGGTCCGCTCGACCCCGGCACCCAGAGGATCCGTGCAATCCACTGTGCGCCAAGGGATGTCAACGTCATCGAGGACGACTTGCACGGTCTGTCCGGTCTCGTCGGTGACAAAGGCGGTACGGAAGGCCTGATGACGTGCGATCAATGCCCGTGCACTGCGGCGCAGTCGCTCTGGGTCGACGGTTCCGGCCAGGTGGAGCGACATCTGCGCCGAGTACACGTCCACCGCCCCCTCGGCGAGGGAGGCGTGAAAGTGCATGCCCCGCTGCAGTGGTGAGAGCGGCCAGATGTCTTCGAGATCCGGGAACGCTCGTTCCAGCGACTCGATCCCACCTTGCGTCAGCGTGACCAGACCGAAGTCGGACGGCGTCCGGCCACCTGCCCCTGGTGCGGACGCGTACCGGGCGACCTGCTCGAGTGCCGCCGACCACCCCGCAGCCAACTCCCCGACCTCGGTCCGGGTGAACAAACCCACGGGGAAGTCGATGGCTGCCGACAGTCGTTCCGCGCCTTCGCGCTCGGACACGACAGCGTTGATCTCCAGAGCGGGGACCGGCATGTCCGGGTCGAGCGACGATCCCAGTTCACCGCCGTCGCGGGCCGGAACCCAGCCGATCTCCCTCATCTCGTCGGTGAACTCGATCGCAGATGTGCGGCCGAGGTAGTTGAAGCTGATCTGTGGCTCCGGTCCGGTCAGCTCTGCGGCCGTCTGGTCGTTGAGATACCTCAGCAGACCCCAGCCGATGCCGTTGTCGGGTGCGGATCGGAGATTTTCCTTGGTTGCCTTGATCATTCGGCCGAGATCGTCACCGCCGGCCAGCGCGCCGTCGACATCGAGTCCGGCCAGATCGAGTCGGAGTGGATATGCCGTCGTGAACCAGCCGACCGTGCGGCCGATCTCGGCCCCCGGCAATGCCCGCTCCTCACGACCGTGGCCCTCCAGTTGCAGGTAGACGTGGTCGGCCGACCGGCCCCGCCTCGACCTCCACTTCGCCAGAGCCAACGCGAATCCCGCCAGCAGTCCGTCGTTGACGCTGCCACCGAAGGCCTCTGGGACCGCGGTGATCAACGCTCGCGTCGCTTCCTCCGAGAGCTCGAACCGCACGCGCTCGGTCGTTCCGACCGTGTCGGATGCGGGGTCGGGGGCCCGCTGCCCCAGCAGCGGGTCGTCCACGTCGATCACGGTGCGCCAGAAGCCCAATTCGGCCACCCGGTCAGGATTGTTCGCCATCTCGGCCAGCCCGTGCGCCCATCTGCGCAGCGACGTACCCACCGGCTGCAGCCTGGGCCCGTCACCTGCCAGGATGCCTCCCCAGGCCGCAGCCAGATCAGGTAACAGGACGCGCCAGGAGACACCGTCGACCGCCAGATGGTGGATCACGATCAACAGGCGGCCATTGGTGCGCAATTCGGCGGCCGGATCGAACCAAACGAACTGAGCGACGATTCCTGCCTCAGGATCCAATCGGTCGGCGGCCGAGCTGAACTCGTCCTGCACCAGGGCCTCGAAATCGTCTGTACCGGGCAGACTTTCGAACCGGACCCGATGCAGGATCGACCGACCCTGTTCGGGTTGCGGTTCCTCGACACGCAGATGCCCCACTGTGCCGTCGTCACCGCGCACCCACCGCAGCCGCAGTGCATCGTGATGCGATACCACCGCATCGACCACCAATTCGATGGTCGTCTGATCGATGCCGTGCGGCAGGGTGACGAAATTCGACTGCGAGAAACGCTTGTGCCCGCCGGGTGCGGATCCGAACGCGGCCATGATCGGTGTCAGGGGCAGCTCCCCCACACCGCCACCGGGAAGTTCGGCGATCGTGTCCCGCTGATCGTCTGCGAGATCCGTCGCCACCGTCGCCAGCGCGGCAACGGTCTTGTGTTCGAACACATCTCGTGCGGTCAGACCGATACCGAGCGCCTTCGCGCGGGATACCAGCTGGATCGACATGATGCTGTCGCCGCCGAGGGCAAAGAATGACTCCACGGCGCTCACCCGGTCCCGGCCGAGCACTTCGGAGAACACCGCAGCGATCTTGACTTCGGCGTCCGAGGCGGGTGCCACAAAGGCAGCGCTCTCCACGTTGAAAACAGGCTCGGGCAACGCCTTGCGATCGAACTTTCCGTTGGCCGAGATCGGCATGCTGTCGAGCACCGTGAACGAATCGGGGACCATGTAGTCCGGCAACGCTGCGGCGATCGCAGTGCGCAGGGTGGCCACGTCGATCGCGGCGCCGCCGGCGGGCGTCACATAGGCGCAGAGTCTGCGTCCGTGCTCACTCTGGACAGCCAGGACCGCAGCCTGCCCGATCGAGTCGTGCCGAGCGAGCACCGCCTCGATCTCACCGAGCTCGATCCGCAGACCCCGGATCTTGATCTGGTGGTCGGTTCGTCCCAGGTATTCGAGCCTGCCGAGCCGATCGATCCGCGCCAGGTCGCCGGTGCGGTACATGACCGCGCCCGGATCACCGAGCGGATCGGCCACAAACCGATCTGCAGTGAGGTCTGACCGCCCCAGATAGCCGCGGGCCAACTGGATTCCGGCAAGATACAGCTCACCTCCGGTTCCCGGCACCACCGGCCGCAGGCGGGCATCGAGTACGTAGGCCCGGGTGTTCCATACCGGGGTCCCGATCGGCATCGCGCCCGATTCCGTGCCGTCGACCCGATGCTGCGTCGCGGTGATCGTGGCCTCGGTGGGTCCGTATTGATTGTCGAGGAATGCCGTGCCGTGGTCGAGGACTCTCTGTGCCAGCGACTCCGGCAGGGCTTCGCCACCGACCGCGAGACCGCGGACCGATTCCGGCAACATCGAACGCTTCTCGTTCACCAGGAGTGCCAGCATCGAAGGAACGAAATCGAGTAGGGCCACATTCCACCGGCGGACGATCTCGATCAGGTATTCCGGATCCCGGTGACCGTCGGGTCTGGCGATGACCAGATGTCCGCCACATGCGAACGGCACGAACAACTCCCAAATCGACGCGTCGAACACCAGCGGGGTCTTCTGGAGGAAGGTGTCGTCGGCGGAGCACTCCAACGTGGCCGCCATCCATCGGATCTGATTCGCCGCGGCCGCATGGCTCACCACCACACCCTTGGGTTTGCCGGTCGAGCCCGAGGTGAAGATCACGTATGCAGAGTTCTGCGGGCGTAGCGGAGCACGTAGTTCGGATTCGTCCAACGGCTCGCCACCGAAACCCGACAGGTCCACCCGGTCGATCTCGATGAGCGGGTGGTCAGCAACCGGTTCCATCAGGTCCTGCGCGTTGGTCAGCACGCAGCCCGGTGCGGCCTGCTCGACGATCTCGGCGATCCGCACCCGCGGCTGATCCGGGTCAACGGGCACGTACACGCCGCCTGCCACCATCACAGCGTGGATCGCGACCATCATCTCGATCGACCGGCGCACCGCGACGACCACGGTCACCTCTGGTCCGACGCCCTGTGAGATCAGCAGTCGGGCCAGTGCGTTGACCCGGGCGGTGAACGACGCATAGTCGAGGGTGACGTCCTCGAACGTGACGGCCGGAGCCTGCGGTTCCACATCGACTGCGGCAGCGAGGAAGTCGGTCAGTACGCGTTCTTGCACCGGTCTGGCGGTGTCGTTGAGTTCGTGGAGGACCAGCGCCCGCTCGCGATCGTCGAAGAGATCGATGTCGCCGACCCTCAGGTCTGGTTGGGCAACGGCGGTTGCCAGTAGCCGAAGGAACCGTTCGCTCAACGCGGCAATGGTCGACCGGTCGAACAGGGCTGTGGAATAAGCGAATACACCTGAATATCCCGACTGCGCGCCATCGATGTCGACCTTGGGCGACAGCGAGAGTTCCAGGTCGTACTTCACCTCGAACAATTCGACCGGGAGCGGGGTGATACTCAGATCCGGCAGTTCGAGTGCAGGACGGTCGACGTTCTCGAAACCGAACGACACCTGCGCCAACGGCGCATACGCGGTGGACCGCTGCGGATTGAGAACCTCGACCACCCGCTCGAACGGCACGTCGGCGTGGGAGAAAGCACCGAGATCCGCGTCGCGTACCGCAGCGAGCGTCTGTGCGAACGTGGCATCGCCTTCCACGGTGGTCCGCAGCACCAGCGTGTTGACGAACATCCCCACCAATCGGTCGAGCGCCTGCTCACCCCGCCCGGCGATCGCGGTACCCATGGCGATGTCGCCGGACCCGGAGATCCGGGCGAGCAACACCGCAAATGCCGTCTGCAGCACCATGAACGTGGTGGTACCGGTGTTCCGGGCGATGCCTTCGACCGCCTTCGCGAGCTCCGCCGGAACCGAGAACGGCAACCGCTGCCCGGTGGTGGATTGCACCGGCGGCCGAGGTCGATCCGTCGGCAGTTCGAGCACATCTGGAAGATCGGCCAAAGCCTCACGCCAGTAGGCTATTTGCCGGGAGATCACCGATTCGGTGTCGGTTTCGGAGCCGAGCACCTCTTGTTGCCACAGACTGAAGTCCGCGTACTGCACGGGCATCGGCTGCCAATCGGGATCGCTTCCCTGTTGCGCACGTGACAGATACGCCAACATCACGTCCTGGGCGAGCGGTGCCATCGATGCGCCGTCGGCACTGATGTGGTGCACCACCACGACGAGTACATTGTCGTCGGGATCGATGGAGAACAGTGCGGCACGCAACGGCACCGACTCGGTGACGTCGAATCCCTGTCGACCGAACGCAATCGCCGCTGCGATCACCTCGTCTTCGGAAACCTCCACGGTTGTCAGCGACACCCCGGCGTCGACCACGGACAACACCCGCTGTTCGGGACCCTCTGGACCGGAGGGAAACACCGTTCGCAGCGATTCGTGGCGGGCCAGAACGTCATCCATCGCGACACGCAGCGCGTCGAGGTCGAGCGCTCCGGTCAACCTGACCGCCATCGGGATGTTGTAGGCCGCCGACGTGGTGTCGAACTGGTTGAGGAACCACATCCGTTGCTGCGCCATCGACAACGGGATCCGGGCCGGCCGAGTCCGTCGCGTGAGCGGTGGATGACCGGACTCACGCTTGGTCGCAACCGATGCGGCGGCGGCGATTCCGGACACTGTCGGAGCGTCGAAGATCGTCCGAACCCCGAGTTCGACGTCGAGGGCCTGGTTGACCCGGGCGACGACGCGGGTCGCCGACAGTGAGTTCCCGCCCAACTCGAAGAAGTCCGCATCGCTGGAGACCCGTTCGACACCGAGGACGTCGGCAATGACTCCGGCGACTATCTCCTCGACCGGTGTCCGCGGAATCTGGAATTCCCCGTCGGTCTCCCATACCGGCGCCGGAAGCGCCCGGCGATCGGTCTTACCGTTGGTGGTCAGTGGCATCGAGTCGAGCTCGACGAACGCGGCGGGCACCATGTGCGAAGGCAACTCTCGCCGCGCGTGCGACCGCAATTCCTGCGGATCGAGGGCCACTCCGGTGGTGCTCGTGACATAGGCGACCAACGCCACCGATCCGCTGGGAGTCCGCACATCCACGGTTGTCGACACCCCGACATCCGGATGACGCGTCAGCACGGAGTCGATTTCAGTCAACTCGATCCGGAATCCGCGAATTTTGAGTTGGAAATCCACCCGGCCGATGTAGTCGATCACGTACTCGTCGTCGTTGATCACCCAGCGGACAACATCGCCCGTCCGATACATCCGGCTACCCTCAGGGCCAAAGGGATTCGCGACAAAGGTTCCTGCGCTCAAGCCGGCGCGGTTCTGGTATCCCCTGGCCAGTCCGCCGCCGATCATGTAGAGCTCACCATTGACACCGACAGGCACCGGGCGCAGCCGGGAGTCCAGCACAACGGCCTGCATACCCCGGAACGGCGCTCCGATGTCGACCGGGCGATCGCGGCGCAACGGAACGCTGACCGTGCAGATGATGGTTGTCTCGGTCGGGCCGTACATGTTGAGTACATCCCGGCCTTCGGCCCATGCCTCGATCAGCTCCGGCGGTGTTGTCTCACCGCCGAGGACCACGGTTCGGTAGGTGTCCAGACCAGTCGGATCAACCGTGGCCAACGCGGCAGGCGGAATGAACGCCATCTCAACGGCCTTGTCCTGCAGCAGGCCTGCCAATTCTCGGCCGCCGTAGACCCCCGGCGGGACGACAACCATCGTGTTGCCGCCACTCGCGCCGAGCAGCAGGTCGAAGATCGCGCCGTCGAATCCCGGCGAGGAGAACAGGGCGGTACGGACCGCCGTATCACCACGGGTGACCCGCTTCTTTATGGCTTCGAAAACACCGGACAGGCCGCGGTGCGTGGCGACCACGCCCTTTGGTTTCCCGGTCGAACCCGAGGTGTAGATGGTGTACGCCACATTGTCGACCGACGCCGCGATGCGATCGGCATCGGCCAGTGGCGCGCTCGACAGGTGCTCGAGTTCCTGCAGCGTCGAGGGATCATCGAGAACCAGCCACTCGATGTCGTCCGGCAACGAGTCCCGGAACTGTGCGGTCGTGATACCGAACCGTGCCCCGGCATCGGCGACGATGAACTGCATCCTCGACATCGGGTACGACGAGTCGAGTGGGACGAAAGCCGCACCCGCCTTTCCGATCGCCCACACCGTGGTGACCCACTCGATGGACCGCGGAAGCGCGACCGCAAGGAACTCCTCGCGCCCGGCACCGCGCTCGATGAGCATGCGGGCAAGACGATTCGACTCGGTATCGAGTTCGCGATAGGTGACCGACCGATCGTCCTCGAGAACGGCGGGCATATCCGGGTACAAGTCGGCGCCCCGCGAGATGAGGGCGTCAAGCGTCATCGGCTCCGGATCCGGACCCGCGCAATAGGGCACCACTTCTCTGCGTTCGGCCCCGTCGAGAAGTTCGAGGGCTCCGACGGTCACCGTGGTGTCATCGGCCACGGCGCGACACACTCGCACGAAGTAGTCGGTGAAACGTTTCGCGGCCGCCGGATCGAACAGGTCGGCCGCATAGGTGAGCGTCGCGTCCAGCGCGGGACCGTCCTCGGTGTCACGCTCGATCATCATCAGCTGGAGGTCGAATTTCGCTGTCTCCAAGCCGGATTCGACCGGCTTGATGACCAGATCGGGGAGGTTCAGCTCAGCCCGTTCGACGTTCTGGAACGCCAGCGCCACCTGGGCCAACGGTGAGTGCGACCGGGAACGTTCCGGGTTCAGGGCCTCGACCAGCTGTTCAAACGGCAACTCGGAATGACTGAATGCAGCCAGGTCGGACTCGCGCACCTGTTGCAGCAGATCGATGAAGCGCAGATCGGGATCGGTGCGGGTTCGCAACACCAGGGTGTTCACGAACATCCCGATCAGGTCGTCGAGTTCACGTTCGCCACGCCCGGCGACCGGGGTCGCCACCGCGATGTCGTCACCACCGCTGAGCCGAGACAACAGCACCACCAGGCAGGCATGAACGGTCATGAAAAGTGTTGCACCACTGTCGGTGCCGATTTTGCTGAGGCCGGCCCTGGTCGCCGCGTCAACCGTGAAGTCGACGGTGCCCGCCCGGAACGACTGCACCGGTGGACGTGGGTACGTGGTGGGCAGTTCGAGCACCGTCGGCAGGTCGGCGAGCTCGGTCCGCCAGAAATCCAGTTGCTCGGTCGCAGCCGATGCCGGGTCGTCGATGGAACCGAGCCAGTTCCGTTGCCAGACGCTGAAGTCGGCGTACTGCACCGCCAGAGGCACCCATGCAGGCGCCCCGCCCTGCATACGCGCGACGTAGGCGGTGACCAGGTCCCTGGCCAGCGGAGCGCGAGATGCTCCGTCGGAGGCGATGTGATGGATCGACATCAACAGCACGTGCTCATCGAGACCGAACTCGATCAGCGCAACCCGCAACGGAATACGTTTCGCGACATCGAACCCCTGCGAGAAGAACTCGATCATCCGGATCGGGAGGTCGTCTTCACCGCAATTGATCCGGGCGACATCGATGTCTGCATCGACCACATCGAGAATGTGCTGGTGTGGTCCGGATTCGGAATCGGGGAATACCGTACGCAGCGATTCGTGTCGATCGAGCACATCGAGCAACGCCGCCGTGAGGACATCGATGTCGAGGCTTCCGGTGAGCCTGATCGCGACCGGGATGTTGTAGACCGGTGAGGCGGTGTCGAACTGATTCAGGAACCACATCCGCTGCTGCGCGAGTGAGAGCGGGATCGCGGCCGGTCGCACGGTGGCGATCAGCGGTGTCCGCGATCGCCCTTCTCCCGCGCTGCGGCCGAGTCGGGAGGCCAGTCCGGCGACCGACGAATCCTCGAACAGATCGCGCAGCCCCAGTCGCGCATCGCCTGCGGCGTTGAGGCGGGCGATGACCCGGGTCGCGATCAACGAGTCACCGCCGATGTCGAAGAACCGGTCGTCGACGGACACCCGTTCGAGGCCCAACACCTCACCGAAGACCGCAGCCACCATCTCTTCGTGCACGGTGACCGGCGCCCGATATTCGGCTGCCGCACTGCCGAACTGCGGATCGGGAAGGGCGCGCCGGTCGAGTTTGCCGTTGACGGTGAGCGGCAGTTCGGTCAGGACGACAACCGCCGATGGGACCAAGGCCGCAGGCAACACCGCTCGTGCACGTTCGAGCAGATCCTCCGGTTCACTCCCCGTGGTCTCCGGGACCACGTAGGCGACGAGCCGATCAACACCCTGCGGACTTGTCTTGAGCGCCACGGCGCAATGCCGAATCCGGTCGTCGGAGGCAAGTACACCCTCGATCTCGCCGAGTTCGATTCGGATGCCGCGAAGCTTGACCTGCAGATCGGCCCGGCCGAGGTAGTCGAGGGTTCCATCTGATCGACGCATCGCCAGATCGCCTGTGCGATAGAGCCTCGCACCGGGCTCTCCCTGCGGATCGGCAACAAAACGCTCCGCGGTCAGCACCGGCTTCGAGGCATACCCGCGCGAAAGCTGAACACCGCCGAGATAGAGCTCTCCCACCGCACCCGGCGGAGCTTCGCGCAGCGCCTGATCGAGCACGCGCGCGACCACATTCGCCACCGGGAACCCGATACCCACCGATCCGTGCAAGACGTCGTCGGCGGTGGTCTGCAGTCGGGTGGAGGTCACCGTCGACTCGGTCGGCCCGTACTCATTGTGTAGCGACGCGTTCGACATCGACCGGAAACGGTTCAGGGACGTCACCGACAGTGCTTCACCGCCGCAGAAGACCATTCGCAACGCCGAGATCTCGTCTGGTTCGACGGCGGAGAGAAAGACGTCGAGCATCGAGGGGACAAAGTGCATTGCGGTGATCCGATGGCGCGATACCGCCTCGGCGAGGTAGCGCGGATCGCGATGGCCATCCGGGGTCGCGATCACCAGCGCCGCGCCGTGCGTCAGGGGCCACCACAGCTCGCGCACCGACGCGTCAAAGGTGAACGGCGTCTTCTGGAGAAGCCGATCATCGGCCCCGAGCCGATAGACCGATTGCCGCCACTGCACCATGTTCACCACGGAGCCGTGGGTGACCTCGACCCCCTTGGGCAGGCCGGTTGACCCGGACGTGAACACCACGTAGGCCAGATGTTCGGAGCGCAGCGGCGAGTGCCGTTCGAGAGCATCGATCGGCGCATCGGCGTGGCGCGCAAGTTCATCTGCCAGCGAATCGATCTCGAGGACCGGACTGTCGCCGAGGACGTCCAGTGGTCGCTTCGAGGTGGTGAGGGTCAACATCGTTGCCGCCGCGCGCATCATGTGTTCGATGCGCTCCGGCGGGGCGTCGACGTCGACCGGGACGTACGCGGCACCTGCCTTCGCGACGGCATAGATCGCGATCATCAATTCCGTCGACCGCTCGATGACAAGCGCGACCCGCTTCTCGGGGCCGACTCCGTGCCCGATCAGCAATCTGGCGAGCCGGTTGACGCGAGCGTCGAACTCGGCGTAGGTCAGGACCTCGTCCTCGCCGATGAGTGCGGTGGCGTGGGGTGTTCGGGCAACCTGGTCCTCGAAGAGGTCGACCAGCGTCCGGTCCCCGATCGGTTCCGGTGACGGATTCCACCGGAGCACCGCGGTTCGTTCCTCTGGCGAGGTGGGATCGAGCGCGGCCAGTCTCGCTGCCGGATCAGCGATGAACGACCTGAGCACCCGCAGCAGTCGATCGAGGTGCGAGTCGGCGACGGCCTCGGTGAAACTCTCGCGCGCGAACTTGGCGGCGAAGTGCAGGCGATCGGTGTTCGCCGCCACGATCGACAACGGAAAGTGGCTGGCGGCAGCGGATTCCACATCGCGCAGCCGGACACCGGCGATGTCCACACCACCGCCGACCCCGGCACTGTCCACGGGATAGGACTCGTAGAGGACCGCGGTGTCGAAGACCGCCCCGGTGCCACCGTGGCGATGGATGTCCGCCAGCCCCAGGTACTGGTGGTCGAGCATGTCCGACGAAGCGCTCTGCAACCGCTGCAGGAACCCGGCCACGTCGAGGGCGTTGTCGACCCGGACCGCCACCGGCACAGTGTTGATGAACAGACCGATCATCGACTCCACGCCGGTGATCGACGGAGGCCGGCCGGAGACGGTTGATCCGAAGACCACGTCGGTACGGTTCGTCATGGCGCTCAGCACGATTGCCCAGGCACCCTGCACCAGGGTGTTCATCGTGACGCCCAGTCGGCCGGCGAGTGCAGCGGCCTGCTGCGTCTCGTGGGCGGTGAGTTCACGTCTGACCACGCCCGGCACCGTGGCATGGTCACGGCCTCGTGACTGCGGTGACAGCAACGTCGGTCCGTCGACGTCGGACAGTGCCCGCTGCCAGGCCGCCGTCGAGGCGGCGCGGTCCTGCTGCTGCAACCAATGCAGGTAGAGGCTGTACGGGCGGGTGGCAGGCATCGACGATTGGTCGGCATCGGTGGCATAGAGCACCATCAACTCGCGGAGCACGAGTGGCGTCGACCAACCATCAAGAATCGCATGATGATTGGTGATGACCACATCCCAGCGATCTGAGGCCAAGCGCAGTGCGGCGAGTCTGATCAGTGGGCCCGCCGACATGTCGAAACCGGTCGCCCGGTCGGCAGACAAGATCCGGTCGCGCTCGGCAGCCCTTTCGGCGTCGTCGATCGTCGTCAGATCATGAACCTCGACAACAACGTTCAGATCGGTGCGAACCAGCGCGACCGCGCCCAGGTCTTCGTCGATGACGAAGGTGGACCGCATACTCTGATGCCGCTCCAGCAGCGCATTGCAGGCCCGGCCGAGCCGTTCGACATCGAGCAGCCCGTCGAGACCGAGTACGAACTGCGCGACATACACATCGACCACCGACGTCGATTCGCGAGCCATCAACGCATGGAACAGCATTCCGTGCTGCAACGGCGAAAGCGGCCACACGTCAGCGATGCCGGGGTGGCCCTTCTCCAGTGAATCCAGTTGCGCCTGGGTCGCAGTCAGCAGGGTCAGGTCGGAGGGAGTCAATCCGCCCGCGTCGGGTTGTGTGGCGTGGCGGGCAATGGCCGAGACCGCGGTGGTCCAGTGCTCGGCCAGAGCAACGATCTCGTGTTCGGTGAACAAATTCGCGGCGTAGGTGAATGTTGTGGACAGTGTTCCACCACCGAGCACCGACACGTTGACGTCGATCGCGGCGCCGAGCGACATGTCGGGATCGGTCGCACCACCGAGGTTCTGGCCCTCGACCACCGGAACCCAACCGTGCCCGATCATCTCGTCGGTGATCTCTTGACCACCGAACCGCCCCAGATAGTTGAAACTGACCTGCGGGTCGGACGCTGCCGCGAGAACCGGCCCGGTCTCGGCGTTCAGGTAGCGCAGAAGGCCGTAGCCGATCCCGTTGTCGGGGACCGATCTCAGGGTCTCCTTGACCACCTTGATCACCCCGCCTGCCGCGGTGCCACCTGCCAACGCCTCGTCGATGTCCACACCACCGATGTCCAGGCGGATCGGATACACCGTGGTGAACCAGCCGACGGTCTTCGACAGGTCCGCGCCCGGGGCCACACTCTCTTCGCGGCCGTGGCCCTCGAGAGTGATCCCGAACGGGGCCCGCTCCTCGGCGACGCCGCGGTCACGGCGCCAGGCGGCAATCGCCAGCGCGAGCGCGGCCAGCAGACCATCTTGGACGCCTGCTCTGTATGCGCGCGGAACCGCGGTGGTCAACGCCTCGGTCAGTTCCTCGGGCAGGGTGACCGAATGCTTCTGTGCGGTCCGCATGGTGTCGGTCGCCGGGTCGAGAACACGTGCACCGATGGCTGATTCGACGGGATTGGACATCGACTGCCAGTAGGGCAGTTCCCCGATGCGCCCCGGGTCGGTCGCCTGCGCGGTCAACGCATGGGACCACCGCCGCATCGATGTCACCTCTGCGCCGAGGTCGAGGGTCACATCAGCCGTCAGTTCGGCCCAGGCACCGGCCAACGCGGGAACCAGTACCCGCCAGGAGATCCCATCGACCGCGAGGTGATGCAGCACCAGCAGCAGGCGTCCGTTTCCGTCGACACCCGCGGCCGGTTCGAACCATACGAACCGGGCCAAGGCGCCTCCGGCAGGATCGAGCCGGTCCGCGGCCTCATCGAGAGCCGTGCGTGCGAGTGCGGCGAAGCCCTCGGATGACGGCCTCGCGTCGGCGTCGAACTCCACCCTTGTGATCGCCGGTTCCACCTCGATTCCACCGACCTCGGCGACCACCAGCTTCGGAGCCGCCGCCTCCGCGGCAACAAGATGGGCGCGAAGCATGTCATGGCTGTCGACAACCCGCTGGAGTGTCGCAACGAGCGTGGAGTGATCAATTCCCACCGGCAATGTGAGCATCACCGCCTGCGAGAAGCGATCACCCATTCCACGCTCGAGAGCCCAATGCATGACCGGGGTCAGCGGCATCTCGCCGACCCCACCTCCGTCGAGCTCCTCGAGCACCGGTGTCATGTCCGCAGACTGTAGAACGGCCACTTCGGCCAATCCGGCAACTGTCTTGCGCTCGAACACATCTCGCGCGGTGATCTGGACACCCGCGGCCTTGACCCGCGAAACGAGCTGGATGGACACGATGCTGTCGCCGCCGAGCGCGAAGAAGGAGTCGGTCACGCCGACCCTCGGCACCCCCAGCACCTCCGCGAACACACCGGCCAGGATCTCTTCGAGCACCGAGGACGGCGCGACATACGATTTGGTCGCGATGGCCGCGAAGTCGGGTTCCGGCAGGGCTGCCCGGTCGAGCTTGCCGTTCACCGTCATCGGTACCGAATCGAGCACCATGACAACGGACGGGACCATGTACTCGGGAAGGGACTCGGCGGCATGTCGCAGCAGCTCGTCGGTGTCGACGGTAAAGCCTTTGACCGGAACGACCGTCGACACCAGGACCGTCGTGCCCGTCGGCCCGGTGCGCCCCTGGGTCACCACGAAATCGATGGTCTTGTGGCTCTGCAGAACTGCGTCGATCTCACCGAGTTCGATCCGGAACCCGCGCACCTTCACCTGGAAGTCACTGCGGCCCAGATACTCCAGGTTCGCTTCCCCTGCGGGATCACTCATCCACCGCACGACGTCACCGGTTCGGTACATCCGGGTCCCGCCATCGCCGAACGGGTTCGCCACGAACCGATCACTGGTCAACCCCGCCCGGCAGTGGTATCCACGGGCCATCTGCAGTCCGCTGATGTATAGCTCACCGCTGACCCCGACCGGTACCGGACGTAGGCTCCGGTCGAGAACCATCGCCTCGACACCGCGGATCGGGCCGCCGATGGTCATGGCGTCATCGGGCTGCAACCGCCGCGACATGGTCACCATGATGATGGTCTCGGTCGGGCCGTAGCCGTTGTAGAAGTGCCGGCCCGGCGCCCAATCCCTCATCAGACCCTCGGGCACGGCCTCGCCGCCGACCACCAACTCCCGAAGCGAATCGGCTTCGCCGGCGTTGACGGTGGCCAACGCAGCCGGCGTGATGATCGCGTGAGTCACCGAGGCCTCGGTGATCACCCGGGACAACTCGTCGCCGCCGTAAACCCCGGGCGGCACGATCACCAGGGCGGCCCCGGCCGACGCCGCGAACAGCAATTCGAGCATCGCCGCGTCGAAGCTCGGCGACGAGAGATGCAGGACCCGGGCCTGCGAGGTCACCGAGTATCGCTCTCGCAGTTCGGCGGCGAAGTTCGCCATGGCCCGGTGCGTGACCACCACGCCCTTGGGCACTCCGGTCGAGCCCGAGGTGTAGATCATGTACGCCGCATTGTCGATGCGCTGCGGTGACAAGCGAGTCGGGATGCCACCGTCTGTTGCCACCGCTTCGTCAAGCACCTGCCGGGTCTCCGGGTCGTCCAGGACCACCCATCGCACCGAATCGGGCAGCTGCGAGCGATGTTCTGCGAGGGTGACGCCGATTGCCGCTCCGGAGTCGGCGATCATGTGCTCGATGCGCTCCCGCGGGTAGGCCGGGTCCACAGGAACAAACGCGGCGCCAGATTTGACCACCGCCCACAGTCCGACCTGTTCGTCGAATGAACGCGGAAGTGCCAGTGGGACGAACTGATCGGCGCGAGCTCCTTCGGAGATCAAGATCTGCGCCAGCGCGCTCGACCGTCGGTCGAGTTCACGGTAGCTGTGGACCTCGTCGTCACAGATCACCGCAGCCGCATTCTCATCGACGCTCGCTGCGGAATGAAGAAGTTCGCCGAGCGTGACCGGAGTCTCACCCGCCCGGCCCACAACCGGACACAATTCCGCGATCTCGGAATCAGAAAGTACGCCGATCCGTCCGACGATGACGTCGGGCTGCGCGACAACCTGATTCAGGATCCGAACGAAGCGCTCGGCGAGTTTCTGGATCGATGCCTGGTCGAAGAGGTCCGTTGCGTAGACAAACAACCCCGCCAGGCCGCCCGCATTCGTCGGGTTCAGCGCCAGCTGCAGATCGAACTTGGCAAACGTGACACCGCTGTCATACTCGGCGATCGACAGATCCGGCGCATCCAGGACCGGGGGTTCGTTGTTCTGCAGGGCCAGCGTGACCTGGAAGATCGGGGTGTATGCGGTGGTGCGCTCTGGCGCAAGCACTTCCACCAACCGCTCGAACGGAACATCAGCATGGGCCAGGGCGCCGAGGTCGGAGTCGGCGGTGGACCGCAACAATTCTGCGAACGTGGCCCCTGGTTTGATCCTGGTGCGCAGCGCGAGGGTGTTGACGAACATGCCGACGAGCCCGTCCAGTTCGCGTTCTCCGCGGCCTTCGATCGGTGTCCCGATGACGATGTCGTCCATCCCGGACAGCACCGAGAGCGTCAGCGCGAACGCCGTGTGGAGCACACTGAACTCCGTGGTGCCGCGCTCCCGCGCCACCGCGGCGATCTGCTGGTGCAGGGCACCGTCGATGGTGAACTCCGTACGACCGCCGAGCATCGAGGGGCGGCCGGGCCGCGGCCGATCGGCCGGAAGCTCGAGTACCGCAGGTATGTCCGCCAGGGCATCGGTCCAATAGGAGATCTGCCGCGATACCAGCGAGTCCGGATCAGACTCCGACCCGAGCAGTTCATGTTGCCAGAGAGCATAATCGGCGTACTGCACGGGAAGCGGCTCCCACTGCGGGCCGTCATCGTCCGAACACCCCAGGTATGCGGTGACCAGATCCCGCGCCAGCGGCGACATGGACGCACCGTCGGCCGCGATGTGATGCAACACCAGGACCAGCACGTGCGAGGTCGGTCCGAGCCGGAAGATGGCCGGTCGAACCGGAACCTGAGCGGTCACGTCGAAACCCTGAGATGCCAACGCTGCCAACCGGCTCCGCAGTTCTTCCTCGTCGGCGACGTCGATCGGGTCGAGGGCGAGATCGACCTGGGTCGGGTGGAGAACCTGCTGCCACGGTCCGTCTTCACCCGACGGAAAAACAGTGCGCAATGACTCATGGCGCTCGATGACACCCCGGACCGCATTCGCGATGAGGTCGAGATCGACCGTGCCGGTCAACCGCACCGCCAACGGCAGATTGTATGCGGGCGAGGAGGTGTCGAATTGATTGATGAACCACATTCGGGACTGGGCCAGCGACAGCGGCGGATGATCAGGGCGCGCTCGGGGTTCCAGGCGTGGGCGATCGACCGTGCCCGCCGCCGATTCGCCCACGACGGCGAAGCCGGTCACGGTCGGGTTCTTGAACAGTTCGGCCAGGCCGATATCCGAGTTGAGCATGGAATTGACCCGGGCCACGACCCGCGTGGCAGACAACGAGTTTCCACCGACGTCGAAGAACGAGTCGTCCGCACCCACCCGTTCCACACCGAGGACTTCCGAGAAGACGGCGGCGACCGCGATCTCGGTCGATGTGCTCGGCTCCCGGTACGGGGTGGTCGATCTGGCGGCGTGCGGTTGCGGCAGTGCTTTGCGGTCGAGCTTCCCGTGTGCGGTCAACGGCAGCTCGTCGAGCGCGATGATCGTGGCCGGAATCATATAGTCCGGCAGGAACTCTGCCAGGTGTCTCCGCACCGCTTCGATGTCTTCGACATCCGAGGTCGGACGGACGACATAGCCGATCAGTCGTTCGAAACCCGAGTCGTCCGTATTGACCACGACCACGGTTCGGACCGCCCCGGTCACCCGGGCGAGTACCGTCTCGACCTCACCCAGTTCGATCCGGAACCCACGCAACTTCACCTGGAAGTCCGTGCGTCCCAAGTACTCCAGATCACCGTTGGGTCGTCGCCGGGCCTCGTCACCGGTCCGGTACATCACCTCGCCCGCCGAACCCGCGGGATCGGCCACGTAACGTGCGGCGGTCAGGTCCGGACGGCCCACGTACCCCCTCGTGATCTGCGGACCCGCGAGATAGATCTCACCCGGAATGCCCGGTGGGACCTCCCGGAGTCGGCGGTCGAGCAGGTGAGCGCGCAGACCCGGGTACGGGGTGCCGATGGCAACCACCGGTCGCGACAGATCGTCGTCGGCGCTCGCATACCGGGTGCCCGACACCGTGAACTCGGTGGGGCCATACTCATTGCTCACCGAGGCATCCAGTTTGGCGCGGATCTGACCGAGGAGATGCGACGTCAATTGCTCTCCGCCGCTGAGGATCTCACGGAGGGATTGCCCCTCTCCCGGTTGCAGCGCGTCGACGAACACCGCCAGCATCGACGGCACGAAATGCATCACCGTCACGCCGTGACGATCGACTGCGGCGGCGAGGTATCGCGGGTCCCGCTGCCCGTCGGCGGTGGCGATCGCCAGGCGCGCTCCGCTGACCAATGGCCACCACAGTTCACGCACCGCGGCGTCGAACGTCACCGGGGTCTTCTGCAACATGCAATCGGACGGTCCGACCCCGTAGACCTGCTGCCGCCGAGACAGGAACTCCCCGACCGAGCGGTGCGACACCACAACGCCTTTGGGACGTCCGGTCGACCCGGAGGTGAAGATCACGTACGCCGGGTTGTCCGCCCGCAGCGGCGTCCGGCGCTCCGAGTCGGCGATCGGGCCGTCGTCGTGAACCGACAGATCCAGCAGATCCGGATCGACCACACGCACTCCGGCCGGAACCGTCAGACCGTCAACATCCCGGGCGACGACACAGAGCGGGGCGACCGAAGAGATGACCTCCGCTACACGCGCCGCGGGATGATCCGGATCGACCGGCACGTAGGCGCCGCCGGCCTTCACGATCGCGTAGATCGCCACCATCATGTCCGGTGAGCGTCGAACACCCATCACCACCGGGATTTCCGGCCCGACACCGATTCCGATGAGATGGCGGGCCAGCCGGTTCACCCGCCGATCGAACTCGGCATAGGTCCACGTTGTCTCATCGCAGATGAGCGCCACCGCATCAGGGGTGGCCGCCACCTGAGCTTCGAACAGATCCGGCAGGGTCGCGGTCGCGGTCACCGCGGACTCCGCCTCTGCCACCGCCACCACCTCCCCGACGGCCCTCGCCAGTGCACCGTCCGCCGCGGCAATCGTCGGAGACAAGCCGGAGATGGCAACCGACAACACCTCGGTCGGGCCCAATCCCCGATCCGCCAACGGTGCGGCCAGCAAACCCAGGCGCGTGTCGAGGTCTACCCAGGTGACCCCGACCCCTTCGTGTTCGTATGCAACGGCACCGGGATCACGCGTTGTGAGTCGACTGATCGCATCGAGCAACTGCGCGAACGACAATTTGTCCTCCTGGTGGAACTGGATGATTGTGGTCTCGGATTCGCATTGCCCTGTTGTGCACTGTTCGGTCAGGCGATTCGGACGGGGTTCGACGACATCCTTGCCACCATCTGCGCTGCTGACGCGACGTCGGCGACGAGGTTGTCGACGATCTCCTCGAGATCGGGTCCGGTGCCGGGCAGGAGCAGATCCGGTGCCAGTCCGGACAACGCCGTCATCACCACTGCGTCGATGCCGATTCCGCTCGGGGCCAGCGATTCCTGCAGGATCGACAGCCGGTCGTGCAGATCCCTGAACGTCACCTCGGTCGACCCGGATCGCAGGGCAGGCCGGTCGGGATCCTCGCCGGCGACCAGCGCCACCATCCCCGGCAGGTCGGCGACCGTCGTCGGCTCCACCAGCGAATCACGCAGACTCTCGGGTTGCGCTGCGGCAGACCAGATGTCGATGTCTCCCACCACGGCACGCGGATCGGTGGCGACCGCTTCGAGGATCCGGATCAATTGGTCCGCGAATCGCACGATCGTGCTCCGGTCGAACAGGTCGGTCGCGTACACGAACGTCGCGTTCAGCGGACCGACAACACTGCCGTCCTCGCGGTTGTCCGCGAAAGTCAACTTCAGATCCATTTTCGCCGGCACGACTCCCCAGTCGTACTCACCGACGGTCAGGCCGGGCAGCAACAGCCCGGACACGGCTGGATTCTCCATCGCGAGCATCACCTGCGCAAGCGGTGAAAAAGCCTCACTGCGAACCGGTTTGAGCTGGTCGACCACCGAGTCGAACGGCACGTCGGCATGGGCGTACGCCTCGAGGTCGGTCTTCTGGGCAGCGTGCAGCAGATCGATGAACTCCGCGCCGGGATCGGCGTCGACCCGCAGGACCACGGTGTTGACGAACATCCCGATGAGGTCGTCGAGCGCCTCTTCACCACGCCCGGCGACCGGGGTTGCGATGGCGATGTCATCGCGTCCGCTCAATCGCGACAACAGGGCGGAGAACGCGGCGTGCATGACCATGAACAGGGTGGCTCCATGACCGGCCGCGATGTGATTGAGCCTGGAGACCAACTGTTCGTCGATCTCGAAGTCCACCCGGGCGCCGCGCATCGACTGTTGCGGCGGACGCGGACGATCGGCGGGTAGTTCGAGGAGTTCGGGCATGCCGTGCAACGCGCGTTCCCAGTACGACAGCTCGCGTCCGGCCACCGTGGCCGGATTGTCGGCGTCACCGAGCAGATCCCGCTTCCACAGCGTGTAATCGGCATACTGCACCGCGAGTGGTTGCCAGGCCGGCGCCGCTCCGTGCGAGCGAGCGACATACGCGACCATCAGGTCGCGTGCCAGTGGACCCATCGACTCACCGTCGGCACTGATGTGATGGGCCACAACCGCCAGCACGTGATGATCATCGGAGACCCGGAGAAGTCGCATCCGCAGTGGGGGTGCGACCGTCACATCGAATCCCTGTGCGGCAAAGGCGATGAGCTCGGCATCGAGTTGTTCGACGTCGACCGGCATCGGATCGAGGGAGACGTCGAACTCCGACGGCGCCAGGACAACCTGGCCCGGTACCCCGTCACGCTCCGG
The DNA here is from genome assembly GCF_059683565.1 of Williamsia sp. Y721. Classification (NCBI taxonomy): domain Bacteria; kingdom Bacillati; phylum Actinomycetota; class Actinomycetes; order Mycobacteriales; family Nocardiaceae; genus Williamsia; species Williamsia sp. Y721. Next base: position 700,274 of record NZ_JCASNH010000001.1, on the reverse strand, counting down.
GTAGTGGGTACGCAACGATTCGTGACGGCCGATCACATCGCGGGCCGCGTGTTCCAGTGCTTCGACATCCAGTTGCCCCTGCAACCTGAGCGCGCCTGCGATGTTGTATGCGGGAGAGCTCTTATCGAGGCGGTTGATGAGCCAGATACGTTGTTGGGCAAGTGACAACGGCAAGAACTCAGGACGCGGCATCGCCGTCAGCTCCGGACGGGAACCAGCATCCGGCGCCGCTGCGAGACGGGCGGCGAGCGCTGCGGGTGACGGCGCCTCGAAGAGGTCGCGTACCCCGAGCTGACGTCCGGTGGCCGCGGTGACACGGGCGACCGCGCGCGTCGCCGACAAGGAATCACCGCCGAGACGGAAGAACGACTCGACTGCGGACACCCGCTCGATCGAGAGGACGTCGGCGAACACCTGGGCGATCGCAATCTCCTCCGGTGTGGACGGGGCGACGTATATCGCCTCCGCGGAATCGCCGAAGTCGGGTTCGGGCAATGCCGCGCGATCCACCTTGCCGTTGACGGTCAGCGGAACCGTATCGAGCACCATGATGCTCGACGGAACCATGTGAGCCGGAAGTGTTTGTGCGACAAATGTTGTCAGTTCGCCGGTGGTCACAGAGGCCCCCGGAACGAGAACGATGTATGAGACCAGGGCCGTGGGTCCCGAAGGCCCCTCACGTCCGACCGTGGTCACGAACTCAACTGATTCGTGGGCTGCCAGAGCCACGTCGATCTCGCCGAGCTCGATGCGGAATCCACGCACCTTGACCTGGAAATCGCTGCGTCCGACGTATTCGATCTGCAGGCGCGGAACCTCTCCGGCGCCGGCGCGATCAACCCACCGCACCACATCACCGGTGCGGTACATCCGGCCACCGGGGTTGTTCGGATCGGCGACGAACCGTCCCGCGGTCAGCCCGGGTTTACCGTGGTAACCACGCGCCAAACCTGCACCGGCTACGTACAATTCACCTTCAGCGCCCACCGGGACCGGACGCAGCCAGTTGTCGAGCACCACTTCGGTGACACCCCCGATCGGGCCGCCGACGGTAACCGGCGAATCGTCTGCCGTCAGCTGCTCGCTGACATTGGTGGCCACCGTTGCCTCGGTGGGTCCGTAGGCGTTGAACATCGCCCGCTCCACGCCCCACCGGGCCACCAGATCGGCGCCGCACGCGTCGCCGCCGACGATCACCGTGCGCAGCTGTGGCAAACCTTCGGGATCAACCGTGGCCAGGGCGGCAGGCGTGACAAAGGCGTGCGTGATCTCCTCACCGGCCAAAAGGTGATGCAGTTCTTCACCGCCGTAGACGGTTTGGTCGGCGATCACCATCGTCGACGACGCCGCGGTCGCGAGGAACAATTCCAGAATCGAGGCGTCGAAACTCGGAGACGAGAAGTGCAGGGTGCGTGACGACGCGGTCAGCCCGTAACGCACGCGTTGGTCATTGACGAAGTTCGTCAGACCGGCATGCGTCACCACCACACCCTTGGGCACGCCGGTCGAACCCGAGGTATAGATCATGTAGGCCGCCTGATGCGGCAGAACCGGTCGACGGGTGATCGGCCCGATCTGGGACGTGCGGGGCATCGCACACCGCTCGCGGAGTGCGGGGCGATCGAGTTCCAGCCACGTGACATTCTCCGGCAGCGCTGCGACATGAGCGGATGTCGTCAGCCCGATCGTCGCACCGGAGTCGCTGATCATGTGCGCAACGCGATCGGCCGGGTAGCCCGGATCGACCGGTACGAAGGCCGCGCCCGCCTTGGCAACCGCCCACTGGGCGACCTGCGATTCGACCGATCGGCCGACGGCGATTGCGACGAAGTTGTCGGGGCCGACTCCTTCGCTGAGCAGCACCCGCGCCAGCGAACTGGACAGCTGATCGAGCTCTCGGTAGCTGACGATCCGGTCGGCAGCCACAAGGGCAGTGGCATCCGGGGCGTTCCGGGCCGCGGTCCGGAGTAGGTCCGGCAAGGTCGTGACCGGTTCGGCAGCACTTCCGCGCACCGGCATCAGCAGCCGCTGCTCCGCTTCGCCGATCACCGGGAGCTGCGCGATCCGACGCTCGTGGTCCGCGGTGAACCCCTTGATCACCGACAGCATCCGGTCGGCGAGGTCCGCAACGACCGCCGCATCGAGCCCGGACGACAGGTACTTGAACTTGAGCTCGAGCCGCTCGCCCGGTATGCCCACCACGGAGAGCGGGTAGTGCGAACCGTCCCGCACGCCCACGCCCCGCAGCTGCATGCCCGCGATGTCGGTGTCCTCGGACAGCCCCTGCTTGTCGATCGGGTACGACTCGAGCACCAGCAGTGAATCGAACAGGTTTCCGCCGCCAGCGGTGGCCATCACCTCGTTGAGAGCCAGGTGCTGATGGTCCAGCATTGTGCTCTGCTCGCGCTGCAGCCTGGTCAGGAGGTCGGCAACGGACTCGTCGGGTTCCAGTCGGACCCTGACCGGCAAGGTGTTGATGAACAGGCCGACCATCGTGTCGACCCCACTGAGTTCTGCGGGCCTGCCGGACACGGTCGACCCGAACACCACATCCTGCCGACCGGTTTTGGACGCCAGCACCATTGCCCAGGCCGCCTGCAGAACCGTGTTGACGGTGATGTCCAGCGCCCGCGTCATCGAACGAAGCGCCCCGTCCAATTCGGGGTTCAGCGTTCGGGTCATGTCGATCGGCACGTCGGAGCCGTCCGGTTCGAAGCGCTCGACGAGCATCGTCGGTTCCGATCCCTGGAGCGCTTCCGCCCACCGGCGCGTGGCCTCTTCCTTGTCACGCGTCTGCAACCAGCCGAGGAAATCGCCGTAGGAGCGGACCCGTGGCAGCGCATCGGCCGAACCGATCGCGTACATCGTGAGCAGATCGCGGATCAGCAGGGGTGTCGACCATCCGTCAGCGATGACGTGATGGTTGGTGATCGCCAGGACCCAATGGCCCTCGTCTTGCCGGATCAGATGCATCCGGGACAGCGGAGCGGACGCGAGATCGAACCTCTCAGCGCGTTCGGCGTCGAGCAGCCCCTCGCGTGCCCCGGCCCGATCCGCAAGCGCGAGGGTGCTCAGATCAGTGAAACGCCAGGGCAATTCGACCTCGCGGCGCACCAACTGGATGACCTCTCCGGTGCCGGCGTCCTGGGTGATCGCCGTGCGCAACACGTCATGTCGCGCCAGCAGCCCCTCACCGGCGGCCCGCATCCGATCCGGGTCGACGATGCCCTCGAGTTCGAGCACGATCTGTGCCGTGTACATATCGCCGCCGTCAGCCAACAGGGAGTGAAAGTACATCCCCTGTTGCAACGGCGACAGCGGCCAGACATCGGTCAGTCCCGGGTAGTTGTCCTCCAGGGCGCCGATCTGGCGTTGGTCCAACTCGACCAGTGGCAGGTCGGACGGCGTGAGTCCACCACTTCCGGTGTCGCCTGCGTGGTGCGAAAGCGCTGTCATCGCCTCGACCCACAGCGCGCCGATCTCCAGTGCATCTGATTCCGACAGGACTCCGGTGGCATAGGAGAGCGAAGCCACCAGTCGTGCGGCGGCTCCATCACCCTCCACACCGGCGTTGATCTCCAGCGGAGCCGTCAACGGCGCGTCCGGATCCACGGTCGCCATGAACCCGCAGGTCCCCACGCTTTCCTCCGGCATCCAGGCCACCGCACCGGAGTCCGTTCCGGTACCGCCGACCGCTCGGCGACCGAGGTAGTTGAAGATCAGGTGTGGTTCGGTGCCACCCGACAACTGTTGGCGCCCATCGGCATCGAGATAGCGCAGGATGCCGTAACCGACACCGCCGTCCGGGATCTCGAGTAGTTGTTCTTTCACCGCCTTGATCGCTCGGGCGGCATCGGGGCCGCCGCGCAGCGCGTCGTCGAGGTCCGTGGCCGAGGGCAAGGTCAGTTGGACCGGGAACAAGCTGGTGAACCAGCCGACCGTGCGCGAGAGGTCGGCGCCGGCGACTATGTCGTCGTCGCGACCGTGACCCTCGAGAGCGACCAGGACCGAGTCCGAATCGTCGCCGCGCAACTGCCGCCAGCGGCTGACCGCGAGCAGCAACGCCGTCAGCAATCCGTCGTTGACACCACCGCGGAATGCAGCGGGGAGGCGGGTGAGCATCGCGCCGGTGACATCTGCGGGAACCGTCACCTGAACTGTCGCCGCTGTCGCCGCCTTGTCGACGTCCGAGTTCAGCGGCCGCGATCCCAACGGCTCCTGCGGCGAGTGGACTGTTCGAAGCCACAGCGGCATTTCGTCGCGGCGGCCACCGGCTGCCGCGATCTCTGTGGTCGCGTGCGACCATCTGCGCAGCGACGTCCCCACCGGTTCGAGCGAAACCGGAAGCCCGGCAACACTTTGCGACCAGGCGATCGCCAGATCTGGCAGCAGTACCCGCCACGAAACTCCGTCCACCACAAGGTGGTGTGCAACGAGGAGCAGTAGACCGCCGGTACCACTCGAGCCCGGCAGATGTACTGCCTGGAACATCACTCCCCGACCCGGATCCAGCCGCTTTGCGGCCAGTTCGAGCTCGGCGGCGATGAGAACGCCGGAGGTGGTGTGGTCATCGACGACGACGCTCAGTACATCGCGCGCATCGACGGCGCCGCGCTCGCGGCCGTGCATCCGCCATTGACCATCGACCTCGATCAGGCGGGAACGAAGTGCATCATGATGATCGATGATCGCCTGCAACGCCGGTTCCAGGCTTTCGGTGCGCAGGTCTTCGGGCAATCTGATCGCCGTCGCCTGTGAGCGCCGCGTCCAGTGTTGCTGCTCGATCATCCAGTGTCCGATGGGTAGCAGCGGCAGATCGCCGACGCCGCCGCCGGGTAGTTCTTCGAGCACCTCCACCACATAATCCGTTGCTGCTCGCTGGGCGATCAGATCTGCCAGTCCGGCAACAGTTTTGCAGTCGAAGACATCACGGGTGGTCAGGGCGACACCGGCCTCCCGCGCTTGGGAGACCAACTGGATCGACATGATGCTGTCGCCACCCAGGACAAAGAAGCTGTCGGCGGTACTGACTCGCGCCAACCCGAGTACGTCACCGAAAACGCCTGCGATGGTCTCTTCGAGTTGCGTGGACGGGGCAACGAAGGTGGTCGAGCGCACACCGAAGTCGGGCTCCGGCAACGCCTTTCGATCGACTTTCCCGTTGCCACTGAGCGGCATCGCATCGAGTACCACCACCGCCGCCGGAACCATGTAGCTGGGCAGGGTCTCTGCCAGGTATTCGATCACCGCCCATCGATCGGGGTCGGTGCCCTCGGTGGCCACCACATAGCCGATCAATCGGGTGCTCGGGCCACTCGTGTCGATGGTCACCACCGCTTGAGCCACATCGTGGTGCGACAGCAATGCGGACTCGATGTCGCCCAGCTCGATCCGCAAACCGCGAATCTTGACCTGGTGATCGGCACGACCGAGATAGCGCAGCTCGCCCTGCCGATCCCAGCTGACGACATCGCCGGTTCGATACATGCGCTCGCCGGATCCGTAGGGGTTGGCGACGAAGCTCGCAGCCGTCGCCCCGAATCGATTCGCGTATCCCCGTCCCACGCCGACGCCGGCGAGGTAGAGCTCACCGGGCACCCCTTGCGGTACCGGGCGCAAGCGCGAATCCAGCACATAGAGCGAGATGTTGTCGACAGGACCACCGATCGGTACCGCTCTGGCGGCATAGGCGTCAGGTGCGGAGTCCATCTGGTGGAACGAGACCACATCCGAGAATTCCGTCGGCCCGTAGCTGTTGTAGATCGCCGTGCCTGCTGCCAGATGCTCACGCACCTGATCCGGCCGCACCGGCTCGCCACCGAGTACCAGAGATTTCACCGACGTGGTCACCTTCGTCGGATCATGTTCGGAGAGAACGGCAAACGCGCTCGGCGCCATGTTCAGCACGTCGTCGGCACCACCACTGATGCGGGCCAGGATGTCTTCCGGATCGAATCCGTCATTCGCCAGACTGATCGTCGCACCGTCCGCCAGCGCGGCCCAGATGTTCTTCTGGGTGAGGTCGAAGCTCTGCGACGAGGCAACCAGCACGCCGTCTCCGTCACCGAGTGACATCGTTCGCCGGTACCAGCCGAGCGTGTTGGCAACCCCGGCCATCGGCACCAGCACCGGCTTGGGACGCCCGGTGGAACCCGACGTCGAGATGACGTACGCCAGACGCGCGCCGGCACCGGGCTCCGTCCACCGATCCGATGGCGTCGCGGAGTCGCGCCGGGCGATGCTGGCAGCACACTGCGGGTCGTCGAGCACGATGATGTGGCTGTTCGCGGCGGCAGGTGCTGCCGCGTCCGTCCACGATGCGGTGGTGACCACAACCCTGCTGTGGCAATCGTCGAGAATCGCTGACACCCGGTTGCGCGGGGCATCGGGGTCGATGGGTGCGTAGGCGGCGCCGGCTTTCCACGCGGCCAACATCGACACGACCCAGTCCGAACCACGCGGCAAGATCAGGCCGACGACATCGTCGGGCCCGATTCCACGCGAGATCAATTCGTTGGCGAGTTTGTTCGCACGTTCATCGAGCTCGGCGCGCGACAGGCCGGCTCCGGCACCGACCACGGCGACGCGGTCGGGTCCGGCGCAGACCTGCTGATTCCACGGTCTGAGCGGACTCGGATCGACCACGACGGCCGAGCCCGTGCCGGACTCCAGGATCCGCCCGGTCTCGGCCTCGTCGAGCAGCTCGAGATCGCTGACCGCCGCATCGTCCCCCGCTTCGAGGTACCGGTGCAGAAAGGCCAGGAAACGCCTGTGGTGATCGGCCAGTTCATCAGCGTCGTAGAGATTCGGGTTCGCCTCGAAATCGATTCGCAGATTGTCCGATTCGCCCGTATAGATGTTCAGCGACAGATCCAGAACCGGGCCGGTACTGAGTACCTGAGTGGTACCGGTTGCCGTTCCCAGCTCCACCGTCGGCGAGAACATCATGATGTTGACCGCCGGACCGAAACGTCCGTGTTCACCGGCGATACCGATGTCCCGGCGCATGTCCTCGTGCCGATACAGCTGGTGGCGCAGAGCGCCGGTCAACTCGGTCTGTGCCGCCTTTCGCAGCTCGCCGACCGAACGGTCGAGCGCCACCCCGAGGCGGAGCGGAACGATGTTGGAAACCATACCGCCGCAACGCCGTAGCGCGGCGGTGTGACGGGCCGAGACAGGGAGACTGAGGACGACGTCGTCTGCTTCGCACATCCGGGACAGGTACCCGGCGAACGCTGCGACGACCACCGGCGCCGCACCGCCGACCGACTCGGCCGAGCGCGAGAGCAGCTGCGCGGTCTCGGTGTCCAATTCGGTGGACGCCACGAGCGAATAGGGGCCGGGGGCGGCGACCTTCGGACTGAGCGACAGCGCGGCCGGGAGCCCGGCCGTGCGCTCAGACCAGTACTCACGATCCATTGCGAACCGCGTCGATTCCCGATATTTCTGCTCATTGGCAACGATCTGCGGAAGATCGGGCGCCTTGCCCGGTGACGGGCTCTGCCCCTCCGCCATTGCGCTGTAGACGTCGGCGACCTGACGCAAACCGGTCATCGCGGAGAATCCATCCGCGGCGATGTGGTGACTGCGCATGTACCAGAAGAACCTGTCGGTGCCGACCTTCAAGAGTGCGGAGACGGCGAGCCGGTCGGTGAACAGGGCGACCGGACGACCGTAGTCAGCACGCATCCAGGCCATGGCCGCCGCGCGGGGATCGGACTCTCCGACGAAGTCCACGAATTCGATCGTGTCATCGAAGCGGCGGTCCACCACCTGCATCGGAAGGCCATCGGTTTCGATGAGTTTGAGATACCCCGAGGCTGTCTCGTGAGCAACGGCCCGGGTTGCCTCGGTCAGCAGTCCCAGATCGACCGGACCTGACAGATCCACAAAAAGCGCAATGTTGATCGGGGTGTCCCCCAGAGCGTGCTGGGCGAACCATATTCCGCGTTGCGCAGCAGAAATTGGAAACGCACTGTCGCGAAGATCGCGCTGTGAACCTGTAACTGCACCAGTCACACCCACCGCTGCTCCGATCCCGGTCCAGATGTCCATGACGTCATCGCAGAACACTCCCCCGATCTTTTCCGACAAAACTCACGAGAATGAAATGGTATCCAAACCCACTGGCCCATCCGTCCGGTTGCAGGCGGGTTAGGTTGAAGGGACGACAATTCATTCTCCGGATCACCAAAGAATGCCTCTTGCAATATCTCCCCTGCTCCCCCAGGCGTTACACACCTATTCGGCGACATGGCCGAACAGCTTCATAATGCCCTTATCGAACCGAGACCCGAAATGGTTACGACACTCGCGCGGTCTCATCGCCCAACCTCCGTCCTCTGCGGGCAATGGTCAGTCAATCGACTGATTTGCCCATCGTTCCGGTAGATATCAGGACCGATCACGATCTCGCCGAATCGGCCGTGCCAGACGTTCGCAGCCGCGCCCGGTTTCCGATTGGTACTCGTATCCCTGCGCAGTCGGCGGCGAATGCAGTAACCGTATCGCCGCAGGTCGCCGGGAACACGAGTAGGCGGGTACCCGAAAATCCCAGTCCCTGAACACCGCGATGCGAGTAGGAGTTTCACGCGATGAGTACGTCGCGGACCCCACGCGTCGACCGCCCCGACCCGACTCCTGACCGTGCGGCTGAAGCGGACATTTCGCACGAATCGTCCGAATCCGACACACCACCCGAAGTCCTGCACTAACCTTGATGACCGTATGCGGACGTGGAAATACGTCACCACGCCTGCGTATTTCTTTGCTTCTTTCCGCTACGATCAAGTCCCGTCCGGCACATCGCCGCGTGGCTGAAGATTTGGATCATCGGACGCGCACCGATTCGGTGGCGGTCGTGAGTGAATTCGCTTTTGCCGCCACCCTGGGCCCGCTATTTTTTGCATGAAAGACGCCGCGGACGCAAGATAAAACTTACCTAAAGCAATTAAAAGCTCTGCTAAACATTAGTTGTAACAACGACACCTCCGGCACGATGAATAGGACAGCCGATCGGCATGGTAATTGTGGAATCAAAAGAGGGCGGGCAGCAGAGCATGGCAGAACCGACCTGGCGATGACCGTCGGCGACGAAGAAGCCCCGACAGCTCGCGCGACGCAAACTAGAACGGAATGGACAATGCAGGCGCAGGCGCAACCTGATACGGCTGACTCGGACGTCGACCCACAGACCAACGTGCCCGGCGCGCGCCATCGGGCGCCCGAATCGCTTCCGGGTGCACCGGCCCCGGCCGAGGGCGCACAGGTCGGTGAAACACAGATCAGCGACACACCGGCCCCTCACCCACAGGACACCGGAACCGGGCACCCTGCCGATCACACCGATACAGACAGCGCATCTGGTGACCGGCCAGAAGCATCAACACCTGCACCAACACCGGTACCGGCACCAAACCTTGCCGGCGACGATGCGGTCGTGGTCGACGGACTGGTCAAACGGTTCGGCGACTTCACGGCTGTCGACGGCATCAGTTTTCGGGTCGCGCGTGGTCAGGTCCTCGGGCTTCTCGGCCCGAACGGCGCGGGCAAGACCACCATGGTCAACATGTTGTGCACACTCCTGCGTCCCGACGGCGGACAAGCGTTCGTTGCCGGCCATGACATCGTCAAAGACCGTGCAGCCGTTCGCAAATCGATCATGCTGACCGGCCAGTTCGCCGCCTTGGACGAATCCTTGTCCGGCCGTGAGAATCTCGTCCTGTTCGGCAGGCTGATGGGCCTGACCAAAAAGGCGGCGACCCAGCGTGCCGACGAACTGCTGGTCGCATTCGACCTGGAGGTCGCAGGCTCCCGGCGCGTCGGTAAGTTCTCCGGCGGGATGCGCCGCCGAATCGACATCGCCTGCGGCCTGGTGGTTCGACCGGAGGTGGTCTTCCTCGATGAGCCGACCACCGGGCTCGACCCCCGGAGCCGACAGGAGGTCTGGAAGATCGTCAGTGCCCTGCGCGAACAAGGCATCACCACCGTTCTGACCACCCAGTATCTCGAGGAAGCAGATCTGCTGAGCGACAACATCATTGTCATCGACAAAGGCAAGGTGATCGCCGAGGGTACCGCCGCCGAACTGAAGGAACAGGTCGCCGGAACATTCTGCGAGATCCTCCCCGAACTGCCCGCCGATCTACCGCGCATCCGCGAGTTGCTCACCGGCCTCGTGGCAGATGATGCGATCCGGGCCGACGCGGCCGGGAGCTCGCTCATCGTTCCGGCGCCCCAGGGGGCAGCAACGCTCGTCGAGATCGTCCGCCGCACCGACGAAGCCAACATCACGCTGACCGACATCGGTCTACGCAGGCCCTCTCTCGACGACGTGTTCCTGACACTGACCGAACACTCGCACGTTCAGCAGGATGACAAACCGTGAGTACCGTCATCAATCCCGGCACCCTCGATTCGGCGCGCCCACCGATATACCCGATCCGCCAGTGGCTCGCACTGAATCGGAGGTTCCTGACCACGATGTGGCGCCACGGCGAGTTCGCGCTGTGCGTCCTGGCGCCGGTACTCCTGACACTCTGCTTTTTTGTGCCCCTGAACAAGGTCATGGGCCTGTACGCGGGCATCGACTACGCCCAGTTCCTCATGCCCATCATCTGTCTGCAGTCGACGAGCTTCGTGGCAACCTCAGCGGCAATGCGTTCGGCCAACGACCTCACGATCGGTGTGACCACCCGCCTGCGAACGGTGCCCATCAGCCCGATGGTCTCGCCACTCTCACGACTCGGCGCGAACACTGTTCTGCTCGTCGTCTCCCTGACGTCGGCGATGATCTCGGGACTGGTCATCGGATGGCGGGCACACCACGGACCGTGGTATCTGCTCGGATTCCTGGCGGTCGCTTTTGTGGTCGGTGTGGTCTTCGCCTTCGGGGCCGACGTGATCGGAACGCTGGCTGGCAACCCGGAATCAACGAGCCAAGCGATGACACTGCCCACGCTCATCCTCGGCATGTTGTCGACCGGATTCGTTCCCGAGTCCCAGTTCCCGGAGTGGATACAACCGTTCGCCCGCAATCAGCCTGTCTCTCAATTCGCCGCTCTGATGCGACAATTCGACGAGGGTGCGGTGACAATCGGACAGGTGATCCCAGCGGTGTGCTGGGCTGCCGGGCTGGTCGCACTCGCAGTCTCCGGGATCGTGCTCGCGGCCTTCCGGACCTCACGCGCATGACAACAACCGAGAATTCGACGTCGGAGTCGACAACCCCACGGCATCGGGCCGCGAGTGCAGATCAGCAGAATCATTGGTGGCGGGCCCATCTGGACCCGGAGCGCGCGCGAACAAGGCGGGCGGTCGACAGGGAGGAAGACGAGACGATCAACTTTCCGGGGACCGGGTCGCTGCGCAATGCGGTGGGGCCCTGGGTGAGCGCACGACCGGACCATGCCGACGAGACCGGTGTCGTGGCATCGGAATCCCTCGAGGGTGCCGACCGGCCGCAGTATGCACCGACCGGAGATCGGACCGACGAGCGGTTGGTGGCACTGGCAACCGCATTCCCCGCCGACACCCACGCGCAAGAGACCGGTCTTCGCGCCTACCTGCTGCACACCGCGATCCTCTCGTCCCGGCAGCTCACGGTGTGGACCCGCGACAAGAAGGTCCTCATCCAGAGCATTGTCTTCCCCGCACTGAGCATGATCATGTTCAAAGTGGTACTCGGCGACGCGATCACCGCTGCCACAGGTATCAACAGCGCCTACGGCACCGTCCCTCTCGTGGTCCTTGTCGGTGCGATGTTCGGGTCCCTCATCGCCGGCATCAGACTTCGACGTGAGCAACGTACCGGACTGTTGACCCGCCTCTACGTCCTGCCGGTTCACAAGGCAGCCGACCTGAGCGCGCGTCTCATCTCAGAACTGTCCCGGATCCTCATCGCCACAATCGCTCTGACCACGTTCGGCATGCTGATCGGGTGGCGTTTCGACCAGGGACTGCTGCCCGCGTTGGGGATCTTTCTCGTGCCACTGCTCTTCGGTGCCGCATTTTCGACAGTCATGCTGACGGTCGCGATGTCGTCGACCAACCTGCCACTGGTACAACTCATGTCACTGTTCTCGAGCCTGCTGATGTTCTTCAATTCCGGTTTCGCACCGGTGTACGCCTACCCCGCGTGGATACAACCGATCGTGCGCGAGCAACCGATGACGTGTGCGATCGACAGTATGCGCGCACTCGCACTCGGTGGTCCGGTGGCCGAGAGTCTGACCAAGACCATACTGTGGGCAGTTCTCGTCATTGCGATCTTCTTCTATCCGGCTGTCCGTGGATTCCGCAGGGCTGCAGCCACCCGCACCTGACGGCTAGGCCGTCATATCGAGCGCTGCAATGACTTTCGTCGGCTCGATCCAGATCACCAGTTCGCCGGGCACACCGTTGCGGTCGCCGAACTCTTTCCCGCGATCGGCACCCATGTAGCGCGCCCCGCACGCTGTTGCGATTCGATGCACCTCACCCAGGTCGTCACTGACATGCGCGATGCCCTGAACCTGGACAAAGGCATAGGGCGGTTCTTGTAGGTCGACACACATCACAACCCGATCGTCGCGGACAAGCGCCTTGCCCTTTGCCGTATCCACTCCGGTGTTGAATGCCAACCGGTCACCGTCGACCACGAACCAGACCGGGGCCACGAGCGGTCTGCCATCCGAGGCGGTGAAACCGAGGTGACCGGTCTTCGTTCCATCTTCGAGGAACGCCCGGACCGCAGGATCAGAAAGTGAGGTCATCACTTCAGGATACCGACGATTGCCCTTCTGATCTCAAATATTCTGTGTACTCACGCAATCTGGTCTGCGATCTGCGCGGCCACCATCATCACCGTTGCATGCGGACCACTCGACCCCGCGGTCGGCAGAATCGACGCATCGAGAACGCGCAACCCGGGGACCGCGCTCACCGCGCCGAGCCAATCGGTGTCGACACCCATCGGAAGTGTCCCCCACGCATGTTGGGACGTACGGATCACCGGATCGGCCACGGCTCCACCCCGGCTTCGATCGGCCAGGCCTGCGAAGCGCGGGCCGTCGAGCATCAGGCGGACGCGCTCGGCCCATGCCGCGAGTTTCTCGGTGTCGGATCGGCTCACCTCACCGAGATCGACAACCAGACCACTCACCAGATCCCACGCGATCGACCCGGGGTTCTCGGGGTGCATCAGGGCAACCCCCATTGCGGGCCCAGTGGCCGGGACTCCGGAGATGAAGTCCGCGAAATCTCCGTTATAGCAGCGCACTTCGATTCCGTCGTCGGTATGCAACACCGATTGCAACAATGCCCGCGCCACCGGCACCGCCGGATCGGCCGCTGTGAACCGGACAAGCATCTCGCGATGCTCCCAGACGCGAACGCGTTGCGTGCCGGAGATGCCCGACCGGGCCAGGAGCGCAGCGGTACCCAATGTTCCTGCGCACAGGATCACCTCGTCGGCGGTGATGACCTGCTCCCCGACCACGACCGCGGTGACGCGATCACCACGGCGCCGCAATCCGATCACCTCGGCGTCGGTGACCAACTGCAGATTGGACCGGCCCTCGATACGCTGCGCGATCGATTCCGCCGCGGTCCACCGCAGATCGCCATCGCGATTCGATCGCACCCGGACCACACCCACATCCGGCCACGGCGCCACAGCGTCACCGAAACCCTGGTCATGCCAATGACTCTCAAACGCTCGCGCGTAGTCATGCAACTCGTCGTCACCGAAGGCCGACACATGCATGCTGCCGCCACCGGGACGGCCCCCGTCGAGCCGGTCGTAGGCCGCGGAGATCTCGGATCGCTCCCACGGCCAGCCGGCGAAATCGGATTCGTGCCAGCGCATGAAGTAACCACCGTTGACCACCGACGAACCGCCGAAACCCCGTCCACGTGGCAGATCGAAACCCTGGCGGCTCGGAAAGTGGACCGCACGCCCGGAACCGGCCTCCACCGGCAGTCGATCCAGCCTCAACGAGGCCGCCTCCGGCATGCCGGCACCGGCCTCCAGCCACAACACCGTGCGTTCGGGATCGCGCGAAAGTCGTTCGGCCACCACACATCCGCTGCTACCGGCACCGACAACGATCACATCCGCGCCACTCGAGGGCAACCGGGATCGCCCCGGCGCAACCACACTCACCCGGCGGCAGCGGGCGCGCCCGGTGAACGCGGCCGGGTGTTGGCCGAATCCCCGATCTGCGGGTAGAGCGCTTCCATACTGCGCCCGGTCAACGCACCCTGCCAGAGCCCGGTCCCGTAAGCGAGGTCATCGAGACGTTTGAGGACCATGAACCGCCACCAGCCGACCCTGGCGCCAGGGGTGGGGTTGACCAGTTCGAGCCGCACCCACTCGTATGCGGCCTCACCCACCGCAACGGCGAGGAGCAGTGTCCGGAATCGCTTGGACACCAGTGCAAGCAGGAATGACAGCGGCCAGTAGTGCCTGCACATCGCCGACGCCGACTGCAACAATCCGAATCCCACCGATTGGGCGGTCAACTTGGCCGCCATCCGGGCCGCATCCGGCATCGACGACACCCTGCGATGCAGACGTCCGCCCAGCACACCGAACACGACCAATGCCACCAGGACACCCCAGCCGGTACCGGTCACCAGTGCGGCCATTGCCGCGGCCATCGGGACGGTCAAGGCCAGCGGGGCAGCCATGCCGGGGTGACGGCCGGACAGCAATGCTGCGCCGGTCCCGTAGTACCGTTTGCGATCCAGACTCTTCGACAGTCGCTGCCGATGATCGTGAGCCACCGTGGCCACCGGGTCGTACCGCAGCGACCAGCCGCGCTGATGTAGCCGCCAGCACAGATCGACGTCCTCGGCCACTTCCATCGACTCGTCGAAGGCGTCAAAACAGCTGCGCCGCACGACCATCGCGGCGCTCGGAACATAGGGGATCCGCGACCGGGGCGCGATCTGCCCCTCTCGCCAACCCATGTCGAGTGACGAGCACAGCGCCTCGTAGCGCGACATCGCGCCGCCACCCGGGTCGAGCGCGACGATCCGCGGCGCCACCAGCGCCACCTTCGGATCGGAGAAATGGCCGAGCAGCTTGGTCAGCCAGTCGTGTTCGGGAACGACATCCGAGTCGAGGAACGCGACCAGTTCGGTATCGGCCTGCGCGGCACCACGATTGCGGGCCGCGGCGGGCCCCAGACTCTTCTCGTTGCGCAACACCGTCGCGCCGGACGCCGTGATCGGAACGACCGAACCGTCATCCACCAC
Organism: Williamsia sp. Y721; assembly: GCF_059683565.1. Classification (NCBI taxonomy): domain Bacteria; kingdom Bacillati; phylum Actinomycetota; class Actinomycetes; order Mycobacteriales; family Nocardiaceae; genus Williamsia; species Williamsia sp. Y721. The sequence goes on along the minus strand of NZ_JCASNH010000001.1, from coordinate 685,034 downwards.
GACGACCTTGTGGCCGTCGAGCACAGTCAACAGCCGATCGATACCGGATTGGTTGTCGCGAACCGGGATCACCACGGTGACAGCGGAATCCGTGGGTCCGAACATCGGCCGGGGATGCCCTACCCCGGCATCGAGGAGTTTACGGGCCAGACTGGAGGTCAGCTGATCGCGCACGGTCAGCCTGCCGTCGGCATCGAGTAGGCCTCCGGCGACCTCGGACAGGTTCAGCAGTCGCACCGGAGAGCCGCCGACGATATGGCGGCGATCGGACGTCACCGTGCAATGGGAGTCGATCTGTACCTGGAAACCGATCGGCGGAAACTGTGCCGCCGGATCCACCGCTGCCGGGACCACATACTCATCGGGGCGGTTGTCTTGCTCCGAGATCACTGCAGCATTCCATTCGCATCGACCTGCCACCGCTCGAGCCCGTCCGAGAGTTTCGCGGCCATCTCGTTCAACATTCGCCTTCCATCGGCCGCAGAGGCGGCCAGGGGGTCTCCGAGTACTCCGTTGTCACTCACCGCCGCGACACCCCCGGTACGCATCGACGCCATGAGCTCCGAGACCGGGGCCACGTTGCCGCGGACCATCTCGCCGGACCGCACGACCAACGGTGAAATATGAAGCAGTAGCGATGTTTCGGTGTGGCCTGCGTGCGCATCGCCGCCGGCCGTGGCGCAGGGAAACCAAGCGACGTCACGTCCTTCCGAACGTAGCTGCGTGACCGCGGAAACCAGGGTCCGACCATTACCACCATGCCCGTTGACGAACAGTAACCGCGGAGACCAACGGCAGGCACTTCGACCGTACTCGACCAGCACCGAATGCAGAACCTCCTGACCGATCGAAATCGTGCCAGGAAAGCCTTCGTGCTCACCGGCGGCGCCATAACTCAGTGGCGGGGCGAGCAAGAGGTCGCGGGCGACGCTCGCCGGGCCATCGACGCTGCCGGGTCGAACTGCCTCCTCCGCCACCGCCACCGCGATCCGGACGTCGGTGTCGAGGGGCAGGTGTGGTCCATGTTGTTCGATGGATCCCAAAGGGACGACAAGAGTTGTTGATCGCTCGTTCAGCTCGGTCCAGCTCTGAAGTCCGAGCTCGCCCGCCGGTGTCATTCCGACCATGTTAGACCGTATCGGGCAACGCCTGAAGGGTTTACCGCCCGAGCAATCGCTCGGTACCTGGTTTACTGGGAAACCGACCGTATCTGGTTGCGAAAGATCGCGCCCGCGAGACGCGGTGCACGACCATTCAACGATGAGGGGCAGTGAATGACGAAAAACGGGCCGTTGAGCGGGACACGGGTGATCGAGTTCGCGGGGATCGGGCCGGGCCCGCATGCCGCGATGATGCTCGGAGACCTCGGCGCCGATGTCGTGCGTATCGAGCGGGCGGGCAAGTTGCCCGCTTCCGGCGATGTTGCCGACCAATTGCTACGCAACCGGACCGTCGTCGAAGCGAACCTCAAAGACCCGGTCGACAAAGAGGCGATCATGAACCTCATCGCGAAGGCGGATGTGGTGATCGAGGGTTTCCGGCCCGGTGTGACCGAGCGGCTGGGGTTCGGACCCGAGGACGTCGCGAAGGTCAACCCACGCATCGTCTACGGCCGCATGACCGGATGGGGCCAGGACGGACCGCTGGCGAACGTGGCGGGCCACGACATCAACTACATCTCCCTGACCGGCATGCTGCACGCGGTCGGTCGCGCGGACGAGGTTCCCACTCCCCCACTGAACCTCTTCGGCGATTTCGGCGGTGGGTCGATGTTCCTGGTGCAGGGCATCCTGGCCGCTCTGCTCGAACGCGAGAAGTCCGGAAAGGGCCAGACCATCGACGCCGCAATGGTCGACGGAGTGTCCGTGCTCGGCCAAATGATGTGGGCCTGGCGCGGTACCGGCTTCTGGGGAGACCAGCGGGGCTCCAATCTTCTCGACACCGGCGCACCGTTCTATGAGGTCTACGAGACCGCGGACGGCAAGTACTTCGCCGTCGGGGCCATCGAGCCGCAGTTCTATGCCCTGCTCCTCGAAGGCATGGGCCTGACGGACGACACCACACTGCCGCACCAACTCGACATGCCGCAGTGGCCCGCGATGAAGATCCGTTTCGCCGAAATATTCAAATCCAAGACCCGCGACGAGTGGACCGCGATCTTCGATGGCACGGATGCCTGCGCGTCGCCGGTTCTCGATTTCGAGGAGGCCACCGAGAACAAGCACCTGGTGGCCCGCCGGACCCTGATCGAACTCGACGGTGTCACGCAACCCGCTGTGGCCCCGCGCTTTTCGCGGTCGGTCCCCGATGCCCCGGCCGCACCGGCCCGCACCGCGACCGACCCGGCCACCCTCTGGCTCGACTGACACCGGCCAGACGCTCCACGTATACGAGGACGCTCCACATATTTGTGGAGCGTCCTCGTATTTCCGGAGCGTTTGCGGGTGGTCAGACCTTGGTGGCACCCATGTCGACCTCGATCGAGGACGCGGTGATGAACTTCGCCTTCTTCGAGCACAGGAACATCACCGAATCGGTGATGTCGACGGACTTGGCCATCCCGGTCAGAATCGGCTCGAAATGCGCCTTGTACTGGGGCATCTCGAAGATGGCAAGCGCATCGGTGTCCTCGAGACACATCGGGGTGTCCACGCCGTAGGGGTGGACGGTGTTGACGCGAATCCGGTGCTGTCCCAGCTCTTTTGCGGTGGTGTGCGCCAAACCCACCAGCGCGTGCTTGGACGCCGAGTACGACGCCTGCATCGGCATCGACTTGATGCCCGCGACCGAGGAGATGATCACGATCGAACCGCCGTTGCCGGCCTCGATCATCGCCGGGATGGTCGCCTTGAGTGTCTTCCAGGTGCCGTTGACGTTGATGTCGATGACGTCGGTGAACTGACTCTCGCGCAGCTCGGTGACACCACCCCAGGTCAGGACGCCGGCATTGGCGATCACGTAGTCGAGACGACCGAACTGCGCCACTCCGTCGGCCACGAGCTGTTGCTGGGCAACAAGATCGCGCGTATCGGCCTGCCGGGCCAGGATGCTGCCTCCGGCCGCCTTCACCAAGCGGATCGTCTCCTCCAGATCCTCCGCGGTGGCAGGCGGATATCCGGTGGCGGTGACCGCCTGGCAGACATCGAGCCCGATGACCGCGGCACCCTCCTCCGCGAACCGAATCGCGTGGCTACGACCCTGCCCACGGGCGATGCCCGTGATGTAGACGACCTTGCCGTCGAAATCTCCCATAGACGGACTGTAACGTGTTCTAGTCTCGTTGCCCAGTAGTCCCCGGACAGACAAAACCACCCGTTGCAGTCATACCCAGGTGTTGTAACTGCTGGATGTGACCGCAACGGGTGGCTCTGTTCGTGATCCCTACGCGGTGGTCTCGCCGAACCGCTTCTCGAAGCCTTCCGGGATGATGATGTCGTCGCGGGTGAGGTCGTGGATGCTCTTGCGTCCCAGCCCCATCAGCGCCGAGTCGATACCGCCGCGCAGGATGTCGAGGACGTTCTCGACACCGGTCTGGCCGTTCGCCGCCAGGCCCCACAGGTATGCGCGACCGATCATGACCGCGTCGGCACCGAGTGCCAGCGCCTTGACCACGTCGCTGCCGCGCCGGATGCCGCCGTCGAGCAGCACCTGGATGTCGCCACCGACCGCGTCGGCGATCGGTCCGAGCATCCGGATGGTGGCCGGGGTGCCGTCGAGGTTGTTGCCGCCGTGATTCGAGACCGAGATCGCGGTGGCGCCGATGTCCACGGCACGCTTTGCGTCATCGAGGCGGGTGATGCCCTTGACCATGAACGGGCCATCCCACTCCTTGCGGAGCCATTCCAGATCCGCCCAGGACGGGGGTGCGGTCTGCATCCACTGTCCGTACGCACCGAAGAACGTCGGACCCTGCTCGCCCTTGTCAACCACGTTGGGAGCGGTCAGGTCCGGGATGTTGATCTTGCCCCTGTTGAACCAGTCCAGCGCGTAGCGCGGGCGCATCGCGATCTCCGGTGCGAGCTTGAGCAGCGCCTTGAAGTCGACCTTCTCGGGGATCTCCGGGCTACCCCAGTCGCGGCCCATCGAGAACGACCAGTCGGTGGTGACGATCAGGCCCTTGGCTCCGGCTTCGCGAGCCCGCTCGGCGCGCTTGAGGATGTCCTCGCGGGAGTTGAGCCAGTACGCCTGGAAGAAGATCTTGTCATTGACCGCGGTGACCTCTTCGATGGGCTTGCTGGCAAAACTCGACAGTCCCATCGCGGTGCCCCGTGCCGCCGCTGCACGCGCGACGGCGACCTCGCCCTCCGGGTCAACCGCCTGTACACCGGTCGGCGAAATGATGACGGGCAACGAAATGTCTTGCCCCATGATCGATGTCGACAACTCGCGCTCCGCCTGCGCGCCGACGACGTGCGGAGCGAACCCCAGTTCGGAGAACGCATCGACATTGTCGGCGAGCGTGATGCCCTTTTCACTGCCCGCGATCAGCGAGGAATAGACCGATTTGGGGAGCCGCTTCTTCGCCCGACGCTGGGCTTCGAGCACCGTCTCGAACCAGGGGTTCGCCATTACTTCATCCTTTGCTCACCCGGCAACGCTGCCGGGGGTTCTTCGTTACTTGGCGGGGGTCAGACCGGCCGGCTCGAGACCGGCACCGTCTTTGAGATCGCCGGGCAGGAACCCGGCGAGTGGGTTTTCGTCGCAGTCGCGTGAAGGCGGCCTGGTCATCAGGGTCAGCGGCACGCCGCGTGAGTGGTCCTTGTTGGCCGAGGGCACCTTGCGGTCTTCGGCGAGCAGGGATTCACCGAAGCCCTGTACACATTCGGGGTCGGGGCCGGCCAGCGGGAGTCCGGTGAAGAACTTTGCTGCCATGCAACCACCACGGCAGGCGTCGAAGTGCTGGCACTTGGTGCAGGCGCCGGCGTTCTGCGGCTCGCGCAACTCGAGGAACAGATCCGACTCTTGCCAGATCGTCTTGAATCCACCGTCCGACAAGATGTTTCCGGCGAGGAAGTTCTCGTGGATGGCGAACGGGCAGGCGTACACGTCGCCGATCGGATCGATCAGGCAGACAACACGTCCGGCGCCGCAGAGGTTGAGCCCCGGCAGGGCACCCTGTCCGGGTTCGGCGAAGGCCGACAGGTGGAAGAACGAATCCCCGGTCAGAACCCGATCACCGTGTTCGACCAGCCAGTTGTAGAGGTCGCGCTGCTGCTCCGGCAACGGGTGCAGGTCGTCCCACACGTCGGCGCCGCGGCCCGACGGACGAAGGCGGGTGATGCGCAACGTGGCACCGTACTTGTCGGCGAGCGCTTTGAACTCGTCGAGCTGGGTCGCATTCTGGCGGGTGACGACCACACTGATCTTGGCATCGGCGAATCCGGCCTCGTGAAGGTTCTCTAGCGCCTTGATCGCCATGGCATAGGAACCGGGTCCACGCACAGCGTCGTTGACCTCGGCGGTCGCACCGTCGAGCGAGATCTGCACGTCGACGTAGTCGCTGGCGGCGAGCCGCTGTGCGACCGCCTTGTCGATCCGCAGTCCGTTGGTCGAGAACTTCACGCCCACTTGGTGATCGGTGGCGTAGTCGACCAGTTCCCAGAAGTCCGGGCGGACCGTCGGCTCACCACCACCGATGTTCACGTAGAAGACCTGCATCCGCTGCAGTTCGTCGATGATCGCCTTGCACTGCTCGGTGTCGAGCTCACGTGGATCACGCTTGCCCGACGAGGACAGGCAGTGCACACACGACAGGTTGCAGGCGTAGGTCAGCTCCCACGTCAGGCAGATCGGTGCGTCGAGGCCTTTCTCGAACTGATCAACCAGACGGCCGACCGGCTGACGAGGCGCCGCGGGGCGCTCCAAAATGGAAGTCATTGGGGTTCCTCACAGGTGAACATGGGGCGTGGGCGTACGCCTGGCGTGATGCTCGGGGCCGAGGGCTGCGGCACCGAGCATCACGGGACTACTCAGGATTTGGGGACGATCATTCCCGAAGTCGCCAGCGCGGCAAGCGCATTGACGTACAGCGAGCGGTCACTGTCGGCGATTCCGGCAGCGGCGATCGCATCAGCGGCGTTGTCGTGGTCACCGAGCGACTGCACCACTTCGACCACTGTCAGATTCTTCAGAAACGACAGCTTACGTGTGCCGAAGTGGTACAGCAGCGCGCCGAACGGTTCGGGTCGCAGGGCGACCGAAGAGTTCAGGACCCACGCCCGGTCGACATCGAAAACAGTCACAGTCGGCGTGGGTGCAGACGAAGGCGAAGCCGGAGCTCGACTCGTCGAAACCGACATGTCAGTAGACGCCGCACATGCCGTCGATGGACACCTCTTCGACCAGCGACTCGGTGACGAGATCGTTCTCGGTGCCGGCTGCGTCGGCTGACACGGAAGGATTCTGGGCTGCCATCTGGGTTACCTCCTGGTTGTTGATGTGAGCTCCACCATAATGGCACCGAGTGCATAAACGCCAGGGTTTCTGGCCGATCCTTCTGTTAAATCTTTGAAAAACGACCATAAGCACAGGTCCGGGGCTCGCACCTAGACTCCGAGATCCCGCCCGATGAGATCCTTCATGATCTCGGTGGTGCCACCGAATATCGTCTGGATCCGGGCATCGACGTACGCCTTGGCAACCGGATACTCGTTCATGTATCCGTACCCACCGTGCAACTGCACGCAGTTGTCGACCACGCGCTTGGCGAGCTCGGTCGTCCACCACTTCGCCTTGGCCGCATCCACGGCCGTCAGTTCACCGTCGACCACCGCTTGCAGACAGCGATCGACATACTGCTCGGCGATGTCGAGTTCGGTGGCCATCTCGGCGAGCTGGAACCGATTGTGCTGAAAAGACCCGATGGATTGACCGAAGGCCTTGCGGTCCTTGGCATACTGCAGGGTCTGCGCAAAGGTCTTTCGCGCACCGGCGACCGCCGCGATCGCAATGGACAACCGCTCAGATGGAAGGTTGTGCATGAGGTGGTAGAAGCCCTTGCCGACCTCCCCCAACACGTTCGTCACCGGCACCGCCACGTCGATGAAGTTCAACTCGGCCGTGTCCTGGGCGTGCTGACCCATCTTGTCGAGCTTGCGGCCACGCTCGAATCCGGGCATGCCGCGCTCGACAACCAGCAACGTGAATCCCTTGTGCCCGGCGTCGGGATCGGTGCGTGCCACCACGATCACCAGGTCCGAGTTGATACCTGCGGAGATGAATGTCTTGGCACCGTTGAGAATCCAGTGGTCGCCATCGAGAACCGCGGAGGTCTTGATACCCGCCAGATCACTGCCCGCGCCCGGTTCACTCATGGCGATGGCGCCGATCAGTTCACCCGAGGCGAATCCCGGTACCCAGCGTTCTTTCTGCTCGGTGGTGGTCAGGTTCGCCATATACGGGCCGACGATGTCGTTCTGCAGGCTCAGCGCCGGACATGCGGACCCGAATTTCGCGAGTTCTTCGACGATCACGGCGTTGAACCGGAAGTCGTCGATCCCGCCACCGCCGTACTCCTGCGGGAGATTGAATCCGATGAGCCCGCATTTGCCCGCGGCCACGTACACGGATCGGTCGACCAGGCGGTCGGATTCCCATTGCGCCGCATGGGGTGCGATCTCACGCTCGATGAATTGCCTTGCGGTATCCCGCAATTGTTCATGTTCGGTCTCGAAGACGAGCCTGCGCATTGACTTCCACCCCTCACCCGGTGCCGATGTCTTCGGTTGTGCGACCTCGGCATCGGCTGCCATGGTAGACGCTGAAGATGCTGGTCACGGGCGATTCGGCGAGAATTGGATCGCCCCCGGCCGGGCGTCCGCCCGAGCGCGAACCCGGGCCACCCACCCTGCCGACCGCGCGGCGAGCCGAGGTGGCACAGTCGAGGCGATCCCCCGAGAGGAGTTGCATCCGTGCCGACAACAACACCACCGCAGCCCAGGCAAGTCGAGTTCACCGGGTCCGGCGGTCTCCGACTCGTGGCCGACCACTGGTCCCCCACATCGCCGGACCGGGCTGCCGACGGTGCGATCGGCACGTCGTCACCACGGATCGTCCTGCTCATGCACGGTGGTGGCCAGACGCGGTTCTCCTGGAAGAACACCGGAGCATTGCTGGCGGCCCACGGCCATGAGGTGATCTCCCTCGATGCCCGCGGGCACGGCGAAAGTGATTGGGCCCCCGACGGCGATTACAGCCCGGCTGTCCTGCAGGCCGACGGACTCGGGGTGCTCGAACAGCTCCCCGCCGTGACGGGCCGAACACTGCCGGTCACGATCGTCGGCGCCAGCCTCGGCGGGCTGACCGGCATCGGGATGGCTGCGATGGCACCACCGAACACGGTCGACCGTCTCATCCTCGTCGATGTGGTGCCCCGGCCGGAAGAGCGTGGCACCACGCGGATCCGGGATTTCATGGCATCCGGCGGTGACGGATTCGCCGATCTCGAACAGGCCGCGGCTGCCATCTCCGAATACCTGCCGCACCGACCGTCCACCGGAACAATCGAGGGCCTCAAGCGAAACCTGCGGCGCCGCGAGGACGGTCGGTGGTACTGGCACTGGGATCCGGCGTTCCTGAGCGTCACCGGTGGTCCGGCCGTGCTGCCCAGCGACATGTTCGAAGAACAGGCGCTGGGGCTCACGATCCCGATCCAGTTGATCCGCGGCCGGCTCTCTGACGTCGTGAGCCAGGAGTCGGTGGACGCGTTCCGCGAACTCATCCCGAACCTCGAGGTGACCGAACTGCTCAGCGCCGGGCATACCGCGGCCGGTGACAGCAACGACGCCTTCACCTCGGCGGTGATCGACTTCATCGACCGATGACGATCTACCATGGATCTTCCACACAATTTGCAGGTCAGGCGAACGGAGATGATGGGTTGATCAACGCATCACGGCTGCCATGACCACCCCGATCGGCCGCAGGCCCACCACCACCAAGTCGAAGATCACCGACGCGGCCATCGAGCTGTTCACCGAGGCCGGATTCGACGAGACCAGCGTCGACGACGTTGCCGCGGCAGCCGGCATCGCCCGTCGCACGCTGTTCCGCTACTACCCGTCGAAGAATGCGATCGCGTGGGGTGATTTCGACGAGCATCTCCACGACATGCGCCGCCTGCTGGCCGACGTACCGGCCGACATGCCCGTCTCCGAAGCACTGCGCAGCGCCCTGCTGGCCTTCAACCAGGTTCCGCCGGACTACCGCGATCACCATCGCAAACGGATGCGGCTGCTGCTGGGTGTTCCTGCACTACAAGCACATTCGATGCTGATGTACACCGGCTGGCGCGAGGTGGTCGCGGAGTTCGTGGCCGCCCGCACCGGTGCCGAGCCGGGCGACCATCTACCGCAGACCGTCGCGTGGACGTTGCTGGCGACCGCCTTGGCCGCATATCAGCAGTGGCTCGACGACCCGGATTCCGACCTCGACGAACTGCTCACCCGAGGCACCCGCGTGTTGAGTAACGGCCTCAACAGCGAGTTGGGGTCGACCACAGCTGCTGGTAATCTAAACTAGAACGTGTTCTCGTTTTGTGGGCATCTGAGTATTCATGGCATTGAGCTGAGTATTCATGGCATTGAGGAGGTACGCCGGTGACCGTCACCCCACACAGCACGCGCAGTGTTGTGCTGACCGTGGCCGAGGTGATCGACGAGACGAGCGACGCGAAGTCGCTGGTCTTCGACGTCCCGGACGACGCCGCAGGCCGGTTCGATTACAAACCCGGCCAATTCCTGACGCTCCGGATCCCCAGCGATCAAACCGGTTCGGTGGCCCGCTGCTATTCCCTGGCCTCGTCCCCGTGGGGTGACGAGAAGCCCAAGGTCACCGTCAAGCGCACCGTGGACGGCTATGGATCGAATTGGATCTGCGAGCACGTCAGCGCCGGTGACCAGATCGAGGTTCTCCCGCCCTCAGGGGTTTTCACACCAGCCGATCTCGACGCGCCGATCCTGCTGCTCGGCGCAGGCAGCGGCATCACCCCGGTGATGTCGATCCTCAAATCCGCACTGCTCAAGGGCAGTGGCCGTCTGGTCCTCGTCTACGCGAATCGCAGCGAGACCGACGTCATCTTCGGCGACGAGCTGAAGGATCTGCAGAACCGATACCCGCAGCGTCTCACCGTCGTCCACTGGCTCGAATCGGTCCAGGGTCTCCCGTCGGCCGACAAGCTCGCCACACTGCTCCGTCCGTTCAAGGCGTATCACGCCTACATGTGTGGCCCCGGGCCGTTCATGGACGCCGTACACAAAGCCCTCGCCGAGGTGGAGATGTCGCACCATCAGGTGCACGCCGAGGTGTTCACATCGCTGTCGGGCGACCCGTTCGAAGACACCGAACCTGCCGAACTCACCGAGGAGCAGCTCGCCGACGCCGCGTCGGTCGAGGTCGAGCTCGACGGTGAAGTCCACCAGTTGTCGTGGCCCAAGAGCCGAACCCTGGTCGACATCATGCTCGGTGCCGGTCTCGACGTGCCCTACTCCTGCCGCGAGGGCGAATGCGGTTCGTGTGCCTGCACACTCACCGAGGGAACCGTCGAGATGGAACACATCGGCGCGCTCGACGAGGAGGACGTCGCCGACGGCTACATCCTCGGATGTCAGGCACGACCGACGTCGCCGGTCCTCAAGGTCGAGTTCTGAGCGCGGGTCTCACCTGAGCGCACGATAGTGGGCGCGCTGATCGGGGTCGAGGTGCTCGGTCGCGTAACTCAGTGCGGTACGGCCCATCTCGGCCGCATGGGCTTCGAGGAAGGCGAGCAGCAACGCCCGGTCGATGCGCTTGCCCATCTCCCGGAGCATCCAGCCGACCGCCTTCTGGATGAGGTCGCGACGGTCGGCCAGAACCCGCGGCGCCACATCCAGGATCGGCACCGGGTCTCCGCTCTTGATGAAGGCGGCGGTCGCGATGATCGCCACCCGGCGCACCCAGAGATCCTCGTGGTCGGCGAGTTCGAGCAGTAGCCCGTGGTCCCCATCCAGCATCCAGGCCCCCAGGATGTATTCGGCGGAACTGTCCACCAGATCCCAGTTGTTGACGCAGCCGTCGAACACCGCCCGCAGGTAGAGGTCGACCCAGGCCTGACGGTCCGCTGCGGTCGTGGCGCTCTCGAATCCGCTGCGCAACAAGAATAATCCGGTCAGCCGATGCTCATGGACATCGCTGTCGAGCATCGCCGCGACCCCCACCCGGTCGAGGCCACGAAATTCCTTGGCGACCCGGCGCTGCTGCGGAACCGTCACCCCGATGAAGTGATCACCCTCGCCGTACTCGCCGGGTCCGGTCTTGAAGAACGACGCCGAACTCAGGGCTCGATCGGGGTCACCGAGCGCGTCGAGTGCTGCCATCACCGCAGCCGCGGTGGGCCGCGGGCCCGGCGCGGCGGCCCGCGACATCAGCCCAACAGGTCCGAAATCGGGGTCGGGGCAAGAAGTTTGGCACGCATCTTCATCACCGCAGCCGGCTTGCCTGCACCGACCACCGCCGTGAAGATGCCACTGCGGCTGTAATAGACCACGAACTTGCCGTCCTCTTCGAGGACCACATGTACGTCGTCCAGTCCAGACGGATGCCCGAGCGCCTGGATCTTCACCTCGAACTGATCGCTCCAGAAGTACGCAACAGCGGGGCGCGGGTTCTCCACCACGACACCGAGAATCGCATTGGCGACCTTGCTGGCCTGCTCGACCACGTTGTTCCAGTGCTCGACTCGCGACGGCACTCCGGCCGCGTCCTTCCAGTTCGCGACGTCGCCCAGTGCATAGACATCTGCTGCGCTGGTCCGGCCTTCGGAGTCACAGGCGATACCGCCGCCGACGGTGCGGTCGGCGAGTTCGATACCGGAACCGTCGAGGAAGTCGACAACCGGTGTCGACCCGATGCCGACGACAACGATGTCGGCGGGCAGTACAGTCCCGTCCGTCAGTACGACACCGGTCACCTTGCCGTCGCCGACGATATCGGCGACGCCGACGCCGGTGCGGACCTCGACCCCACGATCGGTGAGGATGCGGCCGACCATGTTGCCGACCTTCTCGCCGAGCGCCACGGCCATCGGCGCGGGTGCCGGTTCGACCACGGTGACGTCGAGACCGCGGGTCTTCAGGCTCGCGGCGACCTCACAGCCGATGAATCCGGCCCCGACGACCACCGCACGGGTGGCACCGTCGATCTCCGAGCGCAACGTGTGAGCATCGTCGACGGTGCGCAGCACGTGGACGCCGGACAGTCCGTCGGCGAACGGCAGGGTGCGGGGATCCAGACCGGTCGACAGGATCAATGAGCTGTAGGCGATCGTCTCGGATTCGCCGCCCCTGGTGGGCCGCACCGTGATCGTGTGCGCAGCCGGATCGATTGCGGTGACCTGGGTTCCGGTCCGCAGATCGATCTTGTTCTCGACGTAGAAGTCGTCGGGCTTGAGGTCGACCCGGTCCTGCTCCCCGACCAGCACGGCCTTGGACAGGGGCGGCCGGTCGTACGGTGCGTAGTCCTCTTTGCCGATGAGGATGAGGTCGCCCTCGTAACCTTCGCTGCGGAGGTCGTCGACCACCCGCGCGCCACCGAGCCCGGCTCCGACAATCACAATTGCGGCGCTCATCGCCACACCTCGCATCCCTACTTGGAGTTGATCGCCCGCGCTAGCCCGGCCCAACAGGTTGCAACCCGGCAAGGCGCCAATTGCCGTTGACCTTACGCATGTCCGCCCACCTTGTGACAGCCACCACCTGTTGTTGCGGTTGTGCCGTGGGTAACGAGATGTACTGATTCACGAACACCAGCACCCGAGCGCTGTCGTCGTCGATGTCCTCGACTCCCGTCGCCAGAACCTGCGCAGTCATCTGTGCCCCGGACTCGACCGCGGTTGGCAGGACCACCCCGGGGCCCTGGCTCCGGAACTGCAGCAGCAGCCGTCCGGTGAGACGGGCGCCGACGGTCTCCTGTGCCGCGGTCAAGGTGTCGGGCCGAAAGGTCATCAGTGCGGTGACCGCGTCGGCGGTGGCCAACTGCACCGCTCGGCGCTCACCCTCGTCACCACGCCCCGACTCGGGCGGTCCGATGAACCCGACGATCGCGATCGCCGACAGCACCACCAACGAGGCGGCCAGGAGTCCACCGACAATCCGTCGTCGCACCGACATCGCGCGCAAGAACCGATTCATTGGGGCTCTGTTCGATCGATGGTCCAGTGGTCACCGGAATCCTTCATTGTCACCAGCAATGCCACCCGACTCTGGGAAGGGTCCGCTCCCAGCACCGCCGGGTTGGTACCCTCCGCGACCACCAGCACCTGAGCGTCACCACCGGCGACCTCGCCGACGATCCCGGCGGAGAGCACCTGTCCGGTGCTGGGCACCCGTAGCCCGCCGATCACCTCGACCAGCTGTTCACGCGACTCCTCCAACCGGTTGCGCTGCTCGCCCGACGTCACCGAGATCGCCTGATCGACGAACTCCTCGGGCCGGGCCGGGTCGATGGTGAGCATCGTCTCCACCGCCGCGCGGGTGTCGTCGAGGACGGTCGCGTCACGTTCGCGATCTGCCTCGGCGCCACGGTCTGCGATGACGAGAACAATCGTGACTGACAGCAGGACCACGGCCACGACGGCGCAGCAGACGGTGACCAGCATCAGACGTCCACGCCGGCGTTCCGCGCGCGCCTGCAATGCCGGCGCCGCCGCGGCCCGGGCCTGCTTTGCCGCAGCGCCCGCCGCGGCCACGCGCTCGCGCGCCTTGTCGACCCGATGTGAGGCAGCGGTGGTGGGTTGGTCGCTCATAACACCTCGTCCGCTCGGGCGATCTTCCACTGATCGCCGGTTCGTTCGAGTTCTACCTCGACGACTTTGGTGACCTCGGTGGCCTCGCTGCCGGGCACGGTCTCGGTGACGCGCGCAGACACCACCACGTCGGCATGGTTCTCCGAGACGTCGGCAATACCGGTGTGCATCGGTTTCCACACGATCCTCACGCCGGCGGGGGGTTCGACGTCCAGGACGCCGGCATACTGCTGGGCGAACTCGGCGGTCACCGCAGCCCGGGCCTGCTCACGACCCGCCGGATTCGCCTCGTCGGCGGAAAAGAGCTGGGCCACCAATGGACCCGCCGCTCGAGCGACCTCGGCGCGATTCTTGTCGAGGCGCTGATCGTCGGCATGCGCCTGCCACGCGACACCGAGTCCCACCGCACAAGCGACGACCACCAGCACTGCGATGACGGCAGTGGTGATCGGTCCACGAAGGCTCATCCGAAGAACTCCAGCGCCGAGATCTTCAGGGATCCGCCGTCCGGCACCATCTCCACCTGCACCCGGAATCGGCGCGGCGCAGGGTCTGTCGACGCGGCGTCGGTCAGATCACTACTCACCGTGATCGCAGCCGTCACGATCAAGCTCGCCCGGTCCCCCGACCTCGTCGACATCCCTACGCCATCGACGGTGCCGGTCGCCACCGCACCGATCTGCGTGACGAATTGCGTATAGGCGTCGACCGATTGCGCGAACTCGTCTTCGAACTCACCAGTCGCCCCGGCCAGGATCTGTGCCGATCGACGTCCCTCGTCACCGCCGTCGGGTGTGAGCAGCACCTGAACCCGAGCCGCCGCCGCGCGCATGTAGTCATCGTCGCTGTAGCCGCGGTCAGACTGTGCGTAGCGAACTCCACCCACCACCGCTGCCACCGCCGCGACCACCACCAACGCCGCCAGAACCAACAGCCACTTCGGGCGTGTCTCACGCCGACGTTCGCCGAGGTCGGTTTCCAGCTCCGCCAACGCGGCGTCGGCAGCGCGCAACTCTGCCTGTGCTGCTGCATCGGTTTTGATCAGCGCGCGTTCCGATGCAGGAGCAGGCGTCAGCAACGCGCGAACATTGGGCATCGGTTCATCGTAGTGTCGCAGCGCACGTCCGCAGGCAATCCGCGTGCTCAGACTGCCGAACCGCACCGGCGAGGGATAGATTGCCTTGCATGAGCATCGTTGTCGGGTATCAACCAGGACGCGGCGGCGATGAGGCAATCGAACTCGGCGCCGGTCTTGCCGATGCCCTGGCAACCAACGTGGTCCTGGTGACCGCCACGCCCAAACCCTGGGCCATGCCGTCGATGGCCCGGGTCGACGCCGAGTTCAGGGCCTACGCCCGACGCTACGGCGACGACGCAGAATCCGCTGCCCGCGCACACCTCGAGCAGCGCTTCCCGCAGACTCCGGCGACGTTCCTTCGGGTCAGTGAGCGGTCCGTCTCCACGTCGTTGCAGAAGGTTCTGGCCGAACACGACGCAGACATTCTCGTACTGGGTACCAGTCATAGCTCGCAGAGCGGCCGGATGTCCTTGGGCGCGACCACAAGCCGCCTCATGCACTCGAGTTCGATCCCGTTGGCCCTGGCCCCCAAGGGGTACACCTGCTCGCAGATCACCGGCATCACCTGCGCCTATTCGGGTGACGATCGCGGCACCGACGTGGTGGTGGCGGCCCGCGATCTGGCCCAGCAGATGGCGGTACCGTTGCGGGTGGCCACCTTTGGGGTGCGGCCCGCCGACATGTTTCCGCCGGAGATCGGATTGGAGATCGAACGCAGCGTGATGGACGCCTGGCGAGAACAGATTGCCGACGCCATGAACACGTTGGTGACCGACAACATCATCGACCCGACAACAACAACCACGATCAGTACCGGCAGTGACTGGGACGCGGCATTCGACGCAATCGAGTGGCGAAGCGGTGAGCTGCTGGCCATCGGCACCACGCCCCGCGATTCGATCAAGCGAGTGTTCCTGGGCTCGCGGGCCGCGAAAATCATTGCCTCGGCTACTGTTCCGACGATCATTTTCCCAGGCTGAGGGCGCACATATGGACATGAACAAGAAGCAGGCGCAACCACCCGGTTCACTGACCGCGGCAACACTGTTGCGCCGAAAGCCCATTCCGAAGGGCGACGAGGCAGAGGCCGACACCGGTCTCGAACGCACCATCAGCACCACGCAACTGGCCTGCTTCGGTATCGGTGCGACCATCGGCACCGGCATCTTCTTCGTGATGAGCGAAGCCGTACCCAAAGCCGGGCCGTCGGTGGTGGTCGCGTTCATCGTCGCAGGCATCGCCGCCGGTCTGGCCGCGATCTGCTACGCCGAGATGGCGTCGTCGGTACCGGTCTCCGGATCCACGTATTCGTACGCCTACGCCACACTCGGTGAACTCGTCGCCATGGCGGTGGCAGGGTGTCTGCTCCTGGAGTACGGGGTATCGACGGCAGCGGTTGCGGTGGGCTGGAGTCAATACCTCAACGAGTTACTCGACCATCTACACATCCCGGCCATACCGCAGGCGCTGTCGGCCGCGCCATGGGATGACAAGGCGGGCTGGGTCAACCTGCCTGCCGTCGTCCTCGTCGGCCTCTGCGCACTGCTGCTCATCCGCGGTGCGAGTGAGTCCGCGAAGGCAAACGCCGTGATGGTTGGCATCAAACTCGCTGTGCTGGCAATGTTTTGCGCGATCGCCTTCAGCGCGTTCAGCAGCGACAACCTGACCCCGTTCTTCGCCGATGGCGCCAACGGCGTCACCGCCGCGGCCGGCGTCATCTTCTTCTCCTTCATCGGCCTGGACGCGGTTTCCACAGCCGGTGAAGAGGTCAAAGATCCACAACGCACGATGCCGCGGGCGTTGATGGCCGCACTGGTCACCGTTGTCCTGGTCTACGTACTGGTGGCGCTGGCGGCGGTCGGCGCTCAGCAGGCGTCGAAGTTCGAGGGTCAGGAAGCGGGTCTTGCCGTCATCCTCCAGGACGTCACCGGGCAGGCGTGGCCGGCGACGGTGCTCTCACTCGGCGCGGTGATCTCGATCTTCTCGGTCACACTGGTGACCCTCTACGGACAGACCCGAATCCTGTTCGCCATGGGTCGGGACGGCATGCTCCCCAAGTTCTTCACCAGGATCGACCCTCGCACGATGACGCCGATCAACAACACCGTCGTCGTGGCGATCATCGTTGCGTTACTTGCCGGGTTCGTCCCGCTCCACTACCTGGTCGACATGGTCTCGATCGGCACCCTGACCGCCTTCACCGTGGTGAGCGTCGGTGTGATCATCCTCCGCCGACGCGAACCAGATCTCTATCGGCCGTTCAAGGTGCCGCTCTATCCGGTCACACCCATCCTGGCGATCGCCGCATGTATCTACATCCTCTACGGATTGCACTGGTACACATACGTGTTCTTCTTGCTATGGGTTGCGGTGGTGCTGACCTACTACCTCATCTACGGCCGCAAGCACTCACTGCTCAACTTCGTCGGCGACACGGCCGGGGACATCGGTGGCGCTTCGGGCGGCAACAAGAGCATCTAGCGTCAGCTTGGTGACCTTGCCCTGGGCGCCACGGGGCAACTCGGGCACCACGAACACGTCCCGCGGTACGCGTGAGCGCGAGAGCTCGGTGCCGACATACGTTTTCACATCGGCCTCGTCGATCGTCACCCCGGCACGAGGGACGACAAAAGCACGCAGGCGCTGACCGAAGTCGGCGTCGGCGACCGCCACCACCGCGGCGTCGACGATGTCCCGATGACGGCCGAGAGCGAGTTCGACCTCTTCGGGAAAGACGTTCTCACCGCCGGAGATGATCATCCCGTCGCTGCGACCCTCGACGAACAGTCGACCGGCGGCATCGATTCGTCCGGTGTCGCCGGTGTTGAGCATCCCGTCGAGCGTTTCCTTCGACGTGCCGTTGGTGTACTTGCTGATCTGGCTGCCCGACCGGACATAGATCTGGCCCGATTGTCCCTCGGGCACCCGGACCCCACCGGAGATGATGGCGACCTCGACGCCGAGCGGCGGGCGCCCGGCGGTCGTCGGGGCGACCGCAAGATCTTCCGGAGTCGCGATCGTGATGTACGAGGCCTCGGTGGCGCCGTAAAGGTTGTGCAGCACATGCCCGAACTGCTTCTGTACCGAAAGCACCAGGGATTCATCGAGTTTGGCTCCGCCCGACGCGATCATCCGCAGCGTGGAGCGATCGACCCTGGACAGCTCGTCGGCGTCCTGATCCATCAACCGCCGCAACATGGTCGGCACCATCATCGCCGCGGTACAACGATGCTCGATCAACAGCTCCAGAGAGTTCGGAGCCTTGAAACGCCGGTCCATGACCACGGTCGCACCGGTGAGCAGGCAGACCATCGTCGCCAGCAGGCCCCATCCGTGGAAGGCCGGGGCCGACATCAGCACGCGATCAGTGCCCCGGACCGCGATCTTCGAAACGAATCCCGCGGGTAGCGACATCGCCAGACCGCCGTCGCGGGGCGCACCTTTCGGCGCGCCGGTGCTGCCACTGGTCAAGATGACCAACGAGGACGAATACGCCGGCGCCGGGGGTAACTCGGTGGACGAACGCGCCACCAGCGCGTCGATTGTCTGCGCACCGATTGCGCTGGTATCACCGAGTTCATCGGACCACGCGAGGTAGCGACGCACAGTCGGATCGATCAATGCCAAGACCGGCGTGAACTCGGCGTCGTGCAAGATCACGTCCACCCGTTCACGTTCGACGACCTCGGCCATCTGCTTGGCGCCGAGGTCGGTGTTCAGCAGTACGACCCGGGCGCCGAGTCCGGTGGCACAGAGCAGTCCGATGACCGCAAACCTGCTGTTACGACACATCACACCCACGGTCGGTTGTTTGCCGGTCGGCAACACCATCCGCAGGCCGTTGATCAACCCGTTACAGGTACGCGCGAGTTCGGCGTAGGTCAACGGTCCGCGGGGATCGATGATCGCAACCCGATCGCCGTACATCAACCCATAGATCGACGGGCTGGCGGCCTCACCGCCCGCACGACGCAGTTTGCCGATCTGCGGCAACAACTTCGGACTCGGCAATGCGCCGGCGCGCCACAATTCCCGGACAGCGAGCAACTCGGTCCGGATCTTCTGCAATTTTGGCATCGAGCGGTTCACCTGACCATGGGTGCGAGGTAGCGGCGCGCGAACTCGCGCACCGACTCCGGGGACTGCCGACCTTCATCGAGCGGTGGCGTATCGAGGAATGAGATGACCAGACGCACAAGGATTTCGGTCACCGCATGCAGATCATCGTCCGGCATCTGCGCTCCGGCGCCACGCAACGTCTGCATGATGCGGCCGGTGACGATCTCGATGAACAGACCGGTCACCGACTTGGTGATCCCCTGGAGCGCATCACGTTCGTCGAGCATCATCCGCCGGATCAGCGGATCGTCGTTGACCATTTGCGCCCCGGCAACAAAGGCTTCGACCACCGCGTCCTGGGCGCCGTGGCCAACGGTCGCGGCTTCGAGCATGCGCATACCGTCGAGGTAGACGTACTCGGCCACACCCAACAGGAGTGCCTCCTTGTTGGGGAAACGCCGATACAGGGTGCTACGACTCACGCCGGCCCGCTTCGCAACATCGTCGACGCCGGTCTTTCGGATCCCGTTCTCTTCGAACTCTTTTCGGGCCGCCGTCAGGATCGCATCCTCCTGCTCCTTGGGCGACTCGGTATTTCGTACCTTCCGGCCACCGGCCACACGGTCCGCCGTGCCCGAAGAGCGCTGCGCCATCACACCCGCCGCATCGTGACGGGGAACTTGTCTTTCGGGACAGGTAGCGCACTGTAATCCATCGGCATCGTGTAATCATCCGGGACGGACCATTCGAAGCCGCGCAGCAGGTGGTGCATGATCGTCTTGATCTCCAACTGACCGAAGTACAGCCCGATGCACTTGTGCACTCCGCCACCAAATGGATGCCAGGCCATCCGATGCGACTTGTCCTCTGCCCGTTCCGAAGTGAACCGCTCGGGATCGAAGGTGTATGGATCCTTCCAGTATTCGGGGTCGTAGTGGTTGGTCAATCCGGGGATCGAGACCATTGCACCCTTGGGGATGAAGTGCCCCAACACCTCGGTGTCCTTCACCGCGATCCGCGGCTGACCCGGAACCGGAGCGCACATCCGCAGCGACTCTTTCATGATCAAGTCGATGTCGGTCAGCTTGCCGAGGTCGTCATAGGCCAGGTCCGGTCCGAGTTCGAGCGACTGCGCCCGGGCCCGTTCCTGCCACTGCGGCGACTTCGCCATGTGATAGGCCATCTGGGTCATGGTCATGGTGGAGGTGTCGTGCGCGGCCATCAGCACGAAGATCATGTGGTTGACGACGTCCTCGTCGGTGAACCGGTGTCCCTCTTCGCTTTCCGCATGGCACAGCACCGAGAACAGGTCAGGGGTCTCGGTCGCACGTTTGGCTGCGATATGACTCATGAAGAACTCTTCGAGGACCTTGCGTGAGCGCAGACCCTTCCACCAGCGACCGCCCGGAACCGGACGGCGAACAATCGCCACACCGGCGCGCACCGTCTCGATGAACGCCTTGTTGATCCGGTCGGCTTCGTCCTGCGGAAGTTCGAGCCCCATGAACACCTCGAGGGCAACGTCGAGCGTCAGCGCCTTGAACTCACTGAACAGCTTCACCTGACCGACGGGGAACTGTTTGATGCGCTCGGCGATCATCGGCTGCATGGCCTGCATGTAGCCCTTGAGTACCGGCGGGGTGAAAGCCTGCTGCAAGATCAGCCGGTGGTGCCGGTGCTCTTCGAAATCGAGCAGCATCACACCGCGGTTGAAGAAGGGGCCGATGAAGAAGCTCCACGCGGGTCCGTTGGCGAACGCCTTCTGTTTGTTCATCAGGATCTGGTCGGCCGCGACAGGACCGCGGCAGGTGACCATCTGCTGCCCGAACGCGTTGATGAAGGAGATGTTGCCGAACTCGGCCTGCTGCGCCCGTGCAAAGGCAAACGGATCGCGACGCATCCGGAGAATCTGGATCACGCCGTTGGTGGTCGACCCATGGACGGGTTTGAGATCGCTGTCGGGTGGCACCGGTGCCAGGATGACCGTCATGGGTTGCAACCTCCGCTAATGGAACGTTTTGAAGAAATTGTATCTTCAAAGTCCGCGGCGATCCAGACCCAGGTTGCGTTCAGCTCGCCGCCAGCACCGCATGACACCGGCGCAATCTGTCCAGCCACCAGCGACGACGCTCCTCGGAGGCCAGTGGGACGGACGCCGTATCGAGCTCAACCCGCCGGGGTGCCACCATCCCGCCGTCGGGCACAAATGGCTCGGCCACATCGGTGACGAACAGCCCTCCGGTTCCCAGGCCGCAGGCCGGGGGTGCCTTCGGCAGCGCCGCTGCGGCGGCAACACCGGCGGACATGCCCACCGCTGAATCGAGCGCGCTGGAGATCACCACCGGGATCGGGATCTGAGCAGCCAGATCCAGGACCCGGCGCATCCCGCCCAGGGGTGCGACCTTCAGGATCGCCACGTCCGCGGCCTTCGCCTCGATCACCCGCAACGGATCCTCGGCGCGACGGATGCTCTCGTCGGCGGCGATCGGAGTGCTCACCGCCGCCCGCACCGCGGCCAGCTCTTCCAGGGTGGCGCAGGGTTGCTCGGCATACTCGAGTTCACCCAGCGCGCGCAACGCCGTGATCGCCTGCGGGACAGTCCACTTCCCGTTTGCATCCACCCGCACCGAGGCGATGTGTTCGCGCACCGCAGCCACCCGCGCGACGTCGTCGTCGAGGGTTTGCCCTTCCTGCGCGACCTTGACCTTTGCGGTGGTCGCCCCGGGGAACCGCGCGAGCAGTGCCGCCACCTCGTGCGCGGGGATGGCAGGGACGGTGGCGTTGACCGGGACAAGGTCCCGGATCAGCTCCGGCGGCCCCAGGTATGCGGCTTCGATACCGGCCGCCAGCCACGATGACGACTCGACATCGTCGTATTCCGGGAAGGCACCGAACTCACCCCACCCCGCCGGACCCCGGAACAGCAACACTTCTCGGGTGGTGATGCCCCGGAACCGTACGTTCATCGGCAGCGAGACGACAATGGCCTCCTCGGCCAACTCCGCGTAGGACGGAAGAGCAGTCATCCGGCCGTCATTCCGGAGACCCTGACAACCATCGGAGTACCAGTTCGAGCCGTGCCTCATCGCGCGCGGGCTGCGG
Organism: Williamsia sp. Y721; assembly: GCF_059683565.1. Lineage (NCBI taxonomy): Bacteria > Bacillati > Actinomycetota > Actinomycetes > Mycobacteriales > Nocardiaceae > Williamsia > Williamsia sp. Y721. The sequence goes on along the minus strand of NZ_JCASNH010000001.1, from coordinate 663,018 downwards.
ATTGACCGCGGCCGTGACAGATTCACCGTCGAACAGATGCACCACCGTCAGTGCGATGAGTTCGATCTGCCCCTCAGGAAGGTACTGGACCGCAGGTAACGTACGTGCAAAGGCGGCGATCTGGTCGTGATACTCAGATGTCAAGGGCGCCAGACGTTCTCGCAAAGCGGCATCGGTGCGGGCGGCAACGAGCAGTTCGTACCAGGCGCCGTTGATCGGGGCCCGGCAGGCCGCACGCAGCAGCCGTAGACAGTCCGACAGTGTCCCCGCCCCCAGTAACGCCAATGATTGCGAGAATGCCTCGAACTGCTTCTGCCGCACGTCGTCCGCGGCCGCGATCACCAGATCCAGCCGGGTCGGGAAATGCCGGAACAGACCACCCTGTGACACTCCGCTGCGGGCACAGATCTCACTGATCGTGCTGCGCTGATATCCGAGTTCGCACAACGAATCCACGCAGGCTTGCACCAGCCGGGCTTTCGTGGCATTTCGTCGTTGCTCCTGGGTACGCCGTGGCGGCGGGACGATCTCGTTCTCAGCGCCGGGGGCAGAACTCACGAAGCGACCTCGACCGCGGTCGGCTTCTTGTCGCCGGTGGCCCCGGCCCGCAAAAACTGTCCACTACGCATACCGGTACCGAATCCTGGCGCGAATTGACCACGGCCATACAGGTATTCACCGGATACCACCACCGCGCTCACCGCGTCGTCATTTCTGTTGACCATCCGCTTGATTCCCCCGAACTCAGCCATCGGTGCCTCCGCATACTCTTTGCTCTCATCATTCAACCCGTGCGGGTTGACGACCACAAGATCGGCACGGTCGCCCACACGCAGGAAGCCGGCATCGAGGTTGTAGAACTCACCGAGTTCACCGGTGAGTTTGTGGACTGCGGCCTCAACGGTGAGGAACGGGGTCCGCCCGCCGCCCTGGGCTTCTTTCACCCTTTGCAGCAACCTGATCCCGTAGTTGTAGAACGCCATGTTGCGCAGGTGCGCGCCGGCATCGGAGAAGCCGACGGTCACGCCGTTCTGGTTGATCAGCCAGTCGGCGATGTCCGGGCGGTCGTTGGTGATCACGGTGCGCCACCGGAACGCCGTGCCGTGTTCGACGACCAGGTCGAGGAACAGATCCGTGCTGTGGACGCCCCGCTCGCGCGCCACCTGCTCCACGGTTTTGCCGACCACCGAGTCGTCGGGGCAGTCGGTGATCTCCGCGTCGTCGAAGTCGCGGTGCCAGATCCGAGAGCTGAACTTCTTCTCGAAATCCTCACGGAACCAACGTCGGTATTCGGGGTCTTTCAGGAGATCGTTGCGCCCCATCTCTTCTCGCAGGTGCAGGGCCGCCCGGCCCGACGCGAACTCCTCGAACACCACCAGGTCGATGCCGTCGCTGTACACCTGGAACGGAACCGGTAGATGCTGCCACCGCAACGCCCCTCGGCCCCAGGAGTTGGCAACAGTGGCGATCGGACCGAAGATCCGGCGCACCCACCGATCGGACTTCGCATCAGCGGCGGCCAGGACCGAGGTCTTGAGTGGTTTGCGGCCCAGTCCGGTGCTCGAAGCAAGGAAGAAGAGGATGTCGTACTTGGTGTTGAGATTCGGAATGGTCTGCAGCACCCGATCGCGCCGCCGCAGCACCTTGTTGATCTTGCGGCGCTCGCTCCAGCGCGCGTAGACCGATGGCAACGACCGCGACCGGTAGCGGTCTCCGTCGAGCTTGTCCCAGGGGTTGGTCATCGCGGACACCCCGAGAAAGCCCGCGTCCAGGGCATCTTCGACAGCATCGAGCATCTTTGCCATCTCACCCCTGCTCGGCCGGTGGGCGCGGTCCGTGGACCGGCCCAACCCCATGACGTCGGCGCGGATGTCGGAGTGACCCAGGAAGGCCGCGATGTTGGGGCCGAGCGGCAATCGTTCGATCGCCTCGATATACGACGCCGGATCGGTCCAGGTCTTACCGCCTTCGAGCGCAGCGATGACCTGATCCCGCGGGAGGGCTTCGACCCGGCTGAACAGGTCCGCCGAATCGATCGGGCTGGAATAGACCGTGGACAGCGAACAGTTGCCGATGAACGCCGTGGTGACCCCGTGGCGCACCGACTCCCCCAGCCCCGGGGCGACCAGCACCTCGGCGTCGTAATGGGTGTGGACGTCGATGAACCCCGGCATCACCCACTGGCCACCCGCCTCGATCACGCGTGTGTGTGATCCGACCGGAAGTGGCCGGGCCGATACCTCCACGACACGACCGTCGCGGATCCCGAGATCGCGAGCCAGGCCCGGTGCCCCCGTTCCGTCGAACCAGGTCCCCCCACGAACCACCAAGTCAAAGGACCGCCCACCGGTGTTCTCGGCGCCGCGGGTGTCGTCCACTTGCACACTCATCTGTGACCTCCATCACGAACAATGCGGCCAATCTAACATCGCGAGCAATCACTCGCTATATATTTCCCAATTCTGCCCACAGCAGATCTCGCCACCGCGGAGCGAGCGTGCCAACTATCGTCGAATCCATGGGCCCATATCTCACCCGCGTTGCCGACCCCGACCCCGTGGCGATCGAGTTGCTCTGGCGTGAAGCACTCGGGACGGTCCTCCGGCGGGTACGCACCGAACAACAACGCATCCTCACCGACATCGCCGCCGAGGCCGGGGTCTCACCGCAATATCTGTCCGAGATCGAGCGGGGCCGCAAGGAAGCATCGTCCGAGATCCTGGCCGCCGTCAGCGGCGCCCTCGGGCTTTCACTCCTACAGGTCACCCGCGGGGTCGCCGAAGTTCTCGAAGTCCTCGCCCGACCTCGGCCTGCCGTGACCCCGGTCGGTGGAGTCCAACGCACGACGGCAACGATGCGCCGCACCGGCGGTCACGTGAGCCTTCGAATGGTGTCCTGACCACCATCGAAAACCGTCCACGCGGCAGCGGCATTCACACTATGAAGTTCTCAAAGAGCTTGCAGTGCAGAGCCATCTGCGCTGCCTCGTGGTTCCGGGCTCGCTCGCCTACGCAGCGGCGAGTTCGGAGGTCAGGGTACGGCGGGCGTTTGATCTGATCGCAGTCCTCGTTGCGTCGTCCGGTGCGATGAACCAGGGATGACCGTCGCGGTTTATGAACACTTCCCACCCACGGTGGTAGATGTACCGGTGGTGTCGTCGGCAGAGATTGTTGTCGAGCAGGATCTTCGTTATGACCGAATCACACGCCACCATCTGCGCGGTGGACGCTGACGCCGGTCCGGTCCACTCGAATGACGCCGGCCGTGCCGGTGCTTTCGAGCTGACACCCCTCAGTTGTATCACCTGCAGATACTCCGGTGACACCGTCACCACCACATGAGGTTTCGCGCCACCACGCGTCGGCCGATCTTCCTGATCGACATACGAATCCAGCAGTCGCTCGAGAGCATCCGCGCGAATCTGCGCATTCGACCGGCGATCGGGTGATCCGTCAGGTTCGGGTACCGGCCTCGACAGCACGATCGCCTTCTGCCGTGCCCGCTCCGACACCGCAGCCGGACTCGCCATCAACGCTTCGGTCAGCAAGCCGCGTACACAATCGTCTCGGTCAGTATCGGGCAAGTCCGGGTTTCGTCGTTCAATATGGTTGAGGCCCTTGACTATCGAGTCCACATTCTCACCCGACCGCGCCCCGTCCACGCCATAGGCCGCCACCGACGGAATGTCGCCGAGCGCCTTACCGACCCGCACATATCGATGAGCCGCGACCGGCGCCACCCCCTCCTGTTGGTGCAGTCGCGCAGTGGATCGCTCACCCGACTTCTGCGCCAACCCACGTTTGTCGACTTCACCGACAAGCCGAAAAAGTATCTGCTCCACAACATGATTGAGTCGGATAACCGCCACCGTGCGTGATGAAATCTCAGCATCATCACCGGCGACCACAGCCGCATCCCCTGCCAGATCTGACAACCTGGCGAACATTCCCCCGAAGTCCATGATCTGAGCCTACGCCCAGAAACCCATTCGTACAAGTGTTCTATTGGGCTTCTTCTGTTGTGCCTCAACATCTTTCATGAGACTTACAAACCAATCGCCCATCCTACAGCGGCTGTACGACAATGCCCCGACCACGCATCGGACGCGGCACGTGGATCAAAGGATCTCGTCGGCCAGACCGTATGCAACTGCTTGGTCGGCGCGCAGGATGAGGTCGCGGTCGGTGTCACGCCGCAAGGTCTCGAGGTCTTTACCGGTATGCCGGGACAACAACTCCTCCAGTTCACCTCGTACGCGAAGTACCTCATCGGCGTGGATGATCAGGTCCGGGATCGACCCCTTCCCCTCAATGGCCGGCTGATGCAACACCACTCGTCCGTGGCGGAGAATCCCCCGCTGGCCGGCAGTGCCTCCGGCCAGCAGAACGGCCGCGGCACCGATGGCCTGACCCACACAGGTGGTCGCGACGTCGCAGCTGATGAAGCGCATGGTGTCGTAGACGGCGAGCATCGCCGACGGGGAGCCACCCGGCGAGTTGATGTAGAGGTTGATGGGCTGCCCGGCACTGTCAGATGCGAGATGCAGCATCTGCGCGATCAGGACGTTGGCAACACCGTCATCGATTTCGGTTCCGAGATAAACAATCCGTTCCGAGAGCAACCGGCTGTACACGTCCAGTGAGCGCTCGCCGCCCGCGGTCTTCTCGATCACATAAGGGACGGTGTAGCTGCTCATCGCTTGCCGCCCAATGCAACCGGACGCGCAAACGCCGGGTAGATGTCTTCAACGCCGTCGACAACCCGATCGACGAACCCATAGTCCACGGCCTGCGCGGCGGTGTACCACCTGTCGCGCAGGGAGTCACTGACGATCCGTTCGAGCGGCATTCCGGTATTGCCCGCGATCAGCGAGAGCACCGTGTCGCGCGTATGCCGCAGATCGTCGGCCTGCAATTCCACGTCAACGGCTGTACCGCCGATACCGGATGATCCCTGGTGCATCAGGATCCGCGAGTGTGTGAGCGCATATCGTTTGCCGGGAGCGCCTGCCGACAACAGGAACTGGCCCGCACTGGCGGCAATCCCGATCGCCAAGGTGCTCACGTCATTCGGGATCGCCCGCATGACGTCCATGATCGCGAGCATCGCAGGCACCGAACCGCCCGGCGAATTGATCCAGAAACTGATGTCCTTGTGCGAGTCCTCGGCAGACAGGAGGAGCAACTGGCTGCAGAGCCGGTTGCCCAACGTCTGGTCGAGCTGGTCACCGAGCACGACAACGCGTTGGTGAAACAGCCTGCTCACCAACTCGTCGTCGATCGTGCTGTTGCCGTTCTGAATGTTGTTCATGTCGACCAGCGTGCCGAATCGCGCGGATCCGCGAAAGAGGTTGCTGCCCAGAGCAGTTCTGCCGACGGCAGCTCCGATGGATCGGCGAACTCGGCGACCGGTTCGACGGTTACCTGCGCCGCAGGGTCACCGGCAGTCCGTCTTTCGGGATCGGCAGAGAGCTGTAGTCCATCGGGAGTTCGTAACCGGCGGGCACCGACCATTCGAAGTTGCGCAGGAGGTGATGCATGATCGTCTTGATCTCCATCTGACCGAAGTACAGGCCGATGCACTTGTGTACGCCACCGCCGAACGGACTCCACGCCATCCGGTGCACCTTGTCCTCGGCTCGCTCCTTGCTGAATCGTTCCGGGTCGAAGGTCCACGGATTCTTCCAATACTCCGCGTCCACGTGGTTCGCCTGGCTCGGCACCGCGACCATCGTGCCCTTCGGAACGAAGTAGCCCTGAATCTCGGTGTCTTGCACAGCGGTTCGAGGATGAGCAGGCACCGGCGGGCACAGACGCAGCGATTCCTTCATCACCAAGTCGAGGTCGGTCAGCGCCGCGAGATCGTCATACGACAACTCCGGCCCCAGTTCGAGCGACTGCGAACGGGCCCGCTCCTGCCACTGCGGAGCTTTCGCCATCTGGTAGCACATCTGCGTCATCGTGATGGTCGACGTGTCATGTGCGGCCATCAGCACAAAGATCATGTGGTTCACGACGTCCTCGTCGGTGAACCGATGCCCCTCTTCGCTTTCGGCAAAACACAGTTGAGAGAACAGATCCGGCGTCCGGGCGGCTCGTTTTGCGGCGATGTGCTTGTAGAAGAACTCCTCGAGGATCTTGCGAGACCGCACTCCGCGCCACCACCGAGTTCCGGGAACGGGCTTACGGATCACCGCGGTGCCGGCCTGCACCGTCTCCAGAAACGCCTTGTTGATCCGGTCGGCCTCGGCCTTCGACAGCTCCATGCCGAGGAACACCTCGAGGGCCACATCGAGGGTCAGCGCCTTGAACTCCTTGAACAGCAGCACATCTCCGGTCGGGAACTCTTCCATCCGCCGCCGGATCATCGGCTGCATGGCGTCCATGTAGCCCTTGAGTACCTTCGTGTTGAAGGCCTGCTGCAGGATCAGGCGGTGGTGACGGTGCTCGTCGAAGTCGAGCAGCATCACGCCCCGGTTGAAGAACGGGCCGATCAGATAGGACCACGCCGGACCGTTGGCGAAGGCCTTCTTCTTGTTCATCAGCAGTTCGTCAGCTGCCGCGGGCCCGGACGCGACGACGATCTTCTGGCCGAACGCATTGATCCCGGAGACCCTGCCGTATTTCGCATGTCGCTCGTCCGCATGCTTGAAGGGATCCCGCCGCATCGCAAGCACCTCGAGTGCCCCGTTGCGCGTCGAGAACGGGATCTCCTTGAGGCCGGAATCGACGGGTATCTCCGAGAACTTTGTGGACATGGGCCGAACCTCCATTGGAACGTATTTTCGCAATCGTATCTTTGGAGGCAGGTACTTGTAAACCGTGTCAACAGATAGTTGTCCGGCCCGGCACAGACAAAAGCGCCCGACCCCCAAGGGGATCGGGCGCTTTCGGTTTCTAGCTGGGTACTACTGCTTACTTGATGATCTTGGTGACGCGACCGGCACCAACGGTGCGGCCACCTTCACGGATCGCGTAACGCAGGCCCTCGTCCATGGCGACCGGCTGAATCAGCTTGACCGTCATCTCGGTGTTGTCACCGGGCATGACCATCTCGGTGCCCTCGGGCAGGGTCACAACGCCCGTCACGTCAGTTGTACGGAAGTAGAACTGGGGACGGTAGTTGTTGAAGAACGGGGTGTGCCGTCCACCCTCGTCCTTCGACAGGATGTAGGCCTGGCCCTCGAACTCGGTGTGCGGGGTGGTGGTACCCGGCTTGATGATGACCTGTCCACGCTCGACGTCCTCACGCTTGAGGCCACGCAGCAGCAGTCCGGCATTGTCGCCGGCCTGTGCCGAGTCGAGCAGCTTGTGGAACATCTCGATACCGGTGACGGTGGTCTTGGTGGTCTTCTCGCGGATGCCGACGATGTCGACTTCCTCGTTCACCTTGACCTCGCCACGCTCCACACGACCGGTGACAACGGTGCCACGACCGGTGATCGTGAACACGTCCTCCACAGGCATGAGGAACGGCTTCTCGGTTTCGCGAACCGGCTCCGGAACGCTCTCGTCGACAGCGTCCATGAGCTCTTCGACCGTCTTGACCCACTCGGGATCGCCTTCGAGCGCCTTGAGTGCCGAGACCTTGATGACAGGAGCATCTTCATCGAAGTCCTGTGCAGCGAGGAGCTCACGCACCTCCATCTCGACGAGCTCGATGATCTCGTCGTCATCAACCATGTCGGCCTTGTTCAGCGCGACGAGGATGTAAGGAACACCCACCTGACGGGCGAGCAGCACGTGCTCGCGAGTCTGCGGCATCGGGCCGTCAGTGGCGGCAACCACGAGGATTGCACCGTCCATCTGAGCAGCACCGGTGATCATGTTCTTGATGTAGTCAGCGTGACCAGGGGCATCAACGTGCGCGTAGTGGCGCTTCTCGGTCTGGTACTCCACATGCGAGATGTTGATCGTGATACCACGAGCCTTCTCTTCGGGAGCCTTGTCGATCTGATCGAACGCGAAGCTCTCGTTGAGGGTCGGGTACTTGTCGTGCAGCACCTTCGTGATGGCCGCCGTCAACGTGGTCTTACCGTGGTCGACGTGACCGATGGTGCCGATGTTCACGTGCGGCTTGGTCCGCTCGAACTTCGCCTTCGCCACTTGATTGTCCTCCTGGACTGTCGAGCGACCGGGGCAATCCCGGTCACTGTGTGTTTAGTTCTTGGTCGGGGAAGGGTTTTTCGAAACCCTTCCCCGCACAAGCGATCTCTTAATTGTTGTGCGCCGGTGGCGCTTATCGCCGAGGCGACGGGTGATTACTCGCCCGTTGCCTTGGCAATGATCTCCTTCGCCACGTTCGCCGGAACTTCGGCGTACGAGTCGAACACCATGGAGTAGTTTGCCCGGCCCTGGGTCCGCGACCGAAGGTCGCCGATGTAGCCGAACATCTCCGACAGCGGAACCAGTGCCTTCACGACACGGGCGCCACTGCGCTCTTCCATGGCCTGGATTTGACCACGGCGTGAGTTGAGGTCGCCGATCACGTCACCCATGTAATCCTCTGGCGTGGTGACCTCGACGGCCATCAACGGTTCCAGGATTACCGGGCCCGCCATCCGGGCTGCTTCTTTCATTGCAGCCGATCCGGCGATCTTGAAGGCCATCTCCGACGAGTCGACGTCATGGTAGGCGCCGTCGAGCAGAGTGAACTTCAAGTTGACCAGCGGGTAGCCGGCGAGCACGCCGTACTGCATCGCGTCCTGCGCACCGGCATCCACGGATGGGATGTACTCGCGAGGAACGCGACCACCGGTCACCGCATTGACGAACTCGTAGGTGGCGCCGTCTTCGGCGTCGACCAACGGCTCGAGCTTGACGATGACCTTGGCGAACTGGCCGCTACCGCCTGTTTGCTTCTTGTGCACGTAGTCGTGCTTCTCGACCGTCTTGCGGATGGTCTCACGGTAGGCAACCTGAGGCTTGCCCACGTTGGCCTCGACCTTGAACTCACGCTTCATGCGATCGACAAGGATATCGAGGTGCAGCTCGCCCATACCGCCGATGACGGTCTGGCCGGTCTCGTCGTCCAGCTTGACCGAGAACGTCGGATCCTCTTCGGCCAGTTTCTGGATGGCGACACCCAGCTTTTCCTGGTCCGACTTGGTCTTCGGCTCGATCGAGACGTTGATGACCGGATCCGGGAAGCTCATCGATTCCAGGACGATCGGCGCGCTCGGGTCACACAGGGTGTCACCGGTGGTGGTGTCCTTGAGGCCGATCATCGCGTAGATGTGGCCCGCCGTGGCATCCTCAACCGGCATTTCCTTGTTGGCGTGCATCTGGAACAGCTTGCCGATGCGCTCTTTTTTGCCCTTGGTGGCATTGAGCACGCCGGTGCCGGCCGTGATGTGGCCCGAGTAGACCCGGACGAACGTCAGCTTGCCGAAGAACGGGTGCGAAGCGATCTTGAACGCCAGCGCCGCGAACGGCTCGTCGGCCGACGGCTTGCGCGACAGGATCTCTTCTTCGTTTCCGAGCGCGTGACCCTCGACAGAGGGAACGTCGAGCGGGTTCGGCAGGTAGTCGATGACCGCGTCGAGCATGGGCTGAACGCCCTTGTTCTTGAACGCAGAGCCACACAGCACCGGGTAGAGCACGCGGTTGACGGTCAGCTTGCGAATCGCAGCCTTGACCTCTGCGATGGTGACCTCTTCGCCGCCGAAGTACTTCTCGAGAAGCACCTCATCGGTCTCGACGATGGTCTCCATCAGCTTCTCGCGGTACTCTTTCGCCTTTTCGAGCAGATCCGCAGGGATCTCTTCGATGGTCGGCTCGGCACCGGTCGGGACAACGCCCCGCCACGTGATGGCCTTCATCTCGATCAGGTCGACAACGCCGTCGAAGTCATCTTCGGCACCGATGGGCAGCTGGAGAACCAGCGGCTTGGCACCGAGACGCTCTTCGATGGTGCGAACCGTGAAGTAGAAATCTGCGCCGAGCTTGTCCATCTTGTTGACAAAGCAGATACGCGGGACTTCGTACTTCTCGGCCTGCCGCCAGACCTGCTCGGACTGCGGCTCCACACCCTCTTTACCGTCGAAAACAGCAACCGCGCCATCGAGCACACGCAGGCTTCGCTCCACCTCGACGGTGAAGTCGACGTGCCCGGGGGTGTCGATGATGTTGATCTGGTTTTTGTTCCAGAAACAGGTCACCGCAGCGGAGGTGATGGTGATACCCCGCTCCTTCTCCTGCTCCATCCAGTCGGTCGTCGAGGCGCCGTCGTGGGTCTCGCCGATCTTGTAGTTGACGCCGGTGTAGAAGAGGATTCGCTCGGTGGTTGTGGTCTTGCCGGCATCGATGTGAGCCATGATGCCGATATTGCGAACCTTGGAGAGGTCGCTGAGCACTTCCTGTGCCACTTAATTCCTCACTCTGAATTGAAAGTTGTTGCAGCTGTTGCTGTGTGTCACCAGCGGTAGTGCGCGAACGCCCGGTTGGCCTCGGCCATCTTGTGGGTGTCCTCGCGACGCTTGACTGCAGCGCCCAGACCGTTGCTCGCGTCGAGCAGCTCGTTGGCGAGACGCTCGACCATGGTCTTCTCGCGACGCTGCCGGCTGAACGTGACCAGCCAACGCAGAGCGAGGGTGTTCGCACGACCGGGCTTGACCTCGATGGGCACCTGGTAGGTGGCGCCACCGACGCGACGGCTCTTGACCTCGAGTGCGGGGCGGACGTTGTCCAGCGCGCGCTTGAGGGTCACGACGGGATCGGTGCCGGTCTTCTCGCGAGCCTGCTCGAGAGCCTGGTACACGATGCGCTCGGCGGTCGACTTCTTGCCGTCCAGCAGGATCTTGTTGACCAGCTGGGTGACCAGCGGGCTGCCGTAGACGGGGTCATTGATGAGGGGGCGCTTCGGTGCGGGTCCTTTACGTGGCATCAGCCCTTCTCCTTCTTCGCGCCGTACTTGCTGCGGCCTTGCTTACGGGCCTTGACACCCTGGGTGTCGAGCGAGCCACGAATGACCTTGTAACGCACACCCGGGAGGTCCTTCACACGACCACCGCGAACGAGCACCATCGAGTGCTCCTGCAGGTTGTGACCTTCACCGGGGATGTATGCGGTCACCTCAACCGAACTGGTGAGGCGGACACGGGCGACCTTACGAAGCGCCGAGTTCGGCTTCTTCGGGGTCGTGGTGTAGACGCGAGTGCACACGCCGCGTCGCTGCGGGCTGCCCTTCAGCGCTGCCGTTTTCTGCTTGGCAGGCTTGTCGTGACGGCCCTTGCGGACCAGCTGGTTGATAGTTGGCACTGAGAGTTCTTCCTTTTGTTGGCGTTTTTCTTACTTCTGCTGCGGTTTCTGCTCCGGGCAAGCTTCCGATGAATCATCGGAACCTCCGCAGTACGCCCCACCAGGACCCAAAAGCCCTGGTCAGGTGAGCCCTCCCCTACCCCATAGTCGGGCGTGTCGAAATTGCCCGGCGTGATAGGTGAAGGCACGCAGATGAGACCCGGCCATTTGAATTAATGCGGAGGCCGAGCACCAGCGGTCAACTCTACCGACCTGGTGACCCCAGGTCAAAATCGTCCGGCACCTGTACCGACCAAAGCAATTCTGCAGGTCGCCATCGGTCTGCCGGCGACGCCGACTGGCCACTACACAGGGCGGGATCCAGCGTGGTCAACCACCCTTTATGGCGATCTATTCCGCGGGATCAGCGCGTACTCGACCGGCGAACATCCGAGCTGGGGGATTTGCCCGACCAAGCCTGGGCAAACGGTTTACGGTCGTCTTGGCAGGGCGACGCCGCCGGCCGAGAATTGAACAGCTGTCGGAACTCGGGTTGGGGATGCCGGATGACAGAAACACCGCGTTCCGGCACATCCGGCAATTCCGGCAGTTCCGGCCAGGCGACGGCGGGCGGCAAGCGGCTGCTACCTCTCCTGTTGTCCATGGCGATGTTCGTCCTGGTGGTCGACACCTCCTTGATGAACGTGTCGATCTCGTCGGTCGTCCGCGATCTCGACACCACCGTCAGCGGTGTCCAGTCGGCAATCGCCCTGGAGGCACTCGTCTCGGCGGCCTTCATCCTGATCGGCAGCAAGGTCGGAGACCTCATCGGGCGCAAACGGGCCTACGTGCTCGGCTTGCTCGGATACGCGGTGGGAGCCTCGGCGATGGCAGTGGCCCAGAACCTGATGACCATCGTGATCTTCTGGGCCATCCTCGGTGGCATCGGCGCGTCGCTGCTCCTGCCCGCGATGCAGTCACTGATCCACGGCAACTTCGAAGGCGACGCACAGAAAAAGGTCTATGCCCTCGTCGGTGCGGCCGCTGCGATCGCCGCGGCGGTCGGCCCCCTCCTCGGTGGCTTCATCACGACATACCTGTCCTGGCGTCTGGCGTTTGTCCTCGAAGTCGTGATCATCGTCGTCGTCCTGTCGGGCATCAAGCTCGTCGAGGATGTGCCGTACACCGGGCCCCGGGGCGTCGACCTGGTCGGCGCTGCCCTCTCGGTTCTGGGCATGGGCGGCATCGTGTTGGGCATCCTCGTCTGGCAAGAAGGTGGCGAGGCCGTCGGTGCGCTCCTGGCGACCGGGTCGGTGGCCCTGGGCAGCCTGATGTATTGGCTCGTACGACGTAAGCGGCGCGGCGAACCGACATTGCTCGATCCGGAACTGTTCAAGTCCAAGCTCTTCCGGCTCGGCATCACCGGTCAGATGCTCCAGCAGATCGCGCTCGGCGGCACCATGATCGCGCTGCCCATCTACCTGCAGATGGTGCTCGAATACAACGCGATGCAGGCCGGCCTGTCGCTGGCACCTCTGTCGCTGAGCATGTTTGCGGTCGCACTGGTCGCCGGCCGGACCTTGACGCATCGGCGCCCGAGCATCATCGTCTGCTGGGGGTTCGGTCTGCTCACGGTGGGGATCGCGGTACTGGTCCCGATCGTGCCCCGCACCGACTTCGGGTGGGCGTTGGTCATTCCCCTCATCGTCGCCGGTTCGGGTCTGGGGTTGCTCGTCTCGCAGCTCAACAACTACACACTCGGTCCCATCTCGGATGAACGGGTGAGTGAGGCCGCGGGCACCAACTCGGCCGCCGGATCCTTCGGTCTGTCGTTCGGACTCGCATTCGCCGGCGCGATCATGTTGGCCGCGTTGTCCTTCACCTTCACCTCGATGTCGGAGTCGAGCTCGGTGCTCCCCGAGGCCGAGCAGGCCCAGGTGGCGCAGGTACTCGAAGACGACGCCGAGGTGATGAGCAACACCGCGCTCGACGAATTGCTCGTCGACCAGCCTCCGGCGATCAAGGACGAGATCATCCGCATCAACACCGACGCGCGACCCATCGCACTCCAGATAGCCCTGCTCATCCCGATCGTGGCCGGATTGCTCGGGCTCCTCAACGCGTTGCGGATGATCCGGCTACCCGATCCCCCGCCACCGGCATCCGACGCCGTTCTGGGCTGAGCGGTCAGGACTCCGTACCACTGAGGTGGTTGCCGCGATGGTGGAATGCGGCAACGGCGGCGTCGATGGTCGGATAGAAACGTTCGACGCCGAACCTGTCCCCCACCCCGAACCGGACGAGCCGGTCTTTGATCGGGCCTTTCATCTCCGCGAAGATCAGTCGGACGCCTTTGCCTTCGAGATACGTATCGAGGTCGACGAGTTCGTCGACGGCGGTGGTGTCCAGACCGGTCAGCGCTTCGGCGGCGACGACGACCCACTCCACGGGGGTCTTCGACTCCGCCACCACCGACCGCACATAGTTGTCGAAGACATCGCCGTTCGCGAAGAACAGCGGAGCGTCGAAGCGCACCAGCACCAGGCCCGGGATGCGCTGCCCTTCCGGATGACGTTCGACATCGTGGAAGCCGGGTTGTCCAGGCGTGCGGACGAGTTCGGTGCGGTAGGGCTGCCAGGACCGGGCCACCACGGCGATGAACGACAGCGCGATTGCCACCAGGACACCCTGCAGGACACCGACCAGCGCGACGCCGAGGAACGCTGCCGCAGCAAGACCGAACTCGGTCCGGCTCATCCGCCACATCCGGACCATGCCGTTGACGTCCACCAATGCTGTGGCGGCCACGATCACCACCGCACCCAGCGTTGCGTCGGGCAGGTATTCGGTGACACCGGGCGCGACGAGGATGAACACCAGGACCGCAAGCGCACCGACAACACCGGCCAGCTGTGTCTTGGCACCGCTCTGTTCGGCCACCGGAGTCCGGGATCCGCTCGCGGAAATGGGAAATCCACTGAACATCCCGCCTGCGATGTTGGCGACCCCGATCGCCTTCATCTCGGTGCTGCCGTTGACGTCTTCGCCGTGGCGGGCCGCGAAGGTGCGCGAGAGGACACCGGTGTCGGCGAACGCGATCAACGCGATGCCGGCGGCGGGTCCGATGAGTTCGGCCACGTCCCCCCAGTCGACGCCACCGAACGACGGCAGCGGCATCCCTTCCGGCAGTGCCCCGACCATCCCGATGTCGTCTGTCAGACCCAGTGCCGCCGAGACGACCATCGCAGCGATGACTGCGACGAGTACGCCGGGAACACGTGGGATCCAGATTCGGAAGCCGATGATGATGGCCAGCGACGCGAGACCGATTGCGGCGGCGAGGATATCGATGTCGCCGTTCGCGATGGCCTTGACGGTCTCCCGGACCTCACCGATCAAACTGTCTGCGTCGACGGAAAACCCGAGCAGCTTGGGCAGCTGGCCGACCACCACGATCAGGGCGATGGCATTGAGGTAACCGAGCCGGATGGGCTTGGACAGCAGGTCGGTGACAAATCCGAGGCGCAGGAAGCCGGCGAGGAGGAGGATGAGTCCGACCAGCACCCCGAGAACGCCGGCCAACGCGAGCGCACTCTCGGGATCATCGGTCACCGCCAGCGGCACCACAGCCGCCGCGATCAGCGGTGCCAGCGACGAATCAGGGCCGAGGACAAGGATTTTCGACGGTCCCACCACCGCATATGCCAGTAGCGGGACGATGGTGGCGTACAGGCCCGCGTAGGCAGGCAACCCCGCCGCCTCGGCATATCCCATCCCCGCCGGGATGAGCAGTGCGGTCAGAACGAGCCCGGCGGTGATGTCCGGCCGTAACCATTCCCGGTGGTAGGACCGCGCAGTCGCGACTCCCGGCAACTTGGCAAGGCCATCCGTCACAACATTTCCCACGGTGTCTCCCCGAACGTCCGACTGCTTCAGACCCGACCCGGGTGGGTCGCGCGATCCATTGTCAGCCCAAAAGATCGCTTCCGGCGAACTATTTCGCAATTCAGATCCACAGCCGACTCAGGCCGTGTGGTCTTCCTCCCCGGAATGACGATGGTGTCCGATCGCCGCGACCACAAGTGTGATGACCGCAGATGCCAGCACCCCGGCGCTGACGTCGATGAACAGCAACGCCGCACCCACCAGTGCACCGACGCCGATTGCGAGAACGGCGAGCAGTCGTCGCACCCACAACTGCTCGCGCGCGGCACCGAACCGCGAATCGCAGGCCAGGCCCGTGATCGTCGAGGTGACCACCACGGTGGTCACGTCGGCAACCGCCACGTGCCGGGCCACGGCCGCCTGAAGCCCCATCGGGGTGGCGAGCAGGACCGTTGCCAACGGCTTGGTGAGCCCGTGGTCGATCGGCACGACCAGCAGCATGATGCCGGTGGCGCAGAGCACCGCGGCCACCGCGAACAATGCGCCGGTGACCCTCGGTGTCCACTTGGCCTTCTCGTGACGGACGAACCGCCCTCCCATTGCCGCACCCGCCATGAACCCGGCCAGCGCGAGAATGGGTCCGAGCACCGGCAACCCGTCGGCCTGACCGATGCCCATACCCATGATCACGACGTTGCCGGTCATGTTCGCGGTGAACACCTTATCGAGCGCGAGGTAGCCGACAGCATCGGAGATGCCCGTAGAAAAGGTCAGGGCGAGCATGCAGAACGTCCGGATGTCCGCGGCGTCGATGCCCCGCAGACGCTCCGTCCCGAAACTCCCCGAAGTCAGTGCCATGGTGCAAAATCCGCCTTTCTGATGCGACAGTGGACGCCCTTCACATCGGCGGATCCAAAAGAAACGTCAGGGAACGCTGACGAATGTCAGCTCTGAAAGTTCAGACCACTTGGTCCGACCAAATAGACCGTAGAGCCGACGCGATTCCGGCGTCAATTGCAGACGATACTTGTTCACACCGATGAAACAGAGAATCCTGGCGAACACATCGAAGTCCCGCCGAATGAGACCAGGAGGACGCGAAAGATGCTTCTTACCAGCACATTCACGATGTTCTCCGGCTCTACGGTTTGGACCTCACTTCAATTGTTAACAGCCCGTTGCGTGTCGCCCTCACACCTGGCGGGCACTCATCACCCCGGCTAAGGTCAGACCAATTGAGCCGCATTGGTCTGGCCAATTCGACTGTTCCATCGATGAGGGAGGCACGATTTTGGCATCCGAGATCGGGCCTGGGAACTCGGGCGGACGGACGGTACCCGTCGAGGCACTGTCCATCGGCCAC
The DNA here is from genome assembly GCF_059683565.1 of Williamsia sp. Y721. Classification (NCBI taxonomy): domain Bacteria; kingdom Bacillati; phylum Actinomycetota; class Actinomycetes; order Mycobacteriales; family Nocardiaceae; genus Williamsia; species Williamsia sp. Y721. The sequence goes on along the minus strand of NZ_JCASNH010000001.1, from coordinate 646,533 downwards.
GGCATCCCCACCGGTCGCGACAGCGTCAGCGCCGAGATCGCGGCACATCTCGAAAAGCTCATTGCCATAGGCGAACTCGGCTCAGGCGACCGACTGCCATCCGAACGGGAGCTGGCAATTCACCTGGGTGTATCACGCGCATCCTTGCGTGAGGCGATGCATGAATTGCAGTCGAAGCACCTTGTGGAACGCCGGCCCGGACGGGGTACCACTGTGATGCCGATGCCGCAACGGATCCAAACCCTGTACACCGAGCTCTCCGATGCCGAGCATCAACTCCGTGATGTTTCGGAGCTGCGGGCAACCATCGAACCGAAGCTGGCCGAACTCGCCGCACTTCGCGCAACTCCAGCGAATCTCAGTGCACTGGAGGAGGTTCTGCGTCGATCGATCACCGACGCAACGCCAGACGAATCGCTGCGCTGCGACCTCGAGTTCCACATGCTGCTCGCGGCGGCGTCGCAGAATCCGCTGATGTCGGCCATCAATACCCTGGCCGGATCATGGACCTGCACCACTCGCGTTCTGTCACATTCCACCCGCTACGCACGGGAAGTCTCGTACCTCGGCCACAAGTCGATTCTGGCGGCCGTCTCCGCCGGAAGCGCAGATGGAGCGCGGGATGCAATGCGCAGGCACCTCGGCGAGGTGGCATCGATGACCCAGGAAACATTCGACGACATGACAGATGGCGTGAAGTGACTATTCAAGTGAACCGGGATCCGGTTCGACCCACTTGGCTCGAAGGCGCCGTCGCGGCGTTTGCGGGTGCTTCCACATTTCTCCCCGAAGGATTGCTTGCGCGAGATATGTTGATTCGCAACGGCATCGGATCGAACCATCGCTAAATGGGCCGACGCATCACTTTGTTAGACAAAACACCGTTGACCCCTCATTTGGGGCCACGGTGACTTAGTGTTGTGACCATGTCAACTGAAAATCGGGCTCATCCGGCAAGGGGCACGTTTTGGCCTGCGGCCAAACGCCTCTCCGGAACAGCCCTCGTCGCCCTCACTGTCGGTGCCGCTCTCACTGTCGCACCAACCGGCCCGGCGACCGCGGCACCCGCGCCGATCAACTGTCCGGCACCCGGCCCCTGGGTCGGTGCATGGAGTGCGCCTGCCTCGGATGTAGCCCACGCCTCCAGCGACGAGGCTCCCAGCTACGACGCCAGCGGGAATGAGGTGGTCGCCGTTGACAACTCAACCGTCCGATCCATCATCACCCCCACTCGGGATGGGCAGGTCCTGCGCATCCGCCTGTCAAATCAGTTCGGGGCAACACCATTGACCTTTGGACGGGTGAGCGTGGCAAAACAAGCAGGAGGCGCGAAGGTCGCCAATCCCGTCCCGCTGCTCTTCAACGGCCAGACATCGGTGACGGTGCCGGCGGGAGCTGATGTTGTCAGCGACCCCACCGTCTCACCCTTTGCCGCAGGCGAATCCCTGGCGATCAGCACCTACCTGCCCCAGGCCGTCGGCGCGCCGACGCGTCACTTCACAGCCCGCCAGCATTCCTACCAAACCGACCCCAATGCCGGGGATGTAACTTTTGAAACGGGGGCAGCCCCGTTCGACAACTCCACCACCTCTCGGCTGTTCGTCACCGGGATGGACGTGCTCACGCCCGGGGTCGGAGCGGTTGTTGCACTCGGGGACTCACTCACCGACGGCTACCAGGCCATCACGGGACAGCGAACCGAATCGACAGCAGGTCTCGACGAACTCGTGCGGTGGCCGGACTTCCTCGCCGCCCGTATCAATGCCCAGGGACGCCCGCTGACCGTCGTCAACGCAGGCATCACCGGCAACCACGTCACCATGGATGGCGGTGCCAACCCCGCGGCCGGCCTCTCCGCGGTCAACCGACTCAACCGAGACGTGCTCTCGGTGCCGAACCTGAGCACTGTTGTGCTCTTCGAAGGCATCAACGACCTGGGGCAGGGCGCCACATTTGAAGCGCTCACCCAGGGTTACCAGACCATCATCGCCTCGCTGCACAAACGCGGTATTCGGGTCGTGCAGGGCACCGTCACACCGTCGGGTGGCCACATCGGCCCCGGAATCTACAATGATCCCGCGACGAATCTTCTGCGCCTCAAGGTCAACGAGTGGATCCGCACCAGCAGTCCGGCCGACAGCATCGTCGACTTCGACAAGGTCATCGCTGACCCTGCCGATCCGTCACGCATTCGACCCGACCTCGACGCCGGCGACCACTTGCACTTGAATGCCGGTGGATATCAAATCCTTGCCAACACGATCAGCCTCGAGCAGATCCAGAATCCGTGCTCGTTGCCGTCCGGGTCTTCTTCCTGGGGCTCGGCAGCGTAACCGGAGTTTCAACCAACAATCACAATGAGTGAACTCTGTCCCGCCGACCGGCGGGGCAGAGTTCATTTTTTGTTGCGGGCCAGGCTCTCTCGGCGTTCGCGGACCACCGCGATCTGCTCCGGCGATCCGATCAGCTCCCGGATCGCAACCTGCTCGGCATCGAAACCCGCTGCCAGATCGGTACGGCCTGCCAGATCCAACAGCGCCTTGGCATGTACCAGGGCGTTGCGGGAGTTTCCGGCGATCTCGGTGGCCATCGCGGTCGCCGCAACCACCGGGTTCAGATTGATGCGCGTGGCCAGTCCCAGTGTCAGCGCCTCGGTTCCGGTGATCTGACGACCGGTGAAGACGAGTTCCTTGGCCACGTCCCGGCCAACGAGCTCCGGCAGAAGTTGGGTGCCGGTCATGTCCGGGATGAGACCCCAGACGATTTCCATCACCGACAGCTTGGCCTCCGGTCCGACGATCCGGATGTCGGCGCCGAGCGCCAACTGCAATCCCCCACCGAACGCCACCCCGTGCACAGCTGCGATCACCGGTACCGGCACCAACGACCAGACATGCACGGCCTGCTGGGCCAGTGCAGCCGCAGCACCCAGACGTGGGCGTTCGATCACCACCGCATCGGCTCCCGATGCCATTTTTTCGAACTCCGCCATGTCCAGACCCGCGCAGAACGCGCGACCCTCACCTGCCAGGACCACCGCCGAGATGTCGGTCCGCGTGATCAGGTCTTGGCCGACTGCCACCAGTTCTTCGAACATTGCACCGTTGAGCGCGTTCATTTTGTCGGGGCGATTGAGACGCACCTGCGCGATCCCATCGTTCACATCGCACGTCACCACAGCTTGCGTGTTCGGGGTTTGCGTCATGAACCGTTCCTACCAGACCGGCCCCGTTCCGCGACATGGCGGCGCCTGCCTCCACCGAGCGAGCCGACGGGTATCGACACGGTCAAGGGTTTTCGGCACGCACCTTGATATCGGCCAGACGGCGATCCCACCCTGATGCGATACTCGCCAGTTCCCGGCCCACCATGCTCAACCGGGCCCCGACGGCGGTGAATTGCACCTCGCGTCCCACCTTGGCCGACGATACGAGTCCGGTTTCTTCCAGTACTGCAAGGTGTTTGGCGATGGCCTGCCGCGACACCGGAAACTCGGCCGCGAGCGCCGAGGCCGACGCGGACGACTTACCCAGCCGCACCAACAGATTCCATCGGGTGTCATCAGCCAGTGCTGAAAAGACAACCGTCAGGCCAGATTCAGCCATTGGCATCGGCATGCACACCCTCGACATGACCTTTCGCAACAGCCAGCTCGACGTTCCAGCCCTTGGTGTTGTCGTCGAGCTTCTTGCGCCGCTCGGCCGCATCACCGGGAAGCGAGGCAAAGCCGCTCTCGACAACCCTGAGAGTCACTGAATCAGTGGACCTCTCGTCGATCCAGAACTCGACGAGGGTGGATGCGCTCGCCGCATCGTCGACGTCCGCGAGCCAACGAAAGGCGGCGTATTTCGGCGGGTCGAGCGATACCGTCCGGAACGCAAAGCTCCCGTGATTCGGATCATGGATGATGCTGACATCCCCGGACTTCTCGATCCGATGGTCGGTGATCTGTTCATTGTTGATGAACCAGCCAGGCTCGGAGATCAACGTCCAGACGCTCCCGGCCGGCGCGTCGATGTCGATCTGCTTTTCGATGCGATCAAGTTCTACTGTCATGATTTCCTCAAGGTCGACGATTGTTTCCGCAACCAAAGGGTTGCACATCTATCGCCCATTATGCAACCTCTCGGTTGCATATCTTGGCTCACGCCGCCGGTCAGGCCAGGGATTCCTGCAGGACCTGCGCCCAGGTGCCCACCACCTGTTTCCGTCGCGCCGAGTCGTCGGACAAGGTGTCGGCCAACCCCAGCCCCCGAGCGAAATCGAGGGTTGCCTGCACGAGCCGGTGGATACGCGGATCGGTACCGTCGACACCGAGCATCTGCACTGTCATCCGGTGTGCCGCAACACCGAATCGGCCTTCCAGCGGGAGTATCAGCTCCTTGAGTGCCTGGTCAGACGCCGCCGCACACCACACCTGCAGTGCCGCTTTGAACTCAACACCGGTGTAGAACTCCACCGCGGTCGACACCGCGACCTCTATTCGCCCCTCGCCCTGCGGTAGCCGGTTGGTCTCCTCGACGGCACGCAGCGTGAGGAGCTCGAACGCGTGCTCGAGTGCCGCGGTGATCAGGTCTTCCCGCGTCGGGAAATGGTGTTGTGCCGCGCCCCGGGACACGCCCGCACGGGTGGCCACCACGCCCACACTGCACGCGGCCCATCCGTCGGTCGCCAGGACATCGATGGTGGCGTCGAGAAGGCGCTGACGGGTCGCCCGGCTGCGTTCCTGCTGCGGTGACCGCGTGGCACCGCGGGTCATCGGTCCGCCAGCCACGGTGGGGGCTGCTTGTTCAGGAACGCCATCATGCCGGCTCTGGCCTCGTCGGAGCCGAACAGTGCCGCCGACTCCGACGCCAGGCGCTGCGCGTCAGCATCGAATCCGGCCAAGATGGCGGCGGTGGTCAGCTTCTTGCTGGCAGCCAGACCCTGCGGGGAACCTTTGCGCAGGTCAGCGCACCACTGGGCCACGACCTGGTCGACGGCTGCCGCTTCGGGGGCGGCGACGGTGATCAAGCCGATCTGCTCTGCGACATTCGCATCGAACTTCTCACCGGTGAGGAAGTACCGACCGGCTGCGCGTGAGGTCAGTCGAGGCAGGACCGCAAGTGAAATCATCGAAGGAGCCACGCCGATCCGGGCTTCGGTCAGCGCAAATGTGCTCGTCGGGCCCGCGACAACAAGATCGCACGCACCGACGAAACCGAATCCACCGGCCCGCACGTGGCCGTCGATCCGGCCGATCACAGGTTTCGGCAGTTCCAGGATCGCGCGCATCAGGTCGATCATCACCTCCGGGCGCGACTGTCCCGCCTCACTGAGATCAGCTCCGGCGCAGAAGGTTCCACCGGTATGCGTCAACACCACCGCCCGCACCTGCGGGTCGTCGGCAGCTCCGCGCAGCCGCGCAAAGAGCTGCTCCACCAACGACATCGAGATCGCGTTGCGGTTGGCAGGCGAGTCCAGCGTGATGGTGGCGACCCCAGCATCGACCCGATATCGGACAACCTCGTTCATCTGCTCATCCTGTCAGTGCGTCCTCAGTACGACTTCGGAAGGCCCAGGCTGTTCTGCGCCACGAAGTTCAGGATCATCTCCCGGCTCACCGGTGCGACCCGTGCGATACGACAGAGGTTGAGCAGCGGCGCCAGCCCGTATTCGGTGGACAATCCATTGCCGCCCAACGAATGTACGGCCTGATCAACGATTTTCACGCAGGCCTCGGCGGCCGCATATTTCGCCATGTTGGCCGGTTCTGCAGCGCCCCAGTCGTCACCGGCGTCATACAGGGTCGCGGCCTTCTGCATCATCAGCTTGGCCAGCTCCATCTCGATCTTGCCGACCGCCAGTGGATGCGCGATCGCCTGGTGGGCACCGATCGGCGTCTTCCAGACCGTCCGTTCGTTGACGTATTCCACCGCCCGCCCCAGCGCGTACCGGCCCATGCCGACCGCGGTGGCAGCGGCCATGATCCGTTCCGGGTTCAATCCTGCGAACAGTTGGCTCAGCGCTGCGTCCTCGGATCCGACAAGAGCGTTCGACGGCAGGCGAACGTCATCGAGAAAGAGCAGGAACTGCTTTTCGGGGTTGACCAGATCCATCTCGATCTGGTTGAACTCGAAGTTCGGTGCATCGGTGGGCACGATGAACAGTGCCGGCTTGAGCCGTCCGGTCTTGGCGTCCTCGGTTCGTGCCACGATCAACACGGCCTGTGCCTGATCCACACCCGAGACATAGATCTTTCGTCCCGACAGCAACCACTCTGCGCCGTCACGCCGGGCAGTGGTGGTGATGTTGTGTGAGTTCGAACCCGCGTCGGGTTCGGTGATACCAAAGGCCATGGTGATCGTCCCGGAGGCCAGGCCCGGCAGCCACGTTTGTTTCTGTTCGTCGGTACCGAACCGCGCGATCACATTGCCGCAGATGGCCGGCGAGACAACCATCATCAGCAGCCCGCTACCGATGGCGGCGAGTTCTTCCATGACAATCGACAGTTCGTACATCCCGGCGCCGCCGCCGCCGTACTCCTCCGGGAGATTCACCCCGATGAAGCCGAGTTTGCCTGCTTCCGACCACAACTCGTCGGTCTTGCGGCCGCTGCGTGCGCATTCGAGGAAGTACTCGTGCCCGAATCGGCCACCAAGGCCTGCCACCGCACTGCGCAGAGCCTTCTGTTCATCCGTTTCGACAAAGCTCATGATCTCTTCTCCCCTAGTTGCTTTCGGCCAGTTCATGCTCGGTGATGACGGCGAGGATCTCCCCCACCGACACCTGCTGCCCCGGCGCCACGGGTAGCTCTTCGACGATGCCGTCTGCGGAGGCAGCAATCGTGTGTTCCATCTTCATCGCTTCGAGCCACATCAGCGGCTCACCGCGGGTCACTCGTTGACCTGGTGCCACGGCGATCCGGATCACCGAACCCGGCATCGGCGCCAGCAACGAACCCGGCGTGTTGACCTCGGCTGGGTCGATGAACCGGGGCTTGCGGACCAATGCCACCGATCCTCCCGTGAAGTCCACCCACACGCTGTCCTCGTATCGGTCGATGGCGTACTTGCGGTCGACTCCGGTAACGGTGAGAACAACTGCATCGGTGCCGATTCGGGCAACGGTGACGTCCGGGTCATCCGGCAGGACCACGCCTTCCCGGGCGTGCCGATAGTGAACCGCGATCTCCTGCTCGCCATGAAGGTAGGACTTGGACTGTGGACCCGATGCCAGGTTGCGCCAACCCGATGGCAGCGGGCGTCCCGACTGCTGCCGGTTTGCCTCCGCATCCGCGAGTGTCACGGCGACCGCCGCGAGGCGAACCTGATCCGGCCCCGCCAGTGGCGCGGAGAGCACATCGAGACCGACCTCTTCGATGAACTTGGTGGTGGTGTTGCCGGCACGGAACTCGTGGTGACGCAACATGTTCACCAACGTGTCCCGGTTCGTCCGGGGTCCGTGCAGTCGGGCCGAGGCCAGCGCCCTGGCCAGGATGTTGATCGCGGCCTCGCGGTTGGGCGCCCAGCTGATGACCTTGGCCAACATCGGATCGTAGAACGTCGAGACCTCACCGCCATCGGTGATGCCGGAATCAACGCGCACGCCCGGCTCGGTGAGCCGACCGAACCGAACATCAGAATCGACCCCGAACCGATGGAACCGTCCCGATTGTGGCTGGTAGTCCACTGCCGGGTCTTCCGCGTACAGCCGCACCTCGATGGAATGTCCTTGCAACTCCGGCGGATGCGCAGGCAACAGGTCACCGCGCGCGATGTGCAGCTGCCAGGCAACCAGATCGAGCTTGGTGGTCTCTTCGGTCACCGGATGTTCCACCTGCAGACGGGTGTTCATCTCGAGAAAGTAGAATCGACCGTCGTCGTCGGCCAGGAACTCCACGGTCCCGGCCCCCGTGTAACCGATTGCCGAGGCGGCTGCGCGTGCCGCGTCGAACAGCTTGTCCCGCAGTCCGATTCCGACGCGCTGCACGAGCGGTGACGGCGCCTCTTCGATGACCTTCTGATGCCGGCGCTGGATCGAGCATTCGCGTTCGCCGACGGCCCACATGGTGCCGGCCGTGTCGCCGAGTACCTGCACCTCGATGTGGTGGCCCCGTTCGATGAACGGTTCACAGAAGACCGTGCTGTCACCGAATGCCGAGAGCGCCTCACGGCGGGCGCCATCGACCTGCTCGGCAAGTTGATCCAGGTCGCGGACGATGCGCATGCCACGTCCGCCACCACCGGCTGAGGCCTTGATCAGAACCGGCAGCTGGTCGGCGGTGACCGCGGCGGGGTCGAGATCGTCCAGCGTGGGGACGCCCGCTTTGCGCATCATCGCCTTGGCATTGACCTTCGATCCCATCGCGACGATGGCCGCGGGATCGGGTCCGATCCAGGTCAGTCCGGCATCAAGTACCGCCTGAGCGAATTCGGCGTTCTCCGAGAGGAATCCATACCCCGGATGGACCGCGTCGGCACCGGCCGCCCGCGCCGCGGCAATCACTGCCGCAGCATCGAGGTAGGTCTGCGATGAGGTGTTGCCCGGCAACCGGACCGCAACGTCGGCCTCACCGACATGAGGGGCTGCGGCATCGGGATCGGAATACACCGCCACGGTGCCGATTCCGAGCCGCCTGCAGGTGGTGAACACCCGCCGGGCGATCTCGCCGCGGTTGGCGACAAGCACAGAGGTCACACTCAAATTGGTCATCACCCATCACATCCGGAATACGCCGAAGTTGCTTGTACCCTGCACGGGCCCGTTGTCTATCGCCGAGAGACAGAGTCCGAGAACCGTTCTGCTGTCCCTCGGATCGATGATGCCGTCGTCGTACAACATTCCCGACAGGAAGGCAGGCATCGATTCCTTTTCGATCTGGGCCTCGATCATGGCCCGCATGCCGGCATCCGCATCTTCGTCCACGGTGCCGCCACGGGCTTCGGTGGCACTACGCGAGACCATCGAGATCACACCGGCAAGCTGGGCAGCGCCCATCACCGCCGACTTTGCACTGGGCCAGGTGAACAGGAAGCGGGGGTTGTAGGCCCGCCCGCACATCCCGTAGTGCCCGGCTCCGTAGCTCGCGCCGATCAGCATCGAGATATGCGGGACCGTCGAATTGGACACCGCATTGATCATCATCGAGCCGTGTTTGATGATGCCTCCGCGTTCGTACTCCTGCCCGACCATGTAGCCGGTTGTGTTGTGCAGGAACAGCAACGGCGTATTCGACCGATTGGCCAACTGGATGAACTGGGTGGCCTTCTGCGCCTCGGCGCTGAACAGCACACCCTGGGCGTTGGCCAGGATCCCGATCGGATACCCGTGAATGCGCGCCCATCCGGTACACAACGACGATCCGTATTCGGGTTTGAACTCGTCGAACAGGCTCTCGTCGACGATCCGCGTGATCACCTCACGCGGATCGAACGGGATCCGCAGATCACCCGGGACGATGCCCAACAGATCTTCGGCCGGATGCTTCGGCTCGATGGACGGAGCCACCGGACCCGGGCCCTGCTTGTGCCAGTTGAGCCGGGCGACAATCCGCCGTCCCAGGCGGATCGCATCCTGTTCATCGGCGGCGTAGTAGTCGGCAAGGCCGGACTGACGAGCGTGCATCTGTGCGCCGCCAAGCGACTCGTCGTCACTGACCTCGCCGGTGGCCATCTTCACCAGCGGCGGACCACCGAGGAACACCTTCGACTGCCCCTCGATCATCACCGTGTGATCGGACATGCCGGGCAGGTAGGCGCCACCGGCCGTCGAATTGCCGAACACGAGAGCGATGGTCGGGATCCCGGCCGCCGACAACCTGGTGATGTCGCGGAACATCGCCCCGCCGGGGATGAACACTTCCTTCTGCGTCGGTAGGTCCGCGCCACCGGACTCCACCAGATTGATCAGCGGCAACCGGTTCTCGAGCGCAATCTGATTGGCCCGCAGGCCCTTCCGCAACGTCCAGGGATTGGAGGTGCCGCCGCGGACGGTGGGGTCGTTGGCGACGAGAACACATTCGACCCCTTCGACAACGCCGATACCGGTGACGATGGACGCACCGACCGGGAAATCGGATCCGTATGCCGCGATCGGGGCGAGTTCGAGGAACGCACTGTCCTCGTCGATGAGCAGCTCGATCCGTTCCCGGGCCAGGAGTTTGCCGCGTTCACGATGCCGAGCGACCTTCTTCTCGCCACCGCCGGCCAGCGCTTGGGCGAACAACCCCTCGATCTCACCGAGTCTCGCGAGCATCGTCTCGGTGGCGGATCCGGTCCCGGCGGCGCTCACGGGTGGTAGCCCAGTCGTTTGCCGGCCAGACCCGTGAGGATCTCCGTGGTACCGCCACCGATGCCGATGATCCGCATGTCCCGGTACTGACGCTCCACCTCGGTGCCGGTCATGTACCCGGCGCCACCGAAGAGCTGAACGGCCTTGTCCGCCACCCATTCACCGGCTTCGACCGCGGTGTTCTTGGCAAAGCAGACCTCGGCGATGAGGTCGGTCTCCCCGGCCATCGCGGCGTCGACGATTGCGTGGGTATAGGTCCGCGCGACATCGATCTTGCGCGCCATCTCGGTGACGGTTTCCTGCACCGACTGACGTGCGATGAGCGGCTTGCCGAACGTCTCTCGACTCCGAACCCATTCGAGTGTCAGGTCGAGGCAGCGCTGCGCACTTCCGTAGGCCTGAACGGCGAGTCCCACCCGCTCGGTGACGAAGGCGCCGGCGATCTGGAAGAAACCCGAGTTCTCGGCATTGACGAGGTTGCTGACCGGAACCCGCGCGTCGACATACGAGAGTTCAGCGGTATCCGATGCGCGCCAGCCCATCTTCTCGAGCTTGCGGGTGACGGTGAAGCCCGGCGTACCCTTCTCGACCACCAACAGCGAAACGCCACCGGCACCCGGCCCACCGGTGCGGACCGCGGTCACCACGAAGTCGGCGCGGACACCGGAGGTGATGTACGTCTTCGATCCGTTGACGACGTAGTGGTCGCCGTCGCGAACAGCCGAAGTGGTCAGGTGCCCGACATCGCTGCCGCCCCCTGGTTCGGTGATGGCGAGGCTGCCGATCTTCTCACCGGCCAGCGTGGGCTTCACCCACTTCTCGATCTGGTCGGGATCATTGGCAGCGATCAGGTGCGGCAACGCGATTCCGCAGGTGAACAGAGATGAGAAGACGCCACCGGCCACACCCGAACCATGCAGTACCTCACCGCAGATGGTGGCGTCGATCAGGTCGCCGCCGCTGCCGCCGACCGACTCGCCGAAACCCAGTCCGAGCAATCCGGCCTCGGCGGCCTGCTTGTGCAGGTCGAGGGGCAGCTCGCCGCTGCGCTCCCACTCATCCTGGAATGGCAGAATGTGCCGCTCCGCGAATGTCCTGACGGAGTCACGTAACTGCTGACGCTCCGGGGTGTGCCAGACCTTGGACTCAAGAGATTTCATCTATTCTCCAAACCGGATCGGGATCGTGACGTGACGCGAACGCAGCCACTCTCCGAGCCCCTTAGCTTGCGGATCGAATCGAACGTTGTCTGCTACTCCTCGACCAAGAATTCCTTCGATCACGAAGTTCACGGCGAGCAAGTTGGGGAGTTCGTGGCGGTGGACCTGAAGGTCGGCCGCCTCTGGGATCAACTGTTTGAACAGTTCGGTGGTCAAAGTCGCCGACAGCCAATCGAAGTGCTCTGGATTACGCACCCACACACCCACATTGGCGTTGCCGCCCTTGTCACCGCTGCGGGCTCCGGCGATGTCACCCAGCGGCGCAAGACGTGTCGGGCCCCACGAACTGACCGGCAGCGGAGTTGCGGCCCGGGTCTCTTCCACAGGTGCAGCCACCTCGACCCGCGGACCGGGCTCGATGATCTGCGTGGATCCGTCAGCATGATGCACGGTGTGCGAGAGCTCGCCCACCGGAACGTACCCGGCCTCGAACACTGCATACGGCGAAGCCGACCCGGGCGGCGCTGTCATGGTGAAGCCGGGATAGCTGGCCAACGCCAACTCAACTGCAGCCGAGGAGAACTGGCGTCCCACGACCTTCTGGTCGGCATCCTTGGCAACACACTGCAGCAGTGCGCTGGCCTGCTGCTCGGTGGGCGCGTTGTCCTGATCGAGCCGGGTCAGCGTCCAGGTGAGGTCCGTGGGACGGGCGCTCAACTCGGCCTCGAATTGGGTGCGCGCCAGTACGGCCTTGGCCTCGATGTCGAGGCCGGTCAGCACCATCGTGACCTCGTTCCGAAATCCGGCGAGGTGATTGAGCGACACCTTGAGGGTCTCCGGAGGTGCCTCACCGCGCACACCGCTGACCCGAACGCGATCATGTCCGAGATCGGTGAGGGTGATGGTGTCGAGACGGGTGGTCACGTCGGGCCCCAGGTAGCGCGGACCGCCGACTTCGTACAGGAGCTGCGCGGTGACGGTACCCACGGTGACCGCACCACCCGTGCCGTCATGCTTGGTGATCACTGAGCCACCGCCGGAAGAGATCTCGGCAATCGGGAAGCCCGGGTGAGCCATGTCGCCGATCTCGGTGAAGAACGAATAGTTGCCGCCCGTGGCCTGCGTGCCGCATTCGATGATGTGCCCGGCCGCCACGGCCCCGGCCAACTGGTCGAGATCCTCGCGGCCCCAACCGAAATGGGCGGCCGCGGGTCCGACGGTCAGAGAGGCGTCGGTGACCCGGCCGGTGACAACGATGTCAGCACCGGACCGGAGGGCGGCTGCGATCCCGAAACCGCCCAGGTAGGCATTGGCGGTCAGTGGCGTCCCGAGTCCGAGTTCGGCGGCCCGGGACGTGAGGTCGTCACCGTCGACGTAGGCGATCTTCGGCGCCAGCCCGAGTTTCTCGGCCAGCTCACCGATCGCTGCGGCGAGGCCGGCGGGGTTCACCCCGCCTGCGTTGCTGACGATCGAGACGCCGGCATCCATCGCGGCACCGAGGTTGACCTCCAGTTGCCGCAGGAACGTTTTTGCGTACCCGGTCTTCGGATCCTTGAGCCGATCACGGCCCAGGATGAGCATCGTCAGTTCGGCCAGATAGTCGCCGGTCAGACAGTCGAGATGCCCGCCGGTGAGCATCTCCTGCATCGCCGAGAATCGGTCGCCGTAAAACCCGGAGGCATTGCCGATCCGGATTGTGTTCGTCATCGTCCTCCCCCGGGAGGCCCGGCGAAGCATTGCGCAATCGTGATCCAGTGGCGGGCATCGTCACCGGTCGCACGGATGTCGAGGTCTCGCAGGCCTCGGCGTTGGGTGACCAGCTGACAGAAGTCGAGGGCCGAGCCGGTGATCCGCTGGGCGGCATCGTCGGGACCCCAGGTCCAGGTCGAGCCGTCAGGCGCATGTAGTTCGACCCGAAAATCGTCGGTCGGCGGTGTTTGGCTGTTGACCTGGTAGGCAAAGTCCCGTGTCCGAACACCAAGATGTGCAATGGATTTCAGCCTCGCCGTCGGCTCGGTGACAATTCCGAGCGCATCGGCGACGTCGAGGCCATGAGCCCAGACCTCCATCAACCTGGCCGTCGCCATCGAGGCCGCGGACATCGGTGGACCGAACCACGGAAGCTTCCGCCCCGACGGGACTGCGATGAGGGCTTCGGCCAGAACACGCCGCCCCTGGCGCCAGTGTTCAAGCAACTCGACAGGCGGCTTCTGCGCCCCTGCCCTGGCCGCCACGTCGACAAATCCGGCCGGGTTCTGCCAGGCCTGCACCAGAACGCGCTCGAACTCGGCCGGATCCGTGGCCGCGACAATCGCCACCGCGTCCGTCCACGACAGATGCGCGATCTGCTCTTTCACTGCCCACCCCTCCGCGGGTGTTGGTGTAGCCCAACCGTTCTCGTCCAGATCGAAAACCATCCGGTCGACAACGTCGGCTTCCGCGGACAGCTCGGCCACCAATTCGGAAACGATGCTCACGCAGCCAGCGTGACACGGGCCACCCACAAAAGCAAGCACATGTGCTTGTTTTCTTGGTGCCGGACAACTTACTTACACGTTCAACTGCGTTTCCCTCCCGGTTACCTGTCGTGTGGTTGTCCGTACAACTCGGGCCGACACAGTCATGGCATGACCGAGCAGAGATATCGCATCATCGCCGACCAGCTCGAATGCGAGGTCAACGGCTTGGCACCAGGCTCCAAACTCGACAGCGAACACACGTTGATGCGGAGGTTCGATGTCGGTCGCGCCGCCGCTCGCGCCGCTCTCCAAGAACTGGAACGTCGGCTCCTCGTGCGACGCGTTCAGGGCAGTGGCACATTTGTCAGCAATCGCATCGACTACGTGATCTCACGCGACCGCCGACCGTCCTGGCATCGCACAGTCCGAAGCGCGGGCGCCGAACCTCGTACCGTGCTGCTCGAACATTCGTTGGCACCGCTGCCACCGGAATGTGCCGAGATGCTCGAACTGGCGCCAGCCACGCCGGCGCATCACATGATGCGACTGAACTACATCAACAACATGGTCGCCGGATTCGCCTCGGAGTGGATCTCTCAAGATGTGGTCCCCCAATTGGCCGACGGTATGCGGGTCGAGGAATCACTCGATGAGGTCCTGCGCCAGATGGGCCACGTCCGTTCGGTTCGATCCTGGTGCCGGACCGCCTCCGATATTCCACCACCCGAGATCCAGGCACGCCTGCAACTGGTGACCGCAACCCCGGTCTGGGTGGTCGAAAGCGTGAACCGTGACGCCGATTCGGGAAGGGCACTGACCTACAGCAAGGGCTGGATGCGGGGCGATTCCGTGCGGGTCGTCATGGAAATCGGTACATCGCCCGCCGACCGCGACACCAACAACCTCACCACCGACACGAAAGAAGTTGCATGGAAATGACATCCACGGGATACAGCCGGGAACGGATCGCCGAGCTACTCGCTGTGGCCGCCGAGGAAGACCTTGTCGAACTCGCCGACGCAGCCCTGGCATCGGGCGCCGAGCTCACAGTTCTCACCGCACCGGAGATCGGGACGATCGCGGCGCAGGTCCGTGAGCCGATCGCCTACGACCGGTTCTTTCTCGGCGACGTCCTGGCCTGCCGCGCCGAGGTGAGTCTGGCCGGAACTCACGGCTGGGCAATGCGTATGGGAGACAACCGGGCCGCAACCCTGGCCGCTGCCATCTGCGATGCGGAAGTCCAGGCCGGCGGTCCGATCAGCTCAAGGGTGATCGAACTGTGTTCCCGCGTCGAAGCCGATCTCGAGCTCGCAGACCGTGGCGAGTGGGCCCAATTGGCGCCCACCGTCGTCCAATTCGAGGAGTTGACCTGATGACCGATCTGTTCACCGGAACCACCCTGGGGGTTGGCGTTGATCCCCTCGTGTCGCAGAGCATCTTCCGCGCCATCCTCAACGCCTTTGCACGGCCGGGGATCGTCGAGACACTGCCCCAGAGCACCTACCCGGCCGCGATGTTGCCTGCGCTGGCCCTTGCCGACCTCGAGACGGGCACGCACCTGATCGAAGAGTCGCCTGGCACATGGGCTTCGGTGTTGTCCGTCGCGACCGGAGCCCCCGCTGCCGCACTGGACACAGCCAAGTTCGTGACAGCGCTACGACCACTGACCGATCACGAGTTCGGTGCGGTGTCGGTGGGCACTCCACTGAGCCCGGAATCCGCCGCCACCGTGATCCTGTCCGTCGACGCCTTGTCCGGCGGAAGGCGGGTGGCGATCGAGGGCCCCGGCATCGCCTCGCCGATCGACTTCGCGCCGCGCGGTATCTCCGCTGACTTCTGGAACGTGCGGCGCCGACTGGTCTCGGAGTTCCCCACCGGGGTCGACCTTCTGTTCGTCAGTGCCGACGGGAAGCTCGTCGGAATACCCCGCACCACCGTGGTCCACGCCGTCGACCACCACACCCCGACTCCAAACGTCGACCACCACACCCCGACTCCAAACGTCGACCTCAACACACCGACCGCAAAGGCCAACTGACATGGGATATTCGGGAGCACGAGGCGGTCTGGATGCGATCCTCGCCGCAGAGTCATTGGTTCGCGGTGCCAGGAATCAGGACCCGGCGCCGTGGCTGACCACCAAGCAGATCACCGGCCGCATGCGCCTGGCCGTCGACCGGGTGATGGGCGAAGGCAGCCTCTACCACGAAGAAACAGCCGCAGATGCGCTGCGGCAGGCCGAGGGCGACGTCATCGAGGCCACCCACCTGGTCCGCGCACACCAGTCCACGTTGCCCCGACTGGCGGTGAGCGAGCCGATCGACCCCGACGAGATGGTGGTGCTGCGGCGAATCGTCCCGGCGCACCGCGTACCCGACGGCCCCCAGCTCCTCGGCCGCACAAGCGATTACACCGGACGCATGCTCGACCGGAACCAAGAGTCGACGTCCGCGGTCATCGGCCAGACCGAGCACGGCCAGACCGAACGAACCGAGTCCGAGCGTCACCCGCGACGGTTCTCCGACATGCTCCGCGAGATGGATCTTCTTGTCGACAATCGGCCCTCCGACGTCGACACCGACGATGCGCCGTTTGACATCTCGCGTCATCCCGCGCGTCCGCCTGCACCCCGGTCGGCCGTTCTGGCCAGCATGGCGCGAGCCGAAACCGGTTCGCTCATCGGTACCTGGTACCGCTCGATCCGCGGTACCGAAGGGAACTTCCACGAGGTCACCCTCGGTGAGGTACGGCATGGTCGCCTCCCCCTCCGAGTTCTCCACCCTCACACCGGAAAACCGGTGCAGCTCGGTCACATTCGGGCCTCCGAATGCGAGGCCATCGAAGATCTGGACGGCCCGGACGAGGACCGGAGCCGCTTCGACGTCGGATACGGACTCTGCTTCGGACACAACGAACGCAAGGCCATCGCCATGGCCAACCTCGACATCGCGTGCCGACGGTACGGCGACTCCGCCGGTCTCGAACAGGTACTGCTGCTCACCACCGACGGACTCGATTCCTGCGGATTCCTCGAGCATCTCAAGCTCCCGCACTACGTCACGTTCCGCTCGATGATCGACCGCAAACGCGCCGTCCGCGGTGTCGACGACGACACTGCCCGCCCCGCTGAACCCATTGGAAGGACCTGCTGATGACGCTCACCGACACCGTCACCACATCGCCAACCGCCACCACATCCGACGTGCTGGCGACCATCGATTCCGCCGCGTATCCGCAGGGCATTCTCGACGAGGGTTCCAAACGTGAGATCCGCCGTGCCACCCTCGCCGCGGTCTGTGTTCCGGGGTACCAGGTGCCCTTCGGATCCCGTGAGATGCCGGTCGCCCGGGGTTGGGGTTCAGGTGGATTGCAGGTCACCCTCGGAATGCTCGGCACCGACGACACCGTCAAGGTCATCGACCAGGGTGACGACGACGGGGTGAACGCAACCAATCTGCGCCGCCTGATCGTCAACAGTGAACGCTGCCTGCAGACCCAGGACACGCGCGAGTCCACCGTGATCCAGAGCCGTCACCGGATCCCCGAGGAACCGATGGCCGAGGGCCAGACCCTCGTTCTCCAAGTTCCCGTCGCCGAACCACTACGCGGAGTGCAGAAGTCGGTACGCGAATGCGCACGCATGCACTCCGAGGCCGACTACTCGATGATCTGGGTCAGCCTCTACGAGGACCTGGTGCGCAATGGTGTCATCACCAAGACCACCGGCTACCCCGTGCTGGTCAACGGCCGGTACATCATGATCACCACCCCCATCCCCCGCTGGGATGTGCCCCGCCTCGACGACGCACCACATCTCACACTGTTCGGCGCGGGCCGCGAGAAGCGGATCTTCGCGGTACCCCCGTACACAACGGTCGAGCCGATCACCTTCGACGACGTGCCGTTCGAGGTCGAGGGAAGCACCCAACAGCGCTGCGCCCGTTGCGGTTCCGCCGACACGTTTCTTGTCGAAGCCCCCGGTGACCGGCTGGCCTGCAGCGACATCGAGTGGTGCACGCGAACACTGGACGGCGATGTCGATCAGGAACTGCACACGGCGTATGCACCGCTGCACTTCTTGCCCGATACCTCGCGCCGAGTCCGCGGCAGCGCAGCGACCACGGTCCGCGAGCGCCGCGAACCGGTGAGCCGCCCGGCCGAGGCCACCGCCGAGGGTTGGACGCTGGCAGCGCGTGGCGTCGGCAAGATCCACGGACCGGGCGGCGCCGAGGCGGTACCCGGTACCGGCCCCGATGCCGGTACGGCAATCAGCCCACGCACCGGCGCGATCGTCGCCGCCTGGGATGTGAACTTCGATGTGGCGCCCGGCGAAGCACTCGGTCTGATCGGCGAATCCGGCTCGGGCAAATCGACCGTATTGCGTTGCCTGGTCGGCGAGGACATCGCCACATCCGGGTCGATGTTCCTGACCTCCGTGGACGGAGGCCGCACCGACATCTTCGGTCTCGATGCCGCGGCCCGCCGTGCCCTCCGGATCGACACCCTCGGACTCGTCCACCAGAATCCGGCCGACGGGCTGACGATGAACGTATCGGCAGGCGGAAACATCGCCGAGCGTCTGACCGCGGCCGGTTGGCGGAACTATCACGAGATCCGCGACCGCGCAGCCTATCTGCTCGAGAAGGTGGAGGTCCCGCTCGACCGGATGGACGATCCGGTCAAGCACTTCTCCGGAGGCATGCGGCAGCGTGTGCAGATCGCAAAGGCCTTGGCCACCGACCCGCGCGTTCTCCTGCTCGACGAGCCCACCACCGGTCTCGACGCCTCTGTCGCCGCGGGTGTGCTGGACCTGCTGCGCAAGCTACTCGCCGAGCGCGACACCGCAGCCGTTGTGGTCAGCCACGACTTCGCCGTGATCGAAGCCCTCACCGACCGCTGTCTGGTGATGAATGTCGGCCGCGTGGTCGAGAACGGTCTGACCGATCAGCTCTTCCAAGATCCACACCACCCCTACACTCAGCGGCTCGTTGCGGCTGCACGAAGGTGACACCCACGATGTATGAAGCAGTGAATCCGACCACCGACACCCCGGTACTGTCCGTCCGGGATCTACGTAAGACGTTCACCCTGCACACCATTGACGGTCGCACCGTGACCTCACTGCACGGCGTCGACCTCGACGTCGCAGTCGGGGAACACGTGGCGCTGGCCGGCCCCAGCGGCGCAGGCAAGTCCAGCCTGCTGCGATGTGTGCACCGTAGCTACCTCCCCGATTCCGGCACAGTCGCCCTGAACACCGGGTCGGCGACGGTGGAGTTGACTTCGCTGCCAGACCGAGAGATGGCCAGGATACGGGGCCGGGAGCTGGGTTACGTCTCGCAGTTCTTATCCGCCCCACCCCGCACCGCCCCCCTGGAAGTTGTTGCCACAGCGGGCCGTCGGCGCGGAATGTCGCGCGAGGAAGCCCGTGACGCCGCCGCAGCCTCGCTGCGACGACTCGCCCTCGACGAAGCGCTGTGGGACGTCGACTGCAGCGTTCTGTCCGGTGGAGAACGTCAGCGGGTGAATATTGCTGCAGGAACGGTCAATCCACCCAGGCTACTACTCCTCGACGAACCGGTTTCCGCCCTCGACCCCGCCAACCGCGAACTGGCACTTGAACTCATCGCGTCACTGTCGGCACAGGGTGTTGCCGTCCTCGCGGTATTTCACGATCTGGATGCCATGCGGCAGCTGGCATCCCGAGTCATCCGTTTCAGCGACGGTCGCATAGCTCAGCAAGGTACCCCCGCAGAAGTCCTGGAGGCAGCAGCATGACCGAAACAACTCAGACACTCTCCCGGCCCACGGCCTGGTCACTGCCACAGGCACCGAGTAACTATGTGCTCGGACACGTCCGGGCGATCCTGCCCGGCGAGGTCCTCGACGACGCCCGGGTCGTGGTGCGCGACGGACGGATCGTCGAGGCCGGACCCATGGTCACCGGATCACCGATCGACGTCGACGGCGGCGGGCTGTATTGCCTTCCCGGACTTGTGGACGTGCACTCCGACGGACTCGAGCGTGAACGGATGCCACGTCCCGGAGCCGAGCTGCCCTGGATGTTCTCGATGATGTCCTTCGAGGGCAAGTTGCGCGCCGCAGGCGTCACCACCGTCTTTCACGGGGCATCGTTCTCCGACCGGGAGTCGGCACAGCAGCGCAGCGTCCACGCAGCGGTGTCGATGTGCGAGGCAATCGATGCCTGGAACGGCCGCGAGAGTGATGGACGGCTGGTCGATCACCGGGTCCTGCATCGCCTCGACGTGCGCTCCGCTGCCGGACTCGCGGCCTTGCGTCACCGGTACGACCAACAGTGCGCTGTCGGTCAGATCAGCGACACCCTGCCTGCGGTCATCTCTCACGAAGACCACACCCCGGGCATCGGGCAGTACGCCGACCGCACCTTCTACGAGCGGTACATCGCCGGGATGCGCGGTATCTCCGATGACGCCGCCCGCGCGATCGTCGATGACGTTGCGCGCCAACGGGAAAGCAACATCGGTGTTCGCGAAGAGGCGATGGATTGGCTGGCCGGGAGCGCGGCGACCGGCTTCGTCCGCATCTTCGGGCACGACCCCGAATCAGCCGTCGAGATCGCCGACCTGGCGCGGCGCGGTGGCAATGTGGCCGAGTTCCCCACCACCGAGGAGGCAGCTCGAGAAGCGCGTGACCGGGGTATGTCCGTCGTGATGGGCGGCCCGAACGTCCTGCGCGGAGGCTCCCACTCCGGCAACGTCTCCGCCGTGGAGCTCGCAGGACTGGGATTGGTCACGGCACTGGCATCGGACTACCTGCCTTCATCGCTCCTCGGTGCCGCCTTCAGTCTCGCCACCGACAAGACGATGGCTCTGCACGATGCGGTCTCGCTGATCACCAGTGGTCCCGCCACCGCCGTCGGCCTGTCCGACCGGGGCGCTCTGGAACCCGGGCAGCGCGCCGACATGGTGCTGGTGGGAGTCGAACACGGTTGTCCCGTCGTCCGTTCCGTTCTGCGCGGGATCTGACCGAGAGCTTTGTGGGACAACCTTCGGTTACCGACGCCTGGCCGTTTCGTCTGGTTCATCCAGGGTTGTCCCACTCGTTGCCGCGGTAGAGGACGCTCAGTTCCGACCGCGTTTTCACACCCACCGCGAGTCCCAGTCACTTGCCCGACTTCCCTCCTGAATCCGGGTTCAGCAATACCTGATTACAGACAACAAGGAGCACACCTTCATGGGTAGCCGACCACACCGCTCACTGGCCACCATCGCCTGCGGCGCCGCAGCCCTTTTCGCGCTCGCCGCTTGCGGCTCGAGCGCAGCTGACACGTCCTCTTCGGACGCTTCGACGAGTTCTGATCCGACAACGCTGGTCCTGGCGTCCATTCCTTCCGAGGACTCACAGAGCCTTCAGCAGCAGTACGCCACCATCGGCTCGGTCATCGAAAAGGAAACCGGCCTCAAGGTCGAGTTCCAGAACGCCACCGACTACGCCGCGGTCATCGAGGGGCAGCGGGCAGGCAAGATCCAGATCGCCGCGTACGGTCCGTTCTCGTATGTCACTGCAAAAGACAGTGGCGTCAACACGAATCCAGTCGCCGTCCCGGTCAATTCCGCCGACGAGGAGCCCGGGTACCAGTCGTACGCGATCACCAAGTCCGGGTCAGACATCAAGAGCCTCGAAGATTTCCGCGGCAAGACCATCTGCTTCGTCGACCCCTCCTCGACCTCCGGGTATCTGTACCCCTCTGCCGGACTCCTCGCGGTGGGCATCGACCCCGTCAAGGACGTGACCCCGGTCTTCGCAGGCGGCCATGATGCGTCTGTACTGGCGGTCAACAGTGGCCAGTGCGACGCCGGATTCGCCTACGACACCATCGTCGACAAGGTCCTCATCGAGAAGGGCCAGATCAAGCCCGGCGACATCACCACGCTGTGGAAGTCCGACTTGATCGCCGCGAGCCCGATCGCCATCTCCGGCGACCTCTCACCCGGGCTCCAGGCCGAACTCACCGACATCTTCCAGAACAAACTCACCCGACCGGCACTGGTGGCGGCGGGCTACTGCGATGACGAGGCATCCTGCCCGCTCCCCGACGACGTCGAGTATGGCTACGTGGCGGTGAACGACAGCATCTACGACGGTGTCCGCAAAGTCTGCGAGACCACCAAAGCCGAAGCCTGCCAGGGCTGATCAAGGCCAGTCGCACCGAACCAGCCCCGTCCGAACATCCTCCACAGCAGGGAGAGCCCGATGACCGACTCCGACCATGCCGCGCTCGGCGCGTCCATCGACCGCATCCTCACACCATCGATTGTTCTCGAGAATGTGACCAAGGATTTCGGCCCGCAGGTACGCGCACTCGACGACGTATCACTCCAGATTCATCCGGGAGAGGTCGTTGCCTTGCTCGGCTTGTCGGGGTCGGGTAAGTCGACCCTGCTGCGGCTACTGGACGGATTACATCTCCCCACCGACGGCGCGGTGACCGTACTCGAGCACAACGTGGGCACCGCCCGCGGGCGCGAGCTACGCGAACTGCGCCGCCAGGTGGGATTCGTGTTTCAGCAGTTCCATCTGGTCGGCAGCATGTCCGTCCTCGAGAACGTGTGCACCGGTGCTCTCGGTGCTCTGCGGGGACCACGTTTCGGTTTGTTCACCTATCCGAAGTCGGTACGCCTGGCCGCCATGGAACAACTCGATAGAGTCGGGCTCGCCGACCGGCCATTTCAGCGGGCCGACACGCTGTCCGGCGGCCAGCAGCAGCGAGTTGCGGTGGCCAGGGCCCTCATTCAGCGCCCGAAGATTCTTCTCGCCGACGAGCCCGTCGCATCCCTCGACCCGGAATCGTCGGTCCAGGTGATGGCACTGATCTCGCGCATCGCCTCCGAGGACAACCTGACCGTGGTGTGCAGCCTCCATCAGGTCGAGCTCGCACTGTCCTGGGGCCACCGCCTGATCGGGTTGCGCTCGGGCCGGGTCGTTCTCGACAAGGTGGTCGAGGGGATGAGCCGCGAAGAGGCGATGAGGATCTACACGAGCGTCGCCTCACCGACATCACCGCAACTGGTTTGACGCCGGTGTCCGTTCTCTCACCACAGCGGCCCGACAAGACCCGGGATTCCCTGCCGCACACTCTTCCCCGCCCGTCCCCCACCTCGATCGGCGTGAGCGTGGTGATGGCCGTCTGGTTGATCGCCTCCATCTGGTCGATCGCTTCCCTGAAGATCAACCTGGCAACGTTTGCGGACAGCTTCCACAACGCCACCGACTTCATCTCCAGGATGTTCCCGCTCGACTTCCCGCCGGTCGATGAAATCCTCACCATGACCGGTCAGACCCTGGCCATCGTCACCTGCGCGACCGCCCTCAGTGTCGCGCTCAGCATGCCCGTCGCCCTGATGGCAGCCCGCAACACCACCGCAGGCACGCCGCTGCAGTGGGGCGCCCGGGTGATCATCGTAATCACCCGTGCGGTTCCCGAGATCGTGCTGGCCATCCTGTATCTGCGGCTGTTCGGCCTCGGCGCCGTCGCCGGGATCCTGGCACTGGGAGTCCACTCGGTGGGCATGGTCGGCAAGATGTATGCCGACGCCATCGAGGACACCGACGCAGGCCCTCGCGACGCCCTGCGCGCCGCAGGCGCCACCTGGTGGCAACAGATCACCGGTGGAGTCATCCCGCAGGCACTTCCCGCATTTGTCGCAATTGCCCTGCACCGCTTCGACATCAACCTGCGCGCCTCGGTGATTCTGGGTTACGTCGGGGTGAGCGGCATCGGCATGGAACTGTCTCTTGCGATGAAGACCCTCAACTACCAACGAGGGATGGCGCTGGCGCTGTTTGTCGTCGCACTCTGCGTCGCGGTCGAGATGATCTCCGGTGCGATCCGGAAATCCCTACTCGGAGAACAACTGCCAACGCGCATAAACCTGTGGGGACGTCTGCGGCGACGCGTGACCCGCTCCTCCGGTGGTTGGCTCGACGCCGAGGTCGGCACCGCACAAACCGCCGTGCGCACCAAATCCGGCGAGTACCGGGTGAGCCCACCGTGGACCGGCGAACGCATTCGGCGAACCCTTTACATCGGGCTCACCGTGGCTGCTCTTGTCCTGGCGACCTGGGGCGCAAAGATCGACTTCTCCCGCGTGCTGGATGGCCTGGCCACGACCTCGACCACCCTGGGACTGTTCTTCCCACCCGGCACCGGCGGCATCTGGGACGAACTGGTCGCGCAGCTGATCATCACGGTCCAGATCGCGCTGGCGGCAACCTTTCTCGGTTTGATTCTGGCGATTCCCATCGGTGTCCTTGCGGCACGCAACGTGTCCCCCACGCCGGGTATCGCCAGAATGTTCCGCATCATCATCGTCCTGGTCCGCGGAATCCCCGACCTCATCATCGCGATCATCTTCATCGTCATCACCGGCCTCGGTGCCACCGCGGGGGCGTTGGCCTTGTCGGTCGGCGTGGTCGGCCTCTTCGGAAAGCTGATCGCCGACTCGCTCGAGGAAACCGACGTTCGGGTACAACAAGCCGTCACCGCAGGCGGTAGCAGCCGCAGCCAGGTGTTCGTTGCGGCCACGCTGCGGCAGTCCGCGCCGGCGCTGATCGCACACCTGTTCTACCAACTCGACGTCAACATCCGCGCAGCCACACTCCTCGGTGTGGTCGGTGCAGGCGGCATCGGTTTCTACCTGATGAACGCTGCCCGCGTCATGCAGTTCGACGTGGTCACGACCATCGTCCTGATGGTGTTCGCCGTGGTGATGGTCGTCGAAGGCATCGCCATGTGGATGCGTCGTGCAATGTCGTGAAACCCCAATTGATGAAAGAGATTCCGTGAGCTCAATCGAAAGTGTCAGAACCCGAACCAATTCCGCGCTCCAGGCGGCCTCGGATGCGGCGATGGAGGCCCATCGCCGGGCCATCCAGAGCCACACCCGAGAGGAATTGCGTTCGGTCGTGATGGAGGGTGCCGACGGGACCCCCACCATGCTCATCGACGTCCTCGTCGAGGACGCGATCATCGATGCTTCGACCGCGGCAGGCGTCAACGTGCTGTCGGAAGAGCGCGGATGGGTCGACGTCGGATCTGCCGTCACGCTGGTCATCGATCCGGTGGACGGGTCGGCCAACGCTGCCGCCGGGGTGCCCCTGGCCTGCTTCAGCGCGGCAGTGGTCGTCGACGGGGTGTTCGTCGAAGCGATGACCACCTGGCTCCACACCGGCGAGAGTTGGTGGGCCTCGAGAACTGCCTCGCCCTACCGCACGAGTGGATGCACCAGCGTCGCGAATGCCGCCGTCTCCGTGCTCCGTCCTCACGAGCGCAACTGGGACGCCTGGTCCCGGGTTGCCAAGCGCGCCACCAGGGTCCGAATCCTCAGTTGCAGCACCATCGATTCGGCATTCGTGGCCACCGGAGCCGTCGACGCATTCCTCGATGCCGGCAGTGACACGCACCGCCTCATGGACATCGCAGCCGCGGTTGTGCTGGTCGAGTCGTCCGGTGGGGCCGTCATCGACGCCTACGGACGCCCCATCGAGTTCGATACCGACCTCACCCGCCGTTGGAGCGGAATCGTCGCGGCCACCCCGGATCTCGCCGAGGAACTGCGCGCACTCGTGGTCGGGTAGTGCCTCGCGCTTCCGCCGGGCAGGTCAGGCGATGGCGTCGGCGGTTGCCTGGGCGACAACTGTGCCGTCCGGGTGACTCATGGTCGCGGTGACAGAACAGATCCTGCGGCCGGACTTCACAGCGTGGACCGTGACCGTCAAGTCGCCCTGGTCGATGGCGGGTGAACGGAGGAAACTCACGGTGAGGTCGGACACCTGGTAACGGCCGCCTGCCCTGGCTGACAGCTCGGCACCCAGTGAGCAACCTTCGGCCATGATCGACGTCACGATCCCGCCATGCATCGTGCCCATCCGATTCGCCATGCCTGGACTCGGCGTCACCGCGAGCTCGACCACGTCGTCACCGACAGCAGCGACGCGCAGGCCCAGAAGACGCTGGATCGGCCCGGGAGCAATCGAACCGTCCGTCAGACCCGCCAGGATCTGCCTGCCGGTCAGATCCGGGTCGAGGGGCTCCGGCAGCGACGACTGTTCGCGATCCTCGCTCGCACCGACCTGCCTGCCGAGTTCGAGCTCCGGGATTTCCCCGATGGCACGGCGGACGAGGACACCCCGCCCGGTCGCCACACAGACCACGGTGCCCGCATCGTCGACCAATTCGGCAGAGGTGACCCCGTGGTGACCGGTGGCACCGACCAGGCGGCCTGTGCCTCGCACGCGACTGCCAGATCTCGCCGGGACGGGGGCGGACAACGACAACCGCGCCTGAACCGTCGCCGAACCCTCCGGATGGGAGCGATAGAAGGCATTGCCGCCGACGATTTCCGCCAACGTGGCATACGACGACATCCCGGCGATCCCCCGATGATCGACGACATCGGTCCCGAGGAACTGGCTGAACGTCCGAGCCCCTTGGTCGTCGACAACATGTTCGATGCCGAGTACTTCCATGGGATCTTTCGTCTGCGTCATGAAAACATGCCTATCACGCGCACGGAACCCAAGTTCAATCGGCGAGGATGGCCTGCAGTTCGGCCAACGAATACGGCGGTTCGGGATCGTGGCCGCGGTAGGCCACGAACGCCGGCTCGAAAGCCGGATACTTTCCGATGAAACCACCTGCTGCACTGTAGATCTGGCCGGTGATGCCGTCGGCCAGATCACTTGCGAGATAGGCATACAGCGATGCCACGTACTCCGGCGGCGCCGGATCCAGCGCGGCGTCGCGGGTGAACTCGTCAAGCAGGCCACGCTCGTGCAGGTCCCGGATATGAGCTTCATATCCGGCGCCCGTCGACAACCGCGTTCTGCCGCCCGGGCAGACGACGTTGACCCGCACACCATGGGGACGCAGATCCGCGGCCAGCGCCAGCGACAGACTGTTGACCCCACCTTTGGCGGCTGGGTACCCCGTCCCTCCGAAGTTGCCTGCCGACGCCGCCGACCCGGTGGTGACAATCGCACCGAAGCCCTGTTCCACGAGGATCGGTGCGGCCGCGCGCACTAGTTCGAATGTGCTGACCAGATGCGCATCGAGCTGGGCAAAGAACTCATAGGTACTCATGGTCAGGATCGACGATCCCTCCGGTTCGGCAACACCGGCGCAGTTGATCACCACATCGAGCCCACCGAACTCACGCATCGCGGTGGACACCAACTCCTGCGCGACATCCTCCTCCGCGACGTTGCCAACCACTGGAACCGCGACGCCGCCATCGTCGACGATCTGCGCTGCGGCGGCCTTGACCGTGGAGTCGTCGCGGCCATTGACCACCACCGATGCACCCTCCGCGGCAAGCTTGCTCGCGACCGCCAGGCCGATGCCGCGACTGGATCCGGCGATCACGGCCCGCTTGCCCTGCAGGTGTTGCGAACTCACACTGCTGAGACCGGTGTGATCGACAACGGGATCCCGCGGTCCGCGAACTCGAACGTCGCCCCGCCGCTGAAGCGCGCGATGGCGACCTCGCCGGACTCCTTGATCGCCTCACCGCGCGCGATCTCGATCACCACGTCATCCCCCTCGAGATGACCGGTGACCGAGGACCACGTGGGATGTACAGCCGACGACATCGCCAGGACCGGCTCGAGGTGTTCGGGATCGATATATGCAATCCATCCGTTGTCGGCGACCGCGTCGGAGTTCCCGGGCAGCCGCAACCGAACCGTCACCTCGTCCCCCACACCGTGGATCGACACCTGCGCGCCGACATACTGTTCGGGCCCCAGGATCGGGTGAATCCGCAACACCGCTGCCAGCCCCTCGGCGTCTTGTTCCACG
This sequence comes from Williamsia sp. Y721, assembly GCF_059683565.1. Classification (NCBI taxonomy): domain Bacteria; kingdom Bacillati; phylum Actinomycetota; class Actinomycetes; order Mycobacteriales; family Nocardiaceae; genus Williamsia; species Williamsia sp. Y721. Next base: position 618,802 of record NZ_JCASNH010000001.1, on the reverse strand, counting down.
CCCAGACAGTGGCGCAGTCGATCAGCCGTCAGGCCCGAGATGCCGGTCAGCTGCTTGCGGAAGATACTGTCGGCCTGGTCCTCGTCCTCGGACTTCTCCCGCACCGACATCGCAAACCCGAGCGCCAGCAGTTGGTGTTGCAGCGCAACCTCTTCCGCCATCCGGATCAGCGCAGAGTGTGACCAGTCCGCGAACCGCAGATCGTCCCAGACCGGGCCTCGGTAGTCGTCGTGGCCTTCGCCGCCTGCGATGATCGGCGACAGTTCGACGTTCGCCGCCCGCGTCGCCGACATGATGATCGACTGCTCCGGCAACGGTAGTTCGTCGCGGTCGGGTTCGATGGTCACCGTCCACGCGCAGTGGGGATGTCGGTCCGCCGGCCGCCGTGGTGGCCGGTGGATCGGACGGATCCGCGCCCGCCTGTTGGTGGCGATGGCGGTCGCGTCGAAGGTCGGATCCTCGATGTCATGACACATCGAGGTCACGTAGTCGTCGCCCATCGGCTCGACATCCATCAGTGCGCCACAATGATTCAGGACGAACTCACCGTGGTAGTCGTCGAAGATCGTGTACCGGAAGTCCATGAACTGCGGCGGTGCACCGATGTCGAGCTGCAGGCACTTGAACATGTCCGCGACGCCATCGCCGTCGATCTGCAACGCGGAACGCATCCGTTTGGTGTAAACCGGGCTGGCCGCCATCCACTCTTCGATCGCGATCTGGGCCATGGTGTCCCGCCCGAAAGCACCGATACAGTGGGCCATTCCGGAACGGTCGATCAATTGCCCCGAGAGCAGCAGCTCCGGCAGGAGTCTGGCCAATGTCGGGCGATCGAGGTCTGCGTACGACATCGAGTCGTCACCACATCTCGACTGGAGTCTTGCCCAGCGGATACCAGCCCGGCAGAAGCTCTTTGGCGTTCATGACCCGGTCGATCCGGCCCTGCATTCCCTTGCTCATCACACCGTCGGTCATCATTTCCATGAACAGTGCGGTGACGTTGCCGTAGTCGAAGAAGTCGCGCTGCCATCCCCACTGGAAGTTTCCGGCGTATTTGAACCAGCTGCCCTGGATACCCTCGAGTCCGTAGTGGGTGCCGTCGTCGCGGGTGGCCTCGAAGATCTGCTTCCACAGACCCATCATGTCGCCGGTCTTCTCGTCGATCACCCAGGTCTGGTACGGGTACGTCCAGCCGTCGAGACCGTCCATCTCGAAACCGATTGCATAGTCGCGGATCTGGTCGCGGCCGATGGCCATGAAGTCATGCTTGGCACCGTAATTCCACCCGTAGGTGGCATCTTCGGTGTAGTACTCCGCGAGCGGCCGCCAATCGCCGGTCTTCTCGCAATCGATGTTGGCCTGCAGCCAACGCTCCACCATCTCGTCGAGTTCAGCGCGTTCAAATGACATGGGAGTATCCAACTTTCATTCTTCAACAATTTTGAGGGCTTGGGTCGGACAGTAACGCACCGCACGCTCCACGTCTGCCAAATGACTGCTATCCGGTTGGGGATCAAGCAGTTTCACCGATTCGCGTTCGGCTTCGAAGATGTCGGGTGCTTCCATCTCACACATGCCGTGCCCCTGGCACAGGTCCAGATCTACTTCGATTTTCACAGGAACCACCTCCACCGCAGCTCTGGGTACTACCTGTTGCGCTTGCGGTACTTGACCTTGCACGGCTGTGCGAGCTGCACAACCATCTTCGAGTGATCGTTCTTGTACGACTCCGGCGGCTGGGCCATCTCGAACTCGTAGTTCTGCAGCAACACCGAGAAGATCGCCTTGAGCTGCATGATCGCGAATTGCGCTCCGACACAACGATGCCGGCCGGCGCCGAACGGGATCCAGGTCCAGCGGTTGACCAGGTCCTCCTGCCGGGGCTCGAAGTAGCGGTCCGGGTCGAAGCTGTCGGGATTCGGGAAATCTTCGGGCAGGCGGTTCGAGATCGCCGGTGAGACCGCGATCAACTGTCCGGGCTCGAGCTCGACGTCCTCGACGACGAACCCGTGCTGGACGACCCGCATCAGCACGATGAGAGGCGGATGCAGCCGCAGCGCTTCTTTGAGTGACGCCTCAAGTTTGGGGATCTGACGCATCGCGCCGAAGCTGTATTCCGCTCCGCCGGCGTAGATCTCGTCGAGTTCGGCGGTGACCTGATCCATGTATTCCGGATGGCGCAGGAGCTCGATCAACGTCCACGCCGCTGTGCCCGAAGTGGTGTGGTGGCCTGCGAACATCATCGAGATGAACATGCCGGTGATCGTGTCGGCGGTGAAGCGCAGGTTGCCTTCGTCGTCCTTGATCGAGATCAGCACATCAAGCAGGTCACGGTCTTCATCGGTCGGCGGATCCCCCGCGATCCGGGTGTCCATGATCTCCTGCACCAATTCCACGAGCCCGACACGGGCGGCATCCCGCTTGCGGAAGCTCTCGATGTCGGCGTAGGCGTCGACGTACGCGATCGGGTCGGTGCCCTTCTCGAGGTCGTGGTAGAGGTGCGCGAACCGGCCGTCGAGCTGTTCGCGAAACTTCTTGCCCACCAAGCACGCCGACGACGTGTAGATGGTCAGCTCGGCAAAGAACTCCAGGAGGTCGATCTCACCTTCGTCGCCCCAGTTGGCGATGATGCGCTCGGTCTCTTCGGGAATCGTGATGGCGTGCTGCTTCATGTGAGCGCCCTTGAGCGCCTGGTTGTGCAGCATCTCCGACCGACGTTCGGGGCTCGCGTCGAATACCACGCCCTCGCCGAAGATCGGCGTCATGAACGGATAGGCGGCGGCCTGATCGAGGTCCTCTTCCGAAGCGCGGAAAAACGTCTCATTCGCGGGGGCACCGGAGACCAGGGCCACCTCGCGGTCGGCGAGCTGGAATACCCCGACATCACCGCACTCCTCGCGAACCCGCCAGAACAGGCCGATCGGGTCGCTGGCCAGTTCGTCGAGGTGTCCGTGTTCGCCTTCACCACCGGATACGCGCTTTGGCTTCGTGAGAGTCACTTCTTGTCTCCTTCGATACGGGGGACCGGGGCTTCGGCCTCGACCTCGACCAGGCGCATGTGCGCTCCGCGAGGCATGGAAACGATCGTCAAAACTGCGGTGGCCAAATGTTCTGGCTTGAGGAAATTGCTGTGCCGCGCCAGGCCCCACGGAATCCAGTCGTTGAGAACGGATTCGGCGACCTCGGGCGTGAAGTTCATGCCCATGCCGGTCATCACCTGTCCGGGACGGACGAGGCTGGCCCGGACACCGGTGCCTTCGAGTTCCATCTGGGCCACTTCGGCGAGGCCTTCGACCCCGCGCTTGGCTGCCACATACGCACCCATCTGAGGCCTCGGACGTTCGACCACATCAGAGCTGATGAACACGAAATCGCCACGCCGCCTGTCGATCATCTCCGGGACCACACGCCGATAGATCCGTTGGGCACCGAGCAGATGAATGTTCACCTGGGCGGCAAAATCGTCGTTGCTGAACTCGTGCACACGGCCCGGGTCCAGATCGCCTGCGCCAGAGACCACGATCTCGGCTGGTCCGAGTTGCGCTTCGGCCTTGGTGACGAACTCATCGATCGATTCGGCGTCGGTGACGTCCAGCGGCAATGCCACCGCTTCACCACCCGCGGCGACGATCTGATCGACGAACTCCTGCGACTTCGCAACCCGCCTGGCGCCCAGGGCAACCGGATATCCGGCGGCGGCCAACATCACCGCGGTTGCGGCACCGATGCCGGACGACGCGCCGGCGACGATGACAGGACGGCGATCGGGATGAGCGGGGAAACGGGGCATCAGCGCACCTTCACCTTCATGGGGAGCGAAGCAAATCCACGGACGTTGACCGAGTGCACGCGGACGGCGTTGTCGATATCGATGTCGACCTGGTTGATCGACTGCACGATCTGTTCCAGGGCCACATTCGCCTCCAGGCGCGCCAGATGCGCTCCCAGGCAGAAGTGGGTGCCGAGACCGAAGCTGGTGAGTGTCTGCGAGCTGTCCCGGCCGATGAGGTAGCGATCGGGGTCGTCGAAGACATCCTCGTCGCGATTGGCCGATCCGAGGAGCAGCAGCACCCGCTGACCCGCGGCGATGGTGTAACCGCCGTATTCGACGTCTTCGAGCACGCGACGCAACACGATCTGCGTCGAATTGTCGTACCGCAGAGTCTCTTCGGTCCACTGGGGCACGGTTTCGGGGTCGGCCATCGGAATCGCCAGCTGATCCGGGAAGCGCCAGCCCCAGTACACCGCATTGGACAACAACTTGGTGGTGGTCTCGTTGCCCGCGACGATCATCAGGATCATGAAACCGATGATCTCGTCGTCGGTGAGTTTGGTCTTCTCGCCGGTTTCGTCGTCGAGGATCTCGGCGTCGAGCAGCGCCGAGACCAGGTCGGTGCCGGGGTTCTTGCGGCGGTCGACCAGCAACTCGGTGTAATAGCGGGTCAATTCGAAGTAGGCGTAGATCGCCGCTTCGGGGACGTCGAACACGCCTTCGTCGCGGTGGATCAGCAGATCCGACTGGGTCCGCAGGTTGGCGCGGTCGCTCACCGGCACGTCGAGCAGCTCGGAGACCACATCCATCGGCAACAGACCGGCGAACTCGGTGACGTAGTCGAACTCACCCATCTCCAGGCAACGGCTCCAATGTTGCTTCGTGAGTTCACCGATCCGGTCGGCGAGTTCGGCGACACGCTTGGGGGTGAAGCCCTTCGACACCAGCTTGCGGATCCGCATGTGCTTCGGATCATCCAGCGCCAGAAAGGACATCGATTTGTGTGCGTCGGGTCCGTATGCCGCCGGGTCGAGCGAGACACCCCAGCTGTTCGACAACCGCGCGGCATCCCGGAACCCGTTGCGGACATCCTCGTGCTTGGCAAATGCCCAGAAGTCCATGTCCGCGTTGTGATACACCGGCGCCTCGGCGCGGAGCCGTGCGTAGGTGGGATAGGGATCCTCGTGGAAGTTGTAGTCGTACGGATCAAATGAGAGCTTCGTCGGGACGGTCATCAGCGCTCCAGCAGTAGTTTTGCCGCGGCGACAAGCCGATCGGCGATGGCGGAATACGTTTCGTAACCCATGCCGGCGCGGACGAGAGCGCCGGAGTACAGCATTTCGAGGGCTTCGAGCTCCCCTTCGTCGACGGCCTCACCCGAATCACCGACCAACGCATCTGAGATTCGTTGCCGGATCAACACGCCGATCCGAAGCCGGAGATGCTCGACGTCGGGGTCGGAACCCAACAGCGATGCGGTGACCGCCCGCGCGAGATGGTGATCGTCGTCGACCGCAAGGGACACCGAACGCAGCACAACGGCCACCCGGTCCGCACGGGGGGCAGACGGATCGGGTTCGGTGATGCCCTCTGCCAGCCGGCGCCAGAACAGTTCGGCGACGACGTGCCCCTTCGAGCTGAAGTATGTGTAGGCGGTTGCCGGGGCAACCCCGGCACGCTTGGCCACCGACCGCACCGTGAGGGCGTCGTAACCGACCTCACGAAGAACTTCGACCGCCGCCTCGGTGAGCTTGGTGACGGTCTCTGCCTGCGCGGTTGTGAGTCGGCGGCGAGTGGATTCGAAAGAAACCGGACTGGACATGGACAGTGACGTTACACTACGTTCAAACCACAGTCCAGACACGTGTCCAGCCAGTCATCCACGAAGGAGAGACCAGCAATGTCGCTCAGACCAGAAACCAGCTCCGAGCTGCTGATAGATGGGAAGTTGGTGCCTGGATCGGGGGGCACGTTCGCGATCATCAACCCGGCAACCGAAGAGGTCATCGGCCACGCCGCCGACGGCACCACCGAGGACATGGAAGCCGCCATCGGCGCCGCTCGGACCGCGTTCGACACCACCACGTGGCCGGTCGACCATGCCTTCCGGGCACATTGCCTGCGCCAACTCCGGGACGCGCTGCAGGGCCACATCGAAGAACTCCGCGAGATCACCATCGCCGAGGTCGGCGCCCCGGCATTCCTCACCTCCGGCCCCCAGCTCGAAGGACCGATCGCCGATCTCGGCTACTTCGCCGACCTGGCCGAGAGCTACGAGTGGGAGACCGACCTCGGCCGCGCGAAGCCGATGGGCATCAAGACCCATCGCAAGGTGCAGCGTGAGGCGGCCGGTGTCGTCGGTGCGATCACCCCGTGGAACTTCCCACACCAGATCAATTTCGCGAAGATCGGTCCCGCGCTGGCCGCTGGTTGCACCGTGGTGCTCAAGCCCGCCCCCGACACTCCGTGGTGTGCGGCGCTGGTCGGCAAGGTGATCGCCGAGGAAACCGACTTCCCGCCCGGTGTCATCAACATCGTCACGTCAAGTGATCACAGCGTCGGGGCGTTGCTGTCGTCCGATCCGCGCGTGGACGTTGTCTCCTTCACCGGTTCAACGGCCACCGGCAAGAAGGTGATGGTCGCCGCGGCAGAGACACTCAAGCGGGTCTTCCTCGAACTCGGCGGCAAGTCGGCGTACATCGTCCTCGACGACGCCGATCTGGGGGCCGCCTGCTCGATGGCGGCGTTCTCCGTGGTCACCCACGCCGGCCAGGGCTGTGCACTCACCACCCGCATGCTGGTACCCCGCGAGAAGTACAACGAGGCAATCGAATTGGTCAAGGCCGGTCTGGCCGGGCTCCCCGCCGGCGACCCGACCAACCCCGGAACCATATGCGGTCCGGTGATCTCCGCGGTCCAGCGCGAGCGGATCGAGGGTTATCTACAACTCGCCCGCGACGAAGGCGGCACCATCGAGATCGGCGGCGGGCGTCCGGCCGACAAGGACAAGGGCTTCTTCATCGAGCCGACCTTGATCTCGGGGCTGGAGAACTCCGCGCGGGTGGCACAGGAGGAAATCTTCGGGCCGGTTCTGGTGATCATCCCGCACGACGGCGACGACGACGCGATCGCCATTGCCAACGACTCCCCCTACGGCTTGTCGGGTGCGGTCTGGGGCACCGATCCGGATCGGATCAAGAAGGTCGTCGACGGCGTACGCACCGGAACCATGGGCATCAACGGCGGTATCTGGTACGCCGCCGACGTTCCGTTCGGCGGCTATAAGCAGTCCGGTATCGGGCGCGAGATGGGCGTGGCCGGATTCGAAGAATATTTGGAAATCAAAGCGGTAGCGACACCTGCATAAGGAGATCGACTGATGAGCAACAACAGATTTGAAGGCAAGACCGCGATAGTCACCGGAGCTGCGGGTGGCATCGGCGAGGTCTACGCTCGCCGGCTCGCTGCCGAAGGTGCGAATGTGGTGGTCGCCGATCTCAATGACGAGGCCGGTAAGCAGGTGGCCGCCGACATCGGTGGTCTGTACGTCAACACCGATGTCGCCGAACCCGAATCGGCCCAGGCCCTGGCCGCGGCGACACTGGAAACCTACGGTCAGATCGACTATCTGGTGAACAATGCGGCCATCTACGGCGGCATGCAGCTGGACTTTCTGATCACCGTTCCGTGGGACTACTACAAGAAGTTCATGAGCGTGAACCTCGACGGCGCATTGAACGTGACCCGCGCGGTCTACGGGCACATGAAGCCCGGTAGCGCCATCGTGAACCAGTCCTCCACTGCCGCATGGCTGTACAGCGGCTTCTACGGCTTGGCGAAGGTCGGGGTGAACGGTCTGACCCAGCAGCTCGCCACCGAACTCGGCGGGTCCGGGATCCGCGTCAACGCGATCGCCCCCGGCCCCATCGACACCGAGGCCACCCGCTCGACCACCCCGAGCAACATGGTCAAGGACATGGTCAGCAAGCTTCCGTTGTCGCGCATGGGAACTCCCGATGACCTCGTCGGCATGTGTCTGTTCCTGCTCTCCGACGAGGCCGGCTGGATCACCGGGCAGATCTTCAACGTAGACGGCGGACAGATCATCCGATCATGAGCGAACAACAGGCATCCGACACCGCAACGGACCAGAGCGCACCGGTCGGGTTCATCGGACTCGGCAACATGGGCGCACCGATGGCCGAGCGACTGGCGAAATGGCCGGGCGGCCTGGTGGTCTGCGATACGCGACCCGAGGCCACGATCGAAGGGTCGACCCGCGCCGACTCCCCCGCCGAAGTGGCCAAGACCGCCACCGTCATCGGCGTGACCGTCCTCAACGACGAGCAGGTCAACACCGTGGTCGCCGGGTCACACGGCATCCTCGAGACGGCCGCACCGGGAACCGTCATCGCCATCCATTCCACAATCGGGCCGCAGACCGCGATCGATCTGGAGAAGGTATGTGCCGCGCAGGGGGTTTCGCTGGTCGATGCACCTGTCTCCGGCGGCGCGGGTGGCGCCAAAGAGGGCCGTCTGGCCATCATGGTCGGCGGTGAGCGCGAGGCCTACCTGAAGTTGAAGCCTCCGTACTCACTGATGTCCGACATGCTCATCCACGCCGGCCCGATCGGCGCCGGCACCAAGATGAAACTGGCCCGCAACCTACTGCATTTCATCTCGTTCACCGCCGCCACCGAGGCGTCTCGGCTCGCCGAAGCTGCCGGCATCGACATCGTCAAACTCGGCAAGGTGGTCCGTCACACCGATGCGATCACCGGGGGCGCCGGTTCGATCATCCTGCGGGACACCACAGCTCCCATCCCGCCGGACGACTTCTGGTACGACATCTTGAGCCACGTGCGTGACCTCGGCGAAAAGGACCTCGGTCTGGCGCTGGCCCTGGGCAGCGAACTCGGCATCGAACTCCCTCTTGGCGAAGTAGCTCTCGACCGTTTCGCCGACGGCCTGGGCGTGGGCGGAGACGCAGCGGAGCGTAGCTCGACCCGTGGAAAGGAAAAGAAATGACAACCGAACAGAGTTCCTCGAACGGCGAACTGCCACCGACATCGGAGCTACGCCAAAAGGGCATGGACACGATGGCCAAGGTGTACGGCTTCGAGATGCAGGATGGGCCGGGTGACTTCTACGCCTACCTCACCGAACATCTCTTCGCCGACGTCTGGAACCGCGAGGGCCTGAACTTCCGGGATCGTCGCCTGCTGATCTTCGGCGTCCTGGCAGCAACCGGTCAGATCGATGTGGCCGAGATCCAGGCCGGCGCCGCACTCGCCAACGGTGAAATCACCGGCGACGAACTTCTCGAAATCGCCCTGTTCCTCTGCTATTACGTGGGATGGCCGCAAGGTTCGAGAATGAACATGATGTTTGGTTCCGTCATCCAGAAGCACGAGGCCAAACTCGCAAAGCAGAACAAGTCGACATGACCTTCTTCGCGACGCGCTACGACTTTCGTGCGCCCGGGGCCACACCGCAGGGGCGGGCCGAACTGTTCAAGCGCGCCGTGGAGCAGGTCACGTATCTCGACACCCATGATCAGGACGCCGTGATGCTCTCTGAGCATCACGGCTCACCTGATGGCTATCTGCCGAATCCACTGATCGTCGGCTCGGCATTTGCTGCCTGTACCACCCGAATCCAGATCACCATCTCGGCGATCGTGGTGAACCTGCACGACCCACTGCGCCTGGCCGAGGACATCGCGCTCCTCGACAACCTCAGCGGTGGCCGGGTGTCGTACACGCTCGGTCTCGGTTACCGGCGAGAAGAATACGAACAGTTCGGCAAATCCTGGACCACCCGGGGCGACGACATCGAACGCGCCATCGGCGTGCTGCGTGAGGCCTGGACGGGTGAGGAGTTCGAGTACAACGGCAGAAGGGTTCGCGTCACACCGACTCCCCTGTCGCAGCCACATCCGTTCCTGTTCTACGGCGGCGGTTCTCGGGCCGCCGCACGCCGCGCCGGCCGACTCGATCTGGGCTTCGCACCGCAGGTCGCCGACCCCGAACTCCGCAAACTCTACGACGACGAATGCCGTGTCCACGGCCGGAATCCCGGCTTTGTCATGACACCACCACCAGGACCATCCACCGTTTTCTGCGCCGAAGACCCCGACAAGTTCTGGGACGCCTACGGCGAATACCTCCTCGCCGACGCCCGCGCCTACGACGCCTGGCACGGCGATCATGCTTCTCACGTCCGCGACAGCTCTACCTCTGTCGACGAACTTCGAAGCGGCACCGGATATGTCGTCTGCACACCGGACGAAATCATCGAACGCTGCCGCAGCAAAGAGTTCCGGCTGGTGACCAGTCATCCACTCTGCGGCGGCATGCCGGAGGAGCCATCCTGGGACAGCGTGCGGTTGATCGGAGAGAAGGTCATCCCGACCCTGCGCACCCACCCCAGATAGTTCATTCAGGGGCCGCGCTCGCGGTCTTTACGTCACAGTCGGACCTATCGTCACGCCCCGGTATCGTCGCGCTACTCTCACAGAGGGAATGTGTTAACACACATAGGGGGATGCAATGACAACACAGGTAGATCCGGAAGATCTGCGTACTGCGGCGCGACAGATCGGGAGCGGCATGACCGGCACCACCTCGTATGGTGGTGCCACGCCCGACACAGCGACGAGTTCCTTGCGATTCGGTGGAACGGGCATACCGGGCACGGATACATCAGCCGCCTTGACCACAGCAGCCAGCGCCGCCGCGACGGCAATCGAGGTGGTGCGTTCGCGAATCAGCGAATGGAACACGGTTCTGACCACGTCAGCTGACACCTTTCAAACAACTGGGGAAGACAGCACACGACGTCTAGAAGCCCTTGGCGACTTCAATACGCGTCCGCAGAGCTGACCCGTGCGACCGACCAAGAGTCAAGTCTCCGGCTTCAACTTCGGCAACATGCCCGCTGCTGCCACCGACTCCACCACCATTGGCGACCAGATCGATGGGGACGGACTGAATATTCAGCGCACCATCAGCGGAATGGACTGGTCTGGCACGTTTCGGAATGCTGCCGTAACGCGCGCCGATCGTGAGAGAGTGCAGTTCGCCAGGGTTGATGATGCCTTCGAGAAGCTCTCAACAGCCATCACCGATGGCCACGTCGATGAGCCACATCTCCGAGAGGCTCAAAACCGGAGCCGCGGGGTGCGAGGCGACGGGCTACGTTGTGGCCGAGGACTGGACGGTCACCGACAGCTACAACTACGCCTTGGCCGAGTCTATGTACAAGGATGACGATGCAGCGCTAGAGCTCCTCGCCACCATGAAGGCCACGCGGGCGAACAACGCCGCCACCTCAACGACCCAACTGCAGCGCTTGGCCGGCGAATTCGAAGTAGCAGATACCAATTGCGCCGCGGCCATCGGTGTAGCGAGTTCTTCGATTTCCACTCTCACACCATTGGAGTCTGCACTCGGTGGTGGCGTCGCGGATCGGATCGGAGAGAAGCTCCGAGACGGGAAGCAGTGAGCGACTTCGAGCGGCGGGTGTTGGAGGCCGGCACCAATCTCGACGCAGACGAGTTGGAAGCACTCAAGTATGGGAAGCCCGCCACGATGACTCAGGGCGAGTTCGATTTCCTCAAGGAAATTGTCGGCGACCTCGACGGGCTGTCCATGGATGAGATAGCCGAACTCGGAGCGGGCGCCCACCACAACGATATTCAAAGCAATCTCGCGAACGCGACCCAGCTGCTGGGGACCCCAAATCTGGGCACCTCCAGCGGAGACCGCGGTGGCATGGCAGCGCTACCAGCAAATATGCGTAGAATCCTGACCACAAATCCAGTGGATGACAACGGATATCTCTTTTCACACTTCCCGGAATTTTCATCATTCGTCTACTTCGTCGCGTCGGGCGATCAGAACGCGCGTCACGGGTCGGATGTGAATCGAGGATTGCTCAAGCAATCATCTGAGATTGCTGGCGCCGACAGCGCGATCAACCCTAATCCCGGCAGCCAGGCCACCATCGACGAGCTCTTGAATACCGCACTGAACGTCGGCGGTTCCGACAGGATAGCCGCCCACGATTTCATCACAGGCGAAAATATGAACGTCACCTGCGACAATGGCGGACAGTACAATGCTGGAATTCATCTCAACAACATCTCCGAATACAAATGGACAGACGTCAGTGGCCTACACACCGTGTTTGACACCATCGGCCAAGACGTTGGATCCTCCAATCCGTTCTACGCGGAAATGTCCCGAGAAAGCGCCAGCTCGCTGGCTCACTACCTCGGGTCACCGGGAGACTTGGCCACCAATGAAGACGTTGGCGTCACCAACCCCGTCGCCCGCATCTACGCGAACGCGTTGAGCCCCTACCTGGGAGACTTCACCGGAATCGACGCCACCAGCACGGGTTCACCGAGCTACGGAGCAGACCGCCTCAACCCTGGAGAACTGGAAAACATATTCCGCTCCCTGAATACTGACGGAGAGGCTGCCGCAACCATGAACTCCGAAGCATACAAGTGGCAGAATCTGATGGCCTTGCAGTATGGAGTGACCGACCAGGCCCACTTCTCAGAATTGGCCGGAATTCTCAGCCAGGCAATGGTCGATGGAAATGGCCAGGCCGTAAATCATCTCTCCGAGACGGATCTAGCAGAACGGACTGCAAGCTACGACAACAAGATGGCGCTATTTTCCACTGTTAAGGATCTGACCGGACTGTTGCCGGTGGGTAGCGAAGCGGGCATAGCGATGCAACAACCTCTCGCCGACGCGATCTTTGGCGAAGCGCCGACACTCGAGGATGAATCCAACCAAGGAAACGATCCCAACTGGGTGGCCCAACTCAACGACCCTGACATTCGCGACTTCTATGAACTTCAAGGGTATATCGCATCACACCCAGAGTTCAGATCCGAGATGCCGGATGAGTTGTTTCGCGACGGAAATCTGGACTGGAATGCGGTCAACAGTCGAGATAATAAGAACCTCTTCGACGATTCGGTCGGACTAATGAAGAGCGATTGGGAAGACGGTTTTGATAAGGGAACCCAAGCGCCCGATTGGCCAATGGACAACATCGACGGATCAAAACCGGAAAATCCCAATGCCCCTGCCAAACAACCACGTTAGGCCGACTACCGGCCTCCGCCGTCGATGGCCGGTAGCCTTTCTATTGCGCGGTGCGGTCATAACGATAGTGCTCACATTTGCCATCTCGAGTTGCGCTGGGTCCGCGGAAGAAGGCAGCGATACATCTGCCCCGCCTAGTGCGCTACGCACGGTCGATGATTACCCGGTCGTCTGGTTCGACACCCCACACCTCGCCCTCACCACCCCAGACGGCACATTCGCCCGAGCCATCTTCGAGTCTTACATTCTACGATCAGAACTCGGCCCATCCGCATACTTCCCAGGCTGGGCCGAAGCCACTGGGGACAGTTGGTACCACTGGCCCAGTAGACGTAGCAACGGCCCTCGCAATGGACCCCCCTTCACCATCTTCGCCTGGGTTGTTCCCTTCATCGACCCTGACCCCGCCGGTGTCGCCGACTGGACTCCACCCTCCACTACGGTCGGCAGAGTCATGATCTGCTCACGAACCAGCCAGAACATTGACTACGCCATGATCTTCACCTACCAGCGCACCGGCGCCACACCACCAGCACACCAACACGGCAACCAGCCAACTCCGACCCGCAACGTCTACGGCGATTGGACAGTCCTCGATAGCATCACCCAAACTGGCAACCACATCGACCGCACCTACCGATGCAACACCCCACCCGCCCCGATCACCCAAGACACCCACACCTCCAACCCCGGCTGGCCCGCAAGCAGCCAATAACCCATGACCACAAGAGAACCCAGCCTCCCACCGCATATTATGGCTACCCTCCGCGCCCCCGAAGGCACCACCGCCGAAGACATCTACCGGCAGTTCCCCGACGCACGCCCCGCCCACACACCCCCACCCATCGACCACGACGAACTCAACGCCCGCCTACACCAAGCACACGACGACTGGCACCGCCACCACGGTTGGCACATCGACATACCACCAGAGACGAGAGAGCAACTCGCCCAACAAGTCCGCGACGATTTCGCCTGGGAACAACGATGATCCGCACCCTCACCCGACCTGCGGCGTCGGCGTTCCGGCAGATATCGACCTAGCCGAGGTCATGCCTCCGGTTGGAACCGACGGACGGGCCGATCCCGACCCTCTTTCTACCTGCCTTCGCGCCCGGTGCGCTGTTCTATGCCGGCGTGCACGGCCATATCTACAACGACCATTTCATTGCTCCGATCCCGACCGGTCGAGGTGGCACGTGAAACACTCTCGCACGCAGTCAAGTGTCACAACCCGTTTCGAGTCGTTGCGCCGTAGCCTGCGAACATGAGAACACCATCCTGGGTAGAGCTCGCCGGCCGCAATGCTGCCCCGAGTCGTTATGTCTCACCGGAACTCTCGAGGTCGTCGAATCACCACCAGATCGCGCCCGATTCGACTTCCATCACGCACCGGGCGGGAAATGGCGTATCGAACACGGCGGATATCCGATCTACATCGCCACCGATAGAACCGCCGTCATCCACATCGGCGATCAGATGCAGCAGATCGAGGGCGACATTCACTTGCCGATATTTGGGGCACAGTTCAGCCCGCTCGATCTATTCGGAGTCGCGCCGTCGCCGACGCCGACAGCGAAAGATCGGCGCGGGCTTCGCTTGTTCGCCTTCTGGGTGTCACCGATTTCGGCGCAGACTCGATCATGTCGACGCCACTCGCGCACTTCCTTGGAGACCACGTTGAGGGCATTCGGCGCACGCTCGAAACGATGGAGCGCCAACACCGCGGGCGATAGCAAGGCGGCGACCTGCACGAGTTGTTTCGTCTGCCTTCCGAAAGATGTTGTGGTCGAACCAGATACACCACTTTCGGCCTTGCGAACACGCGTTCGACTCGGTAGAGTGGAGTCAGTTGACCACAAGCACGACGTATCTGACGCCTTCCCCGCAGAGAACACTCCGGTCGACGCCCCCGGTTTGCTCTCTCCTTGGAAGGTGCTGTGCCATGCGACTTCTCGAGATGGTCGACGATCTGGTCGACCTGGTCATACCCGATGATCCAACTGCCACGTTGGGCATGGCTAAGGATCTGATCACCCTACGTAACGCCACCGAGCATCAACTCGCGGTGTGCACCGCGGTGATCGACGAGTCGGGTATCGCCCGTAAGGAGGGGTCTACCACGTCAAAGTTGTTGCAGTCCAACGGAGCAGCGCCAGTATCTGCGTACCGCTGGTTACGTATCGGCGCAGGCTTGACGGGTCTGGATCGTACCGCCGGGTATTCGCGGGACGGGTTCCTGTCCTCCGAACACGTGGACGCAGTGGTCAAGGGCGTCGCCCATATCGTTGGCCGGTCCGAAGAGGCTGTGACATCCGAGCAGCAGGTCGGCTTTGAGCGGAAACTGTTGAACCACGCCATCTCCGGAGCACCACCCGCAGAGATCAGCGCGGCGGCCCGAGCGCTGGGGAACGAGGTGGCGAAAGACACGGGTGGTCCGCCGCCGGCGGAGGACCGGTCGCTGAACAGTCTCGAATACAAAGTTCACGAGGGCCGCTGTGTCGGCACATTCGATCTTGATGCGGTGATCGGGGAAAAGCTGTTCTCCGCGTTGGACTTCTGGTCAAGGGCGCGTCCTGAACCCGACGGCTCCGATGATCCGCGTTCCCCAACCCAGCGCCGCGCTGATGCGTTACATCAACTGTTGGATTGCGGCGGCGGCGGGCAAACACTGGTGTCGGCGCCCCGGACCGAGGTAATGGTCACCGTGCCCGCCGACCACCCCGAGGCTGCCACACTGCCGTGGATGGGGCCGGTCACCGAAGCGACCGCCGCGATGTTGGCGTGCGATTCGCTGATCACGTCGATCACTCTCGACGGGGAACAAGTCCCCATCGATCTGAGTCCGCCGAAACGTCTGTTCAAGGGTTTGGTCCGCAAGGCGATCATCATCCGTGACGTCTGCTGCGTGAAATGTGGGGCGAAAGCGACCTGGTCGGACTGTCACCACATCGTGCACTTTGTCGACGGCGGTGCCACCACCCTCGAGAACGGGTGTCTGCTGTGCCGCACCTGCCACATGGCGGTTCACAACACCGACTGGGACGTCATCATGGGCTCCGACGGACACCCGTGGCTGATCCCACCCGCCGACATCGACCCACAACGAAAACCTTTACCGGCCTACAACCGACGAACCCTCACCCTCGCCGCCTGAACCAACTCTCCACCACCGTCACCACTTCTCCCCCCACCGGCGCACCCGAGATCTTTTCGGGACCGCGCACGCATCCTTGACAACTCCATAGTGTGAAACGCACGGTGCTGCCGTCCGGACGAAGTCCGCTCCATCGGACAGACGGGCTGGGCGGCAGCACCACCCCGGCCTCGCCATGGGTAACGTGAAGGCCGTGTGTGAAGCAGCAGGCCTTCCCGTCGCAGAGGCGAAAGCCGTCCAGTCGATCTGGCAGGAGCTCGATCTGCCTGGACTCATCGACGTACACACCCACTTCATGCCGAAATCGGTGATGGACAAGGTGTGGGGCTACTTCGATTCGGTGGGCCCGCTGGTCGGTCGCGAATGGCCGATCACCTATCGCGCCGATGAAGACCAACGGATCGAGACGCTGCGGGACTTCGGCGTCCGTGCATTCACGTCGATGATCTACCCACACAAACCGGACATGGCTGTCTGGCTGAACAGTTGGGCCGCCGATTTTGCGGCCCGCACACCCGACTGTCTGCATACGGCCACGTTCTACCCGGAGGTATCGGCGCCGAAGTACGTTGCCGACGCCATCGAAGCCGGTGCAGCAGTGCTCAAGTCGCATATCCAGGTCGGCGACTACAGTCCCCTCGATCCACTACTCGACGATGTCTGGGGCACGATCTCCGACGCTGCCGTACCCGTGGTGATCCACTGCGGGTCCGGACCAGCACCGGGAACGTACACCGGCCCCGGGCCCATCGCCGAACTACTGCAACGCTTTCCACAGCTGCCACTGATCATCGCGCATATGGGCATGCCCGAGTACAACGATTTTCTGGACCTGGCAGGCACCTACGGCAACGTCCACCTCGACACGACCATGGCGTTCACCGCTTTCGCCGAGGAAGGCGCACCGTTCCCGGTCGAATCGCGGCACAAGCTGATCGACCTGGGTGATCGCATCCTGTGGGGCAGCGACTTTCCGAATATTCCGTACACCTACACCAGTGCCCTCGAAGCCGTCACCGCACTCGGCCTGGGCGACGACTGGGTACGCGGCGTCCTGCACCACAACGCGGCGCGCCTGTTCGGTCTCGAAACTCCGGAACTCGACCGGTAGCCCTTCTTCCCGGGCTAGCTCTGCCGCGCCGCCTGCGCCGCGATCCGCGCCTGCACTTCGGGGCGCCGCAGCGGGGGCACCGTCTTGGGCGGCTGCCGTCGTGGCGGCAACGCTTGCAGCAACTCCATGGTCGCTGCCGTGACCCGTTCGACGGCGAGTTCGAAGGCTTCGACATTCGCCGGCGACGGTTTTTGTACGCCGCTCACCTTGCGCACGTATTGTCGCGCCGCCGCTTCGATCTCAACGTCACTTGCGGGAGGCTCCAGCCCTCGGAGCTCGGTTATGTTGCGGCACATGGGCTCAACTCCTCATGGTTTTCGAACTGATCATTCGGCTATCTTGACAACCGCCTTGCCCAGGACTTTTCCGTTCGCCAGATCGTCCAGGGCTTGCGGGAGATCGGCCAGCGCATAGGTGCGGTTGACCGGCGGGCGCATACCGGCGGCGACCATCGCGGTGAGGTCTTCGTGAAGCTGCGCGGGCAGACCGGGATGGGTTCGCACGTACTCACCCCACGCCGCACCGACAACGGAAATGTTGCGGAACAGCACGCGGTTCAGCTTCACCGTCGGAATCCCGCCTGCCGCGAATCCGATCACCACAAACCTGCCGTCCGGGGCGACCTGACGTAGGGCCTCGTCGAACACCTCACCGCCGACCGGGTCGATCAGCACATCGACACCGGTTCCGGTGAGTTCCTTTATCTTTGTGCCCCAGCCCTCTTCGAGCTGAACCACCTCGTCGGCCCCGACGCTGCGCAGCAACTCCTCGGCACCCTTGCGGTGCACGATCGCGATGACCTTCGCGCCCATCGCTTTTGCCACCTGAATGGTGGCAACGCCGACGCCGCCTGCACTGCCGAGCACACCGACGGTCTCACCGGGCTGCAGATTGGCCCTGATCTTCAGCGCAAAGATGGCGGTCTGCAGGTTGATGCCCATCGCCGCGCCTTCGTCGAAACTCAGCTCCGGCGGAATCGGAAGCAACTGCTCATCGGTGGCGACAACCTGCTCGGCAAATCCACCGACCACCGACATCACCTGAACACGGTCGCCGACGGAATATCGGGACGTTGCCGGAGCCTGGGCTACAACGCCCGCCACCTCGGTGCCGGGTGTGAACGGGGTCGGGATCCGGAGCTGGTATTTGCCCTGACTCATCAGGAGGTCGGGAAAGCAGATCCCGCAGGACTTCACGTCGATGAGCAGCTGGTTGTCGGTCGGTACCGGATCAGGCACCTCTGACAACATCAATCCGCTCGGACCAGTCTCTTCGTTCAGTATCTGAGCCTTCATATCGCCCAACCCTACGCGGGGACGCCGATAGGATCACCGGTATGACATCTGTTCCACAGAAGCACGATGACCAGCCCAGTGCGCTCCAACTCCAAGCGGCCGAAGACGCGCCCGGTTTCATGCCGATCGACGAGGCGATCGCTCTCTATCGGGTTGCGCAGCAGTATCTGTCAGCCCCCGACGCAGTGGGAATCGGCGTCGAGATCGGCACCTATTGCGGTAAATCCACTGTCTTTCTCGGTGCCGCGGCGCAACCGCTCGGTGCGGTGATCACCACCATCGATCACCACCGCGGATCCGAAGAACACCAGGCGGGCTGGGAATATCACGACACCAACCTCGTCGACCCGCACACCGGCACACTGGACACCTCAGCCAGGTTCCGGCGGACGATGTGGGACGCCGGACTCGAGGACACCGTCATCGGGTTGCTGGCCACCTCGACAGCAGCAGCCCGCATCTGGGGCCGACCGGCTGATTTTGTGTTCATCGACGGCGGGCACAGCAGCGAGGCCGCGCAAAACGACCTGGCCGGATGGGCACCGTGGGTTCGTCTCGGCGGAGCACTGCTGATCCACGATGTGTTCCCCGATCCCGCCGACGGAGGGCGACCTCCCTTCGAGATCTACGAGAAGGCCCTGAAGACGGGCCAGTTCACCGAGGTCGACGCGCAGGGCTCACTGCGGGTTCTGCGACGCGACGCCGGAAACCCAGGTCAGTCCCTGTTCTAGCCGGGTCTGTTCTAGACGGGTCGGTTCTGAACGGGTCTGGGCAATCGGTGCAGTTGCACGTGAAACACAGAATCGTCGTCGATCGTGGCGGTCATGTACGTGCAGTGCGGTTGCCGCCGGCGATCGGTCGGCGACCCCGGATTCAACAGCCGCAGCCCGGTGTCGGTTGTGGTGTCCCAGGGGATGTGACTGTGGCCGAACACCAGGACGTCGGTGTCCGGATATGCCGCCGACATTCGCTTTTCCCGTCCCGTCGCGGCCCCGGTCTCATGGGTGACGGTGAACCGTAGGCCACCGAGTACGACGTCTGCGCGCTCGGGCATCCGAGCGCGCAGATCGTCACCGTCGTTGTTGCCCCAGCACGCGATCAACCGCGCCGCACGCGCCTCGAGGGCTTCGAACGACGCCAGATTCACCCAGTCGCCGGCGTGGATGACCACGTCGGCGCGGTCCACCGCCTCCCAGACCGGTGCAGGCAGGTCCCGGGCCCGCTTGGGGATGTGGGTGTCAGAGATGAGAAGAAGTTCCACACCTCAACCGTAACCCGCCACGGGACCTCACCCCGAATACTGCTCGCGCACTTTTCGTTTGAGGATCTTCCCGGTGGCACTACGCGGAAACGGCGCCAGGTCGAACACCACGGCTGCGGGCACCTTGTAGTCGGCCAGCGCGCCGCGCACGATGTCTTGAACGTCGGCCACCGTCAGGTTCACACCCTCCCGCGGCGCAACCGCAGCGACCACCACCTCGCCACGCCTCTCATCGGGAACACCGAACACCGCGACTTCGGTGAACTTGTCAGAGGCCATCAGCGCCAGCTCGACTTCGGCGCAGTAGATGTTCTCCCCCGCCGAGATCACCATGTCTTTCTTCCGATCGACAACGAACACCAGGCCGTTGCTGTCGAGGTAGCCCAGATCGCCACTGCGATACCAGGATCCATCTAGAGCCGCGGCCGTCTCGGCGGGTCGATCGAGGTATCCCGCCATCACCAGCGGACCCCGGATCTCCAGCTCGCCGATCTCCCCTGCGGGCAAGACCGTGCCGGTATCGTCCACCACCCGTACCGACATCACCGGGCTCAACGGCCCCGACGAGTCCGGGTATGCGGCAAGCAGATCACCACCCGCGGTGCACACGCTTCCGGCAGCCTCTGTCATCCCCCAGCCCACACTCCGTCCGGCTGATGGGAGTACCTGGCTGATCCGATTCACCAGGTCAGGTGGTGTTGCCTGCCCGGCAGGTGCCACGTTGACCAGGCTTGCGAGGGCCTCCGGCGGCGGGTTGGTGGCCAGCAGGTCGGTGATCACCATCGGCGGACCCGCCAGCATCGCCAGCTTGTGCTTGGCGATCAATCCCATCGCGGTTTCCGCGTTCCACCGATTCTGGATCACCACGAACCCACCGGAGGTCATCGAGGTGAGGATGCAGACCAGGCCAGAGGTGTGGAACAGCGGAAAGATGAGCAGCGCCGACAAACTCGGCATCAAACCGCGCAGCGCGTCAGGCTCCATCCCGTACTTGTGGGCGTTCGTGAGGATGTTGACCTCTTTGATCATCCGCAGGTTCATGACCATCGTGCAGATGTTGCGTTGCGTCAGTAGAACGCCTTTGCTCCGGCCAGAGGTGCCCGAGGTGAACAGGATCAAACACAATGATTCCGGGTGGACCGAGACCGGCGCCGGTGGATCGAACGACTCCCCCATGACATCGGCATACGATCGAGCGGGCCCGCCGGGCAGTTCGTCGCCAACCACCAACAGCGATACATCTGAGCCCGCCGCACGCACCAGCGACGCTCGCTTGTCATCGACGATCACGACCGCGCAGTTGGCATCGGCGAGCGCGTGACCGATCTCCGCGACGGACTCCCGGCTGTTGAACAGCACCGCCGCGCCGCCACAACGGGCTATGGCCATGATCGAAACCACGTACGCCAGTTGGTTTTTCATCAGGACGCCGACTCGACTCCCGGGTCCGACGCCATACTCGGCCACCAGCGCACCTGCCAGATGTCCGGCCTGCTCGGCAACCTCTCGATAGGTGTATTCGACGCCATCGGAGATCAGCAAAGTGTTGTCGGAATACGTTTTGACGAGCTCGCGGAACACCACGTCCAGCGACGCCGGAGCGTCACGATAGACCGGCATGGACTCCCCGCGGACCGTGGCCGTTGCCAACGCAAAAGGGCCGTCCGGCCCGGTCAGCTCAGATTCCAGCTTGCGATAGAGGGATATCGGTTCGAGGACTGCGGTCACGTTCGGCTACCTCCTTGGCTGCATATGCCACCGAGCATATGAGAACAGGTTCTAGTTTATGAAGAAAAGCCGGAACCCGCCTCACCCGGCCTGCTCGATGATTGCGTCGGCGACAACCTGCGGGAACTCTTCGGGTATCCAATGGGTGCCGCCTGCGACCTCGACGTACCGATACGGCCCGCTCACATGTTGCGCGCAGCGCGCCGGACCGGCAGCGGTGATCGCGATGTCATCGGTACTCCAGATGAACGTCGTCGGGACTGCGACGGCGCCGATGTCATGGGTGTCGAGCGGCATGGCCCGATACCAGTTCAGCGCTGCGGTCAGGGCGCCCGGCTCGGACAACACCGCGAGGTGCCGCTCGACGGTCTGACCCGGTACGGCATCGCCGTACCCCAACCGCAGGGCCACGCAGTCGTCGGCCAACAGCGCCTTCTCTGGCTCGTCAGGCGTGGCGAAGTACTCCATGTAGCCCGATCGTTCCTGCTGGTCAGGATCATTGTCGCGCGCCCAGGCAAACGCCGCCGGATGCGGCACCGACACCGCGGTCAACGTATGCAGCCGTTCCGGGTGCGCAGCGGCGACCGCCCAGGCGACAATCGCGCCCCAGTCATGTCCGACCAGATGCACCTTCGACAGGTCGAGAGCATCGCAGAGTCCGATGACGTCGGCGATCAACTCCGGCAACCGATAGTCGCTGATCGACCCGGGCCGCGCTCCCGGCGAGTAGCCACGCTGATCGGGGGCCACCGAGGCGATGCCGGCGTCGGCCAGTAGCTCCGAGACCGCCGACCACGAGGCGGACGTCTCCGGGAACCCGTGGAGCAGGACTGCCACGTCACCCGATCCCGCCGGGGGCGTCCACGAGGTGACCGTGAACTCGAGGTCGCGGGTGGACACTGTGGAAACCTTCGCATCTGCGGGGCACATGAAGGGGATTCTCATCGATCGCGGCGGACTCTGCAAGGATTTGCACTGTGCGAACAGGCGGCGAAAGTGTTTGGGCGACAACGTCTGCCAATTGACCGATTCATCAACACATCCGGCGACTCCCCGCTAATCTGCAGCAATGCGCGCAGCGGTCATCGAAGGTGGAAGGTTTGTCGTCCGCGACGTCGCCGAGCCGGAACCCGCACCCGATGAGCTGTTGATCCGGGTCCACGGCTGCGGGGTCTGCGGCTCCGACCTCAAGACCTATCCCCTGCTGCCCGACGGCGCGATCATGGGGCACGAGTTCGCCGGCGAGGTTGTCGGCGCCGGAACCGCTGTCGCCGATCAGTGGGCCGAAGGCACCCCGGTCGCGTCGATGCCGGTGATCGGATGCGGCACATGTCAGCACTGCGTGGCAGGCGACCCGGCCCGGTGCGCCACACCGCAGGCCCTCGGACTCGGGATCCGGCCAGGCGCATTCGCCGAATACGTCACCGTGTCCGCATCCGGCACCGTGGCACTCGATCCGGCCGTCGACCTGCGGTTCGGCGCACTCGTCGAACCACTGGCCGTCGGCCTGCACGCGATGAACCGGGGCAGCGCGACCAGCGACGACCGCCTATTGGTTGTCGGGTCCGGGCCGGTGGGCCTATCCGTGGTGATCTGGGCACGGGCGCAGGGAATCACCGACATCACCGTCTGCGATCCGGTGGCACAGCGACGGCAGGCGGCACTCGATCTCGGTGCCACCCACGCTGTCGACCCGGCCGGCGAAAGCGTCGGAACGGACTTCGATCTCGTCGTCGAATGCGTTGGCAAGACCGGAATGATCGCCACCTGCCTCGACGCGGCCGGACCAAGCGGCCGGATCGTCATTGCCGGGGTCTGCATGGAACCGGACACGTTCATGCCGCTTGGCGCCATCGTCAAAGACGTCACCATGAACTTTGTCAGCTACTACACAGTCGACGAATTCCGCACCGCTGCCGCAGCATTGGCTGATGGCAGCCTCCGACTCGACGGCTTTGTCAGCGGCTACTCGACCCTGGACGACCTCCAAGAGGTCGTCGATGGTCTATCCCATCCGAGTGACCAGCAAAAGGTCATCATCACGCCTTAGGAGAGCACCATGGAATCAAGCCCGCTTGCCATCATCACCGGCGGCGCCTCCGGCATCGGATGGGCCAGCGCGCAAACGCTGAGCGCCAGAGGATTTCAGGTGGTGATCGCCGACATCAACGCCGACGCCGCCCGCGAACGCGCCGCCGAACTCGGCGATGAGGCAGTGGCCGCCACCGTCGATGTCGCGGACGAGGATTCGGTGCGTACGCTATTCGAGTCCGTCAGCACGAACCACGGTCAACTGACCTCGGTGGTCAACTGCGCAGGTCTGACCATCCCCGGCGCGCTGGCAGACCTGAGTCTGGCCGATTGGAACACCACCATCGCAGTCTGTCAGACCGGCACGTTCCTGACGTTCAAATATGCTGCGCGGCATATCGCCGACGGCGGTTCCATCGTCACCATCGCCTCACTCAACGGCCGTCAACCCGCGCCCGGCCTGGGCGCCTACTGCGCGGCAAAGGCCGCGGCACTGATGCTGACCCAGGTTGCCGCCCTCGAACTCGGCGAGCGCGGCATCCGTGTGAACGCGATCTCCCCGGGTTTGGTCGACACACCACTGGTCGCCGGATTGTCCCTGGTCCCAGGGATGACCGAGGACTACATCGAGAACACCCCACTCGGGCGAAGTGGCAAACCCGAAGAGATTGCCGCGATGGTTGCCTACCTGTTGTCCGACGAGGCTTCCTGGATCACCGGCTCAGCCTTCGACATCAACGGCGGCGCCCACACCAAGCGCTATCCAGATCTGCTCAAACATGTTGCTGCAATGGGCTTGTGAATATCACACCCAGGGAACCGAACCGCCGAGTTGACCGGTCACCTCATCGGCGACCGAGCTGACGAGCGCGCCCCGCCTGTTCACTTCCGTACCCGCCATCGGCGCAGAACAGCCCAGAACACAGAGTGCCCCGACCACCTCACCTCCGGCATCGAAGATCGGCGCATTCACCGACAGCGGGTGATACCAGGCGCTCTCGTCGATGGCACCGACCAACACATCGGCATCCAGGTTCTGTTGACCGTCCACAAACGCAGCGGTGCGTCGCGAACCCCGAACACCGGAACCCGTCGCAGCCGAGGCCAGGGCATGAATGCGCCCCGCGTCCGTCGGGTACTGCTCGACCGCAAAACGCCGGGCCCGCACCGCGGCGAGGCGTTCGGCAAGGCGTTGATCGTGCTGCGCAGGCACCGGACTGCGGTCGAGCCAGTCGGCGATGGCCAGGTCATCCGACCACGCAACCAGCACGGAACCCAGCGGGGGCCGAAAGGTGATCCGGTCACCTGATCGCAGATTCAGCCCACCTCCGCTGACCTGCCCGGCATCCCGAACACCGGCTATCAACAGGTCGTCCCCGGAAGGTACTACAACACAACATGATTGGCCGGTCATCTCGGCGAGCTCCGCGATCGCGCGCGACGTCGGCACCAGTTCGGCGATACTGCGACCGGCTGCTTCACCGATGCGCGCCAGTGCCGGACCCAGTCGATAGACCTTGCTGCTCGGATGTTTGACCACCCATCCGACCCGCGTGAGCTCGGTGAGCATCGGATAGACGGTGGCCTTGTCGAGCCCGAGGAGCGCCGCTATGTCGGTGAGACTGCAGCGCCGGCCCGGTGGATCACTGAGCATCTCGACCACGTCGACGAGGCGTTCGGTCTGCGGGGACCGCCGTACTGTCATTTCCCGGGCGACATCCTGCCGAGATGACGTGTCAAGAACTGGATCTGGTGGCGTGCAGCGGCCTCGAACCACGGTTGCCCGGAATAGATGCCGAAGTGATCGCAGGGATAGTGGCGCACTTCAGCTCGGGCCTTCACTGCGGCGTTGGCCGCCGGATGCGTCGGCGCACTCCGATCGAAGTCGGCAATCTGCATCAGGACCGGGCACCCGATGTCGCCGGCGTCCCGATCGGGCCGATAGCCACCGATCTCCGGACCGATCGCCGCATCGATGGTGTTCTGCCACGTCGGCCCGGCGATCGCGAGGTAGTCCTGCCGATAGCCCGGCAACGTCAAGGCACCGATCTCACCCGGCTCGGCGACGATCGGCATCATCTTCGGTGTCCGACCGGCGGCCCGACGAACCCGGCTCCGCAATCCCAGTGCGGTCGAGCGCGCTATCGCCGACGCCGGCAGGTTCGCATACGCCAGCCGTCCGGCCGCCAGACCGTTGACCAACGGTGTCATCGAGACGATCGCAGCCAGGTCGTCGCGTCCGGCACCCACGGAGAGAACATGTCCTCCGGACAACGAAACACCCCACAGCACAACCCGGTTCGGGTCGACGCCCTCGATCGTCTTCACAGCCGCGATGGCGGCACGGTAATCCTCGAGCTGACCCTCGATCGACACCGTCTGCCGATGTTGGCCACCTGAAGACCCGAATCCACGGTAGTCGAAGGCGAACACATCCAGACCACTGGCGGCCAGCGCCGTGGCGAAGGGCTCCAGGCCGGAATCCTTTGTCCCACCGAGTCCGTGCGCCATCACCACTATCGGGGTACCCGCGGGACCTTTGAAAGCATCGGTGCCTGCCCGGAAGTACCAGGCATCGCATTCGACCCCATCGCTGTAGAAGGTCCGGGTCAGGTAGTGCCCGGAGTCCGAACTGCCGGTGCCGGGGGTGACTGTCTGCGCGGTCATGCGGTCACCGCCCAACGGGGCGCACCGAGGTCGGCGGCCCGGGCCAGACCATCCGGCAACTCCTTGGTCCGCATGTCGTGCTCGTAGATGAAGTAGTCGACCTGCTGGGTGTGCCGCGGCCGATCGAGCATGTGGCCGGTGTACTTCTGCTGGTCACTCACGATCACCTCCTCCATCACCTCGGTGGTCGGCAGCCGGTATCTGCCTGCGGCATAGGCGCCGAGTAGCCGGGACTGGCATTCGACGAACGGGAACAGTGTGGGGGTCGACTGCGCGAATCCGATGAACACCAGGTCGTCGATCCCCGGCTTGAACATCCGCTTGTACAGCGGAATCTGGTTGTCGGGCGCGCTGATGAAGTCTTTGTCGAAGAACGGGAAGGTGATGTTGTACCCGGTGGCATAGACGATCACATCGAACTCACCGCTGGTGCCGTCCTCAAAATGCACGGTGGCCCCGTCGAGTTCGCGAACATTCGGCTTGGGGATCACATCACCCGAGCCCAGTCGCAGTGGCAGCTCCACCGACTGTGTCGGATGTGCTTCGAACAGTTTGTGGTTGGGCGTGGGCAGTCCGTAGTTCTCCGGCCGACCCGACAGCATCGGGTGTCCCAGCTGGACCAGCTTGCGCTGCCAGGACAGGGGCAGATACGGCGTGGTCTGGTAGTACTTGTCCGCAGGTTTACCTGCTATGTACTTCGGGACGATCCAGGCGCCCGATCGCGTCGACAGTGTCACCTCGTTGCGCAATGTCTTGGACGACAGTTCCACAGCGATGTCGGCCGCGCTGTTACCCAGGCCGACAACGAGTATCCGCTTGCCGGTCAGGGGCAACGGATCCTGCGGATCGATGTAGTGATGCGCATGGATCGACTGGCCACTGAAGGTTCCAGGGAAATCGGCGCGGCGCGCATCCCAGTGATGCCCGTTGCCCACCACGAGCAGATCGAACCTTCGGGTCTCGCCGGCCTGGGTCTGCAACTCCCAGCCTCCGCCGTCGAGCCTGCGGGCGTGGGTCACCCCGTTCTGGAACTCGATGTTGTCCTTGAGGTCGAACGCGTCGGCGTAGGCATCCAGATACGACTTGATCTGGGAGTGATGCGGAAAGTCGGGATAGTCCTCCGGCATCGGGAAGTCCTTGAACGACAGACGATGCTTGGAGGTGTCGATGTGTAGCGAACGGTAGGCGCTGCTGTACCCGTTGGGATTCTTGAACGCCCAGTTGCCGCCGACCCGATCCGAGACCTCGAAACAGGTGTACGGAATGCCGTAGTCGTTCAATATCTTTCCGGCTGTCAATCCACTGATACCGGCGCCGATGACAGCCGTGGTCGGACCCTGCATGAGAGCTCCTGAGGCATCTAGTTGACACATTCTGCAATCTGTTGACCCGAGAGTACACAGATCGAAGAATGTGTCTACCAGTTTTGCTATGTTTGCCTCGTGACAGATTCCGTCGATGCCCGCACCGTTCACGATCGACTCCTCGATGCCGCCGAAGTATGCCTCGCGGCCAAGGGCATTCGGGCGACCACCGTGCTGGAGGTCGCCGAGACCGCAGGTGTGTCGCGGGCCTGGCTGTACCGGCACTTTTCGGACAAGTCGGCGCTACTCGGCGCCACGATAGTCCGACTCAACGATGCATTCTGGGCGGATGCACGGCAGAGACTGGCCGGATTTGACCAGTTCGACGCCCAATTGGCCGCAGGCGTCGCCCACGGCCGCAGCGCATACGATTCGCCGGGAGCGCTGACGATGAAGCTACGCATGAGTGAACCCGAGGAGTTTGCCGCCTGCGCGGGTATCGGGGTACAGGGTCTGGTGCCGGACCTCGCGGCGTTCTGGCGAGACTATGTGATCGCCGCCCGCGACCGCGGCGACATCCATCCGCAGACCGACATCGCCGAGGCCTCCGAGTGGGTGGCCCGGGTACTCATCAACCTGACAACGGTTCCCAGTCCCAGCCTGGACCCCGACGACCAAGCCGCGGTGAGGCGCTACTTCCGGCGCTACGTGATGCCGGGACTGCAAACCGCTCCCGCACAGTAGTTCTCGGCCGGACGCGTCTCAGGAGTGATGCCGAACGATATCGTTCACCACATGATGTCCGGATCGGCACCGAGCCGATCGCCGGTGTTGAGCCCATCGATCTGCGCCATCTGGTCGTCGGTGAGCTCGAAATCGAATACGCCGAAGTTCGACTCGATACGGTCGGGTGCCGACGACTTCGGGATCACCACCGTATCGCGCTGCAGATGCCAGCGAAGGACCACTTGGGCCGGCGTCTTCGACTGGGCTGCAGCGATATCCACGATCTCCGGGATGGCAAGAGTACTTCCCTGCCCCAGCGGTCCCCAGGCTTCGGTGACGATTCCGAGCGATGCATGGAACTCGCGTATTTCATTCTGTGCGAGTCTCGGGTGCAACTCGATCTGGTTGACGACGGGGACCTCACCGGTACCCTCGATCAACTCCTCGAGGTGCGCGCGGGTGAAGTTGGAGACACCGATCGAGCGGATCACGCCGTCGGCCTTCAGCTTCTGGAAGGCCCGAAACGTATCGACGAACTTGCCCTCCTTCGCCAGCGGCCAATGAATCAGGTACATGTCGACATAGTCGAGACCCAAAGTGGCCAGCGACTTCTCGAAGGCCCGCATCGTGGTGTCGTAGCCCTGATCGTCGTTCCACAACTTCGTGGTCACGAATAGTTCAGATCGCGGAACCGGTGATGCCCGAACCGCCCGGCCGACACCTGCCTCGTTTCCGTACATCGCCGCGGTGTCGACACTGCGGTAGCCACACCCGATCGCGTGCGTGAGCGCCTCCTCGGCGGCGTCGTCGGCCACCTGATAGACCCCGTAGCCGACTGCCGGAATCACATTGCCGTCCAGCAGGTTCACAGTCTCACCCATGATGTACTCCTCAGATCTTCTTTCGCGGACGAACTGGCCTGATCGCGGACGGCCGATACTCGGCACCACAGCCTGAAGAAAAGACTAAGTTGCCTACGCTGTCTCGTCAATGTGAAACACCATCTTGCAATCCGAGAGACTTCGAACTCTGAGCAACAGTGTTACGTCTTCATGAAGAGACATCGATCAGGTGCGATTCGCGTTGACAGGACGTCGACTTAGCCAGGATTCTGTCTCATATTGCGAGTCACTAGCTTGCATGAAGAGACGGATAAGACAGGAGCGCCACATGGCGTACGTCATCACCAGCCCGTGCATCGACGAGACAGACAAGTCGTGCATGGAGGAATGCCCCGTCGATTGCATCTACGAGGGCGATCGGATGATGTACATCCACCCCGACGAATGCGTCGATTGCGGTCGTTGCGAACCGGTCTGCCCGGTGATCTCGATCTTCCACGAGGAGGACGTACCCGAAGATCGGACCGTGTTCATCGGCATCAACGAACAGTTCTTCGCGAACATCGGATCCCCCGGGGGCGCCAGAAAGGTCGGGGTCATCGGCAAGGACCACCCGACCATCGCCGCGTGGGAGGTCACCGAATGACAAATACGGCACCGACGCAGATCACGGTGGACCTGTTGGTCATCGGGGCCGGACCGGCCGGTCTCTACGGGACGTACTACGCCGGCTTCCGGGGCATGTCCGTCGCGTTGATGGACTCGCTGCCGCAGGTGGGTGGACAAGTGGCGGCCCTGTACCCGGAGAAGCAGATCTTCGACATCGCCGGCTTCCCCGCTGTCAAAGGGCAGGAACTGATCGATTCCCTGTACACACAGGCACTGCAGAGCGAACCGAACCTGCTCCTCGGCCAGACCGCAGCGAAACTCGAAACCCATCCCGACAGCGTCTCGGTCACCACCGATACCGGAACCACCGTGCACGCCAAAGCCGTACTCATCACCGGCGGCGTCGGTAGTTTCGAACCTCGCCAGTTGCCGGTCGGCTCCGACTACGAGGGCCGTGGTCTGCGCTACTTCGTCCCGCGCCTGAACGACCTCGCCGGCCATGACGTCGTCATCGTCGGCGGCGGCGACTCCGCCCTCGACTGGGCACTGGGGCTCGAGAAGATCGCGGCGTCGGTGACCCTTGTACACCGCAGGCCGGTGTTCCGCGCTCACGAACGCAGCATCGCCCTGCTCGCACAATCGACGGTCACGGTCATGACGCCGTATGAAATCGCGGCTGTCACCGGCGACGACAACGTTGCCGAGGTGACCGTCCGGCACGCGAAGAACTCAGAAAACGTTGCCCTGCCCGCGAACTCGATCGTGGCGGCCCTGGGGTTCATCGCCGACCTCGGACCTCTTGATTCCTGGGGCTTGGAACAAGACAAGCGGCGCATCGTCGTCGGGCGCGACATGCAGACGTCGATCCCCCGGGTCTTCGCGGCCGGGGACATCAGCGAGTACCCGAGCAAGACACGTCTGATGAGTGTCGGATTCGGTGAAGCGGCGGCCGCGGTGAACAATCTCGCGCCGCTTGTCGATGCGAACCTGTCCGTGACACCGGGACACTCTTCCGACAGCTAGTGTCGCGGTACCAGAAACGACGACGGCGAGTTGTGGTCACGTTCACCACAACTCGCCGTCATCTGGTTCTCGTCAGCGCCGGCCCTGAAGAGGACAAACCCCTCAGAGGATGAAGCTCAGTCGCGCACCGGGGTCCATCGCCTCGTTCGTCAGAGTGGCGCGCCGCAACGTGAACGCGAGGGCCTCGTCGGTCACGAGCAGCTCGTGATCGTAGCGACCGACGTAGTAGAACGCACCCCCGTCGCGGAAACGGTGGATCACGAAGTTGGCACTCACCCGCAACCTGGCTCCGTCACGCCCGAGGATCCGGACGTTGCTCACCAATCGAGTTGTTCGCGAATGCGGGTTCTCGGCGTGCGCTTTTCGGCTCTTGAGGCGTTTGACCCGCGCGTTCAGCAGATCCCAGTCATCGGCGACAAAGTATCCCGCCGCCTCGGGGCCCAAGCCTCGCGCGTCGGTTGTCGGGACGAGCATCGACGCCCCTGGAACAAACCGGGTCAGCCATTCTTCGAGCTCCCAGTCATCGAGAAGTGCTGCCTCGTCGTAGAAGAACTCTTCGACCTCCCCACGGGAGACCGCCCGGTCACTTCCGGTGGACACATCCAATTCGATTGCAGCAGTCATCATCCGACCTTTCCGCTGACGCCGTCGATTTCGCCGACGCGCCTGCTCCAGTGCCTCCAGAAGCTGCGCATCGCACCTTCATCGATCGATCGTCCGCGCGGGCCGCGCAGGTCGTCTCCCATACCGCGGGACATGTCACTCCAGTCCAGGTCCACGGAATCGAAGCCTGCGGTGGCGGATACTCCGCGCTGAACCGCTTCATACGCTTCGATGTCGTCCGGTGTTGCCAGTCCGCCCGGACCGACGAAACTCGCCATCGTCTTGAGCCGCAACGCCCGCACATCCGCAGGCTCACCGTTCTCGACGAACTGCCAGGCGCGGACATCGGTCACTCCCGGCTCCACCGGCTCTAGCTGCCGGATGGTCAGGGATTCGAGGTCGAAGAGCAGAAGATTGGGGAATACGAACAGGATTCGTGATGCATTCGCCACGTCGTCCGCACGCTCGGCACCCAGTCGCTCTGCCATCTCCGCGCGCTTGCCCTCGATACGGGTCTTCTCCGCTTCACCGAAGCGCGGTTCCCAGATCATGCCGATGCGGCCGTTGTGGCCGGTCAGGATGAGCAGTCCGTGGCCTTGTCCGAGATCATGGGCGTACTGGTCGTGGTCGGTGACGGCGAAGCCCGTCTCCCGCAGGTAGCCGACAAACGTGTTGTGGGTGGGTGCGAAATGATAGCCATCCATGGCATTTTCGACAGCGAGCTTCCAGTTGCCGCGCACGCTGTACTTCTGCACGCCGGGAAGGGTGGTCATCCCGTCTTTGCCGATCGACGCGGTCATGGTCATGTAATCCGCGGCCGGACCGAGATGTTCGAGCAGTGGCGGGACGCCTTCGTCGAAGGCCACGAAGACAAAACCTTCGTGGATGTCCAGACGCGGGACCCGGCGCAGCGAAAGCGAATCGACGAACTCGCTTGCCTCCGGGTAGGCGCCACTATCCGGCAGGGCGGCGAGTTCACCGGAATTGCGGAAAGTCCAGGCGTGATAGAAGCACTGGAAGTTCTTGGTACGCCCTTCGGCTTCCCGGCAGAGGATCGTTCCGCGGTGGGGGCACGCATTGAGATACGCCTGCACAACACCGTTCGAGTCCCTGACAAAGATCAGGGGGCGTCCGCCGAGTGTTCGGGTCTTGAAATCACCGGCGACCGGGATCTCGGTTTCGTGACCCAGGTAGAGCCAGGTACGGCCCCAGATCTCGTTGCGCTCCCGATTGAAGACGGCATTTTCCCGGTAGGCGCCACGGTGAACTTTGAAGGTCAGCGCATCCCAATCCTGCGCGATCAACGAGTTCCCGACGTCCAGACGTTCAGCATCCGGCGCTGCGGGCAGCGTAGTGGTCATGGTGCACTCACATTTCGTTGTGGTTGTTCAGTGCGAGACATCGTCTCGCACTACGAGATATTCGATCAAGCCCTCGATGCCTTGTCAATTCGTCCGGAGAGCCGGAAAGCGAGGTTTACGAGCATGTTTCACGGCCGTAACCTCCCGGCCCGGCCGCCGGTTCTGATCCGGTGCAACAACACGGCCGCAACGCCCGCGATCGCGGCGAGGATACCGAAGGCCAGGGGCCACGAGGTCGCCTCGACGATCACGCCCATCAAGGGGGGCGTGATCGCCATCCCGAGCGCGACGGCCGTGTTCTGAACACCCAGGATCAGACCGATCTTCTTCGGATCGGCCAGCTCCCCGATGGCCGTGAATGCGAGCCCATTCCAACTGATCGCCGCGAATCCTGCACAGACCAGCACGATCACCGCGACAACTCCACCGACCAGTTCGCCGAGCACCGCGAGTGCGAACAGCACGCTCGTCACCACCGCGACGTACTGCAAGGGGGCGATGCGGACACCTCGCCGGTCGGAGAGGACCCCGAGTCCGATACGAGCCGCGCCACCGCCGAGCTGAACGAGGGCCAGCAGTCCGGCGGCAGCCACCGCCGACATGGCATGCCCGTCGACCAGGTAGACGACCAAGAACCCGACGACCGTGAGTTGGGGCACAACGAGGAGGAATGAGACCAGACACAACTGCACGACGGCGCTGCGATTGCCGGTGCGGATCTCGGATCCGTCTGCGCCGGAGGGTGCTTCGACGGGCCCACCCGGATCGCGGACGAATATCCACACCACAATTGCGCCGGCACCGCAGGCTCCCGCCGCGACCAGCAAAGCGCCCGCGAGCCCCCACATCCCCGCGACGGCAGGCAAAGTCAGCGATGCCACTGCCGCACCGAGTGGGATCGCCGTCTGCCGCGCTCCCATCGCCAGACCACGCTCGGAGCGCGGGAACCACAGGATGACCGCACGCCCGCTGGCAGCGTTCACGCTTGCGCAGGCGGCGCCCGCCAGAACCATCGACACCATCAACGCCCACACCGTTGTCGAGACTGCGGCACAGACCAGGGCCGCGGCACTGAGAAAGAGACCGACCGTCATCACCCGACGCTCACCGATCCGGTCGGCGAGCAGGCCCCAGGGTACGAGGAACAGCAGCAACCCGATCGTGCTGGCGGCCAACACGAACCCGAGTTCGGTCAACGACAGCGAGAACCGGGAACGCAGGATCGGCGACAAACTGGGCATGCCCTGTAGCACCGAAGCCGCAGATGCCTGGGCGAAGACGCCCGCAGCCAGGACCACCCACCGGTATCGGCGGGCCGGGCGGTCGCCGGGCACCGGGACGAACGCCTGTTCTTCCGTATGCGTCATGTCGGGTCGCCCCAACTCATAAACACCGGGGACCATCTCATGAATCGGCCCATCTCATGATTCAT
Source organism: Williamsia sp. Y721 (assembly GCF_059683565.1). Lineage (NCBI taxonomy): Bacteria > Bacillati > Actinomycetota > Actinomycetes > Mycobacteriales > Nocardiaceae > Williamsia > Williamsia sp. Y721. The sequence goes on along the minus strand of NZ_JCASNH010000001.1, from coordinate 584,752 downwards.
CGTGCACTGCGTGATACTCCTCGTTGAGTGACGTCAGCGGGTCGTGGGCCCGCGTCGAATCACCGTTGCCAGGGCCAACATTCGCGTTGACTGCCCGACAATCGGTGGATTCGCTTCAGATACGAGGCGGGGTCGACCCCGTCAAGGGCCGACCCCTACATCTAGACGATGCCTCGAACGAATGGTTTGCCCAGCGCTCTCGGTTCTCGCAGCGCGCCGCTGATCACCACCATCGCGACCAGCGCGAGCACATACGGTGCCGCGATCAACATCTGCGAATTGAGCTCGAATCCCAAGGCGGGCAATGCGAGCCGGAGCGCATCGGCGAATCCGAAGAGCAGGCATCCGAGCAGCGTGCGGCGCAAGCGCCACGCACCGAAGATGACGGCGGCCAGAACGATGAAGCCGCGACCTCCGGTCATGTTCGCGTTGAACGAACCGACTTCGCCGACGGCCAGATACGCCCCACCCAGACCCGAGCAGAGCCCACACCACAGCAATGCCTGCCTGCGCAGCCTGTTCACGTCCAGACCGGTCGCGTCGGCGGCCTGCGGGTTGTCACCGATGGCGCGCAGATTGAGGCCCCAGCGACTACGTTCGACCAACCACCAGGTCAGTGGGATCAGAACCACCAACAGATACATCGGCCAGCGTTCGACAAACAATGCCTGCCCGATCACCGGTATGTCCCGGAGTATCGGAATGCTCATCAGTGACACCTGATGATTCGAGAAGTCGGCCAGTGAGATCAGGTACGTGGTGAGACCGAGGACGAGTGTGTTGAGCACCAGGCCCACCACAAAGGTGTTGACGTTCAGGCGATGTGACAGGTTGCCGTGGATCAGACCGACGATCATGCCGATGATTGCACCACCGATCAGACCGATGGTCGCGCTGCCCGTTTCACTGGCGATCGCGATGGACGAGAATGCGCCGGCCAACATCATCGACTCGACCGAGATGTTCTGGGTACCTCCGCGTTCCGCCAGGTACTCGCCGCACGCGGCGAATGCCAGTGGCGCGGTGAGCCGCATCGCGCTGGACAGGATGATTCCGATGTCGTCTGGACTCATGACACTTGCTGCGCTTTCTTCGACAGTTTGTTACTGGCGAACGACAGTGCCGGGGCAATGACACATGCCAGCACCAGCAGTGACTGCACGACGTTCACCAGATAGATGGGCACGCCGGTCGCCGACAGGAATGCCGAGCCTGTTCGCAAGGCGCCGAACACGATTGCGACCGGAATCGCGACCATCGGCCGGTTTCGGGCGATCAGTGCGATGAGCATGCCATCCCAGCCGATGTTGTTGGCCACCGCGGGCTGGAGCCGGAAAACCGAACTCTCGACCACTACCGCGCCTGCGAGTCCGGCGCAGGCGCCGGAGATCATCAGAGCCACCGCACCGGCGAGCGCCACCCGTACACCCGCATGCTGTGCGGTCAACGGGTTCAGGCCGACGATGCCCATGGTGAAACCCCATCGGCTGCGGGCCAGTACCACCGCGATGATCACGGTGAGCACGAGGCCGATGATCAGTCCGACGTTGACGCTCAGATCGGGATACTGCCCGACCGAAGGCAACCGGTAATCCTTGGGCAACAGCGCCGATTGGTTGGCACCCGTGCTGGAGGCGTCGGTCTTCGGTTCCTGCAACAGCCACGGAACACTGACCATGTAGCTGACGACCTGGACCGCGATGAACGACATCAACAACGTGCTGACAACGATGTTCACACCACGGATACGGTGCAGTAGAGAACTGACCCCGGCCCACAGCCCACCGAAGATCGCGCCGACCACGATGCTCACGGTGATCACCAGTATCGGCGGACCGGACATACGGAGCCCGATGAACATCGCCATCAGGGCGCCGATCAGTACCTGCCCCTCCTGACCGATGTTGAAGGCGCCCGCCCGGTTACAGACACAGGCACCCACTGCCACGATCAGCAGTGGCGCCGCGGCGAGAAGTGTTTGCGACCACGATGCGGCATCGGACATGCTGCCCTCGAACAGGGCAACCGCCACTGCGCTCGGCGAGCCGCCGGTTGCCGCGACCAGGATGGTCGAGAGCAGTAGCGCCACCGCGAGCGCGAGGATCGTCAGCCACGCTTGCGCAAGCGCACCGGGCCCCGGCGCGATCCGTGTCACCGCGCGTCGGAGAAACTCCGAAGGCGGCCGAGTACTCGACGGCGGTGGCGGCGCGGGCTCCTTGTCCAGGATCGATGTGGTACTCATGCTGCTTCCTCACCGCCCAAGAGCATTCCGAGCCGCTCGGCAGTGGCGTCGGGTGTCCGGACCACGCCGGCGATCCGACCGTCGGAGATCACCGCGATCCGGGAGCACAGAGCGGTGACCTCTTCGAGTTCTGTACTGATCAGCAACACCGCGACTCCCTGTTCTGCGGCCTTACGCAGATGCATGTACATGTCCTCGATCGCGCCGATGTCGAGTCCGTGTGTCGGCTGGGCCGCAACGAGCACTGTGGGGTTGGCGGCCAGTTCACGCGCCAGCACCACCCGTTGCTGGTTGCCACCGGAGAGGTTGCGAACCGGAGTGTCGATCGACGGGGTCGAGATCCGGTGACGGGCAACCAGTTCCTCGGCGTGCTTCCGAATCTCTCTGCGTCGCAACCATCCTCGTTTCGATAACGTGTCAAGGTCCTTGAACACGAGATTGTCGGCAACGCTGAGATCGAGCACAACGCCGCAACGGTGCCGGTCCTCGGGGATGACACCGACGCCGGCTTTGCGCAGCGCGCCCGGCTTCGACATCGGGACGGTGCGTCCGGCCACCTTGAGTTCGCCTCCCACCGAGGGCACCAGTCCGCACAGCACGTCACCGAGCTCTGCCTGACCGTTGCCCTCCACGCCGTAGAGCCCGACGATCTCTCCCCTGCGAAGTTGCAGTGACACACCGTCGAGCACGGCCCGGCCATCGGCATTCTTCATCGTCAGGCCATCGAGTTCCAAAACCGCAGGCTCCGAATCGGTTTCCTGGACCTCGGGGGCGTCGACGCCGAGCGAGCGGGTGGCAACACCATCGAGCGCGACCCCGAGTGCGGGGGCCGAGTGGTCGAGCGAGACGTCCCGGCCCACCATCTGCCTCGCCAGGATCTGCGGGGTCGTGTCGGCCGTGGCGGCACGGAAGACCACCCGCCCCTTGCGCAGCACGGTCACCCGGTCGGTGGCGGCCGAGATCTCCGCCAACTTGTGACTGATCAGGACCACGGCACGGTTTTCGGTGGAGACCACCGTGCGAAGCACCTCGAACAATTCGGCCGACTCGGCCGCCGTCAGCACCGATGTCGGTTCGTCCAGAATCAGGATCTGCGGGTCCCGCCGCAGACACTTGACGATCTCGACCCGCTGGCGTTGCCCGGCGGACATCTCCCCAACCACCGCCATCGGATCGATCGGGAGGCCATATCGGCTCGAGACCGCTTCGACCTCACTGCATGCCCGATCACGGTCAATCGCACCGCGCTCGCCCAAAACGACGTTCTCCCAGACGGTCAGGGCATCGATGAGGCTGAAGTGCTGATGCACCATGCCGATTCCCAGTTGCAGGGCGTCGTACGGCGACCGTATCTCGACCCGCTTGCCGCTGCGCATGATCGTTCCGTCGTCCGGTTGCACGAGCCCGAGCAGCACCTTCATCAAGGTCGACTTGCCGGCACCGTTCTCACCGAGCAGTCCGTGGATCTCACCCGTTCGTGCCGAGAGGTCGATGGCGTCACAAGCCACAACCGACCCGTATGCCTTGGTGATCCCGCGGGCCGCCAGAGCAGGCGGGGGAACTCCCACTTCGAAAACCTCAGAGAGCGGTCCGGTTTCGACCACCCGCGTCAGCGGCGTCCGATCCCCCGGCGCCCACACCTGCTCACCGGTCATGGTCTACACGCCCGACTTGGCGACGACGTCGTCCGGCACGATCTCACCGGTACCGATCTTCTCGATGAAGGCGGCCAGTTCAGCGTTCTGGGCTTCGGTGCCGTTACACAGCTTGACGGTCGGAACAGAGTCCTTGCCCATGTGCCATTCGCGCACCTCGCCCATCTTGAGCTCACCGTCCTTGAACTTCTCCAGCGCGGCGGCGAAATATGCACCCGGATCGAAGATCACCGAGACACCCCATTTGATGGCCGTCTCGCCGCAGCGGTCGGTACCCGGGGTCGACAGGATGACGCCTGCTTCGGTTCCGAGCTCACCAACGCTGTCCGTCGCACCACCCAGATACGGGTAGAGAGCCTCGACGCCCTGGCTGATCTGCGCCTGAGCCGCTTCCCGCGCCTTCGCAGAGTCGTTGAAGTCACCGGTGTACGTGGTCGCGAGAGTCGCATTCGGGACCAGCTGTTTGATCCCCGCCTCGAACGCCTTGGCAGCCATCACCGAGAAGTCGAGCTCGGGACCGGAAATGTAACCCGCCTTGGTGGCGTTCCGCTCCCGCATCAGGATGCCGTTTGCGTAACCGGCGGCGAGCATGGCCTCGTTGACGAAGTCCTTCGACACGGTGACGTTGGGTGTCGGCGTGATCCCCGTGCCGGCCGGGGAATACCAGTTGGTGTTGGCGCAGACCGGTTCCTCCGCCGCAGGCAGCGCATCCTTGAGTTCCTGCGCGGCGATCGCGATGAGGTCGACGTTCTGCCTGCACAGGTTACGAGCCTGTTCGAGCACAGCCGCCGGGTTGACCGAGCCGACTTTGATCAGGGTCCAGTCATTCGCGTCGACGACCTTCTGCGCGTTCGTCACGAACGTTTCGTAGTACCCGTTGTCGTTCAGGTCACCGGGACTGAGCACGCCGACAACAACTTTGCCGTCACCGTTCACGTCGGGCTGAGATCCGGACGTCGACTGTGCGGACCCGCCACCGCCGGTGTCACTGTTACCGCGGTCCGAGCACGCGGTGAGTGCGGCCAGCGCGACGCATGCGACCGCCGCAGTTTGAATGATGCGCGATTTTGACATTGTTCAATCCCTCCAAGGGAGTGAGATGGATCAGGGATGGGGGCAGATCACAGGTCCGCGTAGGCAATCCGTTCTTGCTGGAACAGCGCGCCGCCTTCGGCCCGGACGAAATGGGGGAAGCCCATCCGGCCGACCGGCGCGACACGTGTGGGGTCGATGCGATCCGGTTCCAGGAGTATCGATTCGTCGACGGTGATCGAGACGACCTCGGCGAGCACGATGTGTACCCCGGAGAATCGAACGTCCGGCTCACCCCGGTCGATCACGTCTAGCACACGGCATTCCAGGTTGGCCGGGCTGTCGATGAGGGACGGCACGGCGACAACCTGGGATTCGGTTGTCCCCCACCCCGTGATATCCAACTCCGACACGTCATTTGGGTATTCGCGTGCGACCGCTTCGATGTGATCGGCCATGGCGCCGCCGGTGACGTTGACGACGAACTCACCCGTACGTTCGATGTTGGCCCAGGTGTCCTTCGGTCCGTCGGTTGCCTCGCGGAGGGTTCCGATCGTGATGGCGATCGTCGGCGGTTGACCGCAGACCGGCATGTAGTAGCTGTACGGCGCGACATTGACCGTGCCGTCGGCGGAGACGGTGGTGATCATGGCGATCGGCCGAGGAATGATCAGATGCGAGAGCAGGCCCTGCTTCTGCGCCGGGGTTCGACCAGCCAGATCGACGACCTGCCGGGTGGACGAGCGACTGCTCGTGGGTGACTGGGAGGCGTTCACAGAGTTTGTCCTTTGACTCAATACGGGATGGCGTACCGCTTTATGAGATGGTTTCCGGTTTCCGTGGCCGTGTCAATCGGCAGAGGACGCCATCCCGAAGACGAAACACAGTATTAAGGGATGTAATGCATCAGTAACGAAAGATGCTGCTGACAGCGGGAATCTGCCACATTTCGACCAGAACCAAAGAAGAGGCCACCCGTCGCCTCGGCAATGGGTGGCCTCTTCCAAGTCGGCGAAAGTGTCGCTTATACCGAGACGCTGTTCTCAGATCCCCCCGATGGTTTGGCACCGAGCAGGTTGGCACGCAACGTCGTTCCCGGGTAATCGGGTGGACGAAGGCCGCGCGACCGCAATTCAGGAACGAGATGGTCGACCACGTCGCCCACCGCCCCCGGCGTCCGAAGCGGGTTCGAGATCATGAAACCACCGAGCGAACCCGTCGCCTCGAATTGGCCCTCCATCTCGTCGGCGACGTCAGCGGCCGTTCCGGCGATGGTCTGGTCGTACCCGGTGGAGTATCGCCAGCCCTCATCGAAGAATTCCTTTCTGCTGAAACGGGTTTGGGCACCATGGTCGGAGATCAGCCGGTCCACGAAGCCCGACTGTGTGCCCTGCGCGTCGACAATCGATTGCCGCAGTTCACCGAGCACGAAAGAGGCAGGCAACACCGAGAAGTCGTAGCCGGTGTTGTAGGAGAGATAGGCTCCGACGCCTTCCATGGGAAGCATCCCGAGCAGCTCCTCACGCCGGGCGATCGCCTCACTCCTGCTCGCACCGAGTACCACCTGAATGGCCCACAGGATGCCCACCGACGTCGGCTCCCGCCCGGCCTTGTCCAGAGCCTTGTCCAACTCGGATCTGTGTCGCCGCTGGGAATCGAGGTGTCCACCGGAGCCGAACACCACGTCGGCGAACGCCGCGGATGCCGCGATCCCCCGAGGCGATGAACCGGCCTGTACCAGAAGAGGTCTGCGCTGGGGACTGGGCACACTCGGAAGTGGACCCCGCACCTTGAAGTGTTTGCCGTCGTGGTCGAGGCGGTGAACCTTGGTCGGGTCGGCGAACACCCGGGTCTGGTGATCGCGCACGATCGCCCTGGGTTCCACCGAATCCCACAACCGCTGACAGACGTCGACGAACTCTTCCATCCGTTCATACCGGGAACCGTGATCCATCAACGTGTCGAAACCGTAGTTCGCCGCATCCGACGTGCGCGCGGAGGCCACCACGTTGAACGCCATTCGCCCCCCGGTCACGTGATCAAGCGAATTGAGCAGCCGCGCAACGTAGAACGGATGCATGTACGTCGAGGAATACGTCAGTCCGAAACCGATCCGCGATGTCGCCTGACCGAGTGCGGCGATGATCGGCGACATGTCATGGCGCGGCCACGAGATCCCCCACCGGATCGCGGCGTCGGCCGAGCCTTCCCACGTATCCGGGATCCCGACGCCATCGCCGAAGAACAGCATGTCGATGCCGCCGCGTTCGGCGGTCCTGGCCAATTCCGTGAACATACCGACGTCGGGATAGTCCGCGCCGACCCAGGAACCCGGGACTGCCCAGCGACCCTCCGTGTGGGTGAACGACAGATCGAAGGCCAGTGCCATCTGCGCCGGTTCGTTCACACTCACCGCGATCCCGCAGCGATGTGTGACGCCAGCGCATCCACACCGTCGGCAGTGGATATCTTCTTTGCCGCGTGCAGAGTCAGTGCGGTGAGCGCACCCTCGTGTGTCAACTTGTCGTAACTGGCTGTTGCATCCTCGGCCAGAACGACGTGGTATCCGAGCTGCGCAGCATCGAAAACCGTCGCCAGCACGCAGCATTCGGTTGTCAGTCCGGCAACCAACAGCCACTGCACCCCGGCTTCACTCAACCGGGCGTGCAGGTCCGTCTCGAAGAATGAGCTGTATCGTTGCTTGGCGATATGCCAGTCCCCGGGCGCCGGGTGCAGCGAGTAGATGTCGGTGCCTGATGTGCCTGCGACACAGGGTTCGGCCGGACCGGGCCAATCCTCCGGTTCGATATCGCGTAGCCACAACGATGCCGCCCAAGGCTTCTCGCGATCCTGCACGAGGGAAACCCAGATCACCTGTAAACCAGCGGCTCTGGCCGCCTCGACGAGCACGTCCGTTTGCTCGACGGCTGACGCGACTGCCGCGAGACCCTCCTCACTGACCCAGTCGAGCACGGCCGGATCAGCGAAGGAGTTCTGCACGTCGATCACGAGCAATGCGCCGGCGGCAATCGGGCCGGGTAGTGCGCTCACGAGGTCACCACCTTGGACAGCGCGGGGAGAACGGCCTCGGCGAACGCGTTCATGTCGGGCACGTAGTCGGGGAAGATCAACATCAGACCGTCGAGCTCGGCGTAGTCGACCATCTCGTGGATCTTCTCGGTGACCGTCGACGCCGAACCCTTGATGACCTCGGTCTGAAAGCCGCTCTGCTCCAGCGCCTTCGCCCCCGGCGCGTCATTCTTGTCGACCGGCATGCCGTAAGCGATCGCCATGTTGCGCAGGGCTTCTTGATCCGCACCCGCACCGTACACATCGAATCTGCGCTCGGCGTCCGCGTCCGTATCGCCCATCACGATCGTCGCCATCGCGTAGGCACGAAGGCTCCGTCCATGGTCAACCGCGGCCGCCTTCGCTTCCCTGCTCACCTTTCGCAGGCCGTCGAGCTCATGCGCCGACAGAAACGATGCGTCGCAGTACTTCGCCTGGAATTGCAGACCGGCCGGTGATCGTCCTGCCGAGATGAGAGTCGGTGTCGCCGCCGGGTGTGGCCGCGACGAGCAAGCATTCATATCAAAGAATTCGCCATGGTGGGTCACTTCATCCTGGCTCCACAACGCCAGCAAAACCTGAACCCATTCTTCCGAATAACGGTAGCGCGCCGCATGATCGAGCTCTTCTGGCCACATACCCATCTGTGCGAACTCTTCAGAGAACGAGCCGACCACGATGTTCATGCCGCAACGCCCACCGCTGATCTGGTCGAGTGTGGTGAACATCTTTGCAACGATCGCCGGGTTGAACAGGATGGTGTGCACTGTCGACCAGATCTTGACGCGCTCGGTTGCCTCGGCCAGGCCCGACATCATCGTCATCGACTCGAGGGTTCTGCCCCAATGATCAGTCCGGCCACCGTATCCGCGCCATTTGCCCTGCGACATGATGAAGTCGAACCCGAGTTGATCTGCCGCCACGGCGACCTCGCGGTTGTAGTCGTAGGTGGCCTCGATGCGCGGTGCGGTGTCGGAGACGATCCAGCCGCCGTTGCTGATGGGTAGGAATATGCCGTATTCGTGTTTATTCACGTTCTTTTAGACTTTCTTCACTGAAGTATGTAGGGGACCTTCGTCTCTGCGGCACCGAACGATGCATGCCTGCCGGATATCTCTTACCTGCTGATTCCGAACTCACACGTCCAGAATCAAACCATCACCGCACGCGCGGCCGACGCAAACCATCATCGATCGGTTCGCGGTCCGTTCTTCCTCCGTCAACACCGAATCCCGGTGCAATGGCTTCCCGGCGAGTACCCGCGTCTCGCAAGCGCCGCAGTACCCTTCCTCGCAGTCGCGCGAGATGCCAGGAACCGCCACGGATATGGCATCGAGCAGCGTTCGGCCGACGGGTACGGTCAGGGTTGTCCCACTGCGCGCCAAAGTCACCGAGAACTCCCGGTCCGGCACGCTCGGCGCCGTCCCGAGCGAGGTGTCCGGAACCGTGCCGAAGTGTTCTCTCCGGAACCTCTTCGACGAACCCGCAGCGCGACAGGCATTCTCGACTGCTGTGGTCATCGAATACGGACCGCAGCAATAGATCAGCGCATCATCACCGATTGTGCTCACCCATGACGCGATGTCCGGGCGGGTACTTTCGGCCGTGTCCACGATCGTCATGGACTCGCCGAGCAGGTCGCGCAATTCGTCGACGTAGGCCATCGATTCGCGGCCGCGGCCGCAGTAGAGCATCGTGACCCTGGCCTGCTGCGCCAGCGCATGTTTCACCATCGGCAGCATCGGAGTCACACCGATGCCACCGGCGATGAAGAGATACTCCGGCGCGTCCTGCAGCCGGAACTTGTTGCGCGGAGGTTCGATGTTCAGGGTTGATCCGGCGCCGAGCCGCTGATGGATCTCGGCGGAACCGCCCCGCCCGGATTCCTCAAGCAACACCGCGATTCGGTAGCTGCGCAGGTCCTGCGGGTCACCACACAGCGAGTAATGTCTGCGCGTACCCGATGGCAGGGTCACCGGGAGGTGGGCACCGGGTGTCCACTCCGCCAGTCGCTGTTCCGCAGGATGCTGCAGTGTCAGCTCGACGACCCCGTCGGCGACCTGTCGGACGGATTCCACCAGGACGGTTCCGAGTGCGAACGTGGTGGCCGGATCGACCGGGCCGGGTGTGAAGGTGGCAGGCACCCGATCCCAGCCCGCCTGGTTCCCGAGCGTCGGGTAGGGCACCACCGCGTCCTCGTCGATCACGTAATCGGGCAACCGGGTCAGGACCTGAGTGATCATCTCGGTGAACATCGCGCGGGCCAAATGCGCACCGGGACAACGGTGGCTGCCGATTCCGAAGGACAGGTGCCTGCGCGCGTCGCGGTCGAGCCGCACCGACTCTGGCTCGTCGAAGACCTCTGGATCGTGATTGGCCGCCACCCAGGGAAGCAACACCCTCTGGCCTGCCTGCACCGGACAACCGCCGACGGTGGTGTCGGTGACCGCGGTCCTGGCCATCGCCTGCGAGGGCGCGAAGACCCGGAGAAACTCCTCTGTCGCGTTCTCCAGGATCTCCGGTTGCGAGATCAGGCGATCACGCTGCGCGGGGTTCCTGGCCAACCAGACCAACGTCGATCCGGTCAGCGACGTGGTGGTGTCCACGCCTCCGGCGACCAGCAGGTAGGTCACCGAGACCAGTTCGTCGTCGGTGAACGGCCGTCCTTCGGGGTGGACGGCCTGCACCAGAGTGGTCAGGACATCCGCGGCCGGTTGTGCTCGCCGCGCGGCGAGCAATTCACGCACCCGTTGCTCGAGGTAACCCAGTCCGGCGACCCCGCGCATGCTGCGCTCGCTGCCTGCCGGAGCCGCGAAGATGTCGTGGACGGGACCGGCGAGCAGCGGGAAGTCCTCCTCGGGAAATCCCACCCAGGTCAAGGTGACTGCCGTCGGCAGCGGATTCGTGAGATCGGTGACGAGATCGCAAGAACCCGACTCGATGAACCGGTCGATGACGCGAGTCGTCAGCTCGGCGATCATCGGCTTGAGTGCATGCACCGCGTCCGGTGTGAGAAGCGGATTGATCAGGTCTCGGTACGGCTGCGACGCCGGTGGATCGAGTTCGATGGGGTACTGCACCAGGCCGCCGCCCCGGGGGATGACAAACGAGACCCCGTCACCGGGATTCTGGCGCTCCGAGGAGTACTCCTCATCGTCCCTGGCGATCGCCGCGATGTCGGACCACCGCGTGGTGTACCAGTAGCCCTCGTGGGCGTCCGTCCACCCGACCGGGCAGCCGGCTCGCCGGTCACGGTAGTACGCAACGGGATCGGAGTTGCACTCGTCGGAGTGATGGTCGAATGACGTGTTGCCAAGCTGTGCGGTCATGATGTGGTCTTTCAGCATCGAATCTCATGCGCGGTGTTTCCCGGCCGCGCCACCGGGGTTCGGACGGGTCAGGCCGGCAGCAGCCGGATCGCCACGCCCTTTTCCTGGGTGTACTCGCGCATTGCGCGATAGCCCCCGCCGCTGCTGAAGCCGCTGTCTTTGCTCATGTTGAACGGGAATCCGATGACCCCGGAATCGGCGAACTGGTTCACCGACACCTGACCGGCCTGCACGGACGCCGCCATCCGCAGTGCACGTGAGACGTCGCTGGTCCAGATCGACGCCAGCAGACCGAAATCCGTGTCATTGGCGATCGCGAGCGCCTCGGCATCGGTGGAGAAGGTCTGCAGCGCGAGTACCGGCCCGAAGACCTCCTCGCGAATGATCCGTGAGGACGACTCGGCGTTGTCGATCACCGTCGGTTCGATGAACCAGCCGGTGTCCCCGACTCCCGTCGGCCTGCCACCACCGGTGAGGATCTTTCCGCCCTCTTCCGGCGCAGCGTCGAGGAATCCCTGAACCCGTTCGTACTGAACCCGATTGACCAACGGACCCATGTCGAGGTTTGCCTCCCAGGCACCGACCCGCACGCCCCGCATCAGCTCAACGACCCGCTCGCGAACCTCACCGATGATCTCGGTGCTGACCACCAATCGGGAACCGGCATAACAGTTCTGGCCTGCGTTCTCGGTGATCGAGCCGACGATCGCAGGCAGCGCGACATCCAGATCGGCGTCGGCGAACACGACGTTGGGTGATTTGCCACCCAATTCGAGCTTCACCGGTGTCAACGACTCCGCAGCGGCGTGCATGACCGCACGACCTGTCGCCGTCGACCCGACAAACGAGATGTGGTCGATACCGCGATGCGCGGTGAGTGCGGCACCGGCGTCGGACAGTCCGGTGACCACGTTGAACACACCGGAGGGGATGCCGGCCTGCGCAGCCAACGCAGCCATGGCCAGGATGACCCGCGGGGCCTCTTCAGAGGGCTTGAGTACCACGGTGTTACCCGCGGCGAGCGCAGGCGCAACGTTGGCGGCGGCCAACACTGCAGGCACGTTCCACGGTGTGATGACCGCGCACACGCCCAGCGGCTGAAGCAAGGTGTACCCGTGAAAGTCGGGCGTGCGAGTCGGCAGCGTGGCCCCGGTGAGCTTGTCTGCCGCACCCGCGAAATAGTCGACGATCGAGGTCGCGATGGCGATGTTCATCGCACCACCCCACAGCGGCTTGCCGACGTCGCGGGATTCGAGTGCGGCCAGCATGTCCGCGTTCTCTTCCAGTGCGCGTGCCCATCTCGCCAGAGCGGCACCGCGATCGGAGGCCGAGGTCGCCGCCCATGCGGGTGCGGCCTCACGCGCCGCGGCAACGGCCACATCGACCGTCGAGGCGTCCCCGCGCGCCACGGCGAAGAAGGCTGCTTCTGTCGAGGCGTCGATCAGCTCGATTGGGTTGCCGCCGCCCGGGACCCAGCCACCGGCGATGAAATGAGAAGCTTCGGGTACGTCGATTACCATAAGCAAATACTCGCAGCTTGATCGCGCAAGTCAAGACGGCATCTCTTATTCTAAGACAATGAAACCTGATGTTTACGCCGTCACCGCCGCTGTGGTCCGCCACGAGGGCGGCCCCTTCGAACTAGAAGAACTCGTCCTGGAAGGCCCCGCAGCAGGAGAAGTACTCGTCCGGGTGTCGAGTTCGGGCATCTGCGGCACCGACCTCGAGTTTGCCACGATGATGACCACTCCGGTGGTTCTCGGGCACGAGGGTGCCGGAATCGTCGAGGCCCTCGGCGCCGGTGTCACCGATCTCGCCGTTGGCGACAAGGTCACGATGACCTTCGCGCGATGCGACACATGCAAACCGTGCCGGTCCGGCGCCCCGGCTTACTGCGAGCACTTCTGGACCCACAACTTCATCGGTTCCCGACCGGACGGCACAACGGCGTTGTCCTACAGCGGCAGCGCCTACCCGCACTCGCCTGTCGGTGGGCACTTCCTGGGACATTCCTCCTTCGCCACCCGCGTGGTCGCCCGCCGGAGCAGCGTCGTCCGGGTCCCCGATCACACCGATCTCCACACCTCCGGACCCTTCGGATGCGGATTCCAGACCGGTGCCGGGGCCGTGATGAACGTACTTCGCCCCCAGCCGGATTCGACCATCGCGGTGTTCGGGGTCGGCGGCGTCGGGGCGGCAGCGGTGATGGCCGCAGCCATCGAGAAGTGCGGAGCGATCGTGGCTGTCGACGTCAGCGACGTGAAGCTCGCACAGGCCCGTCGCATCGGCGCCACGCACACGGTGCGCAGCGACGACCCGGACCTGCTGACGATCCTGGACGAGATCGCGCCGGGCGGTTTCGACTACACGGTCGAGGCCACCGGTCGCGCCGACGTCGTCCGCAACGCGGTGTCGGCATTGGCGCCGCTCGGTCGATGCGGCGTTGTCGGCGTCGGCGCCAGTGCCGAGATGTCGTTCGAGTGGCGCTCAATCCTCGCAGGCCGCAGCGTGACCGGCATCACCGCGGGCAACAGCGTGCCGGAGACATTCCTGCCACGACTCCTCGAGCTGCACCACGACGGACTCTTTCCAGTCGACCAACTGATGACCAAGTTCGCATTCGCCGACATCGACAAGGCCATCGACGCGGTCCGACAGGGTTCTGTCGGCAAGGCCGTGCTCATCATGGAGTGACCCTGCGAAACCACGGGGCGCCCACCCGGAAAGAATCCGGGTGGGCGCCTGCGTGTTCAGATCGCAGATCTCAGCGCGGTCATGCACCCCAATCAAGATCAGGGACAACCGCTTCGGCGATGTGCTTCACTCGGCTCGCCACCGTGGACTCATCGCCACCGCGCGCTTCATCTCTTCCTTGCACGACGTTCTTACCGAAACCCTCGACCATCGGACGGCCGACATCACGCTTGAGCCACAGGCGCAGCAGATGACGTCGACGTTCCGGTTCGGGATGGTCTTCGAACGAGGTACGCGAATGCAGCGCAGCGTAATTGAGCAGCCACTGCACGTCGCCGGGCTGAAAATCCATGTCGATGGCCAGACCCGGTTCCTGCGCGATCTCGTCATACAGTTCGAGAAGTTCGATCTGGGCAGGCGTCAGGCGCGGCACCTCCGGGTAGTCCTGCGCCGTGAAGATGATCGAACTGCCCGCGTAGGTGGAAAAGATGCCGTCGACGTAGCTCGCGATCGGGCTCACGTAGAACTTCGCCGGAGCGTCGTGGTCCTGCCGGTACCAGTCGAAGTACCAGTCCTCGAACAGCAATGGGGCCAGATCCGGTCTGCGCTCGAGGATCTCGTTGTAGATCGTGGTGCCGCTGACCAGGCTGCTCGCGCCGCCCGACTTCGAACCGCGCAGACACATCAACGCAACAACGTCCGAGCTGTCGGAATGGAAGGGCAGCCGGTCACGCACGCGCGACGGTAGCGCCGACGGATCCGACCACATCTTGTTCGAGGTCGCGATCACATGGTCGATCAGGTCTCCGACCTCGTTCTGCTTCATCGGCAACCCGAGATGCAGACCCATCACGAAAAAGATCGCCCCGGCGACCGCGTCGCCATACTCCTCGGTATTCAGACCCCGCACGAGGACGAACCCACGACCCGAGTCCATTGCGGCGGCGAAGGCCTCGATCGCCTTGGCGCAGACCGGCAGTGGATACTGCTCGGCGCTCACGCTGCGAAGGTCCGGATCATCGGCGACGAACGCACGGCCGACTTCTTCGAGCTCGATCCGCTCGGCATCGGAGAGCCGGTAGATCCATTCATCTGTCTTCATGAGCTCGTCGCCGCGCCAGGCACTCGGGCCGGTGATCGGCTCCAGTATTCGAGTTGTCATCTGTAATCCTTCAGATTGATGTCAGCTAGAGCGGCGATCACACGACATTGCGGAACGCCATCTCGCACTATGCGATAGTGCCAAGCTGCTGAAGGGCTGTCAATCGGGCATTGCAGCGTTAACCGTGGCGTTCCTCGGTGGTAACACGCCGAGTTCGCAATGACGCTTGGATCAGTGCGTCGAGCGCGCCAGCTCCAGGGTGCCCAGATCTCGAATCGCTGCACACGATCGCGCGACCATCGCCGCGAACATGGCGTCGCCACGATCGGTCCGGGTGCCGTAGGCGCATCCGAACACCGAGATCAGCGGACCCTGGATCATGGCGAATCGATAGTCATCCCAGCAGTCGTCGGCGCCGTAGTCCGCCACGCCGTGATCACTCAGCGCTCGGCGGTAGTCGTCGACAAGCCCGGCTTCGTGCTCACGCCGGAGATCCGGCGACAGGCTGGTTCCGATGAAGTAGGCGAGATCGCGCGCGGGCAGCGCCAGACTCAAGGTCTGCCAGTCGATGGCCGTGACTCCCTGACCGCCGCCAGGCGGGAAGAGCAGGTTGTCGAGCCGGTAGTCGCCATGGACCAGCGCAAACCGCTCGGCCCGGCCCAGGGCCCAACCTTGCGCCACCTCAACACAACTCCGGAGCGTCTCCTGGTCATCATCGGAGATCAGGCCTCCGAGTGCGTCGATGAAGATCTCGGTCGCCGGACCGTACATTTCTGCTAGCAACTTCGCATCGTCGGGGCTGTTGACCGAGAGTCCGTCGACGTCGAGGAGTGTGGGATCACACCACCGCGGACCATGGAGCCCCGCGAGATTGATCACCGCATCCCGAGCCTGCGCAACCGAGCATCCGGTGAGCTGATCACCCTGCTGCGACGGACTCATGTCCTCGAGCAACAGGGTGAAATCGGCGCCACTGTCAGAGATCGCCGCATAGTGACAGTGCGGACTCTTGACGGCGACGGTCGACGCGATGTCGGCGTAGAAGCGGGCTTCGGACCGGTACACCCCGGACAACATCTCCCGCGTTGCCGGGTCGGCGGCGGGCAGCTTGGCAAGAAGTCGCTGCGGCACAGCCGTTCCGGTCAGTTCCAACCGGTAGCAGGTCCCGATCTGTCCGGTACCGACCGGTGCCGCCGTGACGGTATCGACGGTCGCTCCGAGTGCGGTCGAGAGCCATCGGGCGGTCAGCCCATCAGGTGAGGTCACGATGGGAGCGGTCACATGTGTCATGGTGCAACCCGTCCGGGGTTTGCGGGCAAGTGGTCGAAACGGCCGGCAGGCCGCACGCAGCGCCAGGCATCGATGACCGGGATGAGTTCTGTGGGTGTCGCGCCGTGCATGATGACTCCGTCGGCACCGCAATCGAATTGGTCCGCGATCCGGGCCGCACACGCCTTCGCACTACCTGTGGCCGATGCGGCAAGCCAGTGGTCCGGGAGCAATTCGGCCACCCGGTTCAGGTCGTCGACCGTACCGATCGCATCAAAGGCGCCTGCGAAGTTCTGCACGAACTCGTCATTGCGGAACCGGTCGAGGTCGCTCTGATCCCAACCGTTCATCTGGACCAGGACCTGGCCATAACCCTGCAGGTAGGTTGCCATCCGTCCGACGAGTTTCCGCAGGCGAAGCTCCTCCGGAATCGAATCCTCGATCGTTGCAAGTACCGACCAGATCCGCACCGAGGCCGGGTCTCGTCCCGCTTCGGTAGCAGCCTTCCGGATCGTCTGCACCGCATTGTGCAGCGTTTCATCACTGAAAAAGGTATGCAGCACAACACCATCGGCGATCCGCCCGGCGAGCTTGAGCGTCTTCTCACCGATGGCGACCATCATGATCGGGATGTCTTCATCGAACGACGCATCCTGCATGAGGAATGGATATTTACCCGCAGGCCCGTCGTGACCCGCCACCGCACCACCGGACCAGAGCGTCCGGTAGATACCGACCACATCCTCCAACTGCGCCGACGTCACCCGCGGCAGACCCATGACGTCGAAGAGCATGTCGAAGCCGCGCCCGAGACCCAGCGCATAGCGCCCACCGGTCAGCCGATGCAGCGTCGTGGCCATGGTTGCCGTGACCAGCGGATGGCGGGTGTTGTGATTGGTTGCCGCCGAGGCGATCCCGATCCGTTCGCTGACCGCACCGGCCGCACCCGCCATCACCGCGGCATCCTTGGTGTTGAACCGCTCGGACAGAAAGATCGACCCGATGCCCAGACGTTCGGCGAGCGCAACCTCGCCGAGCAGATCGCGCGGGCTGTTCGCGTGCCCGGCGAGTCCATAGCAACCGAGCTCCGGAAGATCGACGTGAGCATCCATCTGCAGCGTCCTTGGTGTTGAGTGAATTCTCCTGGGCTACGGCTACTTTGGCACGCTCGGCGGCAATATGGGCTTGTTCGGCGGTATTGAACGCGGTCGAGGGGTTTTATCCCCTCGGTGGACGACTAGACGCTGACGGGACGCAGGCCGAGCTTGCCTGCGAGCTTTGCCAGATAGGCACCGGCCTTCTCGACATTGTCGTCGGGCACGCCGTACAGAACCGTGGTGACGCCGAGTTCGCGCCACTGGTCGAGCTTTTCGGCGACCGGCTTGAAGTCGAGCACCACGATCTGCGGCGCGCCCTCACGCCCGGCGTCAACCCAGATCTGTTGCAGCAGCCTCACCGAACCCTCGATGTCCTGCTCCCCCGGCGTGGTGATCCATCCGTCCGCACTGCGGGCTATCCACTTGAAGTTCTTCTCGTTGCCCGACGCCCCGACGAGCACCGGCGGGCCCGGCTGCTGGACGGTCTTGGGCCAGGCCCACGAGGGCCCGAAGTTCACGAACTCCCCGCTGTACTCGGCTTCCTCCTGCGACCAGAGCGCCCGCATGGCCTCGATGTACTCGCGCAACATGGTCCGACGACGCTTCGGCGGAACGTGATGATCGCCGAGTTCGTCCAGGTTCCAACCGAATCCGACGCCGAGGGTCACCCGACCGCCGGACAGATGGTCCAGCGTTGCGATGCTCTTGGCCAGTGTCAGCGGATCGGACTGCACCGGAAGCGCAACCGCGGTGCCGAGCCGGACCCGCGAGGTCACCGCAGCCGCACCACTGAGGGAAACCCAGGGATCGAGCGTGCGCATGTAGCGGTCGTCGGGCAGCGACGAGTCACCGGTCTGCGGATGGGCCGCATCGCGCCGGGTGGGGATGTGACTGTGTTCGGGGACGAAGTACGCATCGAACCCCGCCTCCTCGATGAGCGGCGCGAGCACCGACGGCGCAAGGCCCCGATCGCTCGTGAACTGGACGATCCCGAAGTCCATGGTTACAGCCTTTCCGCAAAGAATCCGACGTACCGAAGGGATGTGGACTGGTGACTGGACACCAGTCTGGCGAACTCCCGAAATATAACACGTTCCACATTGACCGGTCCGCCATTCACCCACCCGAGACAACGGTTAGCGCCGCTTATGACATGCGTGTGCTTGCGACCACACATCCTTCTGATAGCGTCCCGACTCACATAAGTTACTGGCGGGTAATACCGTCGACGGAGCGCCGACGGGGGCGATGAATGCGGATATCTCGATTGGTATCGACGATTGCGATTGCGGGATTGGTGCAGGTCGCAGGGGTGACAGCGATTGCACAGGCCGAACCTGACACCTTTGGGGGCTTCTATGTCCCGCCTACAGACATCAGCGCCGACGCCGGGACCGTGTTGAAGACCCAGTCGATGCCGTTGTACGCCTCGGTACCCGGCCGCAGCGGTTCGTGGCCGGGCGAAGGACAGCGGATCATGTACACCTCCGCACTCCAGGACGGCACCCCGACCGCCGTCACCGGCAGCTTCGTCGAACCCGCGGTCCCGTGGCGGGGTGAAGGTGACCGGCCGACGATCGTCATCGGCCCGGGAACCGTCGGCCAGGGTGACCAATGTGCGCCCTCCCGCAACTTCTCCACCGCACTGCGCGTGAGCGACGATCCGCTCTCCGCATCGATCAACTACGAAGTGATCGCCGCGGACCGCTGGCTTGCCGAGGGAGCCCGGGTCTTCATGACCGACTACATCGGGCTCGGCACCCCCGGCACTCACACCTACGTCAACCGCGCCGAGGAAGCACACGCGATGCTCGACGGCGCCCGGGCGGCTCTAACGCTCGGCGACGACCCTGAGGCACCCATCGCCTTCTGGGGCTACTCCCAGGGCGGTGGCGCGGCAGCATCGGCGGCAGAGCTTCAGCCGACCTACGCTCCGGAACTGAACGTCAAGGGAACGTTTGCCGGCGCACCGCCCGCAGACCTTCTCGACGTGCTGCCCGCGATCGACGACAACCTCATCGCCGGAGCGATCGGCTACGCGTTGAACGGATTTGTCGAACGCAACCCGGAACTGGCCACGATCGTCGACGGTCAGGTCACCGCGTTCGGCCGCAGCGTCCTGAAACAGATCAGCACCGAGTGCATCGGTGACAGCATCCTCTCCCACCCGTTCCTGTCGACCTCGGACCTGACCAAGGACGGCCGGTCGATGCTCGACAATCTCAAGGGGATCCCGGCCGCGCTCGCGATTCTCGAGGACCAGGAGATCGGCAAGCTCACACCGACCTCGCCTGTCCTGGTGACCAACGGCCTCAATGATGACGTCATCCCGTACGCGCAGGCCCGGCGGATGGCACAGAACTGGTGCGATCAGGGCGCAACGGTGGAGTTCCGCAGCAACGGCATCCCGCCGATCCTGTCGGGCACTGCCGCCAATCACGCACTGCCGATGATCACCGACGGCGTACTACCCGGCGGTGGCGTCGACTACCTGCTCGATCGCTTCGCCGGAAAGCCCCTGTCTGGCTGCCAGTTCAACTGATCGAGTACGCGGCGATCGGGCCGTCAGGCCGCGCGGGCGTCGTGTGCCGCGCGGTTCTGGTCCACCTCGTCCATGTGCGTCTCGGCCCAGTTCTTCAGGCCGCTCATCAGGTGACGCAGTGACAGACCGAGATCGGTGAGTTCGTAGGAGACCGTGACGGGGACGGTGGCGGTGACGGTTCGCGTGATGAAGCCGTCCCGCTCCAGCGAACGCAGTGTCTGCGTGAGCATCTTCTGACTGACGCCCGCGAGCGCCCGGGACAGTTCCGAGAAGCGCATCGGACGGGGTTCGTCGGCACCGTACCCGCCGCCGAGCGCGCACAGGATCAGGGTGACCCATTTGTCGGAGAGCCGATCGAGCAGTTTGCGGCTCGGACAGACATCCAGGAATGCGTCGTATTGGGTCTTGGCCCGCTCTCGTTTTTGTGCCGCCGTCGTTGTGCTCATCGTCTGCTCCGCCTCACCTACAGGTAACCAAGGCACTTGAAAGTGCCCACTTCCCAATAGGAAGTTACCGGACGATCGTGAAGTGGCGGCGCCACGAGGCGCCAACGCGCGATCGACATGAAAGTTGCAGACACATGAGCACACTGTCCCCAACCCTGCCCGGTGGCACCTGGGCGCTGGGCGATCTGACCGTCACCCGCTTCGGCTACGGCGCTATGCAACTCGCGGGCCCCTGGGCCATGGGCCCGCCCGCCGATCCGGACGGCGCGATCGCCGTCCTGCGCGAGGCCGTCGGCCTGGGGATCACCCACATCGACACCAGTGACGCCTACGGACCGCGGATCACCAACCAGCTGATCCGCGAAGCACTGCACCCCTACCCGGACTCGCTGCACGTCATGACGAAAGTCGGTGCGCAGCGCGACGATCAGGGTGGCTGGCCGACGGCACGAGAGCCGGATCAGCTGCGTCGTCAGGTCGAGGAGAACCTCGAATCGCTCGGGCTGCAGACCCTTGATCTGGTGAACCTCCGACTCGGCACCGCCGAGGGGACGGCGGCGGACCCGGTCGATGAAGCGTTCACGACGCTCGTCGACCTCCAACGGCAGGGCCTCATCCGTCACCTCGGCCTGAGCAACGCCACCCCCGAACAGGTTGCCGAAGCACAGGGCATCGGACCGATCGTGTGCGTACAGAACATGTACAACCTCGCCCACCGCCTGGACGACGAGCTGATCGACCAGCTCGCCGCGCAGGGCATCGCCTACGTGCCGTTCTTCCCGCTCGGCGGGTTCAGCCCACTCCAGTCCTCGGCGCTCTCCGCCGTGGCCACCCGGCTCGGC
The DNA here is from genome assembly GCF_059683565.1 of Williamsia sp. Y721. Taxonomy (NCBI): domain Bacteria; kingdom Bacillati; phylum Actinomycetota; class Actinomycetes; order Mycobacteriales; family Nocardiaceae; genus Williamsia; species Williamsia sp. Y721. The sequence goes on along the minus strand of NZ_JCASNH010000001.1, from coordinate 563,433 downwards.
GCGAGTCCGATGTCGGTTGCCCTGGCCTGGCTGCTGGACAGATCACCGAACATCCTGCTGATCCCCGGCACGTCGTCGATCGCGCACCTCCGCGAGAACATCGCAGGCGCCGGGCTCACACTGTCCGAGGACGACCTCGCCGAGCTGGACACCATCGGACGCGAATGACCGCAACGCGCCGCGGATGGCCGGAACCCGGTCACGCAGTGGCGCAACCACACCCGCCCGAACCGGTCACCCGGATCCGGGTCGCCACCTGATCGGCGTCCCGGAAGATGCCGTTGCCTGCGGTGGTGCGACTGAGCGCATCGGCGGCAAGCACCACCGCAGCCGAGGTCCAGCAACTCTTCTCGACCGGCCAGCGCTTGCCGTCGGCGAACACCAGTCCGGTCCAGTACGAGCCGTCGGGGTCACGCAGATGCTGCATGTCACTGAGCAGCAGCGTGGCATCGGCGGTGTCGCCCAAGGCATCCAGGGCCAGCACCAGTTCACAGGTCTCGGCGCCGGTCACCCACGGCCGGTGATCCACACAGCGGATGCCCAGATCGGTGACCACGAAGTCGTGCCACCGCGCAGCGATCAGTTCCTGTCCGGCGCGACCACGGATCGCGCCGCCGAGCACCGGGTAGTACCAGTCCATCGAGTATTCGGGCTTGGGCTCGAACAGTTCCGGATGACTACGCAGCGCGTGACCAAGCGCCAGCAGTGCGGTTTCCCAGTCACCGACCGGCCGGCCCAACTCGTTGCCGATCAGGATCGCGCAACCCAGCCCCTGATGAATGCTGGCGTTGCCGGTGATCAGCGCGCTGTGGTACATCCCCTCGTGGGCACCGGTCTGCGGGGGTAAGGGATGGGTTGCGCCCCAATAGAACTCCCCGCCCGATGCCTGGAACTCGGCAATCAGGTCCATCGCCGACGACACCGTCGGCCACATCTTCTCCAGGAATCGGAGGTCTCCGGTGATCAGGTAGTGATGCCAGACGCCGACGGCGATGTACGCGCAGAAGTTGCTGTCGGTGTTGGCGTCGGTCACCTCCCCGACCACGAGCCGGATCGGCCAGGACCCGTCTTCTCGCTGCATCCGCCGGGACCACTCGTAGGCTGCCTCCGCCTCGGCGATCAATCCGGTGGCGGACAACGCCATTGCCGACTCGATGTGGTCCCACGGGTCTGTCTGTCCACCCGGGAACCACGGCAACGCACCGGTCGGCTCTTGCATCGCCGCGATGGCCCGTCCGGTGGCCAGCCACTCGCCGACCGTGAGGATCCCGGCGAGGTTCGGCAGGTCAAGGTTGTTGGGCAGTTCAACAGTGTTCGGCGCGTCCGTCAGGTTCGGCAGGTCGGCCATGGATCAGGCCGACCCGGGGCCGGAGCCGGAGGCGGAGCTCGACCCGACTGCGGGCTTCTGCAGATACAGGATCACGCTCTTGCCGATCACCGGGTTGAGGATCTGCTCGCCAACCCGCGTCAGTTTCGGCGCGCTCATCATGTCCCACACCAGCAGCTTGTGATAGGCCTTCACCAGTGGGTTGTCGTTCTTCTCCACGCCCACCGCACATTTGAGCCACCAATATGGCGCATGCAGTGCGTGCGCGTGTCCCGTTCCGGTCACCTCGAGTCCGGCGCTGCGCAGTTTTTCGGCCAGTTCGGACGCCTTGTAGATCCGGATGTGCCCGCCCTCATTGGCGTGATACTCATCCGAGAAAGCCCAGCAGACCTTTTCCGGCCAGTACCGCGGGACCGTCACCGCGGCCAGCCCGCCGGGCTTCAGGATGCGCGCCATCTCCGCGATGGCGTCGGTGTCATCCGGGATGTGTTCGAGGATCTCCGACATCAGCACCACATCGAACTCACCATCGGCGTACGGAAGGCGCAGTGCATCACCGACTTCGGCGCGGGCCTTGGACGAGGCCGGAACCTGCCCCTCCGCGATCATCGCGTCGAACATCTCCGCGACCGAAGCCATGTCGCTCTCCGACTGATCGAACGCGATCACGTCGGCGCCACGCCGGAACATCTCGAACGAGTGCCGTCCCTGCCCGGCCCCGATGTCGATCGCCTTGCACCCCGCACCAACACCGAGTCGATCAAAATCAACGGTTAACAACGCTGCCCCCTAGTGCCCGAACGTTTCTGACTGATTGAACTCATCGATCGCCTGCTGGTAGTTCTGTGCGGTCTTGGCCGCGACGGCCGACCAGCTGTACCGGTCCTCGACCCGGGCGCGACCACCGGCACCGAGCCGATCCCGCAACTCCTTGTCACCGAGCAGCGACCCCAAAGCCGTTGCCAATGCACCCGAATCCATCGGCGGCACAAGCAGCGCCGCTTCTTGCGCCTCCCCGACAACCTCGGGGATGGCACCGGCGCGCGTGGCAACCAACGGTGTCCCGCAGCTCATCGCCTCGACCGCGGGCAACGAGAAGCCCTCGTAGAGCGACGGCACACAGGCGACCTCGGCCGAGGCCAGCAACGCCGCGAGTTCGTCGTCGTCCAGGCCCGAGACGACCTCGACCGAATCGCGGATCGAGAGCTCGTCGATCCGGGTGTCCGACGGTCCGCCCGGCACCAGCTTCGACACCAGCTTGAGCTCGACATTCCGTTCGGCACGCAGCTTCGCCACCGCTTCGAGCAGATACGACACACCCTTGAGCGGCGCGTCCGCACTGGCAACACACACGATGCGGCCGGGCACCCGCTGTGTCGAGGGTCGGAATTGCTCGGTGTCGACACCGAGCGGGATCGTTGTCAGGCGACCTTCGGGGATGCTGAAGGCCTTGCGGATGTCGACCTCGCTACTGCGCGACACCGTGAGCAGCCGTGGTATCCGCCGGGCCACCCGGCCCTGCATGGCCAGGAATCCGTGCCAGCGTCGCGCGGTGATCTTGCGCCAGCCCTTCGCCGCCTTCACCGCGAGCTCCCGGTCCCGTGTGATCGGGTGGTGGATGGTCGCCAGGACCGGCAACCCGTCGCGCTCGATCTGCAGCAGTCCGTAGCCCAGGCACTGGTTGTCGTGGACGACGTCGAAATCTTCGGTCCGCTTCCGCAGGAGCCGAGCGGCGCGCAGGCTGAATGTCAGGGGCTCCGGGAATCCCGCGGTCCACATCGTCAGAACCTCGAGGGCGTCGATCCAGCTCTTGATCTCCCACGGCCACGGCGTCCGGAACGGATTCTCGTCGTTGTAGAGATCCAGGCTGGGCACCTTCGTGAGCGTGACGCCCGCGGCGATCGCCTTGTCGTCCAGATCGGGATACGGCTGGCCGGAGAAGACCTCGACCTGATGCCCCAGCAGGGCCAACTCCCGCGACAGATGACGCACGTACACGCCCTGTCCACCACAATGAGGCTTACTTCGGTAAGACAGCAGTGCTACGCGCATTGTGACCTTTCGTGCCGGGCCTGGTGGCCGTAACCGTATCCGTCCAGAACGTGCCTTGCTGGTTCGGCAGAACACTGCCGGGGCCGGCCGGATTCATCCGGCCGGCCCCACTTCGGGTGCCTAGGCCTTGGCGGCAGCCTCCATGGCCTCGATGCTGACGAGCTTGATCCGCCGTCGTCCGGCCTCTTTGCCTGCGGTGCGTTCGGCGAGATCGATCTTCTTCCAGCCGGCGCCATCGATCCGGTCGGCGCCCCGCTCCGCGATCAGTGCCGGGATCTCCTCGCGCGACTTCACCGGCTCGGCGAGCTTGCCCTCGGTGAAGTCCGCGATGACCGCGAGTGCCGTCTCCTGACCGCACAACCGGTTCATACCGATACCGCCGGTGGCCCCGCGCTTGATCCAGCCGGTGACGTACACGCCCTCGAGTCGTTCACCGCCTGGTGTCTCGAGCACGCGCCCTCCGGTGTTGGGCACCACGCCCTGACCCCCGTCGAACGGCACACCCTGCAGGGGCAGACCGGTGTAACCGATTGCCCGCATGACCACACCGGCAGGCAGATCGAACTCTTCACCCGTCGGCCGGATCGCAACCCGGCTCGATGCCGGCCGCGGTGAATCGCCGGAGTTGTCCGCCGACTCATCCGGAGCGTTCACGAACTCGTTGCGAGCACAACGGACCGTTTCGACACCCTCACTCGAACCCTTGATCGCCAGCGGCGACACCAGGAACCGGAACACCACCCGCTTGTTGCCCTCGGTGGGCACGCGCGCGGCGAACTCCTCGGCGATCCGCACCTTCGTGGCGATCGTCGAGTCGAGGGTGCCGGCGTCTCGTGCGGCCTGGTTCGCCGCGTCGAGCACCAGTTCTTCGGGGTCGATGATGACGTCGACTCCGGGTATGTCGCCCATCGCGAGGAACTCCGAGTTGGTGTACGCGCCCTGTGCCACACCGCGACGGCCGAGCAGGACGACCTCCGAGACATTGCTGCTCCGCAGCTTCTCGAGGGCGTGATCGGCGATGTCGGTCTTGGCGAGCTTGTCGGGACTGTCCAGCAGGATCCTGGCCACGTCGAGGGCGACGTTGCCGTTGCCAACCACGACGACCCGCTGCGCCGACAGGTCGAAGTCTTTGTCGGTGTAATCGGGGTGCCCGTTGTACCAGGCCACAAAATCGGTCGCGGCGATGCTGCCGGGCAGATCCTCACCGTCGATACCCAGGTGCTTGTCGGTCGATGCACCATGGGCGTAGATGACGGCGCCGTAGTGGTCGGTCAGGTCACCGTGGTCGAGATGCTTGCCGACCTCGACATTCAGGAAGTACTCGAAGGTGCGCTTGGCGGCGGTGGACGCAAACGTCTTCTCCACGCCCTTGGTCGACGGATGGTCGGGCGCGACCCCGGCCCGGACCAGGCCGTACGGGGTGGGGAGGCGGTCGAACATGTCGACGCGGATCGAGCTGTGCCGGACCAGTTCCTCCGCCGCATAGAAGGCAGCGGGCCCGGCCCCGACGATCGCGACGTGGAGTTCTTTGTCTGCCGGTAGCGGGGGCTTCTTGCGCGGGGCGACCAGACCGCCCGACACGTCGTGGTCGGTGTAGTAGTCCGCGTTGATCTGGAGGTAGCGTTCCTGGCCTTCGTCGAGCGAGTCGTCCGGGAAGATCGCCTCAACCGGGCACTCATCGATGCATGCACCACAGTCGATGCATGTATCCGGATCGATGTACAACATCTCCGCGGTGGCGAACTCCGGCTCATCCGGCGTCGGGTGAATGCAGTTCACCGGACATACGCTGATGCAACTGGCATCGTTGCAACAAGGCTGCGTGATCACGTGTGCCATACGGCCCCTACCTCGACTACTCTCTTCGTTCCAAAAGTGGAACCTGTTCCAATTTTTACCCTGAATTCGCCCGGCGTCCAACTACCAGGCCGCGACGAGGAGTTTTGGCTGAATCCCCCGCGGCCGAGTAGACGTGTCGGAAGTCATCTTTCGACATTTTTTGTTACGCCGGTCCCACAAAGGTAATGCCACCCACCCGATTACGAGAAGCCCATATGCTGCGATCCTGGTGTGGACCTTCGCGACACCGGTTTGCCACCGCGGAAAACGAGAGGACCCGAAATGCCGGATTCGCCGATCGACGCTGCATTGCACCCCATCGAGCTGCCCGATCTCAAGGAAGGCGCCCGCCACTTCGAGTCGAATTACCGGGTTCGTACAGGTGATGTCGACCAGTACATGCGCTTGCGGTTCGACGGACTGACCCGCTACCTGCAGGACATCGCCAACGACAACCTCGAGGCGACCGACTTCCACACCACCGATCCGTTCTGGATCGTCCGTCGCACGGTGATCGACGTGATCCGCCCGATCTCCTGGCCGGCGGAGGTGAAGCTGGAGCGCTGGTGCGGCGCGCTGTCGACCCGCTGGACCAATATGCGGGTCCGGGTCACCGCGACCCACGAGACCAATCGGTTCAATCCGGAGCCTCGCGAGGACGGACTCATCGAGACCGAGGCGTTCTGGATCAACGTCAACGATCAGGGTCTGCCTTCACGGCTGACCGACGATGCGTTCGATCTGCTGAGCCAGTCGACCGACGAGCATCGACTGCGGTGGAAGTCGATGAACACCGCAACCGCGCCCGAGCCGTCGGAGGCCGACCGCCCGCATGTTCTCCGGGCCACCGATTTCGATCCGTTCAAGCATCTGAACAACGCCGCATACTTCGCCGTTGTCGAAGATGAGGTCCTCGACCACGAGGACCTCGTCAAGGGCCCGCATCGCGTCGTCATCGAATACCTGCGTGCGATCGAGCCCGGAGCAACGGTGACGATCCGGCGCCGACGAGAAGCCGATCAGCTGCAGATGTGGATGATCGACGGCGACAAGGTGGCAGCGACCGTCACCATCACCAAACGCCCCGACTGATCCCCCGGCCCGTCACTGTCCCCCGCCGAGCAATATCTCCATCAGCTTGGTGGGCGCCGCGCAGGGATCGCCGATCGGTGTCGCGCTGCGCGGTTCGACGAACCAGGTGTAGATCCCACCGCCGGGCGCCCTGGCGGTGATCCCGCATGCCGCCGGACGCGCCGGGTTCACCTGCGTGAAGGCTGTGACGCTGGCGACCTTGACGTTCTCGGTGGTGTAGCCGAGTTGTTTGGCCGTCGACTTCTCCACCTCGATGTCGCCCCACTCGAACCAGTTGAACGTGACCTCGGTGACCACCGGGCCGTTGACCGTCCACCGGCAGATCGCACCGTAGAAGCCCGGTTCTGCGACCGTGCCGCCGACCGCGTTCGCGATGGACTCCGGTGCGATGATCTCGCACTCGTACAGGAGGCGTTTGTAGTCGTCGGTGTCGACGTTCCCGTCGGCGGTGCCGCTACCGCCGCCGATCGCGGTGGCATCCCCGTCGACCGCCCGGGTACAACCCGCCAGCAGGGCGACGGTGGCCAGCACAGCCAGCAGGACCGGCCCGACGACTCGGCGGCGAACCCCGCCTCGCCCGATCATTTGGCGTTCTCGATCGATTGGGTGGCAAGCGTTTTGGCCACTTCGCAGATCTCGGCCCGGCTCGGGTATGCCTGATCCGGTGAGGCCAGGCCGTAGGTGACCGACCACTCGAAGAAGTCGGCGCCGAAGTCGATACCGATCTCGCAGATGCCCTCACTCGAGCCGATGAACCCGGTGTGGCCGTCGATCGTGATGTCCTCGACCACGTCTCGGGAGAGCTGGATGGTGGCGCGTTCGCGGCCGATCGGGCTGCCGCGATACCAATTGAACGACAGCTGCGGACCGAGTTGGTCCTGCGCGGTGACCCATTCGCAGACAGACGTGTTGTTGATCGTGTTCGTCAGCCCGCCGATCTTGGAGACCGCGGTGACGTCCTCGGTGGTGACACCACCACATTCACCGAAGAACGGGCCCTCCCCGGCCTTACCGGTGGGTGCGTCCGCCTTTGTTGTCCGGTCGGTGTCGGCGGAGCTGTCATCGGAGCAACCCACCACCATGAGCATCGCCGCGAACGCCGCCGCCATCACCGCCCCGATCCGATTCCTGCGCGCCGAGGTCATCACAGGTTGCAGTGTAGAGAAGTGCCCGCCTGCGACCGACTGATCAGCCGACATCGGGTCGGCCGAGCAGCCGGTCCGTCTCGCGCCGTTCACGTTTGGTGGGACGACCGCTGCCGCGATCACGCAGCGGGAGCGCGGCGAGCAGTTCTTTGGGAGGAGGAGGTGGGCTGCGGTCGATGAAGCACTCCGCCGCAACGGGTGGGCCGACCCGCTTGGAGACGACCCGGGTGACCTCCACGATGCGGTCGCGGCCGGCAGCCCGGATCCGGACCTCGTCGCCGATCGCCACATGCTGTGCCGGCTTGGCCGGGGTTCCGTTGACCTTGACGTGTCCACCGCGACAGGCGGTGGCAGCGGCGGACCGGGTCTTGGTCAGCCGGACCGACCAGATCCAGCTGTCGACCCTGGTGCTGGGTTGCGCGCCTGACATCTACTTGCTGAGCAGCTTCCACAGGACGGCGCCGCCTGCGACCACCCCGACGATCAGGGCAATCCAGAAGTTGGTGATGAGCCACAGGACACCGAAGACGATCACCGCCGGGGCCAGAGCGAACAACACCATGCCGGGATGGGCGGAGACGGTCTGCTTGACCGCCTGGGTACGAGCTCTGTCGATTTCTTTGGCCATGGTTCCTCCTCGACCTGGCGCGACCTCGTGCGGTCGCGCGCTGCCCAGTCTACGGAGAATTGCCCGGTACAGGAATCAACTGCGAACCAGGCCCGAAGCCGCGGACCAGAAGCTCGGCGTCGTCGAGCGGATAGGGCGGTGCTCCGATCCCGGTGATCCGCACGGTCCCCCACGGGGTGACCTCCGAGAGGCGGGCCGGTGCCGGTTCGCCATCGCCGACCACGACCTCCACCGCGGTGACCTTGGCGTCCTTGAGAGCGCGGACCTCGTCACCGAAGGCGATTCCGGCCCAGTGGAACTGGCCGTCGAGGGGGTCGACATAGCCCTGGACCCGGATCCGGGAGGTCACCTGATCCTCCTCGTGACCGATGGACGCCGGTCCGTCGTAGACGCCCTCGTCCCGGATCTCGGCAGAGCTGAAGTCGTAGTCGGAGGCGTCGAACCGCTTGAGCTCACGGGAGCGTTTGTGCTCACCGCCATTGGCGCGGACGTAACCGAGCCATGACCGTTCGATCGGTATCCGCACCTGCACCCGGGTCGAACCGGACAAGACGAGTTCGTCGATGGCCGCACCGATGTAGTCGACCGCCGATGCATCGACGTGAAAGAGGTTGGGCTGCCGACTGCTGATGATCCCGAGGTAGTTGTCGTCGGGTGCGGCGTCCGAGGTGATCAGGATCCGGCTGCGGTCGTCGTTGTCCCAGAGGTCGGTGGTGGCGTCGAACTCCCCGACCGCCGCCACAGTCGAGAACTCGATGTCGATGGGCGATCTGCGCAACCGCTCCACCATCGCCGACATGGCCGGTCCCGATCCGACCAGGCCCACTCGTAACCGGCTCATTCGAGGAAGCCCGCCTTGCGCCACGCCCCGCGCGAGAACCGGGTCATCAGACCGTTGTCCTCGAGGAACTGCGCGAGGTCGGCGAACCCGAGCAGCTGCATCTGATGAAAGTTCGGATTGCTGCGGGCGGCTTGCGTGGCCTCGTTTCTGTCCAGGCCTGCCCGGGCGTACATGGCCGGATTGGTGAAGAGGTACTTGAACCGCAGCGCGGCCAGGCCGTGCAGGTTCGCGGCCAGAAAGGTCTCCCAGCGCCCGCGCGTGCCGCGACGACGGACGATCCCGTCCCTGGCGAACCCGATGTGCCGGGATTCTTCGGTGACGTGGATCCGCATCAGCCGGGAGACCAACGGCTGCAACTCGGGATCGTCGAGCATCTCACGCTGCAGGGCATCGAAGATCTCCTCGCCGACCAGCGCGGCAACCCACATCATCGAACCCCGCAATCCGAACGGGAGCACCAGCATGAGCCTTCGCTCCCACCCCGCCAAGCCATAGGCCCGCGCGCCGCTACGTTCTATGGCCCGCCCGAACATCACCATGTGGCGGCATTCATCGCCCATCTCGGTCAGGGCGTAGTGACTGACCGACGACGCCGGATCCTGCTTGAGAAGTCGTTGCAGCAGAGACCGATTGAGCAGGTTCTCGAACCAGATGCCGATCGAGAGGATGTTGGCGAGTTCTTGTCGGGACACCTCGATCCGCTGCTCCTCGGACAGTCCGTTCCACAACTCGGTGCCGTACAGACTGCACACCCGCGGTGGCAGGAAGTACTTGTCCGGATCGAGTGGGGCGTCCCAGTCGAGGTCGACGATCGGTGAATACGACCGCTTGACCGAACCGCTGAGCAATCTCGCGGCGATCGCTTCACGACCGCCGGACACCTCGGCCTTCTGGGATGTGGATCGGGATCGGGATGGGGCTGACATCGGGCCTCCTGGTGGCGTTGTGTTCGCTGAACCCGACGCTATGCGCCACTCGACAATGTGTCAACGCTCACTGTCACATAAACCGGTGGCGACATTGAGGTCGGGACCTCCCCGGCCGCGCGTGGCCGCTGCTGTTGAATGGGAGGATGCCGAGCGACTTCCCAGACGACGACCCCATCGCCGAGGCTCGCCGAAATTGGGAGGCGGCCGGGTGGGGCGACGTAGCGGTCGGCATGCAGGCCGTGACGTCGGTGATGCGTGTCCATCAGATCCTGCTCGCCCGGGTCGAATCGGTTCTCAAGCCCTGGGGGCTGAGCTTCTCCAGATTCGAACTCCTGCGACTACTGGCATTCAGCAGGCGCGGCGCATTGCCGATCACCAAGGCCAGCGACCGGCTCCAGGTGCACGTGACGTCGGTGACCCACGCGATCCGCCGCCTCGAAGAGGCCGGCATGGTCCGCCGCGTACCGCACCCGACGGACCGTCGCACCACACTCGTCGAGATCACCGATTCCGGGCGCGAGACGGTGGAAGAAGCAACCCTCGCGCTCAACCGCGAGGTCTTCGGTGACGTCGGAATGACCGAGTCCCAGGCCAATTCACTGGTCAAATCCATCAACGCGGTACGCAAGCACTCCGGCGACATCTGAGAAACCGATGCCGCCGGGGTGAGATTCGGACTCAGTCGTTGTCGCCGAAGATCGCCTTCGCCTCGAGGAACTCCTCGATCCCGAACTTGCCGAACTCGCGGCCGTTGCCCGACTGCTTGTAGCCACCGAACGGGGCGCTGCGGTCCAGCGGGGCCCCGTTGACGTGCACCGTGCCGGTCCGCATGCGGCGCGCGATGCGGCGGGCCCGCTGCGGATCGGCCGATGAAACCAGCCCGCCCAGACCGTAATTCGAGTCGTTGGCGATGCGGACGGCGTCGTCCTCGTCCTGGTAACCGATGAGCGTCATCACCGGACCGAAGATTTCTTCGCGGGCGATGGTCATGTCGTTGGTGACGTCGGCGAACACCGTTGGCCTGACGAAGTAACCCACCTCGACACCTTCTGGTCGGCCCGGACCACCGGTCACCACCGTGGCACCCTCATCGATGCCGGCCTGGATCAGCCGTTGGATCTTGTCGAACTGCGCTTTCGAAACCACCGGTCCGATAACGGTATCGGCGCCATCGGGTGCGCCGACCACGATCTTCGCCGCCGTCGTCCTGGCGATCTCGGCGGCCTCGTCCATCCGCGATGCCGGCACCAGGATGCGTGAACCGGCGTTGCAGGACTGCCCCGAGTTCACCACCATCGCGGCGACGTCGCGTGCCACTGCCCCGGCGAACGCGTCGTCGTCGACGATGATGTTGGCCGACTTGCCACCGAGTTCCTGCGCCACCCGCTTGACCGTCGGTGCGGCGTTCTTGGCGACCTCGATACCGGCGCGGGTCGAACCGGTGAACGAGACCATGTCGACCTCGGGATGCGACGACAGGGCCGCACCAACCGTCGGACCATCTCCGTTGACCAGGTTGAACACACCCGCGGGTACGCCTGCGTCATGCATGATCTCGGCAAACACCAGAGCATTGAGCGGAGCGATCTCCGACGGCTTGAGCACCATCGTGCAGCCGGTCGCCAGCGCCGGTGCCACCTTTGCCACGATCTGGTTCAGCGGCCAGTTCCACGGGGTGATGAACGCGCAGACCCCCACCGGCTCGTAGACAACAGTGGTCGAACCGAGCTTCTCTTCGAACTCGTAGTCCCGCAGTGCCCGGAGCGTGGCCTTGAGATGTCCTAGCCCGGACGGCGCCTGGGCGGCAGCGGCCAGCTTCGCCGGCGCACCCATTTCCGCACTCACCGCCGCGGCCAGATCATCGAGCCGCGACTTGTACACCTCGATCACCCGTTCCAGCAGCGCAATTCGGTCGTCGCGGCTGGTGGCGGCGAAGCCGTCGAAAGCCGCCCGAGCCGCGGCGACGGCCCGTTCGACGTCCTTTTCATCGCCGAGCGCGATGGTGGCGATACTGCGCTCCGTTGCCGGATTGACGACGTCGAGCGTCGCTGCCCCGACGGGATCGACCCACTTACCGTCGATGTAGAACTTCTGGGCATTGGCGGGCGTCATCGGTTTTCTCCTCGCACCTGGATCGGTTACCTACCTCTCTACCAGTGGCGGGCCACTCAACCAAGATCGGCGCCGATACAAACAACTTCGCTCACTGTCCTCACCTCCGCGCGGTCTGCGGTGCAGACTGCGCGGGCATGAGTTCAGTGAGCGAAGTGGTGGTGCGAGGGCGATCAGCGCAGGGTTTCGATGATGGCGCTGAAGTCCTTGGCGCCGTTCTCCTGTGCGTAATCGGCGTAGAGCGTCGCGGCGTGCTCGCCAAGCGGGGCGATCGCACCGGTCGACTCGACCGCGGCCATGGCCAGGCCGAGGTCCTTGTTCATCAATGCGGTGGCGAACCCCGGCTTGAAGTCGTTGTTCGCAGGCGATGTCGGAACCGGTCCCGGCACTGGACAATTCGTATGGACCGCCCAGCAGTTGCCGGTCGCGCCGGTGATCACGTCGAAGAGTGCCTGAGCTTCCAGGCCCAGCTTCTCGGCGAGCACGAATGCCTCACCGATCGCGATCTGCTGCACGGCGAGCACCATGTTGTTGCAGACCTTCGCGGCCTGACCCGCACCCGATCCACCACAGTGGATCACCTTGCCTGCCATCGGATCCAGAATGCTCTGCGCGGTGACGAAGGCTTCGTCGCTGCCACCGACCATGAAGGCCAGGGTGCCCGCGTCGGCACCCTTGACCCCACCGGAGACGGGGGCATCGAGCTGGGCGAAACCGTGGTCGGCCGCCTGCTGATGCACCTTGCGTGCCTCCTCGACGGAAATCGTCGAGGAATCGATGAGCAGCGCACCGGTTTTGGTTCCCGGAAGGATCTGTGAGTAGCAGTCGACGACGGCCTTGCCGTGCGGCAGCATCGTGATCACGACGTCGGCGTCTGCCACCGCCTCGATCCCACCGGCGAACACCTCGATGCCGTTGGCCGTTGCGGCCGCGGAAGCCTCGGGCGACGGATCGAATCCGTGCACGGTGTGTCCGGCCTTGACCAGGTTCTTGGCCATGGGTCCACCCATGTGGCCCAGACCCAGAAACGCGATGGTGCTCATAGGTATTGCCCCTTTGTCGACTTGTCGGCCTCTGCCCGGCCGATCACAACCCGCATGATCTCGTTGGTGCCTTCCAGTATTCGGTTCACCCGGAGATCGCGGACGATTTTCTCCAGACCGTATTCCTTCAGATACCCATAACCACCGTGCAACTGCAGCGCCTGGTCGGCGACGTCGAAGCAGGTGTCGGTGACGTAGCGCTTGGCCATCGCGCATAGTTCGACCTTGTCCGGATGGCCCGCGTCGAGTGCGCTGGCAGCCTTCCAGAGGATCAGCCGCGACGTCTCGAGCGAGGTGGCCATGTCGGCGAGTGTGAACCGGATGGTCGGCTCGTTGATCAGCTTGCCGCCGAAGGCTTCTCGATCCGAAACGTACGTGATCGCCTTGTTGTACGCCGCCTGTGCGCCGCCGAGCGAGCAGGCCGCGATGTTGATGCGGCCGCCGTTCAGGCCGTTCATGGCGATCCCGAAGCCCTTGCCCTCTTCTCCGCCGAGAAGATTGGCGGCCGGCACCCGGGCACCCTCCATGATGACCTGCGCGGTGGGCTGCGCGTTCCACCCCATCTTCTGCTCGTTGGCACCGAAAGACAGCCCGGGGGTGTCCGACGGCACGATGAACGTCGAGATGCCACGCGGCCCTTCGGCACCGGTGCGCGCCATGATGATGTACACGTCGGAGACACCACCGCCGGAGATGAACTGCTTCACCCCGTCGAGGATGTAGTGGTCACCGTCCCGAACCGCCTTGGTACGCAACGCCGCAGCGTCACTTCCCGCGGCCGGTTCGGTCAGGCAATAGCTCGCGATGGCTTCCATCGACGCCATCTTCGATGCCCACGTGTGGCGTTGCTCGTCGGTGCCGTAGGAATCGACCATCCACGTGCACATGTTGTGGATCGACAGAAACGCGGCGGTGGTCGGATCGGCCTTGGCCAGCTCCTCGAAGATCCGGACACCGTCGAGACGACGCAGCGCGCTTCCTCCCACATCCTCACTGGTGTAGATCCCGGCCATGCCGAGCTCGGCGGCTTCGCGCAGTTCCGCGGCCGGGAAGTGCTTGCGCTCATCCCAGTCGAGGGCGCTGGGCGCCAAGCGCTTACGCGCGAAGGCCGCCGCGGTGTCGACGATGACCTTGTCATCCGCGCTCAGATCAAACGGCGAGAAGGTCTCAACTGACATCGGAAAGCCTCAGTCCATGGTCGGGATGACGAACTCGGCGCCATCCTTGATGCCCGACGGCCACCGGGTCGTGATGGTCTTGACCTTGGTGTAGAAGTTGATCGACGCGGTCCCGTGCTGGTTGAGGTCGCCGAATCCGGAACGCTTCCAGCCACCGAAGGTGTGGTAGGCCACGGGCACCGGGATCGGCACGTTGACGCCGACCATGCCCACCTGAACCCGCGAGGTGAAGTCGCGTGCGGCGTCGCCGTCCTGGGTGAAGATCGCGACACCGTTGCCGTATTCGTGGTCGGTCGGAAGTGCCAGTGCCTCTTCGTAATCGGCGGCCCGGACGATGCAGACAACGGGTCCGAAGATCTCGTCGGTGTAGATCGTCTGGTCCTTCTTCACGTGATCGAAGAGGGTGGGTCCGATGAAGTAGCCCTCTTCGAGGCTCTCACCGTTGTAGGTCAGGTCGGAGGCAGCACGCTCGCGGCCGTCGATGACCAGCTCGGCGCCTGCGTCGACACCCTGCTGGATGTAGTCCTTGACGCGCTCGAGGGCTGCCTTGGTGATCAGTGGGCCGTAGTCGGCCTTGATGTCGTGGCTGTGGCCGACGCGCAGTGCGTTGACCTTGTCGATCAGCTTCTCGCGCAGGCGATTTGCAGTGGCCTCTCCAACCGGAACGGCAACCGAGATGGCCATGCAACGCTCGCCTGCACTGCCGTAACCGGCGCCGATCAGCGCATCGACGACCTGATCGAGATCGGCGTCGGGAAGGATGATCATGTGGTTCTTGGCGCCACCGAAGCACTGTGCGCGCTTACCGTTGGCAGCTGCGGTGGAGTAGATGTACTGCGCGATGTCAGAGCTGCCGACAAAGCCGAATGCCTGGACGTCCTTGTGGTGCAGCAGACCGTCGACGGCTTCTTTGTCGCCGTGGATGACCTGGAAGACGCCGGCGGGCAGACCGGCTTCGAGGAACAATTCGGCCAGACGAACCGGCACCGACGGGTCGCGCTCAGAGGGCTTGAGGATGAACGCGTTGCCACAGGCAAGCGCGGGCCCGGCCTTCCACAGCGGGATCATGGCCGGGAAGTTGAACGGCGTGATGCCGGCGACCACGCCGAGGGGCTGGCGGATCGAGTGCACATCGATGCCGGTGCCTGCACCTTCGGTGAACTCACCCTTGATCAGGTGCGGGATGCCGATGGCGAACTCGATGACCTCGACGCCGCGCTGAATGTCACCCTTGGCGTCGGGGATGGTCTTGCCGTGCTCGATGGAGAGCAGCTCGGCGAGCTCTTCGATGTTCTGGTTGACGAGGTCGACGAACCGCATCATCACCCGGGCGCGACGCTGCGGGTTCCACGCGGCCCACACCTTCTGCGCCTGCACCGCGCCTGCGACAGCGGCATCGATGTCGGCCTGATTGGCCATCGGTACGGTGGCCTGCACCTTGCCGGTGCTCGGGTTCAGCACATCAGCGGTGCGGCCGCTGGTTCCAGCGGTGCGGACGCCGTCCACAAAGTGGTCGATTTGCCTGGTCATGGGGTCCTCACAAGTCATCTACGAACGTGTTGTCTCGATCACTATATACTAGGACTTCCTAGTAATGCGAGGGTTCGTAGATGACCTGCGCGGAGGACTACCCGGTCTTACGGCGGAACTGGTGCGGGCCACCCTCCGCACCGTGCTGACCACCGGCTTTCGAGCCGGCATCCTTGTGATCTTCCGCCAGTTTCCCCTTCTGATTCTTGCGATCGAGAGCCTCGCGGAACTTACGTTTGGTTTCTGAATCGGCAGCCATGCCATATCCCTTCATTGGGGTCCTCTTGCGAGCCTATCCACCACAGAATGCGATGTCAGGCGATTTTCTTGCGGTCCGGCTCAGGCCGAATGGGGACGATGAACTGTGGTGCGTTCCACTGATCCGTCCGCGGCGAAGTACTGCCACTCCCCTGTCTTCTTGCCGTCCTCCCGATGCCCACGATCGATGAGGTTTCCCTCCGGGCTCCAACGCTCCCAGAGGCCGGTCTTCTCACCATCGACAAAGGTCCCCTTTTGCAGCAGACCCCCGTTTTCCCGGTACCAAACGCTCTCGCCGTGGAGGATGCCGAATCGATAGTTCGCCTCCGAACGCACTGTGCCGTCACGAAAGTAGTGCCGCCACAATCCTTCTCGACGGCCGTTGTGGTAGCTGCCGATGAAATCACCCTTTCGCGCATCGGCTTCGCGCCACAGTCCGGTTTTGTGACCCTTCGGGTCACGGGCATTCTCGGGCTGGTCACCAGCGTCGGGTTTCATCCACCCAGGCTACCGAGCATTACGGGTGGCCTGTGACCACCGGATCGGATTCGCTAGCATCACGGACTGGGTACGACTTGCCCGAAGGCCGAACAATCGTCATTCGGGTAACCTCAGTCGGCACTGATCCACGTAGAAAGAGATGTAAATGTCTGTTGTGATCCTGTACGGCAGCGAGACCGGCACGGCGGAGCTCGTGTCCGATGCGATCTCCGACGTCCTGGCCGGGCAACACGATGTCTCGATGTACGACATGTCCGACTTCGCGGTCGAAGACCTCACATCCGACGACTTTCTCGTGGTGGTCTGTTCCACGTACGGCGAAGGCGAGCTCCCCACCGGCGCCGAGCCGTTCGCCGAAGCGCTGGACGACGAGAAGCCCGATCTCTCCGGACTGCGTTTTGCCGTCTTCGGGCTCGGCGACAGCGTCTACGACGAAACCTTCAACCGCGGCGGCGAGATCATGGCCGAGAAGCTCACCGAACTCGGCGCGAGCCAGGTCGGCGAGCACGGACGCCACGACATGTCGTCGAAGGTTGCCGCGAAGGTGCAGGCCAAGGAGTGGGCCGAGGGCATCAGCAAGGTCATCGGTTCCTAAAGGTCGAGCTCCGCTGCGCTTCGTCTCCTCCTGACCTCCGTCTCTCCACCCGCCTCCGGCGTCGCGGATTACGCTGCGAGCATGTCGACAACAACAGTGGTGGCAGACCTGGTGGCCGCTTTGCCGGACGGCGTGGTCGTCACCGACCCCGACATCGTCGCGGCCTACCGGCAGGATCGGGCGGCTGACCCCGATGCCGGCACCGCCATCGCCGTTGTTCGCGCAACCAGTACCGCCGATGTCCAGGCGACTGTCCGATGGTGCGCCGAGCATCAGATCCCGGTGATCCCCCGTGGCGCCGGAACGGGCCTGTCCGGCGGCGCCACCGCGATCTCCGGCGGCATCGTGCTGACCACGGAGAAGATGCGCGACATCACCGTCGACCCGGTGACCCGCACCGCCATCTGCCAGCCCGGCCTGCTCAACGCCGAGGTGAAAGCCGCGGTCAAAGAACACGGGCTCTGGTATCCGCCGGACCCGTCCTCGTTCGAGATCTGCTCCATCGGCGGCAACGCCGCCACCAACGCCGGTGGCCTGTGCTGCGTGAAGTACGGCGTCACCAGTGACTACGTCCTCGGACTCGAAGTGGTCCTGGCCGACGGGCGGGCGGTTCGCCTCGGTGGACCGCGACTGAAGGACACCGCCGGGCTGTCGTTGACCAAGCTGTTCGTCGGCAGTGAGGGCACGCTGGGCATCATCACCGAGGTGACACTTCGACTGTTGCCGCCGCAACCGCCGGCATCCACGGTGGTGGCGTCGTTCGAATCGGTTCATGCCGCATCGAAGGCAGTGCTGGCCATCACCTCGACCATCCGCCCGGCGATGCTCGAGTTCATGGACAAGGTGGCGATCAACGCCGTCGAGGACCACCTCAAGATGGGGCTCGACCGCAGCGCCGGAGCACTGTTGGTCGCCCAGTCCGACGCACCCGGTGCCGCTGCGGCCGCCGAGGTCGCAGTCATGGAGCAGGCCTTCACCGACTGCGGGGCCACCGAGGTGTTCTCCACCACCGACCCCGACGAGGGTGAGGCGTTCACCGCCGCCCGCCGATTCGCGATCCCCGCCATCGAGAAGATCGGACCACTGCTCCTCGAGGACGTGGGCGTACCGCTGCACAAGCTGCCTGATCTGATCGACGGCATCGAGGCGATCGCCGCCAACCGCCGGGTGCTCATCTCCGTGATCGCACACGCCGGCGACGGCAACACCCATCCGCTGATCGTGTACAACCCCAGCGACGCCGACGAGACCGCGCGGGCCAATGCCGCATTCGGCGAGGTCATGGATCTGGCGATTGCGTTGGGCGGCACCATCACCGGTGAACACGGTGTGGGTCGACTCAAAAAAGGTTGGCTCCCCGATCAATTGGGCGATGACGTCATCGAACTGACGAGACGCATCAAGGACACCCTCGATCCGCTCGGCATCCTCAATCCGGGGACCATGCTGTAGGCCGCTGACAGTCAAACGAATTCATCTGCTGGCCACAGTCGCCCTGCGGGCGTTACGTTCTTGATCGATCCACACATCGTTCAAGGAGAACCCTCGTGTCCGCCAACCGATCTGCGCGCCGTCTGACCACTGCACTCGGCGTGGGCGCCCTTGGCCTTGGCCTGCTCACCGCCTGTTCGGACAGCTCCGAAGACGGCGCCCCCGTCGCCCAGTCGACAACGACCGAAGCGACGACCAGCACCGCAACCGGGTGCGGTGTTGCCGCACCCGCCGGTCGCCTCACGGTACCGACATCATCAGTCGAATACACCACCGGCACAGCGGCATATTCGGTGACACTGTCCGACGGGACCACCCAGTGCATCACCGCCGAAACCGATTCGAGCGCAGGCGAATACGACGCCACCGACAAGGAGACCGAGATCCGTTTCGGTGACCCGTCGGCAGGCATCCTGATCACCATCGACGGCGAGGCCGACGGCAATCTGCCCATCGAGGTGCCACACAAGGTCGAAGACGCCTTCATGGGCCTGCAGGTCGACGGCGGGTATTTCGCCGACAGCATGCATACCGGCTGCGACGTCACCCTGACCGGTTTCGACGGCGAGACGATCACCGGCACATTCACCTGCGCCGGTGTGGCGTTGCTCGGCGACGGACCGTTCACTCGCGACGGCAACGAGACCGTGACGCCACAGCCCCTGGACACCTCCATCGAGAAGGCGCAGGGCTGGTTCGCGGTTCGCGTGTAGGTCCAACGAAATTCGCGCCGCTTGCCTGCGTTCGCGCCGGTTGCAACGGGCGCGAATGCAGGCAGGTGGCGCGAATTCGGTACGGGTCAGTCGAGCGACTCCAGTAGCCGTAGCCAGACCTCACTCACCGAGGGATACGACGGCACCGCGTGCCACAGCGTTGCAATCGGCACTCGCCCGACGATCGCGATGGTCGCGGCATGGACGAGTTCGTCGACCTCGGGTCCTACAAACGTGGCGCCGACGATGACGCCCGCGCCACGATCGATCACCAGACGGGCCTTGCCTTCGGCGTCGTCGCGGAGCAACCCGAAACCGGCAACCGAGCCCATGTTCACGTCGGCGAGCTCCACGTCGATTCCCTTGGCAACCGCCTCGCGTTCGGTCAGCCCGACGCTCGACACCTGCGGATCGGTGAACACCACCTGTGGGACCGGTACATCGGCGGGCACCGCAGGCGGGACCCGGTTCTCGGCGTGGGCGGCGATGGTGTGACCGACATTGCGGGCCTGGTATTTACCCCAATGTGTCAGCGCCGGACCGCCAGTGGCATCGCCCACCCAATACAGCCACGACGCATCTTCATTGACCAAATCAAGCCCGATTCCGCCGCGCGCGGGGCGTCTGCCGGTGGCCACCAGGATCTCGTCGGCCGTGATCGACTCGCCACCGGCCCTCACCGTCACCGCATCACCGTGAATCCGGCCCACCCCGGTGTCGGCCGCGACCGGGCGAACCACCTCGGTCACCTCCACGCCCAACCGGACGTCGATGCCGCTGTTGGTCAGACCCTGCGCGACCAGTTCGCCGGCAAACGGCTCGGATTTGCCGAGCAACGTGCCTCGGGCCAGCAGCGTGACCTTGGTGCCGAGCGCGGCCATCCATGTCGCGGCTTCACAGGCGACCACACCGCCGCCGACCACGATGAGTGACGCCGGGATGTCCCGGACACCGGTGGCATCGCGGGACGTCCAGGGATGCGCGGTGGCGTAGATACTCGGGATGACGGGGGTGCTCCCGGTCGCCACGACCACCGCCTGCCGGGCCTTGATGGTCTTGCTGCGTCCACCGTTGTCGACCTCGACCGTGCGTTTCCCGGACAGGATTCCATGACCCCGGACTACCTCGATGTCGAGCCCATGAGCCCACTTCACCTGGCCCTCGTCCTCGTAGTCGTTCACCCAGTCGTCGCGGCGGCGCAACAGTTCTTCAGGGAGCATCTTCTTGCCGACCTTGATGCCGTCGAGGTGGCGGGCGGCGGCGTGGACGGCGATCGGTCGCAGCATCGCCTTGCTGGGCATACAGGCCCAGTAGGAGCATTCGCCGCCGAGGAGTTCGTGCTCGATGATCACTGCGGTTCGTGAGGATCCGGCGATGGCGTATTGCGCAGCCACCTCTCCGGCTGGGCCACCGCCGATCACCACGACGTCGTACTCGGTCTCTGCCATCACCCCACCTTGCCACTGGAGGTGAACGTGTTCCAGACTTACGGGCGGTTCAGTGGTCCGGTGGACCCGTGGCGTTGCCCCCGGACGCGGGCGCAACCTTCTTGATCAGGTCGACTTCGAACTCGGTTTCGCGTTCAGCGGCGTGACGCGCCAGCACAAAGACCGCCCGCAACATCGTCACCAGCGCGACACCGGCCACAACGCCTTCGATCCAGTTGACGTCGATCCGCTCGCCGAGGATCAGCACACCCATCGCCATGGCGACCGCAGGCTCCCACACCGTCATCGCGGGGAACGACGTCTGCAGGTCATGGGCTGCGAACGCAAGCTGCTGGGTGACCACCGACCCGGAGGCGACCAACAGGATCAGATAGACCTCGGGGTGGACCAGGATTTCGACAACACCATCTTCGAGCTGGGTCATCACACCTTTGAGCAGAAACGCCTGCACACCGGTGAGCAGACCGGATGCCGAACCGAGCAGGAGCGCTCGATGATGGGCGGACACGAACCGCGACGTCACGACCAACGCGGCCAGGACGGCGATCACCACCACAATCGTGCCGGCGAGCGTACCCACCGACACGTGGCCCAAGCCTGCCTCGGGCTGTGCGATCACCACGAACGCCGCAACGCAGACCGTCAGGATGATGCCCCATTTCCACTCGTGGAAATTGAGACGCCGATGGTCCAGATAGGCCTCCATCGGCAAGGCGAACAGCACCGACAGCACGATGAGCGGCTGCACCAAAAGCAGCGATCCCATGCCCAGCGCCGCGGCCTGCAATGCGAAACCGCCCGCCGCGATCACCACCCCCAGCCACCACCGTTTGGTGATGCCACCAGAGGGGGTCGACGAGCGCTGGCGCACGAGAGTTCCGCTGGCGACGAGCAAAGCTGACAGCGTCGCCAACAGCGCCGGGAGGAACAGGTGCACGGCCTCGACATTACTTGCCGAGGGTGGCAGAAAGCTGAGAGCGGCAGCCTGTTGTGAGGCAATCGGCAACGACGTTCGGATGAACTCTCGACATTTGGGTACTTGTCCTCCTGCGATCGTCGCGGCAGCGGCTGATAATCGAGAAGCACTGTCCGTATCAGAGAGGTGCCACCATGTCCTTGGCCGATTACGCCGAATCAGAACTCGACCTCGACCTGCGCTGGTGGGACGCTGCCAACTACCTGACCGTCGCCCAGATCTACTTGCAGGACAACGTCTTATTGCGCGACCCGCTGAAGAACGAACACATCAAGCCGCGCCTCCTGGGACATTGGGGCACCAGCCCCGGACTCTCTCTGATCTACACACTGATCAATCGCCGGATCCGCGACACCGGGTCGAAGTGGCTGTACATCACCGGCCCCGGACACGGCGGCCCGGCGCTGGTGGCCTCGACGTACCTCGAGGGCACCTACAGCGAGATCTACCCGCACGTCTCCCGCGACGCAGCCGGTGTGCGCGCCCTGTGCCGGCAGTTCTCCACCCCGGGCGGCGTCCCCAGTCATGTCAGCGTCCAGACCCCGGGTTCGATCCATGAAGGCGGCGAACTCGGATACGCCTTGATCCACGCCGCAGGCGCGGCCTTCGACAATCCCGAACTGGTGGTCGCCTGTGTGGTCGGCGACGGTGAGGCCGAGACCGGCCCGTTGTCCGGATCGTGGAAGATCCCGGCCTTCCTGAACCCGGCACGCGACGGAGCGGTGCTCCCCATCCTTCATCTCAACGGGGCCAAGATCGCCGCCCCGACAGTGCTCGGCCGGACCAGCGACCGCGACATCGAGGCGTATCTGTCCGGCCAGGGCTGGGCTCCGGTGTTTGTCGAGGGCCACGACCCCCGCCAGGTGTTCACCGACCTCGCCAGGGCATTGGTCGACGCCCACGAGGAGATCGCGAGCATCCAGGCCGACGCCCGCGGCGGGGCGCCCAGCGGCAACAAGTGGCCGGCGATCGTCTTGCGGACCCCCAAGGGATGGACCGGCCCACACACGGTCGACGGCAAACTGATCGAGGGCACCCATTGGAGTCATCAGGTTCCGCTGTCGGGGGTGCGTGACAACCCCGAACATCTTGCACTCCTGGAGGATTGGCTTCGCAAGTACCGCCCCGACGAACTGTTCGACGACAACGGCACGCTCGTGCGCGAACTCGCGGAACTCGCACCCGCGGGCGACCTGCGGATGGGTGCGACCCCGTACGCCAACGGGGGCCGCAACCTCGTCCCGCTGAGGATTCCTCCGCTCGAGTCGTATGCACTGCAGATCGATGCCCCCGGCGCCACGTCATACGAGACGACCAAGGTCCTCGGTGAACTGATGCGTGACATCTACCGCGACAACTCCGATGCCGACCACGGTGGCAACTTCCGGCTGTTCAGTCCGGACGAGACGGCATCGAATCGCTTGCAGGCCGTCTTCGAGGAGACCGACCGGTGCTGGCAACTACCGCGTACCGAGTTCGACGACGGGCTCTCCCCCGAAGGTCGGGTCATGGAGGTTCTCAGCGAACATCTCTGCCAGGGCTGGCTGGAGGGTTACCTGCTGACCGGACGGCACGGTCTGTTCGCCACCTATGAGGCGTTCGCGATGGTCAGTGTGTCGATGCTGGTGCAGCACGCCAAGTGGCTGCAGCATGCGGTGGCCCTGCCCTGGCGCGAGCCGGTCGCCTCGCTGAACATCCTGTTGACCAGTACCTGCTGGCGCAACGACCACAACGGATTCTCCCACCAGGGCCCGGGAATGATCGATGCCGTCATCCCGCTCTCACCCGAGGTGGTCCGGGTCTGGTTGCCGCCGGACTCCAACACGTTGCTGTCGGTTGCCGACCACTGCTTCCGCAGCAAGGATCACGTGAACGTGCTTGTCGTCGACAAGCAGTCACATCCGCAGTACCTGACACTCGAGCAGGCCAACGAGCACTGCGCCGCCGGGGCGTCGATCTGGGAATGGGCAGGTACCGAGAAGACTTCGGTGGTTGGCACCGAAGACGAGCCCGACATCGTGCTGGCCGCCGCCGGTGACGTACCCACCGAAGAGATCCTGGCCGCGGCCCACTTGCTGCGCGAATGGGTGCCGTGGCTGCGTGTCCGAATGGTGAATGTCATTGACCTGATGGTGCTTCTGCCGCAGAACGATCACCCGCACGGTCTGCCCGAGCAGGCCTTCATCGACCTGTTCACCGCCGACACCCACGTCGTCTTCGCGTTCCACGGCTATCCGCGCGCAGTCCACCAACAACTCCACGGACGCACCAACGCCGACCGGTTCCACGTCCGCGGGTTCAGCGAACAGGGCACCACCACAACACCTTTCGACATGGTCGTGCTCAACAAGATGAGTCGCTACCACCTGGTACTCGAAGCTTTGCGACGCACCAGGCGAGTGCCCGAGAAGACGGCCGAACTCGCCGAGTACTGCCAGAACCAACTCCAGCGACACCACGAGTACGTCCGCGAGCATTTTGAGGACCTGCCCGAAATCCGCGAATGGCAATGGTCCTGAGTTCGGTCGACGGGGCGGTTCGCATCGCCGGGGCCCTGCTGGCCCGGCCCCTGCGAAAACAGCGGACGACCTGGGGCGCGACCCCGACCGAGATCACGGCCACTTATCCCGGCGATGAGCTTGTACCGCAACCGAAATGGGGCTACACCCACGCGATCGACGTCGCTGCACCTCCCGAGCGGATCTGGCCGTGGTTGGTCCAGCTCGGGCAGGGCCGCGGCGGGTTCTACAGCTATCAGGGCCTGGAGAACCTCGTCGGCTGCAAGCTCCGGAACACCGCGGCGATCCTGCCGCAATTCCAGTCACTGATGATCGGCGACGAGGTGAAGCTTCACATCAAGGCCCCTGGCCTTCGGGTGGAGATGGCCGAACCGAACAAGTCGCTGGTCCTGTTCGGCGGCACGGATCGTTCACCAGACAAGTCGCTGTGGGCTTTTCACATCGTCGATACCGGAAACGGGCGCAGTCGGCTGATCGAACGCGGCCGCTATTCGTACGGCGACAAACTCTCCGGCCGAATCGGGTTCTCGCCGACGTTCCTGGAACCGATCTCCTTTGTGATGAGCCGAAAGATGTTGCTGACCATCGCCGATCTGGCCGGACGCACCGAGGGCGCCCTGCCGACCCACCACGTGGGCGGGTGATGGTCGGCCGTAACCGGATCACGAACCCGGCGGACGCCAGCGATTGATGGCCGTGAGCGGCGCGAGGACCAACCTGTCCGGCAGTACCCGCACCACGGCGTCGCGCAGAGCGGTCGTGGTCGACCCCGGGGGCATCAACAGTGGTGAGGCAGCTCTGGCCGCCGCCGCAACCGCCCGGACCCGCCGCCTGCGGACCCGCGAGTAGGAATCCAGGTCCGGTGCGCGGGACGCCAGGACAACGGCATCCTCGATCGCCAGCCCGGCGCCCTGCCCGAGATGGGGTCGCAGGGTGTGTGCCGCATCCCCGACCAACGCGATACGGCCGCGTACCAGGTTCTTCGGGACCGCCAGGTCGAGAAGCCGATGTTCGATGACACCGGCGGCTTCCGCGACCAGAGCGGCGACGGGCTCCGGCCAGAGCGCGAAATCGCCGAGGTCGCCGCTCTGGTCGCGGCCGAATGCAGCAGCGAACACATACGTGCGTTCACCGGGTAGCGGAACGACACCGAACTCGGCGCGCTGCGCCCAGATGGCGCCGACGAAGTCACCTGGCGGTCGGTCGACGATCCAACGCCACACGCGTATTCCGGTATCCCGCGGACGGCCGTCGTCGGGCCACCACGTTCGGCGGATCGTGCTGTGGACGCCATCTGCTGCCACCACCAGATCGAATGTGCTCACGCCACGCCCGGTTTGGACCCGACCGTCAGGGTGCACGTCGTCGACCGGCTCGCCCACACACAGCGTCCCGGGTACAGCCGAGGCAAGCACCTCGATGAGATCGGCGCGGTGCATCGCAAACACTTCCGAATCCGGTCCGGTCACCTGCGTCAGCTGTGCGTTGATGAGCGTCCTGCCGTCGCGAGCCCGCACCTGACCGGCACGTGCCGCGATCGCCCGATTCCGGATCTGCGCTCCGACACCAAGATCATCAAGCGCTGCAAGCGCGTTCGGCCACAGCGCAATGCCGGCACCGACGTCACCGAATGCGTCCGCACGCTCGAACAGCACCACGTCCCAGCCGGCCCGACCCAAACCGATCGCTGCCGACAATCCCGCAACACCACCCCCGACCACCGCAGCCCGGCCCATCGCCCGAACCTACCGCGTGGCGGGGCCAACACCACAGCATCGCCGGGACGGCCGCCGGCAACGGGCCTGGTCGGCGCGGCGACTGGCAGTTACTCGCAAAGTAGGGCACCCTGGTTCAGGTGAGTGGCCTTTCCGCACCGACGCGAGCGATGCTTCGTGATGACCTCGAACGGCTGATGACGTTGAGCCGGGACCAGATCGAATGGGCCTGCTCCGACACCACCGCGCTGGCCGAACTGATCGAGTTCGGATTCGATGAGGTCGTCGAACTGCGCGAGAACGCCGAACGCGAATGGGTCCGCGGCCACGCCGAGTGTGCACGACACCTCGAACAAGAAGCGTCCGCCTGGAACGCCACCGTCCGCCTGCTCCGCACCGCGCTGGCCGAGGCCCGCAGCGCATCCACCGGTCGGCATCGCCGCACCGCCTGAGCGCGTTCACTCGGTGTACGGCCCGGTCGAAACCGGGTGATATCCCTTCCTTCCGATTGCCACCGCGAGATCGCTGCGGTACTCCCCGCCATCCTCGATCGCAGCCAACGCGCTACGGAAATCGATCCGGGGCTGCCAGCCGAGTTCGTCGCGGGCCCGCTGATTGTCGTAGACCCGATCGACGGAATTCAGCATCGTCCACCCGCGCCGCGCGAACACGGCGGCATACTCCGGAACCCGGGCGGCAAGCACAGACGGTGCATCCGTCCGCAACCTGACCACGTCGGATCGCTCAAAAGGTGTTGTGGCGGTGACGATGTATCTCGCGAACCCGAGGTCAGGCGCCCGCGTCGCAGCGCACGAGATCGCCTCGACCACGTCGGCGATGTCCACCCTTCGGTAGAGCAACTCGTTCACCTTCAGGTTCGTGTCGTCGAACGTACGGCGAACCTCGGCCCGATCGTCGACCTCTGGAAAGAAACGGGCCGTTCGTAACACCACGACAGGCAGACCGGACGCATCGTGCACCAACCTGCAGATGTCCTCGGCAGCGACTTTGGTGACGCCGTAGATGTTTCGCGGCACCCCGATGGTGTCCTCGGTGGTCCACGTTGCCGGCTCCCCTGGCCCGGGATACAGCGCTTGCCCGAAAGTGCTTGTGGTGCTGATGAACACGAAGGCGGACACTCCGGCGAACGCCGCTGCCTCCACCAGCGTGGTGGTACCCGAGACGTTCACGTCGATGAAGTCGGCACGGCTGTGGGTATTGATGTGAGGTTTGTGCAGTGTGGCCGCATGCACCACCACATCCACTCCGGCCATCACAGAATGCACCAACTCGCGATCACATATCGACCCGACCGTCGTGGTTGTCGGGGCAGGCAAGACGTCAAGTCCCACGACGTGATTGCCCTCGCTGCGCAGGCTGTGGACCAGCGCTTCACCGAGGTGTCCGGAGCTGCCGGTCACCAAGAACCTTTGTGCGTTCACCGCGGTGAGGCTACCGTCGAAAACGTGACAGGCACATTGATTTTGATGCGGCACGGCAAATCGGGCTATCCCGACGGTGTTGTGGACCATGAACGTCCCCTGGCCGAGCGCGGCCGGCGAGAGGCCGCACTTGCCGGACGGTGGATGGTCGACTCCGGACTGTCCGTTGACTTCGTGCTCTGCTCCACCGCCACCAGAACCCGCCAGACGCTGGAACGTACCGGCATCACCGCACCGACCACTTACGTCGACGACATCTACGGTGGTGATCCCGACGACGTCTGCGAGGCCATCCGGATATACGTCCCGGCCGACGCTGCGACGGTCTTGGTGGTCGGTCACGAACCAGGTATGCCGGCAACCGTGTTCGCGCTGGACCCCGACGCGGATATCCCGCGGTTCCCGACCTCGGCGTACGCCGTCCTGCACATCGAGACCCCGTGGGCCGAGATCGGATTGACGCCGAATCCCGGCGACCGAATGGTCGAGATGCAGGTACCGCGGGATTGACTCGTCCCCTCGTCGCTACTTGACGAGGGCGCGTTCCAGGATCGGTGCAAGGTCCAGTCCATCCGGCAGGGTTCCGTACGCGCCTGCCCAGTCGCCACCGAGGCGGGTGGCGGCAAATGCCTCCGCAACGGCCGGGTGACCGTGTCGCAGCAGCAATGAACCCTGCAGCGCAATACAAATCGACTCGGCGATTCGACGGGCTGCGGGTTCGGATGCGGTGGTCAACTGCTTCTTCAATCCGGTCAGGTACCTGTCATACCGTTCATCGAGTCCGGCGGCCCGATCCAGCTCATCGAACAGCGCGTCCACCGACTTCGGGGCGGTGGCCATGGCGCGCAACGTGTCCAGCGCGCTGACGTTGCCGCTGCCCTCCCAGATCCCGTACAGCGGCGCCTCCCGATAGAGCCTGGGCATACCGGAGTCCTCGACATACCCGTTGCCGCCCAGGCATTCCATCGACTCGGCCACGTGCCCGGTGGCCCGCTTGCACAACCAGTATTTCGTGGCGGGCAACCCGATCCGTCGGAGCATCGCCTCGGTGTCGTCACCACGTTCGGCGGCATCGGTGGCGCCGGCCATCCGCATCGACACCATCGTCGCGGCCTCGGACTCGATGGCCAGATCGGCGAGCACATTGCGCATGAGTGGCTGGTCGATCAGATACTCACCGAACACTTTTCGGTGTTGGGCGTGATGCATCGCCTGCGTGAGGCCGTGTCGCATGTTGCCTGCACTGGCCAGCGCACAGTCGAGCCTGGTCAGGTTCACCATCTCGATGATGGTCCGCACACCGCGACCCTCATCTCCGACCAGCCATGCAGTGGCCCCGTCGTATTCGACCTCAGAGGACGCATTGGCATGATTTCCGAGCTTGGTCTTCAGCCGTTGCAGACGCATTCGGTTGCGGGTGCCGTCCGGCAACACGCGCGGCAAGAAGAAACACGACAATCCACCCGGCGCCTGGGCGAGCACCAGGAACAGGTCCGACATCGGCGCCGACGTGAACCATTTGTGCCCGGTCAAGGTGTAGCTGCCGTCCGGATTCGGCTGCGCGGTGCTCCGATTGGCCCGTACATCGGAGCCACCCTGCTTTTCCGTCATCGACATCCCGGCGATCAGGCCGGTCTTGCCCGACGGCACCGACAGCGTCGGGTCATAGCTGCGCGAGCTCAGCAACGGCTCGTAGATCGCGGCGAGTTCAGGATTGTGGCGCAGCGCCGGAACCACGGCATAGGTCATCGAAATCGGGCAGACATGTCCGGCTTCGACGTTCCAGACCCCCAGTTTGGCGGCACGCACCACATGGGAACCGGCCCGGGCGTCGGCCCACGGCGCACCGTGCAGTCCGTGCTCGACCGCCACCTCCATCAATTGGTGGTAAGCGGGGTCGTATTCGACCTCGTCGATGCGATGTCCGTATCGGTCGTGGGTCCGCAGCACCGGTTCGTTGCGGTCGGCCAGCTCACCCCAGCGCTGCGCCTGCGCCGATGCGGCGATGGCACCGAGAGCCGTGACCTCGTCGGAACCCCATGCGCCACCTTCTCGAACCAGCGCCTCCGACAGCGCCGGACTGGTGGCCGGGTTGTACCCGACCAGCGGTGGAACCTGATTGATCACCTCATGTGTATCGGCCATCACACCATCGTCCCACCAAACGAATGGCGCGTTTCGAGGTCCCATCCGACGTCGCTATTGTGCGATTTGCACGGTTTTCGTTCCGCGAGGTGTCAGCGGTTCGGGCCATACTGAACGTGACGCAACCAGCGATCAGGAGTACGCAAGGTGAAGTTCTCAGCATCGGGGGCCAGTGCCCACGCAGACACCGCTCCGACTCGAGCGCTGTTTCTTGTCCACGACAACGACACCGATCGCGGGATCGCTGACACCGGCACCCTCCGCGAACATGTCGCCGAGCGCGGATACGAGATCGACATCGTCCATCCGGCGGATGAGTTCCCCGATGTGACCGCGTACGAGTTCGTGATCGTCATGGGTTCGGCGGAATCGGCGTACGACGATTCCGTTCCGTGGCTCGCCGCCGAAATCGCATACCTACGTTCAGCCCTGGCTGCCAACGTGCCGATCTTCGGTGTCTGCTTCGGCGGACAGCTACTGGCCCGGGTTCTCGGCGGCAAGGTCAAACGTTCCGAGATGCCGGAACACGGATACACCATGGTCGACACCGTCGCACCGGATCTCGTGTCCCGTGGTCCGTGGATGCAGATGCATTTCGACCGATTCACGCTCCCACCCGGCGCACGAGAGATTGCCCGCAATGGTGCTGCGCTGCAAGCTTTCACATTCGGGAAAAGCCTGGGTGTCCAGTTTCATCCGGAGATCTCACCGGCGGTCTGGGCGACCTGGCAGGCGAGCTGGGCGGCCACCCGCGAGGGACAGTTGGTGGTCGAACGCGGCATCGACCTGCAGCAGATCACCGCCGAGATCTCCGCGCGCGCCGAAGAATCCCGCCGGAACTGCGGCATCCTCCTCGACGCGTTCCTCGCCCTCGCTCAGGCTCCGGTGTAGGGCGGCACCGCCAGGCAGGGCACCGCGCGGGGGTGCGCCGGATCGAGCGCATTGAGGACGATGGCGGCCGAACGTTGGTTGGAGACGATCGACAGATGGTCGGACCGATCAGCCGAACAGGTGTCCTGGACAACGATATTCGTGACGTTGGTACCAGCCGGTCCGTCCAGGATCCCGCTGGTATAGGGCACTACCAGCTGGTCGTAGCGGGTGACGATGTTGGTGTAGGTGATGCCCTCGACATACGGTCCACCGCCGGCATTGATGGCAGCTTCAAAGGACTCGTCACCGGGTGCGGCAACACAGTCAGGGCAGTCGGTGTCCGGGACCGCGATCGGCGGCAGGCCCAGGCCGTCGATGAACACCGCGGTCAGGTCCGAATAACTCGCACCGTCGTCGGAACCCTGCCAGTACGGCGCCAACGACACATACCTGTCGATCTTGGAGGCGCCGCCGTAATACTTGGCCCAGTACGTCGGGATCTGGGTGCCCTGCGAATGACCCACGATGTCAACCTTTTCCGCACCGGTTTGCGCGAGCACGTTGTCGACGAAAACCTTGAGCTGCCAGGCACTGACGTCCTTCGGGCCGAGTCCACCGATCCGCGACGACGGCCACACCGACGACAACTCCCCGTACGTCGGCGCGAAAACGCAATAGCCCTCGTTCTTCAGCACCGGGACCATCGAAATCCAGTTGGTC
This sequence comes from Williamsia sp. Y721, assembly GCF_059683565.1. NCBI lineage: Bacteria > Bacillati > Actinomycetota > Actinomycetes > Mycobacteriales > Nocardiaceae > Williamsia > Williamsia sp. Y721. The sequence goes on along the minus strand of NZ_JCASNH010000001.1, from coordinate 532,321 downwards.
TGCTGACTGCCCGCGGTTCCGTGCACCAGTACCACCGGATTCGGATGCTCGGCAGACGGCTTACAGCTGTAGTCGTTGGATCCGGGCAGCGATCCACCGGGATTGGCGAGTTCGGCCGGGATACCGGCCAGGAAGTTGTAGGTCACCGGTAGCGGTGCGGCATGCGCGGCCGGCGCAACACCGACCCCGACCACCAGCAGGATTGCCGAAATCAGCACCGATCGAAATGTCCACCGCATGACATCCATCCTTCCGGGTTCGCCCTTTGTGAAGCTAGCACTCCAACGTTCAATCCTCGGCCGGCATCAGCAGATCGAAGCGCACCCCCAGTAGCCGGATCGGGCGATCGAGTTCGAACTTGTGCAGGACATCGAGCATCGCGGGTTCCAGGACGGCAAGGTCGGTGGTCGGTGCCGGCAATTTGTGCGACTTCGTGCGGGTGTAGAAGGTCTTCGTTCGCACCGTCACCGCCACCCGAAAAGGTATGCGTTGCTCGGAGATCACCTGATCGAGCAGTTCACGGGTGAGCCGGCGCACCGCGTCGTCGATCTCCACAGGATCGGTGAGATCGGTCGGAAAGGTCTCGACCTTGCTGTGCGAGCGGGCGATGAACGGCTCGGTACTGACATTGATGTCGCCCCCGCCGCGCGAGAGCAGATTCAGCCAGTTGCCCAGATGCGGGCCGAACTCCGCGATCAGGTGGCCGCGGTCCTCCGCTGCCAGCTGCGCCACCGTCATGATGCCGAGCTTCTCCAGCTTTGCTGTTGTCTTCGGCCCGACACTCCACAGGTCGCCGACCCCACGCGCCCCCATGATCGGCATCCAGTTCTGGTTGTCCAGCGAAAAGACGTGGTCTGGTTCGCGTTTGGCAAAACCGGTGGCCATCTTGGCCCGTTGCTTGTTGTCGCTGATTCCCACCGCCGACGACAGCTGGTTGTCGGCGAGGATGCGCAGACGGATCGTCTCGGCAAGCCCGCGCAGGTCGACGTCGATGTCGTCGGCAGGCACACCGAGAAATGCTTCGTCCCAGCCGATCACCTCGACCGGATATCCGAAGCTCCGCAGCGTTGCCATCACCTCATCCGAGGCCACGTCGTACGAAGGGTGATCGAGCGGGAGGTAGATGGCATCCGGCATCTTGCGAAACGCCGACCGCAGCGGCATACCTGCCCGAACCCCTAGGTCACGGGCTTCGTAGGACGCGCACGTGACAACTTTGCGCGGCTCCATGGGGTCCCCGGTGCCCCCGACTATCACCGGTACACCGATCAGATCCGGGTTTCGGCGGCGCTCCACCGAGACCTGGAACTGATCCAGATCGATGTGTATGATCGCGCGAAAACGGCGGGTCGGGGGCGATGTCATCGATGCCGACGATATTCGACAACGAGGTCAGGCGCCTGGAGAATCCCCCAGACGCCTGACCACCCCGCGATGTGTGTGTCTACACACCGTCCTCATTCGAGTCCGGCGGATACGTTCCGTTCGCGTACGGATTGAAATCGTTGGTGTAGAGCTCCTCCACCTTGATTCCGGTCGGAAGCTCACCGAGTCGAACCGCTTCGTCCACCCAGACGGTGAACTCTTCGGGTTTGATCACGCCGCCCGGCACCGGAATTCCCGGACTCTTCCACTTCTTCACGAACTCGGTGTTCTCATTGCGACCGCGGGCGTCGATGATCTCGACGAATCGGTTGACGACTTCTTCCCGTGGACGCAGTTGCGCCCACCGGATCGCGCGTGAGACGCCCTGCACGTAGTCCCCGACCACTTCTGGATTCTCGGCGATGTAGTCGTCCCGGAAGACCTGTGTGGCGATGGAGAGGCTGCCGATCAGGTCCGTGTCCCGGAAGATTTCGTGCAGGCCACCCTTCTCCAGGGCAACGTCTTTGAAGATCGTCCCGAGGTTACCGGCCTCGATCCGACCCTGACGGAGCGCCAGTTCGGTGTTGATCGGCGGCACCACGGTGAGCGCCACCTTCTTGATGTCGTCGTCCGAAACACCTTCACGATGCAGCCACTGTTTGATGGCGTACTCGTGATAGGCGCCAAGGGTGTTGATGCCGAACGTCTTTCCCACCAGGTCCTGCGCTGTCTCGATACCACTGCCCTCCAGGGAGTAGTAGCCGTGGAACGTCTGATCATCGGACCCGTTGGTCGAGAGAACCCCGGTCACCTCCGACCCGGCCTGCTGGAGCTTGGCGACCGAGCCGTTGAACGCGCCGCCGGTATCGACCTCACCGGTTGCGACCGCCTGAATGTCCTGTGGCCCACTGGTTGTGTCGCCGACCCACTCGAGTTTGACCTTCTGGAAGTACCCGAGTGATTCGGCGAGTTCTGACCATCCGACCTGCGACGCCCACCCCTGGTAGCGCACCGAGACCTTGCCGTCCTCACCCACCTCGGCGGTGGCTCCCGACGAACACGACGCGAGCAGCATCGTGATGGCGGCAAGCACCGCGACAACGGTGCTGGTGGCGACCTGTGGTCGATTGGTCATGGGACTTCTCTCTGTCAGTGTGGGCGCGGCCTATGAGCCGATGAACTGTTCGCCGGAGATGGACACCGATGGACGGCCGTCGACGCCGACCGGGACATCACCTTCGATGGTGGTGCGGTACAGCGTCCGCGTCACGTCCAGATGATTGATGTCGCCCGGCGCCAGATGTGCCGTCGCACGGTTGTCCCAGACCGCGATGCTGCCCGGCAGCCACCGGAAACGCACCGTATACGCCGGCCTGGACACCTCCTCGAACAGCAGATCGAGGAGCGCATCACTCTGCCGCCTGCTGAATCCGATGATCCGGTTCGTGAATCCGGGCTGGACGAACAGAATCCGCTCCCCTGTCACCGGGTGGACCCGCACCACCGAGTGCTCACTGATCAGCGGGGCCTTGCTCACCTTCTCTCCATAGCTGCTGTCGGACTTGAAGATCGGGTGCCTGCCACCGAAACGGTGCTCGGCCCGCAGTCCGTCGACGAGTTCCTTCAGCGAGTCCGGAAGTCCTTCGTAGGCAGCAGCCAGGTTGGTCCAACTGGTGTCGCCCCCGCGCACCGGTGTGACGTCGGCACGCAAGATCGTCACGGCCGGCGGATTCACCAAAGCCGTTACATCCGTGTGCCATTCATTGGTGTAGCTGGCTGCCTTGATCCCGAACTTGCGTTCGTAGTCCCGGTTGTCGACCTTCAGGATCTCGGGGAACTCGGTGGGCGCATCATCGTCGTAGGGGTGTGATGCCGTGACCCGGCCGAAGGTGCGCGAAAACGCGATCTGCTGAGCATGATCGATGTCCTGATCGCGAAAGAACAGCACCTTGTAGTGGTGCAGACCCTTCGTCAGGGCCCGGGACTGCTCCGGCGTCAGGGGGTCTCGCAAGTCGATTCCGTCAACCTCGGCTCCGATGTGTCCGGCGACGGGAAAGAACCGGAGATCGGCCCGGGTGGTGTTCTCGCTGATGTTCTCGGTGATCGTCATGGCTGTTGGTGCCTTTCTGGTTGTTTCTCAGGCGCTCTTGCGCGCGAAGAATGGTTCACCCGAAACGGATCGGGACTGCTTGCCGCCAACCCCTTCGGGCACATCACCTTCCACGGTGGTGCGGTGCAGAACGCGAACGACGTCGAGATGATCCAGGTCGGTCGGGGCCTGGTGGATGGTCGCCCGGTTGTCCCAGACACCGATGCTGTCGGGCGTCCAGCGAACTCGGACGGTGATGGCCGGGTTGGTGATCTCCCCGAACAGCAGGTCCAGGATCCGGTCGCTCTGCGACGGGCTGACACCGAGGATCCGGCTGGTGAATCCCGGGTTGACGTAGATCAGCCGCCGGCCGGTGACCGGATGCACACGGATAACAGGATGTTCGCTGATGATCGGGGTCTGAGTGGTCAGCGCCTCGGACTCAGAGCCACTCTCCCAGCGCTTTTCGCGCCCTCCGAACCGGTTCTCGGCGTACAGACCTTCAAGGAACCCCTGCAGCGAGGACGGCAGGTTGTCGTATGCCGCACCGAGATCCGCCCACGTCGTATCACCGCCGACCTCGGGAACCAGTTCGGCCCGCAGGACGGTCACCGCCGGAGGATTGATCAGCGCTGTGACGTCCTGGTGCCAGAAGTTGGCGTAGCTGTATCGCCGCGAACCACTCCGGCTGGCGTAGGTGCGTGAATCCACCTCCAGCACTTCAGGATAACCATCCGGTGACTTGTCGGTGTACCCGAGCGGATGTGCATCGGTCACCGGTCCGAAATACTTCGTGAACCGGATCTGCTGCGCATGATCGATCTTCTGATCCCGAAAGAACAAGACCTTGTACTCATACAGCGCGTCCCGAAGTTCTTGTTGCGCCCGCACATCGAAGTCCTCGGTCAGACTCACTCCCGAAACCTCGGCACCGATATAACCGGCAATCGGCTCCACCGACAACCTGGTCGCCACCGATTCCCCGCTGTTGATAACTGCCGTCATTTGCTTTTCCATTCTTTATTCGATAGGCGGACCATCCGCTTTCTGTGATGGAACTCAATTGATCATCGAGGGTGCAGTTGATGGCAAGGATGCCTTCCACAATGTGAAATCCCTGGCTAGATAGGTTCACTGCGCGCACAAATGTATGCGGCGGGCGGCGGGGGCACCACCATGTCAACCAAGGACTGCACGCACACTCCAGGGGGGAGGACCAGGTGACCGAACTGACCGGGACGGAGCAATCGGGGCGAACCGGATCGCAGTCGGTCGAGCGCGCGATCTCGGTGCTGTACGCGATGGAAGGTGCGGAACGCTCGCTCACGATCAGCGAACTGGCGGGCCGTGTTGACCTGCCGGTGAGCACGACGCACCGCATCGCACAGGCGCTTGTCCGTGGCCGGCTGCTGGCACGGGAAGGGCCGAGTTCGTACCGGATCGGCGACGGGATCACCGCGCTCGCACACACAGCGGCCCGCCAGATCGACGTCGATGCCGCGGCCCCTCACCTGCACGGTTTGTCGTCAGGAATCCGGATCACCGCCAGCCTCGGGGTTGTTGAGCACAGCGAGGCCGTCACGGTCTATTCAGCACGGCCGCCATCGATGTTCTGCGATCATCAGTTGCCGAGCCGCCGGTCCAAGCTCGAGGACAGCGCGATGGGGCAAGCGATTGTGGCCTTCGGTCAACGTCGGGACCGGCGTATCGCGGCCATTCCCGACGTACAGGCATCACGACGGCGCGGTTACTCGGTGTCCTCCGCGGACGGCGTCACCGCGATCGCGGTACCGGTGTTCGACGCCGACGGTCAGGTCCGGGCATCCATCGGCGTACAAGCACGAAGTGTTCGGCTCAACCATGAACTGATCAACCAGATCCATCCCGCGATGCGGCAGACCGCCGAATTGCTGCGCGGTGTGGTGGCCGAGGGTCCGATACGGACCAACATCGATCAACTTATACGCGCCACGATTTAATCGTGGCAAATCTTCCACAATGTGAAATACGTTGTTGAGGCCAGGGGGTCCGAGCCTGAGAATCGGTCCATACACCAATTCTGTGTCCGTATTCAGACGTTGTTCTCGAACGCATCAATAAATCGGACAAATCGAAAGGAAAGCAGTGAGTCACATTCACAAGTGGCGCGTAATTGTCGCAGCCGCACTTGCATTGACCGTCGGAGTGAGCGCTGCCGCCTGCGGTTCGTCCGACGAGGCAACCGTCACCGCAGACGGCAAGACGGAGCTGCGCTACCTCGGTTCGCCTGCCACCGTACAGTTCCCGGAGCTGGCGGCCGATCTGGGCTACTTCACCAAGGTATCGATCAAATCAGTCGGTGAGACAACCAGTGGGCCCCAATCGATTCAGGCCACAGCGACTGGGGATTCCGACTTCGGTGGGGCCTTCAACGGTGCCATCGTCAAGCTGAAGTCAGCCGGCTCGCCCATCACGGCGGTTGTCGACTACTACGGCGCCGATGACAAGACGTACAACGGATTCTATGTCGCCGAAGGATCCCCGATCCGCGGTGCGCGCGACCTGATCGGCAAAAAGGTCGGCATCAACACACTAGGGGCGCACTCCGAGTTCGTCATTCGTGAATGGCTTGCCCGCGAGGGGCTTTCGAAAGAGGAGATCACATCGGTGCAACTGCTCGTCGTACCGCCCATCAACACCGAATCCGCACTTCGTCAAGGACAGATCGACGTCGGGGCCTTCAACAACATCTTCCGCGACAAGGCTCTCGAAACAGGCGGTCTACGGGAGCTGTTCACCGATGCGGTATTCGGAGACTTCAGCTACGGCAGCCTCGTCCTGCGCGATGACTTCATCGAGAAGAACCCGGAGGCCGTCAAGGACTTCGTCCAGGGCACGGCCCGCGCCATTCGCTGGACGCAGGTGACACCGCGCGACGAGGTGGTCGCCCGATACAAGGACATCATCACCAAACGCGGAAAAGGTGAAGACCCCGCACTGGCCGACTACTGGCAGAGCTCGTCCATACCGACCCCCGGCGGAGTCATCAAGCCAGAAGAGTTCCAGCTCTGGATCGATTGGCTCGTCCGCAACAACGAGTTGGATGAAGGTCAGCTGACACCGGACGATCTGTACACCAACGCCGACAACCCCTATTCCGACGGCACATACCAGCCAGACTCGGGCCCCGACGGCCAAGCGGTGGTGGCAGCGCGATGACCACTCCGAAACTGGAACTGCGAGGCGTGCGAAAGTCGTTCTCCTCCACCGGAAAGCCCGACTTCGTAGCCATCGACGACATCAGCATCGCATCCCCCGAAGGTGAGTTCCTGGTGCTCGTCGGGCCAAGTGGCAGTGGCAAGTCCACGCTTCTCGACCTGGTGGGCGGGCTCACCACGCCGACCGCCGGCGAGATCCTGCTCGACGGCAAACCCATCACGGGTCCGGGCCTGGACCGCGGCGTGGTCTTTCAGCAGTACGCTCTCCTGCCGTGGCGCACAGCCCGCGCCAACATCGAGTTCGGGCTGGAGGCCAAAGGGATCTCCCGCAGGCAGCGCCGCGCGATCGCCGACGAGTACCTCGGGTTGGTCGGTCTGGGCGGATTCGCCGACCACTATCCACATGAGCTCTCGGGTGGCATGAAACAGCGCGTGGCGATCGCGAGGAGCCTCGCGTACGACCCCGAGGTATTACTGATGGACGAACCGTTCGCCGCGCTCGACGCGCAGACCCGAGAATCGTTGCAGGACGAGCTTCTTCGCATCTGGCGGGCGACCGGCAAAACGATCCTGTTCATCACACACGGCATCGACGAAGCCATCTACCTCGGCCAACGGGTCGCCGTGCTCACCGAACGTCCGGGCCGGATCAAGGAAGTCCTCTCGATCAGTATCGACCGCGAGGCAGTCGACGACATCCGGTCGTCCGAACAATTCCGTGACTACCGGCACCGCATCTGGCTGTCGTTGCGGCCTGAAGTCCAGAACACTTCCCGCGGAGACGAAGCGCAGCGGAGCTCGACCATTCCACTGATCGGAGCAGGAACCCATGTCTAGTGTCACGTTGGAGAAGGCAGTAACCGCAGCACCGGTCGAGGCACCATCCGACTCGGCGCAGCCCTCGACCCAATCGCCGGGCCGCCAAATATTCAGTGGGGCAACCACATCAGGCAAGTGGATCTTTCGTTCGACGATCGCGCTGGCATTGCTGATCGCCTTCTGGGAGATAGCACCACGCGCAGGACTCGTCGACCGGACGTTCCTGCCGGAGTTCTCGGTGGTGGTGAAAGCACTGGTGGATCTGGCCGAGAGCGGCCAATTGTGGGAGCACATCTCCGCCAGCCTTAGCCGAGCTCTCAAAGGTTTTGTGATCGCCGTGATCGTTGCGGTGCCGCTCGGCATCGTGATCGGTTGGTACCGACCGGTGGCGCAATATCTCAACCCGGTACTCGAGTTGTTCCGCAACACCGCCGCTCTCGCCCTGCTGCCGGTCTTTGTCCTCATCCTGGGCATCGGCGAGACCTCGAAGGTGGCGCTGGTGATCTACGCCTGCGTCTTCCCCATCCTGCTCAATACGATCTCCGGGGTCCGGACCGTCGACCCGCTGTTGATCAAATCCGCTCGCTCCCTGGGACTTCCCTCCTATCGGCTGTTCCAGAAGGTGATCCTGCCGGCCGCGCTGCCCACCATCTTCACCGGCATCCGACTGTCGGCGGCCGCGTCGATCCTGGTGTTGATCGCCGCCGAGATGGTCGGTGCGCGGTCAGGGCTGGGTTACCTGATCATGGCCAGCCAGTTGAACTTCCAGATCCCGCAGATGTACGCGGGCATCCTCACCATCGCCCTGGTCGGGTTGGCCTTCAACTTCGTCCTGGTTCTGTTCGAACGTCGGTTCTCCCGTTGGCGCACACCCGCCAACGTCTGAATCACTCTCACAACAAAGGAACTCATCATGTCTCGTCAACTACATCTGAACGCCTTCTTGATGGGAGTCGGGCACCACGAGGCCGCCTGGCGCCATCCGAGGACGGACGAACAGGACATCCTCGACGTCGGCCATTTCGTCAGGCTCGGCCAGATCGCCGAACGCGGTCGCCTCGACTCCGTGTTCTTCGCGGACGGCCTGGCTGTCGGTCCCAACATCCGCCGGAACACTCAGGCGATTTTCGAACCGATCACTTTGCTCTCCGCCATCGCCGGTGGGACCAGCAAGGTCGGGCTGATCGCGACTGCCTCAACGGGTTACAACCATCCGTACACACTGGCCAGGGCCTTCGCATCACTTGAGCACATCAGCGGGGGGCGGGCAGGCTGGAACATTGTGACGTCGGGACAGGAACTGGAAGCACTGAACTTCGGCTACGACGCGATCCCCGATCACGCCGGCCGATACCGGCGGGCCCAGGAGTTCGTCGACGTCGTCAATCGACTCTGGGACAGCTGGGACGACGATGCCGTGGTGCTCGACGTCGAGCGGGCCGAGTTCGCGAATCCAGATCTGGTCAGCCCGATCCACCATGTGGGCGAGCACTTTTCGGTACGCGGTCCGCTGAACTCTCCGCGATCTCCGCAGGGAAGGCCGGTGCTGGTCCAGGCCGGATCGTCGGAAGACGGCAAAGAACTCGCCGCCCGGTACGCCGAGGTGGTGTTCACCGCCCAGCGCACCATCACCGAGGGCCAGGACTTCTACCGCGACCTGAAGGGCCGACTGGCGCGCTACGGCCGAAGTCTCGATGATCTACAGATCCTCCCCGGCATCGTGCCGTTCATCGGGAGCACCGAGAAAGAGGCCCTTGACCTCGAGCGGGAGTTCACCGACCTGATCTCCCCGGACTATGCGCTCGGCCAGCTCTCGAACTTCTTCAACGTCGACCTCACCGGGCTCTCACTCGACGCCCAGCTCCCCGATCTACCACCGGAGTCCGAGATCGAGGGCCACAAGAGCAGGTCGACACTGGTCCGCCAGCTCGCCGCCAACGGCAATCTGACGATTCGCGAACTCATCGGGCGCCTCGGCGGAGGTCGCGGTCACCGCAGCATCGCCGGTACGCCCGAACAGATCGCCGACAACCTGATCGACTGGGTCGACGCAGGCGCCGCCGACGGCTTCAACGTGATGCCGCCGTACCTGCCCGGCGGACTCGAGGACTTCGTCGACCACGTGGTGCCGATCCTGCAGGCGCGCGGGCGATTCCGTGAGGACTACACCGCCTCGACATTGCGTGGGCACTACGGCATCGAGCTGCCGTCGAGCGGCACTCGGGTTCGGGAGACTGTGTCCACGTCGGCATGACGTCACTCGGCGACCCCGAGCCGGAGACGAAGCCTGCGGACCCGATTGGACAGGGTTCGGTCGAGCGCCCACTGCGGTCACTGGCCGGTACGGTCTATCTGCCTGCCGCCGCCTACGGGATCGGGCAGGGGGCGGCAGCACCGGTGATGGTGCTGTCCGCCCTCGAGCTCGGCGCCTCAGTTGCGGTCGCCGGGCTGATGGTGGCCATCGTCGGGCTCGGACAGGTCATCGGCGATACCTGTTCGGGGCAGATCGTGGCGAGGATCGGTGAACGACGGTCGATCATCGCCGCCAGTTCGGTTGCGGCGGCAGGCGCACTCACCTGTCTGTTGGTGAACACCCTGTGGCTGTTGGCCTTTGGAATCCTCCTCGTGGGTCTGGCCAACGCAGTCTGGGGTTTGGCGCGACAGAACTATTTGTCGCTGGCAGTGCCGTTCGCCTGGCGCGCGAGGGCGATGTCGTTGTTCGGCGGGGCGATGCGGTTCGGGTTCTTCGTCGGGCCGCTGGTGGGGGCAGGCGCAATCGTGCTGATGGGGTCCAGGGGCGGATTTGTCGTTCAACTGGCGGCCATCATCGTCGCCGGACTGATGATGGCGCGGTTGCCGGATCCACCAGGCGCCGGTGCCGTGGCCTCACCGCGGAGCTTGCGAGGGGTGTTCTCCGAACACGGCCGTCTGCTGGCCACCCTCGGTGCCGGATCGCTACTGCTCGGAGTGGCCCGCAGCTCGCGAGACGCGATACTGCCGTTGTGGGCCAACCACATCGGATTGTCCCCCGCTGTGGCGAGCCTGTTGTTCGGCGTCGGCGCCGCGGCGGACGTATTGTGCGCGTACCCCGCCGGACATCTGATGGATCGCTTCGGGCGCACGTTTGTGGCCATCCCGTCGATCGTGGTGCTCGCGGTGGCGTATCTGACGCTTCCCCTCACCTCGACCGCCGCTGGTTTCGCCGCTGTTGCCGTCGTGATGGGCATCGGAAACGGATTCGGGAACGGGGTGATCATGACCATCGGCGCCGATGTCGCACCGGGGTCGGGGCGGGCCGAATTCCTTGCCGCGTGGCGGTTGACCCACGATGCGGGATTTTTGGCCGGCCCGCTGTCGGTCGCGGTGTCGGCAGCGGTCTTCCCCTTGTCGGCCGCAGCATTTGCCGCAGCAGGACTTTCCGCGGCGGGCGCCGGACTCCTTGGCAAGTATGTTCCGAAATACACCCGTACCAACAAACACAAGGAGCGAATCGATGGACCTGGCATTGACCGGAAAACGAGCGATAGTCACCGGCGGCAGTAAGGGCATCGGATTGGCGATCGCGGGGGCGCTGGCCGCCGAAGGCGCCGACGTGGTGATCGCCGCCCGCGGTATCGAGGCGCTCGAGAAGTCCGCCGCCGACATCGCCGAACGTTCCGGTCGGCGGATCTTGGCCATCCCTGTCGACACCGGCGACGACGCCTCCGTCCAGAATCTGGTGGCTCGCACGGTTGCAGCGCTGGGTGGCGTCGACATCCTGGTGAACTCGGCGGCGACCCCGTGGAGCGCAGGTGCGCCGACCGACTTCGCCGCGACCACCGACGACGTCGTTCGTCGCGAGGTCGAGATCAAGGTCCTCGGCTACCTGCGCACCGCGCGGGCCGTTGCGCCGCACCTCATCGACCAGGGGTGGGGCCGCATCATCAACATCAGCGGTCTCGGTGCGCGACAGGCGAACTCGATCGCCCAGACCATTCGTAACGTCAGTGTGTCGGCGTTGACCAAGAACCTGGCCGACGAACTGGGGCCGCACGGCATCAACGTCACCGTCGTCCATCCCGGTCGCACCCGGACCGCCCGGCTCGACGAGCAACTGGCCGCCCAGTCGGCGGAGACCGGCACCCCCGTCGCGGAACTGGAAGATGCGTTGGCCACCAACTCCATCCGGCGGATCGTCGATGCCAGCGAGGTCGCCGACGTGGTGACCTTCCTGGCGTCGCCACGCAGCATCGGCATCACCGGGGACGCGATCGCCGTCGGTGGCGGTGTGCCGGGGTCGGTGTACTACTGAGGCCCGCTCGCCATCAAATCTGTCCGGTGGCGTCGTACATCCAGGACATGTCGGAGGCGGCCAGCTTTTCCGTCCAGTCCGACGGAGCGGTGGATGCCAACCCGCCGAAGTCCCAGTAGTCCTTCCACAGGGTGATCTTGCCGCCCGACACCTTGTGAATCGTCACGAAGGCCAGTGTGGCGGTCTCGCCGGTGGGCCAGGTCCAGGTCTCGCTGTGCTCGTACATCACGTCGGGGCCGCTGGAGATCAGGAGACCGTCGTGGTTGCTGTAGTCGGACAGTGGCTCCAGGCCCACCTTGAGCCGCTTGACTATGTCGTCGGGCCCACGCGCCGCGGCGGCGGGTCCGAGCGGCATGTCGACGTAGATGCAGTCGTCGGACACGAATCCCTTGACCCCCTCCCAGTCCCGTTTGCTCAATGCTGCCCAGAGACCCAGGACTGTGGACTTGTTGTCATCTGACACGCTCAGACCTCTTTTCAGTTGTTCTCGCGGGTAGGAAACGGCCGAACCTCTTGTGTCCGAGCACCTCTGCCGGACGGCCTCCGGTGAACACCGTCTCACCGCCCACCATGACGGCGCGGACGGTGCTGTCGTTGCGGTTGACCATCCGCGACAGCCCTCCGAACTGCTCGACCTCGGCCTCCTGGTAGTCCTCGAGCGAGGCGTCCAGATGCTCGGGGTCGAGGAGGAACAGGTCGGCCCGGTCACCGACGCGCAGGTGTCCGGCATCGATCCCATACCAGTCGGCGAGCTCGCCGGTCAGCCGATGCACCGCATGTTCGACCGTCATGAACGGTTCACCGGCTTCGGCGGCCGAATGCACGTGCCGTAGCAGTCGCAGTCCGAAGTTGTAGAACGCCATACTCCGCAGGTGTGCGCCCGCGTCGGAGAATCCGATCTGGATCCCCGGCTCCTTCGCCAGCTTCTTGAGGAGCTCGGGACGGTGATTGGAAATGGTTGTGCGCCAACGCACCTTCGTCCCGTGCTCGAGAAGGAGGTCGAGGTACGCGTCGACCGGGTGAACCCCGCCGCGGTCGACACCCACCTGCCCGAACGTCTTCCCGACCACAGCGGGATCCGGGCACTCGACGATCTCGGCGTCGAAGAAGTCCCGATGCCAGACGCGGGGTCCGTACTTTTTGTCGTAGTCCTTGCGGAAGGCGCGGCGGTAACCCTCATCGCGCATCAGCTCATTGCGATCGATCTCGTCCTGCAGGTGCAGCGCTGCCGCGCCGGATCCGAACTCCTCGAACACGGCGAGTTCCATACCGTCGGCGTACACCTCGAACGGAACGGGCAGGTGCTGCCACCGGAAGTCGGCGCCGAGTCGGTTCACTCCCCTGGCGATGGGACCCATGGCGTGGATGACCTCCGGGCGGGCCTTGATGTCGGCCGCCGAGAGCAAGCTCGTCTTCAGTTGTGGCCGAACCCATCCCAGTGACGTGAGCACCTGCGACAGCACGTTGAGTGGGCGTGAGATGTCGGGCCCGGTCTGTAGGACGCGCTTGCGGCTTCGCAGGATCGCGTTGAGCTTCCGCAACTCGCGCCGCTTCGCATACGTGGACGGGAGCGTCCGGGACCGGCAGACATCGCCGTCGAGTTTATCGAAAAGGAGCTGCTGCGAGGACAACCCCAGGAAGCCCGCATCCAGCGCCTCGGTGAGCATGCGTTCCATTCGGAGTTGCTCCGCAGGTGTGGGCCTGACATCGCCTCGGGTGGCGCGGTCGAGGCCCATCGTCGCGGCGCGGATGTCGGAGTGCCCGATGAAGGCCGCGACATTGGGGCCAAGGGCGAGGGACTCGAGCGCCTCGACGTACTCGCCCGCGGTCCGCCATGTTCTGTGTTGTTCGATGTTCGAGATGACATGTTGCCGCGGGATCGCCTCGACCCGCCCGAACAGGTCACCGGCAACATCGGCGTCCACGTGGATCGTCGACAGCGAGCAGGAGCCCAACAACACCGTGGTGACGCCGTGGCGCAGCGATTCGCTCAGCTCCGGCCCTCCGAGCACCTCCACGTCGTAGTGGGTGTGGATGTCGACCATCCCGGGCAGGACCCACAAACCGGATGCGTTGATGACGTCGGAGCAACCGTCCGCGTCGAGAGGTTCAGCGGAGATCTCGACAATGCGGCCATCGCGGATCCCGATGTCGCGGATCTCTGACGCGGAGCCGGTGCCGTCGAACCACCGCCCGCGACGAATCACGGTGTCGTAGGTCATGGACGGATTACAACCCAGGCCGGCAAGTCACGTCAGCCGAATCACCAAGCTGGTGGCAAGTTGCCGAACCTCGTTGGCATAGTGCAAATGATCCTCGATGGGGGCCGTCAGGCCGGTGCCGGTTTGTGTTCGGCGACGAGCTTTTCGGCCAACTCGTAATCCTCGTCGCTGTTGTAGGTCAGACCTCCGACGGTGACTCCGTCACTCTGGTACCAGACCACGAATCCGCCGTCGCGTTCGATCAGATGGGCGTTGTCGAAGCCATCACCCCAGGCGGCGTACTTGAGGGTGTGTTCGCCGATGGTGGTCCAGAAACCGGGAACCGCATCCCACGATCGTTCGACACCGGCGGCCGTGGCACCGGCGACTTCCCCCTGATCGGCGGCGTCCTGCCAGTGCTCGGTCGCGATCCGGCGTCCGGCCGTCGGATTGTGGGCGACAGCTACATCACCGACCGCAAAGACGCCGTCCGCACTGGTGCGCATGTGTTCGTCGACGACGATCCGGCCCTGTTCTGTGGCCAGCCCCGCGTCCTGCGCAATGTCGACGCAGGGCGTGATGCCGGTGGCCGCGAGGATCAGGTCGGTGTCGATCCGTACGCCGTCGTCCAAGGTCACGACCCCGTCATCGAGTCGGGTGACCGTCGCCCCGCCGACGTATCGAACACCGGAATCTTCGAGCATCCCGAGTATCTTTCTGCCGGCGTCGGGACCGAGCCGTCGTGCCTGGGGCACCTGTGACGGCGCGACGAGAGTGGTCGTGATCCCCCGCGCCGACAACGATGCAGCCGCCTCGCATCCGATGAAACCCGCACCGATGACCACCGCCGAACCGGCCTGCTGCGCGGTGGTGCGCAGGGCCCTGGCCTCGGCGAACGACCGCAGTATCAGCGCATTCGCGGCGCCGGGCACAGGCATCGTCGCCGGCCTGGCACCCGTCGCCACGATCACGGTGCCGAAGTCGACGGTCTCGCTTGTCGACAGTTTTGCGGTCCGGGCGTCGACGTCCAGTCCGACAACCGATGTGGCCGTGCGCATTTCGATGTCCCGGTCGGCGTACCACGGTTGCGGATGCTGGGTGATGTCATCGAACTCGCTCGCCCCCTGCAGAAAGTCCTTGCTGAGGGGCGGACGAAAGTAGGGGGCATCGGCGTCGGTCGTGACCATCAGAACATGCGCGCTGCCACCGTTGTCCCGGTAACCCTCTGCTGCGCCGATCGCGCCGGGTCCACTACCGATGATCAGTACGTCGCTGCTGTCCATATGTGGTCGCGTACCCGAATTCGAGATCCGTGAACCTCAACGGACCAAAACTGTCCGCAATTGCTGGGAAGCTGATTTCAGTCCCCGAAGAGCCCGCAATCAGGAGGAAAATCATGGACTGGACACTCGAAGTCATCACGTTGCCGGTCACCGACGTCGACCGGACGAAGGACTTCTACGAAAAGATCGGCTTCAACCCCGACCACGACCACACCGTGTCCGAGGACATCCGTTTTGTGCAGATGACCCCACCCGGATCGGCCTGCTCCATCGCTTTCGGCAAAGGAATCGTCGACGGCGAACCCGGGTCGGTGAAAGGCCTGATGGTCTGTGTCTCCGACATCAACAAGGCCCGCGACCATCTCCTCTCGGTCGGCGTCGACCCGGGAGAAGTACAAATCCAGCCCTGGGGTCACTTCGTCTACTTCGACGACCCCGACGGCAACCGCTGGTCCGTCCAGTACCTGCCCTACCGCGACAACGCCTGACCCCCGTCCCCCACCCTTCCCAAATTCGCGCCACTTGCCTGCGTTCGCGCCTGTTGCAACCGGCGCGAACGCAGGTAAGTGGCGCGAATTTGGGGTCAGGCAGCAGCCATCAGGCCGTGTACGGTCAGCGCCTCCACCAAGATCCGGTGCAGACGTTCCGGCTTCTCCAGATCGCGCCAGTTCCAGCGCACGACAAAGACCCCTATACGACGCAGCCTCTGCTCACGCCACTTCTCCCGCTCGTACGCCTGCTCAGTCGTTTCACCGGGACGGAGGTAGCGGATGTATTTCGCGTAGCCGTCGAACTCGCCGGCCACCAGACCATCCCAGTCGAAATCGGTGCGGGCCACAAAAGTTCCATCGGGGGTCAGGAACTCGTGCTGCAGACGTGGAACCGGTATGTCACCGAAGCTCAACATCAATGCGCGAGAGAGGGATTCACCAATGCTCTCGGACTTCCCGTCGGCCACCGCGAGTGCTGCGCGAGCAATCGAGACGCCGGTCCTCCCTGCGCTACGTCGTAAAACGGTCTCGAGCTCGGATCGCGACACGCCCGCGTACATCGCACCATCGAGCACACACACCGCCTGAAAGAACGTCCCGCAGCGCGCGACATCGATTGCCGTCCTCGCCGGCGAGGTCACCAGGAACTCACCAACCGTGACCACCTCGTCGGGCTCCCATTTTGCCCCGTGCACGACACATGCCCGGCCCTTCCGGTGGCCTCCCCCGATTCGGTTTGCAGTGAAGTGGACCCGGGTTTGGTCACCATCAAGCGCCGGTAGTCCGTGCAGGACTGCGGCAGACCAGTGACTGATCGCCTTGCCCGGCTCGCCATTGTCGGCCGCCGCGAGGACCTGCCGCCGATAGATCTCCCTTTCGCGCACAAAACGATCGAGCGCAGCCAGATCTGCGCTGAAGGTGTAGAAGCCGCGGTACAAGCGGCGTATCTCACCTGTCTTGACGCGGGTGGCCAGCTGCCGGTCGAGTTCGCCGATCTGGACTGCATCACGGCGACGGACGAGGTTGGGGTCTTCGATGTTGGGTTCGCTCATGCACCGACCTTCAGCGGCGGCACCGACCGAAACCGCGCTCACACGAGGCCCAGTCGCCCAGCCTGTGGATAGGAACCGCCCCTGTGCACAACCGAATTCGCGCCACTTGCCAACACATGCGCCGGTTGCAACCGGCGCGAACGCAGGTAAGTGGCGCGAATTTGGGGGTGGGGGTATCAACACAAAAAAGCGGGCGCCCCCTCGAAAGGGAGCGCCCGCTTTTGGTTGCGTTTACCTAGCGGTAGTCGCTGCTGAAACCGTAATCGTCCAGCGGGACAGCCGCACCCGACGGGGCACCGAAGGTGCCGTCCGGGCTGTAGTAGGTGTCGTCGTAAGACGGCACCGCGTACGCAGCTGCACGTGCTTCTTCGGTCGGCTGCACCTGGATGTTCCGGTACCGGTTGATACCGGTTCCGGCCGGGATGAGCTTACCGATGATCACGTTCTCCTTGAGGCCGACGAGCTTGTCGCTACGGCTGTTGATGGCCGCATCGGTGAGCACGCGAGTGGTCTCCTGGAACGACGCCGCCGACAACCAGGACTCGGTTGCGAGCGATGCCTTGGTGATACCCATGAGCACCGGACGTCCGGCAGCGGGCTCGCCACCTTCGGCCACGACGCGACGGTTGGCCGCTTCGAAGTCGGCACGCTCGGTGAGCGAGCCGGGCAGGAACTCGGTGGCACCGGAATCGATGATCGTCACACGACGCAGCATCTGACGAACAATCGTCTCGATGTGCTTGTCGTGGATCGACACACCCTGGCTCCGGTAGACCTCCTGGACCTCGTTGACCAGGTGGACCTGCACCTGACGGGGACCCATCACGCGCAGCACCTCGTGCGGATCGGCAGCACCTTCCATGAGCTGCTGGCCGACCTCGACATGATCGCCGTCGGCGAGCAGACGCTCACTGCCGTCTTCATGCTTGAACACGCGCAGACGCTGACGCTTCGAGATCTTGTCGTAGATGACCTCTTCCGAGCCGTCGTCCGGGATGATCGTCATCTTGTAGAAGCGATCATCGTCTTCCAGGCGAATGCGTCCGGAAACCTCGGCGATCGGGGCCTTGCCCTTGGGGACACGGGCCTCGAACAGCTCCTGGACACGCGGCAGACCACCGGTGATGTCGTCACCGACACCACCCTGGTGGAACGTACGCATGGTCAGCTGGGTACCGGGCTCACCGATCGACTGGGCCGCGACGATACCGACGGCCTCACCGATGTCGACGAGCTTGCCGGTGGCCATCGACCGTCCGTAACACGTGGCGCAGACACCGGTGCCGGTGCCACAGGTCAGGACCGAACGGACCTTCACCTGCGAGATGCCGGCCTCGAGCAGAGCCTCGATCGCGGGATCACCGAGATCGAATCCACGGTTGATGATGACCTTGCCGTTTTCGTCGATCGCGTCGGTGGCCAATGTCCTTGCGAACGTTGACGTCTCGACGTGAGCGTCACGGATCAGCGAGCCATCGGCCTGCTTCTCGGCGATGATCGTGTTGATGCCACGCTCGGTGCCACAGTCGGTCTCACGCACGATGACGTCCTGCGAGACGTCCACCAGACGACGGGTCAGGTAACCCGAGTCGGCGGTACGAAGCGCGGTGTCGGCCAGACCCTTACGGGCGCCGTGCGTGTTGATGAAGTACTCGGCGACGGTCAGACCCTCACGGAACGAGGACTTGATCGGACGCGGGATGAACTCACCCTTCGGGTTCGTCACCAGACCCTTCATACCCGCAAGCGAGCGAATCTGGGTCATGTTGCCCGCGGCACCGGACTGCACGATCATCGGGATCGGGTTGTCGTCGGGGTAGTGACGCTCCATGTCGGTGCCGACCTCTTCGGTGGCCTGTTTCCAGATCTCCACCAGAGCGTCACGACGCTCGGCAGCGGTCAGGGCACCACGCTGGAACTTGCGCTCCAGACCATCGGCCCGATCCTCGTACCTTTCGAGGATCTCACCCTTGTTCGGCGACACGAGCACGTCGGACATCGCGATGGTGACACCCGAGCGGGTGGCCCAGTGGAAACCGGCGTCCTTGAGCTTGTCGACGGTCTGCGCGACAACGATCATCGGGTAGCGCTCGGCCATGTCGTTGATGATCGTGGCCTGACGCTTCTTCGGCATCTGCTCGTTGACGAACGGGTAATCGTTCGGCAGGAGCTCGTTGAACAGCACGCGACCCAAAGTGGTCTCGATGATCCACGGGGTGCCGAACTTCCAGCCCTCCGGGAACTGCTCCCGCTCGATCGCCCGGGTCGGACGCTGGTGCGTCAGCCGGACCTTGATCGGAGCCTGAACGCTGAGCACGCCACGGTCGACGGCCATCTGAGCCTCGGACGGCGTCGAGTAGACGCCGCGCTCGACGTCGTCGCCGGTCGATGCGCTGTACGCGCCGACCGCCTCGGGCTTGAGCGTGGTCAGGTGGAACAGACCGGTCACCATGTCCAGACGCGGCATGGCGAGCGGACGGCCCGATGCCGGCGACAGGATGTTGTTCGACGACAGCATCAGGATGCGGGCCTCGGCCTGCGCCTCGGCGGACAGCGGCAGGTGAACTGCCATCTGGTCACCGTCGAAGTCGGCGTTGAAGGCCTCACACACGAGCGGGTGCAGCTGGATGGCCTTGCCTTCCACCAGCTGGGGCTCGAATGCCTGGATGCCCAAGCGGTGCAGGGTCGGCGCACGGTTCAGCAGAACCGGGTGCTCGGCAATGACCTCTTCGAGGACGTCCCACACGGCCGGGCGCTGACGCTCGACCATCCGCTTGGCGGACTTGATGTTCTGCGCCTGGTTCAGATCGACGAGACGCTTCATCACGAACGGCTTGAACAGCTCGAGTGCCATCAGCTTGGGCAGACCACACTGATGCAGCTTGAGCTGCGGGCCGACGACGATGACCGAACGGCCCGAGTAGTCGACGCGCTTGCCGAGCAGGTTCTGACGGAAACGACCCTGCTTGCCCTTGAGCAGATCGCTCAACGACTTCAGCGGGCGGTTACCCGGTCCGGTGACCGGACGGCCACGACGGCCGTTGTCGAACAGTGCGTCGACGGACTCCTGCAGCATCCGCTTCTCATTGTTGACGATGATCTCGGGGGCACCGAGATCGATCAGTCGCTTGAGGCGGTTGTTGCGGTTGATCACGCGACGGTACAGGTCGTTCAGGTCGGAGGTCGCGAAGCGGCCACCATCGAGCTGGACCATCGGACGCAGCTCCGGCGGGATCACCGGCACAGCGTCGAGGACCATACCCAGCGGCGAGTTGCCCGACCGGTGGAACGCTGCCACGACCTTGAGCCGCTTGAGGGCGCGGAGCTTCTTCTGCCCCTTGCCGTTGCGGATCGTGTCACGCAGGATCTCGACCTCGGCGGCGATGTCGAAGTCCTCGAGCAGACGCTTGATGGCCTCGGCACCCATGGCTCCGGTGAAGTACTCGCCGTAGCGGTCCTGGATCTCGCGGTACAGCTTCTCGTCGATGATCATCTGCTTGGGAGCAAGCTTCACGAACTTGTCCCAGATCTCATCGAGATCGTCGAGGGCGCGCTGCGCGGTGTCACGGATACGGCGCATCTCGCGCTCGCCGGCATCCTTCACCTTGCGACGGGCATCGGCCTTGGCGCCTTCGCGCTCCAGCTCTGCCAGGTCCTCTTCGAGCTTCTTGGCGCGCTCTTCGAGGTCGGAATCCCGAGTGTCTGCGACACCCTTCTTCTCGACCTCCATCTCGGCCTCGAGCGTGGACTTCTCGTTGTGGCGCAGTTCGTCGTCCACAGCGGTGATCACGTAGGCAGCGAAGTAGATGATCTTCTCGAGATCCTTCGGCGCCAGGTCGAGCAGGTAACCCAACCGGCTCGGCACACCCTTGAAGTACCAGATGTGGGTGACCGGTGCGGCCAGCTCGATGTGACCCATCCGCTCACGACGCACCTTGGCGCGAGTGACCTCGACGCCGCAACGCTCACAGATGATGCCCTTGAAGCGGACACGCTTGTACTTGCCGCAGTAGCACTCCCAGTCCCGGGTGGGACCGAAGATCTTCTCGCAGAACAAGCCATCCTTCTCGGGCTTGAGCGTGCGGTAGTTGATCGTCTCCGGCTTCTTCACCTCTCCGAACGACCAGTTGTGGATGTCGTCGGCGGTGGCCAGGCCAATCTTCAGTTCATCGAAAAAGTTGACGTCGAGCACTATTTACCTTTCAGTAGCTCAGTCAGAAAAAGCTGGGTGATCAGTTGGCCAGGTCATCGACGGTGGCGGCTTCGTTGCGCGAGAGGTTGATACCCAGGTTGGCCGCAGCCCGCTCCAGGTCCTCGTCGTCGCCGTCACGCATCTCGATGGCGGCACCGTCGGAGCTGAGTACCTCGACGTTCAGGCACAGCGACTGAAGTTCCTTCAGCAGCACCTTGAACGATTCGGGGATACCCGGTTCCGGGATGTTCTCGCCCTTGACGATTGCCTCGTAGACCTTCACGCGGCCGACAACGTCGTCCGACTTGATGGTCAGAAGCTCCTGCAGCGTGTACGCCGCACCGTAGGCCTGCATGGCCCAGCACTCCATCTCACCGAAACGCTGACCACCGAACTGAGCTTTACCACCGAGTGGCTGCTGGGTGATCATCGAGTACGGCCCGGTCGAACGCGCGTGGATCTTGTCGTCGACCAAGTGATGCAGCTTGATGATGTACATGTAACCGACCGAGACCGGGTACGGGAACGGCTCGCCACTACGACCGTCGAACAATGTGGCCTTGCCGTCAGCGTTGACCATCACCTCGCCGTCGCGGTTCGGAAGCGTCGAGGCCAGCAGGCCCGTCAGTTCCTCTTCGCGAGCGCCGTCGAACACCGGGGTGGCGGTGTTGGTGCCGGCCTCGACCGAGAGCATGTCCTCGGGCAGACGCGACGCCCACTCCGGCACGCCCTCGGCGACGTTGATGTTCCAGCCGGTCTTGGCGATCCACCCGAGGTGGGTCTCCAGGATCTGACCGATGTTCATACGTCGCGGCACACCGTGGGTGTTCAGGATGATGTCGACCGGGGTGCCGTCAGGCAGGAAGGGCATGTCCTCGGCGGGCAGGATCTTGCCGATGACGCCCTTGTTGCCGTGGCGGCCGGCGAGCTTGTCGCCGTCCTGGATCTTGCGCTTCTGGGCCACGTACACCCGGACCAGCTCGTTGACACCGGGAGGCAGATCGTCGTCGTCATCACGCGAGAAGACGCGGATGCCGATGACCTTGCCGGTCTCACCGTGCGGAACCTTGAGCGAGGTGTCGCGAACTTCGCGGGCCTTCTCACCGAAGATGGCACGCAGCAGACGCTCTTCCGGGGTCAGCTCGGTCTCGCCCTTCGGCGTGACCTTTCCGACCAGGATGTCGCCGTCGCGGACCTCGGCACCGATGCGGATGATGCCGCGCTCGTCGAGATCGGCGAGCACCTCATCGGAGACGTTCGGGATGTCCCGGGTGATCTCCTCGGCACCGAGCTTGGTGTCGCGCGCGTCGATTTCATGCTCTTCGATGTGAATCGAGGTGAGCACGTCCTCTTCGACGAGACGCTGGCTCAGGATGATCGCGTCCTCGTAGTTGTGGCCTTCCCACGGCATGATCGCCACGAGAAGGTTCTTTCCGAGGGCCATCTCACCGTTCTCGGTGCAAGGTCCATCGGCGAGGACCTGTCCGACCTCGACCCGCTGACCCTCGTCCACGATCGGACGCTGGTTGGCACAGGTGCCCTGGTTCGAGCGTGCGAACTTGCGCATCTGGAAGGTGTCACGGGTGCCGTCGTCTGCCATCACGGTGATGTAGTCGGCGGAAACCTCTTCGACAACACCGTTCTTCGGCGTCAGGATCACGTCACCGGCGTCGACAGCAGCACGGAGCTCCATGCCGGTACCGACCAACGGCGACTCGCTGCGAACCAGCGGCACCGCCTGACGCTGCATGTTGGCACCCATCAGGGCACGGTTGGCATCGTCATGCTCGAGGAACGGGATCATGGCCGTGGCCACGGACACCATCTGACGCGGGCTGACGTCGAGGTACTCGACCTGGCTCGACGTCACGAACTCGACCTCGGCGCCCTTCTTACGGACGAGCACACGCTCATCCGTGATGACACCGCTGGCATCGAAATTGGTGTTGGCCTGACCGATGAGGAAGCGATCTTCTTCGTCGGCGGTCATGTACTGGATCTCGTCGGTGACGACACCCTCGGTGACCTTGCGGTACGGGGTCTCGATGAAGCCGAACGGGTTGACCCGTGCGTACACCGACAGCGAACCGATCAGGCCGATGTTCGGGCCTTCCGGGGTCTCGATCGGGCACATACGGCCGTAGTGCGACGGGTGGACGTCACGGACTTCGAGGCCGGCACGCTCACGGGACAGACCACCGGGGCCCAGCGCCGACAGGCGGCGCTTGTGGGTCAGACCCGACAGCGGGTTGTTCTGGTCCATGAACTGCGACAGCTGCGAGGTTCCGAAGAACTCCTTGATCGCGGCGACCACGGGACGGATGTTGATCAGGGTCTGCGGCGTGATGGCCTCGACGTCCTGGGTCGTCATACGTTCGCGGACAACACGCTCCATGCGGGACAGGCCCACGCGGATCTGGTTCTGGATGAGCTCGCCGACGGTACGCAGGCGACGGTTGCCGAAGTGGTCGATGTCGTCGACCTCGACCGGAACCTCGACGCCACCGGGCACGGTCATGGTGCTGGTGACGTTGGGGTCGGCCTCGTGCAGACGCACCAGGTACTCGACGGTGGCGACGATGTCTTCTTCGGTCAGCACCGGAGCACCGGCCATCGGGTTCTCGACCAGACCGAGCTTCTTGTTGACCTTGTAACGGCCGACCTTGGCCAGGTCGTAACGCTTCTCCTTGAAGAACAGGTTCTCCAGCAGGGTCTGCGCAGACTCCTTGGTCGGGGGCTCGCCCGGACGCAGCTTGCGGTAGACCTCGAGCAGGGCCTCGTCGGTGCCTGCGGTGTTGTCCTTCTCCAGCGTCGACATCATGATCTCGGAGAAGCCGAAGCGCTCCTCGATCTGCTCCTTGGTCCAACCGAGCGCCTTGAGCAGCACGGTGACCGACTGGCGACGCTTGCGGTCGATACGAACACCGACGGTGTCACGCTTGTCGATGTCGAACTCGAGCCAGGCGCCGCGACCCGGTATGACCTTGACGCTGTGCAGGGTCTTCTCGGTGGCCTTGTCGATGTTCGCATCGAAGTAGACGCCGGGGCTACGGACCAGCTGGCTCACGACGACACGCTCGGTGCCGTTGATGATGAAGCTGCCCTTGTCGGTCATGATCGGGAAATCGCCCATGAACACTGTCTGGGACTTGATTTCGCCGGTGTTGTTGTTGATGAACTCGGCGGTGACGAACAGCGGAGCCGCGTAGGTCATGTCTTTGTCTTTGCACTCCGCGACAGAGGCCTTGACCTCATCGAAACGCGGGTCGGAGAAAGACAGCGACATGGAACCGGAGAAGTCCTCAATCGGGGACAGTTCGGCGAGGATGTCCTCCAGGCCGCCGGTAGGGTTTCCATCGCCGCGAGATGCAGCGCGCTCACGCCATTCCGCGGAACCGACCAACCACTCAAAGGACTCGAGCTGCACATCAAGCAGTCCGGGTACTTCCAGTGGCTCGCTGATCTTTGCGAAAGAGGCGCGCCGAGGCGCACCTGGAATGGTTGAGGTGGACTGGCGGGTGACTGCCAAGATATGTCCTTCCAACACGAATAACTCGTTAGTGCCCTAATGGTGTTTCGCTGCTGTACAACCTGGTCAACGGCGATCACCCGGGACGCCACAAGCTCTGTGGTCGGAAGGTGAAATCGTGAGGTGGACAGGACGCAGCCAGCGCAACGTCCAACTGTACCAGAAAATGGGCGCACGTAAACAACCCCACGGAGTTACTGCGAACAGACTGCAACCAAGAAGGCCCCGCGTCAAGAGGAACGCGCGGTTTTTGAGGTTAAAAGTCAGAGATGCGGCTGATCAACCACTGGCCATCTATCTTCTGTAGGCCGAGTTCGGTACGCGCCTGACCGGGTCCACCCATGACCGCCACACCCTGCTGGGTGCTGCTGATGATCATGGTGGTGATGACGGTCGCATTCGAGTCGTCCAGATGGCTCACCGCAACCATGTCGACCTGGCATTCGGCGCCCTGCCCGCTCTGCGCGGCCAGGTCCTTCGTGGTCGTCTGATACTCGTTGAACTGCGTCAAGGCCTCACCGGTGAGACCGGTCTTGGCGTTGTTGGCCCAGTCGTCGAACTTCGTGGGATCCACCGACAGCACCGCACAGATCCGGTCGCCGGCCTGCGCCTTGAGCGCGCTGGTATCCGATGCACTGGTGAACGCGAGGTTCGATCCGGATTCCGAGACACCGGGCTTGAACGCCGCGATGATCGCAAACACCCCGACCACCAGCGCGATACCGGCAACAACCACGACCTTGCGCCAGGTCAGGAATCCCGACTCGGCAGTCGGGGCCGACGGGGCACGTGGACCGGCCTTCGGCGAGGCCTTCGCCGATGAGGACGACTTCGTGAGAGAGACGGACTTGTCGTCGACGGTGTCCGCGGCCTGACCGGCCGCATTGCCGGTCGACGGCCCGCTACCGGCGACCCGCACCTTGCCGCGCGGCGCATTCGGACGAGCCGGCTTACGTGGAGTGGACATCAGTTACCCCCTGTGGTCGGGGCGGTGGTGGTGCCGGCCGGATCCTGCAGTCCGATCGCGTCGATCGATTGGATGTCCGAGGCCTTCCACCCGCCATCGACGTCGACCACATCAACCGAGAAACCCATGTTCGACGTCGCCGGCTCCGCGCCTGGGACGGCACTGGTGACATCCACGTACACGAGCACCTTGGCGGTCTTGTCCTCTTTGTTGAACTCGACCACGCCGCTGCGCTTGATCACGGACGTCAGCGTTGCGGTGTTGTCGCCGTTCTCGTCCACCTGAGTGGTGAGCGTCTCGAAGTCTTCCGCGGTGATCTGCGTGCGGGCCTTGCCCGTCAACGACGAGTCCACCTGCTCACGGAATGCCGTCAGATTCTTCGGGTCGATGTTGGTGACATTGAGAATCACCTGCTCGGCGCCGTCCTGTGCATCGTCCCGGATCTCCTGAGTGTTCTGCACACCGAAAAAGGCGGAGTCGATCCACCGGTAGCCGAAGACACCGGCACACACCACTGCCGCCACGAGAGCGACCGCCGCGAGGGCAGCACACACTCGCAGCCACAGTTGCTGCGAACCGAGATGTTGCTTGCCGCCGGGCTCAGAAGTCGAAGTCGTAGTCATCGCCCGCCAAAGGTACACACTTTTGAAACACTCACTTCTCCCGCACGCCCAACAGCGCAGCCATCTGTTTCGCAATCGGATTCAGATTGAGGGTGTCGGGCATCTTCTTCGGGTTGTTGTCCCACGGCTGAGGCGTGTTCGGGTCAGCGAACTGAGCCCGGTCCGCACTTCGCACACCAGTCGGATTTCCCTGTGCCACATCACAATTGGCCTCGGTGTTGAATGGGAAGTCGTCGTAGTTGGGATCGAAGTCGGGGTTCTTGGCCTTCTCCGCCTCGATGATCGCCTCGGTGCTCTCGTACCCGACCGTGCAGGCGGGTGGATTGTTGACCTCGAGCACGATTCCGAAGTGGATGGTGCCATCACCGGGGGTCGGTCCGTAGCTACCGCTCGACAGCGCCGAGAGCAACGACAGCGCCGGGCTGATGCCATAGAACGTCGGCGCGATCGTGTTGACCGTCTCGGCGAGATTGCGGACCACCGTGGTGAGGTCGCCGCCGCTGTCCTGCAACAGTTGTGAGATCTGTGTGGCGCTTGCGGTACCGGTCGTCAACAGTCGCCGGATGGCCGGATCAGAGGCCTGCAGTGTCTGTGTCACCAGTTCCAGATTGCGTGACCACGCCAGGATCTCGTCCGACTGGTCGGCTTGGGTTCCGAGCACGGTGTCACTGTTCTGGATCAACGAAATCGTCTGCGGCAGATTGTCCAGACCCGCCTCGGACAGGTTCGCCAGCGAATCGACCAACGACTCCAGATTATCGGCATTGCCGTTGAATGCCTTGCCCAATTCCGTCACCACGGTCCGCAGATCGTCCACCGGAATCGAGCCGGTGAAATCGACCGCGGACTTCAGCACATCCTGCAACGGTGGCGGGATCTGCGTGTCGGTGATGACCGACCCCTCCTTGAGATATGGCCCGGAGTTGTTCTTGGGCCGCAGATCCACGTACTGCTCACCGATCGCAGAACGGTTGGCGACGACTGCTATCGCCGAATCCGGGATCTTCGGGCCACCGGAGTCGAGGACCAGTTCAACCTGGACACCGTCGGGTTGCAGCGTCAACGGCCCGACGCGGCCGACGGGCACACCGCGATACGTCACCTCGCCGTTGGTGAAGATGCCACCGGAATCGGGGAACTCGGCCTTGACCGTGTACGAACCGACGCCCACGAGCCGGTCCAGCCGGGCATATGTGGCACCGACGTAGACCAGCGCGATCAAACCGACGACCACAAAGACGATGAGCTGCCACTTCGCGACCTTGGAGATCATGACCCACCACCTTCCAATGGTCCGGCATTGGCATTGGTCAACAGGTTCATCGGACCCTCGATGAAGCTCTGTTGGCCCCGTTCATCCGGCATCAGCGCGTACTGCCCACCCGAGGGCGGGGTGTCTGGGCCCGGCTGTGCGTTGGGCAGCGGCAGCAACGTGATGGTCGGCCACCCCAGACGCGGTCCGTTGCCGTTGTAGTACGGATTCTTCGGATCGATCTTGGGTGTCGGCCCGGTCCGCGGTGGGCTGTACACCGGTTCGCCCTGCCCGACGCCGAGTGCCTCGAGCTGATTGAGCAGCCGTAGGTCGAGGTTGGCGAACAGGTTGGTCGAATCACCGATGACAGCGGGCAACAGGTTGTCCGGGAACGGGTACGTGAACAACAGCGGCGCCGCGGTGACGATGTCCGGAGCAGCCCCCGCGAGGGACTGCAGCACCGGTCGCAATGCCTTGAGATCGGTGATGATCTCGTCGCGGGCAGTCCCGAGGACCGCAACCCCGGCGTCGCCGAGGCTGTCGAGTTGCTGGAGCATCGTCACGAACTGCGGCCGCTGCTCCTCGAGAACCTTGACGCCCTTCGGCAATTCATCGAGCACCCGATTGATCTGGTCGGTCTGGGCGCGCGCCCGGGTCGACAGGGCGTCGAGTCCGTCGAGCGCGGTGACGATATTGTTCTTCTGCTCGTCGAGCCCGTTGATCAGGCGCGCGGTCTCGTCGAGAAGACCCTTGACCTCGGTCTGACGACCCTCGAGCGCCGTGTTCAGCTCGTCGACGATCGGCTTGATCTGTGCGACGCCACCGCCGTTGAGCAGCAACGACAACGCACCCAGGACCTGTTCGATGTCCGTTGCCGTGCGGGTGCGACAGTCGGCGTCCCCGACACCGGGACATCCGATGACCTCGGCCGGATTCTGCCGGGGCAGATCTGCGTTCTCTTGCGGATCTTCCAGCGCCACGTACTTCTCACCGAGGAGGTTCGTCTGCTGGATCTCGGCACGCGCCTGGTCGGAGAGGTCGACGCGATTCTGCACCTCGATGGTGATCTCGGCCGTCCACTTGTCGGGCGCGACCTTGATCTCCTGGACCCGTCCCACCTCGACGCCGTTGAACTTGACCGTCGACTGCGGCACCAGATCGAGCACATCGAGGAACTGGAGCTTGTACGTCCGCGGGTTGTCCCCCAACGGCGCACCGCCGGGAAGCGGGACCGACTGGAGTCCCTGACTTCCGCAACCACCCACCGCGATCACCGCAGCGCCGATCAGCGCTGCAGCGCCCGCCTTGAACCACCGGTTCATCAGTTGCCACCCAATCCCGGTGCCGGAGTACCGGGCACCGTTCCTGGGACGGGGCCGCGATTCTGGTTGTTCTCGTTACTCATGATGCCGAACGGCAGGTTCAGCGTCGGCGTCGTGATGCCGTCGTTGATCTGCTCGGCAACGTCCTTGCACTGGTCGATGATCGGCCGCAGGGTCGAGCTGAACTGTTCGAATGCCGGGTCGCCGGGCTTCAGCTTGCCCAGATCGAGCAGGCCACACTGCGCACCGAGCAAGTTCTGCAACTCGGGCAGGGTCAGATGCAGGTCGAGTGTCCCCGACTCCGCGTTGTAGGCATTGACCAGGTTCGACAATGTCACCGGGAGCACTTCCAGGATTTCCTTCTGGTATTCCTTTGTGTCCACCAACATCTGGGTCGTCGGGATCAGGCCTTCGACCGCGTCGCCGAGCGCCTCACGGTTGTCCTGCACGAATCCCGCGACATCACCGAGCGCCACCGACAGCTTGTCCAGGGCGGTACCGAGCTGTTCGCGTTCGCCGGCCAGGAAGGTGTTGAACGAGGACATCTGGGTGTTGAATCGCCGCACCTGCTGGTCGTTTTCGGCCAGCATCCCGACAAAGCTGTCGAGGTTCTTGATCGTGTCGACGATGTTGCCGCGCGAGTCGCTGAGGGTGTCCGCGGCTTTCGACAGTCCGCGGATGGTCTCCCCCAGCGCCTCACCGTTGTCGCCAAGGTTCTCGGCGCCGGTGGCCACCAGTTCCGAGACCGCACCGTCCTTGTTGGCACCTTCGGGCCCGAGTGCAGTCGACAGCTTCTCGACGCTGGCATAGAGCTCGTCGACCTCCACCGGGACCATCGTCTTCTCGATGGGAAGGGTGAAGCTCTTCGGAGCCTTGGGGCCTTCCGTGTAGACCGGGGTGAGCTGAACGTATCGGTCGGCGACCACGGACGGCGTGATCTGCGCGGCACCGACGTCGGCGGGCAGGTTCACATCGCCGTCGACGCGCATCTTCACGCGGACCTGGTCACCCTGCGGGGTCACCTCGGTCACCCGGCCCACGGCAACACCGAGCACCCGGACATCGCTGCCCTCGTAGATACCGACGCTGCTCCGGAAATCCGCTGTCACCGTGGTGCTGGTGACGCGCTTGAAAACCCACCACAACGAGCCGGCGATCAGCAGCGCCAGGATCAGCGCGATGACGATGAACACGATGTGTTTGGGAGTGAACCAGCGCCCGGGTCCCCGGGTGCCCTGGAGGTCGCGTGCCGTGGTCATCATCCGCCGGCCTCCGTTCCGCCGCTGTTGAGTGTTGTCGTGTTCATGACCGGGGGCCGCGTGGTGTTCTGTTGCGGCAATGCCGGCGGCAGGATGTTGGTGACCACGGACTCGAACCAGCGACCGTTACCAAGAACGTTGGTGTACAGCCGATAGAACGGTGCCATGTAGGTCAACGACTGCCGCAGGTTCTCGTTCTGATCCTGAAGGATCACAATCACCTGCTTGAGGGTTTCGAGCGTCGGACCGATCTGCTCCTGGTTGTCTTTGACGATGCCCGACAACGCATCCGACAACGTGATCGTGCTCGACAACAGGGTCGAGATCGACTGCTGACGATTGTTGAGTTCGGTCAGCAACTCCCCCGCTCCGGAGATCAGCCGTTCGAACTCGTTGTTCCGGTCGGCCAGGAGCTTGGAGGTGTCCTTGGTGGCGGCCAGCAACTCCTGCACCTTCTGGTCGCGGCTGGCGATGGTCTCCGAGAGCCGGGTCAGACCGTCGAGCGACGACCGCAGGTCTGCAGGTGTTCCCGAAAAAGCATCCGAGAGCGTGCGCATGCTCTTCGCCAGCTGGTCGGTGTCGAGGTCGTCGACCTGTTCGGCTGCATCAGAGAACGCCTCGATCACGTCGTAGGGCGAGGTGGTCCGACTGAGCGGGATGACCTCGTCGGGGTCGGCGATCTTGTTGCCCTGCGGATCGAGCGCGATGTACTTCTGTCCCAGAACGGTTTTGATCTGGATGGACGCCTTGGTCTGGTTGCCGATCCAGGCGTTGGTCACGCGCATCTCGACCCGGACCTTGTCGCCGTCGAGGTCGACCGTGCGCACATCGCCCACCTTGACGCCGGCGACGCGCACCTCGGCACCGGGTTTGAGCCCGGCCGCCTCGGAGAAGTTCGCGGCATAGGTGACACCCGCCCCGATCAGCGGCAACGAGTTGAGGAAGAAGGCGGACAACGACACCATCACCAGGATCAGGATGCCGAGGAACCCCACGGTCACCGGGCTCCTGCCCTCACCTGGCCGTCGATCACTCATAGCGTCACCCCCCTACCGTGCGTCAGTCTGCGCGTTGTCATGTTCCTGTTTGTCGACCTCACGGCGGGTCCTGGTTCGCCCAGCACCGCGTCGCAGCGCTGGTGTAGAGGACATGGTTGATGTCCGGCAACGGGATCAGTGGCTGTGTCAGCAGCACACTCGTACCGTTTCCGGCGGTCACATCCAAGCCACAGAGATAGAACTGGAACCACGAGCCGAAGGTGGCCGCCCGACCGATCTTCTGGAGCTTGACAGGCAGGGTGGTCAGCGTCTGTTTGATCGAGTCCTGCTGCTCCACGACCGTGGTTCCGAGGTCGTTGAGGGCTGCGATCGAACCCTGGATGGACGACCGGGTGGGCTGCAGGATCGAGGCCGTCACCGCGGTCAGGTTGGACAACGATGTGATCGCCGACCCGACCGATTCCTTCTGCGAGGCAAGACCGGTCACGAACTTCTCGGTGTTGGTAAGCAACGAGGTGAACTGGTCGTCATGCGCGTTCAGGTTGCCGAGCACCACATTGAGGTTGTCGATCAGGCTGCCGATCACCGCGTCTCTGTCGGCGATCGTGTTGGTCAGGCTGGCGGTGTCGCGGACCAGCTCCGAGATCGTGCCGCTCTCCCCTTGGAAGACCTGGATGATCGACGCCGACAGCTTGTTCACATCGTCGGCCGTCAGTTGCTGGAACAACGGCTTGAATCCGTTGAACAGCTCGGTGAGGTTGATCGCCTCGACCGTGTTGGGCAGTCCGATGGTGGATCCGCCACCGATGGTCTGGGTCTGATCGCCCGGCCCCTTCTCGAGGGCCAGATAGCGCTGGCCGGTGAGGTTTCGGAGCTTGATCACAACCCTGACCCCGGCCGGGAGCCGGTCTCGGTCGACCGAGAAGCTGACCTTGGCCTGGGTGCGATCGTGGATCTCGACGCCGCTGACCTGGCCGACGCGGACGCCCGCGATCCGGACGTCGTCGCCGGGTGCCACCTGGGTCGCGTCCTCGAAGATCGCCTTGAAATCGGTGCCGCCTCCGGCCCCACCGTTGGCGACCGCAAACGCGAGCACCGACGTCGCGAACACGGTGACCACCGCAAACACGATCAGTTTGATCAGTGGCGCAATCAAGCCCTTCATTTGATGGTCACCTGCGCTCCCTGCACGGTGGGCGCGGCGAGCAGCGTGATCCAGCCCGGAACCTCGGATGGATCCTTACCGGCCGAGGCCGCCACGATGGCCTGCATCTGGAGCTTGTTCCGCGGATCGTTGTAGTTCGTGACCCGCTTTTCTTCGGGCGCAGTCTGTTCCGATGCCGAGCCCTCGGGCATCGTCGAGTACTGCGCGGCCGGCATCTGGGGAATGTTGCGCGGACCGGCGTTGCGGGACGGCGGCTGATAGGAGCCGTCGTTCACCGAACCACCCGGGTACTGCGGGAACGGCCTGCCATTGGTCGCAGGCGCGTAGCAGATCGGTCCACGTTCATCGAAAAAGCGCGGTTCGTCCTGGTTGGGCAGATACCGGCCTCTCGGGTTCACGAACTGCAGGTTCACCCGGACGCCGGGGTTCTCGGTGCCCAGCCCGGTGATGACATTGGCCTCCGGCACGAGTCCGGCGAAGTTCTCGAACGTGCAACCGAACGCCGGGGACTGCGCGGCCAGGGCCGTGAGCAGTGGCTCGGATTCGATGGCCAGATCGACCAGGTCCTGCCGGTTGGTCACCAGGAAGTTGGTGCCGTCGATGGCGACCTGGGTGACCGCGGCGATGGTGGTCCGCAGATCACCTTGCTTCTCGTACAGCGTGTTGGTTGTCGTGCGCAGGTTGTCCAACGAATCCACCAGGTCGGGCAGAGCCTCGGAGTAGGTCTGGGAGAAACTCGCCAGTCCTCGCAGAGTGCCCTGCAGTTCGGGCATGTTCTCGTTGATCTCGGAGAAGATCGTGTTGAGCTCGGACAGGCTCGTCCCCAACTTCTCACCGTTTCCGGCCAACGCCTTCGACAACGCCGACAACGTCACGTTCAGATCGGCAGGCGGGATGGCGTCAAGGACCGGCAGCAGCTCGTCGAACAGTTCCTGGAGTTCGACGGCGTTACCCGACTGGTCCTGTTCGATGGTCGCCCCGTTGGACAGATGATCGGCCGAAGAGCCCTCCTGGCCTTCGGGGATCTGCAAAGCCACGTAGCGCTCGCCGAAAAGGGTCTTGGGCAGGATGCGCGCGGTGGTGTCGGTCGGCAGCAACTCGACCTTGTCGGGCTGCAGCGCGAGCGTGACGATGACCGAGCCGTCTTCGATGTCCGGTGCGACGTTGCTGACCTCACCGATGATGAGTCCGCGGACCTTCACATCGGCGCTGGTCGGAAGTGCGTTGCCCGCCGACGTGGTCAGAAGTTTCACATCCACCGTGCTGGTGAACGACTTGTTGTACTGCATGATCGTCAACGTCAAGAACAATGCGACAACGAGGAAGAACACCAGGCCCAGGGCCCGGCGGCGTAGTGCCTGCATCGGGTTAGCCCCCCACTCGTACGGAGGTCGTGGTGCCCCAGATTGCCAGTCCCAGGAAGAAGTCGAGAAGCGCGATGATCACCAGGGCCGCGCGCACGGCGTGCCCGACCGCCACACCGACACCGGCGGGACCGCCGGTGGCGTAGTAGCCGTAGTAGCAGTGCACGAGGATGATCACGAAGGCAAAGATCAGCACCTTGCCAAACGACCAGAGCACATCTTCCGGGGGTAGGAACAGGTTGAAGTAGTGGTCGTAGGAACCGGACGACTGGCCGGTGAACTGCGTGGCTATCAGTCTCGATGCAAAGTAGGCCGACAACAGTCCGAGCACGTACAGCGGGATGACGGCAACAAAGCCGGCCAGCACGCGGGTGGTCACGAGGAACGGGATCGACGGCACGGCCATCGTCTCGAGTGCGTCGATTTCTTCCGAGATCCGCATGGCGCCGAGCTGCGCGGTGAAACCACAACCCACGGTCGCCGACAACGCGAGGCCGGCGACGAGCGGCGCGACCTCACGGGTGTTGGCATATGCGGCAAGGAATCCGGTCAGGGCCTGCGAACCGAGCTGGTCGAGCGCGTTGGCGCCCTGCAGCCCGACGACGACACCGGTGAAGCCGGACATCAGCACCATCACGCCGATGGTGCCGCCGATGACGGCGAGTCCACCCGATCCGAATGCGACCTCGGCGAGCAGCCGCAGCAGCTCTTTGGGGTAGCGGCGGATGGTGCGCGGCGACCACCCGATGGCGCGTCCGTAGAACGACATCTGGTCGCCCGCACCATCGAGGACCCGCAACGGAATGCGCGCGATCTTGCCTGCGCGGTAGCCGAGCTCTCCTCTGCCTTTGGCGATCGTCACCTGTTCTCCTATGAACCCTTGGCCGGAACGATCTGCAGGTAGACCGCAGTGATGATCAAGTTCGCGAAGAACAACAGCAGGAAGGTGATGACGACACCCTGATTGACCGCGTCACCGACACCCTTGGGACCACCCTTGGGATTGAGTCCCTTGTACGCCGCGACCACTCCGGCGATCACACCGAACACCGCGGCCTTGATCTCGGCCACATAAATGTCCGGCAATTGCGCAAGCGCGCTGAACGACGCCAGGTAGGCACCCGGTGTTCCGTCTTGCACGATGACGTTGAAGAAATACCCTCCGCCGATGCCGACAACAGAGACCAGGCCACACAGCAGCACGGCCACCAGGATCATGGCCAACACACGCGGGACGACAAGACGCTGAACCGGGTTGATACCCAACACCTTCATCGCGTCGATCTCTTCACGAATCGTCCGCGAACCGAGGTCGGCGGTGACCGCCGATCCGGCGGCACCTGCCACCAGCAGCGACGTCACCAGGGGTGCGCCCTGCTGGATCACCACCAGCACGCTGGCGGCACCGGTGAACGATTCGGCACCGAGCTGCCGGATCAGCGATCCGGTCTGCAGTGACACGATCGCGCCGAACGGGATGGCGACAAGCGCGGTCGGCAGGATGGTCACACTTGCGATGAACCAGGCCTGCTGGATGAACTCGCGCCATTGAAAAGGGCGCACGAATGTCTGGCGTGCAACATCGACGAACAGTTGGACAATGTTGCCGGTTTGAGCGAGCGCGCCCGTACCGGCTTTTGCAACCCGATCGACACCACGCGTGGTGGCACTGGTCATCTACAGAGCCTTGTCCCCGGGGCGGTACGGGGGGAACTGCTCGGTCTGAGCATCAGAATCGGCGAATTGGGGTTGAGTCTGGTCATATCCCTGCGTCTGCTCGTAACCCTGGGTCTGTTCATAAGCGGGAGCACCTGCCGGGGCCATCCGATGCGCGGCCTGGCGCTGATTCTCCTGCGCAGCGTCTTCCTGCACAAAGCTCTCCTCGATCGCCTTCTGCGCGGCAGGCGGCAGGGTATGCAAGATCTCACGGACCCGGGCCTGACGACGTCCGACAGCCTTACGCTCGGGCAGTCCCGGGGTGGCCTGTAGCTGCGGAACGATACCGCGGACATCCTCAGCAGTACCGCCGTCGGAGTGGCCTGCGTCGACCATCTCCTGCTCGCGCTTCTGCTGCGCGTCGTCCTTCTCCTCGGACATACCGATGGGTCCGATACGACGGCCATTGAGGAACTGATCGACCACCGGCTCGTCCGAGGTCAGCAGCACCTCGCGCGGACCGAACATCACCAGTTCTTTGCGGAAGAGCATGCCGATGTTGTCGGGCACGGTCCGAGCGACCTGGATGTTGTGGGTCACGATCAGAATCGTGGCGTCGATCTGGGCATTGATGTCGATGAGGAGCTGCGACAGGTAGGCGGTGCGGACCGGGTCCAGACCCGAGTCGGGCTCGTCGCACAGGATGATCTGAGGATCGAGGACCAGGGCACGGGCCAGGCCGGCACGCTTGCGCATACCGCCGGAGATCTCACCGGGCAGCTTGTGCTCGGCTCCGGTCAGACCGACCAGCTCGATCTTGTCCATCACGATCTGACGGATCTCGTCTTCCTTCTTCTTCGTGTGCTCACGAAGCGGGAACGCGATGTTGTCGAACAGGCTCATCGACCCGAACAACGCGCCGTCCTGGAACAGGACGCCGAACAGTTTGCGGATCTCATAGAGCTCACGCGAGGAACATTTCGTGATGTCGGTTCCGTCGACGATCACCGACCCCTGTTCGGGGTGCAGCAATCCGATCAGCGACTTGAGGAACACCGACTTACCCGTACCGGACGGGCCCAACAGAACACTCACCTCACCCTGCGGCAGGGTCAGCGAGACATCACGCCAAATATTCTGCGACCCGAACGACTTCGTGAGTCCCTCGACACTGACCTCAACACCCACTTAAATGTCCCTCCAAATGAAGTCCGCCCCCGTCGCGGAACCTGTGGTTCGGCTCACTCTAACCCACAGAACGTAATGAATAAACGCGCTGTCGCGGTTTCACAGACTCGGTCATACCGGAGCCTCGACAACGGCGACACCGTCCGGCCTCGGTTGCCGCAGGTAGAGGAAAAATTCAGTTACCCGCGAGTAACTTCCGTCGCCACCCGCCGTCGTCCAAAAATTTCTGCCGACGCCCAAAAATTTGCTGAGGCGAAAAAACAAAACGACCCGCAGCCGAAGCTGCGGGTCGTTGTGCGCTCTGAGTGGATCCGGCGAACCAGACCGTCGTCAGATCAGAATTACTTGACGGAAACCTTGGCGCCGGCCTCTTCGAGCTTGGCCTTGGCTGCCTCGGCGGAATCCTTGTCGACCTTCTCGAGCAGTGCCTTGGGGGCAGACTCGACGAGATCCTTGGCTTCCTTCAGACCCAGTCCGGAGACGACCTCGCGGACGACCTTGATGACCTGGATCTTCTTGTCGCCGGCCGACTCGAGCACGACGTCGAACTCGTCCTGCTCAGCAGCGGCTTCAGCGGCAGCCGGAGCGGCAGCAGCAGCGGCGACCGGAGCAGCCGCGGTGACCTCGAAGACGTCTTCGAAC
This sequence comes from Williamsia sp. Y721, assembly GCF_059683565.1. Classification (NCBI taxonomy): domain Bacteria; kingdom Bacillati; phylum Actinomycetota; class Actinomycetes; order Mycobacteriales; family Nocardiaceae; genus Williamsia; species Williamsia sp. Y721. The sequence continues at coordinate 495,376 of NZ_JCASNH010000001.1, read as the reverse complement.
TTCTTCACGAACTCGCTGAGTTCCAGCAGGGTCAGTTCTTTGAACTGCTCGATGAGCTCGTCAGATGAGAGTTTCGCCATGGTGGCAATCCTTTCTGTCTTTCCCATGGGCGCACGGTGACGCGCGCCGGGAATGTTGGTGGGGTTTTATTCGGCCGCTTCTGCGGGTGCGACCGCGGCTTCTTCGCTGCCCGAGGCAGCTTTCTTTTCCTGCAGTGCGGCCGCAAGACGTGCGACCTGGGATGCGGGCTGTGTGAACAGACCCGCGGCCTTTGCCAAGTTGCCCTTCATGGCACCGGCGAGCTGCGCAAGGAGTACCTCACGGGTTTCGAGGTCGGCGATCCGATTGACCTCATCCACGGACAGCGCGCGGCCATCCATGAATCCACCCTTGATGACGAGAGCCTTGTTGTCCTTGGCGAAGTTCTTGATCGCCTTGGCCGCCACAACCGGCTCACCCTCGATGAAGGCGATAGCGGTGGGGCCAGTGAACAGCTCGTCCAGACCGGTCACGCCCGCATCAGCTGCGGCACGCTTGACCAGGGTGTTCTTGGCGACGGAGTAGACGGCGCCTTCGCCGAGTGAACGACGCAGCTCAGAGATCTGCTTGACCGACAGGCCACGGTATTCCGTGACAACTGCTGCGGTGGCTCCCTTGAACTGCTCGGTGATCTCCGCAACCGCGGAAACCTTTTCGGTGTTTGCCATACTTCGCCTCCTCTCATGACGTGTCGGTTGGCACGTTGGAGCGCGACGTATCGGATGGGCCAAGTGCCCCACCAACGACAAACGCCCCGGCACAGGGCACGGGGCGCACACGAGCGAAGTGGCATGATGCCACCTGACTGCGATACCTCGTTCTCCCTGCGTGGGCCGCCGACGAAAGTCGGGCCTTCGGCCGATCCGCGATGATCGCGTACCGGTAACCAACGGTCTCTGGTTGAACTGGCGTCCGCAGGCATATGACCCGCGAACACCAAGGGGCAACACTACCGGTAAGTGCCTCCCGGTCACAAATCGGCCACATCCGGATCAATTTGTGAAGCCGGATTAACCCGATTGTCGCGACCGAACGCCCGCTCGGCTACATTGATGCAACCAGTCCAGTGTGAGCCGGGTCACGAATACCGGGTAGCACTGTCCAGCAGCACGATGGAGTGTTGTCGCGACCTGGATTCCCCGGTCAGCACCGGGGTTTTCAGATTTCGCCGCATCCCTCCCGGCAGTGGAGAGGGAGCGCCATGGTCTACCAGTTGAGCCCGTACGAGTCCGCGGTGAGCCGTGGGGTCAGCCGGACCGCTCCTACACTCCCCCTCGGCGATCCGACCGGTGGCGCGAACGCCCGTTGGTGGCGCGAACTGGTCGACGGCGAGCCGGAGTTCGCTTCGGTGTCGATCGATCGGTCCGTCGACCTGGAGATGAGCGACGGTGTCCGGTTGCGTGCGACGTTGATCCGGCCGGTCGACAAGTCCGGCGAGGCTGTCACCACCGCGCTGCCCACCGTCGTCAGCATCAATCCCTATAACCGCGCGTTCCTCGACGTCATCGACCAGGCCACCCACCACCTGCCACTGCCGCCGCTGTCCGGCGGCATCCTCGATGTCTTCGGCATCAACCGCAAGCTGGTCCAGAGCGGATATGTACAGCTGGTGGTCGATGTCCGCGGTACCGGTTCGTCTCATGGCCGCTGGCAAATCCTCGGCGACCGCGAGCAGCAGGACTCGATCGAGATCATCGATTGGGCCGCCTGCCAACAGTGGTGCGATGGCAACGTCGGTATGGCCGGTTGGTCATATTCGGCGATCAACTCGCTGCAGGCCGCGGGCAACGGATCACCACACCTCAAGGCCGTCTTCGCGGTGGAGGGTTGCGAAGACATCGTTCGCGACATCTACATCACCGGCGGCGCCCCGTCTGTGTTCATTCCGATCTGGCTGGCCGGGGTGAACCTGCTCAAGTGGCTTCCCAATCCGTCCACCGTGCTCGGTGACGTGCTCGGCACGAACGGGCTCACCTGGCTCAAGGATCGCCTCGCCTCCCCTGCGACCGAGATCGGCTCTTTGGCAAGAGGATTCCTCACCGGCACCGATCCCCGGATCTACGACGATCCGTACTTCGACGAACGCGATCCGAACATCGATCAGATCACCGCACCGACGTTCGTCTTCGGCGGTTGGCACGACCTGTTCGGCCGCAGCGCAACCCGGATCTACAACCAGCTCAACCTGCCTCCCGGCCAGAAGCAGCTCGTCATGGCCGACGGCTATCACATCGATGCCGGTCTCGGCTTCGGCGGACGGGTCTCGCCGCCGCGGGTCGATGTTCTCGAGCGGGCCTGGTTCGACCGCTGGCTCAAGGGCATCGACAACGGTGTCGACGAATACGGTCCGGTGACGCTGCAGCAGCAGGGTGGTTCGTGGACGTCGGGACAGTCGTTCCCGCGCAACGACTCCCGAGTGCAGCGCCTCTATCTGTCGGCGGCTCATTCGGATACGTCGAAGCACAGCGTCCACGACGGAAGTCTCGGCACCACCGTCAACACCGAGCCGGCCGCGCTGGGCATTCGCCCCGACGCCCGCGGGCTGGTGTCGCGGGACATGACGCAGGTGACCGCAGGCGCGACGCGGGTGCTGGGCAAACGGTTCACCACCGACGCCCGGTTCCAGGAACGGGGCGCACTGTCGTTCACCACGGCGCCGGTATCCGATTCCGTTCAGATCTCCGGCTCGGTCAACCTGCACCTGCGCACCACTTGCGCCGGAACCGATGCCTTGTGGGCGGTCACGCTCAATGATGTTGCACCGGACGGCACCTCGACCGTGCTGTCGAACGGATCACTGACCTCATCGAATCGCTCGCTGGATCCGGAGTTGTGTGAGTACGCCGAAGACGGGTCGCTACTCCTGGCCCACCATCCGCTGACTTTCAAGCGCAAGCTCAAGGTCGAACCGCACCTGCCGGTCGACCTCGACATCGACCTGGTCGCAACCGATGCCATCCTCGAGCCCGGACACCGACTGCGTGTCGATGTGTACGCCGCCAGCCTGCCGCGGTTCCTTGCGGTCCTCCCCGACCTGATCAAGGCCGGATTCCGGACCCAGAAAATCGTCCTCGACCCATTTCATCAGAGCTACCTGACCTTCCAGGCGGTCGGCACACCCGCCTGGTAATACCTCGACCGAACTCGAAACCCCCCGCGTCGCAGTTACCATCGACCGTGCCGACCCCACAGCAGAGTGCGCCCATGGCCCCGACCACACGAGGGGCAGTTGGTCGTGGTTGACGCGATCGCCCAGACCATCCCGATCGGGATCGGCCTCACCCTGATCTCGCTGCCGGTCGCCGTCATGGTCCTGGTCTTGATGTCGGCGGGTGAGCACCGCGCGGTCGCCGCGTTCCTGGCCGGCTGGGTCGCCGGGATCGTGGTGTTGTCGGTGGTTGCGATCGCCATTGTCGATGCACCGGTGGACGACTCCGCGGACAGCTCGACCCGATGGGCAGACATCGTGCGGATCGTGGTCGGCGCGGCCGCACTGGCGTTGGCGGCGAAGAACTGGTCCGGGCGACCGAAGGGTGACTCGGCGCCACCGATGCCCAAGTGGATGGCCTCATTCGAGGCCATCACCCCGTCAAAGGCGGGCGGACTGGGCTTTCTCCTGGTCACCACCAACCCGAAAAATGCGGTGGTGGTCGTCTCGGGAGCGACAACCATTGCGGCAGCCACCGAAATTGTTGCCCACCAGTCCATCTCGGTGGCAGTTCTCGCTGTGCTCGGCACCCTGGGTGTCGCGGCACCGGTCATCGCGAAGGCGATTCTCGGGGACCGGGCATCGTCGGTGCTCGATGCCACCAAGGACCAGATGATCCGGCACAACAGTCTCATCATGGCGGCGGTGCTGACAATCATCGGCGCCGTGCTGATCGTCAACGGCATCACCGGACTCCTCTGAGTGCTCAGCCGACGCGGATCCCGCTGTCGCCGAAGGTGACCCGATAGACCAACGCCGCCTCCGGCCCCAACACCAGACCCACCAGGTCGATGAGGGTGCCTGCGAACCGCGGTCCGTGTTTGTCGATTGCCGATCCCGGACTCAGGTGGTGGGCAAGCTCGTGCAGAACCACCAACTCCCGCATCGCCCAACGTCCCTGCGTCGCAACCGGAACCGCGATCATTCCCGCGCCGCCGCCCGGGTCGTATTCGTAGTGCGCCTGATGTTGTCCGCGGCGGGTTCGTACGCTGACCGGGATGGCTGCCCGCGCGAATCGGGCGATGACGCTCTCCATCGTCAGCACCCGCCCGACGTAGTCGCGGACCGAGTCGACCGATCCGAACTTCGCCTCGGGCGGCAAGGTGACCGTGGTCCCGGCGATGGCCAGGACGTTCCCGCCACCTGCGGCCCGCTCGAACACATTGTGGACCAGCCGTTCTGCCGCATACAACGCCGACCGCTGACTGTCGCGCTCGCTCACCGCCAAACGCTCCGCTTGTTCGAAGACGCTCCACATATACGTGGAGCATCTTGACAAAAGCGGAGCGTTTGCGTGGTCACGCCTCGAGTGCCCCGCGAGGGCCACCCAGTGCGATGTCTTCGCCCAGTCGTGCACGACGCCCGGCCCGGTCACCTGCCCGGCGCGCACCTTCGGAGTAACCGGCCGATGCACTGTGGGAGCGCCAGGTTCCCCTGGCCGTCGAGACGTCCCGATGGAAATCCCGGACCTCGATCTCCTTGTTGCGCAGGACCAATGCCGTCCCCGACTCGGTGTTGCCACCGTCGGCGGCGACCGCCTGCTCCCGTGCCTCGTCGCGAGCGGCGGCGAGCCGCTTGCCGATCCGTTCGGCGAATGCGGACTGAAAGTTCAGCCGGGCCGTGATCGGTGAGAGCTGCTTCTCCTCGACGACCCGGCGCGCATATCGGCCTCGACGCTCGGTGACCACCCGGGCGAACGTCTCACCCTTGTAATCCCCCGACTTCAGGTAGGCGTCACTGGCGGCGACCATCTGCACCACGAGCGAGCTGTACAACGCCTCACACGAGTCGATGTCGCCGGGAAATCCGTAGGCGTAGACAAAGGTCGAGTTGCTCGCGACGTCGCACGTGATGTCGTTGGCCCTGGCGATCGCGACAAACAGCTGCACGTACGTGCGCAGACCGCGTTTGCCCGCCTCACCGATCGCGATGTTCCGTTGCTCCGGTGCCACTCGCCGGTTGCCGTTGCCGTGCGCCCTGGCCACGGCGAGGTCGATGGACGCCGCGGTGGCCAGCCGCTGTGCCGCCTGCATGAATGCCTGCGCCTCGTGTTCGTTGTCTGTGCCCTCGGCTTGGCGGAGCAGACCCGCGATCTTGGTCAGAAGTTTGTTGTCCTGCACCCGTCCAACCTTAGGTGTTGGCCCCGACCTCACCATTCGGGCGGCGTCGCATTGTGGACCGGGTCTTCTGGTGGGGACAAATGCCGGCAGCACACCTGGCCCGAATTAGGAAATAGTGATTTACTAACTCCTGTGGCCAGACCGCGCGTGAATACCGATACCGCACTCATCGACGCTGCTGCCGCGGTGCTCGCCCGGACCGGCAGCGCCCGATTCACCCTCGAACTCGCAGGTCAGGAGGCGGGAGTATCGGCCGCGACGCTGGTCAAACGGTTCGGCTCCAAGCGTGGACTCCTCATCGCGTCCTCCCAGCGCTGGATCGATTCCATCGACGCCGACCCGGCACCGCTAGCCGGCGAAACGCCGTTGGCGACGCTGCATCGGCTGTCGGTGCGGTCCTATATCGACCACTCCCACCCCGACGAGGCCGCAAACCATGTCTCGTCACTGGCCGCCGACCTCGGCGATCCCGAGCTGACCCGGCTGTTGGCGCTGGGGTGGCAGCGCAAACGCTCACAGCTCGAACTTCTCATCGCCCGCGCGATCGAGGCTGGGGAACTCCCCCACGCCCCCGACCCAGCGGCGGCTGCACGCACCCTGTTCGCCCTGCTCGAGGGCAGTTTCCTCGGATGGACCATCGATCCGACCAACCCCCTGGTGTCAATCCTCGACACCGAGTTCAACAACCTCACCTCCGCGTGGAGATGAAAGGAAGCTCCCATGACCTCGACCACCGACATCACCGGCGCTGTGTTCATCGCGACCAGCGTCGACGGCTACATCGCCCGTGAGGACGGCGGCATCGACTGGCTCACCAGCCGTGATGACGACATGAGTGAAACCGGCTACGACGAGTTCGCCGCATCGATCGATGCAATTGCCATGGGCCGCAACACCTACGAGGTCGGCCTGTCGTTCGAGCAGTGGCCGTACGAGGGTATGCGCGTCCTCGTCGTCAGCTCGCAACTCGACGCAGGCGTCGACGATCGCATAACCGTGCACCGCAGCATCGACGACGTGCTCGCGACCGCGAAATACGAGGGCCTACGACGCCTGTATGTCGACGGCGGGCGGCTGATCACCGGATTCCTGGACCGCAAGATCATCACCGAACTGACCATCACGACGGTGCCCGTCATCCTCGGTTCGGGACTACCGCTGTTCGGATTCATCGACGAAGACATCCTCCTCGAACACACCCGGACCGTGACACTGAGCAAGGGCCTGGTGCAGTCTGTGTACCGGGTGATACCGGATGCCATGCTGAAACGGTGAAACAAAATCTCGAGCCGAACAGCGAACGCAAGCTCTTCGACCACAGCAACACCTCGTCGAGAGAGTTCTATCGGCTGCTCACCTCGTCGGTCGTGCCGCGCCCGATCGCCTGGGTATCGTCCCGTAGCGCCGCCGGTGTCGACAACCTGGCGCCCTTCAGCTTCTTCTCCGTCAGTTCGACGGATCCGCCGATCGTGCAGTTCACGACGGTGGGCGGCTTCAAACACAGTTCCGACAACGCCAGGGCCACCGGCCAGTTCGTGATCAACGTCGCGACCGAGTCGATGATGCACGCAGTGAACGCGACTTCGGCCGGATTCGATGAAGACGTCAATGAATTCGAGGCCGTCGGGGTCGCTTCCGCACCCGCGTCGGTTGTCGACTGCCTGCGCGTGCGCGACAGCCCGGTCGCAATCGAATGTGTCCTGCATCAGATCGTCGAAGTCGGCAACTCACAGGTCGTGATGGGTCGGGTGGTCGCGGTGTCCGTCGATCCGGCCGTTGCCGCCGACGACGGTCACCCTGACTTCACCAAGCTCGCCCCGATGGCCCGCCTGGGCCGCACGGAGTGGGGACTGCCGGGCGAGGTGGTCAACCTCGAGCGGCCAAAGTAGCACCACCTCACTTGCGTTGGTTCGAAACTTGCAGGTGAGAGGGCCTGTCCACAAATAAATAATAATTTAGTATTGACATCGATCCGTGTCTTGGGTCACTCTTTCCACAGCACAGTTACCAAGGCGAAACATCGAGGTCACATTGCAGTTCAACAAGAAGTGGCGAGCCGTTCTCGGCACCGCACTGGTCGCGGTCACGCTGGCCGGTTGCTCTGGCACTGTCGGCGAACACGGACGGATCGGCGTTGTCTACCTCAACGCCGAGGGTTACTACGCCGGAGTTGCGCGAGGGGTCACCGACACTTTCGCGGGCACGGGCGACGCGCCCCAACTCCTCGAAGCCAACATCCAGTCGGACGCGTCGAAGGAGAGCACCTTCGTCGACACCATCGCGTCGGTCAAAGCCGACGCGCTCATCATCTCTCCCGCGTCGAGCACGGCCTCGATTCCTGCACTGGAACTCGCGCACGAGAACGGTGTCCCCATCGTCTGCTACAACACCTGCGTCGAGGACGAGGCGGCCGAAAAGCTGGTCTCGGCGTACATCCTCGGCGATCCGAAGGAGTTCGGCGCCGCATCCGGCAGGCAGATGGCAGCGTACTTCCAGGAAAAGGGCGTCGCCGCACCCAATGTCGGCGTGATCAACTGCGAGCAGTTCGAGGTCTGCATCGAGCGGCGTATCGGTTTCGAGGAGGCCCTCCTGGCCGGCGTACCCGGCGCCAAGATCGTTGCGAACCAGCAGGGCCTGACGCTCGATGACGCCGTCGAGAAGGCCGAGCAGATGCTCACCGCCAATCCGGAGATCGAGGCGTTCTACGGCGAGGCCGGGTCCCAGATCATCGGGGCGGTCCGGGCGGTTCAAGCACGCGGAAAGACCGGACGGATTGCCGTCTTCGGTGGCGACATGTCCACCCAGGCGGCAGAAATGTTGCAGGACAACAGCATCCTGAAAGGTGTCACGGACATATCGGGCATCAAGGTCGGAGAGCTAGCCGGCCGCGCAGCGTTCGACATCCTCGACGGTAGGGAGCCTGAGAGATTCCTCATCAACGTGCCGATCGACGAGTACGTCGGACCAGAGGCGGGCGCGCAGTGGGTCGAGGCACATCCCGACGGCATTCCGTGATGACCGACTCCCACTCCGTCGACCCGATCCAGCAACGGAAGGCCACCATGACCGAACACACCGATCAGACCTCGACCGCAGTGGTCGCCCAGATCGATGGCCTGACAAAGCATTACACCGGCGTTCAAGCGCTCACCGATGCCTCGATCACCATCCACCGCGGCGAGGTCCGGGCGCTCCTCGGACGCAACGGCGCGGGTAAGTCGACGATGATCCGGATCTTGTCCGGGGTCGAAACGGCCGATCGCGGGACGATTCGGATCAACGGTGAACCGCTGGACAACGGTGGAGTGCGTCGGTCGACGACGCTCGGCGTCGAGACAGTTCATCAGGAACTCAGTCTGGTACCCCAACTGACGGTGGCGGAGAACATGTTTCTCGGCGCTTGGCCGCGGGCGCACGGCCGGATCGACTACGAGACGATGCGGCGCGAGACCGCAGCAGTTCTCGAGGAGCTCGAGTTGACCATCGACCCATCGAGTCGTATCGAGGACCTTCCGCTTGCCGAGCAGCAGCTCGTCGAGATCTGTCGGGCGGTCCGCCGCCGTCCGCATCTGCTCATCCTCGACGAGCCGACGAGCGCACTCGCGGCGGCCGAGGTACAGATCGTGCTGAGCACCGTCACTCGGATCGCATCACGCGGCGTCGCAGTCATTTACGTCAGTCATCGCCTCGACGAGATCCGCCAGGTCGCGTCCACCGCGACGGTCTTGCGCGATGGCCGTGTCATCGAAACGGTGTCGCTACAGGACGCGAGCACGGCGCATGTGGTCGCCCTGATGGTGGGTTCGGTCACCGAGGTGCAAGAACGCACCGAGCGCGTCGTCGACCGGTCCGGGGTGCCGCTGCTGTCCGTACGAGACCTCAGACTTCCTCCCAAGGTCGACGGCGTGTCATTCGACGTTCACGCCGGTGAGGTCCTCGGACTCGCGGGCCTGATGGGGTCCGGACGGAGCGAGGTCTTACGCGCGATCGCCGGATTCGATCCGGTCGCGTCCGGATCGATCTCCGTGCAGGGCAAAGCGATCGACGGACTGACCGCGGCCAGGATGAAGCGCCTCGGAGTGGGCATGACCCCCGAGGACCGCAAGGGTTCGGGAATCGTTCCGATGCTCGGCGTGGACGAGAACATGATGATGTCGGACTTCGGTGCCGTCAGCACCGGCCCGACCATCGATTACCGGCGTGTGCGGGCCGCGGCCTCGGCGTTGATCTCCAAACTCACCATCGCAACCGCAACAGGCCAAACGCCAATCGTCAACCTCAGCGGTGGCAACCAGCAGAAGGCGGTCATCGGCCGCCTGCTGCATGCCGGTAGCCGAATCCTGTTGCTGGACGAACCCACTCGCGGCGTCGACGTCACCGCGAAAGGTGAAATCTACCGGCTGGTCCGCGAACTCGCCGACGGTGGCGCCGCCGTCATCTTCGTGTCAGGAGAGCTCGAGGAGCTACCCCTCGTCTGCGACCGGGTCATCGCACTTCGCAACGGCACCATCGCCGACGAGATGACGGGCTCAGCCATCACCATCGATTCCGTTCTCGCCGCGGCGATGGCGGCGTAGCACCACCCAACACTTACGAAAAGAGGACCTGTGGTCATCACCGAGAAGAGCCGTCCGACGGGCGGCAACGAGACCAAGGGCAGCTGGCTGAGCAAGCGCACCCATCAACTGAACGAGATCGGCCTCGTGATTGCCATCGCGGTGCTCTACGTCGTGCTCGGTCTCAGTGCCGCGGGATTCACGGACGGTGCGAATCAGCTGGGCATCCTGCGTGACGCTGCGACGATCGGCATCGCCGCATGGGGCGTGACGCTGGTGATCATCGCAGGTGACATCGACATCAGCATCGGACCCGCGGTCGCGTTCGCCTCTGTGCTGGTGGCGATGGGCAGCACGCAGTGGGGATTCGGCGTCGGCGGCGCGGTGTTGATGACTCTCGTTCTCGGCGCTTCGTGGGGCGCTCTCGCCGGCTGGCTACGAGCGTCATTCGGCGTACCGTCTTTCATTGCGACACTGGGCTTGTGGAGCGTTCTGGGTGGCCTCGGTCTCTACCTGACCGACGCACTGCCCGTGGTGTTGCCGGACAGCGCCCTGTTCGACCTGCTCGGCGGCTCGATACTGGGCATCCCGACGTCCGCGGTCGTCATGTTCGCACTGTTCGCCATCTTCGTGTACATCTCCAAGTTCACCGCATACGGCCGCTCGGTCTACGCCATCGGTGGCAACGCGGCCGCGGCGCGCCTGTCCGGTATCAACCTCACCAAGGTGCGAATCCTGTTGTTCGCCACCACCGGCCTGCTCTCCGCCATCACCGGCATCTTGCTCGCTGCCCGCCTCGGTGCCGGATCGGGCAGCGCAGGAAGTGGCCTCGAATTCGACATCATCGCTGCCGTGGTGATCGGCGGCGCCGCACTCGCCGGCGGCCGTGGGACGATGCTCGGCACCTTCCTCGGGGTCGTGTTCATCACCGTCATCGGCAACGGTTTGGTGCTACTGGGCGTGAACTCGTTTCTCCAGGACGTCATTCGCGGTGTCATCATCGTCGGAGCCGTGCTGATCAATGCACTGATCGGCCGGCGCAGCGCCGCGGCCACACGCACCACGTAGGGCTCACCATGATCAACCGTCAACACCAAACACACAGGCCTGCAGGAGGAATCGTGACCACAGTCGACTCAGAATCTCCGGCCATCGCGAAGTCGATGATCGGCGTCTACCTCCCCGGCAACTCGACAACTGAGCGTCGAGAGGTCGTGGTCCCCACACCGGGACCCGGACAGCTACTCGTCGAGGTGGGTGCGGCAGGCATCTGCGGCACCGACATCAGCTACATCTACCGCGAATACAAGACACATCGCGGAGTCGACGGGCCTGCCTATCGCGGCGTCGTCTCCGGCCACGAGCCGTCCGGACGAGTGGTCGCCGCGGGTCCGGGCTGCGCGCGCTTCGGCGTAGGTGACCGCGTCATCGTCTATCACATCGCTGGTTGCGGACTGTGTGACAACTGCAGGCGCGGCTACTACATCAGCTGCACCTCCCCCGCCCGGGAGTCCTACGGTTGGCAGCGCGACGGTGGCAACGCACGATACGTGCTCGTCGAGGAGCGCACCTGTGTGCCCTTGCCGCAGCAGCTGTCCTATGTCGACGGAGCGTTGATCGCCTGCGGATTCGGCACCGCGTATGAGGGGCTTCGCCGCATCGGTGTCAGCGGCGAAGGTGACCTCCTGGTCGTAGGGCTCGGACCCGTCGGTCTCGCGGCCGGGATGATCGGTCGCGGCATGGGTGCCCGCCGGGTCATCGGTGTCGAGCTGTCCGAGGTTCGCCGCGACTGGGCCGACTCACTGGATATCTTTGATGCCACCGTCGCGCCCGAAGACGCTGAATCCGCGCTGACCGAACTGACCGATGGCGCCGGGTTCGCCTTCACCATCGACGCGTCGGGTTCGGAGCCCGGACGCGCCACCGCCGTGCGACATGCCGCCGAATGGGGCCATGTGTCGTTCATCGGTGAGGGTGGCCGGTTCGACACCGAGGTCTCGGATGCCCTGTTGCACAAGCAGTTGACATTGCACGCGTCCTGGGTGACTTCCCTGCAGGCCATGTCCGACCTTGCCCACAACCTCGTCGCGTGGGGCCTACGACCCGAGGCGATCGTGAGTGATCGTTTCACGCTAGAGGAGTCGGAGGGCGCGTTTGCGTTGGCCGCAGGCGGAAGTCGCGGCAAGGTCGTGTTCGTCTCGGATTCGGTGCAGTGACGCCGCATCTGCCGCACCCCGACATCCTCGTCGACATCGACAGGGGCAGTTCAGCGCGCCCCGACGTCGTCTGGCTGGACAATTCCGTGCTCCGGCTCGGCTTTGTGCCGGCACTGGGTGGGCGACTCCTGTCCATCCGGCTCAAAGGCCGAGAAACACTGTGGCGCAACAACGCCCTCCTCGACGACAACCTGCATCCGCAAGAAGGCCACGTGCCCGTCCCGGTGTCCGGACCGATGAGCACCTGGAACAACTACGGGGGCGACAAGACCTGGCCCGCACCGCAGGGCTGGTCGGGACCAACCGAGTGGGCAGGTCCGCCGGATCCGGTCCTCGACTCGGGTGGTTATGACTGGAACCTGACGCACACAACTGATTCGGTGACGCTGACCATGACCAGCGGGCACGATCCACGCACCGGGTTGACACTGAGCCGGGCGATGACCTTGCACGAGGGACGCAGCTGTTTCGACACCCGACTCGGCGCGCTCAACACCTCTTTCGACCCCGTCCGGTGGTCGCTGTGGAATGTCACCCAACGCGCCGGGGGTGGGCCTGGCAGCGGTGGCGTCGATGTCGGTGTCGAACGCGGCGACCACCGCGGTATCCCACTCGCGGTGGGTACCGGTGTCCCCCGCTTCGAGATCCGCGATGATGCGCGCGTGCACGTGCCCCACCAGGATGTCGTCGGCAAGGTCGGGTTTCCCGGTGCCGCAGGGTGGTTGACGCATACAGCCTTCGGGGTGACTGCGACACAGGGGTTCGCGGTCGACCCACACGGCGGCTACCCCGACGACGGGTCACGTGTCGAGGTGTGGATGGAGCACCCGTTGACCGAACCGATCACGCATCTCGGTGATCTCCAACCGCGTCACCGGATCGTCGAGACCGAGGTACTCGGCCCCGCCACAACGTTGGGTCCGGGAGAACACACCCGTCTGGACTTTCGCAGTGGCGTCACCGACGGCAACTCGGAGGTCACGGCACTCACCCCCGTCGGTCACTGGACCGACCAGGGCCAATTCGGCGCCTACACGTCCGGCGACATCTTCGTCGACGGGGTGTTCACCACAGCGGTTTTCGCAGGTACCACGTCAACGGACGCCGGCGCGACCGGCGGGCGGTCAGTCACGATTCGCGAGCATCGCTCCGGCACCGAGCACGACCTCGGCAGAATGGAAGAATCATGACCCCACGGCTCAACCCAGGAACCGTCCTCATCACAGGCGCTGCGCGCGGAATCGGTGCCGCGACCGCACGGGCGATGGCGACTTCGGGCTGGGCGGTGTCGCTGCTGGACCGCGACGACGCCGTGCGCGCTGTTGCATCCGACATCGAGGAGACGGGCGGACGCGCGGTGGCCTACCGCGGCGACGTCACGTCCGAATCCGATTGGGCCGCAACCCTCGAGCGCACCCATGAATTGCTCGGCCCGGTCGACGCACTGGTGAGCAACGCGCTCGCCACCGACCACACGCCGATCCACGAGATGACGCTGGAGTCCTGGCAACGCCAACTCGACGTGAACTTGACCGGTACATTCCACGGGGTGCGCGCCTGCCTGGAGGATCTGCGCCGGGACAATCGCGGGTCTGTGGTCCTGGTCTCGTCGGTCCACGCAAACTTCGGACTCCCGAACGTACCCGGCTATGCCGCGACCAAAGCCGGCCTCACCGGTCTGACCCGACAACTGGCGGTGCAGTACGGCGGACAGGTCCGCGTGAATTGCGTCTTGCCGGGACCGATCCTGACGGCACAGTGGGACGGGGTCGGCGCCGACGACCGTGTTTCCAGTGCGGAAGAGACCGTCATGGGCAGGCTGGGAGACCCCCGAGAGGTCGCGGGTCCCATCGAGTTCCTGCTCGGCCCGTCCGCGTCCTTCATCACCGGGGCGGCCATCGCCGTCGATGGTGGGTGGAGCATCACGAAGAACTCGTCCTGAGTGAAAGGCCTGCCAATGAACCGATACGGTGTCGAAGGATGACCGGCTACACAGGGCGTGGATTGCACGGCACCACGGTCGAGGTGCTGGGTTCGCGCATCGTCGCGGGCAGCATCCCCCCGGGCGAGATCCTCGACCTCCGGGCACTCGGGTCCGAACTGGATCTGTCCATGACCGCGCTGCGCGAGGCCATCAAAGTGTTGGCTGCCAAAGGTTTACTCGACTCCCGGCAGCGGCGTGGGACATATGTGCGAGAGCGTGCGGCATGGAATGTGCTGGACACGGACGTAATACGTTGGCGGCATTCCGCCGGCGACGCCGCCGCCATGCTCACCGAACTCGCCGAGGTGCGGGCCATTCTCGAACCCTCCGCCGCCGGACTGGCCGCGCTGCGCCGCACGGACACCGATCTCGCAGACTTCGACGTCGCCCTCGCCGCCATGGCAACCGCGAAGTCCGTGGAGGAAGCCGCGGCAGCCGACCTCAGTTGGCACGGACTTCTGCTGCGCGCCGCGCACAACGAAATGCTCGCCAGTATGAGTGTGCTCATCGAGCCGGCATTGCTGGTCCGAGACTCCTTGGTACACAACCACAGCACCGAAGACCCCGTCCCCGTTCACCAGGCGGTCGTCGATGCCATCCGCAACAGGGATGCCGCGGGTGCGGTATCGCTGACAAGGGCCCTGCTCGACAAATCGGTCGACGACCTGTCGAGCGTGCTCGGTCTGCTCGACAGTGAGGAAACACAGTGAAGGTCACCGCAATCGAAACGTTCGCGGTCGCGCCACGGTGGCTGTTCTGCCGCATCGAGACCGACGACGGCATCGTGGGGTGGGGTGAGCCCGTCATCGAAGGTCGGGCCGACACCGTCCGCGCTGCCGTTCACGAGCTCGGCGAACTACTGATCGGGCGTGATCCTCGCACGATCGAAGCGCATTGGCAGGTGCTCACCAAGGGGGGATTCTACCGAGGTGGACCGATCCTCTCCAGTGCCGTCGCCGGAATCGATCAGGCTCTGTGGGACATTCTCGGCAAGTCTCTCGGAGTCCCGGTTCACCAGCTGCTCGGCGGTGCGGTGCGCGAACGGGTTCGCGTATACGGGTGGATTGGTGGCGACGAACCGAACGAAATCGCGGATGCGGCACGGGCACAGGTCGAATCGGGCCTGACGGCGCTGAAGATGAACGCCTGCGGCAAGTTCGGCCGACTGGCCACCGCGGCAGAATTGGACGGTGTCGTCGACCGTCTGTCGCAGGTGCGAGACGCCATCGGGAACGACAACGATGTCGCGGTCGACTTCCACGGGCGTGTCGGTGTCGCGGATGCGCGCCGACTGCTTCCGATGCTCGAGCCGTTGCGACCCCTGTTCGTCGAAGAGCCGGTCCTCCCGGAGTTCGGCCACCGCCTGCGTGATGTCGTTCAGTCGAGCACCGTCCCGATCGCCACGGGTGAACGTCTCTTCAGTCGAGGTGAATTCCTTCCTGTACTCGAGGCCGGCGTGTCCGTGGTCCAGCCCGATATCTCGCACGCAGGCGGTATTTCTGAAGTCCGCCGGATCGCTTCGCTTGCGGAGCCGTTCGGTGCGCTGCTGGCACCACACTGTCCACTCGGCCCCCTCGCGCTGGCCGCGAGTCTCCAGGTCGCTTTTGCAACACCCAATTTCCTCATCCAGGAACAGTCCATCGGTATCCACTACAACGACGGCGCCCCGCAACTACTCGACTACGTCCTCGACCGGGCACCGCTGCAATTCACCAACGGTCACGTCGAACGATGGGATGCCCCGGGCCTCGGTATCGAGATCGACGAGGCCGCTGTCCGAGCGGCTGACGAGACAGCGGTCAGCTGGCACGGCCCGATCTGGCATCACCCCGATGGGTCATTCGCCGAATGGTGACTTCCCACAACGCGATCGAAAGAAAGGCAACTCAATGACACTGCTCGACGACTTTCGTGAACACCGCCTTCTCGGCATCATTCGCGGAAATGATGCCGCGGCCTCCATAGACACCGCCTCGGCACTAGCCGATGAAGGTGTGCGGATGTTCGAGGTGTCGCTGACCTCCGCAGACGCGTTGCACGTCATCGAGGCCATCGCCGCTCGCCTCGACGGTCGGGTCCAACTCGGCGCCGGCACGGTTCTCACCGCCGACGATGTCCGACGCGTCCGGGATGCGGGTGCGACCTACGTCGTCACACCGGCGCTCGCCCCGTCCGTCACGACGGCCGTCGACGCCGGGATTCCCGTCTTGTGTGGGGCACTGACCCCGACCGAGATCGTGGCTGCAGTCGCCCTCGGCGTCGACGCGGTGAAGATTTTTCCCGCCTCAGTGATGGGTCCGAAGTACATCAAAGACCTTCGCGCGCCGTTCCCGGACGTACCGTTCATCCCTGTTGGTGGGGTCGATGCGGACTCGATCGCCGCCTATCTTTCCTATGGTGCAACGGGTGTTGGGGTGGCCAGCCCGTTGTGCGGGGACGCACCCGATGGCGGCGACCTCGACGCCCTGCGCGGTCGTGCGCGCGCCTTCCTGGCGGCCGTGCAGGCCTCACGATGAGCTCAGATATCTCTGCCGCAGCGCAACTCGACGTGGTCACGGTCGGTGAGACCATGATCGCGGTTCGGTGCTCGGGGCGGATCAGCCTCGGAGCCGACGCAACTCTCGCTGTGGCGGGAGCGGAGTCGAATGTGGCAATCGGGCTCGCCCGGCTCGGGCACCGTGTCAAGTGGGGTGGTCGACTCGGTGACGACGAATCGGGCGAGTTCGTCCTTCGCACTCTTCGGGCCGAGAACGTTCTGGTCGACAGCGTTTCCCGCGACACCGAACGTGCTACCGGCCTGGTGATGTTCGAACAGCGGCTACCGGACGTCACACGCGTCGAGTACCACCGGCATGATTCTGCGGGCGCGCGTCTGAGCTCGACGGATTCTCTGGCAGCACTGGATCAGCGACCCCGGATTTTGCACGTCACCGGGGTGACGCCCGCTCTTTCCCCGAGTGCTGCCGAGTCTGTCCGCGAGGCCATGCGGCGGGCGCGTGAGATCGGTACCTTGATCTCGTTCGACGTGAACTACCGTTCGCGCCTGTGGGATTCGGCAACCGCCGCCATGGTGCTCAGACCGCTGGCCCGGTCCGCCGACATCGTCATCGCATCTGCGGACGAGTTGCCGCTCGTCGCAGACACTCCCACGGAACTGCTCGACTCCGGCGTGGTCGAGGTCGTGGTCAAACTCGGCGCCCGCGGAGCGGTCGCACACACCGCCGGGGCGGTCGTCGAGGCACCAGGTCACCGCGTCACGGTCGTCGATTCGATCGGTGCGGGCGACGCCTTTTGTGCCGGATACCTCTCCGCACACCTCGACGGCGCCGACCTGCCCTCCCGGCTCGCTCGCGCAAACACGCTGGGCGCCTTCGCCGTATCCAGTTCCGGTGACTGGGAAGGACTGCCTCGGCGCGACGAGCTCGACCTCATCGCCGCGGAGTCCGGGTCGGCGCTGAGATGAGCGTGGTCGGAGACTGGTCGGCAGTCGGAAACAGCCGATACGAGCTCGGCGAGGGCGCACGGTGGATCGGATCCGAGTTCCTGTTCGTCGACCTGCTTGCCGGAAAGCTGTTGAGTATCAACGCAGACGGGTCGGGCAGCCCACGTCAACGACTCGGCCTCGACGTGCCTTTGGGCGCAGTGGCCCCACGGGCCGCGGGCGGACTGATCGCCGCGGCCGGGACCGGAATCGTCGTCCTCGACGACCAAGATGGCGTCGATTGGTTGGCGCAACCCTTCGCCGATTCGTCGGTCGAGACCCGGATGAACGACGGCGCCGCGGATCCGCTCGGTCGTTTCTGGGCGGGCGCGATGCCCTACGACGGCACACCGGGCGCGGGGCGGCTGGTCCGCGTGGACCCGAGCGGCGAGGTGCACGTCGTGTTGGACGGGCTCACCACCCCGAACGGTCCGGTCTTCTCGTCGGACGCGCGGACCATGTATCTGGCGGACAGTGCGCGCGGATTGATCCTTCGTTTCGAGCTCTCCCCGAGCGGCGTACTCGATCCCGAACCCCAGATCTTCGCCACGGTTGACGATGCCAGTCCGGACGGGATGACCGTCGACTCGGACGGTCACCTGTGGTCAGCGCTCTGGGGTGGTCACCGTCTTCACCGGTATTCACCCAGCGGCGAGCTCGTGGACGTCATCGAGATTCCGGCGGCGCAGCCGACGAGTATCGCCCTGAGCACCGACAAGCCCGGCCGAATCCTCGTGACCACTGCCACTCACGGGCTCCGGTCGCCCGGCCCACTCGACGGGGCACTCTTGACGGCATCGACAACCGCAGTGGGTGTTCCGACCGCCGTTTTCGGGTGACGAGCCTCTCGGCTATCTGGAGTGATACACGCCGTTCGGGAAGGGACTGGCCCGCCGGGGCGTTGTCTCTCTTGTACGTCTTGTTCACACATATACGCGGATTAAGAAGGCCCCAAGGCATGTCTCCTACCCTGTCCATTCTCGACCTCGCCCCTATTGCCCCCGGGCAGAGTGCTCGCGAAAGTTTCGCAGGCAGTGTGCAACTCGCCCGCGCCGCCGAACGGCATGGCTACAAGCGCGTTTGGTATGCCGAGCACCACAACATGGCAACGATTGCGTCTTCGGCCACCAGCGTCCTGATCGCACACATCGCCGCGCATACCGAGACCATTCGACTCGGCGCCGGCGGCATCATGCTCCCGAACCATGCGCCTCTGACCATCGCAGAACAGTTCGGGACGTTGGAAACGCTGCATCCGGGCCGGATCGACCTCGGCCTGGGCCGGGCACCCGGCAGCGATCAGGCCACCATGCGCGCCCTGCGCCGCGACAACAGCTCAGCCGATCGGTTTCCCCAGGATGTGCTCGAGCTGCAGGGTTTTCTGGGTGACGAGTCCCGGATTCCGGGGATCACCGCAGTCCCCGGGGCCGGAACCCATGTGCCGCTGTACATCCTCGGCTCGTCGTTGTTCGGTGCCCAGCTCGCGGCGCACCTCGGTCTGCCGTACGCGTTTGCCTCGCACTTCTCCCCCGATGCCCTGCAACAGGCAGTGACCCTGTACCGCCGCGACTTCAAGCCGTCGGAACAACTGTCCGAGCCCTACGTCATCGCCGGCGTGAACATTGTCGCCGCCGACGATCCCGACGCTGCCGCCGCGGACTTCGAGGCGTTGCGACGAATCCGCGTTCGTGGCCTGATCTCCAGAGGACCGTCGACGCCGCAGTACAGCGACGAAGAGATCGACGCCTTTTTGACCACACGCGAGGGACATCAAATCGCCACGATGATGAAGTACACCGGAGTCGGAACCGGCGACGATGCCCGCCGCTATCTCGAGGACTTCGCCGAGATCGCACAGGCCGACGAACTGATGGTCTGCCATCAGTCCGTCTCCATCGAAGGCCGTCTGCGTTCACTCGAACTCACCGCCGACGCGATGAAGGCCGCTCAGGTCTGATCCACCCTGAAGTCTGTCGAATATGGGGGGTCAGAGGGAAATACTCCCTCTGACCCCCCATATTTGACGGATTTCAGGGCCAACAACAACAAAGGCCGGGACCCCCCGTGGGGAGTCCCGGCCTCATGTCAGTTCAGACGTGCGTGCTCAGACGTCTTCGTTGTTGTAATTGCGGTTCACCGACGGATCCACCGGGATGCCCGGTCCGGTGGTGGTCGAGACGGTGACCTTCTTCAGGTACCGGCCCTTGGCCGCCGACGGCTTCGCACGCAGGATCTCGTCCAGCGCAGCGCCGTAGTTCTCGGCCAGCTGCTTCTCGTCGAACGAAGCCTTGCCGATGACGAAGTGCAGGTTCGAGGCCTTGTCGACACGGAAGTTGATCTTTCCGCCCTTGATCTCGTTGACGGCCTTGGTCACGTCAGTGGTGACGGTGCCCGTCTTCGGGTTCGGCATCAGGCCACGCGGTCCGAGGATGCGGGCGATGCGGCCGACCTTGGCCATCTGATCCGGGGTGGCGATCGCGGCGTCGAAGTCGAGCCAGCCTCCCTGGATCTTCTCGATCAGGTCCTCGGCGCCGACCTCGTCAGCTCCGGCAGCGAGGGCCTCATTGGCCTTGTCGCCGGCGGCGAAAACGATCACACGGGCGGTCTTACCGGTGCCGTGCGGAAGGTTGACGGTGCCGCGCACCATTTGGTCGGCCTTACGGGGGTCGACACCGAGACGGACTGCAACCTCAACGGTCGCGTCGGTCTTGGTCGAAGAGGTCTCCTTGGCCAGCTTTGCAGCCTCCAGCGGACTGTAGAGCTTGGACTTGTCGACCTTTTCAGCTGCGGCCTTGTATGCCTTGCTGTTCCTGCTCATATTTGCTCTGTCTTTCTCCGCAACACATGCGGTTTGGTGGTGCGGACCGAGCCGGCCCTGCCACGATTACTTGGGTTTGGAAGCTCAGGCCTCGACGGTGATGCCCATGGAGCGGGCGGTTCCGGCGATGATCTTCGCGGCCTGCTCAACGTCGTTGGCGTTGAGGTCTTCCTGCTTGGTCTTTGCGATCTCACGGACCTGATCCATGGTGACCTTGCCGACCTTGGTCTTGTGCGGCTCTCCCGAGCCCTTCTGCAGACCAGCAGCCTTGAGCAGCAGCTTCGCGGCCGGCGGGGTCTTCAACTTGAAGTCGAAGGACCGATCTTCGTAGACGAAGATCTCCACAGGCACGACATTGCCGCGCTGGCTTTCTGTCGCGGCGTTGTACGCCTTGCAGAACTCCATGATGTTCACACCGTGCTGACCAAGTGCCGGACCCACGGGCGGTGCCGGGTTGGCGGCGCCTGCGTTGATCTGGAGCTTGATGATCCCGGTGATCTTCTTCTTCTTCTTGGGGGGCATCCTTTTCCCTGTTTCTGATTGATGTCGCTTGGGCTGATGACTTGCTTCAGCCCGGTTTCACGCCCGCTGGAGACGTGAAAGTCTGTTGGGCCGGAAAAGACCTGCTAGATCTTTTCGACCTGGTTGAAGGCGAGCTCGACCGGGGTCTCACGACCGAAGATCGAAACCAGCACCTTCACCTTGCGCTGCTCTGCGTTGACCTCGCTGATCGACGCAGGCAGCGTTGCAAACGGTCCGTCCATGACGGTGACCGACTCGCCGACCGTGAAGTCGACCTCGACGACCGGCGCGCTTGCGGCGGCCAGGTCTCCTCCACCCTCGGCGCCCGATTTGGCCGAAGCCTTCTTCGGCTCGGTGCGGGGCATCAGGAACTTGAGGACGTCGTCCATCGACAACGGGGACGGACGCGAGGTCAGTCCCACGAAGCCGGTGACGCCGGGCGTGTTGCGCACTGCGCCCCACGACTCGTCGTTGAGTTCCATGCGAACGAGGATGTAGCCGGGCAGCACCTTGCGGTTGACCTTCTTGGGCTGACCATTCTTGATCTCGGTGACCTCTTCGGTCGGAACCTCGACCTGGAAGATGTAGTCGCCGACATCGAGGTTCTGCACGCGGGTCTCGAGGTTGGCTTTCACCTTGTTCTCGTAACCGGCGTAGGAGTGGATCACGTACCAGTCGCCGGCAGCCTTCTTGAGAGACTTCCGCAGTGCCTCGACCGGGTCTTCTTCTTCCTCGGGCTCGGCAACTTCTGGGGCATCGACAACTTCTGCGGCGTCGGCAGCCTCGTCGAGGGTCTCTTCGGCGGCGTCGTCGTCGCTGTCGGAGGTCTCGGTGTCGGGGGCCTCGTCGGTCGGTTCGGAGTCGGAGACGCCACTGTCAACAGCGCCCGAATCACCGGCCGCCTGATCGATGGTGTCGGTTTCGGTCTCGCTGATTTCAGCGTCGTTCTCGGGGGTGCTCACTGCAGCCCACGCTCCCTTTCTTCGAAGCAGTCGCTCGGGTTGGTTACCCGAACAACCACAAAACTCCCTTGGCAAAGCCCAGGTCCAGCGCAGAGATGAACGCAACCATCACGATCACGAAGATCAGCACGATGATCGTGTACTGGATCAGCTGCTTCTGGGTCGGCCAAATGACTTTCTTGAGCTCACTGACAACCTGCGTCAGGAACACGTAGAGCCGCATGAACGGATTGCGGCTGTCTTCCGGCTTGACCCGCTTGCGCGCGCCGTTCTTTTTCTTGTCTTTGCCGGCGTCTTTGGTGGTGACGGCCGACGAAGTGGAATCGTCATCATCGCCACTGTCGCTCTTCGCGAGGTTTGGTCGCTTGCCACGCGGCGAACGCTTGCCCGAAGGACGCGCCTGCGTTGCGGTATCACCGCTGGCGGCGTCGTCGTCCACCGAATCCGTTGCGGAGTCCACAGAAGCGTCGAGCTCGACCTCGTCGGTCGGCTCGGCCGCGTTCTTGGCGCGTTCGGCGCGGTCGCGCTTGCTCAACTTGATCCTCTCGTGGCTGAAGTCCGTTGCTGGCGTGCCGGGCCTGGGCCCTGCCACACAACAACTGACATCGGTTGCCCTTCCGGTGTGTGAAACACACCGCCAAGGGCAGGGGCGACAGGACTTGAACCTGCAACCTGCGGTTTTGGAGACCGCTGCTCTGCCAGTTGAGCTACGCCCCTTTGGGTCGTCTCGGCTTCGCTGACCACGTGATGGCCCTCGAGTCCTCGTCGACCCGGCGTCTGGACTACACAAAACCAACGCGCCACCCTTAGGGCAGCGCGCAAGTTTGAGTAAATCTCAGACTTTAGAAGTGTACGTCACCAGGTGGGTCGAACTCCAACCAGCTCTGTGAGCTGGGCTTTGTCCGTCGATTACCCGGGTCGGTACGAGAGATTCAGTTGAACTGCACTGTGGCGAGCGCGCGCCCGAAGATCTTGCGCTCACCTTGTTTTGCGACCATCGAGATCTGCCCGCGCCGGGTTTCCGGATCGAGCGACTTCACCTTGCCGGTGAAATCGACAGATGCGTAGTCGTCTGCGGGTACGTACACGGGGCTGGTGAAGCGCACGTTGTACTCGCAGATTGCCGCCGGGTCGCCGATGAACTCGCCGAGGAAACTTGCTCCAAGGCCCATCGATTGCATGCCATGGGCGACGACGTCGTCCAGGCCGGCGACCTTGATGACCTCATCACTGTAGTGGATGGGGTTCGGGTCTCCGGCAACCCCTGCATAGTTGATCAGGTTGCCACGGGTGAGCTTGAAGGTCCGCGGCGGGAGTTCCTGGCCGACGGTGAGCTCATCGAAGTTGACGGCACCGTAGGCCTGGGGCGACATGATGGGGTCCGGTTCGTCATACCGGGCGAACGGCCCTTCGACCGTCTTGCCCGGGTTGATACCGGCGGGTTCCTTCATCATCACGTGCTCGAGTTTGTCGACCAGCGCCGGGTCTGCCTCCACCGCGGCGCGTGCGGCCAGGCTGGTGAAGGTGGTCATCACCGGTTCATTGCGCTGATTCCAGATGACGTTCTTGGTGACCATCAGGTCGGTTCCCGACATCTGACGGAAGGATTCGAGGGAGACGTCGCACACCAGCTGGTCGCCGACCCTGATCGGCTGATGGAAGACCAGCCGCTGATCGCTCTGCATGATCTGCCAGAGGTCGTAGCCTGTGACAACGTCTTCGAACAGGCGCCGCTGCGCGATGATGCCGAGTACCGAGACGAACGTGGGAGCGGCCACGAGGGTGTCGTGACCCATCTCGCGGGCCTTCTCCTCGTTCCAGTGCACGGGGTTGGTGTCCTGCACGGCGCGGGCGTGTTCGCGTACCTTCTCGCGTCCGACCTCGTAGTAGTCGTCGACGGTGTACTTGAAGCCGACCATCTTCTGCGTGTGCTCGGCGATCTGTTCGGGGGTCTGCTTCTCGCCGTCCCCGAGCGGTTCGAGGCGCTGCTCGACCTTGGCTTCGCTCGCATTCGTCACTCGACCGACCTCATCTTTCAACTATCCATTGGACGCGGGCGGGGCGATCATCGATCAGAGCTGGGGTGCCGCGGCGCCATTTTCTTCTTCAACACCAAAGACCGGGAACACTGGCGCGTCCCCGGTCGAATAGGCAGTCAGCGACTGACCACCAGATGGTGGCTAGCGCGATTCCTTGTGGTTCTGGTGAGTTCCGCAGTTAGGGCAGAACTTCTTGATCTCAAGGCGATCGGGGTCGTTACGCCGATTCTTCTTGGTGATGTAGTTGCGGTGTTTGCAAACCTCGCAGGCCAAGGTGATCTTGGGGCGCACGTCTGTTGAGGAGGCCACGGGATTGCCTTTCAGGTGGATCGTGTGGTGTGTCTCCTTGAGGGGAGACACTCGGTGGTCATCGCCGGAGCGATACTGCTAGCGCGTTGCCGCAGGCGGCAGTGGTGGTGCATTGCCGCAAGCGGCACTGCTAGCGCGTTGCCGGAGGCGACCTGCTAGCGCGTTGCCGGAGGCGACCTGGTAGCGATGGCCGGACTCGAACCGGCGACCTAACGATTATGAGTCGTTCGCTCTAACCAACTGAGCTACACCGCCATGGCCCGGAATCGACTACGGCGGGGCGGCGTCTAGCAGTCCCACCGCTCGATCCTGAGTCCAGCGAGCCCCCTGACGGAATCGAACCGTCGACCTTTTCCTTACCATGGAAACGCTCTACCGACTGAGCTAAGGGGGCGTGGCTCTTTGCTCCGGCGCCTTGCGGCACCCTTGCTTCAGGG
The DNA here is from genome assembly GCF_059683565.1 of Williamsia sp. Y721. Classification (NCBI taxonomy): domain Bacteria; kingdom Bacillati; phylum Actinomycetota; class Actinomycetes; order Mycobacteriales; family Nocardiaceae; genus Williamsia; species Williamsia sp. Y721. Next base: position 470,685 of record NZ_JCASNH010000001.1, on the reverse strand, counting down.
CCTCATCGAGATTACACAGCGCGCCCGGCTGGTGCCAAATCCGCTGTTCGTCCCTCTTTCGCACCAAACGGCCTCTCACTGAAAAAACTCAGCTCGAGGCGGCTTTTCTGGCGCTGTGGCAGGTATAGGATTCGAACCTATGTAGCTTGCGCGGCGGATTTACAATCCGCTCCCTTTGGCCGCTCGGGCAACCTGCCGTGCCACTTTCCGTTGTCTTTTGGACCGTCGGAAAGCAACGCGGGAAACATTACATTGGGTACCCCCCAGATTCACAAATGCGCTGCTCAGCGGCACCGGATCTGAAGCTTTTGGACCGGGATGCAACGTTTCGGGCGCGGACCCGACTACCCTTCTCGGTTATGGCAGATTCAAGTTTCGACGTGGTCAGCAAGCTCGACCGCCAGGAAGTCGACAACGCGCTCAACCAGGCCGCCAAAGAGCTGTCTCAGCGTTACGACTTCCGCGGTACCAACACCACGATCGAGTGGTCCGGCGAAGAGAACATCGTGATCACCTCCGATGCCGAGGAGCGGGCCCAGGCCGGGCTCGAGGTGTTCAAAGAGAAGCTCATCCGCCGGGACATCTCGCTCAAGGCGTTCGACGCCGGCGACGTGGTGGGCTCGGGCAAGACGTACAAGATCACCGGTTCGCTGGTCCAGGGCATCGACTCGGAGAAGGCAAAGAAGATCACCAAGGCCATCCGCGACGAGGGCCCCAAGGGCGTCAAGGCTCAGATCCAGGGCGAAGAACTCCGGGTGTCGAGCAAGAAGCGCGACGACCTCCAAGAAGTGATCAACCTCCTCAAGGGCAAAGATTTCGAGATCGCCCTGCAGTTCGTGAACTACCGGTAACCCAGGCTCCCCCGACTTCGTCCCCCTGAAGTGCCCTCCGAGGGCAAATTGCCCTCGGAGACCGGTCCGGGGGGACGAATTCGGTGACGCCCGGTTGGTCGATGCCGCAGAATCAGGCCCGTGCAGGTCGGAATGACGATGCCGGTGATGGAACCGGACCTTGATGCGGCAATGCTCAGATCCTGGGCGAGGGCAATCGACGAAGGCCCGTTTTCGTCGCTCTGCTGGGGTGAACGGATCGCCTTCGACAATCCCGACAGCCTGACGCTGCTGGGCGCGGTGGCAGCGTGGACCGAGCGGGTACGTCTGGTGACCACCGTGATCGTGCCGCAATTGCACGATCCGGTGATGCTGGCGAAAGCACTCGCCACCGGAGACGTGCTCAGCGGCGGCAGGCTCACCGTCGGTATCGGCGTGGGTGGTCGACACGAGGATTACCGGGCGGTGGGTGCTGATCCGAAAACCCAGACGATGCGGCAGATGGCCGACCGCGTCGACGTCATGAAACGCGTGTGGGCCGGGCAGCGCCAGACCGATTCGGTACTCCCGGTCGGGCCCATGCCGATTCAAGAGGGCGGTCCCCCGCTGCTCGTCGGGACGATCGGACCCAAGACACTGCGCAGCGCAGCCGCATGGGCCGACGGATTGGCCGGCATCACACTGGACATCGACGTCGGCAAGCAGCGGGAGCTGTTCGAGATCGCCTCCACCGCATGGTCAGAGGCCGGCGCGAAGCCACCCCACCTCGCCACGTCATTCTGGTTCGCGCTCGGCGACCCCGAACCCGCTCGCGCCCAGATACATCAGCACCTGCGCCACTACATGAACTGGATTCCGGCCGAGTTCGTGGACGCGATTGCACCCACAACGGGTTGGTCCGGCTCCGACGCCGAACTCGCCATCGTGCTCGAGAAGTTCGCCGCGATCGGCACCGACGAGATCCACCTCATACCAACCAGTTCCGACATCGGGCAGCTCGATCGGGTCGCGGAGATCGTCAAAGACCTTCGACTACAGGACCGTTCGGCCTGATCAGACCGAAATCGCCTGCGGAGACGGCCCGCGTAATCCTGCGTTCCTTTGGATCAACGAACCGCCACCTGCTGCACCCGGCCTGCGCTGACGAAGGCCCTTGCCTGTTTGATCTGGCGGACGACAGGGGTCACCTCGATGTCATCGATACCCGCGACGCCTCCGAACCCGGCCGTCATCACCTCGTAGAGATGGCTGGTGTCGCGACACAGCGCCGACGCCATCAGATTCGTGGTTCCGGTGGTGGCGCAGACGAAGGGGACCTCGGGTAGCGTCCCGACAGCACTGCCTGCGGCATCGAGTTGGCTGACCGGAACCTTCCCCCAGATGATGGCCGCCAAGCTGACCCCGAGTTGCGGCAGCGATACATCGAGATCGAGGTACACCACGCCACTGTCGACGAGTTCACGTAGTCGATGCGCGGCCCGCGCGGGCGTCCACCCGAGGTTGTCCGCGATCTTCGCGTAGGGCATTCGCGCGTCCCGCTCCAGCATATTCACCATCTTGCGATCGTCAGCGTCGGGCTGAAGCGTTGCGCGACAGGATCTTTCGTCCCGCTCATGCTCCACGATGATCGAAAATCGCGTCTCGGCAGCATCTTTCAATGCTTCGAGTTGTTCGGGTTCGAACAGCTCCGGAAAACTCGGCATGCGGGCTACCAGCGGATATCGACGCACCACCGTGTGCGACGATATCGACTGCACCAGAGATGTTTTCGGAAGCAGATCGGTGACCATCTGATCGCGCTCCCCTGTCGACTTGGGGCGATGGACCGCCATCACCTGAGAACTGGTGAGGTTCACCCAGCTCATATCCGGATGCCGCCCGAGCGCCGTTGCGAGCGTGCCGCCGCTGCCCGGAACCGGCGTGATTCGCAGGACGCTCTGACTGACACCGAGCGCAAGGGAGTCGATCAGTGCGGTGCATTGCAGGACCCCACCGCGCACCATCGCCTGATAGCGCCGCGCGACTGTTTGCTCCGCCATGCCCAGCACCGCACCGATCTTGGCGAACGACATCCGGATGTCGTAACCGAGAGCATGGATGATTCTGCGGTCATTGTCATCGATCATCGCTGATTCCTCCAGATCGTCCCATGGGAATGGAGGTTATCTCGATTATCGACGTCAGGCTTGCTGGATTGTCGGCGGGAGTCCGCACACTCAGGGACAACAAACTACGGCTCGACCGAAAGGACCTGACCATGCGCAAGTGGACACCACTCGTCGCCGCCTGTCTCGGCACATTCATGCTGCTGATCGACATCACCATCGTCAACATCGCCCTCCCCGACATCCAGTCAGACCTCGACACCAGCTTCTCTGCACTCCAATGGGTGCTTGATTCCTACGCACTCGTGCTTGCCGCGCTGGTTCTCGCCGCCGGCAGCCTGTCCGACGGTGTCGGACACAAAAAGATCTACCTCATCGGTATCGCGGTGTTCGCGCTCGCTTCGCTGGCGTGCGGACTGGCGCCCAATGTCGCCGTGTTGATCGCAGCCCGTTGCGTCCAGGGCATCGGCGGCGCCGCCATGTTCGCGACCACCCTCGCCCTACTGCACGCCACCTACACCGGGCGCGACCGCGGAACGGCCTTCGCAGCGTGGGGCGCTGTCAGCGGCGCCGCGGCCGGAGTAGGGGTCGTCCTCGGTGGCCTACTCACCGATCTGCTCGACTGGCGGTGGATCTTCTTTGTCAACCTGCCGCTCTCGGCGATCACCCTGTGGCTGGCGGCGACCGCGTTCAAGACCGACAACCGCCGCGCCCTGAGACTCGACATCCCCGGCGTGCTCACATTCAGCGTCGGCGCGGCATCACTGACCTACGCGATCATCCATGGTGGCGAGGACAGCTGGACCGCACCGGTCACCCTGGCCGCATTCGCGGTGGGCGCGGTGATGCTGGCTGCCTTTGTGCTCGTCGAGCGCAAGCAGGAAGCCCCGATGTTGCCGCTCGGCCTGTTCACCCACCGCGGCCTGACCGGCAGCGTGGTCGGAGCCCTCGGTATCAGCATCGCCGCGTTCTCGAGCTTGCCGCTGATCGCGATCTGGATGCAGGGCACAGTCGGATTGTCGCCGCTGAACAACGGACTGGCCGTTCTCCCCATGCCGGTGATGGCGTTCCTCGTCGCCGGTGTCGGCGGGAAGTTTCTGCATGATGTGTCCCCGCGTATCACCATCGGCGGCGGGCTTGTCATCGTCGGTGTCGGATCGCTGGCACTGATGCTCATCGGACCCGGGTCGGATTGGTATGCAGCAACTCCCGGCCTGCTGATCATCGGTATCGGCGTGGGTGTGATGTCACCGGCACTCAATGCCACCGCACTGGCTGCGGTACCGCCGCGGCAATCGGGCGTCGCCTCGGGTGCGGTGAACACAGCCCGCCAACTCGGCTTTGCGCTGGGTATCGCGGTCCTCGGGTCGGTCTTCCAGACGGTGACCGGCTCCGACACCGATCACAGTTCGACGAACTTCACGTCCGGACTGGACAGCGCCTTCGCCGTCGCGGGCATTGTCGGGATCATCGGTGGCGCCGTGGTGTTCGCACTGTTGAGCGGACGCACCAGCGCGCCGACCGCCGAGCCCGCCCGCGTGTAGGCAACGGTCAGCGGTGTCCGCGCGACATCTCTTCGAGCCGGCGGATGCGGTCCTCCATCGGCGGATGCGTGGCGAAAATCTTGCTCATCCGCTCCCCGGCCCGGAAGGGATTGGCGATCATCAGGTGTGACTGCGCAGCGATCTCCGGGTTCGGCGGCAGCGGTGCCTTCTGCACCCCTCCGGAGATCTTGCGCAGTGCCGAGGCCAATGCCAAAGGGTCACCGGTCAATTCGGCGCCGGAGGCGTCGGCCTGATATTCGCGAGACCGCGACACCGCGAGCTTGACCACCGTCGCCGCGATCGGACCGAGAATTGCGATCAGCAGCAGCACAACGGGATTCGCCCCGCCGTTGCGGTTGCCTCCCAGGATGAACGCGAAGTTGGCGATACCACTGATCACCGCCGCCATCGCACCGGCGATGGACGAGATCAGGATGTCGCGGTTGTAGACATGCGAGAGTTCGTGTCCGAGAACAGCTCTGAGCTCACGCTCGTTGAGGATCTGAAGGATGCCAGACGTGCAGCACACGGCCGCATTCTTGGGGTTACGGCCGGTCGCAAAAGCGTTGGGCGCCTCGGTGGGACTGATGTACAGCGCCGGCATCGGCTGGCGGGCAACGGTCGCGAGTTCCCGCACGATGCGATAGAGCACCGGCGCCTGGACTTCGGTGACCGGCTGCGCATGCATGGACTTCAGCGCCATCTTGGCGCTGTTGAAGTACACGTACCCGTTGACGCCGATGGCCAAGATGATCGCCACCACCAGGATGGCCGGACTCTGGAATGCCGCGCCGATCCCCACGATGATGGCCGACATGAGGCCCAGCAGCAGGGCCGTCTTCAGTCCGTTGGCATGGCTGCCCATTGGTCACTCCTGTTCTGTTGCACTGGAGGTTCAACGAACGAACCACACGGTGTGGTTCCCCGATGATGTGGCCTTTTGGCGAACAAAAGCCCAGGTGGGCTCCGCCAAAAGGGCACAGGATCGGGGTGGAGTGGAAGGTCAGCCGATACGGTCGATGGTGTAGCGAACCAGTGAGCTCATCGCGTCGTGTGCGGCGCCTTCGGGAAGCTCGGCCAGTTCCGCATAGGCGGCGTCGGCGTATCCCTTCAGCGTTGCCCTGGCCTTCACGAGACCTTCGGACTTGTTGAGCAACTTGAGGGCTTCTGCGACCTCGTCGTCCGTGGTGAGTGCGCGATTGCTGCCGTCGGCGGCCACCACGAGCTCCCGCAGGCGGGCCTCGGCCGGGTCGGCCAGCGCGTAGAGCACCGGAAGGGTGTGCACGCCCTCGCGCAGATCGGTTCCCGGGTTCTTGCCCGAGTCATCGGCGGCCGAGCTGATGTCGATGATGTCGTCGGAGACCTGGAATGCAACACCGACCGCGTCGCCGAGCCGTGAGAGCCGCTCGATCTGTTCGGTGTCAGCGCCCGATGCCATGGCACCGAACCGGCCACTGGCCGCGATCAACGAGCCGGTCTTTTCCCACACGACCCGCAGGTAGTGCTCCACCGGATCAACCTTGCCGCGGGCGCCGACGGTTTCGCGCATCTGACCGGTGACCAGCTCTGCGAAGGTGTCGGCGATGATCAGCACCGCGTGCGGGCCAAGGGTCGAGACCAGTCGCGATGCCCTGGCGAAGAGGAAGTCGCCTGCCAGGATGGCCACGCTGTTGCTCCACCGGCTGTTGGCACTGAGTGCACCGCGGCGCAGCTCGGCTTCATCCATCACGTCGTCGTGGTAGAGCGTCGCGAGGTGGATCATCTCGACAACGGTCGCCGAGGTGATCACCTCATCGGAGTGCGGCTGGGGGCCGAAATGCGCCGACAAGATGGCGAAGATCGGTCGGAACCGCTTGCCACCGGCCTTCGCGAGATGTGTGGCGGCCTCGGTCAGGAAGTCCTCGCCGGACGACAGCTCCTTGAGCAACAGCTCCTCGACACGCTCGAGTGACTGCCCCACATCCGTGGCAAAGGCCTCGGATCCCATTTCAAGACCTGCGAACGTTGTCTTCACGCCTGACCTGCTCCTGTCATAGGGAGAGCCTAGTGGTGCGGGATACTCAACGGGTGAGTGCACCCATCCGCGTTCCCGCGCGCACCGAGATTCTAGTCGTCGGCGCAGGTCCTGGTGGGTCGGCGGCCGCCGCAGCCGCCGCAGCCACCGGTCGAGAGGTCACCCTGCTCGATTCGGCGGTGTTTCCGCGCGACAAGACCTGCGGCGACGGGTTGACGCCGCGCGCCATCGCCGAACTCGATCTGCTGGGTCTCGCGGACGCGTTCAGCGGTCCCCGGATCGAGGGTCTGGACCTCCAGGGGTGGGGTGGACGGCAGCAGGTGCGGTGGCCGCAGAAGTCCGCCCACTTCCCCGCCTACGGCAGCGCCGTGGCCCGCACCGAACTCGATGACCGCATCCGGCATCACGCCCTGGCCGCGGGTGCGACGATGGTATCCGGCGTCAAGGCTGTAGGCGCGACCATCATCGGCGGCAAAATCACTGCAGTGCAATGCAACACGCCCGACGGACCGGCCCAGATCGAGGTCGACAAGGTGATCGTCGCCGACGGCGTCCGCTCGGCGCTCGGCACGTCACTGGGTCGCGCCTGGCATCGAAACACCGCTTACGGCGTGGCGGCGCGGGCATACGTGGAGTCGGGACGCTGCGACGACACCTGGATGGGATCACATCTCGAATTACGGGACGGGGCAGGCGAATTGCTGCCCGGCTACGGGTGGGTCTTCCCACTGGGCGCAGAGTCCGGGCTGGTGAACATCGGGGTCGGCGCGCTGGCCACCGAGAAACGTCCGGCCCACATGGCGCTACGGCCGATCATCGAGCACTACACCAACTCTCAGCGCGACGACTGGCAGCTGCGGGGCAAACCCCTGCGCATCGCCTCGGCGTTGTTGCCCATGGGTGGGGCCGTTTCCGGCGTGGCCGGGGCGAACTGGATGTTGATCGGTGATGCCGCGGCCTGCGTCAACCCACTCAACGGTGAAGGTATCGACTACGCCCTCGAAACCGCCCGTCTGGCCGTCGAAGTGCTTGGTGAGAACGACTATTCGACGTTGTGGCCGGATCTGTTGCGGTCGCGCTACGCGCTCGCCTTCTCTGCGGCCCGCCGTCTCGCCGCAGTGTTGACGGTGCCTCGGGTGGTGCCGATCCTGGGGCGTCCCGGTATCCGATCGGCCGCTTTGATGTCGATGGTGGTGCGGGTGATGGGCAACCTGATCACCGAGGACGATTCCGATCTCATCGCCCGCGCCTGGCACCTTGCCGGCCTGACGAGCAACAAACTCGACACCCGCCCACCCTTCACCTGACCCCAGACCCCCCATCTTGGTGGGTTCTGGCGAGTATTTCCGCAGGTCAGCCTCACCAGAAGCCACCAACTCCGGGGTTACTCGAGCATCTTGCGGATGTCGTCGGCGTCGACGGCGGTGGAGAACATTTCTCCGTCGTCGACCACCGCGTTGAACAACTCACGTTTGCGGTCCTGCAGTGCGACGACTTTCGCCTCGATGGTTCCGGCGGACACCAGTCGGTAGACGGTGACCGGCCGGGTTTGGCCGATCCGATGTGTCCGGTCGATGGCCTGGGCCTCCGCGGCCGGATTCCACCACGGGTCGCAGACGAAGCAGTAGTCGGCTTCGGTCAGGTTCAGTCCGAAGCCACCTGCTTTGAGACTGATCAGGAAGACCTGCGTTTTGCCGGAGGTGAAGTTGTCGATGGCGACGGTCCGCTCCTTCGCCGACAGCGACCCGTCGAGGTAGCTGTACCGGATATCGTCCGCTTCCAGCGCCTTTCGCAATATGCCGAGGAATCCGGTGAACTGACTGAAGACGAGCGCGCTGTGGCCTTCGGCGATCAATTCGGGGAGCTGCTCGCGGATGAAGTCGACTTTCGCCGACGCCACGTCGCTGTCGGCACTGTCCACCAGTCCGGCGTGCAAACTCAGTTGCCGCAGCATCGTCAACGACCGGAAGATCTGGAAGCGGTTCTTTTCCCAGTCCCCGAGTAGTCCGAGTACCACTTCGCGTTCCCGGACCAGCCGGGTGTCGTAGATCTTGCGGTGTTTCGGCGACAACTCGACCTGCAGGACCTGCTCCTGCTTGGCAGGCAAATCCCGCGCGACCTGGTCTTTGGTGCGGCGCAACATCACCGGTTTGATGCGTTTGCGCAGGACCGGCAACCGTTCGGGATCCTCGCCCTTTTCGATGGGTTTACGGAAGAACTCGCCGAACGACTTCGGACTCGGGAACAGCCCGGGCACGGTGATCGACAGCAGCGACCACAACTCCATCAGGTTGTTCTCCATCGGGGTACCGGTGACTGCGAGTTTGAACGGCACGGACAACCGGCGAGCACACTGATGGGCTTTCGAGTTGTGGTTCTTGACGAACTGGGCTTCGTCGAGAAGCATGCCCGCCCACTCCTGTTCGTCGTACGAGTCGAAGTCGATACGCAGCAGGGCGTACGTGGTGATCACCAGATCGGCATCGGCGATGAACTCCGCCAACGGTTTACGACTTCGCGCCGAGGTGGCCGTGACGGCCACCGCTTTCAGGTCGGTGAACCGATGGCACTCCGACACCCAGTTGCCGACCACACTCGTTGGCGCGACAACGAGAAACCTTCCGGTTTCCCCGTTCTCACGGGCGCGGGCGAACAGCGCCAGGGTCTGCAGGGTCTTGCCGAGTCCCATGTCGTCGGCCAGGACGCCGCCGAGTCCGTTGTCCCAGAGGAACGACAGCCAATCCAGCCCCTCGCGCTGGTAGTCACGCAGAGTGGCATCGAGCATCAGGGGCGGTTCGACCCGCTGCGGAGGTCGCGCGGCGCTGAGCTTTTCGACCCGTTCGCGCCACTGCCCGAGTTGCTCGTCGACGACACCGAGCTGCAGCAACTCTTCCCAGAGCGTTGCATTCGCCGGGATCGCAGGAACTCGGCCGGAGCCCAACTCCCCCAGAGTCTCGGCTTCGGCCATCAGCTTTTTGAGCTTGGTCAGCTCCGGTGTGTCCAGCGCGAAGTAGACCCCGGACGGAAGCAGCATATGTGTTGCGCCCGTGGACAATTCTGCGAGAACATCGGCCACCGCAACCTGCTCACCATCGACATCCATGGTGATCGCCAGGTCGAGCCAGTCGGACTCCGCCGAGTCCGAACCGGAAAACCTCACGCGCGCACGTTCGGTGACCTTCCGATACTGCGTGGCGACCTCGGCTACATCAAGGATCAGGTCGTCGCGGTCGCCGAGCGTCGGCAGGATCTCGGCGAACAGGCGCGCCGTCTCGACGGGGGCCAGTTGCAGGTCGCCCCGCAACGTTCTTGTCGTCGCAGCCGCTATCGCATGGTCATGATCGGCCGGTTGGAGTTCGTGGATCGGCGGGAAACCGTCGGTTCCCGGCACTCCCCCGATGTACGCGACGAGGATGCGATAGGTGGCGGTGCGCGACAGCAGTGCGACCGCACCCAACACGTCACGAAGCCGTTCCCACAGATCCTGCTCGGCGGCCACATCGCGCCATTGCGGCTCCGTCATCGGATTGTCGTTGAAGTCGCGGGGTTTGCCATTGACCAGATAGCGCATGGCCCATTGGATGTGGGCTGTGTCGTGAACGATGCGGACCGTGAGAACAGCGACCGGTCCGGTGATGACGGGTGGCCTGAGCACGGATTCGTCCACGCGCACCGACACCGATTCGCGCAGCCGCGGCAACATATCTGCGACGAACGCGGCGCCGTCGGAGGCCGGGATGACAATCGGTGGACCATCCAGCAGCTGCGCGACCGCGCCGTTGTCCGGTTCGAATGGTGCCAGCGTGAGCACACCTTCGTCGTCGATATATGAAACACCGTGCGGTGCCTTGTTTCCCAAGATTTCGACGCCATCGGACGGCAGCGTGACGCCGTCGACGTCGATTTCGATCACGACGCGGGCATCACCGCCGATGTCCCCGCCGATGTCGAGGGTGAGCCCGGCTCGCTTGCCGATGTGCACGTCGTCGATCCCGGTAGCCGGGTCACCGAGTATCGGGATCCCCGCCGCAAGCGCGGCGTCGAGCTGCTGCCAGATGGTGGCCGGGGCCGTGGTGAGGATCAATCCGTACGGGAGACCGTATCTGGTCGTCCGCATGGAGTCGGAGGCCATCGCCTGGAGCACGGAGACCTGCGCCATGTCGAAATGACCTGGTCCGAGCCCGACGATCATCGGCCAGTCGATACCCGATCTGATCCATTTCGACCGGGTTCCCGGACGCAACAGTCGCAACGCCAACTGGGCCGGTTTGGCCCGACGCCCCGCGGTGACACCATCGCTGTAAAAGACCTGCAAGGCCAGTGGTTCGGCGGGTTTGGGCCGGTTCTGCTCGAGCAGCGGACGCAGTCGGCGCTCCCACTGCGGGACCTGCTGAACGGGCAAGCGGGACAAGTCGGTGTCGACGCCTTCGGCAAAGGCGAGCAGTAGTGCCACGGCGTGTTTGCAGAAGTAGCCGACCGGACAGGTGCACGACGCATCCGCGATCTTCCAGTCCGCACCCAGTCCGCTGAATACAACGCGCATGCCATAGGTGGAGACGCCCGAACCCGTGCATCGTCCGGTCAATCGGTGCTTCGGCTCGTCCCACTTCATCGCGCTGACGCGGCGCTGCTTCGCATACGCCGCTCCACGACTGATCGTCCCCAGATCGAAGTCGCCGGCAAGCGACGCCGGGGTGATCAGGTGCGCCCAGTCGGTAGTCATTGATTGCAGGTTAGCGAGGGATCGAGACAGCACCGGGAACGAATGACACTCACCACACCGTCATCCACAGTCCCAACCTCCGTCCCCACCCGAAAGTGTGCTGTTTTGGCGAACAAAAGCCCAGGTGAGCACCGCCAAAAGGCCACATCATCGGGTTAGGCAGGCTTGACACCCCGATGCAGCGCGGTGATACCGAAGGTGAGGTTGCGCCAGCGGACGTCCTCGAACCCGGCGTCACGCATCTGCTGCGCCAGCTCCGGCTGATTCGGCCATTCGCGGATCGACTCCGCGAGGTAGACGTACGCCTCCGGGTTACTCGACACCTTGGTCGCCACCGCGGGAAGCGCCTTCATCAGGTACTCCATGTAGACCACCCGCATCGGCTCGAAGACCGGGGTGGAGAACTCGCAGATCACAACGCGGCCACCGGGTTTCAGAACCCGGAACAGCTCGGCGAAGGCGACATCGACGTCGTTGACGTTGCGGAGACCGAACGAGATGGTCGCGGCGTCGAAGGTGTTGTCGCCGAACGGCAGATGCAACGCGTCGGCGGCCACCTTCGGCACCGGACGCTTGGCCCCTGCCTTGAGCATGCCCAGAGAAAAGTCGGCCGCGACGCAGAACGCACCGGACCGCGCGAGCTCGACGGTGGACACCGCGGTTCCGGCCGCGAGATCGAGGACAACGTCGCCGGACCCGAGCGCCAGCGCCTTGCGGGTGGCAACGCGCCAGCCACGATCCTGACCGAACGACAGGACGGTGTTGGTGAGGTCGTAGCGTCCCGCGACACCGTCGAACATGGCCGCGACGTCTTTTGGATTCTTGGCCAGCGATGCACGTGACATGACCGCAACCGTACCGGCTGCGTCATCACACATATTGTCGAGCTCCGCCTCCGGCTTCGTCTCAGACATATTGTCGAGCTCCGCCTCCGGCTACGTCTCAGGCCGCTCTTCGTCGCATGGTCCGGTTCCGTCCGAGGACCGCGTCGTAGTGCCCGAGGAGCTGGTCGGTGATCGCCGACCAGGTCCGGCCCTGCACACTCCGGTGCGCTGCGGCGCCGAACTCGGTGCGCACCCGATCGTCCCCGAGTGTGGTGATCGCGTCGCTGAGACGCCCGGAGAAGTCGTCGAGGCCGAGCAGATATCCGGTTCGGCAGTGATTGATGAGGTCCCGCGGCCCGCCGGCGTCGGGTGCGATCGCCGGGACACCGCTGGCCAGGGCTTCCTGAACCGCCTGGCAGAACGTCTCGTGCTCCCCGGCGTGGACGAACACGTCCAGGCTCGCATAGGCCCGTGCGAGTTCGAGGCCACCGAGCTCACCGGTGAAGACCGCATCGGGCATCAACCGTTCGAGCATCGAGCGTTGCGGCCCGTCCCCGACGATCACCAGCTGCACGTCCTCGCGGCCCGACAGGACTGCCAGCCGCTCCACATGCTTTTCCGGTGCCAGGCGACCGACGAACCCGACGATGAGCTTGCCGCCCGGGCTCCAGCGGGCGCGCATCGCGTCGTCGCGGCGCGAGGGATGAAAGCGGGTCTCGTCCACCCCGCGACCCCAGTGGTGGACGCGCGGAACGCCCCGGTCGCGAAGGGCTTTGACCGAGACCGTGGACGGGGCCAGGGTGCGGTCGCAGGCGCTGTGCAGTTTTCGGGTCCACGCCCAGGCGGCCCAGGTGCCGGGTTTCATTCCGTAGCTGGCGGCGAATCCGGCGACGTCGGTCTGGAACACCGCGACGGTCGGGACATCGAGCCGCCGCGCGCAGGCGACACCCGCCGCACCCACGACAAACGGCGACGCGAGGTGGACGATGTCCGGGCGAAAGTCGGCCAGCGCTCGATACATCGACAGCGCGGGTACGCCGACCGGCATCGAGCTGACCTTGGGAACCATCATCGACGGGATGTACTTCACCGGTGCACCGGACACCACGGCCGGGCCCGGCTTCGATCGGCCCGACCGCTTCGCCGACCGAGGGACGCCGGGGGCGATGATCAGGACCTCATGTCCGCGACGTTCAAGGTTCTCGGTCACCCGAAGGACCGAGTTGACGACGCCGTTCATGTTCGGCAGGAAGCTCTCCGCGACAATTGCCACTCGCACACGTCCAGTGTCGGACGTGAAGTTGTCAGGCGGTGTTCGACGCCGTGACGGGGACCGGAACCGTAGATGAACGTCCGCCGGTGCGACGCCGGTTGATCTCGGCGAGGAGCACCATGACGCCGCCGATGACCAGCCACGAGTACACCAGCACCGACAATGCCGGCAGGATCGCCAGGCTCGCGTCACGCCCGGTGACCCGGACGAGTTCGGGATCCGACTTCGAGTAGTCGACGCTGATGCGCTGACCCTTCGCCAGTCCACCGGGATAGAAGACGCCCAGGCGTGGGCTGTGGAACATGCCGTCGGGTGTGGAGAACGAGACCGACGCCTTGGTCGGACCGGCACTGACCACCTCGGCAACCGTGGTGGCCTTGTCGGAATCGATCAACGTGTCGTTCCGGTAGGCCCCGGCGACCATGGTCGCCATCATGATCGTGATGATGATCCCGACACTGAGCAGCCCGATCTGAACACGGCGCAGCACGGTCGGAGACATGCCGCCACCATAGTCAATCGGTCCCGACGACCCAATTCCGTCGCCGCTCCCCATCGACCGTTCAGAGGCGGATTTTGATGGACGCGTGCACGGACCTCAGCGTCGACCGGTCCGTCCGGACCTCGATCACCTCGATGCCTGAACCGGATTCATTGAGCGCCCCTGGCAGCTCGTCGAGTGTCACGAGCCGGTGCGGGGTTCCGAATCCGGCGCAGACCGATGCCAGGTCGGTCTGGTGCGGTGTGCCGAACACCCGCTCGTAGGCGCCGAGGTAGTCGGGCCCCGAGAACCGGGGGTCGCCCTGTTCGAGCAGGCCGAAGATGCCGCCGCCGTCGTCATTGGCCACGACGATCGTCAGCCGGTTCGGTCGGGGTTCGGCCGGACCGATCAGCAGTCCGGTGGCGTCGTGCACAAATGTCAGATCTCCCATCAGCGCGACCGTTCGCCTACCGGTCGCCAGCGCCGCACCGATGGCGGTGGAGACGTTTCCGTCGATCCCCGCGACACCTCGGTTCGACAAAACCCGCACGTCAGGTCCGACCCGCCCGGCCAATGCGACGTCGCGGATGGGGTTGGACGCCCCGACCACCAGTTGTTCACCGGGAGCCATCGCCGCGCTGACGACCTTCGCGACGTGCAGTCCGGTGACGGCCTCGGTGGCATCGAGTTCCAGGTCGACGGCATTGACCGCGCGTTGGTGTGCTGCCGCGCAGGTCTTGAGCCAGTCTTCGTCGGCTTCCCCGACAACCTCGGCGCGCGAACCGGTGGCCAGCACGTTGCCGGAGACGTCGGGCCAGCGCGGCCCGGTGGTCAGCGCGTAGACGCGGACATTCGGATCGGCGAGCAGCGTGGAGACCTCACGGTGCAGGGTCGGACGACCACAGATGATGGCCTGGGTGGGACGCAGCGCCGACAATGCCAGCGGATGCAGCGGGTTCTCGGGGGCCGGGGCGGTCGGCTCGGCCACGGTCGGCAGCGCGGCGAGCTCGGGTCGATGTCCGGCGCCGTGCCCGGAGACCACGACGGTCGGTTCGCTGATGTCGATGTCGACGGGGACGTCCAGCTTCCCGACGGAGGTCACCGTCCAGGGGGCGCCGTCGGGTCGGCCTGCGAAGACACCGAGGTCGTCGCTGGGCGCGGCGCCCGGATCCGGAACCAGCGGTTCGCGCAATGGAATGTCGAACTGCACCGGTCCGGCATTGCCGGTGCGGGCGCCGCGGGCCGCGGCGAGCACGCGCCCGACGGCCGAACGCCACTGACTGTTGGTGTCGAGGTCCTGCTCGGCCAGCCCGAGGCTGATTGCCGCGCGCACCTGGGTGCCGAAGATCCCGAACTGTTCGATGGTCTGATTCGCGCCCGACCCCAGGAGTTCGTAGGGACGGTTGGCGCTGATCACGACCAGCGGCAGCCGTGCGTAGTTGGCCTCGAAGACCGCCGGACTCATGTTCGCCACCGCGGTACCGCTGGTCATCACGATGGGCACCGGCTGCCCGGACGCCGCAGCCAGGCCCAGCGCCAGATAGCCGGCCGTGCGCTCGTCGACCCGCACGTGCAGTCGCAGGAGTCCGGCCGCATCGGCGGCATGCAACGCGAACGCGAAGGGCGCATTGCGTGAGCCGGGGCACAACACGGCTTCGGCCACGCCTCCGCGGATCATCTCGTCGACGATCACGCGCGCCTGCAGGGTCGAAGGATTCATTACTTCAGGCTAGCGGCGCCGCCTGCATGCCCATCGCGTCGACCGGTGTGACGACGCGGACAATCGGCCGCACCGCTCGATCACAAAGCGCGGGGTCCGACTTCGGACGCGAATCGAGTCCCACCGGGTACGGTCGCAAGGGTGATCGGCTTACCGGCATCGGTGACGGCACTGCTCTTTGATCTCGACGGAGTTCTGACCGATACGGCAACGGTTCACCGTCGGGCCTGGAAGCAGGCATTCGACACCTTCCTCGCGTCATACTCCGCGGCTGATCCCGAGCAGCGTCGGCCGTTCACCGACGACGACTATCTCCAGTACGTCGATGGCCGGTCCCGGAATGACGGGATCGTGACATTCCTGGCGTCCCGCAGCATCACGCTTGCGCCGGGTGACACCGGCGATACCGCGGTCGACGCCACGGTCAGCGGTATCGGCGACACCAAGAACGGATTGTTTCTCGACGAACTGAAAACAACTGGCGCGCAACCATATCCCGATGCGGTGGCGTATCTGAAGGCAGCGCGGCATGCGCAGTTGGCGATCGCCGTGGTGACCAGTTCCAAGAACGGCGCACCCATCCTGGAGGCAACAGGTCTGGCGGAGTATGCCTCGGCCCGGGTCGACGGACTCACGATCGCGCAGCGTGGCCTCGCCGGAAAACCCGCTCCGGATGCATTTCTCGCCGGTGCGCAGGCCCTTGGCGTACCACCCGAGCAGGCCGCGGTGTTCGAGGACGCCGTGGCGGGTGTGGCGTCCGGGCACGCCGGTCGTTTCGGCTACGTCGTGGGCGTCGACCGCTCCGGTGGCGGAACACACGGTGACGACCTACGCCGAGCCGGTGCTGACCGCGTGGTCACCGCCCTGACCGAACTGCTGGAGGACTGATGGCCCAGGACCCCGGGATGGAGGTGGCGCCCTGGGACCTGACCTGGCGTGGCACCGATCAGGATTCACTCGGTCGGATCGAATCGATCTTCGCGCTGTCCAACGGCCACATCGGGTTGCGTGCCAACGTCGAGGAAGCCGAGCCGGTCTTCAACCCCGGGACCTATCTCAACGGCTTCTACGAACGTCGTGAGTTGCCGTACGCGGAAGGCGGTTACGGATATCCCGAGGACGGGCAGACGGTTGTCAACGTCACGAACGGCAAGATCATCCGCCTGCTCGTCGAGGACGAACCGATGGACCTGCGCTACGGGACCACCCAGCTTCACGAGTGGAAACTCGACTTTCGTTCGGGAACCCTGCTGCGCACCACCGAGTGGACCTCACCGGTCGGCCGGCGGGTCCGGATCACATCGGAACGGCTGGTGTCGTTCACCGAACGGGCCATCGCCCTCATCCGCTACGAGGTCGAACCGCTCGACGAAGACACCGAGATCGTCCTGCAGTCCGACCTGCTGGCCAATGAAGAGGTGGCCACGCCTCCGGGCAAGGACCCCCGGCTCGCAGCTGCACTCCACCGCCCGCTGGTCGGCGATTTCGCCGAGGCACATGGCCACCGGGCCGTACTCGGCCATCACACCAGAGAATCCGGTCTGCGCATCGCCGCCGGGATGGACCACGAGCTCGAGGCACCCAACTCGGTGTCTTGCGAGATCCTCAGCGAGGACCTCGCACGCTTGACCGTGACCGCCAAAGTCCCTGCCGGACAACGGGTGGCGATCACCAAGTATTTGTCGTACGGATGGTCGAGTCAGCGCTCACCTTCGGCTCTGCAGGCCCAGGTCGACGCCGCACTGGCGTCGGCCCGCGACAACGGCTGGGATGAATTGAAGGCCCGCCAGCGCCGATATCTCGACGACTTCTGGGATACCGCCGACGTCATCCTCGACGGCGACCCGGAGCTGCAGCAGGCCGTCCGTTTCGCACTGTTCCACGTCTTGCAGGCCGGTGCCCGCGGCGAGAATCGCGCGCTGCCTGCCAAGGGCCTCACCGGACCCGGGTATGACGGCCACGCCTTCTGGGATACCGAGACCTTTGTGCTGCCGGTGCTGACGTACACCGTGCCGGATGCGACCGCGAATGCGCTGGGCTGGCGTCACGCCACGCTCGACATGGCCAAGAACCGGGCCAAGGAGTTGAGCCAGACCGGTGCGATGTTCCCGTGGCGCTCGATCAACGGCCAGGAGTGTTCGAGCTACTGGCCTGCGGGCAGTGCAGCAGTCCACATCAACGCCGACATCGCCGCAGCGGTCTCGCAGTACGTCGCCGCAACCGGTGACGAGCAGTTCGAGGTCGACCGCGGGCTCGAGCTCCTGATCGAGACGGCGCGATCGTGGGCCTCGCTGGGTCATCACGACCTGCGCGGAGATTTCCGCATCGACGGCGTGACCGGACCGGACGAGTACTCGTCGATCGCCAACAACAATATTTATACGAATCTCATGGCGCAGCGGAACTTTCGTGATGCCGTCGCGGCGTGCAAGCGACATCCCCCGGTGGCGGCCCGATTCGGTGTCGACGACGAGGAGACCGCGTATTGGCAGGACTGCGCGGCCCGGATGACACTGCCCTACGACCCCGAATTGGGTGTCCATCAACAGGCCGAATCGTTCACCCGCCAGGCCCGATGGGATTTTGCAGGCACACCGCCCGAGAATTATCCGCTGCTCCTGCACTACCCGTATCAGGATCTCTACCGCAAACAGGTGGTCAAACAGGCCGATCTGGTGCTCGCGATGTATCTGCGCGGCGATGCGTTCACCGCGGAACAGAAGCGGCGCAACTTCGACTACTACGAGCCACTGACCGTGCGGGACTCGTCGTTGTCGGCCTGTGGGCAATCGATCGTCGCGGCGGAGGTCGGACACCTCGACCTCTCGTACGACTACTTCGTCGAGACCGCACTGACCGATCTGCACGACCTGCACCACAATTCGTCGGGTGGTCTGCACATCGCCGCGCTCGCAGGCACCTGGTTGTGCTGTGTCGCAGGCTTCGGCGGGATGCGGGATCACGCCGGGGTCGTCACCTTTGCGCCGCGACTTCCCCTCCGGCTGGACCGCATGGTCTTCCGGATGACACTGCGGCGCAGTTACATCGAGGTCGAAGTGCATCACAGCGAGGCGATCTATCGGCTGATCGGCGGCGACCACCAGCAGTTGTCGCACCACGGCGAGCTATTCGTGCTCGGTGATCGACCGGTGACGCTGCAGATCGACGAACTGCGCCCGGATTCGACGCCGGAGCAACCGCCGGGTCGCGAGCCGTATCGACGTGTCACATCGTATTGACGCCGGACCACACGTTCGATTTCGTCCTGCTCACCAGGGCGGCGGGAGCAAACCAAAAGCCGACAACGCGTGTGTTCAGTAGGGTCGGGGCATGACTGATCGCGAGTTCGACATTGTTGTCTTCGGAGCCACCAGTTTTGTCGGCGCACTGACAGCCGAGTACCTGGCCGAACATGCGCCCGCCGGAACCAAGATCGCCCTGGCCGGCCGCAGCGAGCACAAACTCTCGCAGATGCGGTTCGATCTGCCCGAGCCCGCCAACGCCTGGCCTCTGATCATCGCGGACGTCGACTCACCGGCCTCGCTCGACGCGATGACCGCCCGCACCCGGGTGTTGTGCACCACCGTCGGTCCCTACCTGAAGTACGGGGAGGCGGTCCTGGCGTCGACCGTCAACAGCGGCACCGACTACGTCGACCTCACCGGCGAAGTACCTTTTGTCCGGATGTCGATCGACAAGTTCGGCGATCAGGCGAAGTCCAATGGCGCCCGAATCGTCCATTCGTGTGGATTCGATTCTGTCCCTTCTGATCTCGGCGCCTATCTCCTGTATGAGAAGATCAGCGCGGACGGCGAGGGCACGATGGGTGAGACGACCATGGTGCTGCGCAGTTTCCGCGGAGGCATCAGCGGGGGAACGGTTGATTCGATGCGCGTGATCGCCAAAGAAGCCGCCAACGCCGAGACGCGGCGCACCCTGCTCGATCCCCATGCCCTGTCCACCGGGCCAGGCGAATACGCGGGCATCGAACGCAGCGCCGAACCCAGCGATATGGCACTGGTGAGCGCGTCGAAGGTTGATCCGAGCCTCAAAGGCACGCTCGCCCCGTTCTTCATGGCCAGCTACAACACGCGCATCGTGCGCCGGTCGAACGCCCTGCTCGACAACGCCTATGGAGAGAACTTCCGCTACGGCGAGACCATGTACGTAGGCAGTACCCCGATCGTCTCGACCGCAATGTCCGCAGCGGTCGCAGCCGGAACCGCGGCTTTCCTCGGCGCGATGTCGATCGGCCCGATCCGCAAGGTACTGGATCGCGTGCTCCCCAAGCCCGGTGAGGGGCCGAGCAAAAAGGTTAGGGAGGCTGGGCATTTCACCACCGAGACCTACACGACCACCACCACCGGCAAGCGCTATCGGTCCCGCATCGTGGCCAAGGGCGACCCCGGATACAAGGCCACGGCGGTGATGTTGTCGGAGTGTGCGTTGTCGCTGGCGTTGAACCGCGACGAATTGCCGCCACTGTCAGGCATCCTGACCCCGGCCGCCGCCATCGGCGATGTCCTCATCGAACGTCTTCGCGCCGCCGGTTTCAAACTCGAAGCCGAGCAGCTGACCTAGCCTCCACCCACTCCCCGCAGACGATCCGGAAATACGAAGACGAGCCACATATTTGTGGCTCGTCTTCGTACTACCGGATCGTCTGGGGGAAGGCGGTCAGCTCACCGGTCGCCGTCTGCTCACCGACGGAACGAAGGGCGTCCGCGACAACCGGAGTACCGCGGCGACCACCTGATCGATCCCCACATCGAACAGCTCGTTGAACTGCGTTGCCAGGGTGGACAACTCGTCGCTCTTCTTGGGCGAGATCGCATCGAACTCCTGCGACCCATCGGCATAGAGAAAGGCCGGGGTGATCGGATGGACGGCCAGGCCCAGCGCCTGCGCGCGGATCCACAGTTCCTGCATCGCCACCCCACCGCGCACATACGCGTCGGCACTTCGCCCGTCGACCGTCACCACGGCAAGCGCCGACGTGGTCATGATCCGCCCCTGCGCGTCCGCGCCCAACGTGGAACCCGCACCCCAGGCATCGAGGTGCGCCATCACATCGGGACGCCGCAGCAACGCCAGCAACGGAGCCTGCTGCGGCATGAGTGCCATGTCACCGACCTCGATCCCGGTGTCGGAGGCGACCTCTGACGCGGCGACGATCTCTGCCATCATCTCGGACTGCAGGTCCGGATCCAGATACCGCAGACGTTCGGCCGCTCCGGCGATCACTCCGAATGCGGCGAGGGTTTCCTGATCGGTGACCAGCCGGGTCTGCGCCCCTTCGGGCAGTTGCTTCGACAGCGCTTCGACGACGTCGTCGCCGAGTTCGCTGCGATCACCGAATCCCCGGTTGGTCCGGCGATCGAGCATCGCCCGTAGCGGCGCGGTGCCATCGGCATCCACGGCGCCATCGAAATCGAATCGAACCTGCAGTTGCGCACCCGCCCCGGTGATGGCGGTCTTTCCGGCCACCCCCACTGCCGAAGCCGCGACCGTCATGTTGTGCAGCACCGCACCGAGTGCGACCGCCGACGCCCGTCCGCCGACATCCAGCCTGGACGACGAGGGATTCGATCGAACCGTCACCCCCGTGCTGTCCGAATCGAATTTCCAGGGTTGTGCGTTGCCGAGTGAGGGCGCCCGAGAACCGGCGTACACCACCGCATCTCGAGCCTCGAGCGCCGCGAACTCGGCATGCACATCAACGTCGATCCGAGGCGCGGGCGGCGCCGCCAAGGCCGGTTCCGTCAGACCATCGAGGATCGAGTCGAGGTCGACCCGGATGCGACCGGACGGCAGCGGTTCTCCCCGGACGATGCGCCGTACGGCTGCGGCGACGGTCGCACCACCGAGTGCGACATCCCCACCGAGTTGCGGCCACGCAGACAGGGTTCGGCCCATTTCGAATACCGAGGCCGCCATTCGGGATGTCAGTCGGTCACCGTCGAGAATCTGAAGCGCAAACGGCACTTTCTCGGCCGCCGATAACCCCGACAATGAAGCCGCGCTGAAATCGCCGAGCAAACCGTGGAACAACGGCCGATCGGGCTCGAGATCAAATCGTTCGACGTCGAGAACACCGCCGTCACTTGTTTCCATGATCACCGGAATCCCCAGTGCCCGCGCCCTGTCCCGGACCAATACTTTGGCGTCGAACGAATCGCATTCTTCGATGACGATATCGAGGCCTGCCAAGAACTCATCGATGGTTGATTCCTGAACACCTTGTTGATGTACCCGGACATCGAGATAGGGATCGATCTCGGCAATGCGCCGGGCCGCGACCACGGCCTTGTTGAGGCCGATGTCAAAAACCGAACCAGGCACACGGTTCAGATTCGACAATTCGATATCGTCGAAATCCGTGAGCCGCAACTGGCCGCAGAGGCCTTCGAGTGCCAACGTATGTGCGACTGCATGTCCGACACTCAGACCGACGACACCGACCCTCAACACACCGGCCCGGTCCTGCTCATCGACCGTCAACTTGTTCCGGTTCCGGTCCAGCCGTAGTCGTCGATATCCGGCGGGACCGAGCAGTCGAATGGCTTTCTTTCGCCAGGGATAGTAGATCCAGCGCGCCGGCTCATCGAGAATCTGATTCTCCAGCGGTGGGATCAATTCACCTGCCGCCGACAACTGCTGGGCCACCGAATCATGGAAGTCAATTCCTGATGTGGCGCGCAGTTCCTCGAGTCGGCTGCGTCCCTCCGGATTGCCGTCGTCCATAACCTCAACGGTGGCCATGGATTCATTAGCCTGATCGTTCACTACACCATCCTGTTTATATTCTCAACGCGGCGCCGCGATTGAAACCTGTTCCCTCGACGGTATACGGGAGGCTCACATCCCACATCCCATGGGACCAAGCGACATTCGGACATCTGAATTGGACATTCGATCAGAAGACTGTCCAAGCCCGAGCGCAAGACAAACCGGATGGGCCGATTTCGGCGAGGGAGATTGACACACAGTGACATAACGACCACAAACAAGCAACAATGAGCGAGGGGCAACAAAATCTCGAGAAATATTTGCTACCTGCAAGACCATCATGAATCCCACACCAACTATCCACAATGGTGAGATAGCAATAGTGCGCACACGTGTGCAGGCCAGGAGACACAATGACCACCGCATTCGCCTACGATCGCCGGACCGCACAGATCAGCTCCGGAGCCCGTGATTTCACCGCGCAGGTGATCGACGAGCAGACCGGGACGACACTGATCGTCGGCACGCCACAGTCGGTTCCGGACGTGTGGATCGACTATCTCGACGGCGCTCGCGAAAGCTACGCCAAGTACGGCGCCGAAATGGCCCTCGAGTACGACGACGTCGTCCGCGGCAACTGCACAACCCTGTTCTACGCAGCCCTGGATCGCTCGGGAACGGTCATCGGGGGCGTGCGCGCCAAGGGGCCGTACAGCAACGCCCACCAATCCCACGCATTGCTCGAATGGGCTGGCCAGCCGGGCCTGGAGATGGTCATCGACGCGATCGATTCACGACTCGAACATGGCGTTGTGGAGATGAAGACCGCCTGGGCCGCCGAAGGACCCGCCGCGGCGACCGTTGCCGGGATGCTTGCCCGCGTCGCACTTCCCACGATGACCCTGACCGGTGCCCGCTACATCATGGCCACCGCTGCGGACCACGTGCTGCGTCGCTGGGAATCCTCGGGCGGCCGGGTCGCCGAAGACATCCAGGCCTCGCCGTACCCCGATGCCCGCTACCAGACCAGCCTGATGTGGTGGGACCGCGACCGGATCGCGCTCGATGCCAAGCCGAAGGTGCTCGCACACATGGTCCAGGACACCTCGATCCTCGCGGCCGGTTCCCCTCACAACGTCTGGTCGTCGACAAATGGCGTCGCGGCCTGAGAACGGGCGTCAGCGGCCCGCCGCCTGCGGACCAGGTCGAGATTCCCCACGCGGCGCTCGTCCGCGACAAACTCGATCTGAGGCTCGCTCGGAGGGCCGGGTACCCACACGATCGGCGCACATGTGCGCGAGATCACTTTGTTACGCCCGGCGTCTTTTGCTGCATACATGCATCGATCCGCCTGCCTGGTGAGGAAGTCGATCACGTCGTCGATATTGGGGCGACCGGTCGTCGATCGGATCAACGGCGCGTAGATTGCTCCGATACTGATCGTGACGCCGCACTCGGTGTCGATTCGGTGACGGACCTCCTCGGCGAGTTCGACGAGTTCCGCGGGGCTTGCGGACTCGGTCATCACCACGAACTCCTCGCCGCCGAATCGGCTGACCATCGACCGGCTGGGCACGGTCTTCTCGATGACAGCTGCCGCCGCCACGAGCACGGAATCCCCGGCGGCATGGCCATGGCTGTCGTTGACGATCTTGAAGTTGTCGAAGTCCATCATCATGAACCCGATCGACTGACGGGTTCTCACGATGCGCTCGAGGAGATCGCTGTTTCGGCTCAGCAGTCCCCGACGGTTGAGTACCCCGGTCAGCGGGTCGGTATCACCCAGCTTGGCGACCTTGAGGAGCACCGAACCCAGTGACTTCCGGAGTGCGGCGACCATGAACACCGGCACAAAAACCGTGGTGACCGCGGCGCCGGTGGCGACGATGAGTGCCACCCCGGAGGTGGCGTTGATGGATGACAGTGCCACCGCCAGCACCATTGCGAGCACTGTGAACGAGATCGTCACCCGCCGCGAAGAGCCCATGGCCGCGATCGCCGGGATGGCGGCCAACAGTGCCACAATCGCTCGGGCCGCCGCCGGGTCCGTCACCAGATAGGCCGACCAGGCCACACCCAACATTCCGCCGAATCCGAGTATTGCGAATTGCGTGTCGGACAACCGGCCGATATATAGCGTGACGGCGAAAGAGAATGTGCTGAAAAGCCAGACCAGGACGAGGTATTTCATACCGCCGTCGATAATGAATTCCGGCTGTATGAACGCGAACAAAGGCAACGCGAAAGCGCCCGCCGTACTTATCAGTACCGCAGTCGATCGTGCGTCGAAACGCTCCGACAACTTGTTACTCACGCGATCAGCTATCCGAATCCCCAGCACAGTGGCGACGCCTCCGGGCAGGTACGCGAGACCCTGACCGGACCGACGACGATGGTGAAACCTTCGAGGCGTGAAATTTCACTCAACGCCGGTTCCCGATTGGGAACAACCATCGTCAGTCTAGACACGGGTTCGACATCCGGCCATCTTAGGATGAAATCTGCGCGGCGCGGTAGTCTCAACGATTGAACGAGCGCGAGGTGTGCATTTGTTGGGATGTCGCTGCGCTGGACTGATCATCGGGAGTTGTGCATGTCAGCGTCAACCCCGCCACTGGAGCCAACGGTGGCAACCCGCGATGCCATTCGCACCCTCATCTCTGATATCGAATACCCCTCCCTCGGGGTCGTCCTCGTGTCCATGGACCCGACCTGCCTGCTCGCGGCCGCGCTGGGCTGGCGTTTGGCCAGCAAACTCCGACCGGCGGTAGCCACTGAACTGAGCGCGTTGTTCGGTGGTCATCCGGCTGTCTGGGAGGGTCCGTATGACCATCTGATCCTGGTGTTCTTCAATGCCGACGATGTCGATACCGAGACTGTCGAACGTCGACTCGCCGAGCGCATGTCACGTCAGGTGATGGTCGAGGGACAAGCGGTCTTCGTCCCGACCTGCCTGGGAATAGCGATTGCCTCCGAGGTGCCCACCGCGCGCGACGCCCCGGATCTGGTCCAAGCCGCAAGTGCTGCTGTCCACCACGCCATCCGCACCTCGTCGACGTCGATCCGCGCCACGTCGCAGACGGTGGAATTGCTCAAGCACGAAGTGGCGGCGACCACCGAGTTGGCCAAGGCGATCGGCAGCGACTTCACCCTGCACTACCAACCGATCGTCGACCTGGCATCGAGGAATCGTGTCGGGTTCGAGTCCCTGTTGAGATGGCAGGTGGGTGATGAACTCCGACTCCCCGCCGACTTTCTCGACGCGGCTGAGGCCACGTCGTTGATCGTCCCGATCGGCAGGTGGGGCGTAACGGTCGCACTTGGCCAACTGGCGCAGTGGCAGCGGGAGTCAGACGACACGACCCTGTTCATGTCGGTCAACTTCTCGGCTCGCCAGCTCATCGACCGCGGGTTGGTGCAGCATGTCGCCGACACGATTGCGGCCACGGGCGTGCCTGCCGAGTCGGTGTGGGTGGAGGTGACCGAACGTAACCTCATCGAGGTCGGATCCCCGGCTGCGCAAACGCTTCTGGAACTCGACGCGCTCGGATGCACTGTCTGCGTCGATGACCTCGGGACCGGTTTCGCGGCACTGCGATACATGGTGGAACAGCCGGTGAAGGTGGTGAAGATCGACCGATCCCTCGTGTCCAAGGTCGGCATCGTCGAGCCGCTGCGCAGCTTGGTGGGAGCGGTGTGCACATTGTCGGCCTCCCTCGGCATCCTCACCGTTGCCGAAGGTGTTGAGAGCGAAGACGAAGTACGCAAACTCCGCGACCTCGGTTTCACCCACGCGCAGGGGTTCCTGTTCGGCAAACCCGAAGCCGCAGGCGACATCCGCTTGTAATCGCCCGAGCCGTTACGATCGGCGTAGACATGAGCGCCAACGAAACCGGCCCGGTGCCGATCCCCCGCCCGACCGCCCTGACCCGGCGTCGTTTCCTGATCGCAGGTCCCGCCGCGGCCGCGCTGCTGATCTCCGCATGTTCACCGACCGACGCCGGAACACCGACCAGCAGCGACGACGACGACCTCAGCGTTCCATCGACGTATGTGGTCTCGGACGCTGATGCGGACCTGACCGGTTCGGACGATGCGACCGCAGCTCTACAGTCGATACTCGACACCACTCCGGTCGGTTGCGAGATCGTGATCCCCGACGGGGCGGTGCTCCGATGTACCGCCGGCCTCGAACTCCCTGGCGGAAAACACCTTTCCGGCCCGGGCGAGCTGAAGTTCACCGATGGGATCGCGCAGGCATCGGGACTCACCGTGACCGGGTCGGGATCCCGGATCCATCGACTGCGCATGACAAATCCCGACCTGCTCGGGGCTCGATCGCAGACTGGCGAAAACCCGTTTGCCATCACGATCAAGGCCGACAACGTCGAGGTCTCCGAGTGCTTCATCGAGTCGTTCCAGAGCGGGATCGGCGTCGACCCGTACGGCGAGTGGTACTACACCCGAATCCTGAACAACCGCATCAAAGATGTCCTCGGTGCCGGCGACGGCCCGGACGATCTGGAGTCGACGCTGGGCGAGGACCGGGGTGACGGGATCGTCACCTGGGGTGCCGCCGCGACCATCATCGGCAACGAGGTCGACTGCCGGGCCGGATCCGACGCACGGATCGGAATCCACTGCGAGGCATTGAAAGACCGGGAGCAAGAGTCTGGACCGATGCCGAACTCGATTTACACGGTCGCGAACAACACCGTTCGGGGTCAGTTCCGCCGGGGCATCGTCGTCGAGGACATCACACAGGCCACGATCATCAACAACACGGTCTCCGACAGCACCTGGTGGGGTGTGGCGGTGATCCGCAGCAGCGAGGTCACCGTCGCCGACAACACAATTGAGTTCACCCGCGCCGACTCCGACCGGCAAGGCGAGTCCTACGCG
Source organism: Williamsia sp. Y721 (assembly GCF_059683565.1). Classification (NCBI taxonomy): domain Bacteria; kingdom Bacillati; phylum Actinomycetota; class Actinomycetes; order Mycobacteriales; family Nocardiaceae; genus Williamsia; species Williamsia sp. Y721. The sequence continues at coordinate 443,540 of NZ_JCASNH010000001.1, read as the reverse complement.
CCTCACCGGGCGGCGGTGATGTTGTACGGCTCGACCACGATGACTGCAGTGGAACGCAACTCGATCACCGTGTCCGGTCACGCCGATTCGTATATCGCCATGTTCGGCGTCGACAACATCGACGACCAGCCACGCAATTGTCATGCCACCGACAACACGGGCATCTCGACAACAGAGGGTGTCACCACCGTCGGAGGCAGCGTCACCCATGGGGTGTCATGCCGATTCGAACGCAACACATTGACCGATTTTCAGACCGACGGGATCAGGTTCTGGCATACCACCGGCCCGGCGGCACGCCAGAACACGCTCTCCCGCAACGGAGATCGTTCCCATGCCGGCATCCAGTTCGAGAACAGCAACAACGAGCCTGCCGACACCAGCACCGATCAGAACAGCATCTCGGGGTTTGCCGACGGCATCCTCGACACGAACGGCACTGCCGGACACATCGTGCACCGTGGCAACCGGATCTCCGAATGCACTCACGGGATCAATCTGTTCGACCGTTCCGGATCGACGGGCTCATTGGACGCCAACGAGTTCGTCGACGTCACGACCGAAACCCTCAATGTTCCGGAAGGTGTCTCGATCTCCTAGCCATCAGCGGCTCTGGCCGCCTCAGTCGGCTCGGTCGGCTCGACCACCTCGACCGGCTCGGCGGACGCCGCTGGTGGCGCGAGAGCAGTATGGTCCGGTAACCCACTGTCGCTCTTACGTTTTCGATGTCCGCGCGCGACCGCCGGGATCAGGACAGCGCCGATCACCTTGGCCCGGACCTTGGCGAGCTGGTCCAGTGCATCGGTGAACTCCCCCACCCGGGTCCGACCGCCCGCACAGACGATGAGGGTTCCTTCGACACCGACCGCAAGGACCGACGCGATATCACCTTCCAGGACCGGCGGGCCCTCGATGACCACGTGTTCGAACGACTTCTTGAGGTCATCGAACATCTCGGTGGCACGTGGCGACTTCAACAACTCCGGTCCGGCACCACTGCGCGGGCCGGTGCCGAGCACCAGGGGCCCAGGCACCAACTTACCGAAGATCTTGTCATCGAGCGGATGAGAACCACCCAGCACCGAACTGACCCCCGGCTCGGACACCTCCTCGCCGACATCAGACAGATCGGCTCTGACGAGTACCACCGACCGCCCCGTCTTCGACAGTGCTGCAGCAAGATTCGATGCGACCATCGATCGCTCCGGCGATTTCGTCGGGCTCGTCACAAGAATGCTGGAGATCGGGTTGTCCCCTGTCGCATAGGCGACGTTGGTCGACAAGACGTCGAAGGACTGAGCGGCTGCGGTGCCCCGCACCGGCAGGTACGGGAAATCGTCGACCGACTCCAAGCCCTTCGACGAGATCTCGGCGAGCACCGGCGGCGCACCCGGCACCATCGCCACGTCCACAGCGCTGCGCAGGCGATTGTCGAGTACGGCCCGGGCGATCGCGATCGCCGTTGCCACCACGAGCCCAAAGATCAACGACCAGAGCACATTCGCGATCAGATTGGGCGACACCTGCTCGCCGGACTCGGCCGGGGTGACGATCCGCATCTGCGCCGGTTCGGACTTGCCCTGCTTATCTGCGGTGGACATGAACCCGGCGAGCGACACCGCGACGCCATTGGCGAGCCGTTGGGCCCGGCCGGCGTCGGTGTCGCGCACCGCAACCTCGAGCAGCGTCGTTTCCGGTACGGCCAGCGCGGTGATCTCCTTGATCGCGTCGGCGACCGGCATGACGATCTGGGCATCACGCAAGGCCGCGGTCACGATCTCGGTGGACGTGGCCAGTTCGGAATAGGTGGCAACGAGCCCCTGCAAGCCTTCGGGCGTTTCGCGTTCACCGCTCTGGTTCACCACCGAACTGACGTACAGGGTCGCGGTGGATTCGTACTCGGATTCTTGCGTGAGCGTGTATCCCACCCCTGCCAGTACCACCACAACGGTGATCGCCACGATCGGAATCCAACCGTTGCGCAGAGCGTTGGCACATAGCCTCAGCCAGTTGGCATCTCGTCGATCCGGTGTTCGGGATGTCATGTCTTTAGCTCCATGGTGGATTCTTGGTGTTCGATCGTCGAGTTGTCATGGACCCCGGGCGAGCCTCGTGCAACCAGGCACACCAGCAACACCAACGGCAATATCGGAACCTGATGCCGCAGCGCTGAACCGAAGTCGGGTTCGAATATTGCCTGCACCGTCACGAAGGCAAGCACAAATGCCATCGCCCTTCTCACCAACACGTTGATATCCGTTGAAGCTCCCTGCAATACCCTTCCGGCTCGACTCAGCGACACGAAGAAGTACGTCCAGATGCCGGCGATCAGCACCGCGAGTCCCGCATAGTAGGCACCGCCGAGCAGCACCATCGGAACGGGCAGGAACAGGAACGCGAAACTCGCGATCGCGTTGATGATGCCACCGAGTGGATCGGCGATATCGGTGAATGAGCCGATGGCCGTCATCGAATCGGGCCCCACGCCACGAGTGCTGTTGACCATCTCGCGATAGTGATCGACGGGCAGCCCGAGAAGTACGGCAAACGCCACCGCCAGCGCGACCAGCGACGCGACTCCCACTGCAACACTCGAGATCACGCGTATCCGACGCCAATTCACGATCCGCAACGCCACGTACACCACCGCGATGATGGCCCAGTACTGCCTGAAGACCTGCGCATAGACCAGCATCGCGGCAACGAGAACCCCGTCGAAGACGACGCTGGTCGGCACCAGGAGCACCAGGGCCGTGAACGGTAGAACGGTCAACTCTTTGGAGTAGTACCCGATGTACACCGCTGCCAAGACAATGATCAGTCCGGCCAGAACGGCTTCCGGAAGTCCGCCGGGATATCCCCTGGAGCGCACCAGACACACCAGCACCACGGCCGTTGCCGCCGCGAGCCCCAACAGGGAGGCCGCGGTCGCATGCGAACCCAGCCCCAGGAAGTCGTACACCCGAGCGGTATTCGTGTACGAGGCATCTTCTCTGATGACGATCCGGCCCGTGGCCAACTGCGCGATCACGTCGCCGTCGTAGGAGAACTTGGGCGGGAGGATGACCGTCCGGTGCAGGACAACGAACACGCCGAACACAAAGGCGTAAGCGGTTGCCAATGCCATCAAGACATGGCGGTACCGCTGGTATCTGAAGCCGATACCGGCCAGACCGGTTGTCATAACCATGATTTCGTGGACGGATCCTACTCTTGGCATCTGCGCACCAGGGGGTTGATCTCGCGCTCCCCCCGGGCACGATCGAAACGGGCGCGCGCCGAGTTGCGGCGCTTCTTTTAAGACAATAGCTCAGTTGTGCCCTTCCTGCGCATTGTGATTGTCCTCATTCTTCAATAGATCAATTACGTAGTATGGTCACTCCGGAATCTTCCGGCGGCGATTGAAGTGATAATGAAACTACTGATGACCGGCCATTTGGGATACCTCGGAACCGAGATGTCATCAATGCTCATCCAGCGCGGCCACGAGGTCTTCGGGCTGGACAACAACTACTTCGGAACTGGGAATTTCCTTGGGGCACCGGACATTATGCCCATGGTGGCAAAGGACCTGCGGGACGTTACTCCGGCTGATCTCGAGGGATTCGACGCGGTAATTCATTTAGCGGCGCTATCTAATGACCCATTGTCAGACCTCAATCCAATTCTGACCTACACGATCAATTTAGATTCTTCCGTGCATTTAGCTAAGGCCGCGAAAGCCGCCGGAGTGTCAAGATTTCTTTTCTCTTCTTCCTGCAGCCTCTATGGCAAGGGCGGTGACAGCGAGGTCGATGAGAACGCTGAGTTCAACCCCGTCACGCCCTACGGCGAATCCAAGATCCGGGTTGAGCAGGCGTTGACGGAACTCGCCGACGACAACTTCTCCCCGGTCTATCTGCGCAACGCAACGGCCTACGGTCTCTCCCGACGCCTGCGGTGCGACATCGTCGTCAACAACCTGGTCGCTCACGCAGTGACCAGTGGCAGGGTCGTGATGGAAAGTGACGGCACACCACACCGCCCGCTGGTCCATGTACTCGATATCGCCCTTGCGTTCGCCTGTGTCCTCGACGCACCACGCGAGGCAATCCACAACGAGGCCTTCAACGTCGGCCGCGTCGGCGAAAACTACCAGGTCAGGGATATCGCAAATCTTGTTGCCCGGACGGTCCCCGATTGCGTCGTGAGTCTCGGCGAGGGCGCCGCACCGGATATTCGTGACTACAAGGTCGACTTCTCGAAAATCGAACGTAACCTGCCCGGATACGCCCCACAATGGACGGTGCCGCGCGGCATCGAAGAGTTGTACAACGCCTATTCGGGTGCGATGACAGAAGAACTCTTCAACGGTCCCAAGTACTTCCGGCTTCGGACCATCAAACAATTGCTCGATGCCGGCACCTTGGACATCGACCTGCGCAGCGTTGTGACGATATGAGTACCACCGACCATGGAGTGGGTAAGGCATTGCACGACTTCTCCGAACGTATCCCGGTCGCCGGTCCGTGGGTCACCGAGTTGGAGGCCAAGTTCGTCGCGGACGCGGCACTGCACGACTGGTACGAAAACGCCGGCCAGTCCGTCGGTTTGTTCGAAACGGAGTTCGCGGCCCACCTCGGTGCCCGCCACGCGCTGGCCGTCCCACATGCGACCTCGGCACTGCACCTGGCGATGGCTGCACTCGACCTCGGCCCCGGCGACGAGGTGATCGTTCCCGAGACCACTTTTGTGGCAACCGCGGCCCCGATCACCTACACGGGCGCAACCCCGGTATTTGCCGACATCGACCCCGACACCTGGTGCATGTCAGCCGATTCGTTGCGTCAGCGCCTGAGCCCGCGGACCAAGGCCATCGTCACCGTCGACCTGTACGGGGACGTCCCGGACATGTCGGCGATCCGCGAGCTCGCGGGCGACATACCTGTCATCGAAGACGCCGCACAGGCCATCGGTGCGAAGCATCACGGCACTGCGGCCGGGATGCTCGGCGACCTGGGTGTGTTCAGTTTCCACGGAACCAAGACACTGACCTCGGGCGAGGGCGGCATCGTGGTCACCGACCGCACCGACCTGTTCGAGAAGATGGCCCAGCTCCGCAATCTGGGACGACGGCCGGGTGCGCACGCACAGCTGGTTTCCGATATCCCGGGGTTCAAGTACCAGATGAGCAGCCTGCAAGCAGCTTTCGGCCGAGCCCAGCTGCAGCGCGTCGAAGAACTGGTTGCGAAGAAGCGCCAGATGTTCGGTTGGTATCGCGAAAGACTGGCCGACCTCGACGGCGTGCAACTCAACGCGCAGAGCGCAGGCAGCGTCAACACCTACTGGATGACAAACATCGTTGTGGACAAAGCGTTTGGCACCTCGACCCGGCAGATGATGGCGTACTTCGACGACAACGGTGTCGATACGCGCCCCTTCTTCCCGCCGCTCAGCTCGTTGCAGGCGTTTTCGAACTATTCGGACCAGGTCGCCGCAGCACGCGCCACCAACCCGGTGGCCTACGACATCGCACAACGCTCGATCAACCTGCCCTCGGCTCTGATGCTGGAAGAACAGCACGTCGACCGGGTCGTGGAGTTACTGCGGAGTTTTCTACACACAGAAAAGGACAACCGATGAAGGCTGTCATCTTTGCGGGTGGTCGCGGGACCCGCATCAGCGAGGAATCGCAGACCCGCCCCAAGCCCATGGTCGAGATCGCCGGCCAACCGATCTTGTGGCACATCATGAAAATCTATGGCGCAGCGGATATCACCGAGTTCGTCGTACTCCTCGGCTACAAGGGCTACATGATCAAGGAGTACTTCGCGAACTACTTCTTGCACACCTCTGATGTGACCATCGACCTGGCGACCGACACGATCACCACGCTGCAGTCGAAGGCGGAGCCGTGGAAGGTCACCCTCCTCGACACCGGCCTGGACACCCAGACCGGCGGCAGGTTGCTGCGGGCCAGAGAACACATCGGCGACGAGACCTTCTCTTTCACATACGGCGACGGGGTTGCCGATCTCGATGTCCGCAAGGTCGTCGATTTCCACAAGAACAACAACACGATCGCCACGGTCACCGCCGTGCAGCCTCCCGGCCGCTACGGAACCCTGGAGATCGGAGATTATGGCGCAACCACATTCAGCGAGAAGCCCCTTGGCAGCAGCGGCTGGGTCAACGGTGGGTTCTTCGTGGCCGAACCGGAGATCCTCGACTACATCGAGGACGGAGACCCGACGATCTTCGAACGCAAACCGATGGAACGCCTGTCCGCCGACGGTCAGTTGTCGTCGTACCGGCACGATGGCTTCTGGCTCGGCATGGACACCATGTGGGACAAGATCAACCTCAATCAGATGTGGGATTCGGGCAACGCTCCCTGGAAGATCTGGCCGTGATGAACACCGGGGCACTGTGATGGGTTCGATTCGGGTGCTGCACGTGATCAGCGAGATGGGTGTTGGCGGAGCCGAATCCGTAGTCGCCGAGTTGGTCGGCGGCGGCGATCAGGTGGGATGGGAATCCGCGGTGGCCTCCGGTGGTGGCCAACGTGCCGATCTGCTGGCCGAAACAGGCGTGCCGCAGTTCTTCGTCGAGCCTCCCCGGCGCTCGCTCGGCGGCCTGGCGAAGGCGAGAAGCCATGCCGCCAAGGCAATTTCGGACTATCAACCAGACGCGATCATCGCCCACAACGTGTCGGCCAGCGCACTGACCCGGCTGGCGCAGCGCCGGGTTCCGGTGCTCTCGATCTTTCATGGCGTCGCCGACGACGACTACCACCGTTCGGCCCGGATCCTGGCGGCGACCGCAGACCACATCGTCACCGTGTCCGAAGCGATCGCCACCAGGCTTCAGTCGGTTGCCGGCCGACGAAGGTTGCCGCTCAGCGTGATCCGCAACGCCATCACCGACATGCCCCGTCCCGACCGGGACGTCTGCCGCACAGAACTCGGCATCCCGGCGGGCAGACCGGTCGCGCTGTGCCTGGCGAGGATGGAACCGCAGAAGCGGCACGACGTTCTCCTCGACGCCTGGGCCGAACTGTCCGGCGAAGAGTTGCTGATACTTGCCTCGGATGGGTCACTGCGGCCGGAGCTCGAATCCCAGGCCCAGCGTCTGGGACTGGGCGATCGAGTGCGCTTCTTCGGCAGTGGCGTGCGGTCGGATGTCCCCAAGCTCCTTGCAGCATGCGATATCTCGGTGCTGACCAGCGACTGGGAGGGATTGCCGATCTCCATCCTGGAGTCGCTGTCGGCCGGGCGTCCGGTGGTGGCCACCGACGTCGACGGACTCCGCGAGATCCTGGGTACCGGTGGCGGGCGGCTCGTCTCCGCCCAGGATGTCGACGCGATCGCCGATGCTTTTCGAGAACTGTTGCACAACGAATCGGCCCGCGCGCTCGAAGCCGATCTCGGAATGAAGACCATCCGGAGCAGATACAACCCCGGCCTGATGATGGAGAGCTACGATGCGCTGCTACGCCGTCTTGTCCGCGAGTAGTCCTCCTCCGGCCCACCCCAATCCATCGGCAGGACAACGCCAATGAAGATCATGCATGTTTCACAGCCGGTGGATGCCGGCGTTGCAGCGGTCGTCTCGGCCCTGCTGGCCGACCAGATGTCCCGCGGCTGGTCGCCGATGTTGGCCTGCCCACCTGTCGGCCCGCTCCCCGAGCGCGCCGCCGAGCTGGGGGTGCCCGTTCATCCCTGGCCTGCGACCCGTTCCCCCGGGCCGTCGATTGTCGCCGAGACCCGGCGCCTGCACGGGGTTTTCCGCGCCGTTGAACCCGATGTGGTCCACCTGCACAGTTCCAAGGCAGGACTGGCAGGCAGACTCGCTCTACGAGGTGAATTGCCGACGATCTTCCAGCCACACCTGTGGTCGTTCCAGGCCGTGGACTCTCCCGTCACCCGGCTGGCGCGCAGCTGGGAGCGATTCGGCGCACGGTGGGCACATCGCCTGCTCTGTGTCAGCGACGACGAATACCGCATCGGCATATCGGCGGGAATCGACGGCAACTATACGGTCATCGCCAATGGTGTGGACACCGAGGTGGTTCGGCCGGCTTCGGATGTCGAGTCCCTTCGCGCGACTCTGGAGCTGTCCGGCGGCCCACTGGCGGTCTGCGTAGGTCGTCTGGCCCGGCAGAAGGGTCAGGACATGCTGTTGGAGGCCTGGCAGGATGTGGTCCCGACCCACCCGACCGCCACACTGGTGATGGTCGGCGACGGCCCCCTGGCACAACAACTACGAGAGAGCACCCATGGCAAGCATCCGTCGGTGCGATGGATGGGCAACCGCGACAACCCGACTGCGTACATGTCGGTCGCCGACGTTGTGGTGGTCCCGTCCCGGGTAGAGGGCATGGCGCTGGTTCCCATGGAGGCGATGGCGACCGGCACCGCCGTTGTCGCCTTTGACTGCGGCGGAATGAAACAGTCCGTGGGTGGGGCCGGTACCGTCCTCCCGATCGGTGACATCAACGGCCTCGGGGCCGAGATCCGCAAGCGTTTCGACAATCCCGACCTGTCCAGATCCGAAGGCCTGGCCGGACGGGCACGGATCGAGCGGTCCTTCGACCATCGGCAATCATCACGGGCGGTGGCAGAGCTGGCACAATCACTCGTCTCCGGGCAGAAAGTCGAGGGACGATGAGCACCACCGACATCTCGGCGAGCACCTCCATGGTGCGACTCGGTTCGAGAACCCTTCGGCGTACCGACACCACGCTGGTCATGTTGGACCTTGTTGCGATCACCGCCTTCATGACGCTGTGGTCGAGTTCGTTCGAGATCGCATTCGTCGCCGCACTCATCGTCACTCTCTTCCTCGAGTTCACCGGCGGATACACCCGTGCGATCACGCTCTCTGCGCTCGACAATTTCCCGAGACTGACCGTCACGGTGTCCATCGCGGTCCTGACCGGCCTGGTCATCTTCGATCACGAGTCCACAACGCTATGGGCCTTGCTCACCGCCGGATCGCTGACGGTCGTCTTGTTTTCCATCCGGCTCGTCTACTACTGGATGCGTCGCAGGCATCGGCGCAGTCGAACGAGTGCACGAAGCCGCACCGCCATCGTCGGCGGAGGGATGGTCGCCGCGACACTCGTGGAAAGTACGATCAGTCGGCCACAACTCGGCCTCGAACCGGTGGTGGTCGTCGACGACGACCCCATGTACGACACCGACCGGTTCCAGATCCCGGTCATCTCGGATGTCCCGCTCACGGAGCTGGTCAAACGCGAGCAGATCGGCACGATCATCGTGTCGTTCCGAAATCGGCCCGATTCCTCACTCGTCGCAGACCTTCGGGCATGCGGCGAGATGGACTGCGAGATCTACATCGTTCCAAGGCTTTTCGAGTTCCTGCATCTGACCTCGGGTATGGACCGGATCCACACGATCCCGGTCATCAGGGTACGGCGCAACGCCCAGCGGGCGTTCTACTGGTACTGCAAGCGTGTGCTCGACCTGTGCCTGACGGTGCCCGCACTCATCTTCCTGTCACCGATCCTCGCCGCGACCGCCTGCGGCGTATACCTCTCCGACAGGTCGGCCCCTGTCATCTTCCGCCAGGAACGTGTCGGCAGGCATGGAAAGACGTTCACCCTCTTGAAGTTCCGGTCGATGCGACCGGTCTCGACCCATACCTCGGATACCGACTGGACGCCCTGCCAGCACGAACGCATGGGTAGATTGGGCCGCTTTCTGCGACAGACGTCTCTCGATGAGTTGCCCCAGTTGTGGAATGTGGTCCAGGGGAACATGTCGCTGGTCGGCCCCCGCCCCGAGCGCCCACACTTCGTCGCACAGTTCAGCGATTCGGTGTACTCGTACACCGACAGGCACCGGGTCACCGTCGGACTCACCGGGTGGGCTGCGATCAACGGGCTCCGCGGCGACACCAACATCAACGACCGGGCTCTCTACGACAACTTCTACATCGAGAACTGGTCGGTCTGGCTGGACATCAAGATCATCATCCTGACCGTTCGTTCTGTCTTGAATCGGACGGGTTCGTAGCAGTCAGAATGCAGATCTTCTCGCGCATCAAGAATCTCCGCTCCGTAGGGGTGGGTTTTCTGGCGCAAGGAATGACGTTGGTGTCCGGCGTTCTTCCGGCATTCTTCGGCCTCGACGACGTCTTGGTGTTCATCCTTGTCGTGGTCGCGTTCTCGACGATCACGGCCGGAGTTTCCACACTCGCCATCGGTTACCGCTTGCCCACTGCGAATCTCGGTGAACGTCGATCCCAGAGTCTCGTACGTTCGGCGCTGCTCTGCACCGGGGTGCTCGCCCTCGCAACGCTGCTGACCGGAGTGATCGTCTATTCGGTCAACAATTCCACCGGCACCGTCATTACCTGTGTGGCCATCGTTTTGGTGGCCCAGGCGTCGTATCTCATCGCGCAGGCAGTCCTGGTGGCAGCGGACTGTTACCCCGAGTTCATGGTCATGCGCTTCACCTATGCCTGCATTCTGCTGACCGGGAACGTACTGCTGTGTCTGGCCTCCGGCAACGAGTTCAGTTTCATCGTCTGCATCGCGGTAGCGTACGGGCTGGCGGCCGCAATTGCTCTGCTGCGCCCAAAGATCCGGCGCATGGCGTTCACCCGGATACCCTACGGCCCGGGCTCGATCGGCCATGACATCCGCAGCGGCGGCGCCCTGATCACCGGACAGTTCTTCAACGGACTGTCGATGCAGTCCGGTGCTCTCGCCGCCGGGACACTGGGCAGCTTTGCACCCGCTTGGGCGTTGGCCACCCGCGTCACCAACGGCTTTCAGACGATTGCCGGGCAGATCCTGACGCCGGCCATCGACACCACGGTCGCCAGAGGGATTCGTGAGCAGTCACGGACGACGGTCCGATCCGGGACCCGCAACGGCTTGTTGTTCGGATCCGCACTCGGCCTCGGATGCCTCGTGGCAAGTGTTGTCGCGGTGCTGATCACCGGCATACTTCCCGATTCGGGCACGTCGGGCGATTTGTGGGCCTTCTTCGCCGCGACCGCCGTGTACAACTGCCTCAACATCGTGATCATCCCGATCGACCGCATCCTCCCGTTCCTCGGGCGCACGCGCTTCCGGATGATGTGGGACATCTTCCGCGCGGCGACGATGGTGCCGTCGATCATCTTCCTGCACGGAGACGCGATGCTGATCGCACTGACGGTCATCTCCGGTATCGCACTCACGATCTACGTCGGTGAGACGTGGAGCATGGTGTGGCGCTATCGATCACACAAGATGCCCCGTAGCCCCATGCGGATTCCCGGGACCGGCAAGCAACGCCGCGATGGCAGGCGCGTGGCGAGAGGCAAGACCGTCGACGAGATGGCCGCGGAGGCGATCACGATCGAACTCGACATGTCGGTGGCATCTTTGTTCCACACCCGGCGCCAGTACGGCGATATCGAGATGAGCAGCGGCACAACAACGGAACTCAGGGCACTGCGCGAGCAGAACGCCGACCTCCGACGACGACTGGCCGAAGCAGAACTGCGTGCCGACGGGCTCCGCTACGAATCGGGGTCGTCGATCAGACGCGTTCGGTGATCACGCGCTGTCCCTGATCCGCAGGGGCACTGGTCACTGATCAGCGGGGGTCAGGGCGTCGAAGTCGACTGTGTGACCGCCGCCCTTGGTCCGGGCGTGATACATCGCGGTGTCAGCCGCGCTGATGATGTCCTCGGCGCAGCGCCGATCACCCGGGCGGATACGTGCCATTCCCACACTCGCGCGGAGCCGAACCTGTGTGCCGTCGATCTCTGACGGCTCGGTCAGCAGGACGTGGACGAAGTCCGAGACATCTTCGACGTCTTCTTCGTCGACATCACGCAGGACCGCGATGAACTCGGCCCCGACCACCCGCCCGATCAGATGCGGTTCGGGCAACTCGTCGCGCAAGCGCCCGGCCGTCATCGCAAGAGCTCTGTCGCCGCCGAGATGCCCCAGGGAATCGTTCAGTTGCCGGAGCTTGTCGAAGTTGATCACCATGACCACATCGACCTTCGGACGATCCAGTGAGCGGACGGTCCCCAGCAGTTCGTTGATGTACCGGATCACGTACTTCAGGTTGGGTAGCCCGGTCAGCGCGTCGCGTTCCCCGTCGATCGCCAGACGCTCGCGCATGGTCCGCAATTCCGTGACGTCGTTGAACGAGACGATCACCAGTGACTCCGGATCCTCGGGGTGCAGCAGGGTGGCACTGCAGTCGAGCCAGACGCGCTTGCCGTCGATGCGGTCGAGGCCCAGGGTGATCCCCGAGACGGGCCCCCCGGTGGCGATTGCACGTTGGTTCGGGAACTCACCGGCGACCAGTCGCGCGCCGCAGTCGCCGCGGAATGTCACGGAACCGGACTCGTTGAACTCGAGTTTCGAGCGCCTGTCGGAAAGCTCCAAGATGCGGTCTGCAGCCTCGTTGGCGGCCTCGACCTTGCCCTCGGGGGTCACCACAACCAGGCCACCGACAAGGGAGTCCATCACCGTCGCCAATGACCGGGCATCCCAACCCGACCAGTCCTGCCGCACTCCGGCCCCCGTTTCGATCAACCGCATCCTGCTTCCCCTGACTGTCCCATCCCCGCAAGTATGATCCTTACGATCACACAATTCTCCGATGTTCGCGCAGCAATTGCGGTATGCATGGGGGATTGGCACGAAATTTCCCGTGTTCTGTGGACAATCAGGAGGCTCTTGGCTGCGATTCGCCGTCACCATAGCGGCCACCGGAATCTTCGGCGAGGTCGCGCAGGCGCACTGCGCGACCAACAGCGATCGCTACCACAATCGACACGACAAGCCAGGCGATCACCGCTAGAGTGACCCAGAACACGATCATGGCAACCATTCTGCCAAGCGAAGCTGAGAAAACCCTCTATACGGGTAATTCAGGCATGCCCGGGCCACGTTCGGCGAGTCTGCGACGCCAGTGCGCCGATCGACGCCAGTGCGCCGATCAGAGCCGCTTCAACGCCATCGACGCGAGTGGTACCGCGATCAGGAGAAGCACGCAGATGGAGATCAGCGAGTAGGCCTGCGGGTTCTCCGACGCCCACGTCACGGGGTTGGGTAACAGAGGGTTCACCGTCACCGGATTACCGAAGCATTCACGCAGGCTCTGCGCCACCGAGGTGACCGGGTTCCAGTTGGCGATCTCACGTAGCGGTGCCGGCAGCGTGGACGCGGGAACGAAGGCCGACGAGACGAACGTCAACGGGAACAGAACCGTCAGCAGCAAACTCTGCGCGGCCTCCATCGATCCGGCAACCAAGCCCACGACCGCGCCGACCCACGAGAGCGCAAAGCCGAAGAACAGTGCGATGGCATACCCGGCGAGGGCCTCCCACAGACTGGTGTCGATCCGCCAGCCGATCACCAGACCCGCGACCGACATCACCACCAGCCCCACGATGTTGACCGACACATCAGAGATGGTCCGTCCGACGACAACGGCCAGGCGTGACATCGGCAGCGCCCGGTAACGATCGATCATGCCGGTCTTCAGGTCGGTCGCCAGTCCCAGCGCCGTGAACCCCGCGTTGAAGGCGACGGTCTGCGTCATGATCCCGCCGATCAGGAACTCCCGGTAGCGGTCACCGCCGAGCGCCTCACCGAGCACGTAGGAGAACAGCAGCACGAACATCAACGGCTGCAGCACGACGCCGAGGATCATCTGCCAGTTCCGCAGGATGGTCCGGATGTTCCGGACCGCGACGACCTCACAGTCGATCAGGAAGGTCCCCACGTTCCGTGGTCGTGGACCCACCAGGGATTGGGAGACAGGCTGGGATTGAAAGAAAGGCTGGGACTCGGGCAAGGGCTGGATTCTGGTCACGGGCTTCGTTTCATTCGCGGGCTGCAGTTCGGTCACGAGCGGCCCGCCAGAGATACGAACACATCGTCCAATGTCGGTTCGGAGGTCACGGCGTCGTCGACGTCGATGCCCGCGGTGGCCAACATCGAGATCGCGCGGGCCATCTGGGGTCCGGAGTCGGCCGCCGAGAACGTCAGAGTGGCTCCCTCGACATCGACGCCGGATGCGCCGTCCAGCCGCGAAACGATCTCACGGGCGGACACTGCGTTGTCGGCGGTCGACAGGTGCAGGCGAACCTGCGCGGTACGCAGCGTCGCCTTCAGCTCTGAGGGGGTGCCGCGGGCCACCACTTCTCCCCCGACGATGACGGTCACCGCATCGGCCAGCTGATCGGCCTCTTCCAGATACTGCGTGGTCAGCAGGACACTGGTACCTGAACCGACCAAATCGCGTACCTCCGACCACAATTCGGTCCGGCTGATGGGATCCAGACTCGCCGTGGGCTCATCGAGCAACAGCACCGGCGGCCGGATGATGATGGCACCGGCGAGATCGATCCGTCGACGCATACCGCCGGAATAGGTTCCAACCCGGCGGGCACCGGCTTTGACAATGTTGAATTGCTCCAACAGTTCTCGCGCCCTCACCACGGCCCTGCGCCGGCCGAGGCCGGACAGCCTGCCGATCATCACGAGGTTCTCCAGGCCGGTCAGATTGTCGTCGACCGCCGCGTTCTGTCCGGACAGGCCGATGAGGCTGCGCGCCCGATGAGCGTGCGCCAGGCCGTCGACACCGTTGATGCGTACCGATCCACTGGTAGGCCGCAGCAGGGTTCCGATGATCCGGACCGTGGTGGTCTTGCCTGCACCGTTCGGGCCCAGCAAACCCATCACGGTGCCCGACGGAACCACCAGGTCGATCCCCTTGAGGGCGTCCACACCTCGATAGTGCATTCGCAGATCAGAGACCTCGATTGCGTTCTCACTCACAGGTAGGGACGTCAACGCGCACCTCCGCATCGTTGACGAGCGGCTGCACGGGAACAACGGCCGGACCGGCAGACGTCGGTTCGGTCAGCTGGTAGGAGACGGTCACCGTCTTACCGGCCGGAATCTTGACCTGCGCGGTCGCTATCGGGTGACCGAGCTCGGTGCCGGTGGAGAACATCATCGCTTGTCCGTCAACAGTGACTCCGTCGATGGTGGCTCCGGTGGTGCCATAGAGCGTGACGGCTGAGTAGTTCGTACCGTTCGGTAGTTTCAGCTGCGGATTGCCGAGGCTACCGATCACGTACGGCGGCAGGCTCATGTCGGTCACTGCGTTGGTCAGCTTCACCTCGACTGTGGAGGTGCGCTGGTCGCTGTCGCAACTCCCGGCCCGATAGCTGATCTCCCGCTCGAGGTAGTAGTCGATCTTGTTGCCGGACAGGTTGCCCACCAGGACATTCGCGTAGGGCGCCGCGGTTTCGGCGACCTCGTGGGCCAGCCCGGCCTCGGTCAGCAGTTGCTGCTCACCTTCATCGGCGCTGTAGACCATGATTCGTTGCTCGTGCACTGAACGACCAAGGGCCTCGAGCACTTTCGATGAGTTGCCCCGCAGCGTTGCCACCTTGGAGACCGCCTGCCCCGCGATCTCCTGCAGGTACGCCTTGCGGGCGACGTTGTCATCCGCGAACCGCACATACGATGTCGACAACGTGAGCTCGACGACGTTGTCACCGGTGACCTTCTCTCCGTCGGCCAGGGTGATCGGACCGGACGCATCGAGCAGGTAGCTCAGCGCCACCGGATCGATCGCAACCGCACCATCGAGCTGCGTCCCGGATTCCTGCTCCCACATGGACATCCAGATCTGGGCTGCATACGGGAAATGGGCACTGATGTTGCTGTTCCGGACATCGAAGTACGGCCGGTTGATGCCGTAGTTGTAGTTGTATTCCTCGCCGAGATCGACAGGCTTCTCTGGCACGCCGATCTCCGTGTTTGCGCCCAGATCGTTGACATCGACACGACCGTTTCGCGCACTGACCACGCCGTAACCACCGAGCAGACCGCCCGTCGCCCGCGATTCGGCCGGGGTCTGGAATCCGAAGAAGTAGTTGCGTTGCTCGTCGCTACCCAGCATCGTCGGCAGCAGCCTGGCAGCGGTGTCGGTTCCGCGGATGAACCTGGCCGACTCCGTGAGCTGATCGAGCAACTGCGTGCGCGCATCGGACACCGTGCCCAGCCAGGTGCCGTCGGTGGCTTCCACATCCGCCAGAACCGACTCGGCGCGATCAGCGATGAGGGCCAACTCCGGCTGTGCCTGCGCCAACGCTGCGGTGTTGATCGCGCTGTCCTGGGTCCGGAGGTTGTCCGGGCTGATGACATCGGAGAGCTGCATGGTCGGAGCGAGCACGTCGGTGGCAAGCGCATCCACGGACTCGGTCATCTCCTGTACCGATTTCAGCGGGTCACCCAGCCAGGGGATCGCCGCTGCCGCCGACCAGACCACGTTGTGCGCATCGTCTTTCGCCGCCCCGGCGGCATTCACGGCCGCTTCTGCCGAAGTCGCGGCCTTGTCCGTTTCACCGGCAAGGAAGGCGCGCTGCGCTGTCGTGACGTGTCCACGCGCCGAGTCGATGGAGTCCTTGGCCTTCAACGCCAGGTAACCGAGGTACAGCCCGGCCAGCACCAGGATCACCAGGACCGCAAGCCCGCCACCGATCCACCATCGAAGTCGACTCGACTTCGGCTTGGCGGTGGGCTCTTCCGGTACTACGTCCGTCAACTGGTTCTCCTGCTCACTTCGTCGTTCGGCGATGTCTCGCCGGAGTCTGATTCTCGATCCGTCGGCAGATGGCGGTTCACCAGTTCCGCAATCATTGCCATCGCATCAGGGGCGCCCATCGCGTGGTGTACCACCGGCACCTCTTCGAGGGTCATCGGTCCGGTGACCAGCGACTGCCATTCCGCCGGGTTCGGATTGTCCTGTGCGGCAACAAACACGGTCGTCTCCGCCGTGACCGGCCTGGGCTGGTACGCGATCGCCGCGGCGACCGACTCGGCACAGCGTATCCGGTACTGCTCGAACCGCTCGGGGTCGATGGCACGCAGCGACCGTTCGAGCGACTCATCGATATCGGCGCCCCGCTCGGTGCCGGGATCCAGCCGGGGGTCGAGGAGCACCAGCAACTCGACGGTCTCACCGTCGGCCGTCAGTTGCCGGGTCACCTCGTGGACCAGGACCGCCCCGAGCGACCACCCGAGCAGTCGGTACGGGCCCGCGGCCTGCGAGCGGCGGATGGTTTCGGCGTGGTGCGCGGCCATTGCCTCGATCGAGAGCAGGTGTGGTGCCGTGGGATCATCCAGGCCCGGCATCTGCAAGCCCCGGACCGGGACCGACAGTGCCTGCCCCAGTGGCCGGTAGTCGCCAACCAGTCCGCTGACCGGATGGATGCACCACAGTGGTGTACCCACGCCACCCGGCGAGAGTTCCACGACCGCATCGAGTCCGGCCGTCATGTTCACATACTCGTCGAGGGCAGCGGCCAGCGCCGCCGGCGTCGATTGCGCGAACAGCACCGCAGCCGGTACCGGTCGGGCGAGACGGGTGGTGAGCGCCGCGGCCGCTGCGGCCAACAGCAGCGAGTTACCGCCAACGGCGAAGAAATCGTCGTAGATCCCCAACTCCGGGTTGCCGAGGACCTCCCGGAACACCTCGACCACAGCTGCCTCGGTGTCGGTGCGCGGTGCGCCCCCGGCCACGGACCAGACCGGTTCCGGTAATGCAGCGGTGTCGAGTTTGCCAACGGGCGTGCGCGGGAGTTCGACCATCGGCACGATCGCCGCCGGGACGAGGTGATGCGGCAACGTCGCCACGAGCGAATCCAGGAAGTGCTCGGGTGTCGCCTCGACACCGTCGTGCACGGTCACGTAGGAAACCAGAACCGGGCCGGCGGGTCCGGGGCGCAGCACGGTCAGCGCGGTCCGGGCGCCGGCCGCCACCAGAGCCGCGTCGACCTCGGCCAGCTCGATCCGCTGGCCGCGGATCTTGACCTGACGATCGGCCCGGCCGTGGTATTCGAGGTCACCACTTTGCAACCGACGCACCAGATCTCCGGTGCGGTACATCCGTTGGCCGTCCGCGGCGGCGACAAAGCGCGAAGCCGTCAGCGGTGTGTCCCCGTGGTAGCCGACGGCCAGCCCCGGACCGGTGAAGTACAGCTCCCCGAGCGCACCGTCCGGTGTCGGACGCAGGTGCGCGTCGAGCACATGGGTCCTCATGTCGGGTAGGCCCCGACCGATGATGGTGGAGGTATCCGCCTGCATGGGTCCATGGGAGGTTCCGATAACCGTTGTCTCCGTGGGACCGTACCCGTTGATCATGGTGTGGCCATCGCTCCACCGGGAGACCAGTTCCGGCGGGCAGGCCTCACCACCGACGTAGATCGTGTGGAGCCGCGGCAACGCGGTCTCGTCGAGGGTGGCCAGGACCGAGGGGGTGATGATGGCCTGGTCGACGGTGAGCCACCGGAGTTGCTCGGTGAGACTGCGGCCGCCGGCGTCGTCGGCCCGGACCACCGCGAGTGTCACGCCGGACCCGAACGCCCACACCATTTCCATGATCGATACGTCGAAGCTGGGGCTGCCCATGTGCGCGATCCGGTCCTGCGGTTCCGCTGTGAACACCGTGGGCTCCAGCAGACTCCGCAGTCCGCGGTGAGCTACCACCACACCGTTCGGTACGCCGGTCGTCCCCGAGGTGAACAACAGGTAGGCGGGATGGCCCGGGGTCACCGTCACCCAGTCCACCACCGACTGGGCGGGGGTCTGCGGGTCGGGTACCACGATCATGGCGCGGGCGTATTGCGGTGCGTTGCGGAATGCGATGGCCACCTGGGCGCCGCTCGCCGTCAGCATCCGCGCGATGCGTTCGGCCGGATACTGCGGATCGATGGGGACGTAGACGGCGCCGAGACGCGCGATCGCCCAGAAGGCCGCCACCGATTCGAGGCTGCGCGGCAACATCATTGCCACCGGATCACCGGTTTGCACCCCGGCCGCAGCCAGGTCGGCCGCCAGTGCCGCTGACCACCGGTCGAGTTCGGCGTAAGTCTGAGTTCTGGTCCCGTCGTCCACGGCCACCGCGTTCGGGTCACGGTGCACCGACGCCTGCAGCATCTGCCCGAGGGTCAGTGCGGGCCCACTGGTGCTGCGGTGCAGGCGGCCGGCGCGTTCTTCTTCGGTCCGCAGGTCGGCGGTCTCGAGTGACGGGTTGCCGTCAGAGACCACAAGTTGCAGAGCGACTTTCCAGCGCAGTGCCAGGGTTTCGATGGCCCGTTTGTCGTACAGGGCGCTGGCATGGGTGAACATCGCGGCGTCGCGGCCGACCGTCACCTGGAGGTCGAACTCGGACGTGGGGCTCAGTTCGTCGGGGACCTGCCCGCCGGGTTCGTCGTTCACCGCCAATGTCACCTGGACGATCGGGTGCCGACCCATCTCCCGGATCGGATCCTGTTGCGCGACCACCTCGTCGAACGGGAGCAGGGCGTGATCCAGTGCGGCCAGGTCGGTGTCACGGACGAGGTTGATCAGGTCCGCAGTGGTCATCCCGGTGTGCAGCGTTGTCCGCAGTGCCACCGTCGAGACGAACATACCGATCATGTCTGCGGTCTCCGGATGCCGTCGCAGCGACACCGGGGTGCCGACCGCGACATCGTCGGTGCCGCAGGCGATCGAGAGCGTGAGAGCCAGTGCCGCGTGATAGACGTGGAACTCGCTGACCCCGAGTCGGCGGGCGGTCCGGGAGACCTCGTCGGCGATGTCTTCTTCGACCGGGACAGAGACCGTAGCGGTGGCCAGGGAACGCTGTGGATCACGGGGTGCGCAGTCGGGCATTTCCAGGGTTCCCGGGTAACCGGTCAACGTCTGCTCCCAGAACTTCAGCATCGCCTCACGGCGCGTGCCGGCGACCAAGTTCTGCCATCGCGCGACCTGCCCGTAGTCGACCGGCAACGGCGACAACGTTTCTCCCGCCATCACCGCGTCGAGGTCACGACTCAGGACCGCGGCCGACTGGCCGTCCATCGCGATGTGATGGGCCACGATCACCAGGAATCGATAGCCGGATTGCTCGACCAGAGCCACCCGCACCGGTACCGACGATGTCAGCTCGAACGGCGTCGCGAGCAGGGTCCCGACAACCTCGGTCACCTCACGGTCACCGAGTTCGACAACCTCCGGGGTTTCCTCGAGCGTCACCTGCACCGGCACGCCGTCCACCTCGGGGTAGAACGTGCGCAGAGGTGCGTGCCTCTGCGCCACCGCTCGCCAGGCGCCATGGGCATCCGCACCCGGCGGTACGCCGACCATCACCGGCACCGCATAGAGCGGGCGCTCGGGCAGTATCTGTTGCACCAACCACAGTCGGTTCTGCGCCG
Source organism: Williamsia sp. Y721 (assembly GCF_059683565.1). Lineage (NCBI taxonomy): Bacteria > Bacillati > Actinomycetota > Actinomycetes > Mycobacteriales > Nocardiaceae > Williamsia > Williamsia sp. Y721. The sequence continues at coordinate 423,305 of NZ_JCASNH010000001.1, read as the reverse complement.
GCGAGAGCGGGACCGCACCCACGTTCGGCGGTGCACCCGGACCCGTCAGTGGTGGAAGTTGTTCGGCGTCGGCATCTTCCGCGCCGGCCAGGAGTGCGGCCAGGGCTGCCGGAGACGGCGCAGCGAACACATGCCGCACCGGCACAGCGGTGGCCGTCGCCTCCCCGATGATGGCAACAACTTGTGTGGCCGACAGCGAGCTACCACCGAGGTCGAAGAAGCTCTCGTGCCGCCCGATGGACTCGACGGGGACGTCGAGCACCGTCGCCATTGCCGTGGTGACAATCCATTCGAGCTCCGGGTTCGCATCGACGGGCACAGCCGTACTCGGCGCAGCCGCGATGACCTCCCCTTCGACGACTCCACCACTACCGCCCTCGGTGCTGGTCACAACTGTGTGCAGTATCGGGAACGGTTGATCCGGCGCGATGCTGATCGCGCACAACAGCTCCCGATACTCGGAGATGAGTCCGGTGGCCAGTTCCTCGGGTATCGCCGGGCCGTGTACCAGGGTGATGTCGAGTCCCCCATCGGAACCGGACGCCAGCACCACCTCGATGTCGTACTTCGGTGCGACCAGACCTGCTGTGTCCGACACGATTTCAACATTCACACCGGGCAACGACAGCCCACCGATCGGCAGGCCGCCGAGGGCTTCCTGATGCACCAGGAGAACGGAGATCAGCGGATCCGTGCCCGCTGCATCAGTTCCGGTGGAGACAGCGCGGGCCACCGCGTCATAGGGCACATCGGCGTGCACATGCGCCGTCAGGTCGGTGTTCCGCACTCGGCGCAACGCCTCCCGGACGGGCACGTCGAGGTCGATGGCTGTTCGCAGCGGCAGGGTGTTGACAAACATTCCCACCACCGACTCCCAGGCCGGGTCGTCGCGCCCGAGCACGGGGACTCCGATAACCAGGTCACGATCGCCGGTGCGCTGTGCGAGCAGCGCGGTCAGAGCAGTGTGCGCAACGTGGAACAGCGTGGCCGATTCCGACTGCCCAACGCCGGTGAGGTTCCCGAGCGTCGCCGCATCGATCGAAGCGTGGACCGCTCCCCCGGTTCCTTGCGCCGCGTTGTCAGATATCCGGCCGGGCAGACGAACCGGTCCGGTGACGCCCGAGAGTTCCCGCTGCCAGAACGCGATCTGCGTCGCATACCGACTGGTGGGATCGGACGGCTCACCCAGCCGAGCACTCTGCCACTGGGCGAAGTCGGCATACGTCAATTCCACAGTGGCACCGGCATTTCCCACGTACGAATCGACGAGGTCGGTGACCAGCAGCGGCATCGACCACCCATCGGCGGCGACGTGGTGCAGGGTGATGACCAGCCAGGCCTCTTCCTGCCCGCTGACCAGTATCTCGGCTCGGAAACCTGGTTCGGCGGTGAGATCGAACGGTGCGGTGACCAGATCGATGATCCGCTGCGGAACATCCGCTGCGAGCACCTGGCGCACCGATGGGGCCACCACGCGCGCCGAATCCCCGATGAGCTGCCTTGGCCCCAGCGGAGTTTGCGGATACGTGGTGCGCAGGCTGCCATGTTTGCGCTGGATCGCGGTGACCGCGTCGGCCAGACGCGCGGTGTCGATATCACCTTCGAGTCGCAGCACCAGCGGGATCAGGTAGGCAGTCGAAGTCGGGTCGATCCGGTTGAGCACCCAAAGCCGTTGCTGCGGAAAGGCCAAGCCGAGATCGGCGGGTGCCCGCAGGTGCTGTGGCGCCTCGTCATCCGGCAGCACAACCGGTAAGAGGTCGATGGCGCCGGCGAGGTCGGCGAGAGTTCGTGAGTCGAGCACCTGCCGGACGGTCACATCGCGGCGGGTCTGTTGCCGCAATCTTCCTGCCACCCGACTGGCCGACAGCGAGGTGCCCCCGGCCGCGAAGAATTCGCTCTGCCGTCCGATCGTGGTCGCCGACAGCTCCAGGACCTCGGCCCACACCGCCGCGACGAGCACCTCGGTCGGTGTCTGCGGTGGCGTGAGCGCGTGATCTGCCGGAGCCGGTGTCGGGAGGGCCCGCCGATCGAGCTTGCCACTCGGCGTCATCGGGAAGTGATCGACAACCGTGATGTAGGTGGGTATATGGGTGGCAGGCAGGATCTTCCGCAATCCCTCGCGCACATCCTGGACGTCACAGGGGTGGTCGGGGTCGGCGATCAGCCACGACGCCAGCACCGGCTGCGCGCCAACCGACGAGATCCCGGTTGTGGCGCGTTCGACCCCGGGCAGAGACATCAGGGCCGCATCGATCTCGGTCGGTTCCAGACGAATACCGCGGATCTTGATCTGCTCGTCGCTGCGCCCATGTACGACGATCTCACCGGACGCATTGCGGTGCACCAGGTCGCCGGTTCGGTACATCCGTGAACCGAGGACTCCGAACGGGTTCGCGACGAACCGACCGGCGGTCATCGCGCCCGCCCCCACGTAACCGCGGGCCAGGGCTGCGCCCGCCAGATACAGTTCGCCGACAACACCGCGCGGAACTGGCCGCAATCTACTGTCGAGAACGTAGGCGGTGGCCGCGGCCATCGATCGGCCGATCGGGATCACCGCGTCCGCAACGACGGATGGGTTGACGGTCACCGCGATCGTCGCCTCGGTGGGGCCGTAGAAGTTGACGATCCGGCGCCCGGGCGCCCAGCGCTGTGCAACTGCCGCAGACAGCGATTCTCCGCCGGTGGCAACAACTCTCACGGCGGTGATGTGCTCCGGGTCGATGGTTGCCATCACCGCCGGTGTCGAGAAGAAGGTGCTGATCGACTTATGTTCGAGCAGGTCACCGAGTTCGCTGCCACCGATGATCTCAGGCGGACAGACAACAACGGTCGCCCCGATGGCGAAGGCGGGGATGAGTTCGATCAGATGCGCGTCGAAGCCGGTGGCGTAGTTGTGCAACACCCGACTCGACGGCGTCAGACCGGTGTGTTCGACCACGGCATCGACCAAGGCCGGAAGCCCGGCGTGAGTGACGCTGACGCCCTTCGGTTCTCCGGTCGATCCCGAGGTGAAGATGATGTAGGCCACGTCCGTGGACATGATCGGACGCACCCGCTCACCGGCATCGAATGGCAGCGGCCCGGCCGAACCAGCCGTTGTCGCAACGATCTCCGCCAGATCGAGCCAGTCGATGTCGAGCGATGGTCGCTCCTGCGGTCCGTGCACGCCGAGTGTTGCCCCGGACGCGGCAGCCATGGCAGTTTGGCGGCTCGCCGGGTCGCCGACGCCGAGGGTGACGAAGGCTGCGCCGGTCTTGGCGATCGCCCACGTGGCGATCACCGACCACATCGACCGCGCCGCACAGATCGCCACCACATCACCGGGCCCCATGCCGCGTGCGATCAGCGCCCTTGCCGCCGCAGTGCTGGCCGAGTCCAGATCCCGGTAACTCAGCAGCCAGTCATCGTCCTCACATGCGATGGCGGTTGGGTCGCAAGATACGTTGCGCTGCAACAGTTCCGGCAGGGTGGTGCCGCTCACGTTCGCGGGTACTTGCTCGAACTCATCCACGGTTCCGACCAGGTGGCGGGCCGGCGACAAATCCGGGTCATCGAGTACCGCAAACAGAAGGTCCGCGAGGCGGTCCATGAACAGTTCGGCGTCGGCGGCATCCATGCGCGCGGTCGCGTACGCAAGCCGGATCTGCAGGGTTCCGTCAACCTCGACGATCATCAGATCCAAGCCGAAACGCGACTGTGGCTCCTCGGTTCCACTGCGCAGCACCTCATCGGGTGCCTCACCCAGATCGGCCAGGAACACGTCGACGACCGGACCGGAGCCTCGGACGTGATCGGGATCGGCCAGCGCGGCAACTGCGTCGGCGGGATACGCGGCGTGCGCAAAACTGTCGAGATCGGTGCGGGTGACCTGACGCAGGATCGCCGAGAAGGGCTTCTCGATGTCGATGGCCGTGCGCAACAGAACCGTTCGCGCAAGCATGCCGACCGTGCGGACGAAGTCGGGGACGTCCCGGCCGGCGGCGACGGTACCGATGACCACATCCGGTTCGTCGCCGAGCCTGGAGAGCAGGACCGCCAACGCAGCGTGGATCACCATGAATGGTGAACTGTGGTGTGCCTGCGCCTGCTCGCGCAGTTGCCAGTACCTCGCCTGATCAACGGTGATCTCGGCGGTCGAGCTGGGTCCGGGGTCGCCCGACTCCGGCCGCAGACCCGGCAACTTCGGCCTGGCCACCGGTTCGGCGAACACGCCTTCCCAGTAACGGCGCAAGATCTCACCGTTGTGCGCGAGTACATCATTGGACCAGATCGCGTAGTCGCTGTATCCGAGCGTCTGCGACACCAGTGGAATTCCGGCACCGATGCGGGCTGCCTCGTGCTGCAGGATCCGGATCGATTCACCGTCGACCGCGATGTGATGAACAACCGCGGCGAGTTGCATTCCGTGCATCGGCGACTCGAACAACGCGACCCGCCAAGGTAGTTCCACAGCGAGATCGAATGGCCGGTCCAGCTCGGACAACGCTGCGATCGGATCGGCGACCACCTGCGTGGCAAGGTCCAGCTCGATCGAACCGGACTCCCAGAGCTGTTGCCAGGGACCGTCTTGATCCGCCGGGAAGCTGGTACGCAGCGCCTCGTGCCGGGAGATCATCGAGCGCACCAGGGCCTCGACCCGGTCGGCGGGAATATCCTCGACCGAGATCAATCCGCCGAGGTTGTAGTCGGTGCGATCCGGGGCGACCTGCCAGTGCAACCAGAGGGCCTGCTGCTGAGGTGTCAGCGGCAGCCGTTCTGGTCTTGGCCGGGCCACGGGGTGCACCATCGGGAGCTCGGAAGCGTGAGCACCGGCATCGTCGACAGCTGTTGCCAGAAGGGCGATCGTCGGACGTTCGAAGATCGCGCGAACGGGGAGGTCAGAACCGGTCACGGCGCTGATCGCTGCCGAAAGCCTCGCCGCCGACAGCGAATTGCCGCCCAATTCAAAAAAGTTGGAATCCGGGCCGATGACGGTCACCGGGATGTCGAGCACCTGCGCGACAGCAGCCGCGACACCGACCTCGGCGCCCCGCAGAGGCAACCTGACCTCGGTCGTGGTGAGCGCGGGCAGGCGGGCGACGTCCAGTTTGCCGGTCGACGTTGTCGGCCAATCGTCGACGATCTGCACCTGCGCCGGAACGAGGTGGGCCGGCAGGACCGCGGCGCAGGCCGCCCGGAGCCCGGCCCGGGAGACGTCGTCGGAGTCGACCATGACGTAGCCGATCAACACCTCGTCGCCGGCGCGATCGCGGTTGTGTAGGACCACCTTTGCGTCGGAGACACCCGGCTGGGCCCGTAGGACCGCGGTGATCTCGCCGGGCTCGAAGCGGTGACCACGAATCTTGAGCTGCGCATCGCTGCGGCCGAGGTATTCGAGGTTGGTCTCATCTACCCAGCGCGCAAGGTCGCCGGTCCGGTACATCCGGGTCCCGGGCGGCCCCCATGGCGCTGCGACAAAACGGGTGGCGCTCAGCCCCGGCATGTTTGCGTACCCTGCGGTGACCTGGGGACCGGTGACGTACAGCTCTCCGGTGGCACCCACCGGTTGTGGCCGGAAATACCGGTCGAGAACCAGCAGTCCCAGGCCGGGCAGCGCGGACCCGATCAGGCTGCGCGCATCCGTCACATCGACGTCTGTCACCGACGCGTGCACCGTCGTCTCGGTGATTCCGTACATGTTCACCAAACGCACATCCGGATGTCCGGAGTGCCAGTCTGCCAGGGCCTTCGGATCGAGCGCTTCGCCGCCGAAGAGCACCAGTCGGACGGACTCGGGCAGTGGCGCATCCGGCAGTTGCAGCAGGCGCGAGAACGCGGTCGGGGTCTGGTTCAGGATCGTCACGCCATGGCGGCGCAGCAGGTCGACCAGGACCGCGGGTTCCCGCGCGGTGTCGTGATCGACCACCACAACCTGTCCGCCTGATGTCAGTGGCCCGAAGATTTCCCATACCGAGAAGTCGAATGCAGCCGAATGGAACCAGGTCCACACATCGCCCCGGGCAGCATCGATCGTCGACAGCGCCGACTGCAGCAGGTTCGTCATGTTGGATCGGGTCACCATGACGCCCTTTGGTTTACCCGTGGACCCAGAGGTGTAGATGACGTACGCCGGATCGTGTGGCAGCGGTGCCGAATCCCGATCCTGGAGCTCGCGCATCGCGTCCTCGGACGGCGCGACTGCAGTGATGTCGATGATGCCGCTGAGCTCGGAAGTGATCGATGCGTGCCGGGCCTGCCCGATGACGGCCACCGGATCCGAGTCGCCCAGGATTGTCGAGATCCGCTCCGCCGGGTAGTTGGGATCGACCGGCACATAACCGGCACCCACCAGTAAGACACCGACCATCGCCACGATGGTGTCGCGGTTGCGGTCCGCCATCACCGCGACGAGGTCTCCGCGACCCACACCCCGGGAGCCGAGCTCGCCCGCAACAGCGCAGGCCTGCTCGATCAGCTCGGCATAGGTTGTGCTGCCATGAGCGTCGACGATCGCGACCGCATCGGGCGTCACATCGGTTTGCAACACAATGCTTTCGGCGACATCCACGAAGTCGCCGGCCACCGGCATCTCGGTCGATACCTGGGCATCGGCCAATTCGGTGGTTCGCGGTGCGGTCAGTTGGTGCATTGTCACCGCGGCCGGATCGGCTGCTCCTGCCATCGCTTCGACCGTCCGGATGAAGGCGCCTGCCAACCGCTGCGCCATCGCCGGAGCCACGTGCCACAGACCGTAGCTGAGCGTGACCTCCATGGGCGCATCGTCACCGTGGTCGGTGATCGTGAACTCGAGCGGAACGCGGGCCTGGCCGATTCTGATCGGTGTGACCGCCAAGTCTCGCCCGGCCGGGATTTCGGGCGCGAGCTGATACGCGACCAGCACGTCCAGGTAGGCGTCCGAACCGAGCGACTGCGGCGGCGCCAGTTGTTCTTTGACCTCTTCGAAGGCGACGTCGGCGTGGTCCACCGCGTCGGCGACCACCTGATGGCTGGCATTGATGGCAGCACGCAGAGAAGCCGCAGGACGCGCATCGGTGCGCAGCAGCACGGTCTGGACGAACATTCCGACCGCCGACAGCATTTCGGTGGTGCGGCCGGCGGTGGGTGTCCCGATGATGATGTCGTCGGTACCGGTGAACTGGCCGATCGTGGCCGCCAGCGCAGCGTGCATTACATGGAAGACGCTTGCACCTTCACCGACAGCCAAGTGCTGCAGCGCCATTCGCGTCTGGATCGGCACGACAACGTCGAGATAGTCTGCAGGCTCGGGTCCCAGTGGGACCTGACCCTGATGCACCTGGAACGGCAAAGGCAGATGGATAGGGGCACCGTCGAGCACCTTTGACCAGTGCTCCAGCACCTGGTCACGGCGCGCGGTCGACCGCTCCTGCGTCCCCATCAATCGCATCGTTCGCCATGCGTGGTCGCGGTACTGTGCGGCCGGCGCCGACCAGAGTGGTGCGGTGCCCGCGATCCGAGCTTCCAAGGCCCGGCCGAAATCCTGCGCCAGGACCGTCATCGACCAGCCGTCGACCGCGACGTGATGGGCGACGAGCAGTAGCCGAAGCCCGGATTCGGGACTGGTCGGCTCGAACAGATCGCCACGCCAAGGGAGGTCTGCGGTCAGATCGAACGGCCTACGTGCCTCCGACGTCAGGTTCGCCTCGGCGTGCGATTCGGGCAGCGGACGCGGTGTCAGCATGCCGGCCAGACGATTTCGGATCTCGTCGAGCGGCAACAGCTGCGGCTGCGGGAGTCCGCCGTGATCGTTCAAAACCGTGCGCAACACTTCGTGGCGCGCGACCACATCCATCAATGCGTCGACTGCCGCGCGCGGTGTTGCCTCTGCCGGGAGTTCGATCACCGCGGGCAGATGGTAGACGGCACTGCTCGCGTCGATCCGACTGAGCACCCACAGTGCCCGTTGCTGAGGTGTCGGTGGCGGCGGCGCTGTGTTGCCGCCGGGTACTGAGCCGCCCGTGTTCAGCGGGGCCGCGTCCACGGCGGCCTGCAGATCGGAGATGTTCGCCGCACCGGCCACCATGCGAACGCTGACATCGCGTCCGGTGCGCTCGGTGAGCAGCAAGGCGATGTGCATGGCGGACAAGGAGTTTGCGCCGAGGTCGAACAAGCCGACGTTCGGGTTGATCGTGTCGGCGTCGACGGCCAGCACTTCGGCCACAACGGCGCGGACCGGTGAGTCGATATCGCCGGCGCCGGCAACCACTGCGGCACCGCGGATCGTCGGCTCCGGCAGCGCCGAGATATCGCGTTTGCCAGAGGCGTTCAACGGCCATTGCGGAACCACAACGATGCGCGCGGGCACGAGGTATGCCGGCAGCAGCCGCTGGGCCATCGTCCGCAGATGCTCTTCGCCCGGACGTTGGTCGGCCGGCAGGTCGTCGTGGAGACGGACGTAGCCGACGATGTCTCCACCGCCCGCCGACTCGGTGTTGCGGATGACCACCTCGGACTCGGCCACCTCCGCAATCGTCTGCAGCGCGGCAGCGATGTCGCCGGGTTCCACCCGGTGTCCCCGGACCTGAACCTGTCGGTCAGAGCGCCCACGGTATTCGAGATGCCCTTCGACGGTCCGCCGGACCACGTCACCGCTCCGGTACATCCGCCCACCACCGATGCCGGACGGGCAGGCGACAAATCGTTGCGCGGTCAGTCCTGGCCTGCCGACGTATCCGCGGGTGACCTGCGGCCCGCACGCGTAAAGCTCACCCCACACACCGGCCGGCGCGGGTTGCAGATGACGATCCAGGACCAGCAGCGAGGAGCCCGCCAGTGGTACACCGATCAGCGAGCGCGGATCCGTCGGGGTGACCGCACCCACGGTCAGATGCACGGTGGTCTCGGTGATCCCGTACATGTTCGACAACAGCACGCGGTCACCAAAGATGTTGCGCCAGTCCATCAATCGGTCCGGACGCAGCGCCTCGCCGGCGAAGATCACGGCCCGTAACCGCCCGGGATCTCCGTCACGGACGGCCACCGCCGCCAATGGATAGAACGCCGACGGTGTCTGCGACAAGATCGTGACACCGTGACGACGGAGTAGTGGCCAGAGCGCCTGCGGATCGCGGACTTCCAGATGGCCGATCAAGACCACCTGTGCGCCCGATGTCCAGGCCGCGAAGATCTCGAAGACGGAGACGTCGAATGCGGTGGAGTGGGTGCAGCTGAACACGTCACCGGCCGTGAACCGGTAACTCTGCTCGCACGCGTCCAGCAGCGCGAGTGCGTTGCCATGCGTGACGGCAACGCCTTTGGGCCGACCGGTGGAACCGGAGGTGAAGATGACGTAGGCCCCGTCGGCGGCGGTGAGACCGTCGAGATCAGGTGACTTGGCCCCGGCATGGTCCCGAGCGTCGACATCGATGATCCGCAGTTCTTCCGGAATACGGTGACGTGTAGTCGAATCCGCCAACACAGCGCTCGGTTGCGCATCCTCGAGGATGGCCAGGATGCGCTGCTCTGGGTAGTCGGGATCGACCGGCACGTATGCCGCGCCCGCCCACATCACCGCGAATTGGGCGACAAGCGCCCTGGCATTGCGCGGCAAGGCGACGGCCACGAGGTCACCGCGGCGGACACCGGCATGCACCAGGTCGGCCGCCAGCGTCCGCGCGTCGTCGACGAGCCTGCGATACGTGTATGTCTCGTCCCCGAAGACCAGTGCCGGCGCATCAGGGGTCGCCTCGGACACACCCAGGATCCGGTGCACCAGTGTTCCGGCCGGCGTGGCCACGGCAGGAAGGGGCGCCTGCTGCCCTGGAACAAGTTGCGCAGGAGCGGCACTCGGCTCCACCACCGACTGGGCGATGGCGGTCACATACGCGTGGCAGAGAGCTGCGGCCATGGGTGCACTGAACCGGTCGCTGCGGTACGTCAACTCGATACGCAGTCCATCGGCGGTCTCGTCGACGATCCATTGCAACGCGACCCGGGCGTGCGTGGCCTCGCGAGGATGGACCTCGATCTGGAGACCATCGATATTCCATTGCCCGAGTGGATGATTCTGGTAGGTCAGAAGGATGTCGGACAACGGCGTTGTGGTGATGTTGCGCCGCGGTTCCACCGCCGACGCAACCGCACCGAGCGGGACGTCCGCAGAATTCAGTGCAAAACCGATCGCATCGGCAGACTGGGCGAGGACGTCCTCGAACGTTCCCGCAAAGGCGTTGCGCGACCGGACTGCCACCGGATTGACGTACATCCCGACGGCGTTGTCGAGATGTGATCCCGAGCGCCCGGCCTGTGGGACCACGATCACGAAGTCGTCGGCACCGGTGTAGCGCGCAATGGTCACGGCGAGGCAGGCGTGCAGCCATGCGAAAGTGCTGACACCTCGTTCGGCGGCAGCCGCGGCCAGGAGAGAGGACATCGATGCGCCAAGGGTGCGCCGCACCACGGCGGCCGGAGCGACATCCCTGATGTCCGCGGTGGCCAAGTCGGCGGGTAGTTCCGGGCGGGGTGCCAGATCCGCCAGGTGCTGCTTCCACAGCGCGAGCTGCGCGGCAACGACTTCCGGGCCGACACCACTGTCGAGGGTCGCGTCGATGTACTGGGTCGTCGGCGCCCACGTCGGCGCCGTTCCCTCGAGGCGGGCACGGTACGCGGTTGCGAGATCAGCCGTCAGGACACCAAGCGACCAACCGTCCACCGCGGCATGGTGGGTACGAACCGACAACCGGTGCATCTCCGGTGCCAGTGTCGTCAACTGCACGATCAGCGGTGGGCGGACAGTCGGGTCGATCAGATCGTCCGAGTGGTCCGCGGAGCCATCGTTCGAGTCGAAACCGATCGGAGCCAGAGCATCTCGGGGATCGACCACGTCTTGCCAGGCGGTACCGTCGCTCTCCATCCGAATGATGGTGCGCAACGCTTCGTGCCGATCGACCACATCGGTGACCGCGGCGGTGAAGGCGCTGCGGTCCAGTGGTCCTCGCAGATCTACGTCGGCGCCAAGGTGGTTGGCGGTGGATCCAGGCTGCAATCGATCCGCGAGGATGAGCGACACCTGACCTGCGGTGGCCGCCGGGCGGGCGGGCCTCGCCGTCGAACTGCGGATCTGAGCTGTCTCCATGGCGTTGCGGTCGATGATCTCGGCCAGTTCGGCGAGGTCTGCGGCTTGGAGAACGTCCCGGAGGCCGAGGGACCGACCGGTGAGTTCTCTGATCCGTGCTGCGATGCGGGTGGCGTCGAGTGATGAGCCACCCAGCGCCAGCACATCGTCGTACATGGATGGGTCCGAGATGTTCAGCACATCGGAGATCGCTTGTGCAAGTGCCTTTTCGGTCTGCGTCTCGGCCGGGCGATGCGGACTGATCTGCGCGAAGTCGGGGTGCGGAAGGGCATTCCGATCCAACTTCCCGGTGGTGGTGACCGGAAGAGCATCGAGGACCACAATGTGTGCCGGCCACATCGACGTCGGAAGCCGGGAGGCGATGTGGTTGCGGACACGCTTGGGCAACCGCCGATCATCGGTGGTGGTGGTGACGATGTAGAGAACCAGTTGAGCCCCGCGGCCGGTGTCGACGACCACCGCGGCTGCTTGCTTGACATCGGGATGGGTCAGGGCGGCCATGGAGATCTCGCCCGGTTCCACGCGCACTCCACGAACCTGGACCTGATCGTCACTACGCCCGAGATAGTGAAGCTGCGAGAACGTCTCGTCCCAGCGAACACGGTCGCCGGTCCGATACATCCGCGCAGTTGGTGTCCACGGGTTTGCCACGAATGCCGTTGCTGTGAGCGACGACTGGTGCGCATAGCCGCGGGCCAGTGCGGGCCCAGCCAAATAGAGGTCGCCCACCACGCCGGCCGGCACCGGACGCAGCCGGTGATCGAGGACAAAGCACGTCATCCCAGCGATCGGCGTACCGATCGCGGGCCGATGGTCGCCGGATGCCAGAGGGGCCGTTGCCGTCGCCATGATCGTGGATTCGGCTGGGCCGTAGAGGTTGAACACATCGCGGCCACTCCCCCAACGACGGACGACGTCGGGCGGACAGGCCTCACCGGCCAGCATCAGCGTGCTGCACACGGCCGCGGGCAGTTGTTTGGGATCCATCGTGCCCAACACACTGGGGGTGATCACTGTGTGCGTGATCGAGACGGACACAAGGAAGTTGGCGAGTTCGGTGCCTGCGACCACATCTGCCGGCGCCGGGCACAGTGCCCCACCGCCGGACGCCGCCAGCAGGATCTCGAAGACCGAGGCGTCAAAGGCCGGGGATGCCAGTCCTGAAACCCGCGACCACTCATCGACCCCCAGTAGGCGTTGCTGCTCCATCAGGGCGGCCAGGCCACGGTGGGTGACCTGCACGCCTTTGGGGGTTCCGGTCGAGCCGGAGGTGTAGACGACGTAGGCGACGTCGTCGACGGACAACGGCCGCTCCAGATCGACCGGTGCGTCCGGCGTACCGGCGAGTTCGATACAGGACAGATCCAACCAGTGTTCGCCGGGTTCCGGCTCAACGCCCCCGATGGTCGTGAGGACCACGACCGGATCAGACTGCGCAAGTATGGTTTTGATTCGTTCACGCGGGTGCGCAGGGTCGATCTGCATGATCGTCGCACCGGTCTGTGCCACGGCCCAGAATGCGAGCAGTTGATCGAGTCCGCGCCCCGTGGCGATGGCCACGGTGGTGCCCGGTACTGCGCCGCGCGCCTTGAGGTGGTTGGCCAACTGCCGTGATCGCGACGCCAGTTCCGCGTAGGTCCAGTGTGCCGATCCGGCGTGGACTGCGGACTGGTCTGCGTAGCGGCCGGCGGCGGTGTCGAGAAGTTCGCGAAGTGTTGCGGGGGCCGGGACCGGCTGCGCCGTGATCGGCACGCGTCGGAGTTCGTCCGGCGCCATCAGCGCAAGATCGTCGAAAGTTTGAGTCGACTCGCGCAGCGCGGCGTCAGCGACTGTCGCCACGAAGTTCAGGAGTCGCGTGTGGTGACCGCGAATCTCTTCATCGCTGTACCGGTTCGGGTTCGCTTCGAGGTCAAACCTGAATTCGTCAGGCTCGCTCGGGTTTCCGGTGCGGTACAGGTTGATGGCGAGGTCGTCGACCGCGCTCGTCGACAGGAGGTGCAGTGACCCGGCGGCGTCACCGAATTGCAGCGCGTCCACGGTGAGCATCAAGTTCAGCAGTGGTCCGGCGAACTCTCGACCGGCCAGTGGCGGGTTGTCGCCAGGCATCAGGTCGAGCATGTCTTCGAACCGGAAGCGCTGGTGCCGAAGGGCACCCATCATCGCGCCCTGCGTCGAACCGACCGCAGCCGCGACGGTGGTACCGGCGCCGATCCCGGTCGGCAGTGGCACAACATTGGAGACCGTGCTGAAACTCTTGCGAAGCAACGCGGTGGTGCGTGCGGCCACCGGCAAGCTCAGCGCGACCTCGTCCCGCCCGGTTATGCGCGCAAGATATCCAGCGGCTGCTGCGGCAACAATCACCGGCAACGTTGTCCGGAGCGACGTCTCGGCGCGCTTCAACGCGGTCACCGTTTCACGGGGAACAATCCCGGAGACACGCAGCGGCCCGGCTTCCGGCGGGCCGGCGCGGTGCGACAACGTGACCGGAGGCGCGAGCTGGGCCACCTGTTGACGCCAGTACTCGCGGTCCTTCTGGTACCGCGGTGAAGATTCGTAGTCGAGGTCTGTCTGAGCCAGTCCAGCCAGATCCCTCGACGGAACAGGTTCACCCATGCCCTCGGCAAAGCGCCGCCCGTAGGTGCCGGCGACTATCTCCAACATCGAAAACGCGCTGGACCCATCGAAGACCAGGTGGTGTCCACGTTGGTAGAACAACCACGTGTCATCGGCGACTTGAAGAATCGCCGATGCCATCAGGCGATCAACGAACAAATCGACCGGCCGGGTGTAGTCAGCCCGCATCCACTGCTGCGCGACCGCCATCGGGTTCGGCTCACCACGAAGGTCTTTCACGGTGATGTGATCACTCAGGTCGCGGTCGATGACCTGCTCGACACCGTTGTCGGTGTGCTCAAAACGGGTAAAAGCGACCCCGGTCTGCCGGCCGACCTCCTGGGCGACCGTACGGAGAAGTTCAACATCGACGAACCCGGTCAGTTCGATGTATTCGGCAATGTTGATCGGGCACAGTGGCATCGCCTGCTGAACCGCCCACAGCGCTTGCTGTGCACGGGTCAACGGCTGACGAACCACCATGCCCACGACCCACTCCTCACCTGAGTTGAGGCGCGGTGTCACCTATGTTTTCCGGGCGACACCGGCTCGAGAGCAACTTCGATGTCCTGGTGCTTCTGCTGCTTCTTTCCGAAACGGCCGAGAAAACTAGGCTTCTTCACGACGTCAGATGACGTGTAGTAGTAGCCGTATTTGTACGCACCACCACGTGTCGGGACGTCAGTCAGTACGACGCCAACCAACTCTGCGTTCACTGCCTCGAGCTGGTTGATAGCAGCAGCGACGTCAGGCACGCGCGACTGATTCGCCCTAGCCACCAACAACACGCCATCAGCCCATTGCGCCAGCACTGCGGCGTCGGTCACCGGAAGTAACGGCGGCGAATCGATGATCACGTAGTCGAACATCGCCGACAACTCCTGGATACCCTGGCCGGCCTTCTTGGAACCAAGTAGTTCAGCCGGATTCGGCGGTTGAGGACCCGATGCCAGAATCTGCAAGCCGTCGACCCCGCTCGGCTGCAGCACATCTGCGATTGACACGTCACCCTTCAGGAAGTTGGTGAAGCCAATATCTCCCATACCACCCGTGCGGTGGTAAACCTGCGGGCGGCGGAGGTCAGCATCAACCAGAACGACGCTTTTGCCTGTTTCTGCCAAAGCCGCTGCGAGGTTCATCGCCGTCGTTGTCTTACCTTCGGCAGCCAACGCACTTGTCACCACGAGGCGGCGTGACGGGTTATCAACGCTCGTAAACGAGAGGTTGGTCCGCAGCTTTCGATACGCTTCTGCGGCAAGCGTCGCACCCACACTGAAGTCAATCAGTCCCTGCTTCTTAAGAAGATCGTCCGATGGGACAGCGGCCAGGACAGGCGCAGCAGTAATCTCGCCGATCGCTTCCTCACCCTCGACTCTATTGTTGAGGCGGTCACGGCCGAAAACTGTGGCGACCCCCAGAAGTAAGCCCACCATCAATGCCAGAGCAGTATTCCGTTTCGTCCGAGGAGAAATTGGGGTATCACTAATCCCCGCAGGAGTGACGACAGTCAGCTTCGCAAGGGGTGCCCGCCCGCCAGCAGGAGTCTCCAGACGCTCCACGTAGGTGGTCATCGACTCCGCGACCGCATTGGCTAGATTCGCGGCGGTCTCTTTGTTGGTGTTCTCCGCGGATATATTCAGGAGCACGGTGTCGGGTGTGGTCGTCGCGGATATTGCTGCTTTGGCATCTCCCAACGACATCGGCACCCCGCCTGGGCCGACCACAGCCCCGACAACACCATCCGAATCCGCCAGCTTCACGTACGACATCACCCGCTGCTGAGAAGCCAGTGAACCTTGGTACGCAGTCTGAGCATCGGCTTCATTACCTGATGTGACATAAAGCGTCGCCGTCGATTTATAGACGGGATTCTGCAAAACGCTGTAGATCAGGCCCGCAGCGCCACATACCAACGTCACGACCAGTATCAAGATCCACCCGCGTCGGACGACACCCACAGCAGAACGCAGCGAGTCCCTTCCGCGCTCTTGCAGGCCTTGCGATGGTTCGTTCATCAAGCAGATCTCCTGGTTCCACGCACACTGTTAGTGTTTCTGTGCCGTCTAGTTCAAACACCGACGAAAATTGCTGGTTATGTGGCAACGCGCTGCACCACCCGATATTCTCACGGCGTCAAGGTTCTGCCATCGAAGGAGCCTCACCCACCAGCATGCCCCGTTTTCTCGATTATGCACTACCCGTTCGGCGTCCGCTGATCGAGGCATTGCAATATTTGATGACCTAAGTTCGTAGTACTTCGAGATTGTTGCGATACCAACTGACGGTGTCTGCAAGTCCCTCCACCAGCGATATCCGAGGGTTCCACCCACTCCCGAGCAACGTGCTGATATCGATCAACTTGCGCGGGGTCCCGTCAGGCTTAGTTGTATCCCAGCGGGTTTCACCAGCAAAGCCGACTACATCGGCAACTGTCGCCGCGATTTCCTTGATCGTCTGATCCACCCCGGTACCGACGTTCACCTGCTGTGGACCGTCAAAGTGCTCGAGCAGATGCAAGCAGGCGGAAGCCATATCATCCACATGCAGGAACTCTCTTTTCGGGGTACCTGAACCCCAATTGGTAACGACATCGTCGCCGCGCTGCTTGGCTTCGTCGTATCTACGAATCATCGCAGGAAGGACGTGTGAGCCGGTAGTCGAGAAGTTGTCACCCGGTCCATAAAGGTTGGTGGGCATCGCCGAAATCCAAGGCAGACCATATTGACGTCGCACGGCCTGTACCTGAAGGATGCCCGCAATCTTTGCAATTGCGTAGGCATCATTAGTTGGCTCAAGGACGCCGGTCAGAAGCGCGTCCTCTCGAATCGGCTGGGGTGCAAACTTCGGATAAATACAAGTCGAACCGAGGAACAGGAGTCGATCGACCCGCTGCATCAGTGCCGCATCTAAGACGTTGACCTGTATCTGCAGGTTCTCGGAAAGGAAATCGACCGGGTACGTACTGTTTGCATAGATACCCCCGACCTTCGCCGCAGCCAAAATTACAACTTCCGGCCGCTCTCGCTCGAAGAATTCGAAGACCGCGCCGCGATTCTTGAGATCGAGCTCGCTGCTGGTCTTTCCCACTAGGTTCCCGAAACCCTCGTCGGTGAACTTCCGCCATAGCGCAGATCCGACGAGTCCGCGATGACCTGCGATGAAAACCTTTGCCTCCCGGTCCAGCGGGGAGGGCGCGAAATCATCGCTCATTCTCAATCTCCTTCCAAGAGGCGACAGCCGGAGTGTCAATCCACGGCTTGCCCTCACACTCAAGTGCCCTGATGTCCGCGTCAACCATGATCCGGGCCAATTCAGGTGTGTGCACAGTCGCCTTCCACCCCAATTTCGATTCAGCCTTGCTGGCGTCACCGACCAGAGCATCTACCTCCGTGGGGCGTAGATAGCGTTCGTCAAAGCGCACGTGGTCTTGCCAATCAAGACCCACATGTTCAAATGCGGTCTGCAGGAAATCTCTAACTGTGTAGTTGCCACCGGTTGCCAATACATAGTCGTCCGGCTCGTCGGACTGGAGCATCCGCCACATGCCTTCGACGTACTCAGGCGCATAACCCCAGTCGCGGACAGCATCCAGGTTTCCCATATAGACGTGCTGCTCCATACCCGCCTTGATTCGCGCTACCGCACGGGTGATCTTTCGCGTCACGAAAGTCTCTCCGCGACGTGGCGATTCGTGGTTGAACAAGATGCCATTGACTGCGAACAGGCCATAAGCCTCGCGATAGTTGCGTGTCACCCAGTACGAGTAGACCTTCGCCGCACCGTATGGCGAGCGCGGGTAGAACAAGGTGTCCTCGTTCTGCGGGGGCGGGGACGCTCCGAACATTTCAGAGCTGGACGCCTGATAATACCGGCATTTCACACCGGCGACACGGACAGCCTCGAGCAGTCGTATCGACCCAATTCCCGTCGTATCTCCGGTGTGCTCGGGCTCGTCAAAGCTCACACGAACATGGGATTGTGCTGCCAGATTGTAAACCTCATCTGGATCAATTTTAGAGAGAAGCGTCACCAACCGTGCACCATCGCTGAGGTCTCCATAGTGGAGAAACAGCCTTGCATCGGGCTCATGTGGATCGACGTACAGATGGTCGATTCGAGCGGTGTTGAAGGACGACGAACGCCGGACCAGGCCGTGTACGACGTACCCCTTCGCGAGGAGTAGCTCAGCAAGGTAGGACCCATCCTGCCCCGTGATACCAGTAATCAATGCGATCTTGCCGTTTGTCATGATGTCGCCGTTCTGTCTATATGGAACAATTCTATGAGCGCGCTTTTCGAACCGATTTGTCGCGCAGTATCAAGTGCAAATAAGTGAGTACGTCTACGGAGAAGCCCCCAACAGGATATTTGAAAGCTTCGATTCCAAGTCATCCATCCGCAAACTGGCATGTAAATATCCGGCGCGTATCCTCTCCGATTCCTCGCTGTCAATGACCAGGCCGGTTGTTCTATTGCTCGAGTCGATGCGCTGGGGCGCCAGCAAATGGTCCAACGCATCGGGGATCTTTGTGACTCCATCCCGGTGGAAGATCACAGGGATGGCACCAAAGCGCGCAGCCAGTATCAGTACGTGCAGACGATCACTGACCACCACCGCTGCACGTGAGTAGGTTTCCTTGACGAGAATTTCTTGCTGGCAATGTGGCAACTCGTTTGACCACTCAATGCAAGGGACGCCATTGAGAGCAGCGAGGCGCTGGTTTTGAACGGAATCCTCTCGGACCTGCACAGCGAAGACCTGGTTTAGACCCGCGGCGCGAGCAGACTCGAGCAGACCATCGAGAACACTCTGGTCTTCCGGGCAGATCCGGTCATGACGAAGCGACAGAACCATCAGATCTCTATCTCGAGGGTCAGCGCCGGTTCTAGCGTCCAACTTCTTAGCGTCACCAGCACGGAAGGCGTAGTCAGGAAAGAGAAGCGCTCGCTCTCCCACGATCCGCGCGGTTCGCGTATCGCGTGCTACATACAGGTTAGAGACAGTCGCAAGCGCACGTTCAACGGGCAATCCGTAGGCCTTCACGACATCCACCGAACGACCGAGCGTAAGCACCGTCCCACCAGAAGCCCGCACCGCCCCTAGCAATAGAACCAAAAGCACGTGCTTGAGCGTCGTAAGAACAGAGGCGCCTACCCCTATTGGCCCTGGCGCCATCACGACCACCGGCCGACGACGCCTCACAGCATCCGACAATAACGAACGTACGAATGCGACCGGCGAGGCCGTCAGAGTATCTGCACTCTCGAATCCGAAGGCCTCTACAAAACCGTTACTCATCGACCCTCTAAACAGCACTGGTTGGAGGCCCAACTCACGCAACTGGTCAAGAACCGCGCGCCTAATAAATATGTCCCCGATATTTCCTTCCGCAGCGGAAATACTCATGAAGAAACGTCTCATTTTGTCCCGCCTCTAATTGTTTGCCGTGCCGCCAGCACAAGTATTAGAAATTGGATCACATAGCTGATGGTCAGGCCCCAACCTGCCCCAGCTGCCCCAGCGTATGGAACCAACAGAGCCACCAAAGCTAGACACAGTGCGGTCGATGTCAGAGACACGTTGGAAACAAACCTCGCGCGGCCTACCGCCTGCAGTACTGCATTGAGCTGAGATGAGACCGCCGCGAAGACGAGCCCCACACACACAATCTGAATCACAGGGATGGCGCCGTCGTAGCTGCCGCCGAGGACTACTGGCAGCAACAACGGCACTACCAGTGCAACCGCGAGAAAACCCAATGCACTTAGCGCGCTAATCAACACAGTAGCCCGGAGGACGCCCCGATACATTCCGTCCTTCGCCGATCGCACAGCCGCTGGCATCAAGACCGAAGCGAATGACGTCGGCACAATCCGAAGCGGACTCGTAAGTCTACTAGCGGCAGCGTAATATCCTGTAGCGGAACTCGCACCAGCCCCGGTTGCAACAAGCGAGACCACAAAGACGTCCAGATTTCTGGCCTGGGTTGCCATCGAGTTTATCCAGAAGTAGTTAACTTCGGCAGCCAACTCCCTCAGCCTCATCTTCGACCTCTCGCCGGACACTCGAGACCTGCTGCTTCTCATAACCAACAACAATGCCAAGAATGATCCCACTGCCAACCCCACCGAATAGCAGAGCGATGCGTTTCCGTTTAGAGCCAGCCCCGCGATAAGCACAACCGCAGATACTGAACGCCGATAGACGAGCGACATCGCGTTTTCCCAGGCCCTGCCGTCCGCCAACGGCAGTGCGAGATATACCTCGACAAGGTTATCGGCAATCACCCACAGAACCAGCGGTAAGAGATACCATTCACATTGTAATAACACCGCTGTTGCACAGATGACCACCGAGGCTGCGGATCCGAAGTAGAAACTGGCCGATCGGCTCATCGCCAGCACCCGCAAGATATCTGGATCCCGATCGCCCTGAGCTCTCACGCGCACCAACCAAGGAGTCAAACCGAAGTTCAGGACCGCCTGCATGACCACAGCGAGCCCATACCAGACAGCAAAGATGCCAAACTCTGACGGACCGACGTTTCGAGCCAGCAGCGCTAAGCTGACCGCTTGCAGGAGGGCACCAACGAGTCTGCCGCCGGCAATGTAGCCCGCTTGACCCGCGATGCCGCGAGTTTCCAAGTTCGCCATCAACTTCCTCAGTCATAATCCATTGAGGTGCTCGGAGAAGCCACCGCGGGTCGTACCATTGAATTGTCGTCGCTGCGACCGTCACATCTCCCGAGCACCACAATTGGCGACCGTGCCGAAGAATAGTTCTTTCGTGGTCGGACACCGGATAGCGATCGAGACCTCAGAACTCCGACCACACAAGGCGATAACGCAGAGACGGCGAACATTAGCTTTCCCTACCGTCCCGCGTGACAGGAAATCTCACCAGATTTGACGCTGCCACATTGCCGACCACCAAGGCACATGCGCCAACAACGGCATTCCTACCAACGGTCACTCCACGAAGGACAGTAGCCCGCGCAGCGATCCACGCGCCGTCTTCAATTACGATAGGCGCGTTGTCGAACTCGAAGCTTGATGAACGGCGATCATGGCTACCGGTGCAAAGGAGAACGTCCTGAGAAATACAACAGTTTGACCCGATGCGAACGGGTTCCAGATTCAAAATCCATACACCTTCGCCGATCCATGAATTGTCGCCAATCGTGAGCTTCCAGGGCCAATGAATCCTCACATCGTGCCTGATCAACACGCCGCTACCGATGTCTGCACCGAACTTTCGGAGAATCCAAACGCGCGCGATCCCGGGGACCCACCAACAACGAAAAATGCTACGCACAAACATCCAAGCAATTTGAATCGAGCGTCCTCGGCCTTTCTCGTATCCACGACCGGTGAACTTGTTGAGTGAAATATCCGGTGTAGTCATTCTTTTATGCGCTTTCCAGATAGAATTGGTTCAGCGATTCGGAAGCCAGCTCCTGACATAGAGTCGCGAACTGTCCGATAGCGGCGTCCTCGGTCAGGAAACTCTTCACGTAGTTCAGGCCATTCTTCGCGTACTCTTCCGAAAGTCCGTCCACACTTCTCAGTGTTGCAATCGCAGCCAAGATCTGATCCGGACAGGCGGGGTCAACGCGCAATCCCGCACCAGCTTGAGCCAGTTCTTGCGCTGTTCCACTCACCGGATGGGTTGCCGCTATGACCGGTCTCCCAGACGCAAAGTACGAAGTCAACTTACTCGGCACTGCCATTCCAACGACCGTGGCCGCCTCATTTACAAGAAGCACGTCAGCGGAGCGAAGGAGTGCGGGAAAATTAGAGTTATCAACCGCCTCAAGAAATTTGATATTCGAAACCCCGTGGGACGCTAATTCCAGAGAAGCCCTCTGGTTCCCATCTCCCAGTAGGACGAAAAGCACATCCGCCGAGTCTTTCGATCGGGCAGCAAGCTTTGCCGCCTCGATCACATTTTCGAGACCTTGCTTACGTCCCATATTTCCTGCGTGCAGAACAATCATGGATTTTTCAGGAAGACCATACTTGCTCCGAGTGTCGGACACACTGCCCTCTGTTGAACCGACAGGGATATGGGTCCAGTTTTTTATGATCGAGACTTTCGATTCGTCAATTCCATAGTTTTCAACAATGTGCCGGCGGAATGAGGCATGTATGGCAACAATATGGTCGGCATTTCGGAGGACCCAACCCTCCAACATGTCGATCGCGTTCACAAGCCACCCTCGACTTACCTGTCCAGTCTCAACTGCACCTAGGCCGTAGAAATCCTGTACCCACACGGTAACTTTTCCTGAACGCCGCAGAACCTTCTTTTGCAGGAGAACGGCTGCCGCACTAAGCAATGTCGGGCTGACACAAATAGTGTGCACATCGCTTGGAGACTTACTGCGGTGAGTCAGTACGCGAAGCGCAAATATTAGCTCCATTAGGAATCTGCGAGTGGTCGTCGGCCGTTTCGGAACATAGTGCCTGAGCCTGTGAACATCAGGACTGCCCTTTTCGCCCGTCTCGCAAATAGATATTCCCCGATACTCCTCATCAATACGCCACGCAGGATAGTGCGGGAAACCCGTCGTTACTTCAACATCGAGACCCCGAGCAGATAGGCCTGATGCGAGACCCTTCATGTACGGTGCAATTCCGGTCGACTCAGGCGCATAATTGATGCCCACGAGCTTCAAATCTGTCATTTGCCGCTCCCCCGAACACCCAGGCTATCGTTCGTCGCCAATTTCTCTCGTGTTGCTAACATCGATAAATGCCGATCCCGATCATCGTCATTATCGAACCGCCGCCCCACCACGCGGGCCGGTACACCGACAACAATCGAAAACTCCGGCACATCACTTATGACCACTGCGCCGGCCCCGACAACAGATCCAGTACCGATCGATACTCCGCTGAGTACTGTCGCCGAAGCACCTATCCAGACGTCGTCCCCGATCGAGACTGCGTCGCCTGGGCGTTGTGCGCGGTCGCCAGCCCACGTCGACAACAGCATCGGCGTGCCTACCTCATCGATTGCGTGATCGTCACGGCCTACGACGTGCACGTTCATGCCGATCATTACGTAGTTCCCCATTCGGCCGTCGACCTGTATGACCGATCGGGGTCCCACACTTACGTTGTCGCCGAATACCAGCCGGTGAGGTGCGCTGATTATCGCCGAGCGCCCCGCTCGAAAGTTCCTTCCGGTCTCCACATTCTGTCCGATAGCCATCCTATTGAGAATCCCTGCCGTAGCAGAACGCACACCGCTAGGCAGTCGCGACCTCGACTTAGCCATTCTTCTGATCACCCTCCATCGGCCAGCCATCGCCGCCGTATTCAATTGCATCCGCCCTAAGCGCCCCGATGATTCCAGCCGCCATGATTTCGGCAGAGTAATATGATGCGGTCGCGCGCGAAATTTGCTCCGGGTCTTCGGCACTGTCACTGTATTGCGCGCTAAAATCACTCATTGCCTGTGCGAGCCCCTGCGGCGAAGTCGGCGCGTAGCCCCGCATGTATCCGAGCTTCTTAAGTTCTATCTCTGGGGCGTGCGGTGCGTCTTCTGCGTAAACCATAGGCACACCAAAACCGAGGCTTTGTGTCGCGCTAAGACCCACATAGCCCGGCGAGAGCGAAAAGGCCGCACGTGCGTAGATACGCTGCAGGTCCTGCGAATCATTCACCTGTCCGTAGACGTCGACGTGGTCGATAATTCCGGAATCAGCAGCCTGTTTCAAGATCGTGTCACGCAATCCGCCGTCGCCCACTATTCCCAGCCGCACACCCTTGTTCCACAGCCCAGAGGCATAGAACGCTGGCACCAAGTGCTCAACGTTTTTCGAAGCCTCAAGTCTCCCGACATACAGAATGGTGTCGCGTACTTCTGACGGCCGAGCCGGGCGCATTTGTTCACGCTTGTATATCGCATTAGCAGCGACCCACACCGGCTGGTTAGGTATTTCGCTGCGAGCGGCGGGGACGCTGTCGTAGCCATAGAGAATAGCGCCGTTCGCGAACCTGCGCATGGCGTTGCGGATCACTGCGGACTTCGATTGCGCGCCGCTTCTCGGGTGAAGGTGGCCCCAGACTACAACTCGCCTTCGAGTCACACGCCTCAACACGAGGACTGCCCATGCAGATAGGCTTCGGGGGTTAAGGTCGACTACGACGCAGCCCTTTGCGCGGACGACTGCGATTGGCACTCGCTGCACAAGTAGTTTTCCGCGCAATAAGGATCGTCGAGGAACTTTGATGTACTGTTCTACGCTGATCCCGGTTCGGACAGTCTCGTCCAGTCCGAAGGCTGAGGCGTATATCTGCATGTCATCGCCAAGTCGACTTTCGAGAATATCCGTGCACTCCTGCCGATACCAAGGTACGACTGCGAGATACAAGGCATAGCGAGGAGTCTCCATACCGCGCATTCACCTTCCCCTTGGAAGCTGAACTCGCGTTCGACCCCACCAACAGTCAAACTGCGGTTCGTGAAGTCGACTCATTTCGCGTTGCTCGCTCGCCCCAGGCCTCGGTATGACCAGCCACCGTCACGCCAAACGCGTTCGTCAAGACAGTTTCGCCCGTCAATAACGTTCTTCGCGCGAACTAGGTTGTTGAGGTCCGCGGGTTTCAGGCTTCTGAACTCATTCCATTCGGTCAGGACCAGCAAGACGTCAGCGCCTTCACACGCGTCCCGAATCGATTCGGCATAACTAAGAGTCGGAAACAGTCTTCGCGAGTTTTCCATTGCTTTCGGGTCGTAGACGCGTACGTCTGCTCCTTGAAGGTGGATCTGTCCCGCAATATTCAAGGCAGGAGAGTCACGAACGTCATCGGATTCTGGCTTGAATGCGGCTCCCAGCACAGCCACCCGCGAGCCAAGGAACCCTCCACATGTCTCGCGCGCCAATTCCACCATCTGAGTTCGGCGCCGCATGTTAATATTGTCGACCTCACGGAGAAAAGTCAGTGCTTGGTCGGCGCCCAGTTCGCCGGCTCGTGCCATAAACGCTCTGATGTCCTTGGGCAGGCAGCCACCTCCGAACCCGATCCCGGCATTAAGGAACTTTCGCCCGATACGATCGTCATAACCGATCGCGTCCGCGAGTTCAGTAACGTCGCCGTCCGCAGCCTCGCAAACCTCAGCAATTGCATTGATAAATGAGATTTTGGTTGCCAGAAAGGCATTCGCTGACGCTTTCACCAGTTCAGCTGTGGCGAGATTCGTGAGCACGAACGGAACTCCCCCGGCGATCGCGTCTGCGTAGATTTCGCGGGCCAGTGTTTCGCCCCTACTGTCACGTGACTTGTCGATACCTACTACCAATCGATCCGGCCTCAGTGTGTCTTCAACAGCGTGGCCCTCGCGAAGAAATTCCGGGTTCCACGCGACCTCGATATCGACGCCATCTGGCGCAATCTGACGCGCGCGCCGAGCTAGTCGCTCTGCGGTTCCAACTGGGACAGTGGACTTGCCGAAAATGACTGTGTCTCGCGTTATAAGTCGGCTCAGACTGTCGATCACGCTGTCCACATACTTCAAATCTGCAGCGTATTCGCCTCGCTTCTGCGGCGTGCCGACTGCTAGGAAGTGAACGTCTGCAAAGTCAACGGCTTCCTCGTAGGAGTCTGTGAAACTCAGCCTTCCGGCGTCGATGTTTCGTTTCAGTACATCTTCAAGGCCGGGCTCATAGAAGGGGACCTCACCGGCCTGCAGCTTTGCCAGTTTCGATGGATCCACGTCTACGCCTAGGACTTCGTGGCCCAGTTCAGCCATGCAAGCGGCGTGGGTTGCGCCTAGGTAACCCGTGCCAAGAACAGTAATACGCATTGTTTGCCTACCTCGCTATTTGGTCATTTGAGTCACGCATTCCGAGCTGCGACTCGATCCAGCTAATCGACCCGCGAACAGCATTTTCGATATCGATTGCCACTCGGTTGAACACATCACTAGACCGTCCAATTGGGTCCTCGATGTCTAGCTGGGAATCCATCAGATCGGCCCGCGCGCTTGGGTGGCCCGTGCCTAAAGGACCGACACCAACATCCACTGAAATCTCACGGAGTGTCAGTATGCGCCGCCACCTTGCAGGCGCAAGCTGCCGAGCAAGAGCGCGATGCTCTCTCGTCATACCAAGGACCAAATCGAATTCCTGGGCAATCTTCGGAGTCAGGAGTTGACTCACAAAGCCTTCTCCATCGATCGCGCGCTCGTTCAGGACGCGCACACTTTCAGGGTGCATGGGCTTCCCGTTCAACGCCCTCGTGCCGGCGCTTGAGACGGCCAGATTCAGACTCCGTTGCGCAGCGATAGTCTCCAGCATCCGTTGCGCGACTGGCGATCTACAGATATTTCCGGTGCAGACGAACAGTACCTTCAATGGGTCAGTACGCACCATCGCTCCGCACTACAGCTTTCAGCGTGCGCCAGAGGATCATCGCGTCCTGCATGATCGACCAGTTCTCCACGTACGAAAGATCCAATCGAACGGACTCGTCCCAGTCTAGGTCTGACCGTCCAGAAACCTGCCAGAGTCCAGTGATACCCGGCCGAACGAGCATTCGCCGCGATACGAGACCGCTGTACTGCTCCACCTCACCACGAAGCGGCGGACGAGGTCCAACCAAGCTCATCGAGCCGCCCAGAACGTTGAATAGCTGAGGAAGCTCATCGAAACTAAAGCGGCGGAGAAACTTCCCGACTGGCGTGATCCGGGGGTCGTCCCGCATTTTGAATAGGACACCCGCGCCCTCATTTAACTGCGCAAGCGCAAGCTTCTGAGTGTCAGCGCCATTGACCATGGTGCGGAATTTCCACATCTGAAAAGGAGCATTGTTTAGGCCGATACGTTCCGCGCGGTAAAAGATGGGACCCAGCGAGGTAGCTTTCACGGCAATCGCACACCCGATCATTACCGGCGTCGCCAGAAGGAGGATCGCTCCAGCACCGAACCGGTCAAACGCCGCTTTGAAGAACTTGTTTGCACCCTCATAGCGCGGCTTATCGATATGGAGGAGAGGTAGACCCGCGACCGGTCTGACCATCATGCGAGGGCCAGCCACATCCGCGACACCGGGCGCGACGAGCATGTCGACGTGCATTCCTTCGAGGTCCCACGAAAGTTCACGCATCACTGAATGACCCAACGTTTCGGCGCAGGTGACCGCCACCGCGGTTGCCCCAGATCTGGCGACTCCGTCCCTCGCTTCACTGCAATCACCGAACACGGCCATGTCTCGATCACCGATAGTCACAGCGTCACGATGCCTCGCGGGATGGCCTGGCGGAACACAGAGTCCGACTACTTCAAGGCCAAGTCCGGGATTCCTGTCCAGGTGCGTGATCAATGGCCCCGCCGAGGTCGGACTGCCGACAACCAATACACGATTCAGGTTCCGACGATGCCGACGATGCCGAGCGAGATTCCATCGCCAAGACCATCGCGCCAAGAGGAGGCCCAACGTACCTGCAGGGAGCGCGATTGCGAGCATTCCCCGTGCCACGTCCCATTTGAAGAGCAAGTCAACGATCGCCAAGAGGCCAAACACGGCCAAGGAGGCACGGAAGATTCGGCTGTACTCCTCGGGGCCTGAACCCACGATGCGTTTGTCAGTACTCTGAACCACGCGGAGGGCAACGATCCATGCCAGCGCTATTCCGGCCGACACGATAACTGCAGGGGTGTTGAACCTACCTACAGGATCAACAATTGATGGAAATCCGAAACGGATTTGTTGGGCGCCGAAGACCGCAACCGTAACGATCAGTGCATCTAAATTCTGAACGCGTCGAACGTAGGCGTCTGCCCACGTCTTCATCCGAGGGCGGACTGCGAGCGGTGGCATCGGAGGCGTAATGCGCAGCTCTGCGCTCACCATCCTCGTGCTGCGTGTCATGCTCAACCTCCCCGACGCCCCTGGCGCCAACCTCGACAACGCGAGGAGTCATCGCCAGCGTTCCGCCAGACGAAACGTCGACTTAAAGCGAATTAGTTGTACCCAACTGGCATTGTCAAATCTCCGACGTCAATGTCGAATGAGTAGAGAGTACCGCCTCCGAAATCGACTCGCGACCTCAGTACTCCAAATCACAATCAACAGGATCGAAACCCATCCACAAAGAAGATAATGTGGTGATACACGTCACAATTGGTGCTCGGCAGCGACTTCGCGTCATCGCTTTCCTGAAATAGACGCAATGTCTCGATATTCAGCCGCATACTCTAAACCCATTGGGCTGCAACGTGACTAGGCTCGAGCCAAGACCTGGCCGCAGGCCAAGAGGGGCTAGCACTACAGAGTGTTCTCTGGGTGTTATCCGCGCGTTAACAAAGGAATACGCGCAGTGATTTCGCACTACGATTTCGCATCTAGCACACGACCGTACCGAAGCAAGACGCAATTTTCATAGCTTTTCGGCTCACAACGAAATGACGGCATTCTAACGCGCACATCAATTCCCCCAGGACCAGATCCCACCCTTTCCGCGGAGCGCCCAGGCACCGACAGGGCAGCACGGTCTCCGCCACCAACGAACACAGGCATGATCTTCACGATCATTCTGCCGCCTACTGTAACCCGGTTCGCGCACCTAAGAAACCCTTGCTCCAAAGCGGGCCATAGCGCTGTGTCACGTAGGTGCCTGGAAGCACGTCTTCCGCAACTGGGCGAGGGCGACGGGATCGCATCAAGGCTGCAAGACAGAACATGCACGCCCACTGCTTTTAGCGGGTCACTTGTTGCGTACCGAGAGTGGCGACAACAACTCGGCGACAGTCAATCCGCCGCCCCCCCCCCCGACGCGGGTGTGATGTTCCTCACTATCATTTGAACGTGGGCTTCAGACCCTTGGGTACTGACTTAGCCGCACTGGGGCTCGGTCACCTGGCCGGGGTGATCAATCGGAAGTGTTGCGAGCCACCTGTTCTCGCCGCCAATACGAAGTCGAGCAGCAGTGGCTCCGGCCGATGACAAATAAGACGGTGCGCAACTATCCTGGCCAGTAGTTGTCCGGCATGGAAATGAGAGGGGTGAGAAGACACTTCATAGACCGTAGAAAATGGGTAGCGACGTAGATCGGCGTCGGACTATTTCTCAACCGCCGCAACCGTGACTACCGTCGTGCTCGTAATCGGTTCTCCAAACGGAGTCCCCGCCTGGGTCAATGAGCCGAACGCCGGAAGCGCATTTCCTGAGTTTGAGGACGTGGCGACCATTGACGCGTTGATCTCGGAGCCCCGTGGCCCTCGGCACACTGGCGGAGAGCCAGGTGCGAACTATGCGAACTTCGTATGCCAGATTAGGCGCTGAAATTGCCTCTTCAAGGCGCGGTGCACGACTGGTTTTGTCGATCCCGTCGGGCGCAAAGACTGCAAAAGCGTATACTTCGAGCGCGTTTCAAAAGTAGCCGTCGGTACCTCTGTCAGAGGTTGTCGCGCGTTGGGGTATCAATAATCCATTACAGCTACCGTTCAGCCAGCGGTAGAGAGGATGATTACGGAGTTGAATGAGCAGTTCCGGGGCGTGAAGGTCGTGATCCTCGGTCCGCTGCAGGCCCGCCGCGATCATCAGACGTGACCATTGCTAATCGCGCGGCGATGACGGCCGGAGCAGGGGTCGGGTGCGCAATTCGCCGGGCCAGTCGGTGCACGGTGGATCACCGAGTCATTATTGGCGGCAGACCGCATTCAACTCAACTGCAACGGCGCTTGAATCTTCGGCGAACGGCTCGCCACAGAGATCTGATGGCCGCCCGAAAGCTCTCTGCCGTTAAGAAGCGGCCAAACCTAGTCAGCGAATGGGAACTTCATGCCTCATAATCGAGCGATGGTCACGACCGCTCGGAGCCCACAACGAAGCAGGGCTCAGATAGTGCGCCAGCCACCCTTACGTACTCCCATGACCCTGGTCGAATGGTTGTGGATCGCTATCGCAGTAGGGCTACCCATTTATCGCTCGCTACCGCCAGCGGTAGCGCAGATGTGGACACTCGGAACATTGGGTTTGATTCTGTGCAGCGCGCTAATCGGCTGGACTGCGCGACCAATCTACCCAGTGTTGTGGATTCTATGTGGATACTGTGTAGCCGTCTCGGCTCTCACCTCCGTTGACGAGCTGGGTGATTTTACCGAGAATCTATTTGTAGGTGGCCAGCTACTCGTGTTGCTTGGCCTCACACCGTTTGTTCTGGCCCGAGCCGTCCGAGTTCCGACCTTTTTGAGGCGCGTTGGCGCCGCATTTCTAATCGCGCAATCGGTGTCGGCGGCGGCGGGCATTCTCCAGGTCGTGGGTTTGACGGTTTCCGGAGCGTCTGTTGTCAACGGCCGTGCCCCTGGCCTCGCCGGGCATCCGAACGTGCTCGGCATCATGTCGTGTATCGCGTTGATATTAGTGCTCAACGAGGCGCTGCGGGGCGACCGGTCACGGTCGCTCCTGGCAGGGCTTGCTTTGGTTAACTTAGGCGGCCTTATCGCAACCGGTAGCCTCAGTTCCATGCTGGCCGCACTGGTGGGTCTGTCGGTCGCCGCAATCGCGATGCGAGTACGAGCGCGGCAGGTGTTTTGGTCAGTAGCTCTGGCTCTCGGGGCCTTTTTCCTGGCGGTCAATTTCACCGAGTTTGGGGAGAAGTTGGACAGTCCGACTGACCGTTTGCTGCAGGTGACGGGGCAAACGGAGGCTGTCAGCACACTCGACATTCGCGGCGATACCTATCAGTTCGCTTGGGACCACATCACATCGTCCCCGTTCGTCGGTGTGGGACTGAACTCCCACTCGGCTGCGTCGTTCGACAATGCCACAGTGGTCCACAATATCTTCCTCCGATCGTGGTTCCAGGGTGGCACGATGCTTGTACTAGCGGTGGGAGCTGTAATCCTTGCCGCGGTTGCCTTGGCGGTCCGATCCATGATGCGCGGGAGCAATGGGACGGCCGCTGGCGTGATGGTCGCAGTGCTTGTGTTCGCGCTGACGTCCGCGTTCTTTGAGCAGGCTTATTACTGGTTACCGGTCCTCGTTGCTTTCGCGGCGATGACACCGACTGCAACCGGAGGCAAGGCGGTCGACGCACTCGCCCACTTCACCTCTTATGACCCACACGCAACTTCAGTCCCAAGTGGTGGTGGTACTTGGCAGCGATGATGATCCGTATCCTGCGGTGAAGTACGCATTCCCACAGAAGTCGGTGCTGTGCAGTCAATCAGTACCCATATTCAACGCCAGTAGCAAAGCTAAAAGCTGGCGACTCCCAGTTTCCCCGTGAAGTCGCAGCGGCTTACGAAGAAGCGCCAAAGCAGGCGCCAGCAACCGTCATCCAAATGGATAACTAGATCCCCCTTTCTGCCGCCCCAATTCCACGGGGCCTTGTCAAGTAGTGGGTATTGAGCAGGTGAGAGGATATTGTTCATGAAGCGCAGGAAAATGGGGCCGCGAACGTGGATTAGCGCTGGCCTGGTCGGTGCCCTCGCACTAGTCGTCACCGCCGCCGTGATGGTTGATACGTCTTCACACGAGGAAGCACCCGTCGCGTCGTCGATACCGTCGGTGGCACCGATCCCCCCTCTCGAACCACTCTGGCCCACTGCCGCCTTCATCGGTGACTCTTTCACGGTTGGCGCGAAGGCTGGCAGCCCAGAAGCCAATTACGCCAACGTGGTGTGCGAAATCAAACAATGGATCTGCATTCTCAACGGCGAAGGCAGCACTGGCTTCGTCAATCCCGGCGGGCACAAAGATGGCAAGAGCATCTATTTCGATCGCATTCCTAAAATCGGACTCGCAGCGCTTCCATCGGTGGTGGTGGTGCAGGGTGGCATCAACGACCCAGGGACGCCCACCGTGCAACCGGCGGTTCAGAGGATGATTGTCGAACTTAAGGAACAGTTCCCGGGCGTACGGGTTGTGATCCTGGGACCCATTCAGCCTCCGCGTCGTTCACCTAGTGTGATCAACGCGAACCGTCTAGCCATGAAGGCTGGGGCGGAAGCCGAGGGCGTGCAGTTTGTCGATCCAATCGCAGGGCGATGGTTCACCGATGAGTCCCTGATCTCCGACGACGGCATCAACCCCAACGCCGCAGGCTACCGAGTCTTCGCTGAACGACTGGCCGCCGAGATCTGAGCCAAGGAATTTTCCAAAGGTTCCACCTCAGCGAAGTCTGCCTACGCTAGTGCAGCAAATTTCGCGGCGAATCTCGACGGGACACCTGCTTTCGGTCCAACTTCATGCAGACGCTCAATGCCGGCACTGACACACCCGGTCTGACGCGCTACTACTCGATCCGTGGTGAACGTGAGTACAGCGATGGACGACTCGACGGTGGTCAATGTCGCCTTGCTGCAATACCGGCAATTCCCGGCGTCAACGGAGCCATCGAACACAACATGACGCCCAACAACCCCGTTGGTGTGGTCAGTTGTGAGTTCCGCGCTGACGGGCGAATGCCCAGGGACCTACGTTGTCGATCGCGACAACGCAGTCACGCCCGAAAGCGCAATCCGACTGAGTTTTCCGAACTGAGCAGACTGCGCAAGATCGCCGATACTCAACCAATACCGAGCGACCGGGACAACATGGGCCACGAGGCGTGGAAGTCGTCGTTCCAATAGCTCCATGCATGGGTGCCCGTGAACCTGAAGTGGGTGGTCGGGCTCATGCCCAGAGACGCCAACCGAAAGGCGAAGGCCTGCGTGCACGCATTGGTGACTGCCTCGATCAATCCACCGGCGACGATCTGATCAACGAGCTTGGCAATATCACCATCGATGTACGAATTGTTCAGCACGTCATACTGTCCCGGCAATCCGGTCCCCGATGACAGAAAGACCTCCGTCCCACGGAGTCGCTCGGCATGCACGAATGGATCGTGCGCCGCCCACGCAGGGTCGTCCGGTGGCCCATACATGTTTGCCGGATCACCCTTACCGACGTGGTTCATCGTGATTCGGATCAGGGCCTGCCCCACGGGATCGCTGACGCTGGCGCACCCGCTGTACGCCGCAACGCCCTTGTACAGTCCTGGTTTCGCAATCGCGAGTTGCAGTGCCGATGTCGCCACTTGCGACATACCCACCACAGCGTTGCGACCCGTCGTGTCCAGCAGTTCATCGATGACCGGTGGCAGCTCCTCGGTCATGAACGTCTCCCACTTGGCCACGCCGAAGTCCGGGTCGGGCTTCTGCCAATCCGTCCAGTAAGCATTGACTCCGCCGGATGGCGCCACGATGTTGACATGATCGTCGTCGAGGAACTCGGCGATATCGGTTCCCGCGTAGCGCCCGCCGCCATCGAGGAGATACAAGACGGGAGCAGGGGTCGAAGTATCTGCGGGGCGTCGAATATGCACCGTCACATCGCGACCCATCGACGCCGACCACACCGGTATTTTGAACTCGCGCGACGCTGCGGCCGACCTGCTCAGCTGCGACCCATCTCTACGCGACAACTCGCGGTCCCAATAGCCGATGTCCCCACTGTCAGCAGCACCCGATTGCGACGGAGGTGGGGGCGCTGCCACCGCCGTACCTGTACCCGTCAGCAGACACGCAGCCACCGCCACACAGACCCCGAGACGCGAAAAGACCGACGGACTTAACATTACTATTTCCCACCCCAGCAATATCAAAACAGTGGATACATTCCGTAGCAGGCTAACCCGCTCAGCGGGATAATTCGTTTTCGATACCAACGTGTTACCGCTGGCGAGCTCTAGGTGCCGGCGATCGAATAGATCCGGAACTGAGCGCCCCCGTTAGGGCCGTGGATGGTCATCACCAAGGTGGCGAACCCGGCGCCATCTTCCCAGAAAGTGGGATATCGAACATTGATGGAATCGAGTTCACCGAGTCCGGAAGGCTTGGGCGCCAAAATGTATCGCACACCCTCGCGTGCCGGATCGTTGAGTTTGGTAAAAAAGTCGTAGTCACTGCGCACCACAAACTGTTTCGAGTGTTCCGACCACAACCACATGCGCGAGAGACCAAAGGTGTCCACGAGGATCGACCCTTCGGGCAGATTCTGCGCGTCGAACCAACGGACGGTATTCCTGGAGACTTCACCGAACCAGTAGAACCAATACTCCGACTTGGGATATTGCTCAGGCCAGAATGCCGAACGTAGTCCGTACTCTTCTTTACCTATCGCCGGGTTGAGCATCGATTTCCACGTCACCGGCACCGATGTCAGCAACACCGCGGCCATGAGCAAGGTCGCCCACGCTGACGGTCGCCGCCACCTCGACGACTTCGCGGGGGCTCGAGCACCCGGTGGGCGCCACGTACACATCAACGCCACCACGACCAGCGGGATGGCACCCATGAAGAACCTGAACCAGCCGAACGTCGATCCCGACAGAATGGCGTACGACTGGAAGGTGAGCACCGACCCGAACACCGCGAGTGGCGCTGCTGCCTGGAGCGTCCGATTTCGAATAGAGAAGGCCACCACCGCAATCGCGACCACAAGTATCAACGGTTCGGTGCCGAAAACGTTCGCAGCAATGGTCTTCAGGAGCGGAACGTACCCGGTGCTCTCGGCCGAGACGATTCCGGCTGCCTCCACCTGGGCTGCGTTGCCGTACTGCGAGGTGAACTGGGCAAACAGGGAACCGTCCAACATCCAGCCAGTCAGCGCCCACAACACAAAAGCACCAGCCAATGGGAAGGCCACTATCACCACGTCGTGAACAGCAAGTGCTGCAGCAGTTTTGAGTGGACGCTCAGCCCGATGTTGGCGCAGAATCGACACACCGAACACCAGAATGGCCACTGCTGCACCGGCCACCACTGCCTCGTAGCGCGTCAGATACGCCAAACCCAACGCGATGCCCGCCCAGGTGAGATCGTCGACGCGTGCCGTTCGCATCCACTGCAGCAACCGCCGGCACGCCCACAGCAACAGAAAGAAGAACGGCGCCTCACTCATACCCGACCCGGCGTAGAGGATGACCATCGGATTGAGCGCAAATGCCGCTATCGCAAGCCATCTCGCGACCGTCGGGACGTGACAGTCGAGTCCGATCCTGCGTACCTGCCAGACCGCACCTGCCATGAACAGCGCACTCATCACGGCGCCGGCGAAGCCCACCGTCTTCAACTCCGGCCACCACGCACTCAGCGGCAACAGCGGTATTTCCACAAGACTGGGCAGGGGATTCCACACGAAGCCGATGGCGCCCAGGTGAGGATCACGGCTCATGATCGTGTAGCCGGCGTTTCCTACCCGGCTACTGGCGTCGGGATTGATGTACCCGACAACCAGATAGAGGTAGTAACCCACCGCGAGGTATGCGCCTGCGCAGAGGACGAACAGCGCCAGACCCCAGCGCTTTTCGGCCCTCGTACGCAACCGGGTCCGCGAGCGACCGGTGTCGGCCGCCTCGGCTTCACCGACCGAGGTCGGCGCGATCAGTTCAACTGTCATGATCCGCGGTGGTCGGGTCTGCTGCGGTGGAGCGACGGCGCCGCAAGATCAACAGCACACCGGCCATTGCCCCGACACCTATCCCGACCGCCACCGCGGCCCATACCCACACCGCCCAGCCGTCTCCTACGTCGGGACCGGAAGCCGGCAGTCCGTCACTGTGGACGGTCAAGACTGTCGGTACTCCACCGAGACCCGCGACCAGGACGTCGCCGGTGAGGTTGCCCAAGCCGCTTTCCAGGGAGTCGAGGTACCCGAACAGCGGGTCGACCAATGCCCAGTCACCGGACGTCGTCACCACGACCAGCGTCCGATTGTCTTGCGCATACGACTGGATGCTGCCAAGTCCGCTCGGGATCTGGGCGACAATCGCTGCCGGCACATCGATGGTGGTGGTCTCCCCCACCGCGTCGATCGGTGGATGCAGCCCCGCTGCGGTGATCGACTCGGCGGACGCCACGATCAGCGCGCCCGAACCACTGCGTGCGGCCGTGTCCAGATCGACGACGATGGGCCGCAGGATCTCCGGCGACAACTGCTGTACCGCAGCGACCATGTCAGCCGCATGGGTCAGGGTGCTCGGGTCAGAATCGTCGGTCGCCACCTGGAATGTGGGTGCCCACGCCAGCGGCAACGCCGAGAAGCCCCCGACCGCGCCATCCCGCGTGTGGGCCGTGGCCGTCGAACTCGGCTCCACCTCGAAGGTCAACGGCACGGTCCGCGGGTTGCACGCGCCGGGAGCGGGCTCGTACGAAACCACTATCGCCAACTCGGCACTGGAAGCTACGCGTTGTGCCGGAATGGTGAACTGCGCGTGTAGTTTCCCGCTCTCTCCGAGAGCTGCCGAGTAGATGGTCTGCCCGTCAGCCTGCACCAGCACCGTGGACTTTTCGCTCTCCTGCACCGGCGTATAGATGGCTCGAAGATCAACATCAACAGTGCCGGGGTTGCTCAGCGCGAAGACCGCCGGATCGAACCCGGTGTAGAGAGTGGCCTGACCGAGAGCGGATACCTTGAGGTTCTGCGAAAAGTGCTCAAACATAACGGTGTTCGAACCCTGCACCGAGGACGCATCAACGGAATCAACGGCCACAGAGGGGACTTGCGCCAGAGCCAGCAGTCCGCTGGTGAACAGCTCCACCTGCTTCGCCAGCGATTCATTCCCACCGGTGATCGCGAGATAGGGCGCACCCCCGTTGGGGTTCAGCGTTATCGCACCAGCTGCGGAGTCCCGGACCACGACGGTTCGCGAGAAGTTGTCGAAGGCCGCCCGCGGCGGCTCGGTGTTGCGGCCCAGCGTCCGGACCGAGATGTCGATCGGGAGCGGACGGTAGTGATTGGTCAGCGCTGCAACAAGACTGAGGACTGCTTGCTTTTCGGCGACGGTCGGCACCGGGTCTACGTACACGACGGCGTTCGGCAGTATCGATGGAAAGAACTGCTGCACCGTCGTCGGACGCGCCTGTTGGCCCGCAAACCTCACTGCCAGGTTGCTCAACGTCAATTGCGGGATCGGGCCGCAGGCCTGGTCGAGCCCGGTCGAACGAAGGACCAGCCTGATCACGGCGGCATGATCCTGCACCGGAACTGCCGAGATGTCGACGGCGAACGGAGTCGCCTGCAACGCGGCACCTGCCGGGGGCACCGGTATCGCACCGATGATCTGTCCATCACCGCCCTGGATCTCGACATAGCCGTTGACGACATTGACCGCCGGCTGCAATTGCCCGGTCAGGCTCGTCGGGCGGACACCGTCGGGAGCGGGAATCGTCACTGTCTGAGGTGCATTGATCGCACCGAATGACACCGTCGATCCCATCCCCAATTGCCGCCAGCCCAAAGTCGTGCTGACGCCGGGCTCGTCACCGGGAGCACCCCATGCCGGCCCAACACCTGACACCAGGCCGACCACGACCAGGAGTCCTCCACACAATCGACGCAACGTTGTCACTTCTTGTCCACTTTCTTCGAAGACAGCCCGTGGACCGTCTTCTCCCAATACGAAGGTTTGTAAGCGATTTGCAGCAGCCCTTTCACAGCGGCGAGCGACTGCAGGATCCAGTACGCCGGCACCAACAGTGCTGCGACCAGCAGATACGGCTTCTCTCGCGCGCGTGTCGAGATGATGCCCAGCAGGATGGTCAACAAATTGCCGACGGTGAACATCAGCAGACAGACGTAGTAGATCGGGCCGGGAAAGAGGTTCAGCATGAAATCCGGGTGCCCGGCGTACCAGACGAGCAGCGACGCCCAGAACCCGAGATTGAGCACATTGGCCACCGGCATGCCGATCGTCAGGTTCGCGATCCGCAACAGCGGGACGAAACCGACCTGCCGGTAGAGCGACAGCGGTCGGCGGGCGTGTACCAAGAACGTCTGAACGTAGCCCTTGTACCAACGGGATCGTTGCCGAATCCAGTTCACCACATCGGGATTCGCTTCCTCTTCGGTCAGCGAATCGAGCACCAGTGTCCGATACCCGTGCCGGCCGAGCCTGATGCCGAGGTCGGCGTCTTCGGTGACGTTGTAGGCGTCCCAACCGCCGAGAGCCCGCAACACCGAGGTCCGGATGTGGTTGGACGTGCCACCCAGGGGAATGATGCAGTTTGACTCGCTCAGCGCCGACAGCATGTACGAGAACCACTGGTCGTACTCGATCGCGAACCACTTCGTGAGTAGGTTGTCACGTTCGTTGTAGTACCCCAGACGCGCTTGAATCGACGCGACGTCCGACGGACTGTGCGCAAATACCCATGCCGCCCTGCGTAATTGGAGCGGATCAGGAACGTCTTCGGCGTCGTAGATGGTGACGTACTCGCTGCGATCGAGGTCCAGGGCCATCGCATAGTTGCAGGCTTTGGGTTTGGTCCTGGGCTCACTCGGTGGCACGAGCACCTTGGTCACACCGGGCAGTTCAGCGGCTTCGTAGGCGGTGATCGTGGCGCTGTCGTCGGCCTCGAGTACCAGGAAGATGTCGAGTTTGTCTGCCGGATAGTCGAGTTGGCCCACACCCTCGACCAGGGTCTGGACGATCTCCGGTTCGTCGTATACCGGCAGCAAAACCGTGTACCGCGGGAGATCCTCGTCGGGTATCGCCCGTGCATCCTCGTCGGAGACCTGCACCACGCCCTTGCCGTAGAGGCCACGCAGAAGCAACACGGTTTTGTCTACGGTGGAAACCAGAAAGTAGATCGACGCAAGCGATGCCACACAACTCACCGTCAGCCGCCAGTTCAGGATCGTCGCAACCACAACGACAAGGACGAACACCACACCACCGACCTGCTGCCCACCGGTGAACGGGCGGCGCGCAGACAGTTCATCGGGCAACGGGACCGTGCGATCACCTTCGAAGATCGCGCTCATCGGCGATCCTGCGCGGAATCCACGATGATCTCGGCTATGCCGGCCAACTGCGGTTCAAGGTTGGTTCGGGTGCCCTGGTCCGACGTCGGTGCAATCAGCAACCACTCGAGTGGCTTCAACACGGTGTTGGTGTAGTTCAGCGACGACGGTTCGGGAACCCTCTCCGGTGCTCCCTCTTCGCGCGAACCGAGCAGGTAGACCGTCTGATATTGCGTATCGAGACCGGTTTTGGTGCGCCATACCCAGTAGCGTGCCGCCCAGAGCGACTGCCCCGGCGTCGTGGCGGTATCAAGTTG
The DNA here is from genome assembly GCF_059683565.1 of Williamsia sp. Y721. Taxonomy (NCBI): domain Bacteria; kingdom Bacillati; phylum Actinomycetota; class Actinomycetes; order Mycobacteriales; family Nocardiaceae; genus Williamsia; species Williamsia sp. Y721. Next base: position 384,536 of record NZ_JCASNH010000001.1, on the reverse strand, counting down.
ATTGCTGAGTTCTCCGAATTGGGTGATCTCGCGATCGTTACCCACAAATCCGGCTCCCAGCACCACCGGAGGCGCCGACGCGTACCAGATCCCGCGGCGGAAGCTGGAGAACCGGCCGAGATGCGGGCTGGTGAAGACGTCGAGGAATGCCACCTCATCACCGATCTGCACCCGGTGGCGCACCACCGAGCCGTCATCACCCATGAATCTCGGACCCCACTCGAACGTCTGCGGTTCACCGACAACAACGCCGCTGGTCGCCAGGTTGTCGATCCAGTCGGGTTGGGCCCACATCAGTCGATCCGAATCGGGCAGGTCGAGCGGACGTGGTCCGGTCGCCAAGATCAAGAATGCCAGCGAAAACGCCACCACGATGGAGAGAGGTGACCGTTGCGGCAGCGAGATCCTGGTTGGAACGTGAACTCGCCGCGCCACCAGGACGATCACACCGGCGGTGCACACCGCGGTCGGAAGCAGGTAGACCACCGGGGTCGGCTGCTCCTTCAGCAACCAGGTGCCCGCCGTCCCGATCACCAAAAACGCGGGCGGCACCGACCACTTCAAGGGCGAACCGCGCAATGCCAGGAACGCGGCCATCGCACCGTAGAAGACGGTCATCACACCGAAGGCGAGGGTGGATCCACCCAGAAGCTTCCCGAGCATCAAAAAGTTGGGCGGGAAGCAGGCGACCATGAAGGCCCAGGTCAGGTAGTCGCGGACGACGCGGCGGATACCGAACGCCACGATGGACACACAGAAGATCCAGATGAGGGGCGGGATGAGGTCGGCATGCCAAAATGCCGCCACCCCCGGGAGCCGAGGTATGGCCGCGTTGGCGCAGATGATCCCGATGGTGCCGAACACCACCGCAACGATCCGGTCGAACTCCCCGTCGTTGATCTCTTTGCCGCGCGGAGTCCGATCCAGGCTGTAAGTGATCATCATGGACCAGACCGGAGTGAAGAACAGATACGCCACAGACGAGCCCGCGAGCACCCACTCCATATTGGAAACCCACACGGGCCAAAACGCGACAACGGTGCTGCCGATCGTGACAACAACCCGGGTGTTGAACGAGAAGTCGCGAGGGCGCCCGACGGCCGAGAGAAATCTCGACAATTGCGGACGCGGCAGCCGAGAAGGTGGCGAAGGGGCGCTGGAGTTATAAACGTTCGGCGAATCCACCATCATCGCGACTTCCCCGAACCGAGCTCATTCGACAGACGAAAGCGAAATTCACGATCGGCAAACACGCGGCGAATCAATTGCAATGTTGACACTCCCGTGCATTTGCCCACGACACTTACCTCTTCAAATCGACCAATTCCAATCAATTCACACACGAATTGACACGGTGTGTCAATTCGTGCCGAACCAGGGCTTCGAATCCCGAGTAACCAAGTAGCGCAGCCACTTCGGCTTGTGAATGTGACGATCAGAAACGAGTGATCGTGGCGATCATTACTGCATTTCGCACTCCGGAATGCGCCCCTGGCATTCGAGTGCGCGGGGACGGAGTTGATATTTTCCCAAGGGCACACCAGCCGCAATAGAACCGCGATTAGAGATTTGTATTCACCAATTCACATTCCACTTGCGACAAACCACAAGTGCAGCACTCGGCGACGGCGCTGACCGGCACCGCAAATCTCCCGGTGCCCGAAGTCGGCGCCTTGGGACGCAACCACAGCCCCGGTGATCCAATTCACAAAAATTAAATGATGGTCGTCGACGTCGACAGTTTTCCGGCCGCGCAGCCACGGCCGCAACAGAGATATGAATCTAACGATCATCGAACACTGACTCTAACGATCAGTATTGAAGTTGATACTCCAAATTATCGCAATAATTCGAGAATATAGAAAGGCAATTTACATCCTTTTAAATAGGGACCAAAGTCCCAACAAGACGTAGTCCAAACAGCTTCACACGCCTAACGTTGCGCACATTATTTGGCAGTAAAACTGCAGCACACGGTACTGTCTGTGGTGTGCAGGGCGCGGACCAGCGCGTCGGGCAGCAGCCTTGGTTTCGGGAGAGATATCCGAGATCCGCGCTCTCACGTCGTCTTCTCCTCCCGGAGATCGACACGTGAAGAGCACCAAATAACTCATCAAAATATCGCTAGAGATCAGCGCTGGAATGCGCATGCCTCGGCGTGGCACTGAAAGGAATTCAAAAAATGGATTACCCCAGGAAAGACGTTGTTGCCGTGGTCGGTCTCGGTTATGTGGGCCTGCCCACTGCAATGTCGTTGGTGGCCGCCGGACATCGTGTTGTCGGTTTCGACGTCGCGGTGCAGCGATTGACGAACATTGCAGCGGCTGACGTCGATCTTCCCCAGGACGACCTGGCGCGGCTGCGCACTGACGTAGCGTCCGGTCACCTCGAACTCACCCTTGACGCCGATCGGCTCCGGGACGCCGACACCGTGATCGTTTGCGTCCCCACTCCCGTCGACGAGAGCCAAGCTCCCGATCTGTCGGCCCTGCACGCTGCGTGTAGCACCGTCGTCGCCCAGGCCCGCCCAGGTCAGACCATTGTTCTGACCTCCACAACCTATGTCGGATGCACCCGCGAACTGCTGGTAGGTCCACTGAGCGACCGCGGTATGACCGTCGGCGACGACGTCTTTGTTGCGTTCTCGCCCGAGCGGATCGACCCGGGCGTCGTCGGACACGAGCCGACCGCCACCCCGCGCGTCATCGGTGGGGTCACCCCCGCTTGCACCCAGCGCGCATCCGAAGTGCTGGCCTCGACCGCCGCCCGGCTTCATGAGGTGTCCTCCCCGGAAGTCGCAGAGATGGCCAAACTGCTCGAAAACACCTTTCGCGCAGTCAACATCGCCTTCGTCAACGAGTTCGCCGAGGCCGCCGAATCGCTGGGTTTGCCGATCACCGAGGTCATCGATGCCGCCGCGACCAAGCCCTACGGCTTCATGAAGTTCACCCCGGGACCCGGCGTCGGCGGACACTGCATCCCCTGCGATCCGCACTACCTGCTCTGGCAGTTGCGGCGCGGCCGCCACAGCGCCCCCATCACCGAAGCGGCGATGGCGGGCATCGTTCAGCGGCCGGCAGCAATCGTGAACAAGGTCCGAACCCGGCTTGCCGACCTGGGCAAACCACTCAAAGGCGCGCGCGTGCACATCGTCGGGGTGGCCTACAAACCCGGTGTGGCCGACGTTCGAGAGTCACCGGCCTTGGAGATCATGGCGGACATGATCCGTGCCGGCGCACTCGTGACGTACTCCGATGCGTTTGTACCGTCGGTCGCGATCGATGGACGACGGATCCCGCCGTCATCGGTTGAAGCCGCCGAATCCTCCGATCTGATCCTCGTCCACACCATTCACCCCGGTGAGACAGACTGGTGGACAGCTCATTCCGAGGCGAACGGCCGACCGCAGGTACTCGATGTCACCTACCGGTCCCAGCCGCGCCTCATCGCGGACGTGCACTGAAGCGATGGTCCTCGATCATTCGACTCGGTCCACTCCCCGGACCGGGTCAGGACAAGCGTGGGCGCCACCGGCCGGCTCTGCCGCCCAGATCGACGCAGAACGTTGGGGTGCACCACGAGCTACTCGTCGTTGGTTCGACAACTGGGACCCCCACGTCCGACGGGCCACCAAGATGCTCATCGCGGTCGTTGCTCTCACCCCGCTATTTGCGCTGCTGGCACGCCAGTTCCCCGAGATCATCTTCGATCCGTGGATCATGCTCTATGGCTTCTTCGTGTTGTCTTCGACGATCTACGCCTTCACCCTCGCATATGCCCGCTACGAGGATCCGGCCGAGTCGCGGCACTCCAACCACGTTGCACCCTTGAGCTTTCCACCGCTCGACGCGGTTCCGACGGTGAGCTTCCTGGTCGCGATCAAGGACGAACGGGACGTCATCGAACGGTGTGTACGGTCGATGGTCGAATCGGACTACCCGGACCTCGAGGTCATCGTCGTCGACGACGCCTCCACCGATGGCACCACTGAGATCCTTCGGCACCTGAAGACCGAGTTGGATTTCACCCTGATCGAACTCGTGCAGAACGTCGGCAAGAAGAACGCACTGGTCCGTGGCGCCGAAGTCGCGCGCGGCGAGGTCATCGGATTCACCGACTCCGACTGTGTCCTGGCACCAGATGCCCTGCGGCGCTGCGTTGCTGCGCTGGTATCCGAGGCCGACCTCGGTGCCGTCTCCGGGCATGCACGGGCACTCAATGCCGACTCGACACTCCTGACGAAGATCCAGGACACCTGGTACGAAGGGTCCTTCCGAGTTGTCAAGGCAGCTGAGGCATCGGTCGGATCCGTCACCTGCGTGTCCGGTCCCCTGGCCGTCTTCCGGCGCGACGCCATCTGGAACTACCTGCCGGCGTGGGCAAATGATCGCTTCCTCGGCGGCGAGTTCAAGTTCGCCACCGACCGCCAGCTCACCGGCTATGTGCTCGGTCAGAAGTGGCGCGGGCAGGCGCTCAAGAGTCAGTACCCCGACTCTTCCTTCGTCACCGAAGTTGACTATCCCGAACGCAAGTGGCGAGTGGGCTACGTTCGATCCGCCAAGGTGTGGACGGTGGTACCCGAGTCCACGAAGGCCTTCTTCAAGCAGCAGGTCCGCTGGAAGAAGAGCTTCATCCGCAACCTGTGCTTCTCGGGAACATTCATGTGGCGGCGCGGCATTCAGGCCTCGATCCTCTACTACGGTCACGCGCTGTGGGTTGCCGCTGCACCGCTGATGGCGATTCGGCACATGATCTGGGCACCGATCAACGGTCTGTGGTTGCTCACAGCTCTGTACCTGGCCGGCATCTTCATCAAGGGCTGCGCGTGGGCGCTCGCCTTTGCGATCGACAATCCCAATTCGACGCGCTGGCGCTACCGCCCACTGATGGGGTTGATCTCCACGCTGTGCCTGTCCTGGCTACTCCCCTACTCATTGCTGACGATTCGTCGCAGCATCTGGTCGAGGTCACTGTGAGTCTGAAGTCCCGAAAGATCCTGCGCGTCATGCTCACCGCCGCGTTTGTTGCTCTCGCCGTCGTTGTGTACGTCTTCGTCTTGAGCCGGGGCACGCTGCCATGAAGTTGCTGGATCGGAACCACGAAGCACACGAACGGGCGGCGATCACCCGGTCCCACGGAGCCGCGCTCATGCCAGAACTCGGTCCGGCCGCTCGGCGTGGGCATGTGGGCCTACGTCTCTCGGCGGTCGGCCTGCGGGTACTGGCAGTGGCGATCGTCCTGTCATTGGTGGCCGTCGCCGTTGGCCTGTGGTGGTGGCAGACTTACCTCGGGTCCCGGGAGGACACTGCCGCACCGGCATTCAACACCGAAGACACTCAGGCGTTCAACGGGTGGGCCGCGGAGAACGCGGCGCGTGAAGGGTCCGGCTACGGCGCCGCCCCCATCGTGCTGACCTACCATGACATCAGCCCGGACCCCGAGGCCGGACACTATGTGATCAGCCCCGAAGCCTTTGCCTCGCAGATGAAGATGCTGCGCGATGCCGGCTACCGCACATTGACCGGCTCTCAGTACAGCGACTACCTCCAGGGCGTCTACACGCCACCGGAACAGTCGGTGGTCATCACGTTCGACGACGGTACGTCCGGCCTCTACAAGTACGCCGACACGATTTTGCAAGACAACGGTTTCACCGCGATCAGCTTCCTCATCACCGCATCGGTCAGCACCAAACACCCGTACTACCTGACCTGGCAACAGGTCGATCGCATGCGTGACTCCGGTCGGTGGTCCTTCCAATCACACACCGACAGCCTCCACTACCGCACGTCCGTCGCGGGTCAACAACTTCCCGCGATGGCAGCGCTCGAGACCCAGAACGGCCAAGTCGAGACCGGCGAACACTTCGGTGAACGGATGCGCGACGACATCGCCGCATCCGACGCACAGTTCGCCGACCATGGATTGCCCGCGCCGACGTTGTTCTCCTACCCGTTCTCGGCGCCCAGTTCGCGAATAGCCAACGACGCCGTGAATATCTCGACCCAAGTCTTCGCAGACCACTACGTGGCCTCGTTCACCAACCACGGGCACCCCATCGCACCGGCTCCGGTCACCTCCCAACAGGCGACCCCACTGGAACGCCTCGAGGTCACTCGCGGCGAATCGACCCGTGCACTGTTCGAGCGTCTTCGCTCAGCGCAGACGCTCCCCGTGGTGCCGATGGCTCCGACCGCGGTGGACGACAGCTGGCTCGAACCCGGCCGTTTCTACCGGGGGCCGATCCATGACAGCGAGGTGCCCGCCGGAGTTGTCCGGTTCGATGCCGACACACTCACCTACACCGAGGCATTGTGGGCCGCGCAGCGGACTGATCAGTGGACCGACTACACACTGACCGCGACGGCGATCGACCTCGACCAGGGGAGCTCGGTCGGTCTGCGGGTCCGGACCGGTTCCGGCGTCGACCAGTCGGTCCGTCTGATGGTCGGCAGAGACCGCGCCACGGTCACCGACAGCGCCGATCGCGTTGTCGCCGCCCAAACATTGCAGGCCCGCAAAGCGCACTTTGTCCGAATCACCGTGTCGCCGCGGGAGACAACCATCTGGATCGACGACAGTATCGTCGCCACGGTCCCCTCCGACGACGGACGGGGCGCCTTCAGTGTCATCGGTAGTCGCAGTACTTCAGCGCAGCCCTTCGCCGCGTGGACCGCTCTGCGGATCACGCCTCTCTAGTTCCACAACCTCGTCAACCACCGACCATCCGGCACCTTTCACGAGCACACCAGTTGACACGCGGATTCGGAACGTAGCCGACATAACTGACTGCGAAAATCACCCCACCGTTCCGCAAATGCACTTCACGTTCAGTCCGGGTGCGGGGCGCATACCAGAAATAGGAGGGACGTCAGCCTTCGGACGCCGTTGCCACACAACCGATCTAGTCCGATCGGGCGACGAAATTGATGGCGCAGGTTGTTAGCCTCGATGCAGAGCGCACACCCCATTCGGCTGCGGTATTTTCGGCAGCCCAGCCCATTGCGCCCACAGACGGGAGAACGATGATTGCCTCGACGTGGCAGGACGGACACCGGCGTGGCGCATGGCCGACCAGTGACAGTCGATCAGGTGGGACCCGCCGCGTCGTGCGCACGGTTCGGTGCACGCATTCGACCGTCACCGGCACCGCGGCAGATTCGGCACCTTCATTCACCGTCGCGCAGTCCCATGAATCATCAGGCCAAGTCGCAGGGGACCAATTTTACGGTGCCACAGGCTATTCCGTCGTTCGAACGTTGCGGTTGCCAGTATGAGAATTGCTTATCCACGTCTCCCGGCATCACAGCCCAAAGTCAGCGTCGTCATTCCGTGCTACCGATATGGGCACTACTTGCCTGCAGCTGTGGGCTCGGCGCTCGACCAGGATGGCGTAGACGTCGAGGTCATAATCGTGGACGACGCATCACCCGACGACAGCGGCGATGTCGCGGAGGAACTGGCTCGCGCCGACAGTCGAGTCTCGGTGATCAGACATCGCGAAAACCTTGGTCACATCGCGACATACAACGACGGGTTGGCCTGCGCGACGGGAGAGTTCGTCACTCTCGTGTCGGCGGATGATTTTCTCACTCCAGGCGCGCTTGCGCGAGCAACTGCACTCATGACCGCGTACCCTCGCGTCGGCTTCGTCTACGGACGACCGGTCGAGTTCGAAGGCGCACCACCGATCGACCGGAGCAGAAGTCCATACACGTGGTCGATATGGCCCGGCCACCGGTGGCTGCGCTTGTCGTGCCGCCGAGGTCGCAACTTCATCCTCTCCCCCGAAGTCGTCATGCGTACTGAGGCACTCCGCGCCGTCGGCGACTACCGAGCTGATCTGCCCCACTCGGGAGACCTGGAACTGTGGCTACGGACAGCGGGCCATTGGGATGTCGGCCGTATCAATGGCCCCGCCCAGGCCTACTACCGCGTCCACGACGCCAATATGCATCTCACCACCTTCGCGGGTCTTTCCTTCGACCTGCTTCAACGGCACCGTGCCTTCCAAACGGTGCAGTCGAGTCCACTGGCGGGCCGCGCGAAGTTCACCACAACAGCCGATGCAGCCCTGGCCTCCCAGGCATTGACCGCCGCCTGCCACCTGCTGGATCAGGGCGAGCGGCGGGACGTTGTGCAGCCGCTGATCGATGTTGCCGCGGAAATCTACCCGCCGATCATGCAGACGCGACTTCGCACCAAAATCGATCGCCACCAGGCTCAGCGCAGGACAGGAGCTCTCTTCTGTTCTCGGATTGTAGAATCCGTCCGGTGGCGCGTCTGGCGCCAGGTCGGTGTCTCGTGACCGAGACCGCACCCCAGCCCCCCGAGACAGCCGAAGGCGCGTACGAACGGCGCACGTTGGGCAGGCGCGCTCTTCGCGGTATCGGCTGGGGCACCGCAAATGTCGGGCTGACAAGATTCCTACAGTTCGTCGCAACGATCATCGCCGCCCAGCTCCTGGCCCCGGACAACTTCGGAGCCCTGGCCGTCGCGTTGACCATTCAAATGGTCGCAATGAACATGAGCGAACTCGGTGCCACCGCCACACTTGGTCGCGCGCAGCGAGATCCCGATGAAGTCGCGCCGACTGTGTACACGATTGCAATTGTCACGAGCGTGATCCTGTCAGCTCTAATGGTGACCTGTGCGCCTTGGATCGCCGCGTTGTTGAACAACCCAGAGGCCACACCAGTCATCCAGGTGATGTCGATAACCATATTGCTGAGCGGGGTTTCGTCGGTACCGACTGCACTGATTTGGCGGGACTACCACCAGGGACGTCGGTTCGTCGCCGATATGGCAAACGTCATTGTCATGATCGCGACCATGATCCCGATGGCGCTCGCAGGCTGGGAGGCAATGTCGCTGGCGTGGTCTCGTGTTGCCGGCCAACTGGTTGCCACCGTTCTCGTTGTCTGGCTGTCCCCTCGGTTGTACCGGCCTGGCTTCTCCCTGGCCGAAGCCAAACCCGCCCTACGACTCGGACTGCCACTCGCCGCATCCAATGTCGTTGTGTTCATCACGCTGAACGTCGACTACGTCATCATCGGTCGCGCGCTCACTCCAACCATGCTGGGTATCTACCTTCTCGCATTCAACCTTGCCGCGCTACCGAGCACCGTGTTCACCGCAGTGATTCGCACAGTAGCGGTACCAACGTTCGGTCGCCTACATCTCGAGCAGCGGCTTCGTCACGTTGTACCGCAAGTGATTTCGGCGACGGTGATGATCGCGGCGCCTGTATGTGCCATATTCGCAGCCTTGGGCGGCCCACTGCTGGACCTGTTATACGGCCCCGAGTGGACTGCCGCGGCGACTGCGATGATTGGTCTTGCGGTGTTTTCGGTGGGCCGGGTGATCACCGAACTGCTCGCAGATCTGTTGGTGGCCATCGGTACCACCATCAGCCTGTTCTGGATCCAGGTTGCCTGGTTTGCAGCACTAACGCCGGTGATGATGTTCAGCGTCCATCGATTCGGCATCGCCGGTGCGGGTCTCGCTCACGCCGTTGTCGTGTGCGCCGTGGTGATTCCGCTCTTCGCCTGGTCGGCCGCGGTTGCCGGCGGCATCCCGATTCGTGCACTGCTCACTCCGTGTTTGCCCGGACTCGCGGCAGCAGCTGTGGCAGCACCGATCGGATGGGTGGTGGCACTACAGTTCTCGCACCCTCTGGCCCAAGTAGCACTCGGCAGCTTGACCATACTTTCGGTGTACGGACTGCTTCTTCGACGCGATCTGAAGCAGTCGGTCACTCGAGTTCGGTCGATGACGTGACCAAGACAGTGCGCGATTCACGGATTCTCACGCGTGGCACGTTGTCAGAAATGGGGTTTTTGAAGATGCCGAACAGGACCATGCCGCAACTACGTCGACGGGCCACACAGCTCAGAGCGTTGCTCGAAGAAGGTGATGTCAGAGACATCACCCGCCGCGTTGCGCGACGCGCGTACGAGGCAACCGGAGCGGGCGCGCTCGAGTTCCCCCTCGACCCCGGCGATGTCTGTGACTCGAACGGCGTGCACTGGCCGCTGGTTGCCCCCCGCAGCACCGGACCAGGCCTCACCATCGGATGGGTACTGGCTCCGCCGGTAGGCAGCTCCGGCGGCCACACCACCATCTTTCGGATGGTCGAGGCGCTGGAGGCTGCTGGGCATCGATGCATCGTCTACCTGTATGAACGAAATTCGACACCCGTCGAGTACCACTCCGGGGTGATCAGGCAGTTCTGGCCACAAGTCAAGGCCGAAGTTGTCGATATCGCGAACGGCTTGAGCGGATGCGACGCATACTTCGCCACGTCATGGGAAACGGCGCACGTGTTGGGCAGTAGAGGCACCGAGACCCCTGGCCGCAGGTTCTACTTTGTGCAGGACTACGAACCCTTCTTCTACCCGCGTGGATCCGAGAGCGCGTTGGCGGAGGACTCCTACAGATTCGGCTTCAAGCACATCACGATCGGGCACATGGTCGGGGATCTTGTCAGGCCATTCGGTCCGGTCGATGTGCTCGAGTTTAGTTGTGACACTGGGGTATACAACCTGACCAACCGTGGAGACAGGAATGGCGTGGTGTTCTATTCGCGGCCTGGCAACCCGCGCCGGGGCGCCGCCCTTGCCGTTTTGGCACTCCGCGAGTTCCACCACCGTCACCCCGAACAACCCATTCATGCATTCGGAGACTCGACGACGTCACTGCCTTTTCCCGTGTACAACCACGCTCGGACGAGTCCTCGCCTGCTTGCTGAACTCTACAACCAATCAATCGGCGGGCTAGCGCTGTCTTTCACGAACATCTCCCTGATCGTTGAGGAGATGTTGGCATGTGGGGCAATCCCGATTGTGAACGATTCGCCCTACGCTCGCGCAGACATGCCGAGCACCGCAGTCCGCTGGGCGGCACCGACACCGTCTGGGCTGGCAAGCGCCCTTGCTGCTGCGGTCGAAACATCGGACCGCCAGCAGCTCGCACTCGAAGCGTCTCGGTCGGTCCGTTTGGACAATTGGGATTCAGCGAAATCGACGTTGGTATCGATCGTGGAATCCGAGTTCGCCTCTGGGCGAACCCAGCTCTGAATCTGACGTCACCCCTCAGACGAACCCAACACTGGATTCCGGCGGTCGAGGCCGGGATCCAGTGTGTTTTGTAGGCGGGCTACCGCGAGTTCTTCTCCCTCACCACTTTCCGAAGGTCCACTTCGTCAGGTTCGTCCTCGGCACTTTCGACCTCCGCACTGGGGGTGACTTCACCCGCTGCCGCCGCAGCGGCGGGCGTCCGCAGGGAGTCCCAGGTCGCCGGTGGACTCACGTCAGTGGGATGCGTGTCTTCGCCGCCATCACCGCCATTGTCGTTGTCGGGATCACCACTGGCAGTGGCCGACTTCGAACGATGCTTCTCGACAGCACGCGCCAACGAAATCGCCCCGAACAGCAGCACAACGCCCGCGATGCCGAGCACCACCACCGTCCTCAAGCGACTCGACTTCTTCTCGATCGCAGACCCTGGCGGGCCAACGGGCTGCGCAACCAAAAGGAATTCGTTGTCCGCTCCGCCTGCGGATTGCATGACGACAAGTTGCTCCGACAAGAGTTCGCCCAGCCGTTCCGACGTGGCCACAGCCTTCTCAGGTGTGTCCGCCGTGGCGGTGATACGAATGATCTGGTTGGTCTGAACCTCCGTCACCGTGGTAACCACATACTCCGTCGACAACCCCTCGGCCTTGAGCATCTCGCCGATGTCACTGGCACCGAGCCTGGTGGCGACAACTTGCGCAGCCAACGCCGGCTCCGACCGGAGATATGGATTGTTGGACTCCTTGGCAAGCGAAGGATCTTTCGCAATCGCTTGCTCCGACGGTGCGCCAGGACTGATGACCACGTAGGACGAAGTCGATTCATAGGAGCGCGGCCCGTAGATGAACGCCACACCGCATCCCACCACAATGAGAACGACGAATGGGATGGTAATCCACTTGTGCGTCCATAGAAGCTTGAAAATTGCAAATGGATCCACGGCTATTTCCGCCCCTCTGAAAAGCTGACGTCTTGGCGCACCGATATTTCATCTTTACGCTGCATTTTAACTTCACTGTCCCAAAAAACAGTTTTGTCAAGCGAAGGATTCTTCGCTACATTCCACACCGTTCCGGACAATCCCGCCACAAATGCGAAGAGGACGGTGACCATCGGGAACGAAAGCTCATCGAAGGTGGCAGCGGTGACCGCCGCACCAACGGACGCACCCGCCACGCAGCCCGCCAGCGCACGCCAACCCTCGTCGTCACGGAAGTGGACCCCCGCGATGAGGCTCGCCGTAGCAGGCAGCAGGAAGTAAGCCACGAGGGCCGCCAATCCAACCAAGCCCATCTCTACAACAGTCTTCAAGTATTGGTTGTCGAGTATTCGAAGCGCATTGGTGACCAGGAATGTGCTGGGCCCCATCCCGAACGCCGGCCGATCCGAGACCATCGCCTCGACCAGCGGGTAGTTGTTCAAACGTGTCTGTATTGATAGATCGCTCGACCCAGCCGAAACGGTCCCGATCAGTGTGCCGACGAGTCCTGGAATGAACGCAAACAGGGCCGCGACGACACCCGGTACTGTGATCAGACACCATCTGCGGACTTCTTTGGGGAAGAGCGGAATCGCAAATACCAGCGAGACAAGAATGCACAGCATCATCGATCGCGATACCGAGAACACCGCCGCCGCCACAATCAGCAACAACTGGACCACTGAGAACCACCTGTTTCGCGTCCAGAACAGTGCCTTCCAGATCGCAAACGGCAGCATCATCCCCATCACAACTCCGAGCTCGATCGGGTTGAACGCCGTCCCAGCCACACGCATCAATCCATACCGCGGCTGAAAGGCGTAAGCCCCGCCGTTGTCGGACATACCGACCATCAGAGACTGGATCCACATGACCGGATTGTCGTGTGTGATGAATTGGTAAACAGCGATAACGGCACAGAACGTCGCACCGCCGACCAAGGTCCGAACCAGCCCCATGACCGCCCCCTTCGAAACCACCGTCTCGGCGATCACGAAGACGATTCCCGTGATCCCCGCGAGGCTCAGCAACCACCGGTTGGCCGCTGCGACTCCAGTGGGAGTCGCGGGGCCACCAGGCATGGCGATGTACGCCGCGACAGTCGCGAGCCATAGCGCACCGAGTCCAAGACGTGCTGGGTAGCGGACACGGAACGGATCGTGGTCTCCGAAGACAACCGACGCCGCCCACGTCACGAAGAGCAAGATTGCCAGAACCATCGCCACGTATCCGCTGGCGCCGAGTGGGCCAAGGATCATGTTCGCAGGAAAGACGAACATCGCGGCCGCGGTCAACAACAGCAGCCACGGTGCCCGATCTGCCCCGTGCGTGCCGAACCGCCCGGTGCTGGGTATCGGTTGGGCCACTGAAACTCCGCCTCGCTCTTCGAAAATACGGTCAGATATCGCCCACGGACTCCGGGCGGCACCAATTCGATGGTTGTCATTGCTAAGGCTAGACCGAAAGACGTGTCGCCTCAACGAAAGAACATCGATCGCACTACAAATCCCGTCGACGTAAGTCGCGGCATTTTCTCATCCGCCAGACCGGCCACAATGGCGATTGTCGTCTGTTCGAGTGAACTCGACGCGGGCCGGGACACGTTAATCACAAGAACCACAACAGGTTCCCAGCACAGACAGCCACTGTCCGATGCGACCGTGTTTGACAATCGAACGTACCTGGTTGACGCTGGGAAACGCCTGACACCCGGGGGGTCTTCCGGTCTGCCTTGCACGACCTAGCCATGAGGGCATTTGCAGTGACGAAAAGGTCCGAACACCACCACCATCGTCGTCGGTCATCGGAGCGTCGAGCAGCGGCGATCGCAGTTTCGACGTTCACTGCGTGCTTACTGATCGCCACCGGCTGCGTGTCGTCACCGTCTGGAGACGACAACAAGCCGGTGGTGTTCGGAAGCAGCGGAGACGACGCCTCTCCTACGCTTCGCCCGGTCGATGGCGGCGCGGCCTTCTACGACCAGTTCACCAACGGTCTGCCCGCCGACCCAACTTTCTTCCCGTTGGGGGTATGGGCCGAATCAGTTGTTGACGAGACGGGCTGGCCGCGCGACGCGGCCGCCGGGCTCAACACCTACGTCGCACCAGTGAGCGGAACCGACCTCAGCACAATCAAGAGAGCGGGCATGTACGCCCTGCCGGGCTGGATCGAGACCACTGCGCCCGTGTCGGGATACTCGGCATCCGACGAGGTCGACATGTGGGCTGGGCCCGGTGACGCACCGTGGACCGGCAACGAACCTGGAGCAGGTGAAATCTGCTCTCCGTCAACAGCACGATGCGGTTACACGGTCATGGAGGACCAGCTGAGAGGCCTACCGCCCGAGATGATGTCGTATTCCAACTTTGGCAAGGGTGTGGCCTTCTGGGAAACCGACGACCAAGCGGCGAGGTTCATCAATGACTTCGTTGATGTGGTTTCTGTCGATAGTTATTGGTTTACCGATACGAACATCTGCGGCGCATCCGAGGGCGGGGCGCTGTTCAAGACCGACAGGGCGTTGACCCAAGAAGAATGCCGCCGCGCGTCCAACTACGGCGCGAACACCGAACGAGTGCGATCGCTGGTGAAACCTACGGGCAGCAAACCCGTTTGGAACGTTGTCGAGGTAGGCCATCCGGCCTCGGAAGCGGATTCGCCAACGATAACCGGACCCCAGATCCGCGCCGCAGTCTGGAGCAGCATCATCCACGGGGCGCGTGGAATCGTCTATTTCAACCACAGCTTTGGGGGCGACTGTCCCACACAGCACGTCCTGCGAGACTGTCCCGAGCCTCTGCCTGCGACAACCGCTGTCAACGCCCAGATCACCCGGTTGGCACCTGTTCTCAACGCTCCCTTCGTCGACAACCTGGTAGACACAGACCCAACGGTCGACGTATCTGCCAAGCTGGTTGACGGTCGGTTCTATCTGATCGCAGGGTCGACGACGAATACTGCAACAACTTCATCTGTGAAGTTCAGGTGTGGAAATCCCAGCAAGGCAATCGTTGTCGACGAGAACCGCGAGATCCAGATCGAAGACGGCGTGCTGACCGATGACTTCCAGGACGGCAATGCCGTCCACATTTATCAAATACAAGGCGGCAACACCTGCGGGCTTGCAAACTGATTGCCACGATCAGTTCCTCCGCACCAAGGAGGATGCACATGCCCTCTGACGGAAGGATCGTGAAGCCTTGCGCCTCAACAACCAGTACAGTCAACATCGCTCCAAGCTCTCAGTCGCACAAGGCCGCCGTGACCGGCCGATGTCAGCTGCAACAAAAGTGATCGCAGCCCTCCGCATGGTCTTTCATGACGTGTTGATCAACGGAATCATCGCGTCTGGCGCGATTCCTGCCGAAGTCCGATGGCTGTGTTACCGCGCAGCCGGCATGAACATGAGACGTTCGCACATCTGCTCCAGATGTTTCTTCGGCACAGGGGAAGTCTCCGTCGGGCGCAAGACATTCATCAACCACGGTGCCTTCATCGACACCTCGGCGAAGGTAACCATCGGAGACAACGTGAGTTTCGGTATGCAGGTCACGATCGTCACAAGCTCGCACGAGGTTGGCAGTTCGCTGGCTCGAGCAGGAGCATTGACTTCGGCCCCCGTCACGATTGGTACGGGGTCCTGGATCGGCGCCAACACGACCATCCTGCCCGGAGTGACGATTGGTCAAGGCTGCATTGTGGCATCAGGTTCGGTCGTTGCCACTGATTGTGCGCCCAACGGGCTATATGCAGGGGTCCCGGCGGTACGAAAACGCGACTTGCCCGAAGGCGTCGATTCAGCCGTGGCGCAGCACGAAAGGTCAGCACACTGATGACCGAGTAGCCCGTCGCTCACACTGAAAGAAGTGTGCGACTGCTGTCGTCGCGTTCCCAAGAGATTGCGGCGCCCAACCGTGCTCGCCGACGAGCGACGAGTGTCAAAACTACGTATACGCCTGCGTCCCAAGCCGATCGAGGCCCGCGGATGGAAGTGACTACGGCGCGAAAGGTCTGGACGGCACTCGGGGCCTCGACGATCTCCGCTTTTCCTCGATAGACCCTTTTCAGCATGTGTAACAGGCTGTTTCGATCACGTGGGACCACCACAACAGTTGGCGCGGTCTCGACCACGCATTTTTCCCCCGCAGCGAACTGTGCGTCGACCCACAGGTCGTCGCTGGTCAGCTCAGGGAACGCACCTATGCGACGATGCCCGGCCTCGCTGAGGCCATAGGCACCGGCACCCCACAACGCAGACCGAAACCACGTTATCCGGGATCTTGCCCGGTAGTACGACCGCACGACTCGGTCAACTCCGTCCAAGTCGAACTTCGACGACGGACGCGCTGCCAACACCGATCCGGTTTTCAGCTCCGCAAACACCTGCGCCACAGCCACTGCCGAGATCGTGGTGTCGGCGTCGAGATACAGGCGGGGCCATAGCGTCGCGGTTGCATCGCCAAGATTGAGTGCTGCGATCTTTGAGGCCACGCTAGTCTCCACGACGGTCACGCCGGCATACACCCGAGCGGCGTCAGCCGTGCCATCGGTGCAACCGTTGCACACCACGATCAGCTCGATCGCGCCACTGGCCGCCGCGGTGGCCAGTGGCGCGAGAGTGCGTCCGATGACGGCAGTTTCGTTGTGTGCCGGCACGATGACCGCACCCAAGGCGAGACCATCGGTCAACACCGGCGTCCGTGCGGCCTTCGGTAATTCTGCCCAACGCGCACGATCACAGAGGACTCGCAGTGTTGTCCTGTGCCCACTGTCCCTGGAGCGCAACAATTCACCGAGCACCACCATCGTGCGATGGCATGACGAGTGCAGTTTGCCGTGGTAACGGTCGAAATAGCGGACCCGGTTGACGGACATCAGCGCAGCCAACTCCGCGGAACTACCTGATCCGGCGCCTCGATGTGCCACCACGGCGCGCGGCTCGAACCAAATGAGTGCGCCCGATTCGCGCACACGACGGAAGAAGTCGACTTCCTCGGAGTATAGGAAGTACCGTTCATCCCAGTCCCCGACCGTCCGATCGACAGTGGCACGGATCAGCAGCGCCGCACCGGTCGCCCAGTCGATTTCGTGCGGATCCCGATAAAGTCTTGGATTCCAGACAGTTTCAGTCCAGCGTGCATTTCGGTGGGCAAAGTGAGGCCCGAGCAAACTATCGCCCAACGCGCCGAGCACCGAGGGCTCCGACCGCAAAGACGGAAAGGTCAATCCTTCACCGTCGACAATCCGCGGCACGACTACACCAACCCGACTGCGGTCGAGAACGCGGAGCATCATCCCCACCGCACCGCGATGTACCCGCAAGTCCGGATTCAGGATCAGTACCGCCCGGCAGTCACCGACATGTCTCCGTGCGACATTGATCCCACCTGCGTAGCCGATGTTGCCACCGGCCGGGATCAGAATCACATCGCGGTGTTCTGCGACGATCTCCCCTGTGCCATCGGATGAATCATTGTCGACAACCACCACTCGAACGACATTGTCGTGGGCTTCGTGCCGCAGATCGGCCAGGAGATGGCCGATGTCGGCGCTGCTGTTGTAGGTCACCACAACAACGGTCACGTCAGCTCGGACCTCTGCGCCTACAAAGTCGTCAGTACTCATAGTGCATCGCTCTCATATGGTTCGAGTCCGCCGTGGGCTTCTCTGTAGGTACGTCCGCAGTCACCACAGCCAAGATGCTCGACCAGGCGTTCACCGCATTCACACGCCCACCCGATACGTCTGCCCGGATTCCCGACCACAAAGCCATACGCCGGCACATCGGCGACAACAACAGCACCGGCCCCGACAAACGCATGTTCACCAATTGTCGTTCCGCACACCACAACAACACCGGCGCCGAGCGTCGCCCCACGTCGCACCCGGGTTGACTCCAACGCTTCATCGCCACGTTTGATGTGAGCGCGTGGACGCAGATCGTTCGTGAAAACCACTGCAGGCCCCAGGAAGACATCGTCCTCGATCGTCACGCCGGCAAAGATGAGGACTCGGTTCTTGACGGTCACCCGATCTCCGACCACCGCGCCGGACTCGATGTAGGCGTGGTCGCACACATTGCAGTCACGTCCGACGCGCGCCCCGCTCAGAATGTGCGCGAACGCCCAGACCCTCGTCCCCGCACCAACATCACTACTTTCGCACAGTGCCTGAGGGTGGATCTGAACGCGCCTGTCACTGACGACTGTCATATCGTTCGCCTTCATAGGTGGTCACACCGCGCTTTCGCAATGTGGTCGGGGCGTGCGCTGTCGATGCGGGGCTTGTTCGGCCGAGACGGAGGTGTGCGGCGAGGTGAATCCTGGCGCAACCGGAAACCGCGGCGAATCAGCAGGGCTGCGCCCACGCGACATACGTCGACAAACCTCGCGAACCGGCCGACCCTGGTGTTCAGGGCGTCAAGGTACTCCTGGAGTTGCCGTTGAACCGCTTCATCCAGTCCGTAGGCCGCCACCACTTCTCGCGAATAGGTGCCCCGATACTCTCGAAGTCGCGCACTCTCGAGCAACGGCTCCAGGGCCGTGAGGAGTTCGGTTTTGCCAAGGCGCGTACCGCTACCGACGCCGTACCATCCACTCCACGAGAATTCGTCGATGGTCGCATGACTCAACGGCATGAAGAAGCCGCGTTCGCCGGCGACAACAACCGGTTTCCCAAAGGCCATGCCGTGCGCCAAGGAACTGCCCGAACCCACCACCACGTCGGCAGCCGCATATGCAATTCGGCGATCGAGCAACTCACCCGCCACAACAACCACCTCGCGCCCGGACCGGAGGTTGAACTCAGCTGCCCGTACCGAAGCCGATCCGAGCAGTGCCCCTTCTCCGATCACCAGCAGTTGCACGGATGTGCCCTCCGCGGCGATGTCTCCAACAGTCTCGATCACCGTCATCAGGCTGGTGATGGAACGCTCGTCGTCGAGCGGTGTCACCAGCGCCACGAGCAACCCATCACTGTCGATATGACTGCGCTCCAGGAAGTTTCCGGTAACCGTAGGTAGTCCGGGCGCGTTCTTCGCCGTGTCCACCCATGGCTCCAGGACGCCCACCCGCGTGAATCCCGCGATCCGCTTCTCCGCGGCTGCACTCCTTGCTCCCATCAGGAGTGGAGCGGTATGCGGCAGGATCGGAGACGGACCTCGCGAGTGGATCGTGCCGACCACTGCCACCTCCCGGCGGCTCAGATTGGCGGCAATGAATGCTTCGGATATTGCCTCCCACTCGAACGCGTGGACGACATCGATCGACCGTTCCTGGATAACTTTTCGCAACCGTAGAATCGATTGAAGAGTGCTCTTCTCTTGACCGCATGGCATCAGAACCAGCTCGACATCGAGCTCATGAACCCGTTCGACCAACATCCCGGGGCAACCGATAACCGTGACCGAATGCCCAGCGGCAGCCATTGCCCCTCCCAGTTCGACAGCGCTTCGCTGACTATCTCCGGATCGGAGATCTTTGGGATAGACCAATATTCGCATTCGTTTCACCTTCGACGACGGTTCCCACGCCGGCCCGGCGGCGCGATGGGCCGCCTCACCGGGTGCCACCGACTATCAGCCCGAGACAGTCCGCAACGCACTCTTGTTGTGTGGTCGTGATGTGCGGAAACAAAGGTAGCGAGAGGATTTCGCGGGCCGCCCGCTCACTGACCGGGAACTCCCCGGATCGGTGACCCGCTCCGTATGCCCCGGTCAGATGAATCGGTGTCGGGTAGTGGATGCCCGCTCCGATCCCAGCGGCCCCGAGCTTCTCGAGCACCCGGTCACGGCTGTCGACCCGCACCACGTACAGGTGCCACACATCCACATTGCCCGGGGCCGATGTCGGCACACGTACACCCTCGACTCCCGCGAGAAGCTCTCCATAGCGGTCGGCTGCGTCACGCCGCAGTTGATTCCAACGCTCCAGATGTCCGAGCTTTGCGCGTAAGACCACCGCCTGGACGGCGTCCAGCCTGGAGTTCAAGCCGATGACGTCGTGCACGTACTTTTGCCGGCTTCCGTGCGCCGCAATAGTTCGGACCCGGTCCGCGATCGATTCATCATTGGTCAGCACCGCACCCGCGTCGCCCGCTGCTCCGAGGTTTTTCCCAGGGTAAAAGCTTGTCCCGGCGGCGATCCCGGTGGTTCCGGCCGGGACACCATATCGACTTGCGCCCTGCGATTGTGCGGCATCCTCGAGGATCGCCACACCGCGCCGGGCCGCCATGTCGATGAGCTTTTCGACGGGTGCACTCTGCCCGAACAGATGGACCGGGATGATCGCGCGTGTGCGCGTGGTGATCGCCGCCTCAACCTGTTCCGGATCGATCAGCAGGTATTGCGGGTCGACATCTACGAGGACCGGCGTCGCCCCGGCCCGGCTCACGGCCTCCGCAGTCGCGATGAACGAGTTGGTCGGCAGGATCACCTCATCACCCGAACCGACTCCAGCTGCGCGCAGCGCGATCTCGATGGCATCGGTGCCATTGCCGACTCCGACGCAGTGGCGCGCACCGGAGAACGCAGCGTATGCCAACTCGAAATCTGCCACCGGTCTGCCACCGATGTACCCGGCGCTCTGCAGCAGGTCTTGGAGCTGCGGCATCACCTCATCGGCGACGTCGTCGAACTGCGACACGAGATCCACAAAGGGCACATCGGTGAGTGGGGCAAGTCGCTCTATTGTCATTCCCTGCTGTCTCCATGATTGATGGGATGTGCGGGGTTGCCCGCCCAGACCTCGTCGGCGGGCAGGTCGGTCAGCAAGACCGCGCCCATACCCAGAACCGCACACGCCCCTACCCGGACGTTTTGTTTCACAGCGCTGTTCATACCCAGATACGCCGCTTCTCCCACCACCACGGATCCGCCGAGAGCTACTCCGGCACAGAGTGTCCCGAAGTCTTCGATCCGGTTGTCGTGTGTGCAGACCACCCGCGGCATCAGCACGGCGTGGCGTCCAATCGATACCGAGGCGGTGAGCACCGTGCCTGCCAGGAGGATGGCCCCTGGACCGACTGTGGAATCCGAAGGCACCCGAACATCCGGGGCGACGACAGTGGCGTACCGTGCGCTCTCGATTCCCAGCTGAAGCAGCCGGTCCACGATGAGCCTGCGCGACCGACCAGATCCGGTACACACCAAGAAGTCGGAATCGTCGTGCTCACCGGCCGAGTCGATACCGCCGAGCACGGGCAGGCCGCCCATGTCAGTACCGTGCAGAACCAGATTGTCGTCCAGTAGACCGATCGGCTTATATTCTGTCGAACATTCGAGCAGCGCTATGACTTCCCTGGCAAGACCGCCGGCACCGATCAGGATCACCGATCGCATCAGGTCCCCCTGATCACATCCACGACCCGGAACAGGTCGTCAGAGGCCATCTGATGGAACAGGGGAAGAATGAGAGTCGAATCGGTCAACCGTTCGGTGACTGTCAGATCGGCGTGCTCGCGCCACGCGTGCGCCGGCTGACGGTGCGCGGCCATGATTCCCCGGCGGGCCGAGATCCCCGCCGTTGCGAGTTCACCGAGTAGTTCGTCACGGGAATTGCGGTGCCCGGCACCGACTTCGATCCAGAACGATTGGAAGTTCGATCGCCCGCCGACGGGGTCGGCCACGCAGCGCACGCCGGACATATCCGCGAGCGCATCTTGATACATACCCGCCATGACACGTCGCCGGGTCACCATTTCGCCGAGCCGGCCCAGCTGTACGATGCCGACCGCGGCCTGCAGGTCGGTCATCCGGTAGTTGAATCCGACCTCGAGGTACTGCTCGGCCGGAGCCAACACGCTCTGATGACGTTGTGTCGCACTGACACTCATCGCATGCTCGCGTAGCTTCCGGGCGCGGTCGGCCCAGTCCGGCCGGTTTGTGGTCAGCATCCCACCTTCACCGGTGGTGAGCAATTTGCGCGGGTGAAACGACCACACCGCTATGTCGGCGTGCACGCCCACCGGGCGATTCGCAAGGCGTGAACCCGCCCCGCACGCCGCATCCTCGATCACTGTGATGCCGCGTGGTTCGCATAGCGCCTTGATGGCGGCGATGTCGGCGGGGATGCCACCCTGATCAACGGCGATCACCGCGGTGGTTCCCGGTGTCAGTGCCGCCTTGATGGTCGCGGGGGTCACATTGCCGGTGACCGGATCGACGTCGGCGAACACCGGGTTGGCGCCGACGTACGTCGGCGCATTTGCGGTCGCCACAAACGAGAATGACGGCACCACCACGTCGTCGCCGGCTTGCACACCTGCCACCACCATCGACAGATGCAGGGCTGCAGTACAACTCGATACCGCGACCGCATTGCGGGAGTCCACCGCCGCCGCGAAGCGGGTTTCGAATTCCGCGACTCGGGGGCCTTGCGCAACCCATCCAGATTCGAGGACCTCGGTCACCGCCGCGATCTCTTCCTCACCAAGGTAGGGCTGCATCACGTTGAGCCTGGTCACGGCAGTCATGAGGCGGCCACCCGGCCTGCAGCGATGCTCTCGCGTTGCGGCTCCCACCACTGCACCAGCGCACGTAGTCCGTCTTCGACACCCACGTCCGTAACGAATCCGAGGTCACGCCGGGCTGCGGTGACGTCGGCGAGTCTCCGAGCCACCCCGTTCACGGCGCGCTCCGGACCGTGCTCGACTGACAACGGTGAGTTCATGGCACGCAGCAGGGAATCAGCCAGCTCCAGCAGTGAGGTCTCGATGCCACTGGCAATGTTGTAGACGCCCTCATCGATATCACTGAGAGCGGCCAAGATATTCGCGCGTGCGATGTCCTCGGTGTACGCAAAGTCCATTGTCTGCGACCCGTCACCGAAGATCACCGGCGGAAGGCCGTCCGCAATTCTCTCCATCCAACGGACGAGAACCTCGGTGTACAGGCCGTGCACGTCCATCCGCGGGCCGTACACATTGAAGTACCGCAGTGCGACGTACCTCATCCCGTACATGGCCCGGAAGCTGCGGAGCATGCCCTCGTTGAAGCTCTTGGCCGCGCCATAGAAGGTGTCGTTGTTGTGGTGATGGTGACGTTCACCTGTCGGGAACTGCTCAGCCATTCCGTACACAGACGCGGACGACGCTGCGATCACCTTGTCGACACCGTGTGCAGCCGCGGCTTCGAGAACTGTGAAGGTTCCGTTGACGAGAACATCAAGTGCAAGTCGTGGCTCTTCGGCGCACTGGGTGATCCGGATCGCAGCCTGGTGGAAAACCAGATCGGCCCCCTTGGTCAGATCATTCACCAGGTCACGGTCACGCAGGTCACCTACCACCAACTCGGTGCGCGGATCATCCAGGGCTACAGATAGATTCGACTCCCGACCGCGAACAAGATTGTCGAGAACCACAATCCGATCCACACCTTCATCCAACAACTGGTCGACGATGGTCGAGCCAATGGTGCCGGCACCACCGGTCACCAGGACGGACGCGCCATGTAGTGCCGTCATGATGCACTCCGGAAGGCAAGGGCATTGTCGTACTGACGCGGCTTGATGGGGCGCCCTCGGGCGGCAAGACTTTCGGAAACCGCCTCGAGGACCGACAGCACCCGCAGTCCCGCGGCCCCATCGGTCCGGGCCGACCGCCCGGTTCTGATCGCGTCGGCGAACTCTCCCACCATCGTCGCCAAAGCTTCTTTCTCGGTGAGCGCAGGAACCGTGATGTCTCCCAGGCGATACGAGACCCGCGCAGCCTGCCGTTCATCTTCGGATCGGCCGAATGCGAGGTCGACCCCCCTGTCGTGAACAGCTACCCGGCGTTGCGCGTCGAGATCGTCCCACACGACGGTCCGATGACTGCCTCCGATGACCATCTGCCGAATCTTGGTGGGCGACAACCAGTTGACATTGATATGGGCGGTCGATCCATCGATCATGGTCAGTGAGATGTGACCGACACATGCGTTGCCGACCCGCAAGGGATCAGCTCCGGTGGCACTCACCTCAACAGGGTTGAGCCCTCCGGGCAGAATGAAGTCGAGGATCGACAGGTCGTGCGGCGCCAGATCCCAGAAGACATCGACATCGGGCTGCACCAGCCCCAGGTTGATTCGAGTCGAATCGATGTACATGATGTTGCCGAGCGTCCCAGACCGAACGGCCTGGGCGATGTACTGCACCGCAGGCGTGTAGCAGTAAGTGTGGTCGATCATCAGGACCCGGTCCGCGTCGCGGGCCGCCTCCACCATCAACCCCGCTTCGTCCACACTGGGAGCCAGCGGCTTCTCCACCAACACATGTTTGCCGGCTTCGATCGCGGCCATCGCCAGTGATGCGTGGGTCTGGGCCGGCGTCGCGATCGCGATCGCGTCGATGTCATCACGCTCCAGGAGCCGCTCGAATGACGACTCGGCGACCACCGTCGACCGCGGACCGATCACCGCGCGAGCACGCTGTTCGTCCAGGTCGCACACGGCGACGAGATCCCAATCCGGTGACGCCCGGAAGTTCCGAACCAGGTTCGGCCCCCAGTAGCCGGCGCCGACGACTGCCACACCGAGTTGCTTCTTCATCGATTGCTCCTTGATAGAACGCGTGGGCGACCACCGAGGCAGCCAAGATGCACGCTCGACCGGAGCGGAGCGTCTCCGCCACCCGGTCGCGAACTTGGGATCACAACGCCGATTATGCGTGGGATATTGCCGAAACCGCGAGCCAGATTCGAAACTGAATGCGTTCAGACGATCACCCATATGATTAGCATAAGTAACGTTTGTAGCCGGATTGATTGAATTTCTGCTGGCACACCCAGAAAAGCTCGAAGTAAAGGCAATGACCTTCGGCATCAATCCCGCTCCTATAGTGCAGTTCTGAGCGTAACGTTCATTCTGAGCGTGGCTATTGATGATCGTCTATTGATATAAATAGCTCACCATTCAAGTTGCATTTCGCGGGCTATTTATGTGCGCATACATCACGATCACCTGTAGCCCAATTGGACTATGTGAGCAGTCGAGCAATCAACGGTAATTTCGCCATTATTCGATTACCTGTGGCATCAGAATCCTGCGTCCACACTCGAAATCCGAACAGCGCAAGGGGGCCGAGGGTCATGTTGAACGAAGCGCACGTCGCAACCACCCAGAGCGAAAGACCGCCCCTTGAGCTGGTCAACGGCACTTTTGAGCGCTGGTCGTCGGCGTATGTGCGGCGCATACGCTGGACCGATCTCGCGCTGGTACTCGGCGCGGTAGCCGGTGCGGTAATAATCCGTTTCTACGGAAATGGGGAATTAGAAATTGCCCAACGCAAACATCTGCTCATCGAGACAATCGCGCTATCCGTAGTATGGATTGTGGCGTTGCGCACGACGCAGAGCTCAGATAAGAGAATTATCGGATCTGGTGCAGCGGAATACAGCCGAGTAGCCACTGCATGCTTTATGGCGTTTGGCTTCTTGGCGATTTTCGACCTTGCATTCAAGCTGGACATTGCCCGAGGGTTCGTCGCAGTCGCATTGCCATTCGGGACAATTGCACTGCTCTCTGGGAGATGGGCATGGCGAAAGAATCTGACCCACCAGAGGTCGAATGGAACAAGTCTTCAGCGAATACTCGTCGTGGGCGATTCCGATTCTTCGATCCCATTGATAGATCGCATCGAGGACAACCCGATCTTGGGCTACAAAGTGGTCGGCTTCGTCAACACCAGGGGAAACGCCGGCTCCCAGGTGGGCCACTTGGCCGCGGCCGCGACGCCGCGTGGCCTGCAACCGCCGGCCATAGATCTTCGTGGGCTCACCAATGCGGTCAAGCAGACCGGCGCAACGACCGTCGCCGTGACATCCGCTTCTGCGCTTGGCTATTCGGCAATGCGCGAGCTCTCTTGGGGGCTCGAGGCAATGGATGTCGACATGGTGGTGGCGCCCGGCGTCACGGACATCGCGGGCCCCCGGATGATGGTGCGACCGGTCGCCGGACTCCCGATGGTGCACATCGACAAACCGCGCTACGCCGGCGCGAACCGGTTCCTCAAAGCCGGAGTCGACCGACTTGGCGCCGGTGCACTCTTATTTCTTCTGGTGCCGGTACTTCTTGCCTGCACAATTGCGGTCAAGTTCAGCTCGCCCGGGCCAATCTTCTATCGAGCAGAACGCATCGGACTCGGCAACAAACCGTTCCTCATGTGGAAGTTCCGCAGCATGGTCGACGGGGCTGACCAGCAAAAAGCCGCCTTGGTTGAAGCATCCGACGGAAACGGCGTCTTATTCAAGATGCGTACGGATCCGCGCGTCACTCGTGTCGGTGCCTTTCTGCGCCGGTACAGCCTCGACGAACTCCCCCAGCTGATCAATGTTCTGACCGGCGAGATGAGCCTGGTCGGACCGCGACCACCACTCCGTGAAGAGGTCGCGCAATACCGCGGCCCGGTGGTCCGAAGAATGCTCGTTCGCCCCGGGATGACGGGACTGTGGCAGGTCTCGGGGCGGTCGGAGCTCTCATGGGACGAATCCGTCCGCCTCGACCTTCTCTACGTCGAGAACTGGTCGATCATGCAGGACCTCCTAATCCTTTGGCGCACATTGCGTGCCGTCATCAAAAGCCAAGGCGCGTACTAGCCGATCACCCCGACTCCACCCCATTTTCAGGAGAGCGACGATGCACTCAGAAAAAACTTTGGCACCGCAGACGGTCACAATGATGATCGGTGGGGTTCCCGTTGACCTATGCACGGAAGACCTTGTGCTCGATACGGTGCAGAGGCGCCTGAGCGGACCAAGGAACACCCCGCTGGCGATCGGATCGGTCAACCTCGACCACCTACATCACTTCACCGCCCCCGGTGGCCCACGCCTCGACCACCCGGACCGACACGGTGATGACGGCGTCGACTGGGTACTACTCGCCGACGGGGCCCCCATCGTTGCCCGCGCGACCAAGCTGACGGGACGCCCCTGGCCTCGCCTCACGGGCGCTGATCTACTGCCGTCGATATTGCACGAGGCCGAGCGCGCCGGGAGCCGCGTCGGCTTCTACGGGGGATTTCCCGAGCTACACCAAAAACTGGACGAGCGGATCAGGGAGGACTTTGGCGGGCTGGGCCCGGTGCGCTACTGGTCGCCTGAGCGCGCCGACCTCTCAGACCCACGCAAATGTGCACGGGACGCCGAGGAAATTCGTGATGCCGGGACCGACATACTCGTGGTCGGATTGGGCAAACCCCGTCAGGAGATGTGGATCGAACATTTCGGTACACGGACCGGATCACGCGCATTGCTGGCCTTCGGTGCAGCCGCCGACTTCCTGGCGGGAACCACTGCGAGGGCGCCGGTCCAACTGCAACGCCTCGGTCTTGAATGGCTTCATCGGCTCGGATCCGATCCGCGACGGTTGGCCCGTCGATATCTGCTCGAAGGTCCGCCCGAGCTGCTCACATTGCGCCGCGCGCAAGTGACACGAGACTTCCGCTCAGCCATTGTCGAGACCACCAGCCGCTCCACCTCGGGCAACGGTCCAGGTCAGCGCACGGTGAGTCAGCCCTCCCGCAATCTCACATCGCCCGCACAATCCCGAGCGCCGGGAATTGCTTCACAGACACTTTCATCGACGGCAGCACCGTCCGTATCCGCCGGGTAATCCGCACCGAGTCCTGCGGTTTTAGCTGGTGACAGCTAAGATATGTTCTGGCCAGCTCAAGAACATGGGCGCGCGTTCGTCCCGAACCGGCAAATAGACGTTGTGTCTGTTCAGGCGCGACTTGAACCAGTAGGTCCCACCAATGGAGGCTTTCGTAATTTCTCATCGTGTGACCCATGGATGAGACGTGCGAGCTTGCCCGTATTGGTGTCGTGGAAGACTTCGCGACCACCCGGCGGGGTCTGGTGACGATCATCAATCAGGCAGACGGATTGTCGGTGGTGGCTGATGCTCCGACGGTGTCGAAGCTCATCGATCAGGGCGAGCCGATCGATCTTGCTCTGCTCGATCTTCGGCTTTCCGACGATTCGAGGCCACGCAGCAATATCGAACAGCTGCACACCGTCACCGAAAATATCTTGGTGTTCACCTCTGCGTCCGAGCCATTCCTGATCCGCGAAGCGCTCACCTCGGGGGTGCTCGGCATCCTGCGAAAATCTGTCGATGTAGACGAACTCATCAGCGCGATCCGATCAGCGCTGTCCGGCGTGGTGGTTCCCACCATGGAATGGGCGACCGCCATCGATTCGGATCCCAATCTCGCCGCGGTCGACCTCAGCCCCCGACAACGTCAGATACTCGAGTTGTACGCCGCGGGCGAGCCGGCAACGCGGGTCGCCTCCATCACCGGCTTGTCGGCCGAGACCGTGAACTCATACGTAGGGCGGATCAAACAGAAGTACTCCGAGGCAGGTCGGCCGGCACCTACCAAGACCGATCTGTACAAGCGGGCACTGGAGGACGGATGGCTACCAATGCCGCGGCGCTTTCGTCGCTGAGATCGGCAACACCGGGGTCGCCGACGCCGACATCGGCCGGCGATCTCACAGCTCGACAGGTCAGCCGGTTCGGATCCATCGCGATGTGCCTTTACCCGCTGCTGCTGATCACCCCCATCCGATCTCTCTCGGAAGTCGTCCCGACGTGGTGGACCGTCGCAGCGCTGACATTGATCGTCGCGCCCGCAGCGGCGATGTTCATCTGCACCTTCATCCCGGACGACCGCTGGACCTATCGCGCGGCGTGGGCGGTTTCGATCTCCTACGTCGTCGTCTTCGCATCGTTCCCCTTCGTGTGGAACGGACTACCGACCGGCGATGGGAGCGGCGCCTGGTTGACTCCGATAGCCGGCGTCGCCAGTGTGGCGGCTGTGGTTGCGATGCCACTCCCCGCTGCGACCGTCTACCTCCTGGTATCGGTGACGGCAACCCGCCTGATCAGCGCCTCTGCGGCAGAGCGAACCAGCGCGTCCGAGTTCGTCCCCGACCTCGCCTGGGGACTGTTCGTATCAGCGGTCCCTTTCACCATCGCAATCATCGCGTTGGAGACCGGCAGGCTTCGCGATCGCGCCCAGGTCCGCGCGAAAGGCCGTGCGGAAACCACTGCCGCCGAGCAGAGTCGACGACGTGAACGGGCGCGATTGGATGCGATCACGCACGATCGCGTCATGTCGATCATGTGGGCCGCGTCCCGCGAGGGCACCAACACCGAACTGCAAGGCCAGGCGCTGGCCACCCTGAAGCAACTCGACGATCTCCGGGCCGATGATGATCTACAGCGCGCCTTGACTCCGACCGAGGTCATTTCTGAGGCCGAATCTGCCGCACAGATCGTGGACCCGGGTTCACAGGTACACAACACCGCGGCAATCGAAGCGTCGACGACCTATCCGCAGGGCGCCGTGCACGCGATGATGGCTGCCATGTCCGAGGCACTGCACAACAGTGTTCGGCACGCCGGTCCGGGCGCCGAGCGTTCGGTTCTGCTATCGATGGGCACAAACTCACTGACCATCGATATCTCAGACAACGGGATCGGCTTCGACGAAAGTCGCGTCCCCTCGGATCGTTTGGGTATTGCGTTGTCGATTCGTGGACGGCTGGAACAGATCTCGGGCGGATCGGTGACAATCAGCTCGAAGCCGGGCAACGGGACCCAGGTGGTACTGACCTGGCGGCGACCGACATGAGCACCAGAATCTTCGTCGGTCTGGCGTTTCTCAGTTTTGTTGTGGTCACCGCCTTTGTTGCCCTCGGGAGCCTGCCCGCCGACAGCGCTGTGTGGCCGGTCATCGTCACGCTGGGGTTCCTCGGCATCGGCGCAGGCGCAATCACCTTCGGGCGCAAGGACCCACTCGAGCTCCGCTTCACGGCCATCGCTTGCCTGGCGCTACCGGCGGCCGTGCTCACGCTACTGATCGCTGAACCTCAAGTCATCGAAAGCAGCCGTCCACCTTGGCTTGTCAGTGCCGTCGCCATACTGTGCGTCATCCTCTGTCTGCGCGGACGAATCCTGCTCGCCTGGTCCAGTTTTGCTGCCTGCTACGTCCTCATCATCGCGTGGTCCGCGATATTTTCGGAAGGACGCCCGGAGCTGGTTCTGTTGCTGCTGTTACCGGCCCGGCTGTTCATCGGAACAGCATTCGCGTTGGTCCTGCGTCGTTCGATTCTCGCCATCGAGGCGATGAACCGCGCAGAGTCCGAGGAAGCGGCCCGAGCAGCCGCTGCCGGCGCCGCCCGTGAAGAACGCATGTCCCGGCTCGCCGATCTCGAATCAATGGTCCGGCCGATGCTCACGCGCATCGCCGAGGGACAACAACTTTCTGGCGCAGACAAAAGGACCTGCGCGCTGCTCGAGGGTCAGCTCCGCGATCAGATACAGGCGGCAGCGCTGACAAACGTGGCAGTCGCCGGCAATGTGCGTGCGGCTCGGCGTCGAGGTGTCGACGTTGTGATGATCGATGACGGCGGGCTCACCTACACATCGCCCGCGGTCCACCGGCGGGTCACACAACATGTGAACGAGGTACTCCACACCGCCGACGGCGGGCACTTACGAATCCGCGTTCTACCTCCTGGAAGATCGAGTTTGATTTCGATCTATCGCAGTGACGAAAAGTCTGGCACGATGAGGATTGATCTTGACGTGCATGGAGATCCGGCCTCCGACCTTGCTAGCTAGCAAGGGTAACGATGAGGCATTTTTGGTGTAACCAGAAGATGTGTCTACCCGATCGTCGCCAATCATAAGAAGATCATCCTGGGCCGGGAACCCGATCACCAGGAGATATTTCGATGACCTTGTCACTTGCCCCTCTAAGCATCAGAGGGTTTGCCATGCCACGTCTCACCGCACGCGAGATCGAAGTGCTGCGCTGCTGGGTAAAGCATGACTCGAAGTCCAGCGCTGCCAGCGAATTGTTCATCACTGCGGCGACCGTCAACACTCACGTCAACCGAATCCGAGGTAAATACGCGGCCAGCGGCCGACCCGCGCACACCAAAGCAGCACTGCTGGCGCGCGCTCTCCAAGACGGCTACGTCACACTCGACGAGTTCTGACACATCCCGGAATCCATCGCAGGGTGTTGAGTCGAACCACGAATCGACACCCGTAATCGGGGTAGTCCGCTACCCCACCCTCGCCATCCAGATCGGGTGACGATGCATAGGTGGCCACCAACGCGCCTGATCTCGACACCGCTATGAATGAACTACCGGTGGTGTATTCGATCGCGCTGCGCCTGCGAGCCGCCGGAATCCCGGCCACAACGGTCGCCGACTGCCTTGACGTCGACATAACTGCGTTACCGATGCTCTACGACGTCGCCGAGGCAAAGTTGGCACACCTACGCCGACGACACCGGTGAGCGGACAAATAGCTTGCTCGCCAGGCTCGGCCAGACTTAGCGTCACAGGTGTTGGTGCGACAGTCGCAGCCAAACCGGAACAGAACTTTCAGACATCGTGAATTGTGATCGAGGGAGTCGATCATGTTCGTCGAGTGGCCGATCGCGGGACGCCGAGAAGAAGTAGAACTCACCACTGCCGCGATCACTCGTCGCGGCGGGGGTAACGGCGTCGTCATCGGTGGCGCGCCCGGTGTCGGCAAGACCCGCCTGTGTACCGAGGCCGTCGCGGCGGCGAGCCGCCTGGGCCACCGGTGCTATCGGGTGTCCGCGACGTTGTCGTCGAGGGATGTGCCACTGGCCGTCTTCTCCGACCTGCACCTCGATATCGACGTGGACGCGCAACCGCTTCGCCAGATTCGATGCCTTCTCGACCATTTGACGACATCACCGGACGCCAAAGCCCTGATCGTGGCGGTTGATGACGCGCATCTCCTCGACAATCAATCCGCGTTCGTGATCCACGAGCTCACGGTCCGCAAACTCGCCAATGTGCTGGTGTCGATACGCGCCGGGGAACCTGCACCTGATGCCATCGCCGCCCTGTGGAAAGACCGGCATCTGCCGCGCCTCGAACTTCAAC
This sequence comes from Williamsia sp. Y721, assembly GCF_059683565.1. Lineage (NCBI taxonomy): Bacteria > Bacillati > Actinomycetota > Actinomycetes > Mycobacteriales > Nocardiaceae > Williamsia > Williamsia sp. Y721. Next base: position 352,565 of record NZ_JCASNH010000001.1, on the reverse strand, counting down.
CGCTGTCCCGAGCAGAAACCCGCCGGTTGCTCGAGCGAGCTTTCGACGGCCCGATCGAATCAACAAGCCTCAAACGGTTGCACACGCTGTGCGACGGGAACGTCCTGTTGCTGCGCCAGCTCGTCGACGAAGAGTACGCCGCGGGCCGTTTCACCAACACCTCCGGTTTGTGGTTCTGGTCCGGTGACCTGACCATCACTCCGACATTGGCGGAGATCATTCGGGCCAACATGACCAATCTCCCACCCGAGGTGTCGGATCTGGTCGACCTGTTGGCCGTCAGCGAACCGCTGACGACAACCGAATTGGCTTCACTCGTCGACGATCCCACGCTGGAACTGGCGGAATCGTTGGGCGCCATCAGCACTCGCGCCTCACCTACGGGAGCGATCACCGTCGGACTGGGCCACCCGTTACTGGGAGAGGTCCGCCGGGCCGAACTCGGACTGCTTCGACGCCGTCGCCTGGCAACAGAGATCGCCGCCACACTTGCGCGCGGTATGCGCCAAGAGCCATCCGTTGTGCTTCGCCGCGCGGTACTCGTCCTCGAGTCTGACCTTCCGCCGGATCCCACGCTCCTGGCCCAGGCGTCACAGACTGCTCTGATGTCGCTCGACGTCGGTCTGGCCACACGATTCGCCACCTCGGCTCTGGCACTGGACATCTCGCCAGAGGATGCCTACCCACATCTCATGACACTGGTGGTCGCAGGCCAGGGACCCACAGCTGAGCGAGCTTTCAACGAGCGCGCGATCGAGTCCTGCCATCCGAACTTTCCCCGATGGAACATCTTGCGCGCCGCGAACCTCGCATGGATGCTCGCCCGTCCTGTCGCGGCGGCCGAACTGCTTGATGTCATCGATACCGATTCGCTCGAATCGGACGTGAGATCGGAGCTCTCCGCTGTCCGAGCCTGCATACTCTCCGTGCAGGCGTCACCCAAGGCCGCGATCCGGCATGCGGAAGATTCAATCTCGGAACCGAAGACAAGCGACTTCTTTTTCATGATGGCAACCTCCGCCATGGTGATGTCTGCCGGCGCACTCGGAATGTACGAGACCGCAAACAAATACACGACGCGAGGCTACGCCAGATCCGAGTCCTCATGGCAGACAGCACAACTCCAATTCTGGTTGGCAGCAATCCACGCCCGAGTCTGCCGCGTCTCCGGCCACATCAGCCAATGCCTCAACGAAGCCTCCCGATTCACGGAGATCGCGCGCGACGTCGGCGGTACCACCTACATCCTGGCGACGTACCTTCGTGGACACGCCGCACTCGCCTCCGGACGAGTGCAGACCGCGACCACCGAGCTCCTCGACGCTCGGGTGGGAATCGAAAACGACACCTACACAGCCACGTCAGATGCCATCAATCCAGCCGGCCTCCTCTGGATCGCCGAGACGCAAGCTGTCAGCGGCGAAGCTGCCAACGCTCAAAAGACCCTCCGAGTGCTGTCGGACATCTGGCCGGCCGAATACACGTTCATGGAGAGTGGCCGCGCACTCGTGCAGGCTTGGGTCGAGGCCGCCGAGGGCGCGGTCAGCCAAGCGATCGGGTTGGCTGTCACAGCCGCCGATTTCGCACGGCGTCACAATCAACCGGCCTATGAGGTTCTGGCACTACAGACAGCGACCCAATTCGGTTGTCTCACAATGGCAAGCAGGCTTGACGACCTGGCCTCCCGAGTGGAGGGACCCCGCGCGCGCATCGCCGCACGTCATGCCGCTGCGCTGGCAACCGACGATGCGACTGGAGTGTTGGCAGCCGCCGGATACTACGAGACGATGGGCGACCGCGTGGCCGCCGCGGATACCGCAGCACAGGCAGGGAGGATATTCAGCAACCGGCAACGGCGTGGATCCGCACTCCTGGCGTCCGAGATGTCGCGGCGCCTGGCCGCCGAATGCGGACGCACGGCGACTCCGGCCCAGCTCCAGACGACAGCGGCCGTACCTTTCACGGCGCGGCAGTGCGAGATCATCACGTTGGCTGCAACCGGCCTGTCAAACAGCGCGATCGCCACGCGTTTGAGCGTCTCTGTGCGATCCGTCGAAGGCCACCTGTACCGGGCAGCACAGCGCGCGGGGGTCAACAGCCGGGAAGAACTGTCAGAGATCCTCACCGGCGCCCGATTGAGGTAGTCGACTACTCGCGACGCCCCGGCCAGACCGTTGAATAGTCGATTGCAGAACCAACCGACGACCCGACACCGGAACAGGCGGTCGCATCATGGTCGAAACAGTCGATCCCGTCGAGGTGGCCAAACTCCCCCTCGCACCGCGCAACCCCTTGCCGTATTTACAACGGCTCAAGTCCGTACGGAACTATCACACCGGGATGGAGACCCTCCGCGATGCAGGCGGGCCGGTCACCCGCCACAAACTGGCTCCGTCGTGGATGTTTCCCGAGTTCGTTGTGGCCACCTCGCCGCAGGCAATCCACGACGTCCTCGACCGGCCTCACGCATTCGTCGACAAGGCTCTCCCGTTCCTCACAGAACAGCAGCGGCTGCTCGGCGACAACCTCTTCAATGTCGAGCACGACAAATGGTTGCCACGGCGGCGCGCGATGCAGCGGGTATTCACCAAGAATCATGTCGCCCGATATGCCGACAATATGGCCGAAGCCGCCGAGTCCTGCTTCGAGGACTTTGACGGTGTCGACATCATCGACCTCGATGAGCTGTGTCATTCCCTCACATTGCGGGTACTGGGACGATCGGTACTCGGACTCGACCTCGACGAACACGTCGACGAGGTCGCCGCCGCGATGAACATCGCTCTGAAGTACGTGACGGGCCGGGGCACACAGCCGGTCCGAGCTCCGAATTGGCTGCCCACTCCCGCACGACGACGTGCTCGGACAGCTGCGACGGCGATGCACAACCGTGCTCAGACGATCCTCGACGAATGCCGTATCGATCCCACGAAGGACGCCCCACTGGTTCGTGCATTGATTGACGCCAAAGACCCTGACACCTCAAAATCGCTTTCTGACAGCCAAATACGCAGCGAGCTAATAGTCTTCATGATCGCTGGTCACGACACCACATCGACAACTCTGACGTACGCGTTGTGGGCGATCGGCCGCCATCCTGATATCCAGGACCGGCTCGCGGCTGAAACCGCCCAGCTCGGCGAACGCAGGTTGACGCCCGAAGATCTGCCTCGTTTGTCTTACGCGGTTCAAGTGCTGCATGAGGCACTCAGGCTGTGCCCACCGGCGCCGGCCATAGGTCGTCGCGCGGTCGCCGATGTCGACGTGGACGGTTTTCGGGTCGAAGCAGGTGCGTGGTTGGTTGCGGGAATCTATGCGATGCACCGTGATCCGTCGATTTGGGATAGTCCTTTGGAGTTCAACCCCGATCGGTTCGCTCCCGAGAACTTCAACGACCGCGACCGGTGGCAGTACCTACCTTTCGGCGGGGGACCACGTGGCTGCATCGGATCTCACTTCGCGATGCTCGAAGCCACCCTGGCGTTGGCCACGATCATCGGTCGGCATCGCATCGAGGCCCTTGATGATGAGTTCCCCGTTGCACTTCCGTTCACCATGGTCCCGAAGGGTCCGATCCGCGCCCGGGTGTCCGACCGCAACCAAAGCGACAACCCCTCAGAACACTGACGCCCGCGCAGTCTGCAAACTGCGCGGGCGCGAGAAGGACGAGCGTCTATGCGGTGTGCGCGATCAGCGGTGGTTGAACTTCGCGTCGCGCTTCTCCACAAACGCGGCCATGCCCTCGGACTGGTCCTCGGTGGCGAACGTCGAGTGGAAGACCCTGCGCTCGAACAGGATTCCTTCGCTGAGGCCGATCTCCTGTGACCGGTTCACCGCCTGCTTGGCCAGGATCGTGATGGGCAGCGACAGTTCGGCGATCGTGTTGGCGACCGCGAGTGCGTCGTCGAGGTACGACTCGGTGGGCACCACGCGGGAGACCAGGCCGGCCCGCTCTGCCTCATCGACCTTCATCCGGCGGCCGGTCAAGACCATGTCCATGGCCTTGGCCTTGCCGATCGCGCGGGTGAGTCGTTGCGAGCCACCGATTCCCGGGATAACACCCAGGTTGATCTCCGGCTGACCGAAGACCGCGTTCTCGGCGGCAATGATGATGTCGCACATCATCGCCAGCTCGCACCCACCGCCGAGGGCAAACCCGGCCACGGCCGCAACGACCGGTGTCCGAACGTTGACCAGGCCATCCCAGGCACTGAAGAAATCTACTGCCAGCATGTCCACGTAGGACTTGTCGGCCATCTCTTTGATGTCGGCGCCGGCGGCGAACGCGCGTTCGGAACCGGTGATCAGGATGGCGCCGACGGTCTGATCGGCGTCGTACGCCTGTGCCGCAGAGACGACTTCGTTCATCAGTTGAGAATTCAAGGCGTTCAGAGCCTTCGGGCGATTCAGGGTGATGATTCCCACCCGGCCGCGCTGCTCGGTGAGGATCGTTTCGTAGTCGCTCATGCCTGGTTTCCGTTCGTCAGTTCGAGTTCTTTGGGTACCGGGGCGAAGAAGGCGTCGATGTCGGCCTTGTCCACAGCGGTGAGGCTTGGCGGTGACCACTTGGGTGACCGGTCCTTGTCGATGACCTGTGCGCGAATGCCTTCGGCGAGGTCGTGATGGGTGAGGAAGTGAATCGACACCCTGTACTCGGTGACCAGCACGGTCTCCAAGGTCGTGTCGGCGATGATCTCACGCAGCGATCGCACGGTCACCTCGACCGACGTGGGAGACTTCGCCGCAACCACATTGGCGGTGTCGTGGGCATCGGACTCGTCGTGGCCACGCAGACGCTCGACGATCCCGACCGCGGTATCGGCCGCAAAGGCATCGTCGATCCAGCGCCTCTTGGAGAGCAGACCCGACGCCGGCGGAGCGATGCAGAACTCGCCGATGACCTCATCGACCGGCCGGTGTGTCAGCGCTGAGATGAAGTCGGCGATCTTCTCCGACGGCAGATAGTGGTCGGCGAATCCGATGGCGATGGCATCGGCGCCATTGATCTGCGCAGCGGTCAGCGCGAGGTAGGTACCGAGTTCGCCCGGAGCCTTCGCCAGCAGGTAGGTGCCACCCACGTCGGGAGCAAAACCGATGCCGACCTCGGGCATTGCCATCTTGGTGCGGTCGGTGACGATCCGGGTGTTGCCGTGCGCCGAGATCCCGACTCCGCCGCCCATGACGATGCCGTCCATCAGGGCGATGTAGGGCTTCGGATAGTGCGAGATGTAGGCGTTCAGGATGTACTCGTCGTACCAGAACTTGCCCGAGGGAGACGCGACCGCGTCGTCAAGGGTGGCGGACTGCAAGGCGTCGCGGTGGATGGCAACGATATCGCCGCCCGCGCACAGACCCCGCTCACCGGCGCCATCGAGGACCACCGCTTCGACAGTGTCGTCATCTGCCCACTTGCGGAGAGCAGCATCGATTTCAAGCACCATTTCGTGGGTGATGGCATTGATGGCCTTGGGGCGGTTCAAGGTGATCCGGCCAATGCGGCCTTCCGTCCGGACCAGGACGGTGCTCTCGTCTGACATGACACTCCAATGATCGACTGCGACGGCGCTCACAATACTTGCATATCCTAGTAACGCCAGTCCAGAGACCCTGAAGATGCCAACGCGGCGAGACAACTCCCGGCACCCAGGTGAGGTGTCACGAATCACTTACATGAATCAGCGTTCCCTCAGGCGTCATTGAGATACTGCACGGATGCCCATTACGCCCGCGTTCTTTCACGGCCTCGTGCTGCTGATTTTGTTGTTCGTCTGCGGGGCGTGGACTCTGGCCAAGCCGAGCCGTCCCGCAGCGTTCACCCTCATCGGGGTATCAGTGCTGTGGATCCTCTTCAACGGGCCGATCGAAGGAGCAGTGCTCCTTTCCTTCACCTCAACGAATGGCTTGACCGAGTCAGATCTACTCAGTGTTGTCGGCGTGGGGATTGCCGTCTACGCGCTGCGGCGCCGCCGACGTTGGTAGGCCGTCTCCGGTTGAAGACGCGATGGATTCGGCGGCGTCGATGATGTATCGGCGGATGTGTTCAGGCGTTCTGGATGTCGACTGGATCTGAATGGCCAAATCACCGAGTTCGATCGAGTCCACGAACCGGTCGGCGCCGGCACGGTCAAGCGGCACCGGATCCCAATGCGCCCGGCAGAGCGACTCTGCAGAGGCGAACGAACGATCGTGATCGGTGGCCAGCCCGTCTACGAATGCGCCATAGAGGATGCACTCGGAAAAGTGCAGGCGGTGACCGATCGCCTCCCGCCACTCGCACCCCGTTACACTGCCGATTCGCTCGGTCATGGATCGAACGATCGCCGGGTCCCACGCCACAAGGCCCGCCACGTAGTCAGTGGTTGCATCAACTGTGCCCGGCGGTAGATCGAGAAGGCTCGAGGCCACCGAGTGCCACTTGACGTGCCGACCGAGGTTGGGGCCGATCCCACCTGGCAGACGATAGAACCGAACCACATTATTCTCGACGAAGTCGTTCGGTCCGAACGACCGGATCATCGCTACGTCTGAATCAACGGTGAGTACGACGTCGGTCTCTGCATCAGCAATCGCTGCCAATTTCACGATCTGCTGGAGCAACCAGCCCCGAATCAGTGGCCAGGGGTGTCGCACATTGACTGCCTGGATGGTCCTCACCGCGTGGGGCATCCAGTCTTGTGACTGCAGCATTCTCGCCAGGGAGTAGGTCGACAGGAACGACTCCGGGAGATACGAACTCACTGCCCGTACATCCAGCCGATTCGACTCGATGCCCCGAAAAAGCCGGAGGTCACGGTCTGGAACCACAACGCGGTGGACGACATCGGTCGCCGCATGCTTCACCACACTGGAGTGAAGATCGACGAAGGCGTCGAAGTCTGGCCGATAACTAGGAGTGAGGACCATCATCGTGGCCATACGAAATCCAGCTCTCTCGTTCTCAGGAACAAATCCGCACCGGTCGGACGAAGGTTGCAAATCCGTTGGTGGCCAACGAATCGAGGCGCCTTGTTGCCGACCACACGTCGAGTATCCGACAATTCACGTGCGAGAAGAACCTGAAAAAGAAACTGAATCTGTTTGGACTACCGGTCGCGATCAACCCGACCACATGTCACCCAAACAAGCCACACCAACGGGTTACGGCTGACCGGGGTTGAGTTTGATGAACAGTCCGTCGGCCTCGGCGCACAGGGTGTCGCCGTCGTGAAGGCTGCCCTTGAGGAACACCTTCCGCCCTTCGATGCGGTCGACCCACGACCTCATCACGAGCTCTTTCCCCAGCGGGGTGATGGCGCGGTAGCTCACCGTCAGATATGCGGTCCGGGTGATCCCACCGGATCCGAGCGCGCCGGACATACCCAATAGATCGTCAAAGGCCACCGCGACCTGGCCACCGTGGGCAGCATTGTTCCCACCGAGGTGATAGCGCCGGAACGTGACCCGCGCTCTCACGTTCTCGGCCGTGGCCTCATCGACCTCATAGGGCGGCAGCGTGATGTTGCCCCGCGCCGGCAGATCGATGCGCCCACCCGAAGGTGCACGCCACTCGTCAATGGCCACGGCGTCCAGCCGGTCGTTCATCACCTTCAGTTCGTCGATCAGCTCATCGACGAGATCGTCAGGCGGACAAGCCGCTTTCACCCGGTCCATGAACGTACGAACCTGCTCGATGAACTCCCCATATCGCGGACCACCGCGGGTCAGGTCGAGGTCGAACTTCGGGCGAAATCCACCCTCATGACGCTCTTCCAGAGGGGCGTCGTTCCCAAAGGTCACGGCGGTCTCTTCGAGTGGGTTTCCCTGGGTCATGGCTACGACAGTATCGACCGGGGTCGAACTCGCGCGACGTGGCACCGATTCGATCAGGCGACGCGCGAATTCCGTGCCGTTCCGGATCCCCGTCGGGACAACGAATGACCTTTGCGCAGCACGTACTCAGTTACTGAGCGATACTACTGATATCGGCGTCGAACCCAGCCCGATCCGAGGAGCATGAGTACGGCGTGAACCGATTCAGCCTGGTATCCGGCACCACGACCCAGATTGTGCGGCAGTTACAGCTGCGGGCCCTTCGCATCTATTTGGCAGCAACGACATTCCTGTACACCATCGGCCTTCTCGCCATCCTGTTCCCGGTGCCGATCAGGAGAGTCGAGGTCGCCAACCCCGCGGGAGCCATCGTCGCGGTGATCATGGGCGTATTCGGTTTGATCTATCTGCGGCGCCGGCCGGCCAATCTGCTTCCGGCAATCGTCGCCGCGATGATCGCAACCCCTGCAGTGATCGCGTTCCACGTGCTCGCCGGCGCCCCGTTCGTCTGTCTGGTGGCGGCCATGTTCTTGTCGATGTACATGATCGCGTTCTTGCGACTCGCCCTCGCACGCGTACTCATTGCCATCCTGACCGCATCAACCGTGCTCGCGCTGGCGGTGTCGGTATCGGCCTCACCCCTCACCTACTTCGCATTTGTGCTCGCCATAGTGGGCGCGGCCGAATCGTTCGGGCTGGTGACGCGCGCACTCGTCACCATTGCCTGCACCGACCCACTGACCGGACTGCCGAATCGGGCCGGCTGGGAGATTGCGACCGCCCACCAACTCGCTCGCGCACGTTCGGCACAGACGACACTGAGCATCGCCGCGCTCGACGTGGACAACTTCAAAGCCATCAACGACGCGTTCGGGCATCAGGCAGGAGACCAACACCTGATCGACTTCGCCCGACAGCTACGGTCGTCGATTCCCGAAGATGCCGTCTTCGCCCGACTCGGCGGCGACGAGTTCGCGATCTGCATAGAAGGCACGTCCGGCGCACGATCCGATGACGTGCTCACCCGGATCCGCTCACAACACATCGACACCAGTTTCGGCGCCGCCTTCGGACCTGCCGCGACCGTCACCATCGCCCAATTGCTTGCCGAGGCCGACGCCGACCTCTACCGGGCCAAACGCGCCAAAGGTCCGGGAGAGCTCGAGCAGACCTCCTGACCAGGGTGTGAAATTCTGCCACTACGCTCAGAACCCATGAGCGCCTCAACAGATCAGCCCTTTGATCCAACGCAGTGGAAATCGGTTGAAGGTTTCGACAACCTCACCGACATCACCTATCACCGTCACGTCGGCGAGGGTCGCGCACATGGCATCGTGCGGATCGCATTCGATCGCCCCGAGGTGCGCAACGCCTTTCGCCCCCACTCTGTCGATGAGCTCTATCGCGTCCTCGATCACGCGCGTCGGAGCCCCGACGTGGGAGTGGTCCTGCTTACCGGCAACGGCCCGAGCGAAAAGGATGGCGGCTGGGCGTTTTGCAGTGGCGGCGACCAGCGCATCCGTGGCCGGTCGGGCTACCAGTACGCGGGCGGCGACACCTCCGACACCGTCGATTCGGCCCGGGTCAAGGCCGAGGGCGGCCGGCTGCACATCCTCGAGGTGCAGCGCCTGATCCGGACCATGCCCAAAGTGGTGATCGCGCTTGTCAACGGCTGGGCAGCCGGAGGTGGCCACTCGCTGCACGTTGTCTGCGACCTCACCCTGGCCTCGCGCCAACACGCCCGTTTCAAGCAGACCGACGCCGATGTGGGTTCATTCGACGCCGGATACGGCAGCGCCTACCTCGCGAAGCAGGTCGGTCAGAAGAACGCCCGCGAGATCTTCTTCCTCGGCCGCGCCTACGACGCTGAATCGATGCAGCGGATGGGTGCCGTCAACGAAGTGGTCGATCACGCCGAACTCGAGGCGACGGCCATCGAATGGGGCAAGACCATCAACGGGAAATCCCCCACCGCCCAGCGCATGCTGAAGTTCGCGTTCAACCTCACCGATGACGGTTTGATGGGACAACAGGTCTTCGCAGGCGAGGCCACCCGGCTGGCTTACATGACCGACGAGGCCGTCGAAGGCCGAGATGCCTTCCTGGAGAAGCGCGATCCGAACTGGGACGACTATCCGTTCTACTACTAGGACCCAACAAAAAGGCCCCACCGGATGGTGGGGCCTTTTTTGTGTTGCCGAGTGGGGTCAGGCGCCGATCGGGCCTGCCAGCGTCGGCCATGAGAGATCCAGCTGGTCTTCCCAGTAGCCCCACGAGTGGGTTCCGGTCAGCGGGAAGTCGTAGGTGGCCGGGATCTTCAGCTGGTTCAGACGATCAACCAGCATCGCGGTGCACACACCGGTCGCGGCTTCGATGCCACCACCGACGATGACCTGGTCCGCCAAGGTCGACGGATCACCATCGGCCCGCGCCAAGGTCTCGTACTTTCCGGGCAGGCCGGTGCCGTTCGAGATGTAGAGCTTCACACCGCGAAGTTTCTCAGCGTTGAGGATGGGGTCGTTGGCCGCCCAGCCCGGTCCGTCGAGCGGCCCCCACATGTTGGTCGGGTCGCCGCCGCCGCGTGCATCGACCGTGATCCGGATGTACATCTGGCCGAGATCACTCGACGTCGACGCACAGCCGCTGTACGAGCCGACCGACTTGTAGAGTCCCGGATGCTCGATCGCCAGGTTCAGCACCGAGGTCGCGGACGACGAGATACCGGCAATGGAGTTGAGGCCCGAGGTTTTGAGAGCTTCATTGATGATCGGCGGCAATTCGTTGCCCAAGAACGTCGACCACTTGTTGCGGCCGAGCACCGGGTCATCCTGCTGCCAGTCGGTGTAGTAACTGAAAGCACCCGCGTTCGGTGTCACCACGTTGACGTTCTTGTCGGCAAAGAACCCGTTGATGTCGGTCCTGGCCTGCCAGGTCGCAGAATCCTCACCGCCACCGGCGCCGTTCATCAAGTACAGCGTGGGCCGCGGCACCGACCGATCCTTCGGCAAGATGACCGAGATCGGAATGTTCCTGTCCATCGACGCCGAATAGACGAGTAGATCAAGATTCTTGGGGCCGGTCGGGGTCACACCCACCAGCTTCGATCCACCGGGCGATTCGATACCGATCTGCGGCAGGTCTTCAGCGGTGGCCGGCGACGTCACCAGCAGTGTGGTGGCAGCCATCACCGAGGTCACTGCCGCGGTCAGCGCTACGCGCGCATACCGGCGGGTCTTTCCTGTACTCATTCGGGTCACGAGGCGACATTAGCCGGAAATCGGCCGAGCGGGAAAGTAAAACAAGAACACCAGGCCCCGGGACGGCCGAACCAGCCGTTCGGCGCGCCGGTCCGGCAGCGTACGACCTGCACTATTTGCTATCGCAATCTCTCCATGCACTCGTCGTCCGAACGGTGTCACCCGCGCCTCACCAACCGCCCAGTCGCGACATTTGCGGACACAAATCAAATACTAATTTTCCATATTAATTCCAGCTCAATGCGATATTCCAAAACAATTCAAAAATTAGCCACGGAAAACACGTGACATATCCAAAATTCGTTGGCAGTGTGAAGTTGGCTCAAGTTGGTCGGGGAGTTCAAAACTCGAGCCCCCTTCGACGAGTCGTGTTCAACCAAATGAAGTCTACGAAAGGTAGAAAGCATATGGCATCGACAGACCTGTCATCCGAAATCGGACTCGGCGCAATCATCGCGATCATCGGGGGGCTCCTCGGTGGCGGTGGCGAGACACCTCCCGCCGAATAGATAAGTAACACAAGCTGATCCGCCCCCCGGGTTCCCATTGGGGACCCCGGGGGGTTTGGCTTTTCGGCAGGGCGGTGGCCAGCTCTGGGCCCATCACCGTGAGTGCTCCCAACGACCAAACTCCGCACGGAGGATTTCGAGACCCGTCGATATCGGCGAGACCGACCCGTCGATGACCTCCAACCAATTCGCAGCGATATTCCGTTTGCCGGCATGGGATTACCGCCGCGTGGCAGCTTGTCCAGCTCCTCATCGACTCTCCATCAAGAATTCAATCGGATCGACTGACACCGCCGTTCAACCGCAAGAGCAGGCCGCAGCGATTTGGCAGGGGAAAATCTGCACATGGCCGGCGAACAACGTGTCGGGAACTGGATCCGGACGGTCGCCTCCCGAAACCACACATTTCGGACAGATGATCTCGAGTCGATAACGGGGCAGAGCAGGGGCACGGGTTCAACACGACGCCGAACAGGCCGAACCCCCGTGACAGCACCCCAAGCCGACAACTTGCTCGAACCGCGGCCCATCCCGCAGACACCGCCATGCCCGTCGTTCGCGATTCCGAATTCTATTTGCCGGATGGACAATTCGAGAGAAGTACTCGACACGAATCAATTGCCGAAGCATTCAGTTCTCGCCGATGCTGCGACCCAGGGGTTTTCGCCATCAGAATATGACTTTGTGTCTCAGAGCTCCAGACGTCGGCGGTCACACAGCTTTTCAATGAACTTGACGATCATCCAATTGGGAGCAAGGTTTTGTTCCGCTAAAGAAGGAGATTCGAATTCATCGGGCGCAGTTGGGAATTCATTCAGCAGCTTTTCCAAAATGTCCCTGCGATCAATCCGTATGTGTCAATCTGATCACGACTCGCCTGGTCGGGGATTCCAGAATCGTTACCGAAGCCAACGGGTCGCAGTAAGTAATCACAACAAAGGGAGAAAACCATGCTCGCTTCATCGCAGGACATCGAGAACCTGTTCGCCCAGCTGCTCGCCTTCGTCGGCGGCCTCCTCGGCGCAGCCAGCTCGGACCCGACTGCACCCTAGAGTCACCGCCCGAAAGGTTTGATTGCACGTCCCTGAGGTGCCCTGATGGGACCTCAGGGACGTGCGATCGACAGTATCTAGAAATTCGAGTTTTACCACGGCCGATCGGCGCTAATACAACCTTTCTGACGAAAGGTGACAAATCCCTGCGCGAATGGCATTGTTAACCGGGTTCATTATCCAAGGTATTGAGCCGGCCGTGGGAATAGACGTCGAAAAGGAATTCAATGACCTCAACGAATAAGCGTTTACTTGCATAGTTCCCTACCCCGCGCTGCTGGGCCCGCGGGACGTGTGGTGCCCATGACGACAAAATCGGACAGAGCTCTGACGACGGTATTGCTGCCGCATGTGAGGGCATTCCGCGGTCCCCTTTTTCTCCTTCTTCTTTTGCAGGTGACTGCTGCAGGAACAACTCTGATGATGCCCAATCTCAGCGGGCGCCTCATCGACGACGGGATCGGCCAAGCCGATATGGACGCGATCCGCGCCATCGGCGGCGTCATGCTCGCGCTGGCATTCGTCAACCTCGCCGTATCCGTCCTGGCGACAATCCTTGGTTCACACATCTCGACCACCATCGGTCGCGACATCCGCAACCAGACCTACGCGCGGGTCCAGAGTTTCGCCGACACCGATGTCCATCGGTTCGGCATCCCGTCCCTCATCACCCGCAGCACCAACGACATCAATCAACTACAGATGATGGTCTTCGTCGTGATGACCATCCTCGCCACCGCCCCGATCCTGGTGATCGGTGGAACCGTGATGGCCTTGAGTGAGAACTACCGACTGGCGCCTCTGATCGTGCTCGTCGCTGCGGTACTCACAGCGATCGTCATCGTCATCGTGCGCAAACTCATCCCGCACTACGAGAAGTTGCAGCGCTCCGTCGATCGGGTCGGACGTGTGCTCCGCGAGCAGCTCACCGGCATCCGCGTCATCCGGTCGTTCGGCCGCGAAGACCTCGAGACCTCACGCTTCGCGACCGCCAACACCGATCTGACGAAGACCGCGTGGAGAATCGGGTCGCTGCAGGCCCTGCTGTTGCCCAGCATCATCTTGATCGCCAACATCGGCGCCGCCGCGGTGATCGGTGTCGGAGCCATCCTGGTCGACAACAATTCGATGCAAGTCGGCGGGATCGTCGCATTCGTCGGGTATCTCACGCAGATCGTCATCGGACTCTCCATCGGCGCCGCCATGGTTGCTCTGCTCCCCAAGGCGAAGGTGAGCGCACGCCGAATCCATGAGGTGCTCAGCACCGAGCCGTCGGTGAAAGATCCGATCGCCGGCCGGGTCCCGGTCTCACGGACGGGTCACGTGAAGCTCGAGGACGTCGGCTTTCGCTACCCCGGTGCGCAGCATGCAGTTCTGAGTGACATCAACCTCGAATGCCGCCCGGGCACCCTCACCGCAGTGTTGGGGGGAACCGGGGACGGCAAGAGCACACTGCTGGGGCTCATCCCCCGGTTCAGCGACGTCACCTCCGGGCAGATCTTGATCGATGGCGTCGATGTACGTCTGCGCCATCGATCCGAGCTCTATGAAGACATTTCCTACGTATCCCAGGTGCCTACCCTGCTGTCGGGCACCCTCGAATCGAATCTGCGTCTGGGAAATCCAGAGGCGAGCGACGACGAACTACGGTCGGCCCTGGAGGTCGCCTGCGCGATCGACTTCGTGTTCTCGCACGAAGACGGCCTCGACCAGCGGGTGCAGCACGGTGGCAAGAATTACTCCGGGGGCCAGCGCCAGCGTCTGGCGCTCGCACAGGCCATCGTCGCCAGACCGCGCCTGCTGTTGCTCGACGACCCCTTCTCTGCACTGGACCCCGAGATCGAGAGCATCGTGAAACATCGCCTCCGACAGGAACTTGCAGATGCAGTCATCATCCTGACCGCTCAACGCGTGTCGTCGGCGCGCGGCGCGGACACGATCGTCGTCCTGACGGACGGTTGTATCGATGCCCAAGGGACCCACGACGAACTGGCCGCGGAGAGCTCGGTGTACCGCGAGATCCTCGACTCACAGGCGGCACTGCGATGAACCTGAAGTGGTTGTTGGCCAGGCTTACCCACGAGCGACCGAAGCTGATCATCGTGGGTCTGGTCGCGTTCACCAATGTCGTGACACTCATCGCCGCCCCGCTGATCCTGGCCGGCATCATCAATCAGATCTTCTCCGGCGCAATCGGTATGACACTTCCGGACGGTCTGACCACCGACGAAGCCGTCGCCCAGCTACGCTCCGAGGGTCGAGGCGACTACGCCGATGTCGTCCAAGGTGCCGATGCCGTGCCGGGCGTGGGTATCGCCTTCGACACCGTGTGGAAACTGCTTGCGGTTCTCGTCGTCGTGTATGCGGTCGGCTCCCTGGGCAATTGGGTCCAGGCATCGATGGTCAACAGCATCACACAGCGTGCGATGAATCGGATGCGGGCCGACATCGAGCAGCACATCCATCGGCTGCCGGTCGCCTACTTCGACACCGCCGCACGCGGGCAGATGTTGACCAGGGTCACCGCCGACATCGACAACGTCTCATCGGTGTTCAGCCCTCTGTTCGTGAAGTTGCCGGGGGCAGTGCTGACGATGGTCGCGTTGCTGGTCGTGATGCCGATCATCTCTTGGCAGCTGAGCCTGGTTGTGCTGGCGTCCATTCCACTCATCGTCACGTTCGGCGTACTGATCGCGAAACGGGCCAGGCCCCATTTCCAGGACCAGTGGGAGGCGACCACCAACCTCACCACGCACATCGACGAGAGCTATGCGCAGCTCCACACCCTGCGGGTCTACGGGGCGCAGGAACGGGCCCGCGAAGACTTCGAAAGGATCACCGGCGAGCTGGCGCGATCGTCCCGCAGCGCGCAGTCCTATTCGGGCTCGATTCTCCCTGTGCTGCAGGCGATCACAACACTGAGCTATCTCACCGTCGCAGTGGTCGGAGCGTTCCAGGTCCTTGCAGGTTCGCTCAATGTCGGGCAGGTTCAGGCCTTCGTCTCGTTTTCCCGGATGTTCAGTCAACCCCTCAACGACCTGACCGCCATGATGAGTCAACTCCAGTCGGGGTTGGTGTCGCTGGGCCGAATTCGGGCGCTGCTCGAAGAACCCGCCGAGGATGCACCCGCAATCGACGAAGTGGTGCCAGAACACGTCGGCCGCCATACCGAACCTCCGGCACTCGATTTCGACACGGTGCGGTTCGGGTATCGCAAGTCATCGGACGATGAGAACCGGACGGTCGACGTCATCGACGGCCTCTCGCTCCACATCGACGCCGGCGCCACAGTGGCGATCGTGGGACCGACCGGAGCGGGAAAGACCACCCTCACCAATCTTGTTCTACGCCTCTATGATCCGTCATCCGGGTCGGTGAAACTCGATGACCGCCCGCTCGAGGAGGCGCCCCGGTCATTCGTTCGAAACCAGTCCGCCATCGTCACCCAGGACCGTTGGGTGTTCACCGGAACCATCGCCGACAACATTGCATTCGGACGCCCCGACGCCACCCGCGCCGCCATCGAACAGGCAGCCCGCGACAGCCACGTCGCGCAATTCGTCGACACCCTTCCTGACGGATACGACACCATCATCGGCGACGGCGGCGCCACGCTGAGCGAGGGCCAACTCCAGCTGATCACCATCGCCCGCGCCATGATCGCAGCGCCGCGGGTCCTGGTGCTCGACGAGGCCACCAGCGCCGTCGACTCCCGCACCGAACTCCTCATCGCCCGCGCATTGGAGACCCTGCAGGATCGCACCACCACAATCGTTGTCGCACATCGACTCTCAACCATCCGTGAAGCGGACAGCATTGCCGTCGTCGAGCACGGTGTGGTGACCGAACAAGGCACCCACACCGAACTCCTCAATCATGGCGGCCGCTACGCCGTCATGTACAAATCCCAGTTCGAGTAGCCGCTCGCTTTTCTCACGCTCGCTCGGCCTGCAGAGCGAGCGTGAGTGAGAACAGTGAGCAAGGTCAGTTGTCCCCAACTTCCAGGCTCATCCACAGGTCGAGCGGAACTGGGCTCACCCACCCAGCGGCCGTCGAAGCAGATCCCCATGATCATCGCATGGGGGATTTCACCGAGGACAACGATGGGCTGATCTGGCGCTCGACGGCAACAGCGCAGGGGCATAGCGACCAGGAGATCAAGCGCGCAGTACACAGCGGACAACTGCGCCGCATCTGGCCGGGTGTGTACGTATCGACCGTTCACCGGTTCACGACGGACGGGCCGGCACGCCTGCGTGTCGTCGCCGCGGTACGCAGTTGCGGCGAGGCCATGGCTGTTTCGCACCAATCCGCCGCCCTGCTACATCGCCTGCCGTTGCTGCAATCTTCGTACGACAGAGTGCATCTGACCAACGGGCGCGACGGTGGAGGACGTATCGAACCCCGACGGCACGTGCACTCGGGACTATTACTGCCCGGCGACCTCACCGAAGCCGATGGCCTGGCAGTTACCACAATCGAACGTACTGCTGTCGATACCGCTCAGGCGGGAACGTTCGCGCAGGGTGTGGCCGCATTCGACGGCGCACTGCGGCTCGACGCCGACCGCGAGCGGCTCACCACTTTGATCGACGGCCGACGCGGTAAACGCGGTGTCGGAGGCGCCCGGCGCGCTCTCGCCTGTGCGAATCCCTTGGCGGAGAGCGTCGGCGAGTCGTGGAGTCGCGCCCAGATGCTTGCGTGCCCCGACATTCCCGCGCCCCGCCTGCAGCACCGTTTCTACTCTGCGGACGGAAGATTCGTCGCCCGCACCGACTTCGACTGGGACGGACGGCTCGTCGGCGAGTTCGACGGCCTGATGAAATACGGTGGTGGATCGATGAAGCCCGGTCCGACTGCCACCGACGTGGTCATCGCCGAGAAGATCCGAGAAGATCGCCTGCGCCGGATGGGGATAGAGGTGATCCGATGGGTATGGACCGACCTCGTCAACGGCACCCTGCCGGCGATTCTGCGCCACGCGTTGGTCCGCGCAGGACTACGTTGACCTTGTCGCTCACCGTTCTCACGCTCGCGCGGCCTGCAGACCTCGCGAGCGTGAGAAAACTGAGCGGCAACCAGGTCAGCTTGTGAGTTCTTTGAGTTGACGGATCTGGTCGACGCGAGCCTCATGGGTCGGGGCCGGTGAGCCGACGAGCAACATGCTCAGGCCCGCCTCGTCGAATGCGGCGAGGCGCTCTTTGACATAACTCGCCGAACCGATGAGCGACATACCGGAAGCGAGCTCATCCGGAATCGCCGCGGCCGCTTCGGCCTTCTTTCCGTCGAGATAGAGGTCCTGGACCTTCTTTGCGGCGTCGGCGTAGCCGTAGCGAACGGCGAGGTCGTTGTAGAAGTTCTTGCCCCGGGCACCCATGCCACCGATGTACAGCGCGGAGTGGTGTTTGACCAGCTCGAGAGCGTTCTTCTGCGCTTCTTTGTCGTCGGTGATCAACGCGGTGACGGTGGCCGAGACCCCCAGCTTGCCGAGTGACGGATCGCGCTTGGCGTTGCCCTTGGCCAGCGACTCACCGAAAACCGTGGACAGGTGCTCGGGATGCAGGAAGATGGGCTGCCATTCCTCGAACATCTCGGCCGCGAGCTCCACGTTCTTGGGACCGATGGCGGCGAGCAGCATCGGGATCCGTTCACGCACGGGATGGTTGATGATCTTGAGCGGCTTGCCCAGTCCGGTGCCGCCGTCTTCCTTGGAAAAGGGCAGCTTGTAGTACTTGCCGCTGTACTCGGTCCGTTCACGACGCCAGACCATCCGGCAGATCTCGGCTGTCTCGCGCGCGCGGCCGACCGGGGCGTCGTACTTCACACCGTGGAAACCCTCGATGACCTGCGGCCCGGAGGCGCCGATGCCCATCACGAAGCGGCCGTTCGAGATGTAGTCGAGGCCGGCTGCGGTCATTGCGAGGTTGGTTGGTGTCCGCGTGTACATCGGCAAGATGCCGGTTGCCAGTTCCAAAGTCGTGGTCTTGGCTGCGATGAAACCGAGCTGACTGACCGCGTCGAAGCTATACGCTTCCGGGACCGTGATCCGATCGAGCCCAACCTTTTCGAAGTCGACGAGATTGTTGATCGTCTCGGCAAAATCTCCCGAGTAGTTGATGCCCATGCCGATCTTCATATATGTCCTCCCAAGGGCCGCGCAGATCTACGAGACAGGTTTAGAAAAGTGTGTCACATCACCCTGAACCGGCTTCTGTCACGCCCCCGCGAGTGGTCCGAAGGTGAACAATGAATGAACATATGTGTGGAGCGAACCTAACTGCTGGTCAAGTCAGATTTCGAACAGATGACCGTTTAGGAAATTCGGCCGCGTCGACCGCAGAATATTCAGTATGAGCGCAGAAATGTTGATCCTCGTGCTGCTCGTCATCACCGCACTTGGATTCGACTTCACCAACGGCTTTCATGACACGGGAAACGCGATGGCAACGTCCATCGCAACGGGTGCACTCAAGCCCAAGACCGCGGTGACAATCGCCGCCATCCTGAACCTGGTCGGCGCCTTCCTCTCGGTTGAGGTCGCTGCCACGATCACCAAAGATGTGCTGAAGATCCAGCAGACCAGCGGCGACGATACCGGCGCTCTGATCGGTGGCCTCGACGCCCAGAAGGCCATGCTCATCATCTTCGCCGGCCTCGTCGGCGGCATCCTGTGGAACGTCTTCACATGGCTGTTCGGACTTCCCTCCAGCTCTTCACACGCACTGTTCGGCGGCTTGATCGGCGCCGGCATCGCCGCGCTCGGCTCGTCCGGGGTCAACTGGGAGGGTCTGACCAAGAAGATCCTCATCCCGGGCCTGCTGGCACCGGTCATCGCGTGCATCGTGGCCGCCAGCGGCACCTATCTCATCTACAAGCTCACCAAGACGATCGCCGACAGCAAAACGGCGCAGGGATTCCGGGTCGGCCAGGTTGCGACCGCATCGCTCGTCGCGCTGGCCCACGGCACCGGCGATGCACAGAAGACCATGGGCGTCATCGCCATGGCGATGATCGCGGGCGGACACCTCGACGCCTCGAGCGTGGAGCACGGCCTGCCGTTCTGGATCGTGTTCAGCTGTGCCGCCGCCATCGCGCTGGGCACCTACCTCGGCGGCTGGCGCATCATTCGGACCCTGGGCAAGGGTCTCGTCGAAATCGAATCCCCGCAGGGCATGGCGGCCGAGGCATCGTCGGCAGCCATCATCCTGACGTCGAGTGCCGCCGGTATGGCGCTGTCGACCACGCAGGTGGCCACCGGATCCATCCTCGGCTCCGGCATCGGCAAAAAGGGCGCCTCGGTGCGCTGGTCGGTTGCCGGACGGATGGCCACGGCCTGGATCTTCACTCTTCCCGCGGCCGGACTGATGGGCGCGGTTTCGTTCGCGATCGCCAACCTGACCGGTGGCGCGACCGGCGCGATCGTCATCTTCGCGATTCTCGTCGCTGCGTGCGGCTACATGTACTGGCGTGCGCAGCAACAGAAGATCGACAGCCACAACGTCAACGCCGATTGGGACGAGACCACCGGCAGTGCCGTCCCCGCCGAGCTCGCAGCCGCGGAATCCGACGATGCGGCCGTAACCGCTCAGAAGCAGGCGAACATCCCGGTGGCGATCATCGACGACGCACATGCGGCCGCCTCCCCCAGACCGTTCAGCCAGAAGGAAGGGGTCTGAGGCGATGGGAACCTTCGAATCGATCCTCCGCGTTCTGGTTGTCGGCCTCGTCCTCGGCGCCGGGTTGCCTGCCGTCTACGCGGTGGGTATCCGCCTCTACGCCGCCGGATCGAGTGAAGTGCAGACCGATGGGACGATGACGCCATCGAATCCGCTGCTGAAGGGCATCGCATACGTTCTGTTCGCGATCATCGCAGCGGTCGTTCTGGTCGGCATCCTGTGGATCACCCGCGGGACAATCGACTATTACTTCGGCATCAACCTGTTTCCGTTTGTAGAGAGCTGATCAGATCGGGTGTTGGTGATCGAGATCAGTAAAATCGGGTGAGCCCGGGCAGTCTGGAAGAGGCTGCCGGGGACCGCCTCGAGTTGCGAAGGAGGCGAAATGGATCGGCCGCAATTTCTCACCAGAGTTGTCAGCTGGCTCCGCGAGGGTTACCCCAACGGTGTCCCATCCAGCGACTACGTACCCCTGTTCGCACTACTTCGCAGGCAACTGTCCGAAGAAGAGGTCACGTCTGTCTCCCGCGAGCTGATCGGTAGCGGCCAGATGGCCGATAGTCGGCCCACGCCGATCACCTCGATCGACGCCGGGGTCCTCATCACCAAGATCACCGACGACCTGCCCCTCGAAGCCGATGTGGAACGTATCCGCAAGCACCTCGAGTCCAAGGGCTGGCCGTTCGATCCCAATCCCCTGACCGATCCGGCCGGCAACTCCGAAACCAGTGAGTGAACCGCGGGTTCTGCGACCCCTGCCGTTGTCGGCCACACCCGATATCGGAGCGCTGACCGATCTGCTGGCGGGTTCGGTGAGTTACCTGCCGGTCCCGGCCGCCGACCCCACCGAAACCGCCCGGCTGTGCACCGCACTGGGTGCCGGAGAGCCCATCGACCCCGAAGTCGCACTGGTGGTCGCGACGTCCGGCACCACCGGAACACCCAAGGGTGCAATGCATTCCGCGGGGTCACTGCTCGCATCGATCGACGCCACCCACGAATACCTCGGTGGCGAAGGCGGATGGCTGCTGGCCCTGCCCCCGCATCACATCGCGGGACTGCAGGTGCTCCTCCGATCCATCCGGTCCGGATTCGCCCCGGTCACGATGGATGTGTCGAACGGCTTCGACGCCGCCGCACTGGTCGACGCGATCGCCTCGATGACGTCGACGCGCCGTTACACATCGCTGGTGCCAACCCAATTGGTGAAGGTCCTCGAGCACCCGGCCGCGACCGCCGCTCTGAGCAAGGTCGACGCGGTACTCGTCGGCGGTGCGGCGACCCCGGCACCTTTGCGTCGCAGGGCAACCGAGGCCGGCATACCCATCGTCCGGACCTACGGCATGAGCGAGACCTGTGGCGGTTGCGTCTATAACGGCACACCTCTGCGCGGGGTCGAGATCCGCATCGACGGCACACCCCCAGGCCGGGTCGTCCTGCGCGGCCCGATGGTCGCGACCGGCTACCGCGGACTACCCGACCACCCGGCGTTCGCCGAGGCCGGATGGTTCCGAACCGACGATCTGGGCCAAGTCGACGAGCATGGCGTGCTCACCATCATCGGCCGGGCAGACGAGGCGATCACCACGGGCGGTCTGACCATCGTGCCGCAGGTGGTCGAGGCGGTACTACTGGCCGATCCGGCGATCAGCGAGTGCGCTGTACTCGGATTACCCGATGATCGGCTCGGCGAGAAGGTGGTCGCCGCGGTTGTCGCCGCCGCGGGCGCTGCGATCAGCCCAGAATCCGTGAAAGCCTTTGCTGCCCAACAACTTGATCGAACAGCCGTACCCCGCGAGGTACACGTCGTCGACGAGCTGCCAAGGCGGGGTCCGGGCAAGATCGATCGCGCCGCGTTGCGCGCACTCCTGCGCCCATAACCGCGGCGTCCGCTATGGGTAGAGGGACGCGGAATTCGGGTAGTCGACTACCCGAGACCCGCACGCCCCACACAAAGCAGGCTGTCATCAAGCACTCGTCAGACTTGAAAGGCCGTTGACATGACTTCCATCAGCCTCACCCGAAGAGCGGTCGCTCCGTCGACGGTGTATTGCAAAGTCGATGACAGCAGCGGGCCGATCACCCCCGGCGATCTACTCGTCCCGTCCACCACCACGTTCGGCCACGCCATGAGAGCCGCTCACGCAAGCGATGATTCGGCGGTCATCGGCGAAGCCCTTGCGCCATTCGACGGTGGTTGCGGTTTGATCCGCATAGCCGTCACCGCCGAACAGGCAGCGGTGATGCGAGGGCAGTCCATGAAGACAAATCGTCAAAGAAATCTGTTCTACCGGCTCCTCAACCACCGCTGAGTACATCGGCCGATGTTTCATTCCGGGTTGCGATGGGTAAAGTTACTCCGTCACCTAGAATTTCGGCCGAGTAGCAGCCGGGGAGCTGTGCAGAAGAAAGTCTCGTGCCGAAGCTGGGAATGAACGAGGGGTCCTTTACACAAGACCGTTGTGTACGGGACCGGGGAAGGTCCGGGGATAGGTGAGCATCAGCGATTCAGGGCGCGTCTACAGGATAGGTGTCGTCGAGGATTTCGAGTCGCAGCTCAAAGGTCTGCAAACGATCATCGAAGAAGCGGACGGAATGACGTTTGTCGCGGGGGCGGCCACCGTCAGGGAATTGCTGGCCGCGTCCACAGATCTCGATGTCGTTGTACTCGATCTGCGTCTCGAAGACGGTTCCAGTCCACAGGTCAACGCCGAGCAACTCCATGCCCACAACATCAACGTCCTGGTCTTCACCACCGCGGACTATCCAGACCTGGTCCGGTCGGCCATCTCCGCCGGGGTTGCCGGTGTGATGCGCAAGTCTGCCCGCAACAAAGAGCTGGTGGAGGCCATCCGGCTCGCTGCCCAGGGACAAACGGTTGCCACCATGGATTGGGCTGCGGCCATCGACGCCGACCCCGACCTGGGATCGGTCGATCTCAGCCCCCGTCAGCGTGAAGTACTCGAGCTGTACGCCTCCGGCGAGCCCGCGGCAAGGGTCGCGTCGATCACGGGACTGTCGATCGAGACCGTCAACGCCTACCTCTCCAGGATCCGGCGCAAATACGCCGACGCCGGCAGGCCCGCCCCGACCAAAACCGACCTCTACAAGCGCGCACTGGAAGACGGCTGGCTGCCGATTCCCAGATTGTTCCGCCGTTGAGGAAGCCAGTTACCTCGCTGACGCCGTCTGATTCCAGAAGCTCCGCCGACAACATCTTTCGTCAGTTCTGCCGCTATCTCGGTGTCGCCTACCTTCTGAGCTTTGCCCTCCTCTTCGGCGCCATCGTTCGTTCCACGGATGTGGTCCCGGTCTGGTGGACCATCGCCGTGGTGCTGGCGATCTACGGCGTCGCAGGCGCGATGTTCGCGGTCTCGTTCCGCCGGCCCGATGTCACCTGGGTGCGGTGGTCAGGACGGGCGCTGGCCGTTGGCTACGGGCTTGCGATCGCGACGTGGCCGCTGGTGTGGAACGGGGAGCTCATCGACGCCAACTACGGAATGTGGTTCACCCAGTTCAACGGATTTGCGGCGGTCACCGCCGCCGTGGTCTGGCGAGTGCGGTGGTCGCTGCCCTATCTGATCTATGTGGTGGTCTCAGTCCAATTCGTCAACGATGCCGTCCACACGCCCAGGTACGACACCGCGGTACCCACCGACATCGCCTGGAGCATCTGTCTGACCGCGATCCCCTACGCGATCGCGGTTGCCGCGCTTCGATCCGGGCGCGTCCTTGATGCAACCCGGGTGCAGTCCTCCTTGGCCGCCGCGGACGCCGCGGCCATAGTTGCGCGAGCCGACGAGCGTGCCCGTTTCGACGCGTTGACCCACGATCGGGTGATGTCGACGCTGCTGAGCGCCGCTCGGCATCCGATGTCCGCCGAGCTCGTGTCGCAGGCGACGAGCACGCTGTCGAAACTCGACGCCCTCAAGGCCATCGGCGAGACCGACGCTTCACCGCTCGAGGTCGACGACGCGGTTCGCAAGATCATTCTCACGGTCACCGAGGTCGACGGAACCTTCGTTGTGCGCACCGACATCTCATCGCGGGCCCGCGATGAGCCTCTTCCGGGACCGGTGTTGTGGACGGTCGCAGAAGCCGCGGCCGAAGCGGCTCGCAACAGCGTTCAGCATGCGGGGCCCCGGACGGCGCGATCGGTGGACGTCCTCGTCACCGAAAGCGAGCTGTGCGTGGAGGTGGCCGACGACGGTGCGGGTTTCGAACTGAAAAATGTCCGCCCCGATCGACTCGGCGTGTCCGGGAGCATCCATGGACGGATGGAGGGCCTGACCGGCGGTAGTGCCGAAGTGGTTTCCTCACCCGGCCAGGGCACCCGGGTTCGGCTGCGATGGATCAGGTCATGACCCACCCGAAACAACTCGTCGACCCCGTGGACGTCCGCGACATCTTGGGCCTACGCACCCCGATGACCTGCGCGATGGTCGGACTCGTCGTGGTCGCGATGTGCTTCGGGGCATCTCAGAGTCTGGCCGGCGTGTCCCCCCGCTGGCCGGTGCTGCTGGTTGTCGGGATCATCGCCGCGGCGACGATCGCCCTGATCACCGTGCCGCACGATCCATTGCCGTTGGGCGCTGCCATCGCGATCGCCCTTGCCCCACCGCTGGCTGCCGCAATCCTGCTGATCGTCGTCCCGGTACCGCTGGCCATCGGAAATCAGGTGTGGGTGTCGGGATACGCGACGCTCATCTACATCTTCATGTGCATCCGTGGACGGTATGCCCTCGCCTGGATCAGTGTCGTGGTCGCGGTCGTCGTGCATGTGTTCTGGTCCGCCACGACCGACCAGGGCATCTGGGAGGGCGCGCGCATACCGCTGTACAACGCAGGGGGACTTCTGGCGGTGACATTGATCGCCCGCGCGCTCCGGTCGACAACCGAATCCGTCCTCTCGCTGCGCGCTGCCCGAGCGCAGCGCGCAGCGAGAGCCTCCGCCGTCGCCGCTGCCCTCCAGGAGCGGCACACCCGGCTCGCCGAACTCGGCGAACTCGCGCAACCGGCGCTCGCGCGGATAGCCACCGGGGTGCCGTTGACCGACGCCGAGCGCCAATCGTGTGAATTGCTCGAGGCCCACCTGCGCGACCAGCTCCGCGCACCCGCACTCGCAAGCCCCGAAACGACCGCGGCGGCCCGCGCTGCCCGCGCCCGGGGCGTCGAGGTGATGCTGATCGATGACGGCGGACTGTTCGGCGCATCCGAATCGATCAGGGCAACCGTTCGGCGCGAAGTCGCCGCGGCCTTGCAGAGCGCAGACGAAGGCGAGGTCCGGGTCCGGGTCATGCCGCCAGGACGCACCAATGTGGCGACCATCTATCAACACGGCGAGGCCCGAACCACCCGGATCGAGATCGACACGATGGGCAATATCGCGAAAGACATTCGCTCACATCAACTCCCGGGGCAGGCCACAGACGATCTAGTTAGCTCAGACAACGATGGCCCCAGTACTGGTGGCACATCCTTTGGCGACTACCGGCCCCACCACCGCCCTGGTTAGGGTTATCCGCCGGATAGCCTCCGTCCGGTATCCGAGGAGTACCCCCGAACATGTCGCTGCCATTGAACACTTCTGAGCCCTTACCCGCCCCCGCACTCACAGCCCGCGAGATCCAAATTCTTCGTGAATGGGCCATGCGGGACACCAAGTCCGAAGTCGCCGCGACCCTCTTCATCACATCGGCGACGGTGAGCACCCACATCAACCGGATCCGGTTGAAGTATGCCGCCATCGGACGTCCGGCCACCACCAAGGCAGCTCTCATCGCGCGCGCCCTGCAGGACGGACACGTCCAGCTCCACGAGCTGTGAAAATCACACACTCGTCCAACTGAGTTGGGAAACCGGCGCCACCACGCCCCGTTTCACGTGGACGAGGTGACAGCCGGCGACAGAACGTGACAGTGCGACGACAGGGCCTGCGCGCACTGTGTGTTTCATGAACCCACCACTGCACTCCGGAGCGCCGGCCATCGAGGCCCACGGGCTCGTCAAACACTTCGGTTCCACCCGAGCGGTCGACGGCGTCGATCTGGTCGTTCCCACCGGAACGGTCTACGGCGTCCTCGGCCCCAACGGGGCGGGCAAGACCACCACCGTCCGCATGCTCGCCACACTTCTGCGACCCGACGCCGGGAAGGCCAGGATCTTCGGATACGACGTCGCCGACGATTCGGTCGCGGTGCGGTCGCTCGTCGGTGTCACCGGCCAGTACGCATCGGTCGACGAAGACCTTTCGGCCACCGAGAACCTCATCGTCTTCAGTCGCCTGTTGGGCAAGAGCCGGAGAGCCTCCCGGCAACGGGCCAGTGACCTGCTCGACGAGTTCGGGCTCACCGCCGCCGCGAAACGCCCACTCAAGGAGTTCTCCGGTGGCATGCGGCGCCGGCTCGATCTGGCCGCCAGCCTGATCGCAACTCCCCCACTGCTGTTCCTCGACGAACCGACCACGGGGCTCGATCCCCGGACCCGAGCCCAGATGTGGGACACCATCCGGCGACTCGTGGCCGACGGCAGCACCGTGCTGCTGACAACCCAATACCTCGACGAGGCAGACCAACTCGCCGATCGCATCGCCGTCATCGATCACGGCCGGGTCATCGCCGACGGAACCGCCGATGAATTGAAGAACTCCATCGGCTCGACCACCTTGCAACTCACACCCGCCGACAAATCTCTGGCGCCGGCCGCGATGGCGATCATCGAGCGGATCCTTTCCGAACAGGCCACGCTCAGCCCGGAGGCCGGGCGTATCACGGCTCCGCTGATCCGCCCGGATCTGTTGCCCGACATCCTCATCGCACTGCGTGAGCAGGGCATCGTCGTCGAGGGCATGAACGTCCAGAAGCCCAGCCTCGACGAGGTCTTTCTCACCATCACCGGCAAACCCGCCGAATCCGATACCACCTCGCAGGAGGACGCAGCATGACCACACTCATCGAAAAACCGAACACCGTGGCCGAACACGCGCCGCGGCCGGTCACGGCCATCGGGCTCCGCGACACGATCGCCCAGTCGTTCACCATGGGCTACCGCGGGCTGCTCAAGATCCGCCACAACCCCGAGCAACTGTTCGACGTTGTGCTGCAACCGATCATCTTCACGCTGATGTTCACGTACATTTTCGGCGGCGCGGTGGCAGGCACCGTGCAGGACTACCTTCCCATCATCATCCCCGGCATACTCGTCCAGACCGTCATCGTCACCAGCATCGTCACCGGGACCCAACTTCGAGAAGACATGGACAAGGGCGTCTTCGACCGCTTCCGGTCGTTACCGATCGCCCGGATCAGTCCGTTGGCAGGTGCACTGCTCGCCGACGTCATCCGGTACCTGATCGCCACGGCCATCACCTTCGCCGTCGGTATCGCGATGGGCTGGCGACCCGATCCGCTCGGGGTCATCGGCGCCACGCTCCTGGTCATCGTCTGCAGCTTCTCGGTGTCGTGGATCTTCGCGTTCATGGGCACGATCATGAAGAAGGCTTCAGCGGTACAGGGCGTTTCGATGCTCATCTTGTTCCCGCTGACGTTCATCTCCAATGCATTTGTTGAACCCGACACCATGCCGGGCTGGATGCAAGCCTTCGTCGAGGTCAACCCGATCTCACACCTGGTCACGGCCGTTCGCGAGTTGACCAACAACGGTCACGTCGGCATCCATGTGCTCTGGTCACTCGTCGGGGCCGCGATCATCATCGCGATCATGGCGCCGCTCACCGTGAAGTCGTACATGCGCAACACGTGAATCAGGCAGTGACCATGAACTTTTGAGTGATCGACAAGATGTCCTGCACCGCTTGGCGGCGGGACATCTTGTCGATTTCCACTCCCAGTTCGTTCCACATCTCGTCGTTCATGCCCGCCAACTCTTGCCGCCGGTCCATCACCGCCATGAATGTCGGGTAGTCCAACCGGCAACCCACCCGCTGTGCCAGCAACAACAGCCGCGCACCGTCGACCGATCCGGGGTGTATGCCGCTGATCGACGCACCGAAAGCCAGCGCTATCGAACCGAACTGCGGAAGGTCGTAGAAGCCACCGGGCTCGAACATGTACTTCGCGATCTCGGCGAGATTGCGCAGATACCTTTCGGTCTCTGCCACGTGGCCTGCCAGTGCCAGTCCACAGACACTGACGCTGATCACCATCCCCACAAAGGGATCCTGTGTTGGGAATGGATGCTCGGACAACAACATTCGCGCCGAACGGTCGAACAGGTCTGCCGCATCATCAACACGATCGTCGTACCGTTCGAGCTCGGCGGCACACACCAGGATCCCCGCGGCAACCTCAGGATGGATCCGCGGATCCGGATCCGCAGGCACCCACCCCTCGGCAAAGACGGCGAACTCCTTTCGCGCTTCATCGATACGCCCGGCGCCGACGAGTCCCGCCACCACGTAGCCGCGGGTCTGCCGCAGATCATGTTCGGAACCCATCTGCTCGAACAGTGTGATCGCACGACGATAATTCTCGATCGCCATGTCGTAGTCGGCGACCTGGCCGTGCAGACTACCGATCTCCACCAGAGTGGCCGCCATTACCCAATGATCCTGCCGGGACTCTGCAACAACAAGATTCGCGCGGGCAGATTTCATGGCCCCGCGACGATCAGCGTTGTTCTCACGGGCATTGGCAGAGAGGGTGGTTGCGATCATCCGAACCTGCGAATTGCTGCTCCGGGTGCCGAGAACGAGTCGGCGTAGGGCACCGGTGGAACTGCGTGACAGCAGTATCGAGGAGGCGAAGTCCATCGGCGTGGCGTCGGCGAGGTCTGCACGAAAGAGCTTCCTGAGCTGCCACTTGGCCACCGCGAGGGGACGAAACTGCCGGATCATCCTCAAGTGACCACCAGCGATGAGGTAGGTGGCCTGTCGATGTTCACGTTCTGCCTCGGTCAACGCGGCAACCGCCGTCTGGTCGAGGTACGGCAATTCGGCGATCACCCGCGGTGCCCAGGTCATCACCTCACCGTGCAGGCCCCTGATCGACCAGAACCCGGAGAGGACCGGGAAGCAGGTGATGATCGTCTGCTCCCAGCCTTCCGGGCGCGCAGACATATCGGGGTCCATACAGCGTCGCAAAACCCAGACCAGATTGTCAGCCTCTGCGGCCACCGCGGCGAGGACCGCCGGCTGCTCCCCGTTCTCGAACGGATCCTTGGCATCGTCAGCGAATCCCCGGGCCCAGCGCGCGATGGATGAGTTGACCTGAGCGCCTTCGTCCGTTGCCGCCAGTTGCTCCTCACCGAACTCCCGCACGGTCTCGAGCATCCGGTAGCGCATCCTGCCGTTCTCGGTGACCTGCAGAAGCGACTGGTCGACAAGGGCTTCCAGGTCGTCGTCGAGTTCGAAGTCGGTGACACCTACGACCTCGGCCGCGGCAGCACGCGAGAACCCACCCGGGAAACGACACAACCGGCGCATCGCCACCTGCGCGGGCTCATCGAGCAGATCCCAGCTCCACTCGATGACCGCGTGCAATGTCCGGTGCCGGGCCGGTGATGATCGATCTCCCGTGCGTAAAAGGGCAAATCGTTGCGACAAGCGCTCAGATATCTCGGCGACGCTCATGGTTCGTACCCGCGCCGCGGCCAGTTCGATGGCCAGCGGCAGCCCGTCGAGGGCCCGGCACAGTTCGGCGACGACGGCGGCGTCGATGGCAACATCCGGTCGGATCGCACGCGCTCGGGCGATGAACAGATCGGTTGCCGCCGAGCCATTCTCGTCGATGGACAGAGACGGAAGCTGATGGGTCACCTCTGCACCGACCCGCAGCGGCGACCGGCTCGTCGTCAGAAGCCGTACCTTCTCAGACATTCCGATGAGTTCGGTCGCCATCTGAGCACAGGCGTCCACCACGTGCTCACAGTTGTCGAAGATGACCAGGCTCTCCGACGTCAGGGCATCGGACAGACGGCTCTGCAGGTCGGAGTAGGCCAGGCGTGGGCGGCCCGCGGGACCGACGTCCGATTCACCGACGCCAAGGGTTGCGGCCACAGCGGCCAGCACGTCGTCGGCTCCGCGCACCGAGGCCAACTCGACAAAGAAGACACGAACACCGTCATCGGCAACCAGATGTCCGATGCGGTTGGCAATACGCGTCTTTCCGGACCCGCCGGGTCCCTGAATCGTCACAACTCTGGACTGTCGGAGCAGCGAAAGGATGTGGGCGATGTCTTCGGTACGACCGAGCAGCTCATTGGGCTCGGCCGACAGACCAACCGACATCGCACGGGCGGCCTCTCGTGGAGGCTCGGCTGCAAGCGGCGGCCGCAACAGCTGTTCGTGCAGCGCAACGATCTCCGGACCAGGGTCGGCACCGAGTTCGCTCGACAACGTGCGGCGCAGACGTGCGAATACCGCCAACGCCTCTGCGCTGCGGCCCATGCCCGCCAGCGCGCGGATCAACGTGGCGTGCGCAGACTCGTCGAGCGGATCGGCATCACATCGCCGTTGGGCCAGGGTCCGGGCGGTGTCGAAATCCCCGTCCGCCAATGCTTTGCGTGATCTGTGTTCGTCCAGGTCGGCGAGTACACGATCGGCGGTCTGCCGCACAGCACCGGCGAGATCGTCGTCCCCGAGATCGTCACCTGGCTCGCCGCGCCACAGGTCCGAGGCCGCGTCCAGTGACTCCGCCGAGCCATTGGTCAGCAACGCCTGAACCGCAAAGACATCGATGGCCTCGGGCGCGAGAGTCAATCGATATCCGGTGGGACCGGCTTCGATTGCACCGTCGGGAAGCAATGGCCGAAGACGCGAGATCTGTGTGTGCAACGCCGATTGCGGCGACCGGGGCAGATCGTCGCCCCAGACGCCGTCGATGAGGGCCGACTGTGACCGCTGGCTGCCCGGTGCCAACGCCAGCACGGCGAGCAATCGTCGTGCACGAACCCCCGGAACGGGTCGCATTTGTCCGTTTTCGTCCGCGATGGCGACCGGTCCGAGCAGTCCGATGATCGGTGCCACTCCGACAGATTGCACGTGTTCCTCGCTATAGGTCACCGGTTGTCAAACAAAACTGCAGGTCAGCAGCGCCCCAACAGAGTATCGCGGACACGGATCCCGGCGGAGTCCGACCAAAGGGGTGGGCAGAGATGATGTCGAAAGTCGGTGGGGAAGGATGATCCCATGGCTTCCGCAGCGCAGTGGTTCGAAGGATCTCGGCCCCGTACCTACCCGAACGCGATCGCCCCGGTGATCGCCGGAACGGGTGCGGCCGGCTGGGCCGGCGACATCGTGTGGTGGAAAGCAGCGCTGGCGCTGGTGGTGTCGTTGGCCCTGATCATCGGCGTCAACTTCGCCAACGACTACTCCGACGGCATCCGTGGCACCGACGACGTACGGGTCGGTCCCATGCGCCTCGTCGGTTCCAAGGTGGCCACCCCGAAGTCGGTGAAGACCGCGGCGATGACTGCCCTGGCGGTGGCCGGGATCGCCGGATTGGTACTCGCATTGTCGAGCGCCTGGTGGCTGATCCTGGTGGGCCTGGCCTGCATCGTCGCGGCCTGGTACTACACCGGTGGCCGAAACCCATACGGGTACAGCGGCTTCGGTGAGGTTTCCGTTTTCGTGTTCTTCGGACTTGTGGCTGTCCTCGGCACACAGTTTGTCCAGGCCGAGAAGATCGACTGGGTCGGTGTGCTGGCTGCGGTGGCGGTGGGTTGCTACTCCAGTGGGGTTCTGGTGGCCAACAACCTCCGCGACATCCCCACCGACACCGAATCGGGCAAGGTCACGCTCGCTGTTCGTCTGGGAGACAAGCGAACTCGGATGTTGCACACGACACTCGTGGCCATTCCGACGATTGTCACCCTCGCGTTGATCGCGGCGACCCCGTGGGCGTTACTCGGTCTGATCGCAGCCCCGCTGGCCTACAAGGCCAACGTACCGGTGCGCGCAGGCGCCGGTGGACCGGCGTTGATTCCCGCGCTCGGACTGACCGGCCTGGCAATGCTCCTGTGGTCGATCGGCACCACGATCGGCTTGCTCGTGGCCTGACCCCGCCACCCCCGATTCTGGTGGGTTTTGGTGAGCAAACCCGCAGGTCGACCTCACCAAAACCCACCAATTTCGGCTAGCTGGCGGCCTGAAGGACGGCCTCACGCAGGGCTTCCGGTGTTGTCACCGATTCGATGAGCGCCTTCGAGGCCGCATCATCGGTGGCCAGGATGCCGAGTAGGACATCCTCCGCGGTCAACGCGCGGCCGGCGTCACGGGCGATGACGCCCGCGTGAGTGATTGCCGCTTTGGCATCGGTTGTGAACTTGGGCCGGCGCGTGCCACCCCGCGGTCCCCGTCGGCCACGGCCGCCTTCCCAGGGGCCGCGTTCATCTTCTTCGCGGTCCCACGGAGGTGTGTCGTCACCTTCGGGACGCTCCCCTGGATCTCCGCGAAAACGACCGTGAGGTCCTCCGCGGCCATGAGGTCCCCCGCGTCCGTGTGGTCCGCCGCCGTGTCCGTGTGGACCTCCATGCGGGCCGCCCCGACGGCCACCTTCACGGCCACCACGACGTTTGCCCCAGTTGTCCGTGATGTCATCGCCGAATGCGGATTTGACCGCTGCGCGAACCTTGTCGAGATCGATCCCGATGGCCGCGAGGGCGTCCCGGTCTTCATCGACGCGGTCAGTGTCCGCGCCCGACTTGTTGGCCTCGTGGTACTCGCGCACCACTTCACGGGCCTGAGCCAGGGTCAAACCCTGCTCACCGAGAATGTTGAACACCGAATTCCGGGCGTTGCACAGCATGCCGAGGATGAGATGATCGTTGCCGAGTGCGGTGTGTCCGAGGTCGGCTGCCTCCTGATAGGCGAAAACCAGGGTCATCCTGTTTTCGCGAGTGACTTGGTTGAACATATTGTCTCGCTTCCTGATATGGAATGCGGCGGCTATTCGCCGCGTGAATGCTTTTGGTGCACGGCTTGACGGCTCACCTGCAGAACGTCGGCGATTGCCTGCCAACTCCAGCCTTGCTGCCGGGCATTGGCGACCTGTACGTCCTCGAGGCGATCGGCCAACGTTCGCAGTGCCCTGACCGCTGCCAGCCCTTTGGCCGGATCACGATCGGCAACTGCTGTGGTGATGTCATCTTTGTTGTCTTGCACGATTGTCAAGTTACCCTGACAACCATGAGCTGTCAACATTTATTGACAACTCACCCCGGAACTGCCCCATTTTGGTGGGTTTGGGTGAGCATTCCCCCAGTTCAGGCTCACCCAAACCCACCAACATCGGGACAGGACCAACCTCTCGAGTGCAGAGCAGTACGGACCTGCTCGACGAATTCGGCGCGCCCGGATCGGATGTTTGCGGCGGTGACGGCGATGACGATCCAGCCTGCTGCCCGCAATCTGTTCCATCTCTCCAGATCCTTGGCATGTTGTTCGGAGGTGCGGTGATGGGCACCGTCGTATTCCACGGCGACCTTGAGCTTCGACCACGCAATATCGAGGCGGTAGCGCCCGGACATCACCTCGACTTGCAGCTCCCACCCGCACAAACACTCGTCGAAAAGGATCAGACGCAGGCGGGTCTCCCAGGGAGACTCCGCCCGAGCATCGACCAGCCGCATCGCTGTGATCGCCTTACCTATCCCCCAGTGGTTCTCCCACCGCTTGAGTTCGGCACGCATCTCGTCGAGCAGGGTGGGCCACAACCGGGCCATCGCGTCGAGCGCACCAACCGCCTCATCGCGAAGATTAAAGCGTCCCAGATCAATACCGGTTCTCGCGAGCGAGGTGCATCGAACTCCATCGAGGTCGACGATCTCATCGGGATCGATCTGGACGCGGCGAACGCAGACGCCCTCATAGCGCTTGTTGCCATCGATCGGCGCCACGATTTCCGGTTCGGCGACCTTCGGACGATAAGGATTGCCCCAGATATGGGCCGCGGACCAACCGCAGAGCACCGCATGGTCGTTGAGCATCCCGGCCGCAATCGACATCACGCCGAAGTCGGCCTCCTGATCGTTGCGCAACCACACCCCGCGCAGGATAGAGCGGTACTCGAGCCGGAGCTGATGTCGCGACATGACGTCGAGCAGATCGGCCGCACGCGCCGGCCCGGTTGGTAATTCCCCCATGGCCAGAGTCTGCCGACCCACCAAGTCCGTCAGCGCCACGAACTGTCGAGTTATCCACAGGCCGCGCCCCAGTTCTGGTGGGTTCTGGTGAGCCCGACCTGGGTAAATACTCACCAAAACCCACCAAGATCGGGATCTTATTCGGTGAGGAGGGACTCGCTGATGTTCATCCGGCCGGCGCGGGCAGCGGGGAAGAAAGACCCGGCAAAACAAAGACCGAAGGCGACGACGACATAACCGACGATCAGCAGCTGCGGCGAATAGACCACCTCCACCGACGTGGACTGCGCCAGGATCTTGTTGCCGACGATGTGGAGACCAGTTCCCATCACGACACCGAGCAACGACCCCACCGCCGCGACCGCTGCCGCTTCGGCCAGGACCATCCGCTGGACGAACTTGCGGGAGGCACCCATGGCGCGCAGGACACCGAGTTCACGCTTTCGCTCGATCACCGAGAGCATCAACGTGTTCAGCAATGCAATGGCGGCGACAACCGCGACGATCCACTGGATGGCGATCGCGAAGGCGCCGGACTGTTCGACCGACGCCTTGGTTGCGTCGAGGCCTTCCTGGCCCGTGTAGACAGAGGTCGGCATCGTCGTGGCACCGTCGGCGGCCGAATCGAGCGCAGGTCGGATATCCTCCTGCGACACACCGGGTTCGAGCGTCACCTGAAGATAGGTGTCACCGGGCCGGTTGAACCACTGCGACAACAGGTCATGGGAGATGGCCGCGGTACCCGAGTTGATGCTCACATAGTCGACGAGTTGTAGCACCGGCAGTGCGTGGTACCCGGTCGGTGAGGCGATCTCGACCGAATCACCGGTCCCGACACCCAGATTGGTCGCCATCGTCCGCGACATGATCATGCCGCGTCCAGCCAGAACCTCATCGATCACCTCCGGCGACCCTTTGCTCACGAACGGCGCGCTGGTACCCGGTTGCAGCCCCTGCAACAGCACCAGGGATTCACCGATGTTCACCGAGGCCCACTGGCCACCGACAACGCTCTGCACCCCCGGCACCTCGGCGATCGCGGTGGCCACCGCCGGGTCGAGGATCGGCCCATCGGGGACGGTCGCCTTGTCATGGGAGGACACGTAGAAGTCTGTGTCGCCCAAGCCATCCAACGAGTTGGTGATCGACGATACCAGGTTGCTCATCACGCCGGAGGTACACAGGCCGACCGTGATCGCGACCGCAACGGTCATCAAGGTCGCCCAGGCCCGGCGCGGTGCCCGTTCGGTATTGACCGCGCTCAGCTTCCCAGGTCCGCCGAGCAGTGCCGCGAGCCGGCTGACCGCAGCGACCAAAGGTCTTGTGACGGAGTAACACACCAGCAGCATGCCGACACAGAAGACGATACCGGCGGTCGCCACCGCGGCACTCTGGATCCGGTTGGCCATGATCACACCGACAACGATGAGAACCACCCCGAGGACGGCACAGATCTTTGCTGCGATCCCCCGGCCGGCCCGGCCCTCGGCCGCGACACCACCGGACATCGCCTCGATCGGCGACACCGCGAACACCGACCGGGCCGCGAGAACGCTTGCCCCGGTACAGGCCAGGACGCAGGCGATAACCGCGGCAGGCGCGGCATACGACGGTAGCCCGAACTCGATGGTTGCGCCGTAAGATCCCAACACCTCGGGCAACTGACCGATCGCCCAGCGCCCCGCGAGGATGCCCACGGGTACCCCGATCAGACCGCCAACCAGTCCGAACAGTGCCGCCTCACCGACCAGGTCGGCGACCAGTGGTCCGCGCCGCCCGCCGAGGGCACGGATCATCGCGATCGATGAACGCCGCGATGCGACCGCCATGTTCATCGTGTTGAAAACCAGGAACCCGGCGATCACCAGGGAGATCAGCGATACCAGGAGCGTCGAATTTCGGGTTGTCGCAGAGGCTGTTTCGGCCTGCTTCGTGCGGAAGTCGGGACTGACCACGGCGGCGCGGCCATCGACGACCGAGTTCAGCTGCTCACGGAGCTCATCGGTGGAACTCCCGGATTCCTTCGTCACCAGGATGGAATCGACGCGGCCTTCGTGATCGGTCAGCTGTTGCGCCAGCCCGAGGTAGGCGAAGATGAACCTGCCCCCGTTGATGCTGCCGGCTTCCGGGGCATCGATCACCATCGTGACCTCGGTGTCGACGCCGTTGATCGAAACCTTTTGACCCTTCTGAAATCCCGTGGCCTTACCGACACTGATCCCGGACATCAACTCGGTCACGTTGGTGCCGCCGTCACTGACGGCCGACTCCACGGCATCGCGGAGACCACCACCGAGGGCAGTGATGTTGTTGTCACTGCCGAGAACCGTGATTCGCTCGCCGTCGACGTATACCGGGCTGTTGATCAGCGGCACAACGCTTCTCGCAGCAGGGGCATCGCGACGAATTGCACCCATCAGCTCATCGCTGACACCGGAGTCGACGATCCCGGCGACCTCGAGGTCGGCCGTACCGGAAATGGTGTCGCTGAGCTTCTGCACAGACGACGTCAGCGACCCGTAGGTCCCGAACACCGCCACCAACAGCGCCGAGGCGACAACCACCACCATCAGAGAGGTGGTCACGCGGAGCCGGTGGCCGAGCAGTTCGCGGAGATTGACAAGCCTGATCCGGGTCAGGCCGGCGAGAACCGGCCCGAACAGTGCCGACGGCTTCACGCCTGAATCTTCCCGTCCCGCACGGTGATCGTCCGGTCGGCGTGCGCAGCGGCCTTGTTGTCGTGGGTCACCATCACCACCAGTCGACCGTCACCTTCGTGCGCGACCTCGGAGAGCAACTCCAGGATCGATTCGCCCGTCTGCGAATCGAGGTTTCCGGTCGGTTCATCGGCGAGGACGATCCGCGGGCTCATGATCAGCGACCGCGCAATCGCCACGCGCTGCATCTGTCCGCCGGACAGCTCGGATGGTCGGTGCTTCGAACGTTCGCCGAGCCCGACCCGATCCAGGAGTGCGATGGCCTCCGACTTGGCCGACCTGAGCGACTTACCGTCGAGCAGCCGTGGCAACGCGACGTTCTCCCATGCCGACATCGTCGGGATGAGATTGAAGAACTGGAAGATGAATCCGACCCGCTTACGCCGGAACTCGGACTGCTGTTCCTCGGACAACGTCGCCAGGTCGAGACCATCGACGATGATCGATCCGGAGTCCGGGACATCCAAAGCCCCCAGGACATGGAGCAGCGTGCTCTTGCCTGCGCCGGACGGCCCGACGATGGACACGAACTGACGCGCTTGCAGCGTCAGGTTGAGACCGTCGAGCGCACGGACTTTCTCCTGCCCCATCTGGTACTCCCGAACCAGATTGATCGCTTCCACGATCGGCCGTCCATCCGCCTCCCGGACGTCACTCAATCCCGAGCTCTGCTCACTCAATCCACTCCCCCGTCGTAAAGAACTTCTCCAGTGTCGCTTCGGCACGGGTCAGATCCAGACCGGCACCTGCGACCCAGTCGTCGTTGTAGTACGTGTCGGAATACCGATCCCCGCCGTCGCACAGGAGAGTGACGACGCTGCCCGGCGTACCTTCCCTTCGCATTTCGGCGACCAGGCGCAGCGCGCCCCAGAGGTTGGTTCCGGTCGACCCACCCACCCGCCAACCCAGGACCTCACTGGCGCGTCTGGCGGTGGCGATGCTCGCGTCGTCGGGTACCGACACCATGCGGTCGATCACCTGTGAGACGAACGAGGGCTCGACCCGCGGACGACCGATCCCTTCGATGCGGGAGCCGGGCAACGGCCCCGCCGGATCCGCGTCACCGTCGCGATAGGCCGGGTAGAACGCCGAGTTCTCGGGGTCGACGACACACAGCCAGGTGTGGTGCCGCCGATATCGGATGAAGCGGCCGATGGTGGCCGAGGTTCCGCCGGTTCCGGCACCCACGACCACCCATGTCGGCACCGGGAACTCTTCCTGCG
Organism: Williamsia sp. Y721; assembly: GCF_059683565.1. Lineage (NCBI taxonomy): Bacteria > Bacillati > Actinomycetota > Actinomycetes > Mycobacteriales > Nocardiaceae > Williamsia > Williamsia sp. Y721. The sequence continues at coordinate 314,222 of NZ_JCASNH010000001.1, read as the reverse complement.
ACAACTGGCTGAAGATGGATTCGGCGATGTTGTTGTTCCCACGCCAGTCCGTGGCGCGTTCGGCCATCGTGAACTGATCGATGAAGTGGCCGTTCGTCTGATCGGCCAACTGCTGCGCAGCGGCGTACACCTCATCGGACCGGTGGACAAAATGACAGAGTCCACCCTGTCGCTCGATGAGCCCGATCTTGGCCGGTGATGTCGTCGCGGGCATCACCGCGATGAACGGGACGCCGATCAACTGCGCGAAGTAGGCCTCGGACACCGCTGTCGAACCCGATGAGGCCTCGATGACCGTGGTCCCCTCGGTGATCCAGCCGTTGCACAGGGCATAGAGAAACAACGACCGCGCCAGACGATGCTTGAGCGAACCCGTGATGTGGGTGCTCTCGTCTTTCAGATAGAGCGAAATCCCGGTGGCACCCGAAGTCGTGTCCCACCGCGACCAGGCAGGCAGCGGAAATCTCAGTAGATGCGTGTCAGCGCTACGGGTCGCATCGGCGTCGATGAGCCGGATCGCGTTGTCGACCCACCCGCGATCGGCCCGCCTGTCGACCTGACGCGTCCACCCCGGCTCCGCGCCGTCCCCAGCGTTCGCCATGACTACTTGTCAGATCCGTCTTCACCACGAAGCCGCGACGTCAGGTTCTCGCGCTGCGCCTTGCGGCCGGCATCGACCGTCGCGATACCGACGTTCACGCGGTCCCGCAGGCCCTTGAACAGCAACATTCCCAACGGCAAGGCGATGATCACCGCAAAGAACGCGGCCACCAGTATCGGAACGTCGATCCCCACTGCCTGACCGATCAGGTAGATCGCGCCTGCCAACGCGATCACCAGAGCGATCCGGGCGCCGGTGAAGAGCACCAGGTCGATCGCCAGTCGGCGTCCGGCACCGGGCGTCGGCTCCACGACAGGAGGTGTGCGGCCCTTCTTTGCAGAAGGCCGTTTGTTTGCAGATGGCTCGTTCGTGCTCACGTCCTAGACCTTACTGCGCACCGAGCGGCCCGGGAACGTCCGGCTTTGCAATCGCTTTACCAACACCTAACTATTCGAATACCTGGGCATTTCGGTGTAACCATGAGTCGTAGGCTCCTCCAGAGACACGCGGGAGAACTGCACACAATCTCTGCCGAAGCTCCACCCGGGACCTGAGGCATGCGATTGACGGCCCACTCGATAGGAGCAGCCATGACGTTTGCAGGCCATCTCGGACAATCCGCCCCCACGCCCGGCTTGAACAACCCCGGCTTGAACAACCCCGGACCGATCCTCTCGCCCCAGGCTGCCAGTCAGCACACGCTGACTCCCGGCCAGGTAGCCGCGATGTTCAACGTCAACCCCAAGACTGTCGCCCGGTGGGCCAGCTCAGGACTTCTCGGCGCCATCCGCACGCCCGGTGGACACCGCCGATTCCGCGAAGAGGACGTCGTCGAGCTCCTCAATCGCCGCACGCCCGCTACCGGTAGCTGAACCAGATCACGTCCGACCAGCTCAGACCACACTCGTGCATCTGTCGGCGGCGTGCGTTCAGCTCAGGCAGGCACCACGGGTCGGCACCTCCAGTAGCCTGGCCTCAACGGCTTTGATTCTGGAGGTGCCGAAATGATTTACCTACTCGCCATCATCGGCTTGCTGGCACTGACCTATCTTGCATGGCGCGCGTTCGGGCCCGATGCAGCGGGCGGAGAGACCAGTGGACCTCAGATTCCGCGACGTCAGATGAAGCGCGGACCCGTCGGTCCGGACGATGATCTCGAATTCTTGAACGATCTGGAGCGCAAAGCCCGCGACAAGAATCCGAAGTTCAATTCCGACGGTGACGACCGGCCCAATTCCACTGACTGACATTGGCTGGCCCTTCTGATTAACGTTACTTAGCCTGCACAACTGTCCAAATTTTTTTGGCCTTTTGTCCAAAAATTGCGATCTAATTCCGCAGCCCATATTTGCCGAATTAAGTCCAAAGTTAACGTACCCAAATTGCTAGAAGATGCCTGCTCTCGGTACCCCTTTTGCGAACTTTAAAGGTAGAGTCACGCTCTAGTTCGACCGCTTCACACTGCTGCGGTCAAATCTCAGGTCTGGGAGTTAGATAAGTGGCTGCTGTACACGATGGAAAAACGTTTGCCGACCACCTGAACGAATTGTTCAGCACCGTGCGCGACGAGAACGGAATTCCCTACACGGGCAAGAAGATTGCCCTGAAGGCGAACCAACTCGGCTACACCCTCAGTGACGCATATATCTCCCAGCTGCGGACCGGCAAAGCCAAAACCCCGTCTTTTCGAACCGTCGAAGCAATTTCCCGGGCATTCGAAATCAGCGTCACCTATTTCTTGACGGATCCAGATGAGGATCTCAAACGCGTAGAACAGCAACGTGAATATGTGCAGATGGCCGCCGAGACCGGCGCACACCTCGCAGCGTTTCGGCACGAGGCGATCTCGACCGACACCCTCGACGTTGTGATCGAACTCCTGAAGGTTGTCAAGAAGCAGCAGAACGACCGCGTGAGCTGACGCGCGTCGAAGACGCCCTTGATAGTGCCGTCGGAGACACCTCTGAAGTGACGCCACAGACCACCTGATATGCCGAAAGGCGCCCTTGACCAACTGGTCAGGGCGCCTTTTGTGTTGCGATCAGAGTCCGGCGTAGGAGTGCAGGCCCGATACCACCAAGTTGATGATGAACAGGTTGAACAACATCGCCACGAAGCCGGCAATGTTGATCCATGCCGCCGCCGTGTTCCGCCAACCGGCAGTGGCACGCGCATGTAGGTAGGCCGCGTAGATCACCCAGGCGATGAACGAGACCGTCTCTTTGGGGTCCCATCCCCAGAACCGGCCCCAGGCGGCTTCGGCCCAGATGGCACCACAGATGACACCGAGACCGAACAGCGGGAACGCGAACACGACGGTCTTATAGGCGAGACGATCGAGCGTCTGCGCCGACGGCACGCGCTGCAGGATCCGACCCCAGAATCGATCGCTCGGCTCGGGGTACTTCAGCTTCAGCAGGTAAAGGATGCTTGCCACACCCGAGACCAGGAAGACTCCGGATCCGAGTGCGACGATCGAGACGTGGACGGCCAGCCAATAGGACTTGAGCGCCGGGACCACGGGTGCCGCGTTGGTGTAGAGGTAGGTGCCGGCGATGAACAGCAGGATGACAATCGGCAGCAATACGAATCCGAGCAGCGGACGGTACTCACGCTTGCGCAACACCACCAGGGCCGCGATCATGCCTGCGGCACAGCTGATGGAGACGAACTCGTACATGTTGCCCCAGGGCGCCCGGCCGGTTGCGAAACCGCGCAACACGATCGACGCGATCTGCAGCGCAGTCGCCAGGAGCACCACACCGTAGGCCATCTTGGCCAACCGGTCCCCCAGCGGCGCTTTCTCCGCGGCCTGAAGCTTGCCCGGCGTCCGCACGTCATCGGGATCGACCACCGGCGAACCACCGACCGCACCCGCGGCGACGAGCTCGTTCGACTTCTCGAGGGTCTTGTTCTTGGCGGCCAGCGATGCCAGGAACAGGATCATCGCCAGGACGTACACGGTCAGCGCCGTGCCGTACGTCAGGTCGGAGAACCGAGAGAGTGTCTCATCGACGTTCATCAGTCACCTTTTCCCAGCGTTCATTTTCTACGTCCACCTTGTTCTTTGCCACCAGGCTTGTTTTTGTCCGCATCAGGGGCGATGCCCAACAGATCCGCGACCATGTCGGAAAAGCCTTCGCCCCAACCGGCCTGATCCGTACGTGCCAGACCAGCCATTTCTACTACAGAGCGTCGCACATCCACCGTAGAGGTGCCATCACCCGGCGGCCCGGTCAAGGGCGTGATCCGGGCCCACACTCGGCGACGCTTGATCAGCAGTGACACCAACAGGCCGACGAGCATGGCGATCGCGGATACCAGCACCCACTTCTGGGCGGGATCATGCGAGACCTGCAACGACACCCAGCGTTGGAAGCCGTTGAACTGGACGGTCGTGCCGTCCTCGAGTGTGGTCGATTCGCCCATGTTCAGGTTGACGCGCTCCTGCTTGAGCAGGCGTCCCTGGTTGATCAGGTTCACGTCGAGTGTGAAGACGTTCTGTGGTCGTCCGGTGTCGAGGCCGGTGTCGCCCTTGTAGATGTCGATCGCGACCGCAGGGGCTTCGGGTAGCGGGAAGCTCGAGGTCATCAATCCGCCGTGGAAGGTGGCCGTCGGAGCGAACAGACCTTCGATGGCGATCTGATTCTTCCGACGCTCGTCCTCGTTGGGATAGAGCCCGGCGGGGGTGTCGAAGCGGGCCACACCGCTCGACATCATCGTCTGCAGCTCATCCGGCTGGAACGGAACCGTCTGCGTGCGGGTTTCGCCGCCCGGGAACGTGACCGTGAACGTGGGAGCAAAACCATTACCCAGCAGATAGATTCGATCGCCCGCGATCCGCAGCGGATGGTTCACCTTGACGTCGCTCGATTGCCACTCGTCGGTGTCGATGTCACTGCCGACCTGGTATTTGAGGTCCGCGCTGTACATCTCGGGCTGCCCGCTCGGCAGGAAGTCCGCGTCGAACGACTCCACTTGCAGGCAGAACTCGTTGAGGTTGGTGCCGTCGACCATATTGCCTGCACGGAACGAGTCGTACACCGCGGTCGACGTGTTGCAGAGCCCTTCTTGGCCGTCTGCGACCAGGATGCGGGTGCCCTCGTAGCCGAACATCTTGCCCGCCGCGATCGCGACCAGCAGCGCCAGCAGTGCGAAGTGGAAGAGGAGGTTGCCGCCTTCGCGGAGGTAGCCCTTCTCGGCCGAGACCTCCACGACGGTTGCCACCGAGCCGTCGGCTTCCTTGCGCTCGACGGTGCGGGTGGTCTTGCGCCATCCCCGCAGACCGGAGTTGATCTTCGACGCGATCTCGTCGGGTGTGCCGTCGACCTCGTGGCTCTCGTGCCGGGGCAGTCGGCCCAGGTTGCGCGGTGCCGGGACCGGACGGGCCCGCAGCGCCTTCGCGTGTTCGATCATGCGAGGCGTCAGACATCCGACGAGCGAGATGAACAGCAGCACGTAGATGGCGGTGAACCAGATGCTCGAGAAGACCTCGTACATCTGGATCTTGTCGAAGAACCGGCCGATGAAACCGTGATCGGCGATGTACTGCTCGGTCTTGAACTCGTTCAGCGACCGCTGCGGCAGGAGCGCCCCGGGTACCGCGGCCAGTGCCAGCAGGAACAGCAGCGCGAGCGCGGTCCGCATCGAGGTCAGTGAACGCCAGGTATTGCGGGCGGGCCACAGCAGGTAACGCTTGAGCGGGCCTGCCCTCGGGACGGGCGGCGGGGTTCTGGTTTCGGTGGCGGTCATATCGGAAGCACCGTGTCCGAGACGAACATGTCCCGAACCCAAACGATGAATTGATCCCACAGTCCGGTCACCAGTGCCACACCCACGACAACCAGTAGTACACCTCCGAAGATCTGGATGGCGCGAGCGTTTCTGCGCATCCAGCCAACCGCCCGCAAAGCCCAGGCCGAACCGAAGGCCAGAAGGATGAACGGCAGGCCCAATCCGAGGCAGTAGAAGACGATGAGCGTCACACCGCGGGCAGCGGTGGAACCCTCGGTGCCGCTGGCGGTGGTGATGACCGCGGCCAGTGTCGGCCCGAGGCAGGGCGTCCAGCCGAGCGCGAAGACTGCACCCAGTAATGGGGCTCCCACCAGGTTCGACACCAGTCGGGGATGGAACCTGGCGTCGCGCTGCAACATCGGGATCAGGCCGATGAACACCAGGCCCATGATGATGGTGATCACACCGCCGACACGTTGCAGCAGTTCACGATTGACCACAAAGGCGCTCGTGATCCCGAACACAGAAGCGGTGGCGAGCACAAAGACGATTGTGAATCCGAGCACAAACAGCAAGGCAGCCCCGGTGACCCGCAGGCGTCCGGCTTTCTTCGACTCCACATCGCTCATCGCCGGGGCCTCGGCACCCACCAATCCGGCAAGGTAGGACAGGTACCCCGGAACCAGGGGCACCACGCAAGGCGAAGCGAACGAGACCAGCCCGGCGAGCATGCACGCCCCGAGCGCCAACAACAGCGGCCCGCTCGAAACGGTCTCCGCGAAGGTGTCACCGACTCCGGCGAGGTGGCTCGAACTCTGGGCTACAAAAGTCATGGGGTATCAGATGTTTCAGCGGCAATCCGCTCGACAACAGGTTGGAGTTCGTCCGCGGTGATGGCTTTGAGGAAGACCGCCGCGGCACGATGCTGACGATCGAGAACAAGGGTGGTCGGGATCACCGAGGTCGGGGTGGTCAACTTCGACAGGGTTCGTCCGTCGTAATCAAAGATCGACGGGTACGTCACCGCGCGATCGGTGACAAAGTCGCGGGCCGAATCCTTGCGGTCACGAAAGTCGATGCCCAAGAACGCAACACCCGAATCCTTGGTGTTCGCATAGACCTCTTCGAGCGCAGTTGCCTCACCGCGACACGGGCCGCACCACGAACCCCACACGTTGATGACCACAACCTGGCCTGCGAAGTCGGTGAGGTTGATGGTCTTGTCGTCGGACAGCAGATCGGGGCCGGTGAGGTTCGAAACCTTGCCACGCTCCGACGGCGGATCGTAGAAGATGACGGTTTTGCCACCAGGAGAAACGAATTCGAAGTTTTCACCTTGTGCCACGGCGTCGTCGCCGGTGCCGCAGCCGGCGATCACCAGCAGCGTCGCGATCCCAAGGATGCACAACGTGACCATCCGCCAACCAAGCGGTGCCAGTACGCGGGTCCTCCCACGCTCAGGGCCGAGCTCCATCACTGTCTCGCTACCTCAGGCTCCCGTGGCAAGGGGGTCAGAAGCACCGGCCGGCTCCGAATAGACGATGTCCACCAACGCATCCCCGTCGTACATCAGGCTTGTCAGCGACGCCAGCGAGCACTGCCGCTTACGCGGGTCGTGCCAAAGGCGTTGGCCTTCAAGGAATCTCCGCAGCGTGTACACCGGCAGCTGGTGGCTGACACAGACAGCCTCATGACCCTTGGCCTCTTCGCGGGCCTTGTTGGCGACCGCGAGCATGCGGTGCGCCAACTGGATGTACGGCTCGCCCCAGCTCGGGGTGAACGGGTCACGCAGTTTGATCCAGTGCCGGGGGCGACGCAGCGCACCGTCACCCACCGAGACCCGCAGGCCCTCGAAGGTGTTGTCGGCCTCGATCAGACCTTCGTCGGTGATGATCTCGAGGCCGTGCGCGGCCGCGATCGGAGTCGCGGTTTCCTGCGCCCGCTGCAGCGGGGAGGCGAACACGTGGGTGATGTCGTGGTCGGCCAGGGCATCGGCAACCGTCTGTGCCTGTTTCGCGCCGAGCTCCGACAGGTGAAAGCCCGGCAGTCGGCCATAGAGGATGCCGTCGGGGTTGTGAACTTCCCCGTGCCGCATCATGTGCACGATTGTGCGCATCAGTTCTCCTTCAGGGCCCGCGCAGCGGCGGTCGCAGCAGCCGGGAGTGCCCCGGCTATAACACCGAAAGCATCCTCGTCCAAGGCCGCGGATACAAACCAGGCTTCGAAGGCACTCGGGGGCGGGTAGACGCCGGCATCGAGCAGAGCGTGGAAGAACGGGGCAAAACGCCAGGTCTCGGTCTTTTTCACGGCCGCGTAGTCGGTGATGGGGGTATCACCGTCTGCGGTGAAGAACACGCTCACGAGGTTGCCCGCGTACTGCACACGGTGGCCGACACCCGCTGTGGTCAATGCGTCCCCGATGAGGGTTCCGAGCTGTTTCGAGTTGGCGTCGAGGGCCGCGTAGACGGCGTCGTCGGCGTGGCGCAGGGTGGCCAGTCCGGCAGCGACCGCCACCGGATTTCCGGACAGGGTGCCGGCTTGGTAGACGGGGCCTGCCGGTGCCAGGTACGCCATGATGTCGGCACGACCACCGAATGCCGCGGCCGGAAGTCCACCGCTCATGACCTTGCCGAAGGTGTAGAGGTCGCCGGCAACGCCCTCGAGGCCGAACCAGCCGGCCTTGCTCACCCGGAAGCCGGTCATGACCTCGTCGATGATCAGGAGCGCACCATCAGCACTGGTGGCGTCCTTGAGGCCCTTGTTGAAGCCTTCGACCGGGGCGACAGCACCCATGTTTCCGGCGGCGGCCTCGGTGATGATCGCGGCGATCTGTCCGGGGTACGCCGCGAATGTCTCGCGGACGGCAGCCAGATCGTTGTACGGCAGGACGATGGTGTCCTGGGCCTGGGCACCGGTGACTCCGGGTGAGGTCGGCAGGCCAAGCGTTGCCACACCTGAACCCGCGTCGGCGAGCAATGCATCTACGTGGCCGTGGTAGCAGCCGGAGAACTTGATGATCTTGCTTCGCCCGGTGAATCCGCGGGCCAAACGCACCGCCGACATCGTCGCCTCGGTGCCCGAGTTGACCAGTCGGACCTGCTCGACCGGGGCAACCCGCTTGATGATCTCTTCGGCCAACTCGATCTCGGCCTCGGTCGGCGCACCGAACGACAGACCCGTGGTCGCCGCCTTCTGCACGGCCTCGACAACCGCCGGATGGGCGTGGCCCAGGATCATCGGGCCCCAGCTGGAGACCAGGTCGACGTAGCTGTTGCCGTCGGCGTCGGTCATCCGATAACCGGATGCGCTGGAGATGAACCGTGGGGTTCCGCCAACAGAGTTGAAGGCTCGAACCGGCGAGTTCACTCCGCCTGGAATGGCACGGGATGCGCGCTCGAAGAGCTGCGCTGACTGATCGGTGGCATGCGACACGACCTCCAGTGTGGCAAACGCCGGCGCGTGAACCGAAAATGGCGGTTCCTGACGACGCTGACCTGGCCTTTTACGCACCCCAAGCCGCCACCATGGAATTCGCGGTGATCGACTACGCTACGGAAAACCGAATCGAAGCCGGGGGGCATTCATGGGGGAACAGTTCGATGTCGACGAGGTCACCACGATCCACGATGTTGGCAAGAAACTGATCGCGATCGCCGGGAACTTCCGCGATATCAAGGCTGCTCCCGGTTTCGCGGACTGCGGGACAGCAATGCCGAACTCGGCGATCGCCGGATCGTGTGTCGGTAAAGACGAGCTTCTCACCGACCTACTCGGCCGAGCGTCGGGCCGCGTGGAGCAGATCGGCAATGCCTGCATCGACACCGGCAAAGAGGTGATCGACACCGAAGAGGAGTCTGCAGGCGGCTTCCGTGCGATCGGCGAGTTCTGATGGGCCAGCCGACACGGTCAACGGTGAACAGCTGGGACGTTTCCACGCTGCGCACACAAGCCGCCGGTCTGATCGCTGCTGCCGTCACCCTCCGCGAGCAAACACAAGCGGTCGTGGACGCGGCACAAGGGGCAGGCAACTGGCACGGGGAATCACAACGCGCATGCGAGGAACGCGCGCTTTCGGACCAGACCGAGATCAACAAACTGGGTTCCGATGTCGATCGCGCGGGGAACATCTTGAACAACACCGCAACTGCGATCGAACCGAACCGGACCACCGCACTGTCCCGCTGCGACGGCCTCGAGCGCGATGGCTTCGCCGTTGCCGACGACTGGACAGTGACCGAAACCCGCGACTACGCAACGGCAATCGCGAACGAAGAGAAAGGGAGCGACACCTACAACAAGCTGGTTGCCATGCGTGACAGCCGAGCAAACGACGCAATCAACGCCACACTTTCGTTGAAAGCACTTGCCGATCAGATGGGCATTGACGATCAAGCCGGCGCCGACGCCCTGGCCAACACATTCGGCAACGCGGAACTCAATGCCCCCATGACTTCTGGACTGTCCCGGCAACAAGCTGCGCGCGACGTGGAAGCAATCTCGAACGGCACTGCGACACCACAACAAAGGGCTCGCTTCGAGGCGGCAACCGACCTGCCACCCGAACAACGCGACGCCCTCATTCAGGGCCGGGATGCGGTGATTGGCAAGGGACAGTTCGAGTATCTACAAGGCATATACACCGAACTCGGGGAAGGTGGGCTTGACGCTTTCACCAAGTTCGGTGGCAACGATCCCGCACTGAAAGCGGCTCTCGCCGACGGACTGCAGATCCTGTCGAACCCACGCGTGCGCACCGACCAACCAATCGATAACTGGTTCAGCAGAACTCTGAATCCCATGGTCGGCCTTCCCACGACTCCCGGTTACATCCGCGGCGGGCTATCACAACTGCCAACCGCAATCCGCGACCCGCTGACGCAACAAGCAGCACGATCGAGCCTGGTGACCTTCAATGCCGGCACCTCGACTTACTCGGTGGTCACCAACGACTTCCCGACCCTGGAGCAACTGGGGGACGTCGCCGATATTCTGAGCCACGGAGACGCAAGCATCCAGCTGGGCAGCGACATAGATCGCGCGCTCATCGTGAGAAGCAGCGAAATTGCAGGCGCTGCAATTGATCCATCGAAGATCTACGGCACCGGCAACGACTACACAAGCACTGCCGAGATCTCGGAAGTGCTAGGTAAGACGACTTCGGTGGCCGGGACTGATCACATTGCCGTGCACGATGCCTTGATGACCGGGCGCGAGGGTGGACCGTCCGCTACATCGTCGATGCCAGACACAATCGACACCGACGGAAACACCAAGAAGTACAACGCAAGCCAAGCAATGACCAACCTACTGTCATATGACTGGCGGGATGGAGCCGGAGCCGCCGATTCCGGCCCGAACAATATGTTCAAGTGGATCGGCGATTCCGCCTCCGCACCAGATGGATCATCACCCAACGTGGTCGCCGAATCGTGGCGCGCTGGGGAATCCGGCTCCGAACTCGCCAGAATCATCGCCGAGAACAAGGATTCCTTGATCGACATCAACGGCAATGCGCCAGCGCTCGGAGAAGTCAACCCCGAACTCACGCGAACCCTGGCCGACGCCTTGGCGCCACAAATAGGAGACTTGGCCGGCGCGCCCGATGGAATTTTCACCACCAACGGCGCAGACAAACTCGAGCATTCGGATCAGCTGGAGAATCTCTTCCAAGTCTTCGACACCGACGCGGAAGCGGGTCGGTCATTCAATACCGCTGCCGCGCAGACGATCAACTATGCCGCCTATGCGTTCGGCGACGATATGAGCCAGAATGAACTTGGCAAAGTAGTGGGTCGAATCGACCACGCCATGCATACCGGACTCGAAGAACAGACGAACGACGACATCAACGATAGCCGCTACGCGGCCACTGTTGAATACGCGAACAAGGGCGGTCTGTTCGACTCCGGAAAAGCCCTCGTCGGTTCCATACCCCTACCTCTTGGCCCCAAGGTGGCACTCGATGTGCTCGCGCCATGGGCGAAATTCGCGGCGATTGGGGAGCCTCTCGACCTCAGTGAAATCAATGCAAACGACAGCTATAAAGAACTCAAGATGCAGCTCGACAATTCCACCAACCCCAGCGAGCAATATATACAAATACTGCAAGCTCAAGCCGATGCTGACCCATCAATTCGGAATGATCCGAGATTTATCCAATATTTCGACGACCAAGGGAATGTCACTCCAGAGTCTGCCGAAATCGATGAATTCGAAGCCCGCGTCAGATCAAACTTGGATAACCAATTCGACGACTACGCAACAGCCCGCACAGAAGGCGATAAAGATGGTTCATGGGACCACCCGAGCTCATAAAATTCTGTTCAGCCTCATAGCCTTGGTAGTCCTGTTTGCTACCAGCTGCACCAACGAAGTGGGTCACTCAGGGCAATCCACTGACGGGACGACAACTAACCAGCAGCCGCCAGGGATGGATATTACATTCCAGTGGATCGAAACGCCAGACTTCGAATTATCCAGCCCTGAAGGAACTTTCGTCCGTGCGTACATAGAATCATATGAGTTGGCGCGCTACATGCGCGATCCAGCGTGGGGGTATCCCGGATTTGAACAGACTTCTCCACCAGAGATTACGAACCTTCTTGAGCACGATTCGATTTCATTCTCATTCGCGGGGACGTTCTTCTACGGGTTGCTCAAGCACCACAAAGATGGAACCACGAATCAATACACGCTCTGCCGGTTCGGGTACTTCACCACCGATATCTCTCCATTCACTCCCGATGGCGTTGATAGCGACCTATGGGAGCCGCGCCCAGTGAACCTGACATTCACGAGCATGGGAGATTCCCCTCCGGCCGAACAGTCCGGTAAAAACCGAGCGCCGGTTACCGGCGTATTCGGTGGCTGGCAGGTCACAGATATCGACTTCGTTCCCACCGATCCTGAAACTGGCGATACCCCTGAGTACGCCGAGTGCGCCACAGCGTTCGCGTCGGTCCCTGGGTTACCCAGCGAGAAGAAACAGCAATCGGAGCCTGCTCCGCCTCTCCCACCATCCCCCGGATGGCCAGGGGCTGGAATGTGAAACGCGAAGCGTGCAGACCCCCGCACAGGCCAGACGCTGGACTTCTCCAAGGACGGAGCGCTCCCAACTACACGAACCTTCCAAGACAACGACGTTGAGCCACTGCCGCCGTCTCCCGGCTGGCCCGATAACGGGCTACAGATCCCGCTTTGCGGATCGGCCAACAGGATCAGCAGCGGTTCGGCACTTCGCCAATTCCGCAGACACCAAGCCATGAACCGAAAATGGCGGGTTCTGGCACGCTGACCTGAGCCTTCGCTCACCCAACCCGGATTTTTCGAAATTCAGCGGTATCGGGCACGAGTACCCGAGGATGCGACCTCGGTCGTCGCGCTCCGGATTGAGCCTGATTCAGACGGCGTGGATCGAGCCAGGGCAAGCGAGTCGAGTGGGCGCCGGAATCGTGCAGAGGCGACCACAACCGCCGGCCACACCAATTCGGCGACCACGGTCACGCGTTCGGCGAGCCCGAGCAGTGCCCCGCCCTGGGTTTCATAGGCGGTCCAACCAAGCAGTAGAAACAGTGTGCTCGACGCCGCGATCGCAGCGGGGACCCGGAGAGCCGCAGGCGCCGCCCTCGACCGGGATACCGCAAGGGCCGGCCACAGCGCCAGCAGAAATGCCGAGACGCACGTTGCCGCGAGGTGGAGTGTTGTTGTCAGGGTGATCGGAAACGCTGCGACCGCCACACCACAGGCACCACCGGAGACCAGAACCACACGGGCGATCGGCCGCACCATGAACAGGCCCAGACCCACCACGATCAGGCAACTCGCGCTCAGTGCGATACCGGCCGACATCACCCATTCGGCGCGGTCCGACGTCGCGAGGACGCTCAGTGTCTGACGGGTCGGGTTGTGACCTTTGGCCAGCGAATCCGCCGCGACAGCGGTCACGAGTAACACGAACGGGGCCGTTGTCGCCGAGACCCGCGCCCAGCGCGGCACGATCAAACCGCTTGCTTCCACGAAGGTTTCAACCACGGTGGGTGCAGAAATACTCCGCGTTCTGATGTCAGGCGTTGACCAAACCGACATTCGCGACAATCGGTGCCGAACCGATCGGGCCCTCGAGTCCGACATGCCCGAATCGACCTTGATGTCTGAGGGTTTGCCAATCCGTCGCGTCAGCGTGGATCGGACAGCAGGATCAGCAGCAGTTCGGCTCTTGTCCGGGCATCGGTGAGGTCGATGCGAAGTAAACGTTCGATGCGGTCAATCCGGTTGCGGAGTGTGTGTCGATGTACACCGATCGCCACCGCCGCTGGTTCCCATTGACCGTTGGCCTGCAGATAAGCCCGCAGGGTTTCGACGAGATCGCTCCCCTGTTCACGATCGTGGTCGACCAACGGGCCCAGACGAGAAACCCGGGCCCCATTGAGCGCCTTCCGGACCGGATCGAGCGACAACAGAGATCGCTGAGCCAGCAGGTCCACCACTTCACCCTCGGCCGCGACATCCGCAGCCAATCCGGCATGCCGGGCCGATTCGGCGATGTCGTCCACTGCCACAATCGAACCCAGTCCGCCCCGACAACCGCTGCTGCCGACAACTCCGAGGACGGACTCGGCAAAACGGCGCTGATCCTCACCGCGCAGCAGGACCACGATCTCCTGCCCCACGTGGTGGACGAATACCGGGCGCCACCGGGACTGCAGTTCGACGGCAACAGCCAACGCTGCCAGCTTCGCCGCTGCAACACTGTCGAACGTCGCCATCGCAACGCGCACCCGCCCGTCCCGATCGGCAGCTCGCAGCACGATATTGCGGGCAGCGGCCGGGGGCGGTCCTGCCATCGCCATCATCAGCGCGTCGGCATGCAGCGCCTGTTGATCACGCTGTACCTGAAGGGGTTTGGCATGTTCGAGACTGAGCAGTGAGGTCGCGTGCCCGAGCAGGACGCGCTCGAGATCGCCCAATGGCGACACACTCAGTACGGAAAGATAGCCGAATACACTGCCGCCGACACTGATTCGCTGGATCGTTACCGTTTGCTCATCGCTCATCGTGACTCCGCTGGCCGCGTTCGGATCACGCATGATCTCGCTGCGCACCGTCGCCAACTGTTCGGGGCTCAGTACAGCCGGCCGGGAACTGACCAATTCTCGGTCATGATCGAGCAACACGACAACGGCATCGATCGCCTCCCCCAACTCCCGGACCACTGCGGGCATTCCACCGGAGATGACCGCCCTCGTGATCCGCGGTTGCGTATGGGACGCACGGACGAACTGGTCGAATCGCTGTTCGGCGATCCGATCGAGCACTGCTCGCGCGATCGCCGAGAACGGCACCGGCAGCGGCACCTTCAACAGCGGGAGACCGCATTCGTCGGCTGCGTCGATGAGGTCCTGCGGAACGTCGTCGAAACCGAACCCCACCCCGAATCCGATGCCGGCGACGCCGACTTCACTCAGACCGCGCAGGTAGTCGAATCGCCCCTCCCGTGACTCCGGCAGCCGAAGTCCCGTGGTGAGGAGGAGTTCGCCACCGGAGAGCCACTCCTGTGGCGCCGGGAGTTCCGACGTCAACGCACAATCGATATCCGTGTCGATCCCGGACCGGCCACCGAGCAACGTCAGATCGAGTTCACGCTGTGCGAGCAACCATCGAACCGTTGTGCTCACTGTCGCAACCCCCTGAGTTCGTCTCCCGCACAATGGCCCTGCGACCTGGGATGACCCGAATACGACTATACAGATTGGCAATATTCCAGCCGATAGTTGGACAACCTGTCAGGATCACGCCCCCGACCCGGCAGCGAACACTGGGTATCGGTAGGAGTTTCCATCCACCCGCAACCGAAAGTGACCTGGTGTCATGGCACACGAGCCCCTGAAGAACTACATCAACGGCGTATTCGTCGCCTCGGATTCGACCGAGACCATCGATCTCATCAACCCAACGGACGAGTCGGTGGTCGGGGTCTCGCCGATCTCGACCCAATCCGACATCGATGCCGCGATGGCTGCCGCCGCACAGGCCTTCAAGACGTGGGGCAAGACCACCCCCAAAGTCCGCCAGAAGGCCCTCCTCGCCCTCGCAGACGCCATCGAGGCGAACTCGGATGCACTCGTGACCGCGCAGGCCCGCAACACCGGACAGCCCGACGATCAGATCGCGGACGAAGAGGTCACCGTCGGCGCCGACCAGATCCGCTTCTTCGCCGGTGCCGCGCGCCTACTCGAAGGCAAGTCCGCAGGCGAATACATGGATGGCTTCACCTCGTACGTCCGTCGCGAACCGGTCGGGGTGATCGCTCAGGTCACGCCATGGAACTACCCGCTGATGATGGCGCTGTGGAAAATCGGTCCCGCGATCGCGGCCGGTAACACCGTGGTCCTCAAACCGTCTGACACCACACCCGAGTCGACGTTGGTCCTCGCCGAGATCTCGAAGGGCATCCTGCCCGACGGTGTGCTGAACGTGATTCTCGGCAACGGCGCCACCGGAGCCTCGATCGTCGGACACAAGACTCCGAGCATGGTCTCGATCACCGGCTCGGTCCGGGCCGGCATCGCGGTCGCGGTGTCTGCTGCGCAGAACCTCAAACGCGCACACCTCGAACTCGGCGGTAAAGCCCCGGCCGTGGTCTTCGCCGACGCGGATCTGGACAAGGCCGTCGACGGTATCGGCGATGCGTCGTTCTTCAACGCAGGCCAGGACTGCACTGCGGTCACCCGCATCCTCGTCCACTCATCGATCCACGACAAGTTCGTCGATGCCCTCGTCGACAAGGCCAAGGGCACAACGGTTCCGCCACTCAACAACATCAACCACTTCACAAAGGTCACCTCGATCCTCGACTCCGTACCGCCGCACGCCACCGTGGTCACCGGCGGGAAACGAAAGGGCGACAAGGGCTTCTACGTCGAACCCACCGTGATCACCGGCGTGGATCAGACGGACTCCCTCGTTCAGGAGGAGACCTTCGGACCGGTGGTGACGGTGCAGGCGTTCGACTCCGAGGAGCAGGCTCTGGAACTGTCCAACGACGTCAGCTTCGGTCTGGCCTCCAGCGTCTGGACAACCGATAACGCCACTGTGGGACGAATGAGTGCCGGACTCGACTTCGGTTGCGTTTGGGTCAACTGCCACATCCCGCTCGTCGCGGAGATGCCACACGGCGGGTTCAAGAACTCCGGTTACGGCAAGGACCTCTCCAGCTACGGGGTCGAGGACTACACCCGCATCAAGCACGTCATGAGTTCGGTGGAATGAGGATGACAACTGTGAGCGCCAACTACCGTTTGCCCCAGCGACGCAACCTCGTCACCTCGATACCCGGACCGAAATCTGCTGCACTGCAGGGTCGCCGGGCGATGGCGGTGGCGAGCGGGGTGGGTTCGACCGTGCCGGTGTACGCCGCCGACGCGGACGGTGGGGTGATCGTCGACATCGACGGCAACTCGTTCATCGACTTCGGTTCCGGCATCGCGGTGACCACGATCGGCGCCAGCAACTCGGCGGTCGCCGATGCCGTCGCCGAACAGGTCCGCCACTTCACGCACACCTGCTTCATGATCACCCCGTACGAGGGGTACGTCGCGGTGGCCGAACGCCTCAACCACCTGACACCCGGCGACCACCAAAAGCGCACGGTGCTCTTCAATTCCGGGGCCGAGGCCGTCGAGAACGCGATCAAGGTGGCACGCTTGGCGACCGGGCGCGATGCGGTGGTGGCATTCGATCACGCCTACCACGGCCGCACGAATCTGACCATGGGTCTGACTGCCAAGACGATGCCCTATAAACACGGGTTCGGTCCATTCCCCCCGGAGATCTACCGGGTGCCGACCTCGTATCCGTACCGCGACGAACTCGACGGCCCCACCGCGGCCTCCCGGGCGATCTCGCAGATGGACAGCCAGATCGGCGCCGATCAGATCGCCGCGATCATCATCGAACCCTTGATGGGCGAGGGCGGATTCATCGTCCCGGCACCGGGTTTCCTGCCGGCCATCGCGGACTGGGCCCGCGCGAACGGAATCGTGTTCATCGCCGACGAAGTGCAAAGCGGCTTCGCCAGGACCGGAGCCTGGTTCGCCAGCGAACACGAAGGTCTTGTCCCTGATCTGGTCACCATGGCAAAAGGTATTGCAGGCGGTATGCCGTTGTCCGCGTTGACCGGTCGTGCCGATTTGCTCGACGCCGTGCATGTCGGTGGACTCGGCGGCACCTACGGCGGCAATCCGGTGGCCTGTGCGGCGGCACTTGCAGCGCTCGACGTCATGGCCGAACTGGATCTACCCGGGCGGGCACGGGACATCGAGGCCATCGCCGGAAGCCGTTTGCAGGCAATGGCATCGGTGACCGACGAAATCGGCGAAGTACGCGGACGCGGCGCGATGCTGGCCATCGAGCTCGTTCACCGCGATGGCAAGAAACCGTACCCTGAACTCGCCAAAGAGTTGGTCGCCGCCTGCCTCGCCAAGGGCGTGGTGCTGCTCTCGTGTGGCACCTACGGCAACGTGATCCGTCTGCTCCCGCCGCTGGTGATCAGCGACGAACTGCTGCACGACGGCCTCGATGTCCTCGAAGACGCCCTCAACGAACTCACCAGCCGCTAGGAGCGATCGCGTGTCAACAAAAACAACGTTCCACCCGCTCGATCCGCTGCGGGAAGACGAGTTCAGGGCCACTGCAGCTCTGTTGCAACGTGACCAGGGTGTCGGCGATGGCTGGCGATTCAACTCCATCGAACTCCTCGAACCGAGCAAGGCCGACCTTGCCACCTATGCCGGCGGCGGCCCCGCCCCAGCACGCAAGGGCGTCGTCACCTGCCTGGACAGCGGCCGTAACGCCACCTACAAGGCGGTGGTCTCCCTGACCGACGACACCGTCGAATCCTTCACTCACATCCCGGGTGTGCAACCGAACTTCACCGTCGACGAGTTCGAGGAGTGTGATGAGGTTCTGCGCAAGCATCCGGATGTGATTGCGGCACTGGCCAGTCGGGGTATCACCGATCTCGATCTCGTGTTCATGGACACCTGGACCTACGGCGATGCGGTGGCTCCGGAGAAGTATCGGGAGCGGCGGATCGGATGGTCCGACACCTGGGTCAAAGGTGAGGCCGGCGCCAATCCGTATGCCCATCCGGTCAGCGGTCTACATTGTGTCATCGACCTGAACACGATGGAACTGCTCGAGATCGAGGACACCGGCGGTGTGGAACCACCCGAGGTGATGGGCGAATATGTCCCGGCCCGCATCCCCGAACGCCTGCGCGCCAAATCGACACGGGAGCCACTCAAACCGCTGGAGATCACCCAGCCCGAAGGACCATCATTCACCCTCGACGGAAATCTGCTGACGTGGCAGAACTGGTCTCTGCGAGTTGGTTTCAACCACCGCGAGGGTATGACGCTGCACACGATCAGCTACAACGATTGTGGTCGCGAGCGGTCGGTGGCGCATCGGCTGTCATTCGCCGAGATGATGGTCCCCTACCGGGATCCATCCGAAGATCATTACCGCAGAACGGCATTCGACATCGGCGAGTGGGGTTTGGGCTTCATGACCACCTCGCTGGAACTCGGCTGCGATTGCCTCGGTGAGATCCGGTACCTCGATGCGGTCCTGCACAACAGCAAGGGCGAGCCGTACACCATCAAAAACGCCATCTGCATTCATGAAGAAGACAACGCCGTGCTCTGGAAACACGTCGATCACGACGCCGGCGCCGAGGTCCGGCGCATGCGCAGGCTCACGGTGTCCTTCCATGTCACAGTGGCGAACTATGAGTACCTTGTCTACTGGCGCTTCTACCAGGACGGCAACATCGAATGCGAGGTCCGCGCCACCGGGATCATGGTGACCACACCGATCGCACCCGGTGCGGCTCACCCCAACGGCACGCTCGTGGACGAACGGACCTACGCGCCGTACCACCAGCACTTCCTGACCGCCCGGCTGGATCTCGACGTGGACGGGACCGAGAACACCGTCTATGCCAGCGAAACCGAGATCGAACCGATGGGTCCCGGCAATCCCTACGGGCTGGCGTTGGTCCAGCGCAACACCCCACTGCGCACCGAAGACGAGGGCAAACAGGACATGAACTGGGCGACTCAGCGCGCCTGGAAAGTGGTGAACACCAACACCACCAACGGCCTGGGAACCCACCCGTCGTACAAACTTGTTCCCGGCGACGCCATCCCGGCGATGTTCGATCCCGCCTCCCCGATCTTCCAGCGCGCACAGGTCATCGGGCACACCGTCTGGGTGACGCCGAACCATCCCGACGAGCGCTGGCCGGCAGGCGAATTCGTGAACCAATCGGCCGCCGACACCGGACTCGGTGAATGGACCAAGGCCAACCGAAGCATCGACAACACCGACGTGGTCCTCTGGTACACCTTCGGTGTCCACCACATCACCCGGCCGGAGGACTGGCCCATCATGCCCGCCGACACGGTGTCGTTCTGGCTCAAACCTTTTGGCTTCTTCGACCGCAACCCGTCACTGGACGTCGAACCGAGCCCCAGTTCACACTGCTCAACCGAAACCACAGGAGGCCACTGCCATGACTGAGAACACCACCGACCCCATCGCCGACTTCCGCGGCCTGCTGGGCACAGTTCCCGCCGGGCTGTGGATCAACGGCAAGTCGGTCGACTCGTCGAACGGCGAGACCTTCCCCGTCGCCGACCCGGCCACCGGCACCACCCTGCTGCAGATCGCCGACGCGACCCCACACGATGCCAATACCGCTTTGGAGAGCGCACTCTCGGTCGCTGACGAATGGGCCGACACCGCGCCCCGGGTCCGCTCGGAGATCCTGCGATCGACATTCGAGTTGATCCGCGAGAACGCCGACGACATGGCGCTGATCATGACGCTGGAGATGGGCAAGGCCCTGGCCGACTCGAAGGCGGAGATCAACTACGGCGGTGAGTTCTTGCGCTGGTTCGCCGAAGAAGCCGTACGAATCGCCGGTCGCTTCACACAGTCGCCCGCCGGCACCGGCAACATCCTGGTGAAGCACGCGCCCGTGGGCGTCGCCCTGGCGATCACGCCGTGGAACTTCCCGCTGGCCATGGGAACTCGCAAGATCGGTCCCGCGCTCGCTGCCGGTTGCACCATACTGGTCAAACCTGCAAAAGAAACCCCGCTCACGATGTTGTACCTCGCGAAGCTACTGAGCGAGGCCGGACTGCCCGACGGCGTACTCGCAGTGCTGCCGACCAGTAAGGCAACCGATGTCACCGAGCCACTGATCGCCGACCCCCGGGTCCGCAAGATCAGCTTCACCGGTTCGACCGAAGTTGGTCGCACGCTGCTCGGCGATGCTGCTGCAAATGTCCAACGGACCTCCATGGAACTCGGCGGTAACGCACCGTTCCTGGTCTTTGCCGACGCCGACCTCGAACTTGCGGTCGAAGGCGCCTTTGCTGCCAAGACCCGCAACGGCGGCGAGGCCTGTACCGCGGCCAATCGCTTTCTGGTACACGAAGATATCGCCGAAGAGTTCACGACCGCCCTGGCCGCGAAAATGAAGGCGATGGTGCTCGGCCCGGGTTACGACCCGAAGACGACCCTGGGACCGATGGTCAACAGCAAACAGCAGCAGTCCATTGCCACCGCCGTGTCCGACGCGGTGGCAGCCGGTGCGCGGGTTCGCCTCGGCGCCGATCCGGCCGATGACGCCGGATGCTTCTACCCGGCGACCGTGCTCGACCAGGTTGCCGCAGACGCCGAGATCGCCAAGAACGAGATCTTCGGCCCCGTTGCCGTGATCAGCACATTCACCACAGAGACCGAGGCCATCGACGCAGCGAATTCCACCGAATTCGGCTTAGCCGCTTACCTTTACACCACCGACCTCGACCGCGCACTGCGCGTGGCCGACAAGGTAGAATCCGGCATGGTGGGTATCAACCGGGGTGTGATCTCCGACGTCGCCGCGCCGTTTGGCGGCGTCAAACAGTCCGGCATCGGGCGCGAGGGTGGCTCCGAGGGTATCTACGAGTATCTGACCACGAAGTACATCGCCCTGACCTAGCCCCGACGAGGAGCATCCGATGAGCAACTGGCACATGCCCGCGGAAAGCGCTCCGCAGGACAGGGTCTGGATGGCCTTTCCGGTCCAGGGTTATTCGCTGGGCGACACCACGGTGGCTCGTGACGCGGCCCGCAGCACCTGGGCCGCCGTCGCCCACGCCATCGTGGAGTTCGAACCGGTCACGATGATCGTCGACCCGGGCGAGATCGGTCCGGCCCGCGATTACCTGTCGTCCGAGATCGAGATCATCGAGGCACCGCTGAATGATGCGTGGGCACGCGACATCGGGCCGACGTTTGTCCTCGACGACAACGGTCGCCTCGGCGCGGTCGACTGGGTCTTCAATGGCTGGGGTGCGGCCGAGTGGGCACGGTGGGACAAGGACCAGCACATCGGAGAACTCATCGCCGAGCGCGCCGGCGCCGAACTCATCGATTCGCCAATGATCAATGAGGGCGGCGGCATTCAGGTCGATGGGGCAGGAACCGTCCTGGTCACGGAGTCGGTGCAGCTCGGCGACGGGCGTAACAGCACGTGGACCAAAACGCAGGTCGAGGCCGAGCTTGCCCGGACCATCGGGGCCGACCGCGCGATCTGGTTGCCACACGGCCTCACTCGTGACAACGAGAAGTTCGGCACCCGTGGGCACGTCGACATCGTGGCCGCGATGCCGTCACCGGGGGTGGTGCTGGTGCACGATCAACGGAATCCGAACCATCCCGACTTCGCCGTCAGCAAGCAGATCAAGGCCACCATCGCCGCCGCCGAACCCGGCTGGGAGATCATCGACATACCGGCGCCCACCGTCCTGACCGACGACGAAGGACCGGTCGACTACAGCTACATCAACCACCTCGTCATCAACGGTGCCGTCATCGCCTGCAGCTTCGGCGACCCCAACGATCACGAGGCCGCGGAGATACTCGGCGACGTCTACCCTGGCCGGACAGTGCGAACCATCGATGCTCGGCCCCTCTTCGAACGCGGCGGCGGCATCCACTGCATCACCCAGCAACAGCCATCCCTCCGCTAGTTGCGCTCACCGATCGCCCATCTACTTCGTCAGGCTATCGAAAGATGTTGTAGCCGAACCACATCCGATTGACTACACCCTTGCGAACACGCGTTCGATTGAGTTCGGTGGAGTCAGTCGACCACAAGTACGACGTATCTGACGCCTTCCCCGCAGAGACACTCCGGTCGACGCCCCCGGTTTGTTCTCTCCTTGGAAGGTGCTGTGCTATGCGACTTCTCGAGATGGTCGACGATTTGGTTGATCTGGTCTTACCCGATGATCCAACTGTGACGCTGGGTATGGCGAAGGATCTGATCACCCTGCGTAACGCGACGGAGCATCAACTCGCGGTGTGCGCCGCGGTGATCGATGAATCGGGGATGGCGCGTAAGGCGGGTTCGACCACATCAAAGTTGTTGCAGGCCAGCGGTGCTGCACCAGTATCGGCGTACCGCTGGTTACGCATCAGCGCAGGCTTGATGGGTCTGGATCGTACTGCCGGCTATTCACCGGACGGGTCCAGGGACACCGGCGGGCCACCGCCGGCGGAAGACCGGTCACTGAACAGCCTGGAGTATGCAGTCCGTGAGGGCCGCTGTGTCGGCACGTTCGATGTGGATGCGGTGATCGGTGAAAAGCTGTTCTCCGCGTTGGACTTCTGGTCCAAAGGGCGCCCTGAACCGGATGGCTCGGATGACGGTCGAAGCCCCACCCAACGCCGAGCTGATGCGCTGCACCAACTTCTGGATTGCGGTGGTGGTGGACAGACGTTGGTGTCGGCGCCGCGGACCGAGGTGATGGTGACCGTGCCCGCCGATCATCCCGAGGCTGCCTCGCTGCCTGGATGGGTCCGGCCACCGAGGCGACTGCCGCGATGTTGGCGTGTGATTCGTCGATCACCACGATCACCCTCGACGCACAGCAAGTCCCCATCGATCTGAGTCCGCCGAAACGTCTGTTCAAGGGTTTGGTCCGCAAGGCGATCATCATCCGCGACACCTGCTGCATCAAGTATGGGGCCAAGGCCGGCTGGTCGGATTGTCATCACATCGTGCACTTCGTCGACGGCGGCCTCACCACCCTGGATAAACGGGTGCCTGCTGTGCCGGACCTGCCATATGGCGGTCCACAACACCGATTGGGACGTCATCATGGGTTCCGACGGACACCCGTGGCTGATCCCACCGGCCGACATCGACCCGCAACGAAAACCTTTACCGGCTTACAACCGGCGAACCCTCACCCTCGCCGCCTGAACCAACTTCACCACCGTCACCACTTCTCCACCACCAGCGCACCCGAGCTCTCGTCGGGACCGCGCACGCATCCTTGACAACTCCATAGCGTGAAAGTGCGTGGTGCTGCCGCCCACGAAGTCAGTCCAGCCGGCCGGATGAAGTCCGCTCCAGGTAGCCGGATGAAGTCCGCTCCAGATGAATTGACGGGTTGCGGCCGCAGCACCATGGCAACCGGCTGGTCGTTTGCCTACCGATTCGGACAATCCGACTGCCGAATCGGTAATCCCAACCGACGAAATGTCAGTTGCAGCTTGCTCCTGCGCGGGAGACTGTTGCGCAATGACATCCACGACGCCCCGCACCACTCCGGAACCGGAGACTGCATCGGGCACCTACGGCGACAAAGTTCTCGCAGTGGAGCCGGGTGGTAACGAGTTCATCCCGCTTGAGGCACGCCATGGCAAGCCCCGCGGCCTGTTCTGGACCTGGACCGCCCCCAACCTGGAATTCGCCACCATCTTCCTGGGCATACTCGCGGTTCTCTACTTCGGTTTGACCTTCTGGCAGGCCATCGCCGCGATGGCACTGGGCAATCTGCTCGGCGCCGCGGCCCACTTCCTGTTGTCCGCGCGCGGCCCGCTTCACGGTGTGCCACAGATGGTGCTCGGCCGCTTGGGCTTCGGGTACCGAGGCAACATCGTCCCGGCATCCTTCATGGCGGTGATGTGTGGCATCGGCTGGTTCGCAACCAACAGCGTCAGCGGCGCACTGGCCCTCAACACACTCATCGGCGTGCCGTCGGCGATCGCGCTGCTCATCATCGTGCTCCTGCAGACGAGCTTCGCGTTCTTCGGGCACAACCTGGTCCAGAGGTTCGAACGGGCCGCTGCACCGGTCCTTGCGGTCATCTTCGTGATCGCAGGCATCTTCATCTTCAGTGAAGCCGACCTTTCGATGCCGTCATTGGGCGAGAGCGGCGGTACCCTCGGCGGATTCCTGCTGACCGTCGGCGCAGCCTTCGGATACACCGCAGGCTGGACGCCCTATGCTGCCGACTTCACCCGCTACCTTCCGGCGAATGTATCCAAGCTCCAGACCGGATTCTTCGCATCCAGCGGCCTGTTCATCTCCACCACCGTTCTGATGGCGATCGGCGCGGCATCGGTCACGATCGGCTTCGACGCCGACCTCAACTACACCGACGCGTTCACCTCGTCGATGCCTTCGGTCGTTGCCAACCTCACCTTGCTGGCGATCGCCGTCGGCGCCGTGGCGGCCAACGCGATCAACCTCTACTCGGGCGCGATGGCCTTTGTGACAATGGGATTCAAGTTCTCGGTCGGTATCCAGCGCGCTCTGGTCACCGCGGTCTTCGGTGTGGTCGGATTCCTGGTCGCCTGGTGGGCCCTCGCCGATGCCGCGGCGAACTATGAGACGTTCCTGCTGATCGTCGCCTATTGGATCGGACCGTGGTTGGGCATCGTGTTCGCCGACCAACTGCTGCGCCGAAACCGGCCCATCGCCGGATTCCTCTACGACTCCAAATACTCCAACTGGGGTGGACTCTTCACCTTCCTGGTCGCCCTGGTGGTCTCGGTGTTGCTGTTCGGCAATCAGGAACGCTGGGTCGGTTACGTGGCCGATGCTGTGCCGGAACTCGGTGACATCGCCTTCTTCGTCGGATTCATCATTGCTTTCTTCGGCTACATCCTGTTGTGCAGCAAGAAGATCAACAAGGACTACCAGGCAGTCTGATCAACCCCCGCCCGTTGATCTGACAGTTGATGACCCGAGCCGCTGATCACCCCTCGAACTGCTCCACAAGTGGTTCTGATCAGTCGGCTCTGCGACGGCCCTGTGCGCGATGAGCGCACAGGGCCATCAACAATCCCGGATAGGTTTGCGGCGCAGTGAAATCGAATCCGACCAGTCCTCGGATACGTTCGAGGCGCTGATACAGACTCTGCCGCCCCAGATTCAGCGCCGCCGCCGACCGGGTGGCGCTGCAGCCGTTCCGCAGATGCACTTCGAGGGTGTGGATCAACTCCGAGCCGTGGTCGTTGTCCCAGGCGATCACCGGGCCGAGCGCTGCGGCGGCCAACTCCGACCGGACGCCATCCGGCAAGGTCTCCACCGCCAGGTCCGCGGCCAGCGCCCGGACCGACGTCACCGCATCGGAGTGTGAACCCGACCGCCGATCGGCCACCGCGAGCGACAATGCATGGCGCACCCGCACCAGCGCCGACGAGAGTTCGTGCGCATCAAGGCGGCAGGGATCGCCCACCACCACTGTCGCCGCGCCGGAGCCGCCTGCATACGCACCCACGATCTCAGTGACGGCATCGCGATCGAGTCTCGACGGGGCGATCAGGGCGTACGCGGTCGCATGTACCTGCGCGTGCATCGACTGCGCCGAGATCCGTTTGGCGGCAGAGGCACTCAGTTGTGAGGCCATCCGCGGTGTCGGGACATCAACCGCGACAGGAACAATCCGGGCGGAGGCCGACGGCCGAAAACCTGCGGCCCCCAACCGCATCATCAGATCGGATCGCCGATCGATACGGGCGTCGAGCAGATCCGAGATCAACGACGACGCGGCCCGATGCGGAAGTCCACCGAGCTCCCGCGACAACGAAAGCGTCACTCCGAGGGGCCCTGCCCCGAGCTCGAGCATGCTGACCAATCCGGCCCGATCCAGTGGCGATCCGGGACCGGCGACCAGCGTTGCGAGAACCTCCCCTCGCATCCCCACCGGAACCGATGCCACCTGCGCATCCACCGCCTGCCACGCCGAATGGTCGTCGTCGACGCCCTCGGCGGCCATCAGCGCGTTGCCGCTCCCGAGCAGCACAAGGGGGCAACCAGCCGCGGCCGCAATACGTTTCAGCATCGCAGGCGCACCGTTGCCCGCCGCCATCTCGGTGTGCAACGCGGTACCCAGCTCACTGCGCCGGCGCAACAGGGCAACCTCGCCCGACACCAGATCTGTGTTGGCAGACCGGCACAGGTCGATGAACGGGATCACCGTGCGCAGGGCGATCAACGGAAAGTGCACGGTCGAGGCCTCGCGCACCATCTCGTCGGGCACCTCGTCAAAGGTCCGACCCATCTCGATCGCGACGCCGGCAACCTTGCGTTGCGCGAGTTCCCGGATGTAGTGCCGACGCGTGCCTGCATCGACCCCTGCCAGTCCGAGGCCCGTGGTCAGCAGCAGTTCTCCGCCCGACAGCAGCGGCCCGATCTCGAAGATCTCACTCGAGTGCACCCACCGGACCTCGTTGTCGAGCCCGTCATAGCCGCTCAGGACCTGCGGGTCGGCGGCCGCGAGATGCCGGTCGAGCACGTCACGCAATGTCAGGACCATGGCGTCCCTTTCTCAGGCGATCGACTTAGGGACCAGACGAAATGCACGCCGGTCAGCATTGCTACCGGGACACTATGTCAGTTGCCGCGGTGACGCATCACGGGCACCGTTGCTGGCATGACGACATCCCTCGATGTTTCCCCGACCACCTTGCTCGAGATTGCGTACGCCGAAGCCCGACAGGGCCTGACCGAAGGCGGGATCCCCATCGGAGCGGCTCTGTTCGCCGCCGACGGGACGCTCCTCGGCCGCGGCCACAACCGTCGGGTACAAAACGACGATCCCTGCGTCCACGGCGAAACCGACGCGTTCCGCAATGCCGGCAGGCAGACCGACTATCGGTCCACGATCATGGTCACCACGCTGTCACCGTGCTGGTACTGCTGCGGCCTGATCCGGCAGTTCAACATCGGGACCGTGATCATCGGCGAGAACACCACATTCCG
The DNA here is from genome assembly GCF_059683565.1 of Williamsia sp. Y721. Taxonomy (NCBI): domain Bacteria; kingdom Bacillati; phylum Actinomycetota; class Actinomycetes; order Mycobacteriales; family Nocardiaceae; genus Williamsia; species Williamsia sp. Y721. Next base: position 286,770 of record NZ_JCASNH010000001.1, on the reverse strand, counting down.
CGGCGGCGAGGACTGGCTGATCGAGAACGGCGTCTCGGTGACCGTGCTCGACGATCCCGACTGCGTGTCGATGATGTCGGAGTTCATCGACCTCAACCCGCTCCTGTGGAATGAAGACATCGGTGTTGCCGATGACACGGAGACATCGAAGGAGAGCATGTCGTGAGCAGTCCCATTCTGACTGTTGACATCTCGCAGTGGCGCTCCGGCGGCGAAGCAGCCGATGCACTGTGCGCGGCCGTGGACAGGAGCCTGCAACAGGCCGGATTCCTCCTGGTCACCGGACACGGCATCGACCCGGAACTCCCCGCCGCACTGCGGGCGGCGGCACGCGAGTTCTTCGCGCTGCCAACCGAAGTGAAAGAAAAGTACGCCGTCGCGGTGGGTGGCCGCGGCTGGATCGGTCCCGGGATGGAGGCCAACGGATACGCCGAAGGCACCGAGACCCCGCCGGATCTGAAGGAGACCTACAACTGTGGCGCGCAGACGCCGGTAGGCGATCCGGAGGTCGACGCCCTGTGGTTCCCGCCGGACCTCTGGCCGCAGGAGGTCCCGCGCCTGCACGAGTTGTTCGTGGACTACTGCAAGCAGATGAAGTCCCTGTCTGACGACCTGCTGGATCTGATGGCCGCCTCGCTGGGCCTGACCGGTGAGGCCAATCCTTTTCTCGGCCGGACAAATCTCGCAACATGGACCTCGAACATCAACCACTACCCCGCGATCACCGAGACCGGGCCGGTCGAAGACGGTCAGTACCGGATCGGCCCCCACACCGACTTCGGCACGGTGACCGTCCTCGACCGCGAGCCGGGCGCCGGCGGACTGCAGGTCTACAGCACCGAAGGCGGATGGGCTGACGCGCCATACGATCCGTCCGCGCTGACGATCAACATCGGCGATCTCCTCGAATACTGGACCGGAGGTCGTTGGCCGGCCGGACGTCACCGCGTCCTGCCACCGCAGGCCGATGCCCCGGATGAGGACCTCGTCTCGCTGATCTTCTTCTATGAGGCCAATCACGACGCCGTGGTGACGCCCCTGGAACCACCGATCGGCGCGGAGTCCGGGCGACCACCGGTCATCTCGGGTGATTTCATCCTCGAACGGCTCGACGCCATCACGATCGTCCCCGCTACGTGATGGGGACTCAGTGGTGATGCGGGGTTGAGCGTCGCCTCCGCTGGGTAGGCTCGAATTCATGACTGCCATCGAAGCCAGCTCTGACGACGTCCCGGCCGATCTTCCGGGTACCGAAACCCCAGACGCAGACGATGCGTTGCTCGTCGACAATCTCCGGATCGCACTCGACGGCCGGTGGCGAAGTACACGGGAACACGTTCGGGAACAACTGAACCGGGCCGACCTGCTCCCCGATCCGTCTCGGTCGCTGGAGCAGGCCCGCGCCCGGATGCTCGAAGTCATGGGCGAACTGACCGAGTTCGGCTTCGCCCGTGCCGGATTCCAGGAAGAGCACGGCGGAACCGGCGACATCGGTGCATCGATCACCGCCATCGAACTGCTCGGCTACGCCGACCTGTCACTCATGGTGAAGGCCGGCGTCCAGTGGGGTCTGTTCGGTGGCGCCATCGAGAACCTCGGCACCGAGCGCCATCACCAGAAGTACGTGGAGGGCCTGATCAACCTCGACGTACTCGGCTGCTTTGCCATGACCGAGACCGGACACGGTTCCAACGTGCAGGCGCTGCAGACCACGGCTACTTACGATCCGGCCGGCGATGAGTTCATCATCCATTCGCCGACCCATCTCGCGCGCAAGGACTACATCGGCGGCGCCGCGCAGCACGCCAGGGTTGCGGCGGTGTTCGCGCAGTTGATCACCGGTGGCCCCGGCGAAAAACCCACCAGTCGCGGTGTGCACTGTCTGGTCGTTCCGATCCGTGACGCCGACGGCAACGATCTGCCCGGCGTCACCACGAGCGACTGCGGCTACAAAGGTGGACTCACCGGAGTGGACAACGGGCGCATCACCTTCGACCATGTCCGCGTCCCACGCGACAACCTCCTCAACCGTTACGCCGACGTCACGGCGGACGGCACCTACACGTCCCCGATCGAGAATCAGAACCGCCGCTTCTTCACGATGCTCGGCACGCTCATCCGCGGACGGGTCAGTGTCGCCGCCACCGCGGGCGCCGCCAGCCGCAAAGCACTCACCATCGCCACCCGATACGGCTTGGCGCGCAAGCAGTTCGAGTCGCCGGACTCGACCGACGAGATCACCGTCATGGACTACCTGGGTCATCAGCGCAAGCTGCTGCCGCTGATCGCGAAGTCGTACGCGCTCGCGTTCGCCCAGAACGAGATCATCGAAGAGCTCCACGAAGTCCAGTCGGCGGAGAGCGCGGACGAGGACCGGCAACGCGAATTGGAAACCGCCGCAGCCGGTTTGAAGGCGATGACCACGTGGCATGCCTCCAACACCATCAACGTCTGCCGTGAGGCCTGCGGCGGGGCGGGCTACCTCGACGAGAACCAGCTGTCGATCCTGCGTGGCGACATCGACGTGTTCACCACGTTCGAGGGTGACAACACCGTCCTGACCCAGCTGGTGGCCAAGGAACTGCTCTCGGCCTACTCCGACGACGTGCGCGGCCTGAACGCGGTGGGCTGGGCCCGGTTCATCGCCGGGATGGCCCGCGACGTCTTCCTCGAGAAGTCCGCCGCACGCCAGGTGGTGCAGACACTCATGGACGGCAGCGACGAAGATCCCGAACAATCCGACCTCACCAACCGCGGCACTCAGATCCGGCTGCTGCGCAACCGTGAGGATCATCTGCTGCGGACCTGTGCCAACCGGTTGCGCCGCGCCACCGACGAGGACAACGACCCCTTCGAGGTGTTCAACGGCGCACAGGACCACCTGCTCAAAGTCGGCACCGCACACATCGAACGGGTGGTGCTCGAAGCGTTCATCGAGGCGATCGACCGATGTGACAGCAAAGCCGGTACCGAACTGCTCGGCAAGGTCTGCGACCTGTTCGTCTATTCGACGCTGGAAGCCGACCTCGACTGGTTCCTGATGCACCGGCACGTGTCCGTCGAACGCGCCAAGGCCATCCGGCGGGGCGTCAACGAACTGTGCCTGAGCCTGCGGCCCCACGCCCGCACCCTGGTGGACGGATTCGCCGTACCCGAGGAACTCCTGCGGACCGCCATGATCGACGATCAGACCGCCTGACCATCGGCGAAATCGGCACGCCCGATGGCGGGACGCGGTGGTCGCGTCCCGTCAGTCGGGTGCGTCGTCGCGCGGGCGCTTGGGGCCCAGCCCCATCTGCACGGCCTGATGTGCCTGCACCAGCTCGGACCGGAAACGGTCCACGTCCCGGGCCCAGGCCTGAACCAAACGGCCGCTGTTGAGTTTCACGCCAACACCGCCGCGGCGCCGAGGCACCGCGGACAGCTCACCGAGCGCGGGTGCGCTCTCCCACTTCGCGTGCTCGTGGCCGTGATTTTCGGGGAAGATCTCTTCGATCTCGTCGAGGCGGATGGTCTGCGCACCCTGACGCAACGATGCCTCGGTCAGCCGGACACTGACATGGGCGCGCGCGGCATAGACCTGCAGCAGAGAGAACCCGCCGATGAGCACCGCGAAGGCCAGCAATGCCGGCCAATGCAGCTGACCGCCGCCGACGATCTCCATGATGAACACGATCAGACAGAGCACCGGGCCGATGGCAACCACCCACCAGGCACCGCCCGGCTCATAGAAAAGGGTCTCGCCCTCCGCTGGATCCAACTCGCGATCGCCGCTCATTTCGCGTCTTCGAACCAGGGCTCCGACGAGGGGCGAAACGCCATCATCGACCCGATGAGCGCGACGACGCTGAACAGCAGGGGCAGGGCGGCCGCACCCTTGATCAAGAACGAGGCCATGATCCCGAGGGCAACGAGCATCAGGGTGAACACGGCCAACGCCGAACGCCACCGCTGATCGCCGGAGAAGGCCTTACGCGCCGCGAAGATCAATGCGGCTCCGATGGCCGTGAAGAAAACCCCGAGTGCGACGAACCCGCCGATACCCTCGATCAGACTCGCGACGATGAGCGCGATTCCATACAGACCCATCAGCGCGCCACTGATCGTCCACAGCCAGTAGGCGCGCGTGACCAGGGTCGGTGGTGCGGCCGGTTCGACGGGCTTGCTGCTCACGTTCGGTCTCCTGGGTCAGGTCTGTTGTCTTCTGGACTGTAGTCATCAGGACCTGCGGGCGGTCGATATCCCGCGGGTGGATATCCGGGTTCGCCACCGTATCGGGGTTGCTCACCAGGCGACTGTTGCTGCCCGTACTGCTGGGGCTGCCCGTACTGCTGGGGCTGTCCGTACTGCTGCGTCTGTCCGTACTGCTGCGGCTGTCCGTAATAGGGCTGCTGCGGAGACGGGGTGTTGGAGTGCTGTGTGTCGTAGTGCTGTGGGTTGTGGTGCTGTGGGTTGTAGTGCTGTGGGTTGTAGTACGACGGCGGCTGCTGCTTCTTTTGTTTGCGCCACCGCGTCATGTTCTTGCAGTACGTGTCCGAATCGCGATGCATGAGCAGCACACCCGCACCGAGCGCGGCCACACCGCCGATCACATTCGGGACCATCACCCAGGTGTCGGAACTGTCCGCGAAGAATGCCGACACCGTTTGTACGACGAGAAAGAAACTGAAGAATCCCAGGACCAGACGCGCCCAGTTGTACCCGATCCGGGCCAGCCAGCTCAGCCCGGCAAAAACCGCCGCCAGAACCAGACCGGTGACTGCGATGACCGCCCAGATCACCCCGTCGGGCAGTTGTGCGTCCGGATTGTCCTTGGCGACGTCGTCGGCGGTGTCGAAGAACTGCCGATACTGCGACCCGAAGATGACGCACTGGGCCACGATCACCAGGATCCACAGCTCGGTGGCGATCGCCGTGGCATTCGGGATGGTCGGTTTGGTGGATGTGGGCTCCGACCCGGCGCCGGGACTCTGGCCGGCCGGGTACCCACTGTGTGGGTTCTGGCCATGGGGCGTGGGGGGCACGGACATGCGTCCCAGCGTAGTTGGCGCCGCTCAGGCAGGCCTTCCCGAGTCACCGACGGCGCTGGTGATCTGGCGTCGGCCGTCGGCCATCCAGTACCGGTAGGCATCGAGGTTCACACCGAGGATCGCGGTACTGACGTCCACCGGCACCCCCTCGCCGGCCAGCAACCGCACCAGCGGGAACCAACCCGCTTCGTCGGGAGGCGGTTCGGGAAAGAGCTCGGCTGCCCGTTTTCGGACCGGACCGTCAAAAGCGCGCCGCAGTTGGTCGCTCGGCGGAGGCTCCTGACGATTCCGTTTCGGCACTGGACGTGAGGTGTCGACCAGTGGGAGCACCTGCCCCGAAGCGTTGCGGGTGTGGCCCGAGGGGCACTGAACCACGGAGTCCTTGTCCATCCATTGCCGGAAATCCATGGGATCGAAGCCGAGTACGGCGGCCGATGCCTCGACCGGGATACCTTCACATCGAAGCTGACTCACGAAGTTGTACAGGTCATCTCGACTGTGAAATGGGCCGGCCGCCCCTCGCCTGCGTTCGATGGATCTGGCAAACGCCACTTCGAGACGACTCGGTTGATCCGACACAGCTGTTCCCCCAGCACCCCGGTCGCGCCATCAGGCCCCACCCCGATGAACAATCACTTATTGCTTGCGATTGTCAATGTAGCGCAGATGCAACCTCATGTGCCCAATAAGTGAGGACGATGTCAGCTCCGGCCCGCCGGATGGCAAGCAGGGACTCGGCGATGGCCGCATCCCGATCAATCCATCCGCGCTCGGCAGCAGCTGTGATCATCGAGTATTCACCGGAAATCTGGTACGCGGCGACCGGAACATCGGATTCGTCGGCGATTCGCCGGAGCACGTCGAGGTAGAGCATCGCCGGCTTCACCATCACGATGTCGGCGCCTTCCGCCAGATCCAGGTGCAGTTCGCGGGTCGCCTCCCGCAGGTTGGCCGGATTCTGCTGATACGACTTGCGATCACCCTCCAGCGACGAGTCGACCGCCTCGCGGAACGGGCCGTAGAACGCCGACGAGTACTTCGCGGTGTACGCCAGAATCCCGGTGTCGATGAAGCCGGCATCGTCGAGCGCGGTGCGGATCGCGGCCACCTGACCGTCCATCATTCCGCTGGGACCGACCATGTGCGCACCGGAACGCGCCTGCACGACGGCCATCTCCGTGTAGCGGGTGAGCGTGGCGTCGTTGTCCACCGCACCGTCCGGACGTAGGACACCGCAGTGGCCGTGATCGGTGAACTCGTCGAGACAGGTGTCGGCCATGATCACGGTCGAATCACCGAGATCACTCCGCAGCTGCCGCAGCGCGACGTTGAGGATGCCGTCGGGGTCGGTGCCTGCGGTACCGACGGCGTCCTTGTCCTGCGACTTCGGAACTCCGAACAGCATCAGACCGCCCACACCCGCCTCGACGGCCGCCTCGGCGGCCCGCCGCAGCGACTCGACGGTGTGCTGAGCAACCCCGGGCATCGAACTGATCGGACGGGGCTCATCGAGCCCGTCGGCCACGAACATCGGCAACACCAGATGGCGCGCCTCGAGCGATGTCTCGGCAACAAGCCGGCGAATGGCCGGGGTGTTGCGTAGCCGACGGGGTCTATCGGTAAGGGCAGGTCGATCGGTAAGGGCAGGTCGATCGAAAGGTGCGGTCATGAGACCAAGCCTACGAGCGCGAGCGACGGGCCTTCTTACGCGGAGGAGGCAGTGCACCCTCGGCCCGCAGACGGGCAGCATGCTCGGCGAGCGCGTCGACGAGTTCCTGCACCGACGCGTTCTCCGGACGCACGTCCACTCGCAGACCGAACTCGGTCGCGGTTTCGGCGGTCTTCGGACCGATGCAGGCGACGATCGTGCGCGCATGCGGTTTCCCGGCGATACCGACGAGGTTGCGGACCGTCGAAGACGAGGTGAAGCAGACCGCGTCGAAACCACCGGTCTTGATCATCTCGCGGGTCTCGGCCGGCGGCGGCGCGGCCCGAACGGTGCGGTACGCGGTCACATCGTCGATCTCCCACCCGCGGCCACGCAGGCCCTCGGACAGGGTTTCGGTGGCGATGTCGGCGCGCGGCAACAGGATCCGGTTCACCGGATCGAAGACGTCGTCGTAGGGCGGGAAGTCCTCGAGCAACCCCAGCGACGACTGCTCGCCGGTGGGCAGCAGTTCCGGGTTGATACCGAAGCTACGCACCTTCTCGGCGGTGGCCTCGCCCACGCAGGCGATCTTCACGCCGCTGAAAGCCCTTGCGTCCAAACCGAATTCGGCGAACTTGTCCCAGACCGCGCGAACCGCGTTGGTGGAGGTGAAGACCACCCACTGGTAACGGCCGTCGACCAGACCCTTGACCGCACGCTCCATCTGAGCCGGGCTCCGAGGTGGTTCGACCGCGATCGTCGGGACCTCCATCGGGATGGCACCGTGTGTCACGAGCCGATCCGACATGTCGCCTGCCTGATCCTTGGTGCGCGGCACCAGCACGGTCCACCCGTACAGCGACCGCGACTCCCACCAGTTCAGCTTGGCGCGCGCGGCGACGACCTTGCCGATGGTGACGATCAGCGGCCCGGTCAGGGCGCTGCCGCTCTCGTTGAGGGTCGCCAGCGTGGCCTCGATCGTGCGCTGCTGGCAGGTGGTGCCGTTGACGGTGATCGCAGCCGGCGTCTGGGGGGCCAGACCGTTCTCGGTCAGCGCACTGGCGGTCTCGGCGAGATGTCCCGACGTCGCGTGCAGCACCAGCGGTCCGGGAGCAGCGGCCAGGGCCGCCCAATCGACCTCTCCGCGCACATCGGCCACAGCATGAGCCGAGCCCAGCGGCATACCCGCATAGCTCGGTACAGCGGCCGTGGCGGGCAATCCCGGGATGACCTCGAACTGCACCTGCGTGCGGGCCACGGCATTGACCTCGGCCAGGACCGAATCGGTGGTCAGCGGGTCACCGGCGACCAGGCGGACCACATCGTGGCCCTCCCGCGCGGTAGCCACCAACGTCTTGGCGACCTCATTGGGGTCGCCAAGAGCCGGCCGCACGTTGCTGACCTGGTTGTTGTCGTCGTCAGCGGCGTCGGCATCAGGCTGTTGCGCACCCTGCTGATCCGCACCCTCGGCCGCGGCGCTAATGTCTTGCTTGCTCGGTTTTGTGGCACCCGAACGTGACGATTCCGTCTTCGACGAGGTCGGCTCACCGGATCCGGCACCGATCTGCGCGACGACCGCGGACGGCACGTCGGGGTCGATGAACACCGTGACGGCGTTCTCGATCGCGGTGCGGGCGCGGACGGTCAGCAACCCGGGATCGCCGGGTCCTGCCCCGACGAAGAGGATTCGTCCAGGCGTGATGACCTTTTTGGTTCGGCTCATGTTGCTCTCCTGCCCCACTCGGGGCTGTAGCTCGGCCCGCCGGTCCTAGAGGAGCGTTTTCGCTCCCAGTTCCAGCAGTTCTGCGGCAAGTTCTCGGCCTAGTTCGGTCGCTCTCGAGACCGGGCCCACCACCGAGGCCCGAACGGAATCAGATCCGTCCTCGGCCACCACCGTCGCGCGGAGCGACAGCTCGGTGAAGATGCGCCCGCTTTCGTCGATCGACTCGACCACTTCGGCCATCGCACCGACCGGCGCGGTGCACCCGGCCTCGAGGGCCGCGAGTACCGCACGCTCGGCGTCAATCGCCGCACGGGTGGACGGATCATCCAACTCGGCGAGAATGCTCACCAGTTGGGCATCGTCTTCACGGCACTCCACGGCCAAAGCTCCCTGTGCAGGCGCCGGTAGCACCTGGACCGGATCCAACGCTTCGGTGACCTCATCAGCCCGTCCGATACGTACCAGTCCGGCCCTGGCCACCACCACCGCGTCGAGTTCACCGCTGGCGACTTTGCCCAACCGAGAATCTAGATTGCCTCGAAGGGGGCGGATTTCCAAACCGAGACCCAATGCCCTAAGCTGCGCGGCCCGTCGCGGGGCCGAGGTGCCGACGGTGGCACCGGGCAGCAGCTCGCCCAGCACCTTGCCACCCGCTGCGACCAGCGCATCTCGGGGATCTTCGCGGGTCGGGGTTGCCGCGATGACCAGGCCCGGCTCGGGCGCGGTCGGGAGATCTTTGTAGGAGTGGATCGCGACGTCGACGTCGCCCGCGGTCAACGATTGGCGGATGGCGGTGACGAAGACACCGACGCCGATCTGCTGCACCGGATCGGACGACTGGTCGCCCGCGGTCTTGATGATGACAAGCTCGGCCGGATGCCCGGCAGCGATCAGGGCATCACGAATGGTGCCGGCCTGAGTGGTGGCCAGCAAGGAACCCCGGGTGCCGATCCGGATCGGAGTGCGGCGTGACGAAGAGCTCAATTTCTAGTGACCCTTTCGGGGTGCGTCGGCCTCACCGAGACCGACTTCAGGAGTTGAAACCGATTCTGCTGCACCAGGTTTGAGCTCGAAAAGCTCACGCAGCGCCTCGGCGTATTGATCACCCTGCGGAGTACTCGCAAGTTGTTTGACGCGCACCGTCGGCGCGTGCAGGAGTTTGTCTACAACCCGGCGAACAGTCTTCGCGACCTCGTCACGCTGCGGGTCATCGAGGCCCGGCAGGCGGCTTTCCAGCCGCAGGATCTCACCCTCGACAACCTCGGCCGCACGCTGCCGCAGCGCGGTCACGGTGGGCGTCACCTCGGCCTGACGCTGGTGGGTCATGTAGTCGGCGAGCTCCGCCAGTACGATCTCGCGGGCAGCCGATTCATCGGCGTCGGCAGCCTTGGTGGCCTCGTCGCCGCGCAGGCCCTCGATGTCGATGATCTGCACGTTCGGCAGCCGCGCGGCCGCCGGATCGACGTTTCTGGGGAGACCAAGATCACAGATCACCAGCGGGCTCTCAATAGTCCGCCGGGCCAGCGCGGAGTGCACCTGCCCGACTCCCACCACGGCACCGATCGTGCCCGTACAGGTCACCAGGACGTCGGCATCGGCCAGCGCTTCGGTCAGTTGGTCCATGGGGACCGCCCGAGCGTTGATGCCGTGATTCTTGGCCACGTTGCCTGCCAGATGCTGAGCCTTCTCATGGGTCCGGTTGACCAACGCGAGATCGGCCACACCGGCACGGGCCAGATGCGCGGCGGCCAGACCGCCCATCGCACCGGCGCCGAGCACCACGGCCGAGGAGATCTCGCGGCCAAGCACCGCCCGGGCCCGATCCAGGGACACCGACACCACGGAGGCGCCTGCCCGATCGAGTCCGGTCTCGCTGTGAACCCGCTTGCCCACCCGGAGCGCCTGCTGGGCGAACTCGTGGAGCACGCGGCCCGCGGAACGGTTGGCGTCGGCGCTGGCGTACGAAGATCGGATCTGACCGAGGATCTGCTGTTCGCCGACCACCATCGAGTCGAGGCCCGCCGCCACCGAGAACAGGTGTTCGACGACCGCCTCCGAGTAGCGGACGTAGGCGTACTTGGTCATCTCGTTCACCGACATGCCCGAGTGCCGTCCCATCACCTCACCCACGGCTTCGAGAGCCGGGTGGAAGGCATCGACGACTGCGTAGATCTCGACCCGGTTGCAGGTCGAGACGATCATGGCCTCGCTGATCTGCGAACTCTCGAGGAGTTCGTCGATGAGTTTCGGCCGGTCGTATTCGGTGACCGCGAGTTGCTCCAGGATCGAGACCGGAGCACTGCGATGCGATACGCCGAACAGGAAGATACTCACACGCCCACCGACCTCTTGTTGGATCGCGCCCGGGGTGTCGCCGCCCGGCCGCGCGGCAACGAATTAGGTTGCTCCACTTCGTTTTCCGCACTGTGCCTGCGTGCCGCATTGAAAGCCATCACCTGTAGCTCGAGCGCGAGGTCGACCGGACGCACGAACACGTGCTCGGGAACCTGCGGGGTGACGGCGGTGAAGTTCAGGATCTGTTGCACCCCGGCCGCCACGAAGGCGTCGCAGGTGACCTGCGCGTCGTCGTCCGCGGTGGCGAGCACCGCGATCTCGACGCCGTGTTCGGCACAGATCGCAGCGACCTCGCCCAGGTCGCCGACCAGCATCTCGCTGTCGTTGCCCGCGACGATGGTTCCGACGAGATCCGGATCGGCATCGACCAACGCGACGATCTTGATTCCCCGGCGGTCGAATCCGGCCCGACTGACCAGGGCCCTACCGAGATGTCCGGCGCCTGCGAGCACGACGTTGTGGTTGTGCTCGACGCCGAGGGTCAGCGCGATACGTGCGATCAGGCGGCTGACGTCGTAGCCAACACCGCGCACGCCTCCGGATCCCACATGCGACAGGTCCTTACGGAGGATCGCGGGGTTCACGCCTGCCGCGGTGGCGAGCTGGTTCGACGAGACGACCAGGGCGCCGCTCTCGCTGATCGAACGCAATACGTGCAGGTACGTGGCAAGCCGGGCCACCGAGGCACCCGGGATGTCCGGCTGCCCCAACGTGGGACTTTTCGCCATGCCGACCGTCTTCCTCATCTGGGCTGCATCGTCCGGGGAATCACGGACGCAAGTCCAACCCCGAACACTTCGGTTACACGGACGTAACCACTCGACGGTCCACGGTACCGCTTGTGAATCGATTCACAAACTCGGCTCATGCTGAAAACTCGAAAATCTGGCCAGGAGTCTGGACTAGTGTCCAGCGCTCAGCCGCAAATCGGCTTCCAACCTGGGGATATCAACATCCCAATAGCTATGCTCACGACCGTCTAGCAGGACCACTGGCAATCGATCACCGTATTCGGCGCGCAGGGATGGATCGGTTTCCGCGGCCGCATCGACATCGATCTCCTCGAACTCGACTCCGAACTCGTCGAGAATCGGTTGCAGATCGGCAACAGCACGGGCGCAGGCGGCACAACCCGCCCGGGAGAGCAGCGTGATCGTCACACGAACAGTCTTGCACTGCGTACCGACTACGCTTGAAGCGGACCGATCAGGGGAGGCGATAGGAGTGACACAAACTCCAGGCGACGGGTACACCGGCGGCGATGATTCTGAGATCGACCCCCGCATCGAAGACAACGTCGACGAGGCGACCGCAGCGGGACCGGCGGCCGAACATGCCCACGGCAGGACCCATGACGACGCCCGCGACGCCGAACACGACGATGACGCGGTCGACGACGACGACGATGACGTCCCCGGGAAACCGGCCACCCCATCGGGTCCACTGTCACCGCTGACGAGCCGGGTCGGACGCTTTCGTCAGTCCGCTGCCGAATTGCGCCAGTCACTGGCAGGCGAGGCCAGCGCGCAGGCCGCGTATTCGAAGCTCCGGGAACGTTCACTGCACGTCCCGGCCGAGGGCACCGTCGCCACCATCGAGGTGGACGAGCCGGGCGTACCGACCGAGGTGCCGCCGGACCTGACCGCCGCCGCGTTCTTCGACGTCGACAACACCCTGGTGCAGGGCGCCTCGATGATCCACTTCGCGCGGGGGCTCGCCGCCCGCGACTACTTCAGCTACCGCGACATCATGGAGTTCGTCTGGGCCCAGGCGAAGTTCCGCATCACCGGTCGCGAGAACTCCGAGGACGTCGCCCAGGGCCGGGAAAAGGCCCTCTCGTTCATCGCCGGACGTCAGACCGAAGAGCTGGTACGTCTCGGCGAAGAGATCTTCGACGAGTTCATCGCCGACAAGATCTGGCCGGGTACGGCGTCCCTGGCGCAGATGCACATGGATGCCGGCCAGCAGGTGTGGTTGGTCACGGCGACACCGGTGGAACTCGCTCAGACCATCGCCGACCGGCTCGGACTCACCGGAGCACTGGGCACCGTGGCCGAAAGTGTCGACGGGGTCTTCACCGGCCGCCTGGTCGGCGACATCCTGCACGGACTCGGCAAGGCCCATGCCGTACGAACCCTGGCGATCCGCGAAGGGCTCAACCTCAAGCGCTGCACGGCGTACTCGGATTCACACAACGACGTGCCGATGCTCTCGCTCGTCGGCACCGCCGTGGCCATCAACCCCGACGCCGACCTTCGGGACGTCGCCCGGGTCCGCGGCTGGGAGATCAGGGACTACCGCACGGCCCGCAAGGCCGCGAAGATCGGCCTGCCGACCGCGGTATTCCTCGGTGCGGCAGGCGGTGGCGCCGCCGCGGCTGTCAAACACCTTCGCCGCTGACCCCGGCACCTCCCGATGATGTGGCCTTTTGGCGAACAAAACCCCAGGTGGGATACGCCAAAAGGGCACACTATCGGGCTGGGCGGGCTCAACCGAAGTAGATGCTCCCGCGACGGCTGAGCATTTTGAACAGGGTCTGCTGGATCTCTTCCCGCACATGGTCGGTGAGGTCGAACACGACCATCGGATCGTCGGCGGCCTGCTCGTCGAAGTGACCGGTCTCGATCGGCGTTCCGAAATGGATCTTCCACTTCGACGGCAACGGCACCAGCCCCAACGGACCGAGCAGCGGGAACGTCGGCGTCACCGGGAGGTACGGCAGACCCAGCAGCCGGGCGATCGGCTTGAGGTCGCCCAGCATCGGATAGATCTCTTCGGAGCCGACAATCGACACCGGGATGATCGGGACACCCGCCCGGAGCGCGGTGGTGACGAATCCGCCGCGTCCGAAGCGCTGCAGCTTGTAGCGATCTTTGTAGAGCTTGCCGATGCCCTTGAATCCCTCGGGCCAGACCGCGGTCAGTTCACCGCCACGCAGCAACCGCTGCGCATCCGCGGTGCAGGCGAGGGTCGATCCGGTACGCCGGGCGATCTCGCTGATGAACGGGGTGTCGAAGACGAGATCGGCCGCGAGCACCCGCAGGTGCCTCTTGGCCGGATGATGGTCGTGCACCGCAACCGAGGTCATCAGCGCGTCGATGGGGATGGTTCCGGCATGGTTGGCGACCAGTAGTCCCCCACCGTCGAGCGGGAGGTTCTCGATGCCGCTGACCTCGACGCGGAACCACTTGTCGAACAACACCCGCAACGCGGGCAGCCACACCGATTCGGTGAAGTGCGGATCGAATCCGAAGTCGTCGATCTCGTAGTCGCCGGTGACCCGCTGTCGAACGTAACCGGCGGCACCGGTGATCGAATCGGCCAGCGCCCCACGCATACCGTCGAGACTGAGCAGCGACGACGGCTCGGGTTCGGCGAACTCCCCTGCCGCCAGCTTCGCCCCGACGTCGGCGCTGATCGGGGTGACCGGCGCCTGATGAAAGTCGTCGGTGTTTGGATGGCCGTTCGTGGGGTGCGTCTTGTTGCCGGGATTCTGTTGCTCCGGATTGACTTTGACCCCACCCGTGGTCGCCTGCGAAGGATGTCGCCGACGCGCACGACCGTTCGGCCCCGGTGAGCTCGAATAGAGCTGGATCACCTTTGCCGTCCGCGCATCAGTCGTTCGGTCCCGACCCGGCACCAGCACGCACCTTCCTCAAGCTCAACGCTTGCCACCCCTGGATGTCGCATTCACGCCACAACATCTTCATTGTCCCTGCCCCGGCGGGTTAAGCGCCACCCGACAACGTCGTTCTCCGATAACAAACCACCCGCTAGTTCATGTCAACTGCAACGCGGCCCTCCGCGCCCATCGCTCCACGCGATACCAGGCATCCGGCGAGATCACCGGCTCCAATGGTTTGCGCGACAGAAAATCATCAAACGTCTCGATGCTCGTATACGTGGGCACGAATCCGAGTTCGGTTCGCATCCGCGTGGTGTCGAGGACCCGGCCGAAGGTCACGTAATCGACCTGATCGAGCTGCATCGCCGTCACCCGCATCCCCCGGTAGACGCCGGCCACCGTTCCGAGCATCGTCGAAGGGACCGGCAACCCGATCCGGCCTGCCCGGCGCACCGCCTGGGTCAGGGTCATCACCCCGTCGGCGGCAATGTTGTAGATCCCGGGACGCCCGGACAGCGTGGCGTGCTCGAGAGCCGACAGCGCGTCCTCCTCGTGCAGGAACTGCAGTCGGGGCTCATGACCGATCACGACCGGGATCACCGCCGACGAGAAGTACTTGCTCATCCGGGTCGAGATCTTCGGACCGAGCATCGCCGACAGCCTCAGGATGGTGACGGTCATGTCCGGACGGCGTCGCCCGAGGCCGCGGGCATACCCCTCGACGTCGATGAGGTCGCGGGCGTACCCCTTGGTGGGCTCGACGCGGGCCGCGGTCTCTTCAGAGAAGTGCGCCGGGTCCGCAGAACTCGACCCGTAGATGATCCCGGCAGACCGGACGATGAACCGCTTGACGGTCGGGCTGCGCTGGGCGGCCGCGCACAACTGCATCGTGCCGATGACGTTGAATTCTTTGATCGCCGGCGAATGGCCGACGGTGTCCATCACCGATGTCGCGGCGTGCACGATCGTGTCGACACCGGCCTGGTCGATGATCTTGGCGATGCTGGTCCGGCGAATATCGGTCCGGATGAACTCGGCCCGGCCGAATCGCCGCTGCATATCTTTCGACGGGACCAGCGAATCGACCGCGATCACCCGGTCGATCGCCGGATTCTGGGCCAGGCGGGTGGTGAGATAGCCGCCGAGAAATGTCGACGCTCCCGTCACCAAAACCACGGAAGGTGCCGACTCCACCCCGTCCTCGCCCTCGGCCATGCGCCCAGCGTACGGAAGTTGTTTCAGGTTTTGCCAGAGTGCACCGGGTTAACATCTCGATAATCGCAACCATCGAGTTCAGATCGTCACGGTCACGACCCGGCGAACCCCGGAAACGACAAAACCCGCCGACAATGCGGCGGGTTCTGTCTATAGAGCGAAAAAACTCACTTACCGAGTTTCCTGCGCTGCACTCGCGTGCGACGCAGCAACTTGCGGTGCTTCTTCTTCGACATGCGCTTGCGGCGCTTCTTGATCACTGAACCCATCTGGGAACTTCCTCACGATCTGACCTGATGGTCCTACAGGTTTTGGCCGTCCACACAGGCTGGCTCACTTACTACGCGCGCCAGAACACCGGCGAACGGGTCGCCTGCAAACCTTACCGCCAGAGCGACCAGTGGCGAAATCCACTCCGGATCACAGATCCGGCGACCAGGGGTCGATGCCGACATGAGGGCAGGTCAGCACTTTACGGACCGTAGATGTTGCTCCACGGCCCGTAAGGGCGATTGCTGCAGCCGGGGCTTAACCGGCGTCGAAGTACGACGTCTCGAGATAGTCGTGAACCGCCTTGGCATGCACGCGGAACGAGCGACCTACACGAACTGCAGGCAACTCGCCGTTGTGCACCAGGCGGTACACCGTCATCTTGGAGACCCGCATCAATGTTGCGACCTCGGCGACGGTGAGGAACTGGGTTCCACCACCGGCGGCGTTGTCACCTGACTTATTTGCAGATGCCATGAAAATTTCATACCTCCGGTGCACGCGTCGCGGCCGCAGGCTTCCCCTCCTGCGGACTCCAGACACGCACGTGCTTCACGAAGCTTAGCGTGGCGGGTGGGGTCAATGCGACGTGAGTGGGCAATTGTTCCTAATTGACGGCCCGATTGTGGAAATTTTCCGGCAAAACGCCGATGGCGGCCGCACCCGGATGCGATTGCATCGGGTATGGCCGCCATCGGCGTCGGACTTTTACGCGACCGCCGCCTCAGTCGACTTCGATCGCCGAGAGCACCGCTTTGCCGATCGACTCACTCTTGGCTGCGCTGGCGAGCACCGCCTCCGAGACCGCGTGCCGGACCCCGTACCGCTCGAACTCGCGCACCGCGGCCGCCGTCGTCCCTGCCGGGGAGGTGACCGCGGCCCGCAGATCCACCGGAGAGAGACCGGAGTCCGTCAGCAGCACACCGGCGCCGCGGATGGTCTGGGCGGCGAGCTCGGTCGCCATCGCCCGGGTCAACCCCAGACTGACACCGGCATCGGCCATCGCCTCGGCCATGAGGAACATGTACGCAGGCCCCGATCCGGACAGCGCGGTGATGGCATCCATCTGCTTTTCCGGGACGACAACGACCTTGCCGACGGTCTCGAGCAGCGTCACGACGGTCGCGACATGCTCCTCGGTGGCGTACCGACCACCGGACACCCCACACATCGCCTCGCCGACCAGCATCGGCGTGTTGGGCATGACCCGGACAACCGGCGCGCCTGCGGGCAGTGCGTTCTCGTACTTCGCGGTGGGCAGCCCGCTGACCAGGGTCACGGTCAGCCGCTCCTGCTCACCCATGTCCTCGATCTCGGCCATCACCGACAGCACCGAGTCGACGTCACCCGGCTTGATGGCCAGGACGACGATCGCGGCACCTTCCACCGCGTCGGCGATGTCGGTGACGCGGACTCCGTAGTCGGCGGTCAGTTCTTTGGCCCGGGCCGCGAACTTCTCGGCCACGACGAGGTCTTTGACGGGCTTGCCGGTCCGGATCAGCCCGGCCAACAGGGCCTCGCCGATGTTGCCGCCGCCGACGATTGCGATTCGCTGGGTCATGAAGTCACTTTCTCACGCTGAGATTGATGTAGGTGTGCGCCGGTTGTGGGGCGGGGATCAGTTGGCATCAGGGATCATCGCGAGCTGGCGGGACTGCACAACGACGCTGCCCGTCGAATCGATGACCACATGGTCCTCTTCGAACCAGCCGTGCCCGACCTCGGTGCTCGACGACTCGATCCGCAGCCAGCCCGGTGCCGGATTGCGCCGAAGGTAGGTGGTCAGCTGCAAGGTCGGAGCCCATCCGAACAGGTGCAGGTTCATCACGACCGGAGCACTGAGATCTCCGGCGAGCACCGCGAAGAGCCCGTCGGGCGCGGTGGTTTTCGGGCGGGCCCACATCCGGAAGACGGGGTCGGCCTTCTCACCGCGGACGAAGGCGACGGACTTCTCATCGATGGCGATGTCGAGGACCGCCCCCAGATGCATGATGTCGCCCATCGGGCTGTCCTGCACGTAGATCACGTCGTCGTCGGGTTCGACAGGCATGTCCCGCAGCGTCGAGGGGGCCGAATAGTGGCCATCGGTGTCGGGAGTGCCGATCGTGACCGTCGAATGAACCAGGTTGCGGCCATTTTGATGTATCTCGACGTCGACAAGCGACACCCGCCGCCCGCGCTTGCGCACCCAGACCGCAAGAGTGATCTCCGCGGGATCCGGTGCCCCGAGGAAATTCGTGGCGATCGCCACCGGCGCGAGCCCCGACGCCGCGGCTTCGTCTCCGGCAGATGGTCGAGCTCCGCCTCCGGCTTCGTCTCCTGGCGATGGTCGAGCTTCGTCTCCGGGCGCGGTTGCGATGAATCCGGCCAACGCCGCGTTGGCGGTGAGCATCTGCAAGGTGCCGCCGTGGACCTTGGGACCGATGGTGAAGACGGGGTCGATCTGCGCGGTGTACTCGATCCGGTCCGATCCCGGGTCTCCGACCTGCTGCAGGGTGTTGACGATGTCAAGGTTGGGCACAGACAACTGAAAAATACTCCTGTGGTTACGCCCGCTCGAGGTTTCTTCTTGCGAAATCCAGTGAGCGGGAAAGGATCTCGCGACGCTCCGCTTTGGTGTTCACCGCACTGCTGCTGACTTCCAATATGACCGAACCGGAGAAGTCGCCAGCGGCCAGTCGACTACACACTTCCACACAGGGTTGCGAACCTTCACCGGGGACCAGATGTTCGTCAACTGCGGCGCCCGAGCCATCGGCCAGATGGAGGTGGCGCAGGCCCGAACCCATCCGTTCGAGCATTTCGATCGCGTCGACGCCCGCCGTCGACGAATGGGACAGATCCAGTGTGTAGTGCGCAAAGCCATCGTCGGTCGGGTCGATCGAGGTGGCAAAGGCCGACACCGAGGTGCCCGGTCCCCCACCGCGACGCAACATCCGATCCGCCGCCTCCTCGTACTTGCCGAAAAACCGGTCGGTCCGGATCGGGAACATGTTCTCCACCGCGATGGCGACATCGGAGTCGTCCTCGAGGATCTGCACCAGGTCACGAAATCCGTTCGCATACTTCCGCTGCCACCGGAACGGCGGATGGACCACCACGGTCTTGGCTCCGAGATCCTCGGCAGCAGCCACCGAACGGGCCAGTTTCGCCGCGGGGTCCCGGCCCCAGACCCGCTGCGAGATCAGCAAACACGGCGCATGTACGGACAGGACCGGCAGTTGATAGTGCTCCGACAGCCGCGCCACCCGGGTGATGTCCTGGCTCGCGGCATCGGCCCAGACCATCAGTTCGATACCGTCATAGCCCAGGTCGGCGGCGTACTGGAATGCCGCTTCGGTGTTCTGCGGATACACCGAAGCGGTCGACAGGCCCACCGCGATGTCGCCGCGTGGGAGTTCAGGATGCGGACTCACCCTGGGCAGCCCCTCCAAGATATCGCCGGGTGAGGGCTCTCGATTCGGACTCACGTTCGGCCGACCCATCGAGATGTCGCGGGGTGAGGCTTCACGACTCGGACTCACGTTCGGCAGGCCGGCGGAGATGTTCTCGGGCGGGAGTTGCGCCGGCACCTGGTTTCAGTCCCCGGCAATCAGCAACAGGACAAGTGGACCGATCGTCACCAGCAATCCCACACCCATCGCCAGCAGGGTGCTGATCAGATCGTTGCTACGACGGACGACGTGAACGAGCGTCACCAATCCGAAAATCACCGCCACGGAGAGGATCAGCGCGAACAGGACGTTCCAGCGCCACAACTCGGTGAAACCCCAGAACAGGGCCACGCCGACGGCAAGTCCGGCCAACACCTGACCGATGAGCACCACCCACTGGACAGTCGGGGACTGCTCCTCCGCCGCAACCGATGTCGGGGTGGCCGACTCGCGTTCCGAATCCTTCGACTCGGAGCCATGTTTGATGAGCGAGGTCTTGACGACGTCGTCCCGGTCGGAACCGGCGTCCACCGCAGCAGCTTTGTCAGCGCCTGTTGCCTCGGTGCCGCGAACCCGTCCGATCTCTGACGTCGGCGATTCATCGGCGACCTCGACCGACTTTGCCGTGGCGATGTCATCGTCCGCAGTGACATCGGAGGCGGCGGTGTCGGCATCTGTGTCGAACCGGAGGTAACGATCATCTGCGGCCTGCTCCCGCGGCTTCGACACCTCTTCCGGTGCCGGTGCGGGTTCACGTTCCGTCGCCGGCGCCTCGGGCACTGGCCCAGTCGCCCCGGACTTGTCATCCGTCTTCGGAATGAACTGCGTCACAGTCCGATCCGAGTGGTCGTCGACATCGTCACCGACAACCGGCGTCGTCGCGGTCTCGGCTTTACGGCCGAAGCCGAACAGGCCCCGCTTCTTCTTCTTGCCACCCGCCGTCGCAGCGCCGGGCCCTTCACCGGTCTCGACGTCTTCGAAATTCCGGTACCGCTCGAACTCTCGCTCCCGCTCGGCGGCGCTCAGGACGCGATGATCATCGTCACTGTCGTCCACTTGCGAGTACGCCTGCATCGACGGGATGACGCCGGTCGTTTCCTCATCGGCGTCGCCTGAAGTCGATCGGGTGGCCGCCGAATCCTGTTCGGCCGCAACCTGGACCGATGTGACGGCGGAAGCATCAGCGAATCCGGACCCCGGCGCGCCTTCGGTCCCCGAATCGGCAGTCGCCGGCTTTGCGCCCAGCGGCGCAGGCCGATCAGGCGCACCCGGTGTCGGCTTGACGCCGGACTCCGCTGCGGCCGCTGCCCGCTTCGAGACCTCCGTTGTGCTGAAGTCCCGGGTCGGCGGCAGCGTCGAAGGCTGTGTGCCGTTCTCCGATTGTCGTGCCTGCTCTGCCTTCGGCGGCGTCGACGACGAATCAGCCTTCGGCCGGGACACCTCAGCAGCCTTCGGCTGGGCGGTCACCCGGGGAATCTCTCCGGTCAACTCCGCAACCGACACCGAATCCTTGCCGCCACGGCGACGACGCCCGGTAGCGGCAGGCGAACTCCCGACGGCCGAGGCCACATCATCGGCGCCCTGCTCTTTGGCACGTGCCAAGAGCTCGGCAACCGAGATGGGACGCGATTCGGGATCCATTCCTCTGGCCATGAGTTACTTCACCATCCTTAGCGTTGGCCCGCCGGCAATTCGGCATCACTGGACTCGAGGTCCAGCCTGCGCAAGATCACGCCTTCACGGAGGGCCCATGGGCATATCTCCAGGGTATCGATCGACAGAGCCCGCATGGTGGACTCGGCCACGAGTGCGCCCGCCACCAGCTGTCCAGCACGGTCCACACTCACTCCCTCCAGCTCGGCCCGGTCCGATGCGGTCATCCGGGAGATGAACGCGATCAACTGTCGTAGACCATCGCTCGTAAGTGTCCTCTTGACGCGAGGTCCAGCGCTGGAAGGCGCTGCTCCGGTGAGTCGCGCCAGCGAACGGAAGGTCTTGGAGGTGCCGACGGCCATGTCCGGTCGTCCGGCCGCGATGAGTTGTTTGGACGCAACGGCCAGTTCTGCATCGAGCCAATCCCGCAGCACAGCAACCCGGCGACGACCCGGCGGATCCTCAGATAGCCACTCGCGGGTGAGCCGCCCGGCGCCCAGCGGCAACGACAGCGCAACGTCCGGCTCCTCGTCCACGCCGTTGGAGAGCTCCAGAGAGCCACCACCGATGTCGACGGCCAGGATCCGTCCGGCACCCCAGCCATGCCAGCGACGGACCGCCAGCGACGTCAGACGGGCCTCGTCGACGCCGGAGAGCACCGTCAGACGGACACCGGTCTGCGCCTGGACCCGATCGAGTACCTCGTCCGAGTTGGTGGCGTCCCGGACCGCGGACGTGGCAAAGGCCATCACCTGCTCGCAGCCCGAGGTGTAGGCGATCTTGGTGAACTCGTCGACCGCGTCGACGAGGGTGTCGGCGCCGCGCCGGGTCAGCCTGCCATCACCGTCGATCTGCTCCGCAAGCCGCAATGTCGACTTGGTCGAACTCATCGGGGTCGGGTGACCGCCCCGATGCGCATCGACCACCAAGAGGTGGACTGTGTTGCTCCCGACATCTAGCACTCCTAAACGCACGCTCTACAACCTAATGCGTCTACCGTTGGCGTTTGTGCACGCAGCCTCGAAAATCGCGCCGAAACCCGAAGTTCCTCTCGACTTCCCACGTGAGTGGTACGAGTTCGTCGACCCCTCGAACCCAGAACACCTCATCAATGCAGACCTGACGTGGCTGTTGTCGCACTGGACCTGCGTCTTCGGGACCCCCGCCTGCCAGGGCATCATCGAGGGCCGCGAGAACGACGGGTGCTGCAGTCATGGCGCCTATCTCTCTGACGACGACGACCGCGAGATTCTGGCCAAGGGCATGGCGCAGCTGACCCCCGCCGACTGGCAGTTCTACGAAAAGGGTTCGGGCAAAAACCCTTTGGGCAAACGCGGCTATCTCGAGGAGGACGATCTCGACGGCGAGCCCGCCCTCAAGACCCGCAAGTACAAGGGTGCCTGCATCTTCCTCAACCGCCCCGGTTTTGCCGGCGGCCAGGGTTGCGCACTGCATTCCATGGCTCTGCGCAAGGGCATCGAACCGCTCGAGGTCAAGCCGGAGGTGTGCTGGCAACTGCCGGTCCGGCGGGAACAGCAGTGGGTCGAGCGTCCCGACGGCGAAGAAGTGCTCAAGACCACGATCACCGAGTTCGACCGGCGTGGCTGGGGATCAGGTGGTGCCGATCTCCAGTGGTACTGCTCGGGGTCACCCGATGCGCACATCGGCGAAAAGCAGGTCTGGCAGTCGTATCGGCCGGAGCTGATCGCACTGATCGGTGAGCCGGCATACGAGGAACTGGCCAAGATCTGTTCCCGGCGCAGCGCGCTGGGGCTCATCGCCATACATCCCGCCACCGCAGCCGCCACCAAGCGTCAAGAGGGCGACATCAAGTACGCCCAGCATCCCGAAGAACACTCCTGAGCGACCGGAATTGTGCGGCTCTGGGCAACAGAGCCGCACACCGGCGCGATCAGGGCTCGAACTTGTAGCCCAGGCCGCGGACGGTCACGAGGTGTTTCGGGTTACCCGGATCCGATTCGATCTTGGACCGCAACCGCTTGACGTGGACATCAAGGGTCTTGGTGTCACCGACATAGTCGGCACCCCAGACCCGATCGATCAGCTGGCCCCTGGTCAACACCCGTCCGGCGTTGCGGAGCAGGTATTCGAGGAGGTCGAACTCCTTGAGCGGCAACGTGATCGGATTCCCGCTGGCCGACACCGTGTGCCGTTCGACGTCCATCGAGACAGGTCCGGCCTCGATCAGACCACCGTCGAGGTCGGTGGGCTCGCCCTCGACACCGCCGCGACGCAGCACGGCCCGGATCCGGGCGATCAGTTCCCGCGCCGAATACGGCTTGGTCACATAGTCATCGGCGCCGAGTTCGAGCCCGACCACCTTGTCGATCTCGCTGTCGCGGGCGGTCACCATGATCACCGGCACCGACGACCGTGCGCGGATCGCCTTGCAGACCTCGGTGCCCGAAGCGCCGGGGAGCATCACATCGAGCAGGACGATGTCCGGCCCCACCCGCTCGAACTCGGGTAGCGCACTGGCCCCGTCGGTGACGATCGTGGCTTCGAACCCTTCCTTTCGGAGCAGAAATGCAAGCGGGTCCGCCAAGGACATCTCGTCCTCGACGATCAGCACATGTGTCAAAGGCTCAGTTCTTTCTCTTCGAAGACCACGGGAGCGGCCGGTTCGGGCTTGGTGACGACGGATGTCTGCCGTCCCTCCACGAGGGACGATTCGGCGACAAACGGGATGGTGAGGGTGAACGTGGAGCCGGTACCGGGCTTGCTCCACAGGTTGATGGCACCCCCGTGATTGGAGGCGACGTGTTTGACGATCGCGAGCCCGAGGCCGGTGCCACCGGTCTTGCGGGACCGGGCCTTGTCCACCCGGAAGAAGCGTTCGAAGACCCGCTTCTGATACTCGGGTTCGATGCCGATGCCACGGTCCGTCACCGCGATCGCCACCATCTGCTGGTCCCCGACGGTCACCAGCCGGCGACTGACCGACACCGCGGTTCCGCTGGGCGAATAGGCGATGGCGTTGGCGACGAGGTTGTTCAGGGCGGTCAGCAACAGTGTGTGGTCGCCGTGGACGTGTAGCCCGGAATCGTCGTCCGCGGTCAGCCTGATGCCGGCGGCCTCGGCGTTGATCTGCGCCCGGTCCAGGACGTCGTCGATCAGCGGATCGACCTCGAGATCCTCGAGGTCGGGCAGGCGTTCGGCACCCTGCAGACGCGACAGCGCGATCAATTCGGAAACCATGTTGCCCAGACGCTGCGACTCGATGTGGACGCGCTCTGCGAAATGCTCGACCGAGTACGGGTCGTCGGACGATTCCATCAGGGCCTCTGCCAGCAGACCGATCGCGGCGACGGGCGTCTTGAGCTCATGAGAAACGTTGGCCACGAAATCGCGGCGGGTCTCCTCGACGCGAGCGTTCTCGGTGTCGTCCTGCCCGTAGACCACCGCATAACGTTCGTGGCCGTCGGTGACCAGCCCACTGCGGCAGGACACCGCATGGACCTTGCGGCCGGGGCTGCGCCCGGTCGAGACGAAACCACCGGCACTCTGCGGCGGAACGAACCTGAACTGCTCGATTGCGCCGGTCTCCAGGGTGACCTGGGCGTGTTCCCAGACGTCGTCGTCGAGCAGGTGGTCCCGGACCATCCCGAGGTAGACCGCGCGCTCGTTGAAAAAGACGACATCGCGCACCACGTCGACCACTGCCAGGCCCGTCTCACCGCCCTCGACGATGAGGTCGAGCAGGGTTGCGCGGGTCATGGGGTGACGTTCGGGCTTCGACGGCAGCGTCGTCGATTCGGGTGACGACAGGGTCTGCGAAGCGTCTGCCGGAGGCAGGTCACGCACCCTTGGTCGACGACGGCCGAAGAACCATCCGGCCGTCCCACTGATGAGAAGTGCCAGGATGGCCACTCCTGCGACAACAATTACGGTCACAGGCAAATCTTACGGGCAGCGCGACACAACACCTCTGAAGAATGCTTGGCAACTACTGCAGATAACAAGTCGTCACGCGGTTGTTGGGGCGTTGTTCATCCGAACTTCGCCGTCACGACTTTTGCACTCCCGAAATCCCCGGCCGATACAGGTCGGGACCGTTCAGCGCGTGACCTCTGTGGCCATCGCCGCGTATTCGGGGTGCCGTTCGATGAAATAGCCGACGTAGGAACACAGCGGAACCACGTCTTTCCCGGTCTTGGCAATGTCGTCGAGAACATATTTGACCAGGTGCGCAGCGTAACCCTGGCCGCTGTACTGGTTGTGCACGACGGTATGGGTCAACACCACCTGTTCGGTTTCGTTGACATAGTCCAGGTAGCCGACGTACATGTCGTCGACGTAGATCTCATAACGTTCCTGAGGGACCGAATGCAACACGCTGATGTTGGGCGTGCGCGTATCTTCCCCGACCTCTGATGTGTTTTTGCCCACCATGGACCCAGAGTAGACCTCACTTGGAGCTCTGCGTCCCGGTTGCGATAACCGCAGGGGAATTACTCCCCTGCGGTTATCGGCAAAAAGAGTTCGCTATTTGTTGCCCTGTGCGGCGACGGCGGCGGCACCGGCCTTGGCTGCCTCGGGGTCGAGGTAGTCGCCACCGGGATTGAGTGGTTTGAGGTTTTCGTCGAGGTCGTACCGCAGCGGGTTGCCGGTCGGGATGTTGACCCCGACGATGCCCTCATCGGAGATGCCGTCGAGGTACTTGACCAGGGCGCGCAGCGAGTTGCCATGCGCGGCCACGAGCACCGTCTTACCGGCCCGCAGGTCGGCGGCGATGGTCTCCTCGAAGTACGGGATGAGCCGCACCACAACGTCTTTGAGGCATTCGGTCAAAGGCACCGCGGGCAGGTCCGCATACCGGACATCGCCATCCTGGCTGTACTCGGAGCCCTTTTCGATGGGCGGTGGCGGGGTGTCGTAGCTACGGCGCCAGAGCATGAACTGGTCGTCGCCGAACTTCGCCTTGGTCTCGGCCTTGTCGAGGCCCTGAAGCGCGCCGTAGTGCCGCTCGTTGAGCCGCCAGTCCCGGACAACCGGGATCCAGTGCCGGTCGGCGGTGTCGAGGGCGATCTGCGCGGTGGAGATGGCACGCCGCAGCAGCGAGGTGTACAACACGTCCGGGAGCAGGTTGTGCTCGACCAGCAACTCACCGGCGCGGACGGCCTCGGCCTCGCCCTCCTCGGTGAGCGGGACGTCGACCCAGCCGGTGAACTGGTTGGAGGCGTTCCACGTGCTCTGGCCGTGCCGCATCAGGATCAGGGTTCCGTTGCTCATGGTTCACTAGTTTTCCACAGCCTCGACACTTCGACAGTCATCACCTTGTGGCAGTGACCATTTACACTGACGCCATGCTCCCCGGCGCCTGGAACTTCCGCGATGTGTCCGACCTCAAGACCTACGAAGGGCGTTGCGTCGGTGCGGGTTTCCTGTTCCGCAGCTCCGAGCTCAGCGGCCTGGAGGACAGCGGTGTCCAAAAGCTCTCCGAGCTGGGGGTGACGGATGTGTTCGACCTTCGTGACCTGCCCGAAGCCGAGCGCAGCGGATTCGACCGGGTACCCGGCGGTGTCCAGGTGCACGCACTGCCGTTCGGGCTGAGCCGAGGCGACGGCAAGGCGCCGCACGAGATGACGTCAGCCGAATACGCGGCCGCCCGCGGTCAGTACATGCTCGATGTCTACCGGATGATGCCCGCACTACCGGGTGCGATGAGCGCCGTCAGGTCGGCCGTCAAGGTGCTCGGCGATCCCGATCGGCGCCTCCTGACCCACTGTGCGGCCGGCAAAGATCGCACCGGGTGGGTCACCGCCGTCGTCCTCGACGCCCTGGGCGTGCGCCGCGACGAGATCTACACCGACTACCTGGCCAGCAACAACGATGTCGAGGCCCTCCGCGCACACTTGATGCGGGTGTACGGCGCCGACGCCAAGGACGGCGAGCCTTTCGAGATCTCCGCCGACCTGCTCGGTGTACGCGAGGAGTTCCTGGACACCGCATACGGGGCGATGACCGACGAATTCGGATCGTTCGCCGACTATCTGGCGGCGTGCCAGGTGGGCGACGCCGAGGTCGAGGCGCTTCGGGACCGCTTGCTGGTCTGAGCTCGACCCCCGTCACCCCGGTGATCAGACTCACCGTCTGACTTGTTTGTAGCTCCCACATGCATGCATGATGCAAGTAATGAACACAAGAGACAGCAAGCCGGTTGAACCGCGGGTCCTCATCGCGGTGTTGTGCTTCGGCGGCTTGCTCGCGTCGTTCATGCAAACCCTGGTCGTACCGATTGTCGGCCGGCTCCCGGGATATCTCGACACGAGTCCCGACAATGCCTCCTGGGTCATCACGTCCACCCTGCTGACCGCCGCGGTTGCGATGCCGATCGCCGGGCGCCTGGCCGACATGTTCGGCAAGCGGCGGGTGATCCTCTTCTGCATCGGCGCGATGGTCGCCGGTTCAGCGGTCTGTGCGGCGACGAGCATGGTGCTCCCGATGATCATCGGCCGCGGATTGCAGGGACTGGCCATGGGCATCATCCCCTGTGGCATCAGCCTGCTCCGCGAAAAGCTGGCGCCCGCACGGATTCCCGGTGCAATCGCAACGATGTCCGCCACCCTCGGCGTCGGTGGCGCGATCGGGATGCCGGTGGCCGCCTGGATCACCCAGACCTTCGACTGGCATGTCCTGTTCTGGACCTCCGGAGCACTTGCGATCATCACCTTCATCCTCGTCTTCGTGTTCGTCGGAGAGTCCGAGACCCGCTCCCCCGGAACGTTCGACGTCATCGGCGCCCTGGGACTCACCATCGCCATGGTCAGCCTGTTGCTCGCCGTGTCGAAGGGTTCGACCTGGGGATGGACCAGCGGACTGACGCTGGGTCTGACCGCCGCGGGCGTGGTTGTGCTGGCGGTGTGGGGCTGGTTCGAGCTGCGCACGAAATCGCCACTGGTCGACCTACGGGTCTCCGCTCAGCCGGTCATCGCGGTCACCAACGCCGCGTCGGTGCTCTTCGGTTTCTCCCTGATGGCGATCGGCCTGGCAGCGCCGCAGTTGCTGCAGATCCCGCACATTCCGGGACTGACCGACTACGGCATGGGCCAGTCCCTGATCGCCACGGGTCTGATCCTCGCGCCTGGTGGTCTGATGATGATGTTCCTGTCGCCGGTGTCAGCCCGGTTGAACATCAACATCGGCCCCAAGTTCACCCTGCTCATCGGCGCCCTGTTCATCACGCTCGGTTACGTGATGTCTGTCTTCCTCATGTTCGAGCCCTGGCAGATCCTGGTGTGCAACCTGGTGGTCAGCACCGGCGTCGGGATCGGATACTCGGCAATGCCCGCGTTGATCATGTCGGCCGCACCCCTGCACCAGATGGCTGCGGCCAACAGCCTGAACTCGCTGATGCGCTCGATCGGAACCGCGATCGCGTCGGCGTTGCTGGCGACCATGCTCACGACGTCGACGGTCGACATCGGAATCGGCTTCCCGGTACCTGCCGAGTCTGCATTCCGACTGGTCTTCATCGTCGGCAGTGCCGCGGCACTGCTCGCGGCCGTGCTCGCGCTGTGCATCCCGTACACGTTCACACGTCAGAACGTCGTCGAATCGGTCGTGGCAAAGGAAAGGGTCTAGCCGACCGACCCCCACCGCAAACGCTCCGGATATACGAAGTCGCTCCACAAATTTGTGGAGCGTCTTCGTATTGGTGGAGCGTTTCGTGAAGGTCTACTTGCGGAGATCCTTACGCAGGATCTTGCCTGCCGCGCTCTTCGGGATCGACTCGATGAACTCGACGGCGCGCACCTTCTTGTGCGGAGCCACCTGGGATCCCACGAACTCGATGATCTGGTCACCGGTGAGATCGCTGCCCTCGCGCTTGACGACAAACGCCTTGGGGATCTCTTCGCCGCTCTCGGGCTCGATGACACCGATGACCGCGACATCGACGACGTCGGGGTGGGTCAGCAGCAGAGCTTCGAGTTCGGCGGGCGGCACCTGGTAGCCCTTGTACTTGATCAGTTCTTTGAGCCGGTCGACGATGTAGACGAATCCGTTGGAGTCGACGACGGCCATGTCGCCGGTGTGCAGGAACCCGTCGGCGTCGATGGTCTCCGCGGTCGCGGCATCGTTGTTCAGATAACCGACCATCACGTTGGGACCGGCCACCCACAGTTCACCGGGTTCGCTGACACCCTCGGCAGGGATGTCGATGTCCTCGCCGGTCACCGGATCGACGATCTTGTTGACCGTGTTGGGGACGGGCCAGCCACACGAGTTGAGCGGCGCCTGTGGGCCCTCGGTTTCGCCGGCCGGGATGACGTGGCTGACCGGGCTGAGCTCACTCATGCCGTAGCCCTGGATCACCTGTGTGCCAAGACGTTTGGCGACCGCCTTGCCGAGATGCTCGTCCAGCGGCGCAGCACCCGACATGATGGTGTCGATCGACGAGAGGTCGTATTCGTCGACCATCGGATGCTTGGCCAGTGCAACGGCCACCGGCGGTGCGATGAACACGTAGCTGCACTTGTAATTCTGGATCGACGCCAGGAACTGTTCGAGATCGAAGCGCGCCATCACAACGAGTTTCGCTCGATTGAGCAGAGCGGCGTTGAGCAACACCGTCATTCCGTAGATGTGGAAGAACGGCAGCACCGCCAGGACGGCGTCGCTGGCCTTCATCTTGAGCAACGGCTGGATCTGCTGGACGTTGGCGACAAGGTTGCGGTGCGTGAGCATCACACCCTTGGGATTGCCGGTCGTGCCGGAGCTGTACGGCAACACCGCAAGATGCGTGGCCGGATCGAAGTCGACATCAGGCGCAGGCAGCCCAGCTCCCAGCAAGTCGATCGCGTTGGGATTCGGGCCGGCTTTCTCACCGGGACCGTTGAGAACGATCACCGCGCTCTCGGGCAGGCCGACCTCGGCAGCGGCGGCCTTGGCCTGCTCTTCGAGCTGCGTGATGGTGATCAGCATCTTCGCGCCCGAGTCCTTGAGCTGCTTGACGATGTCCGAGGCGGTGAACAGGGCGTTGACGGTGGTCGCGGTGGCGCCGGAACGCAGGATCCCGTGGAAGACAAAGGCAAACGCCGAGGTGTTGGCCGAGTGCAAGGCGACCACGTCACCGACACCGATACCGCGAGCCGCGAGCGCTCCGGCGAATCCGTCGATGCGGGCGATCAATTCGCGGTAGGTGATGCCCTCGGTGGCACCGGCATCGATCGCAGCAACCCGATCGAGGTCCTCTTCGCGGATCGACCCGAACAGCGTGTCGTAGACCGACGTATCCGAGATCTCGACAGGGGGATAAGGGCTTTTGAAACTCATGATCTGTGAGACCTCCGCAGTGTGTTACCCGGCGCAGTGTGTGTTACCTGGCGCTGAACAACCTACCAATGATTCTTGTCAGCCTTCGACGGATCCGAATAGTTCCGGGTCCCTGGGTTCTGCGACAATCGCCGGATCCTGGCCTCCACCGGTGGCGCCATCGGCCAGGTCCTCTTCCCGGATGAGGTGTTCGAAGGCCTCCAGATTCTTGAGCGACTCACCTCGCGAGACGCGCCACGCCCACTCACGCCGGATCGAGGTGATGAACCCGATTTCCAGCAGCACGTTGAAATCCCCGTCGGCGGCCTCGAGTGCCTGCCCGAGCAGCCGGTCCAATTCGTCCGCCGTGATCGACTCTGCCGAGTGTCGGCCAACCAGATAGATGTCGCCTGCGTTGTCCAGGGTGTATGCCATGCCGTACAGGCGGCGGTTGCGCTTGAGCATCCACCGGTAGACACCTTCATGGTTCTCGTCGGGCTTTCGGCAGACGAACGCCTCCAACCGCATGCCGTGCGACCCGGTCGTCAGGAGGACCGTGGTCTTGAGCTTCTTCTCCCCCGGCAGTTCGACCACAAAATGGTCAGCACCGCTGCCACCGGAATCCTTACGGCCATATGTCAATTCACGGCTCTTGAGAAAGTCTTCGACAATCAGACTCAGGTCAGCGGTGACATTTGAGGTCATGCGCGCACTCCATTTCGTCGTCCGGAAAAACGGCGGGCAATCCGGGAAAGCGGCCGGGTGTCGGTTTCTGCGACATCCGCGCTGCCCTGCGGCGCCAACGGGTATCGCCCACGAAAGGTACCGATGGCCCGGCTGTAGCTGTCGAGTAGCTGATCTGCGGTGTGATCCCAGGAGAAGTTCTGTGCGTGGACACGGGCGGCTGCGCCCATCTGGGTCAGCAATTCCGGATCATCGAGCAGTCGCCCGAGTTCGGCGCTCCAGTGGTCGACATCGTGCCCGGACACCAGCACTCCGGTGACCCCGTCGTCGACCGCGACTCCCAGACCACCGACGTCGGCGGCGATGACCGGCACACCGACCGCCTGCGCCTCGATGGCAACAAGACCGAAGCTCTCCGAATAACTCGGCACCGCAACCAGATCCGATGCCCGGTACACCCCGGCAAGCCGCTCCGGCGACTGCGGCGGGATGAAGGTCACCGACGATTCCACACCCAGCTCACGAGCCAATTCGATGAGTGAGGTCGGGCGCTGCAGTCCCGAACCCGACGGCCCTCCGGCGATCAGGACCCGGAGTTTGCGGCCTCCGGCCAGACCCCGACGGATCAGCGGCGCCGCCGCCCGCACCAGGATGTCCGGCGCCTTGAGGGGCTGGATCCTGCCGACGAACGTCACGACGACTTCGTCGGGGTCGATGTCGAGGGACAACCTGGCCTCGGTCTTCGATCCCGGCGTATAACAGTCGAGATCCGCTCCGGGTGTCACCACATCGATGCGCGACCGATCTGCATGGTGGATCGAAACAAGTTGCTGCGCTTCGGTTTCGGTGTTGACGATCAATCGATCGGCCTCGTCGACCACCTGCTGCTCGCCGATCTGACGCATCGGCGGCTCGGGGATGTCCCCGTCGGCGAGGGAAGCATTCTTCACGGCTGCGAGCGTGTGTGCGGTGTGGACCAGCGGCACCGCCCACCGGTCGCGGGCCAGCCAGCCCACCTGCCCCGACAGCCAGTAGTGCGAATGCACCAGGTCGTAGTATCCGGCCGGACGTCCGGCCTCGGCACGGAGCACCCCGGCGGTGAAAGCACACAGCTGAGTGGGCAGATCTCGCTTGTCGAGACCTTCGAACGGCCCGGCCACCACGTTGCGGACGACCACCCCCGGCGCTGCATGCACCATCGGCTCATCCGTCGAAGATGTTGCACGCGTGAATATCTCGACCTCGACGCCGCGTTGCGCAAGACGTTTCGCGGTCTGCCAGACGTACACGTTCATCCCGCCTGCGTCGCCGACGCCGGGCTGGGCCAGCGGCGAGGTGTGCACGGAGATCAGCGCCACCCGGTGCGGAACCGGTAAGCCGGTGCCGGCGTTCACCGGAGCGCTCCTACGGTGGCGGTGACGAACTCGCGCACCTGCGCGGCGAACCGGGTCGGGTCTTCGACAAAGGGCGCGTGCCGCGCGCCGTCCCAGTATCG
Organism: Williamsia sp. Y721; assembly: GCF_059683565.1. Taxonomy (NCBI): domain Bacteria; kingdom Bacillati; phylum Actinomycetota; class Actinomycetes; order Mycobacteriales; family Nocardiaceae; genus Williamsia; species Williamsia sp. Y721. The sequence goes on along the minus strand of NZ_JCASNH010000001.1, from coordinate 254,362 downwards.
GGAGATTGCGCCGGGCACCAGGGTTTCGACGTGCTGTGCGCAAGAGATGTCGACCACCGGGTCGGCGGTGCCGTGGATGACCAGCACCTGACCGTCGAAATCGGCGATCACGTCGTCGTAGGAGGCCCCGCGTCCGAACAGTCCGGCCCGGACCGCCGGTGGAACGGTCAGCGACGTCCCGAGGAACCGTTGCGCGAGAGCACCCTGCTCGGCCGGGACCAGTGCGTCGACGAAGGACAGCAGAGCCGCGGTGGCCACGGCGGGATCCTCCGAGTAACCGGCGGGCAGGGCAGCGCGCATCGCGGGCCCGACCCGGCCACCGGCTTCGCCGCGTCCCATCGAGGTGATCGCACCGACCAGGATCAGTCCGGCCGGATTCGGCGCCGCAGAATCCGTATCGGCGCGGTACTTCAGGTAGTCGCCGACCACCAGCCCGCCGTATGACCAGCCGAGCAGGAAGACCTGTTGTTCGCCGGTCACCTCGGCATCGAGCACCGCGGCGATGTCGCCGCCGAAGTCCTCGGCGGTCAGGTGGTCACCGGCGGGCACCGAGGAATCTCCGTGGCCCCGCAGGTCGATCGCGATGACCCGGAAGTCCTGCGACAGGTCGTCGACCAGCGCTTCGCCCCACGATCGCGACGATTGCGCCCAGCCGTGGATCAGCACCACCACCGGGGCAGTGTCATTGCCAGAGGAACCGGCCGTGCGGTAGCTGATCTGCGTGCCGTCGCCTGCCAGGACCCGGCCCGTGGAAGTACCCATGTGTCCACACTAATCGTGTGGGCCGGACAGGGTTCCGCCCGCCGACGCGCTCCCGGTTCGTCCGGCCGTCCACGCAGCAGGGTTCGCCCCGGCAGGCCGTTCGGTCTACGAGGTGGGTTCGACCCGACCAGCTGAGTTCAGCGCCTTCGAACTGAGTTCAACCAGGAGGGCTTCGACCTTCGCCCTGATCTCGTCGCGGATCGGGCGGACGGCCTCGGCGCCCTGCCCGGCCGGATCGTCGAGGACCCAGTCGCGGTAAATCGTGCCCGGGGAAGATCGGGCACGTGTCACCGCAGCCCATCGTGATCACCAGTCGGCATTCAACGGCCTTTCATTTGTGGGTCTGCAGAGAAGGTGGATGCGAAGCGCTTTCGCAGGGCCAGTGAGACGTAGACCAGGCCGACGAGCACCGGGACCTCGATCAACGGCCCGACAACACCGGCGAGCGCCTGCCCGGAGCTCGCGCCGTACGTGACGATCGCAACGGCGATGGCGAGCTCGAAATTGTTGCCCGCCGCGGTGAACGCCAGTGTCGTGGTCCGCTCGTAGCCCATCCCGGCGACCGCCCCGAGTAGAAATCCGCCGCCCCACATGATCGCGAAGTAGACGAGGAGCGGGATTGCGATGCGGACGACGTCGACCGGTTTCGAGGTGATCTGCTCACCCTGCAGCGCAAAGAGGATCACGATCGTGAACAGCAGCCCGTACAGCGCCCATGGCCCGATGCGCGGCAGGAACTTCGATTCGTACCAGTCGCGCCCCTTGGCCTTCTCGCCGTAGCGGCGCGTGAGGAATCCCGCCAGCAGTGGGACGCCGAGGAAGATCAGCACCGACTTGGCGATCTGCCACGGCGAGGTGTCGATGGTGGTCTGCTCCAGATCCAGCCAACCCGGCAGCACCGACAGATAAAACCAACCGAGCACTGCGAACATGATCACCTGGAAGACCGAATTGATCGCGACCAGAACCGCGGCGGCTTCCCGGTCGCCGCAGGCGAGGTCGTTCCAGATGATGACCATCGCGATGCAGCGGGCCAGGCCGACGATGATCAGCCCGGTCCGGTATTCGGGCAGGTCCGACAGGAAGATCCAGGCCAGCGCGAACATCAGGGCCGGGCCGAGCACCCAGTTCAACGCCAGGGAGCCGAGGAGGAGTTTGCGGTCGCCGGTGACCGAATCGAGGCGGTCGTAGCGGACTTTCGCGAGGACCGGATACATCATGATCAGCAGACCCAGGGCGATCGGCAGAGAGATGCCGTCGATTTCCACCGCGCCGAGCACGTCACCGAGACCAGGGATCACCCGGCCGAGCAGCAGTCCGGCAACCATCGCGACGCCGATCCACACCGGCAGGTAGCGGTCGAGGGTCGAGAGCTTGCCGACGACGGCGGCCGGTTGCGCGGTTCGGGTCTCGCTCATGCCGTGACCTCTGCGCACACCGATGACGGCAGCGCGGGTTCGACGTCGGTGAGCAGGACCGAGGAAAGTTGCGACAGCGCCGAGGGGATCACCCGGTAGTACACCCAGGTCCCGCGCCGCTCGCAGTCGAGAAGCCCGGCCACGCGAAGCACCTTCAGGTGATGCGAGATGGTCGGCTGCGACAGTTCGAAGGATCCGGAGATGTCACAGACGCAGGCCTCTCCCCCGGCGTGGGAAGCGATCAGCGACAGCAGCCTCAAGCGCACCGGATCACCGAGCGCCTTGAACATCCGGGGGAGGTCGGTGGCCCAGTCCTCGGTGAGCGGCTCCCGCACCAGCGGCGAGCAGCAGGCTCCATCCAGCGACCCTTGATTCGACATATGTCGATATTGACAGACATCGAATCAGTATGGAAGTGGGCGTCGGGTTGATGATGTTGCCGAGAACGGCATACCGCACACTCGGGAATGAAACGGACCGAAGTCCGGTTATATCGTGCGTACCGTCCCACCTGCTTCGAAGGAGCCAGCCATGCCAGCCGTGACCGCAGATACCTTGACCCTGCCCCGCATCGCCGGCCCCACCGCCGCCGACACCGAACGTCCGGTTCGGTCGGTGACCACCGGACCCCGCGGATACGAGGGCGAGGGATTTCCCGTCGTCCGGGCGTTTGCCGGCGCATCGAAGACCGACCTCGATCCGTTTGTGCACATGGACCAGATGGGTGAGGTCGAGTACCAGCCCGGTGAACCCCGCGGCACCAACTGGCATCCCCACCGCGGTTTCGAGACCGTGACCTACATGATCGACGGACGTTTCCAGCACCAGGATTCGCACGGCGGCGGCGGTTTGATCTCGGACGGCGCCACCCAGTGGATGACTGCCGGTTCGGGCATCCTGCACATCGAGACCCCACCGGCACAGCTGGTGGAAAGTGGCGGCCTGTTCCATGGTGTCCAACTCTGGGTGAACCTGCCTGCGGCCGAGAAGATGTCCGACCCCGGTTACCAGTCCATCGAAGGCAAGCAGGCAACCCTGCTCAGCTCTGCCGACGGCGGCGCGCTCGTGCGCATCATCGCCGGTGACATCGACGGGCATCGGGGACCCGGCTCCACCCGCACTCCGATCACCCTGGCCCACGCCACAATCGAACCGGGTGCAGAGCTCGACCTGCCGTGGAACCGCGACTTCAACGCACTGGTGTACGTGCTGTCCGGGCGTGGCACCGTGGGCCCGGTCGGCAACCCGATCCAGCAGGGTCAACTGGCCGTCCTCGGTCCCGGCGACCGGATTTCCATCTCGGCAGCGGCACATCAGGATTCGAACCGGCCCGCACTCGAGGTGCTGTTGCTCGGCGGACGTCCGATCCGTGAACCGGTGTTCCAGTACGGGCCGTTCGTGATGAACACCAAGGCGCAGCTGATCGAGGCGATGGACGACTTCAACGCCGGCAAGTTCGGTCAGATCCCACCCGGCGCACTGATGCCGCACACATCGGTCAGCCGACAGAACTGACGCCCGAATGAGATCGTGGAACCCGAACCCGGGTTCCACGATCTTGTGCCGTGACCAGGCACCAGGAAGGACGTCACCGTGAACGACTCGGCATTCTGGCCGGCGGTCGACAAGCACCTCATCCGTTACGGAGGGGCCTTCACGCCGCGGATCATCGAGCGCGCCAGCGGCAGCTACGTCTACGACAGCGACGGCAACGCCATCCTCGACTTCACCTCCGGCCAGATGAGTTCTGTTCTGGGACATTGCCACCCAGAGATCGCGGCAACAGTCGCCTCTGCGATGACCGGCCTCGATCACCTGTTCAGCGGCATGCTCAGCCGTCCGGTGGTCGACTTCGCGCAAGCTCTGTCCGCCACACTCCCGACCGGCCTGGACAAGGTGATGCTCCTGTCGACCGGCGCCGAATCGAACGAGGCGGCCCTGAAGATCGCCAAGCTCTACACCGGCAACTACGAGATCGTTTCGTTCGACCGGTCCTGGCACGGGATGACCTCCGGCGCGGCCGCGGCCACCTACTCGGCGGGCCGTAAGGGCTACGGACCCCCGGTGCCCGGCAACTTCACCCTGCCGACACCGAACGCATACCGATCGGTATTCCGCACGCCGTCCGGCGACCACGACTGGCAGGCCGAGCTCGACTACGGCTTCTCCCTCATCGATCAGCAGTCCACCGGCAGCCTCGCCGCCTGCATCGTCGAACCCATCGTCTCCTCCGGCGGACTCATCGACCTGCCGGTTGGGTACCTCGCCGCGCTGAAGACCAAATGCGTTGAGCGGGGCATGCTCCTCATTGCAGACGAGGCGCAGACCGGACTCGGTCGCACCGGCACGATGTACGCCTTCGAACGCGACGGGGCCGTCCCCGACATCCTGACGCTGTCGAAGACTCTCGGGGCCGGACTTCCGGTGGCAGCGGTGGTCACCTCCGAGGAGGTCGAATCCCGTTGCCACGAGCGCGGATTCCTCTTCTTCACCACCCATGTATCCGATCCCCTGGCCGCTGCGGTCGCGGGCACGGTCCTGAACATCGTGATCCGCGACGACCTGGTCGCCCGAGCCGAAACCGCAGGCAAGCGCCTGCGCGATCAGCTCCTGGAACTGCAGTCGCGCCACGAGGTCATCGGCGACGTCCGCGGTCGAGGCTTGTTCTGCGGCATAGAACTGGTCGCCGACCGTGAAACCAAGGCGCCCGCAGAACAATTGGGACAAGCGGTCACCGACGCCTGCCTCGCACACGGGCTGCACATGAACATCGTCCAGCTCCCCGGCATGGGTGGCATCTTCCGACTCGCGCCACCGCTGACCATCAGCGACAGCGACCTCGACCGCGGAATCGACATCCTCGACACCGCGCTCACCGAGGCCACCCGCTCACGGGCGTGGTGACCAGCCGGCGGCGACCGGTACGGGCAAACCCCGGAGCCTGTGGTGCTGCCACCCGTCCTGTCAATCAACTGGAATGGGCGACAGCACCACACGCTTTCACACTATGGAGTTGTCAATTTGCGTGCGCGGTCCCGACGAGAGCTCGGGTGCGCCAAGGGAAGTCAGTAGTGTCAGATCAGGCTGCGAGAGTGAGGGTTCGCCGATTGTAGGCCGGCAACGGTTTTCGTTGTGGGTCGACGTCGGCGGGCGGGATCAGCCACGGGTGTCCGTCGGAGCCCATGATCACGTCCCAGTCGGTGTTGTGAACCGCCATATGGCAAGTGCGGCACAACAAACACCCATTCTCCAACGTCGTGAGACCACCGTCGACAAAGTGCACGATGTGGTGACAGTCCGACCAGGTCGCTTTCGCCCCACATTTCACGCAGCAGACGTCGCGGATGATGATCGCCTTACGGACGAGCCCTTTGAACAGCCGTTTCGGTGGACTCAAATCAACCGGGACTTCCTGTCCGTCCAGGGTGATCGAAGTGATCGACGAATCACACGCCAACATCGCGGCAGTCGCTTCGGTGACCGGCCCCATCCAGGGCAGTGATGCAGCCTCGGAATGATCAGCAGGAACGGTCACCATTACCTCGGTCAGCGGCGCCGACACCAACATTTGTCCGCCACCACCGCAATCCAAGAGTTGATGCAACGCGTCAGCTCGACGCTGGGCTGGGGAACGCGGATCATCGGATCCGTCGGGTTCAGGACGCGCCCTGCTCCAGAAGTCCAACGCGGAGAACAACTTTTCCCCGATCACCGCATCAACATCGAACGTCCCGACACAGCGACCCTCGTGAACTTTGTATTCGAGACTGTTCAGCGACCGGTCCTCCGCCGGCGGCGGACCGCCGGTGTCCCTGGCCACCTCGTTACCCAGCGCGCGGGCCTCCGCGCCGTTCTCAGCTGGCGCGGCTCCGGAAATAGCGTGACTCAACAGTTTCCGCTCAAAGCCAACCTGCTGCTCGGATGTCACAGCCTCTGCGGACCGGCCAACAATATGCGCAACCCCTTTGACCACCGCGTCCACATGTTCGGAGGACAGGAACCCGTCCCGCGAATACCCGGCGGTACGATCCAGACCCGTCAAGCCTGCGCTGATACGTAACCAGCGGTACGCCGATACTGGTGCAGCACCGTTGGTCTGCAACAACTTTGCCGTTGTCGACCCGGCCTTACGCGCCATCCCCGACTCGTCGATCACCGCAGCACACACCGCGAGTTGATGCTCGGCCGCATCGCGCAAGGTGATCAGATCTCTTGTCATACCCAGTACCACGTGGGGATCATCGGGTAAGACCAGGTCAACCAGGGAATCCACCGTATCGAGAAGCCGCACCGCCAAACACCTCCAGAGCACGAAGCAACAGGAAAGTTGATCAGCTCCTAGCGGAAAGGTGACTTACTCGACGCCTCGTAGTCTCCGTGATCAACTGACTCCAGCCTACCGGCTCGAACATGCGTTCGCAAGGACGAATTTTCACCAATTACGTTTTGCTACAACATCTTTCAGTAGTAATGCAAAGAAACTCATGGGGAATGCGCCCTCCCGTCATGCAGGTTAACAGCCTGGTGTGACACCCCTCAGGGTGATCAGTGACGTGGTTCCCTGCAGACCCGCCCTCTGCGACCAATCCTTACGCGAGCGCCAGGAAGAGTTTCTCGAGTTCGGCTTCGGTGAGTGGCGCCTGGTTGCCGTCCGCGCCATTGATGCACTGCCGCATCCCCGAAGCGACGATCTTGAAGCCGGCGCGATCGAGTGCGCGGGAGACCGCAGCGAGTTGGGTGACCACGTCTTTGCAGTCACGCCCGGCCTCGATCATGGTGATCACTCCGGCCAATTGACCCTGTGCCCTGCGTAGACGGTTCAGCACCGCCGACATCGTTTCTTCGTCACCGATCACTTTTGACAAGCCTTTCGTCTGGTTGCCCCACCACACGATACCCCAGGGGGTACGGCTCCGAGGCGGTTGCGTACTTGACCAAGCATACCCCCATGGGTATGTTCGAGCGCAGTTCAGCAATACCCATGGGGGTATGCAATCCGGACCCAAAGGAGTTCTCGCACCATGACCGGCACCACCCCGACCGAAACCAAGCCCGACTCCCCACCGACCCGGCCCTCCGGCGTCCTGGGGCGCTGGGGCGCGGCGATGGCGGGGCACTCCCGCATGGTCTTCGGCGTCTGGCTCCTGGTGTTGATCGGACTGGGCGTGGCAGCTCCGTCGGTGTTCTCGTCTTTGGCCGGTGCGGGGTGGCAGGCCAATGGATCGGAGTCGGTGCAGGTGCGCGAGTTGGCGCAGCAGCATTTCGGTGGGAATTCCTCGGCCGCGGTCCAGGTAGTTGTCCACTCTGACACCGACACCGTGACGAGCCCGGCCATGCAAAAGGTGATCTCCGAGGCGACCGCGGTCTTCGACGGCGACTCCCGGTTCGGCGAGATCATCCCGCCTGCGCCGGGCATGACGATCAGCCCGGATCAGCACACCGGCATCGTGATCGCCGGCGCGAACGCGGACACCGACGACATGGTCCGGGCAGTCGATGACGTCAAGGAAGAACTCACCGGGCTGTCTACCGACGGCGTCGAGGTGTATCCGACCGGCGCCTCCGCGCTGTGGAGCGACTTCAACAAGGCCAATCACGACGCCATGATCAAAGCCGAACTGTTCTCGTGGCCGGTAACGCTGGCCATCATGGTCCTGGCGTTCGGCTCACTGGTGGCGGCGGGGTTGCCCTTGCTGTTGACCATCGCAGGCCTGGTCGCTTCGGCCGGAGGGTTGGTCCTGCTCAACCAGATCACCCCGATCTCGGTGTGGGCCATGAACTTTGCGATGATGTTCGCTCTGGCGCTGGGTATCGATTATGCCCTGTTCATCGTGTCCCGGTTCCGTGATGCCCTCAAAAATCACACGAATATAGCGCAGGCAGTCGCCGAAACCATGGCCACCGCGGGCAAAGCTGTTGTCCTATCAGGTATCACCGTTCTGGTGAGCTTGTCCGCGGTGCTGCTCGTTCCGGCACCGGCGGTACGGACGATGGCCATCGGGATCGTGCTCGCGGTGGCGTTTGTCCTCGCGGCCACGCTGACGTTGCTCCCAGCAACCCTGGGTGCACTCGGAGCGAAAGTGAATGCCGCGTCCCTGCCGTATGCCAAACGCCAGCAACATCGTTCACCACTGTTCGCACGCTGGGGCAAGACCTTGCACAACCACCCCTGGCCTTTTGCCCTCGGATCACTGATCGTGCTGATCGCACTGGCGATCCCGGTGATCGGACTGAAGGTCGCCATGCCATCGATCTCCGTGGTGCCCGGGGATGCGCCCGTGCGACAGGGCTATGAACTGGTCCAACAGCAAATGGGCGAGGGAGCCCCTGGCATGCTGCAGATCGTCGCCCCGACGGAGGATGGACCGCAGGTTGCCGCGGCCGCGGCGGCAACATCCGGTATCGAGATGGTCACTCCACCGCAACCCGCCGCCGACGGTTCTGACCACGTGATGCTGCAGGCACTGCCCTCGGTGGATCCCTCCGACGCAGCGCTGGGCACCATCGTGGACGATCTCCGCGACGCCCTACCCGCAGATGCCTTGGTCGGCGGCGCGCCGGCCGAGAATCTGGATCTGCAACAGGCTCTGAACGACTACTTCCCGCTGATCGTCGCCGTCATCCTGATCCTGGGTTTTGTGCTGCTGCTTGTTGCATTGCAGGCCCCGCTCATCGCCTTGATCGGCACCCTCGTCAGTCTCCTGTCGACGGCCGCTGCGTTCGGGGTCGCGAAACTGATCTTCCAGGACGGCCACCTGTCCGGGTTGCTCGGATTCACCGCGCAAGGCTTCCTCGACGGCTGGGGACCGGTGTTCTTCTTCGCCATGATCTTCGCCATCGCCATGGACTACACCGTCTTCCTGCTCGCCACCGCCAAAGAACACTACGAACGGACCGGGGACCCCGACACCGCACAGATCGACGGGATGGCCCACTCCGGGCGCATCATCTTCGCCGCAGCGGCGGTCATGGTCGCCGTGTTCTTCACATTCGCGTTCGCGGAGCCATTGCCTCCCAAAGAAATGGGGATCATCCTCGGAGTAGCGGTACTTCTCGACGCGGTCCTGATCAGGTTGATGCTGCTGCCGGCCCTGCTCCGGCTGACCGGACGGGCGGCGTGGTGGTCACCGACCTGGCTGCGGCGCATCCTGCCCTCAATGTCGTTCTCCCACTGAGCGAATAGAAAGGATTCGACGATGAACATCCCGGCAACGACCAGTCGGCCCTGGACGATCGAGCGGGTGGTTCCGCTGCTCGCCGGAACCGTGGTGCTGGTGAGCCTGGTTCTTGCGATCACGCTCTCGACGTGGTGGCTGCTCCTGACCGCATTCGTAGCGGTGAACCTGTTGCTCTACAGCATCGTGGGCTGGTGCCCCGCCAGCCTGATCATGCATCGCCTCGGACTCCCACGCCAGTGCGAACTGCGCTGAACGCCAACCCACCAAAGATCTACAACCGCTAGGAGAATTATTGTGGCACTTGCGATTTCAACAGTCCTGAACCTCCCGTTCGACGAGGCCGTCGCCAAGACGCGAGCGGCGCTGGCCGATCAGGGCTTCGGCATCCTCACCGAGATCGACGTCAAAGCGACCATGAAGACCAAGCTCGACGAAGACATGGAGGACTACCTGATCCTGGGGGCCTGCAATCCTTCATTGGCTCACCGCGCCATCGGGGTCAACCGGCAGATCGGACTCCTGCTGCCCTGCAACGTTGTCGTTCGCGCGCATCCCGACGACGCGGCGTCCTCGATCGTCGAGGCCATGAATCCGAACCTGATGGTCGATGTGTCCGGCGAGTCCGGACTCGTGCCGGTTGCCGAGGCCGCGACCGAGAAACTCCAGACGGCCATCGCCGCGCTCAACGGACAGCAGGCACCCTGAGCCCGAAAAGGCAAGATGTCGATTAATGGTTGACACAAGGCGGCCAATGTCTCACGCTTGAGACATGTCAACGAAAGTGTCGCACGCGGCGGGTTATGTGCTGCGTTCCGGCGACACTTGGCGTGATCCCTGGCAGATGTACGCCGATCTACGGGACCACGATCCCGTCCATCGCGTTCGATCAACCGATCCCGCCCACGACTTCTGGGTGCTGACACGCCATGCCGACGTCTCCAATGCCGCCGACGACTGGCGTACGTTCACCTCATCCGGCGGCTTGACCACCACCTATGGCGAGCTGGAGAGCATCGGGCTGACGGACAATCCACCGATGGTGATGCAGGATCCGCCGGTCCACACTGCTTTCCGCAAGCTGGTGTCCCGCGGGTTCACCCCCAAACAGGTCCACGAGATCGAACCCGCGGTGCGCGAGTTCGTCCGCTCCGGGATTGATGCGCTGGTCGGATCCGGTGGCGGCGATATCGTCACCGACCTCTATAAACCGTTGCCATCCATGGTTGTTGCGCACTACCTCGGCGTCCCCGAATCGGACCGGACGGCATTCGACGGATGGACCGAGGCGATCGTCGGCGCAGACACCTCCGACCTGAGCAAGGCCGGCGACACCGCCACCGCCGCAGTACTCGAGATGATGGCCTATTTCGGCACGCTCATCGAGTACCGGCGCACACACCCCGGAGACGACACGATCTCCCATCTGGTGGATGCAGGCGTAGGCGAGGACGACAGCACTGAGGGGTTGCTGTCGATCCTCGCCTTCACCTTCACCATGGTTGCCGGCGGCAACGACACCACCACCGGCGTTCTCGGCGGCGCCACCGAATTGCTCGGCGCGCATCCGGATCAACGGGCGGCGCTCGTCGAGAATCCGGAACTCATCGACGATGCGGTCGACGAGTTCCTGCGTCTGACCTCACCGGTGCAGGGCCTGGCCCGGACCACCACCACCGATGTCACGGTCGGCGATCACACGATCCCGGCCGGACGCAAGGTCATGCTCTGTTACGGCTCGGCCAACCGCGATCCCCGAGCATTCGGCGACGATGCGGACCGCCTCGACATCACCCGTCGTCCACGGCAGATCCTGACATTCAGCCGCGGCGCCCACTATTGCCTCGGGGCGGCGGCCGCGCGGATGCAGACCCGCGTTGCACTCACCGAACTGTTGGCGCGCTGTCCGGAGTTCACCGTCGATCCCGGATCGATCGCCTACGCAACGGGTAATTACGTACGCCGACCGACCACCATGCACGTGACCGTCGGCCCATGAGCCGCAGATCTCCCGAGACCGCTCGTCACCCCGAGAGCGCCCAGGGTGCGGATTGGCTCGGTGCCAGCAGAACCGAGACCGCCGCGGCCCGCATCCTCGATGTCGCAGGCGATCTGTTCGTGACCCACGGGGTCGCCGCGGTGAACATGAACCAGATCGCCGCTGCCGCCGGCTGCTCCAGGGCCACCCTCTACCGCTACTTCGCGTCTCGTTCCGATCTGCACCTGGCCTATGTCGAACGCGGGGCTCGTGCCCTGTCGGCAGCGGTGGCCCTCCGCATCGCCGACATCGAAGACGTCGGCGAACGCATCACCGAATCCATCCTTACCTCGATTGAAGGGGTCCGCGCCGACCCGGTCATGTACAGCTGGTTCAGCCCGGAGGCCGCCGGGCTGGCAGGTGCGATGGGCACGTCGTCGGAACTCGTCAACAAGACCGCTGTCGAGATGCTGGCCGGTGAGACGTCCTCATCCGAGGCCGAGGTTGCCCTGCAGGCCCGGTTCATCGTGCGAATTGTCATCTCGCTGCTGACCACGCCGGGCGCAGACGCGGATGAGGAACGCGAAATCGTCCAGCGGTTCGTCACGCCAGCGATCGTCAATCGGTACTGATTTTCACAAGTTGTCGGTAACGGTTATCATTAGCATCTGTTAGATGGTCGCGCACCTCAGCCCTGCGCGGAACACCGTCCACTGATGCGAAAGGTCCTGCAATGGCAACCTGGTCCCGACTCCTGGGGGTCACCACCGCCCTGACCCTGGCCGTCGGCGTGGCCGCCGGCTGTTCCTCCGACAACGGCGGAACCACCGCGGACGGCAAGGTTTCCGTGGTCGCATCGACCAACGTCTGGGGCTCGGTCGCCGAGGCCGTCGGTGGTGAGCACGCCGAGGTGACGTCGCTCTACACCTCACCCGACGGCGATCCGCACGAGTTCGAAGCGAGCGCCAAGGACACCGCCAAGGTCGCCGACGCCGGTGTGGTGGTCCTCAACGGTGGTCACTACGACGCCTATATGGAAGCCGCGGCGAAGAACTCGAAAGCGATCGTGGTCAATGCCTTCGACATCATGGAAGGCGACGAACACAGCAGCGAGGATCACTCCGAGGACGACCACAGTCACGCTCCCGGCGCGGTCAACGAACATGTCTTCTACAACCTGACCGTCGTCGGCCAGGTTGCCGACAGCATCGCAAATGCGTTGTCCGAGAAGGACAGTGCCAATGCACAGTACTTCCGCGACAACGCCGCGGCGTTCAACGAGCAGATCGATGAGCTGCGCGGTGAGCTGGCGGCCATCAAGGCCGCGAACCCCGGAGCGAAGGTTGTCCAGACCGAACCGCTGGCCGGGTATCTCCTGACCGAAGCCGGACTCGATGACATCACCCCGGCAGGACTTCAGGATGCGGTCGAGTCCGGGCAATCGCCGTCGGCCCGCGACGTCGCCGCGACCCAGGAATTGATCTCCAGCCGTGAGGCCCGCGCACTGATCTACAACACCCAGGCCGTTGACGACGGCACAAAGGCCTTGCTCGCCATCGCCGAGAAGGCCGGAGTCCCCGTCGTCGACTTCACCGAGACCTTTCCGGCGGGCACGACCGATTACATCGAGTGGCAGCGGGCTAATGTTGAGGCACTGTCGTCGGCCCTGGCGGCCAGCGCAACCAGCACTTCTCGATAAGGCAATCCACCACATGACCGAGCCAGAACCGGCCCCCGCGACACCACCCAGAACAACCGATCACCGCGCTGCCGATGGCCTGAAAACCGTGCATCAAACCGCAGGCCGTGGCGCCGCGGTCACGATCACGGGCGCACGATTGTCGTTCGGACAACGGGTCCTGTGGGATCACTTCGACCTCACGGTGGCGCGCGGCGAGTTCATCGCGATCCTCGGCCCCAATGGTTCGGGTAAGACCTCGCTGCTGAAAACCCTTCTGGGCAAATACACTCTGGACGCCGGGACGGTCACCGTCGAGGGTCGTGGCTTGCGCAGCGGCGACAGCAGAGTCGGCTACATCCCCCAGCAACAGACCCACGACGAGGGCCTGCCGCTACGCGGACGAGACCTCGTCGGCCTCGGTGTCGACGGTCAGGCATGGGGTCTCGGACTTCGCAATCGCAAGCGCCGCAACGCCCTTGTCGACGATGCCATCGCGCAGGTCGACGCCCGCGACTTCGCCGACGCACCGCTGGGTCTGCTCAGTGGTGGTGAGCAGCAGCGTCTTCGCGTCGCACAAGCACTGTCGGGCAACCCCGCGGTATTGCTCTGCGACGAGCCCTTGCTGAGCCTGGATCCGGCCAACCAGAGTCGGGTCGCGGCGCTCATCGACCGCCGCCGCCGCGATCACGGCACCGCGGTTCTGTTCGTGACCCACGAGATCAACCCGATCCTGCCGTACGTCGACCGGGTGGTCTACCTCGTCGACGGCCGCTTCCGGATCGGCACACCGGCCGAGGTCATGACGTCGGAAACACTGAGCGAGCTGTACCAGACCCGCGTCGACGTCCTGCGCGTCCAGGACCGGCTCGTAGTTGTCGGGGCCGATGAATCTGCCTGCCACGGTGACCATTCGTCCGCACCGTCAACCGAGGTATCCGAGTGAACCGCAACTGGTCCGACCTCTTCGATTTCGCCGAGACCGCCAATCTCCTCTCGTACGACTTCGTGCAGCAAGCACTACTGGCCACCGCCCTGCTCGGCATCCTCGGCGGGATCCTGGGCCCGATGGTCGTCAGCCGCCAGATGGCCTTCGCCGTGCACGGCACCGCAGAACTGACCTTCACCGGCGCGGCCGCCGCGCTGTTGTTGGGGATCAGCGTGAACCTCGGCGGCCTGATCGGCGCGATCATCGCCTCGATCATCTTCGGACTCCTTGGAAACCGTGTGCGCGAACGGGATTCGGTCATCGGCGTGGTGATGGCCTTCGGGCTGGGATTGGGCGTGCTGTTCATCGCCCTCTACGGCCGCACGGGCGCGGGCTTCAACCTGCTCACCGGGCAGGCGGTGACCGCCGGAGCCCAGGGGGTCGCGGCCGTTGTGATCACCACGATCGTCGTGGTTGTCGTGATGGCGATCATCTACCGTCCGCTGCTGTTCGCCAGCACCGATCCACGGGTCGCCGAGGCCCGCGGCGTGCCGATGCGGTTGCTGTCGGTGGTGTTTGCCGTCCTGCTCGGTGCCGCGGTGGCACAGAGCGTTCAGATCATCGGTGCGCTGCTGGTGATGTCGCTGATCATCACGCCGGCCGCCGCCGCGATGCGGGTGTCGTCGAATCCGACGGCGGTCCTCGGGCTCTCGATCCTGTTCGCGGAAATCGCGGCGATCGCCGGGATCATCTTGTCGCTGGCGCCCGGATTGCCTCCCTCAGTGTTTGTCACCTCGATCTCGTTTGCGATCTACATGATCTGCCGAGTGGTCGGCACCCGTCGTTCTCGTAATGCCGGCCGCCGGACAACGCAGGCAAACGTCGACCGGGCGCTGACGTAAAACCAGGACGAACACCGGAAATTAGGCCGATCGGCCGTTCCCTTTGAGTGCACACGTCACCTAAGCTCTGAATTCACCGCTCCGAATGGCCCCTACCGGGGTTGGATCAACACCCCGAGCGGCGATCGGTGAGCTTCGAGTGGTGAAGGGTGGGCATGCGCTATCAGCTACTCGGCCCGCTCGCGGTACTCCGAGACTCCAGCGGCCACGGCGATGTACGAGTCGATCTCGGCTCTCCCAAACAACGGACGATCCTCGCGATCCTGCTGATCCACCGCGGCAAGGTGGTGTCGACGGACCGCCTCTGCGACGCACTGTGGGGTGAGCAGGCGCCGCCGAGCGCGACCTCGAGCCTGCAGGCCTACATCTCCAATCTGCGCCGTGCCCTCCGCAACGATGCGGGTACGTCCCCGATCCGGCGCGAATCCACCGGCTACATACTCGACGTCGCAGACTCCGACGTGGACGTCAGCGAGTTCCTCGATCTCGCCAACGCGTCCCGGCAGCACGCTGACAACGAGGCGTGGGCTTCGGCATTCGATGCCGCCGAGCAGGCGTTGAATCTGTGGCGCGGTGAACTCCTCGACGGACAGGGCGATGAGGATTGGGTGCGGACCGAGGCGGCCGGACTCGAGGAGATCCGTAGCGGCTGCATGGAGAACCGGATCACCGCCTTGCTCGCGTTGGGCCGGTTGTCCCAGGCCCTGGCCGATGTCGTGGCGCTGCGCAATGCGCAGCCGTATCGCGACCACAGCTGCTGGCTGCACATGCTCGCCCTGCACCGGGCCGGTCGCTCCGCCGAGGCTCTCGAGGTGTTCTCCGATCACACTCAGCGGCTCGACACCGACCTCGGCCTCGAGCCGAGTGTGGAGATCCGAAACCTGCAAGGTGCGGTCCTGCGCCATGATCCCGAATTGATCGCGTGGCCACGCAAACCGATCTGGTCCGGCGCCGGTGAGCTCCGCACCCCGGACCACACGCCTCCGGTGCAGGTGCCGCCGAACGCTGAGATCCCGGCCCACCGAGGCCTGGTCGGGCGCGTCCGCGAGCTCGCCGATATCGGCAAGCTGCTCGAGGAGGTCGTCGCCGGGAACACGCGCTGGATGGTCTTCATGGGTCCTCCCGGTATCGGCAAGACCCGACTCGCCGACGAGGCCGCCCACCTCCTGAAAGCGAAGGGTGGGCACGCCGTCTGGGCCCGCAATCCAGAAGAGGGTGCACCGTCGTGGTGGCCGATCCGACAACTGGTCAACGCGCTCGGCGCCGAACCCGGTGAAGTCCTCGCCACCAGCGGCGACGTCGACGCCGACACCGCCCGGTTCACCGTCTACGACCGAGTGCAACTGATCATCGAACGCGCGGGTGCGTCACATCCGATCGCGGTGATCGTCGACGACGTCCAATGGGCGGACTCGATGTCGGTCGGGGCACTGGCATCGATGGCCACTGCCGTACACCACCACCCGATCGCATTCCTGATCACTCTCCGGGAAGGCGAGCACGCCCCGGCAGTGGCCCGACTTCTCAGTGCTGTCGCACGCGGTACCGGCAACCGCCAGATCGTGGTGCCCGCACTCGACAGGATCGAGGTGGCGGCGCTCGCCAACGAGATCGCGACAGAGACGCTGAATGCCGACGAAGTCGAGACACTGGATCGGCGTACGGGCGGAAACCCCCTGTTCGTCTCCGAATACGCTCGACTGCCTGCAGACGAACGCAATTCCGGCGAACTCCCGGTGGCCGTACGTTCTGTACTCGGGTTGCGTCTGACCGCTCTCGAACCCGATGTGCTGCAGACGCTCCGAATGGCAGCCGTCATCGGCGACACCATCGACATCGCATTGTTGGCGCGCACAACCGGCATCGACATCGACTCCGTCGCGGATCAACTCGACGCTGCCGCCGACGAACGCATCATCACCGCGGCCCCTGGTACCGACAGCTATGCGTTCGCACATGGTCTGTTGCGCGAAGAGATCCTGGCCCAGCTCCCCGCCATGCGACGCAAGCGGGCGCACGCCAAGGTCGCCGCGATCCTTGCCGACACCGACAGGGCCGAAACACTCGGGTGGCGTGCTCACCACCTGATGGCCGCCCTGCCGCTGGTCGAGCCCGAGCAGGCGGTCCTGGCCTGCACCGCTGCTGCGGAAGACTTTGTGGCGCGGTGGAATTCAGAGGCCGCCGCATACTGGTGGCAGCATGCCCTGACCGCCTACGCACTGCTGCCGGCCGCCGAACAGATCGATGAACAACGCGATGGCCTGACCGTATCGCTGCTCGAGGCGTTGTCACGGGCCGGACGGGGCCAGACCGTGCTCGAAACCGTGGAAGCGGCCCTGACGGCCGCGGTTCGCGCCGAAAAACCCTCCACCGTCGGGAAACTCGCCGGATCGCTGCTGCGCTCGGGTGGTGGCTGGCCGTGGGTGTCGCCTGCGTCCGATCCCGCGCCACTGCTGGCACTGCTCGCCCGCGCCGAGCAGGCCGTTGCCGACGAGCCTGCCGAACGGGCGCAGGTCCTTGGCGCATTGAGCGTCGGCCACAGTTACCACCCCGATCCGACCCTTGCCCCGCAATTGATCGCTCGCGCAGAAGAATTCGCCGCAATGACCGACGACCCCGACATCATCGCCGAGGTGATGATGGCCCGGCTGATCACCTTCTCCGGCGTCGCCACGCATGCCGGCGAATCCGTCGCGCTCATCAACGAACTGCTCGCGCTGAATCATCGCCAGGCCAGCTTCGACGCGGTCATCGCCCATTCGATCGGAACGATGGCCACCTTCACACTTGGGGACGTCGCGGCCGCTGAGCACCACCTGCGGCAGGCCATCGCGGGCAGCGAAGAACTGAACCTGCCGATCCTGCGCGCTCAACTTCGCTGGATGGAGGTTGTGGTCGCTGTCTGGACCGGTGATTTTGCGCTGGCACAACAGCATCAGGCGATCGCCAAACGTGTTCACGAACAGACCGAGCTGTATGAGACCGGGCAGGCCGACATGTCCCTGATGTCGCTGAGCCGCGAACTCGGAACCATCACCGAGATCGGCGTCCTCCGCGCACAGGAGTGGATCACCGATGTTGCCGCCGCTGCCGAGGACACGAACATGCGCGGTGTGATCGCCGCCGGCACCGCAGGCATACCCGGCGCGCCGGTGGATCGAACACTCGCCGCTGCCCTGGTCGCGCAGCGGCAGGCCACGCGCGGTGCACACGTCTGGCACACCCTCGGTCACGCGGTGGCCCTGGCGCACGTGGTGGCCGACTTCGAATTGACCGAGTACGCAGACGAATTCGTCACCGAACTCGAACCGTTCACCGACCACATCGGCCTGATCGGGCAGCTCGGCAACGTCGGCCCGGTGGCATTGGCTCTGGGTCGCTTACACAGACTCACCGGAAACCGCGCCGCGGCAAGAGAATCGATCGCGGTGGCAGCAGGTATCGCAGAGCGGACCGGCGGACTGCCCACACTGCTGCGGTGCCGGGTTCTCGACTGGCAACTACGGGCGCCGGACGAGCAGAAGTCAGACGAACTCGAAAACCTCGAAGCGCAGGCCGCGCAGCTGGGCATGGCCGGTGTGAAGAAGCAATTGCAGCACTTGCGCACCGCGCGGTAGCTCACGCGCGATCGCGACCAACGGCTGTCGATTCTTGAAACATTCTTGAACGCCGTCACCAAGAACCTCCCAAGTGCTCACGCGCATGCTGGCGCCATCAGTTACGGATCTCGAGCGAAGGAACCGATCACGATGACCGTCACCACCCCCAACAACACAGGTACCGACCCGGCCGCGGACCTGCGGGCAGCCGTCGCAGGCGCGGTTGTCCGCCCGGGTGAGCCCGGTTTCGAACGGGCGATCCCGTGGAATGTCGCGGTCCCGACCGCGCCCTACGCGGCAGTGTTCGTCGAGTCCGCCGCCGATGTCGCCGCCACCTTGCGGATCGCCGCCCAGCACGGACTGACCGTTGCCGTCAACGCGACCGGACATGGCGCGCTACCACTTGATCAGGGCAGCATCCTGGTACAGACCAGCGCACTGTCCGACCTGGCGATCGATCCGCAGGCCCGCACGGCCCGGGTAGGGGCCGGGGTGAAATGGCAGCGGGTCATCGACGAGGCCGCACCGCACGGTCTGGCAGGCCTGGCCGGTTCCGCACCCGATGTCGGGGTGGTCGGATTCATCACCGGCTGCGGCATCGGCCCCTTCGTTCGGACCGTCGGTCTGTCCTCGGATCACGTGCGCTCCTTCGAGCTGGTGACCGGCCAGGGCGAGATCCTGCACGTCACGCCCGAGAACCACGCAGAACTCTTCTGGGGATTGCGCGGGGGCAAGGCCACCCTCGGCATCGTCACCTCGGTGGAGATCGACCTGCTGCCCATCGCCGAGTTCTACGGCGGTGCGCTCTATTTCGACGGAGCCGATGCCGCGAAGATCCTTCACGCCTGGCGGGATTGGAGCATCGATCTGCCGGAGCACGCCAACACTTCCATCGCACTGCTCCAGCTGCCGCCACTCCCGGAGGTTCCGCCGCCGCTGGCGGGCAAACTCACCGTTGCGGTCCGATACGCTTCGTTGGCCGATCCGGCCGACGCAGAGGCGCTCTTCGCACCCATGCGCGCGGCGGCAACTCCGCTCATCGATGCCGTCGCGGTGATGCCCTATGCCGCGATGGGCGCTATCCACGCGGACCCGGTCGATCCGATGCCCACGTTCGAAAATGCCACGCTCTTCAGCGAACTCAACGACAGTGCGATCAACAGCCTGCTCTCTCTGGCCGGCCCCGGTTCCCAGTCACCGCAGGTGGTTGTCGAGATCCGTCGCTTCGGCGGTGCGATGGCCCGACCCGCCGCGCACCGCAGCGCGTTCTGTCATCGCCAGGCCCCCTATCACCTGTTCACGGTAGGCGTCCTGGCGCCGCCGATCGCCGAACATGTGGCGCCACACGCCGCGTCGATCGTCGAGGCGTTTGCGCCGTGGACCATCGGCGAGCTACCGAACTTCGACCCGGGCGGCAGCCCGGAGCGGTTGGCCCGCTGCTACGACGAAGACACCCTCGCGTGGCTCGGCGCGCTGGCCGACCGCCATGATCCGGCGGGGGTACTGCGCGTCGGTCAGGTCGCCCGGATCCCGACGCCGGCCTGAGCCGAATCGGCAGGAGTGGAGGGGCTTTTCACGGAATCGTCTCTTCCGCTCCGCCCGGGTTACACCGGTCGGCGATCATCATGGACCCGGAGACCACCGGTCGCCAGGGCTCCAGATTCCAGCTGGTCTTCTCCGGTTCTACAAGTCTGGCAAATCGCCAGTGGCAAGCGAATTGATCACGCATACCCGGGCTGTCGGCGGTCTGGTCCAACGCGACTACTTCGGACCAGGCCGCGTCGAGTTCGCTTTCGCCTGGCACATATCGGCCCGATTCGGTGGGAAAGACCTGCAGACTCGGCCCCTGATCGGTCTGCGCCCACTCCACCCGACTGATGAACGGCGGCAGATAGACCGAAGCCGGCGCCGTTTCGACCGACGGTTGCGCTGCGCTCACACCGGTTGTCGACGGCGACGTGGTGATGGCGACTGAGCCATCATCGGACGAATCATCCCCGGAATCGGTACACCCGACGAGCAGTGCCGCGGCCAGCAGTATCCCTGCTGCTCCGCGACACCATGCAGTGGTCGTGTGCGTGGCTGTCAAAAAAGAACCCGGACAACCATTTCCGCGACCAGTGCCGGTTTGGTACCGCCCTCGATTGCCAGGCTGTGACCGAAGACGACCTGGACACCGCCGTTGGGCAATTCGGTTGCATCCGCAAGCGTGGTGGTCAACTGGACCTTCGACCCGACAAGAACCGGTGCCGGGAAGCGAACCTTGTTGCTGCCGTAATTCAGTGCCATCTTCACGTTGTCGAAGCCGTAGATCTGGGCGCCGAGCATCGGGAGCAGCGACAGGGACAGGAAGCCGTGTGCGATCGTCCCACCGAAGGGGCTCGTCTTGGCCCTTGCGACATCGACGTGGATCCACTGGTGATCGCCGGTTGCGTCCGCGAACAGGTTGACTCGATCTTGCGTGATCTCGAGCCAATCACTCTTGCCGACCTCAGAACCGACCGACTCCAGAACGTCAGCGACCGAAGTGAAAACTCGCTTCATACCTTCTCCATTGTCTCCGTGGCCTCTTCGGCTCCCGAAATCGTGGCCACATAATCACCGAATCCGGCCCACGCCTCACGACGGGCGCGGTAGGGGTCGATTTCCACATACGAATGTGTGTCGAAGATCCTGGTGGCGCGGACCTTCGGAGTGTAGCGCGGCCAGGATTCCAGCGGCTCACCGGTTTTGGCGAATGCCAACCACTGATCCTGAACCTCGTCCGTGACGCGCAGAGCGTTGCGGCGATCGCCACCCCGTGCGAGCAATCGGCCGGCCTTACCGCGATAGATCCCGAAGACGGCGAACAGTTCGGTCGCATGTGTTGCACCGAGCCCCAACAACTTCAGCAGGCGCGGGGCGTAGTCGTACCGATAGGCGTAGGTGGGTGCATGTTGCGCATGTCCCTCGGTCACCGCGATCGTGCCCACCCAGAAGATGTAGTCGCCGCCGAACTTGACCATTGATCGAGGATGCGGGAAACGGCCGTAGGCCCCGGTGATGCGCTCTTGCGCGTCGGGTTCGGTGGCCGCGAACATCGCCGTGATCGATTCCTCGCTCGACAGCATCCCCTGCGGCAGCCGCTTGAACAACGTGCCCTCATTGCGGTTCGTCCCGATGATCATCGGGACCTTATGCGCCTTCCCCTGTGCAAAGGCGTCGACCGGCGCCAGCGGCAGATAGTCGCCGTCGACCACCGGGCCGAACGGAAGAAGTCCCGGGGTGTCGGTGGTCACCCAGCGCGCCAGACGATGCCCGGCCCGGCCGATCTCGGCGAGCGAGGCATCCACCAGCGCCTGCGCCGGATCGTCCACTCCCATGTCGGCACACAGGAGTTCGGTGAGCTTGCGCGCCCACTTGTGCGCGAAGTGCTGGTGCAGCGTGAGGATCGGCGCCGAACTCTCGGCGATCGCACGGTGGAACAGTCCACCGGCCGCGGGAGTGGCCATCAGTGTGGTGACGGCATTTCCGCCTGCGCTCTCGCCAAAGATGGTGACATTGCCCGGATCTCCCCCGAACTCGGCGATGTTGTCCTGCACCCACTGCAGTGCGGCCACCTGATCGCGCAACCCGAGATTGGACTCGAACGGCCGTTCGGGCGTGGACAGTTCGGTGAAATCGCCGTATCCCAACGGGCCGAGCCGATAGTTCATCGACACGAAGATGACGTCGCCGCGGCGGACGAGGTCGTGACCGTAGTAGAGCGGCGTGGCCGTCGACCCGAGAATGTAGGCACCACCGTGGATGAACACCATCACCGGGAGGGGCTCGGTCGACGCCTGCTCCGGCGCCACGACATTAAGGATCAGCGAATCCTCACTGACCGGTTGCTTTTTGCCGCGCTCGACGAGCGCGTATTTGGGATTCTGCGGCGGCGCGTTGCCAAAACTGTTCGCCTCCAGCACCCCCGTCCATCCGATCGCGGGCTGCGGAGCACGCAACCTCAGGTCGCCCACCGGCGGGGCGGCGTAGGGGATCCCCCGCCAGCGAATGATGTCGCCGTCGCGTACGCCGGCGACAACACCATCGGAAAGCGTCACTGTTGTGTTTGCACTGGCCATGTTTCCGACCCTAGCGGCCGATAGCGGACACTCGCCCGCCATCGGTGCGATTCGTCACGCCGATCCGTCCGCCGTCTGGGATGCTCGTGGCCATGACCACCGACTTCACCGGATATGTCGAGATCAGTCATCCCACGCCCGGCACCGCGATCTGGCATCAGGTGGCGGGCGATGGTGAACCCGTGGTCCTGATTCACGGTGCGTTCTCGAGCGCGGCGGACTGGGGCGGCCAGTTCGGGCCGTGCGTGGATGCCGGGTTCAGGGTCTATGCCCCTGAGCGACACGGTCACGGGCACAGCGCCGACGTCACCGAAGAGTTCCACTACGAGACGATGGCGCAGGAGACCATCGTCTACCTCGACGAGGTCGTGGGTGGCCGGGCCCACCTCGTCGGATGGAGCGACGGCGCCGTCATCGCATTCCTCGTGGCCCTCAGACGACCGGATCTGGTCGACCGCATGGTGGTTCTCGGTCAGTACCTGAACTCGTCCGGCCGGGCGTCTGGTGGAATCCTCGACACCATCGGCGACATCGACTCCGACATCGTGCAATTCCTCCGCGCCGACTACGCCTCGGCCTCACCGGACGGCGACGACCACTTCCCGGTGGTGTTCGCCAAGACCACTGCGATGATTGCGAATGAGCCCGAGATGGATCTTTCGGTGTTGACAGCGGTGACCGCCCCGACACTGGTGATGCAGGGAGACCACGACGAAGTGCTCATCGAGCACAGTCTGGCGATCGTGGACCGGCTGCCTGCGGCACGATTGGCCGTGCTGCCCGGAACGCATCTCGTCCCGATCGAGACACCGGCAGTGGTCAATTCGGTGATCATCAATTTTCTCCGGCGCGATCCCGCTTGAGCGGTCATTGCCACGACTGAACAAATCGATCTGTCATTGCCCAAACTTTCAGCGATCGCTAATGGCTCGGCCGACTAATTCAACGATCCATTTCGCGTGTGGCACAGGCAATTAGCGGCTAGGATCACGGGGCATATTCCGCCGAACAGAAGATTGGCATCTCGTGACAAACAATTCTGACAATACGGTGACGACGCCTGCCGTCGTCGAGCTGTCGAAAACCCGGCGAATACTGACCGCATTTTTGAACTCTCCATTTGCGGGAATGTCACCGTGGATTCTGATGGCGCTCATCGTGGGCCCGGGACGGTTCGAAGAGGCCGCGGCCGCGGCATTCGGTCTCTCACTCCTTCTCGTCCTCGGCAGCCATCGGCGCGGCAGCAAACTGAAGTTCCTCGAGGTCTTCGACCTCACCTACTTCGCCGCGATGGTGATCCTGGCGCAGTTCGCCTCGGCCGACATCGTGAAGTGGCTGGAACACTGGGGTGGCGAGATGACCAATATCGCCCTGGTGGCCTTTGCGCTCGGATCGATCCTCATCCGGCAGCCGTTCACCTTGCAGTACGCCAAAGAGGGCACCCCGGAAGAACTCTGGACCCAGCCGCTGTTCCTGCGGATCAACTATGTGATCACGTGGGCCTGGGTGTTCGGATTCGGAGTCGCCGCGGTCGCCGGGTTCATCGGTGATGCAGTCCTCGACAACAACAACAACTTCTGGACCGGCTGGATCATCCAGCTCGCCGGCACCTTTTTCGCGATCGCATTCACCGAGTTCTATCCCGATTACGCCACCGCTCACGCGGCCCGGGAAGCCGGCGAAGATGTGAGCCCACCGTCGCTCATGCACCTTCTGGGTTGGGTCCCGCTCTTCGTGATCGTCACCGGTGTCGCCGGTCTGGTCACCGACGCGCTGACGACCGTGGTGAGTCTGATCATCGTCGCGGTCGGCATCGTGGGACGCGTCGCGATGACCAAGCTCCTACCCTGACCAGAGCCTCCACCACATACCGATAATGTGCCCTTTTGGCGAACAAAACCCCAGGTGGGGCCCGCCAAAAGGGCACATTATCGGGAGGGCTAGGGGTCAGGAGCGGCGCTGGCGAGCGAACTCGGCGAGCACAACACCCGCGGCGACCGAGGCGTTAAGGCTCTCGACATCACCGGCCATCGGGATCGACAGGATCGAGTCGCACGATTCGCGCACCAGCCGTGAGAGACCCTTGCCTTCGGAGCCCACCACGATCACGGTGGGCCCGGAGCCGTCGTACTCGTCGAGGGTCACATCACCATCGGCGTCGAGACCAACGAGCTGAACGCCCGACTCGGCCCAATCCTTCAGTGTCCGAGTCAGATTCGTGGCCTGCGCAACGGGCAGACGCGCTGCGGCACCGGCACTGGTCCGCCATGCCACCGCGGTGACAGACGCACTACGCCGAGCCGGGATCACCACGCCGTGGCCACCGAACGCGGCCACCGAGCGGATCACCGCACCGAGGTTGCGCGGGTCGGTGATGTTGTCGAGCGCGACAAGCAACGGCGGACGACCACTGTCGATCGCCAGCTGCATCAGGTCGCTGGGATGGGCGTAACGGTACGGCGGCACCTGCAGGGCCAGGCCCTGGTGCATGCCGTTGGCACTCATCCGGTCCAGTTCGGGACGCTGCACCTCGAGGATCGAGATACCCGCGTTGGCGGCGAGCTGCACCGACTCGGTGACGCGCTCGTCGGCCTCGCCTCCGAGGACCACATAGAGTGCGGTGGCCGGGACGCCGGCACGCAGGCACTCGACAACGGGATTGCGACCGAGGACGTACTCGGGACCATCGGTTGTCGGCTTGCCGCGCGGCGCACGTCCACCGGTGGATCCACCTGAATGCTTGGCTGCGGCCTTGGCCTTCTTGTGCGCCGCGTGATACGTGCGCTCAGTCGCCTTCGGGGTTGCCCCCCGTGCCTCGAGTCCACGACGGCGTTGTCCGCCCGAACCCACGGTCTGTCCTTTTTTGGTTCCGCCCTTACGGACTGCACCCTTACGTTTTGAATTGCCGGCCATCAGGCCACCCACCTTACGCGAAATGCGCTGTAATCCCCGGTGACCGGTTTACCCGGTACCGCGTTCATCGGTCCGTCTCCACGGATTCTCTTGTTTCGGACATAGACCACTGCGGGCCGTCCGGTGTATCGGTGACTTCGATCCCGGCGCGCGCCAGCCGATCACGAACCTCGTCTGCGGTGGTCCAGTCCTTTTCGGCACGGGCCGTGGTCCGCCGCTGCAGCTCGGCCCGGACGAGCACGTCGAGCGCGGCCTTGGTCTCGACATCGCCACCGGAATCAGCCCAGTTCTGCGCCAACGGGTCGACTCCGAGCACACCCATCATCGCGCGGACGGATGCGGCCGCTTCCACGGCGGCCTGGTGATCGCCCGACTCGAGCGCCGTGTTGCCGATCCGCACCACACCGTGGATCTCGGCAAGTGCGGAAGGCACGCCGAGGTCGTCGTCGAGCGCCGCGGCGAATCCGTCGGTGATCTCGCCAACCGGGACTGTCCCGGCCCGCGAAACCGTCCGCTGCACAAAGGATTCCACGCGCCGGTAACCGGCGGCGGCCTCTTGCAGTGCACCTTCGGAGTATTCGAGCATCGACCGGTAGTGGGCGCTGCCCAGGTAATAACGCAATTCGACGGCGCGCACCCGTTGCAGCATGGCCGGGATGGCGACCACGTTGCCGAGCGACTTCGACATCTTCTCACCGCCCATGGTGACCCAGCCGTTGTGCATCCAGTACCGGGCGAACGGGTCTCCGGCGCCATGGCTCTGCGCCTGCTCGTTTTCGTGATGCGGGAAGATCAAATCCATTCCACCGCAATGGATATCGAAGTCCGAACCCAGAAGAGAGGTGGCCATGGCCGAGCATTCCAGATGCCAGCCGGGACGCCCGCGACCCCATGGGGTCGGCCAGGAGGGCTCACCGGGCTTTGCGCACTTCCACAGCGTGAAGTCGCGGGGGTCGCGCTTGCCGGTGCCGGCACTCTCACCCTGATGGACGTCGTCGAGGCGGTGTCCGGACAGCGAGCCGTAATCGGGCAGGCTCAGGACATCGAAATACACATTGCCGTCGGAGGCATAGGCGTGGCCGCGCTCGATCAGCCGTTCCATGTACTCCACCATCTGCGTGATGAAGCCGGTGGCGCGCGGTTCGGCCGAGGGCGGCAGCACCCCGAGCTGGTCGTAGGCCTTGGTGAACTCTCGTTCGTGGGTGGCGGCCCATTCCCACCAGGGACGACCGGCATCAGCAGCCTTGCGCAGGATCTTGTCGTCGATATCGGTCACGTTGCGCACAAACGCCACATCGAGGCCCTTGTACGCCAGCCAGCGCCGCAGGACATCGAAGGCGATACCGCTGCGGACGTGCCCGATATGCGGAACACCCTGGACGGTGGCGCCACACAGGTACACCGAGGCATGTCCGGGACGGATGGGCGTGAATTCACGCAAGTCTCGGGCGGCGGTGTCGTAAAGGCGCAGGGTCACGATCGGCAATCCTACTGGTCAAGCAACAGCGCAGTGGCGACGGCAGCAATGCCCTCGCCCCGTCCGGTCAATCCGAGACCGTCCGTGGTGGTGGCGGAGACCGAGACCGGCCCTCCGAGAAGGTCACTGAGTATCTGCTGCGCTTCGGCGCGGCGAGGCCCGATCTTGGGCCGGTTGCCTATCACCTGGACAGCGGCGTTGCCGACGACAAATCCCTGGGCTTCGCAGAGTTCGCGGACGTGCGCAAGCATCCGGGCACCACTGACGCCCTCCCACTGCGGCTGCCCGGTACCGAACACCGATCCGAGGTCTCCGAGGCCTGCTGCGGACAGCAGCGCGTCGCAGAGCGCATGGACGGCCACATCGCCGTCTGAATGCCCGGCGCATCCGTCTGCGTCGGAAAAGAGGAGTCCGGCCATCCAGCAAGGCCTGCCGACTTCGATGGGGTGGACGTCGGTACCGATACCCACCCTCATGCGTGGGCCCGATCGGTGAGCAGCCAGGTGGCCAGGTTCAGATCCCAGGCAGTGGTGATCTTGAAGGCCAGCGGATCGCCCGGAATGGTCTGCACGGCGAAGCCCTGGGATTCGACGAGACCTGCGTCGTCCGTGAAATCGGTCTCGGCGGCGGCATAGGCAGCGGTGAGCACGGAGTAGTCGAATCCCTGTGGGGTCTGCACCGCACGCAGCAATGACCGGTCGACGGTCCCGGTGACGATGCCTGCGGGGTCGACGGACTTGATGGTGTCTGCCACCGGAAGTGTGGGGACAACCGCGGACGCGCCCGATCGGACAGCGTCGACAACGTCGGAGAACAACGATGCGGGAGTGAGACAGCGGGCGGCGTCATGCACCAGCACCACTTCAGAATCGGACGGCGCGGCCGACAATGCGGCCTTCACCGAGTCCGAACGCTTTGATCCCCCGGCCACCACGATGACCTCGGGAAAATCGGACCGGACCTGGTCAACCAGATCGGCGGGAACCGAGATGACGATACGATCGACGACCCCGCTGGCCAGCGCACCCTGCACACAGTGGTGCAACATGCTCTGACCTGCGAGATCGACAAACGCTTTGGGTAGACCCATGCCGAGTCGCTCTCCGCGACCTGCGGCCGGGATCAATGCAACCGTAGACATTCAGTGAATCAAGCGACGCGCTCAGGAAGCGGCGGCGAGAACCTCGTCGAGAATGATCGAAGCCTTCTCGTCGTTGGTGTTCTGTGCCAGCGAGAGCTCGTCGACAAGAACGCGACGAGCGCGGGTGAGCATTCGCTTCTCACCGGCGGAGAGTCCACGATCTTGTTCACGACGCCACAGGTCGCGAACGATTTCGGCAACCTTGATGATGTCGCCGGAGATCAACTTTTCCTGGTTTGCCTTGAACCGGCGAGCCCAGTTGGTGGGCTCCTCGGTGTGGGGCGCCCGGAGGACGTCGAAAACCTTGCCCAGACCTTCTTCTCCGACTACGTCGCGGACTCCTACGTACTCGAGCTTCGTAGAAGGAATCTGAACTGTCATGTCACCATCGGCCACCTTCAGAACGAGGTACTCTACGGCCTCGCCTTTGATGGTTCGGGTCACAATGTCTTCGACCAGTGCGGCACCGTGATGGGGGTAGACAACGGTGTCACCAACTTTGAAATTCAATGTTCCATGCCCCTTTCGATTTCTCCAGTCTAGCACGGTGCGTTCCGCGCCATCAGTCAACTGCGCAGGTCAGCGGCATCGCGGCAGGATCCGGAGTCTTGACGACGCCCGAAATGTGTGCTGCCGCACCGCCTGAACTCCGAAGGCTCCGGCACTCGAAGCCCCCGTCTGCCAACCGATTTTGGGAACCTGTTCACCACGCCTGCCGCGGGGGCGGATGCGGTCGGCCGGACCGCCCTGGACCCCCCTTCACCGCCTATGGCATCAAATGTTGCCGAAGTGTGACCGTCGTGAGTGCGAGCACGGTGTCGCCTGCACCCGCGTCGACCAACCGGACATCCACGACACTGTGATCGCCGGCGTCGCGGACGACCTCACCGCGGGCTCGCGCCGGGCCGACCCGAACCTGCGACAGATAGTGGATCTGCATGTCGCAGGCCACCATTCCCGGCCGCATGGCACAGGCCGCGGATTCGGCCAGCACCGCCAGAGCGCCACCCTGGATCGTGCCGATCTGGTTGACGACGAAGGGCGTGAGGTCGAGTTCGAGTACACCTGCACCCGCATCGACGACCCGCATGCCGAGCCTCGAATAAACGGTGCCGTCGACCGGGATCGGCGTGCGTTCCCGGATCGTCCCCACCGTCTTCGCGGGTGAATACAGATCGGCATCGACGGCGGCGGTCCGCGGGATGCGGGCGAACACCACCAGGGCCCGTCCGGCCCGGGTCAGCCCGTGGGCACCGCGATCGATGTCATCGGTCAATGTCCGCAGATCGGTGACACCGCATCCGTCGTAGAGATCGACTGAGATCACCACCACCTTCTTGCCTGCCCGGACCAGCTTTGCGTCTGCCACGATCGGCCCGCGGGTGATCGGGTCGCCGGCATAGAGCGACAGATCCTGGGTTGCGGTCCAATCCGGGGAGGCGGCGATCAACGCCGGATCCGATGCGACGATGTCGACAACGGTCATCAGAACCCCTGTCGAGGCCGCCCCACCGGAGTCCCGCAGTTTGTCGGTCAAGGTCGCCCGGAGCACCGAACGTTCCGGCGACGGCTGAAACGACGTCAGCCCGAAGTCCGACGCAAACGACACCGGGCCCGGCAGGACCATCCCCGGCCGTCCGCCCACCTGGGCCGGACGCGAGGTGGAAATCAGATTCTCACTCATGAGAATCATCATGCCAGTTTGAAGGTCAATGCGAAACGAACCGTTTTCGCGACCCGACCGGGATTTCCCGACGGTCGCCCACTACGCTGCGTAGTGCACGCATTGTGGATTTTGGTGGGCGCTGGTTCGAGTACCTGCGTGGCCGCCACACAAGGCGCGCGTCGCATCAGGACCTATCTCGGAGGAAAACCGGTGTCAGTGCAGAAAGAATCGGCCCGGCGTGGTCGAGTGGGAACGATCCTCGCCACCGCAGCCATCGCCGCAGGCCTGCTGATCGGCACCACCGCGTGCGGCGCGGGCCAGATCGCCCAGACGCCCGATCAGGCGCCTGCCATCAACGGCAACGAGATCAACGCCGGAGCGATGGCGTTGCGCAACGTGCACGTTGTCTACCCGAAAGACGGAAGCACCGAAGAGTTCACCAACGGTGGACCGCTCGAGTTGGCATTCCTGATCGCCAACGAGTCGCCCGACACCTCCGACAAACTCGAGAGCATCTCCTTCCCCGACGGCAAGGGCACGGTGACGATCGAGGGAGAGACCACGATCGCTCCCCTCGGCATGCTGCGGGCGGGCAAACCTGCCGAGGTGCTCGGCACGAGCCTCGACCCTGTCAATCCGAACGAGAAGTGGGTCACCGTGACCGTGCAGGGTGAGTCCAAGACCCTCACGCCCGGTCTCACGTTCCCACTGGTCTTCAAGTTCGAGAAGGCAGGCGAGACCACCATCGAGGTCCCGATCGACGCCGGCCCCATCTTGCCGCGGCAAGACCATCCGCGCGGCATCGACGCGGACCACGTCGAAGTGGGCGGCGACCACTAGCATTCGGTCACCATCAGCATGTGAAAGAGGGCCACGGCAATTGCCGTGGCCCTCTTTCGTA
This sequence comes from Williamsia sp. Y721, assembly GCF_059683565.1. Taxonomy (NCBI): domain Bacteria; kingdom Bacillati; phylum Actinomycetota; class Actinomycetes; order Mycobacteriales; family Nocardiaceae; genus Williamsia; species Williamsia sp. Y721. The sequence continues at coordinate 223,721 of NZ_JCASNH010000001.1, read as the reverse complement.
TCCGGGTCTGCCGCGGCGTTGTCGGACCCGCTGGCTAGAGTCAGCCGGTGGCCAAACAGAAGTCGACATATCGGTGCAGCGCCTGCGGATACCAGGTCGCGAAATGGGTTGGCCGCTGCCCGGAATGCGGTGAATGGGGCTCGGTGAGCGAAGCCGCCCTGGCAACCGTTGGCAGCTCCGGGATCGGCGGCGGTAAATCCGCCACCGTCGCAACCATTCCCAGCCAGCCGGCTCGGCCCATGACACAGATCGACGCGACCAACGCGGCTGCCTTCCCCACCGGCATCGGTGAATTCGACCGGGTACTGGGCAAGGGCATCGTTCCGGGCTCGGTCCTGCTCCTCGCCGGAGAACCCGGTGTCGGCAAGTCCACCCTGTTGCTCGAGGCTGTCAAACAGTGGGCGCTGCAAGGCCGTCGGGCGCTCTACGTCACCGGAGAAGAGTCCGCCGGACAGGTTCGGCTCCGCGCCGAACGCACCGGCGCCGTCCACGACGAGATCTACCTCGCTGCCGAAACCGACCTCGGCGCGGTCCTCGGTCATGCCGAGGCGGTGATGCCGTCGCTGATGGTGGTCGACTCCGTGCAGACGATGATCGCCCAGAATGTCGACGGTGTGAACGGCGGTGTCACCCAGATCCGGGCAGTGACAACAGCTTTGACATCCCTGGCCAAGAACGCCGGGATCGCCGTCATCCTCGTCGGGCACGTCACCAAAGACGGCACCGTGGCCGGACCCCGCTCACTGGAACACCTGGTGGACGTCGTGCTGTCCTTCGAGGGCGACAAACACTCACCCCTGCGCATGGTCCGCGGAATCAAGAACCGCTTCGGATCGGCCGACGAGGTCGGTTGTTTCGAGCAACGCGAAGACGGCATCCACGAGGTCACCGATCCGTCCGAACTGTTCTTGCACCACCGCGACATCGGGGTCGCGGGCACCGCCATCACCGTGGCGATGGACGGCAAGCGGCCGCTACTCGGAGAAGTCCAGGCACTGGTCTCGAAGTCGAGCCTGGCCAATCCGCGTCGGGCCGTTGTCGGGCTCGATTCGGCAAGGGTGGCAATGATTCTGGCTGTCTGCGCGGCCCGGGCCAACCTCCCGACCTACGACCAGGACGTCTACGTCGCAACCGTCGGCGGCATGAAGATCAGCGAACCCGCCGCCGACCTGTCGGTGGCTCTTGCGCTCAGTTCCATTCTCGCCCAACGCTCGTTGCCGGGCTCGATGGTGGCCCTCGGTGAGATCGGTCTGGCCGGCGAGGTACGCCGGGTGGCCGGGGTCGGACGGCGGGTGGCAGAGGCGAAGCGGCTGGGCTTCAAACACGCAATCGTGCCCGCCGGTTCCCTCGATCTGCCGTCGGGCATCAAGATCACGCAGGTCGCCGATCTTCAGACGGCCATGCGCGCGGCACTCAAAGGTCCGGCCGGTCCGTTCTCATTCTGACGATTCGGCACGCCGTCTGCGCTCTGCCTTACGCGCAAGACTTTCGGCGAACTCGTCTGCCGCGCCGCTGTCCGCATAGCTGTCCTTGAAGTGCTCGGCCGGATCGATCCGGACATACATCGCGTGCGCGGCCGCGACGGGCACGGTGTTGTCGCCGAGATACGCGATGCCACTGGTGTAGATCTTGCGCCGCACGGTCCCGTGGGCCACCGCCTCGATCCGCAGTTCGCTGCCCAGCGGGATCGGCTTGGCGAAGTCGATCTCCAGATGCGCGGTCACCGCCGCGAATCCGATCATCCAGTGCGTCATACCGAGCGCTTCATCGAATGCGGCCGACAGGATGCCACCGTGGATGACGCCGGGGCCGCCCTCGAAACGGGGGTCGACCTGCATGCGCGCGGTGACCGCGGCACCCTCGCCCGCGGTGGCCACCATGTGCAGCCCGTGCGGCACGGTCTCACTGCAGCCGAAGCACATGGGGTAATGAGCGCGCAACTTCTCACCGAACGCCGGGGCGCGGGGCGACCGGACTGCGGCGGCGAGCTCATCGGGCAGAACAAAGGATGTTTTCACAGACAGCTAATCTAGTGTGCACTTGCGTTACTACAGAAAGGCGCCTCATGCCAGAGGTTCCGGCCTCCGATCTGCTCCGCACCACGATCGCCCGGCTCGCACCCGGCACTCCTCTACGAGATGGCCTTGAACGCATCCTGCGCGGCCGGACCGGCGCTCTCATCGTCCTCGGGCACGATCCCGAGGTCGAGAGCATCTGTGCGGGTGGCTTCGACCTGGACGTGGCGTTCGCGCCGACCAGGCTGCGAGAGCTGTCGAAGATGGATGGCGCGGTGGTTCTGTCGACCGACGGCGCCCGGATCGTCCGGGCCAATGTGCAGCTGGTTCCGGACCCGTCGATTCCGACCGAGGAATCCGGTACCCGGCACCGCAGTGCTGAGCGCACCGCCATCCAGACCAGGTATCCGGTGATCTCGGTGAGTGCGTCCATGTCGATCGTCTCCGTGTATGTCGACGGGATCCGGTACGTGGTCGAGGGTTCGGATGCCATCCTCTCGCGCGCGAACCTGGCTGTGGCCACGCTCGAGCGATACAAGACGCGCCTGGACGAGGTCAGCGCACAGCTCTCGCGTTCGGAGATCGAGGATTACGTCACCCTGCGCGATGCGATGACCGTGGTCCAGCGCCTGGAGATGGTCCGACGCGTCTCCGAAGAGATCGAATACTACGTCGTCGAACTCGGCGTGAACGGCCGACAGCTCAGCCTGCAGCTCGAAGAACTCGTTGGCGACAACGACTCTGCGCGCGAACTCGTGGTTCGCGACTACTTCGCCAGCCCTGAACCCGCCAGCACACAAGAGGTCGAACAGGCACTTGCGGCCATCGAAAAGCTCACCGACGCCGACCTTCTCGACCTGACCGCACTCGCTCGCGCCTTTGGTTACCCGGACACGGTCGACGCACAGGACACCGCGATGAGCCCGCGCGGATACCGGCTCCTGGCCCGGATCCCCCGACTGCAGTTCGCGCACATCGATCGACTCGTTCGCAGCTTCGGCACCCTGCAGGCGCTGCTCGCGGCGACCGCGGCCGATCTGCAGGCCGTCGAGGGCATCGGCAGCATCTGGGCCCGGCACATCCGCGAGGGACTGTCCCGGCTGGCCGAGTCGAGTATCGAACGTTTCGACTGAGGTCCTCAGCGAACGCCTCGTCGGCGCATCCTTCGACCCCCTACCCTGGGTTCATGGCCACCATCGCGGACACAGTCGTCGACGTCATCCATTCTTCCGGCGTCGAGCGGGTCTACGGCCTACCGGGGGACTCGCTCAACGGGTTCACCGACGCCATCCGCCGCGCCGGGACCGTCGAGTGGAAGCACGTACGACACGAGGAGGCGGCGGCGTTCGCGGCGGCCGCCGACGCCGCACTCACCGGCGAGTTGGCGGTCTGCGTCGGTAGCTGCGGGCCCGGCAACCTCCACCTGATCAATGGGCTGTTCGACGCGAACCGTAGTCGCGTACCCGTCTTGGCCATCGCGGCTCAGATACCGGCGGCCGAGATCGGCAGTACTTATTTTCAGGAGACGCATCCCGAGCAGCTCTTCAACGAATGCAGTGTCTACAACGAGCTGATCAGTGTGCCGGAGCAGCTGCCCCGAGTGCTGGAGATCGCGATGCGGACCGCGATCGAGAAGCGCGGGGTCGCCGTAGTCGTCATCCCCGGTGAGATCTTTCTGAAGAAGAGCTCCGGGCGCAGGCGTTCGGCTCCCATCCGCCATATCCCCCGCATCACGCGTCCGACCGACGATCAGCTCCACGACGCGGCTTCTGTCCTCAACTCCGCGGAACGGGTGACCATTCTCGGGGGAGCCGGCGTCGAAGGCGCACATGAGCAGTTGCTCGCGATCGCCAAGACCCTGCAGGCGCCGATCGTGCATGCCCTGCGCGGCAAGGAGTTCATCGAATACGACAATCCGTACGACGTGGGCATGACCGGTCTGCTGGGGTTCGCCTCGGGTTATCGCGCGATGGAGAAGTGCGACACCCTGCTGATGTTGGGTACCGATTTCCCGTACCAGCAGTTCCTTCCCGAAAAGGCCAAGATCATTCAGGTCGACATCCGCGGTGAGCAGCTCGGGAGGCGTACCCCGATCGACGTCGGATTGGTCGGCAGCGTCAAGGACACGATCGACGCCCTGCTGCCGATGCTCGCGAAGCACGCCGACACCGAACATCTCGAAGCGTCGGTCGCCCACTACCGCAAGGCTCGCACCGACCTGGACGCCCTCGCGACGAATGACCGCAACCGTCGTCCCATTCATCCGCAGTATCTGGCAAAGCTGGTGAACGACAACGCCTCCGAGGATGCCGTATTCATACCTGACGTCGGATCACCGGTGGTCTGGGCGGCGCGCTACCTGACGATGAACGGGCGCCGCCGCCTCATCGGTTCGTTCGCCCATGGCACGATGGCCAACGCGATCCCCCACGCGATCGGTGCCCAGAGCGCGTTCCCGGGGCGTCAGGTGATCACGTTCTCCGGCGACGGTGGTCTGGCCATGCTGCTCGGTGAGCTGCTGACCATCCGCCAGCACAAGTTGCCCATCAAGATCGTCGTGTTCAACAACTCGTCACTCAACTTCGTCGAGTTGGAGATGAAGGCCGCCGGAATCGTGAACTTCGGGACCGAGCTGGACAATCCGGATTTCGCAGAACTTGCTCGGGCACTGGGCATTCAGGGCATCAGGGTCGAACAGCCCGAAGACCTCGAGGCCGCGGTCAAACAGACCCTGAGCCACGACGGCCCCGCGTTGCTCGATGTGGTGACCGCCCGCCAGGAGCTGTCCATACCGCCGACCGTGACGGCGGCCCAGGCGAAGGGTTTCACCCTGTACGCACTGAGGACCATCCTGTCGGGTCGAGGCGATGAGGTGCTCGACCTGGCTGACACCAACGTCTTCCGGCGTTTGTTCGACTGAGAACATTCGTCCCGGCGCAACTACACGCCCGGAAGAGGCTGGATCTGTCGGCGCTACTGCGCGTTGACCCGGTCGATGTTGAATGTGATTGGTGCGCTGGCCTTCTCGCCGATCCTGGCGACGGCCTGGTAGGCACCCGGAACCACTGGCTCGCGTGGGGACTCACAACCCGGGGTACTGGTGGTGCCCGACCACTGGATGGTGTCCTGCACCTGCTGGCCCGGCTTGAGGAGTTGGTTGTTGACGCCTGCCACCGGGGCGCAGTCACCCGACGCCCAGATCCGGCGATCACCGGCGAGGTTCAGGACGGTCACGCTCTGCATCGCCTTGCCGACGTCCCGGGTGCACTCGGAGAGTCCGGCGTTGGTGACCGCGATCGTGAAGATCGGCTGCTCACCCTCTGTGTAGGCGGGCTTGTCGGTGTAGAGGACCACCGAGATGTTCTGATCGGGGCACAGGCCGCTGGCCGGCACCGGGGCCGGGGTCTCACCGGCCGGAGCACCTGCCGGTGTGCCACCGGGTGCGCCAGGCGCTGCCGAAGCGTCCGGGCCCCCAGGCGCGGCTTCGCCGCCGCCGCCGGAACCCGAACTGGGGCTCGCCGACTCCGAACCCGAATCGCTGTATGCCGACGGAAGGACGTAACTCGACGAGCTGGAGAGGTCGGTGCCGTTCGCGGTGTTCTTGTTACTGTCGTCGCCGCCCGTGACCAAGAAGATCAGACCCACGACGACCGCGAGCACAACCACCAGCACACCGACTGCGAGTGCACGTCGACGCCAGTAAATTTCCGGTGGCAGGGGGCCCTGAGGATCCAACACACCCCGACGCTAATGGGAGTGTGCCACCGGCTGTCTGACCTCGGGCGGCGTGTCGCGAGACGATGCTGTGCGGGAGGTCTCAGTTGACCGCGATCCGCCGCTCAGGAAGCCAGGCTTGGCATGGCCGGATCGTCGCCGAGTTCGCCGAGTGTTCCCCGTACGCTGACCGCACCTTCGGCGAGCTCGTAGGTGAGGCCGACGATACCGACCCGTCCGCTCTCGACCTTTTCGGAGATGATCCGGCTGCGCTGCATCAGCAGACGCCCGGTCTCCTTGACGTGACGCGCCTCGAATTCATCGACGCGGGTGAGCCCTTCACTGCGACCGGCCAGGATGCTCGGGGTCACCCGTTCCACCACGTCCCGAATGAATCCGCCCGGGATCTGCAGGTCATCGAGCGCGTCGAGGGTGGCCTTGACCGCACCACAGCTGTCGTGTCCGAGGATCGCGATCAGGGGCACATCGAGTACCTCGACGGCGTATTCGATCGAACCGAGGACCGCTGAGTCGATGACGTGCCCGGCGGTCCGGACGACGAACATCGAGCCGAGGCCCTGATCGAAGATGATCTCTGCAGCGACCCGCGAATCAGCGCATCCGAACAGGACTGCCTGCGGGTGCTGCCCTGCCGCCAGACGCGCACGATCCTCGATACCCTGACTGGGATGATTCGACTTGCCTGCCACAAAACGTTCGTTGCCTTCGCGCAGGTTCTTCCATGCTTGAGCCGGAGTAGTTGGGGACATGACTGACATTCTGCCCTTGTCCGGTTCTGTTTCGCCGGGCAAGCTCCTTTCCTGGTTCGACCGGGCCGAACGAGACCTGCCCTGGCGGGCGCCGGACGTGAGCGCCTGGCACATCCTGATCAGCGAAATCATGCTGCAACAGACCCCGGTGTCGAGGGTGGCTCCGATCTGGGAACAGTGGGTGGCGCGGTGGCCGGTGCCCTCTGCCATGGCGGCGACCCCGGTGGGTGAGGTGGTGCGGGCCTGGGGCAAGCTCGGCTACCCACGACGCGCGATGCGACTGCACGCCTGCTCGGCCGTGCTGGCCGCCGAACACGGGGACATCGTTCCCGCGGACGTCGACGTCCTGCTGACTCTGCCCGGCATCGGCGACTACACGGCGCGGGCGATTGCGTGCTTCGCATACGGGCAGTCGGTGCCGGTGGTCGACACCAATGTCCGCAGAGTCATCGCGCGAGCGGTGCACGGACGTGCCGAACCGGGCAACCCGGCACGATCAGATCTGATCGATGCGCAGGCACTTTTGCCCGATGACGGCCGGGCACCCAGGTTTTCGGCTGCCTTGATGGAACTGGGTGCGTTGGTGTGCGTCGCCAAGAATCCGAGGTGCCAGAGTTGCCCACTGACAGACTGCCTCTGGGTGGCGACCGGATCGCCCGCCCACACCGGCCCGGTGCGCAAGGTGCAGAAGTTTACGGGCACGGACCGACAGGTTCGCGGACTGTTGTTGGACGTGTTGCGCGACAGCACCATTCCGGTACCTCGGGCCGCACTCGACATCGTGTGGACCACCGATACCGCTCAACGCGACCGCGCCCTCGATTCACTCCTGGTCGACGGCCTGGCCGAGATCACCTCCGACGGTCGTTACGCCCTGGCCGGCGAAGGGACCTGAACTCCCGGACGGCGACCGATCACGGTGCTCTGCAGACCACAAAGGAAGGCTTCCACCGCGCCCCGGTACTCGTCGGGCGCGGAGTCGTGGACAAGGTGGTCGGAGCCGGCAACCTGCAACAGGATCGAATTGGCCGCCGCAGCAGCCATCTTCGCCATCTGACCATCGGGAGTCACACTGTTCTGTGCCTCGATCAACAGGGCCGGGACCTCGACGGCCTGCCACTGTTGCCAGAAGTCCCGCCGACCCCACTCCTCGGCTATCTCGGCCCATACCTCCAGACGGCCGTGTAGGGCACCGTCGTCGAATGCCTCGTAGAAGTACCGGCCGGCGACCTCACCGAACATCTTCTGCGCCTGCTCAAGTGAATCGAAACGCTGCGGCCAGGACGAGAACCACGGCTCCCAGCCGGCGGTGGTACGGCCACGGAAGTCGGGCGCCATGTCCTCGATCACCAACGCCGACACCAATTCCGGGTACTCCGCCGCCGTGCACCACGCATGTAGCCCGCCCATCGAATGGCCGATCAGAACCGCGGGACCCATGTCGATCCAGGTGAGGATCTCGGCCAGATCCGCCACAAAGCGTTCCGTGCACAGTTCCTCGGGACCGGCAGGCAGCGCTTCGTCGGCACCACGGTGACAGGCGGCGTCGTAGGTGAAGACCCGGCCATAGCCGCGCAACCACGGGATCTGGCGCCGCCAGGTCCTCCCCCGGCCCATGAGTCCGTGCAGCAGGACTATGGGCGCTCCGTCCGGCCTTCCGCCGTAGTCGATGAATCCGATGTCAGCGCTCACGAGGTAGAACAGTAGCTGCGATGACCGCTCCGTCAGGGATATCCGTCACCGCCGTTCGCCCGACGGCCTGCTGTGCGTTCACGGGGTTCACTGCCGCAATCGACGGCAGTAGGGTGAGCGACATGGCAATTGTGAAGATCAACGCGATTTCTGTCCCCGAGGGCGCCGGCCCCGAACTGGAGAAGCGGTTCGCCCAGCGCGCCCATACCGTCGACGGCTCCAAGGGCTTTCTCGGATTCCAGCTGCTGCGTCCGGTGAAGGGCGAGGACCGCTATTTCGTGGTCACCCAGTGGGAGACCGAAGAAGACTTCGCGGCCTGGGCGGCCGGCCCGGCCCGTGCGGCCCACGCAGGCGAGAACAAGAATCCGGTTGCCTCCGGCGCGAGCCTCCTCGAGTTCGAGGTTGTCATCGACGCCCGCCCCACCAGCTGAGCGCACCAGACTCCTGCCGCAAAACTGGAACGTGTTCTACCATTGGTCCCCAGAGGCAACCACCAACTGGAGGACCAATGACGGACACCGCCAACGCGGCACCAACCACTTCGCGCGACTACAGCGAACTGCTGATCGGCGGACGCTGGACCCCTGCCCACTCTGCTGACATTCTCGAGGTCTTCTCGCCGGCCACCGGGCAGCGCGTGGGCAGTACGCCGCTGGCCGACGCCACCGACGTCGACACCGCGGTGAATGCCGCGCGGGCCGCATTCGAATCGGGCGTCTGGCGCAACACCTCCCCGCAGGATCGGGCAGCGGTCGTTGCCAGGGTCGCCGATCTGATCGATGAGCGCGGCGCGGAGATCGCCGAACTCGTCGCCTCGGAGATGGGCGCGCCACCGATGGCGGTGAGCACTCTGCAGCAGCTGCCCGCGACCGGTGTGCTCCGCGAATATGCCAAGGCCGCAATCAATTACAACTGGCTCGAGTATCGCGACGGATTGTTCGGCAAGTCGCAGATCACCCGTGAACCCGTGGGTGTGGTCGGTGCGATCACCGCATGGAATGTGCCACTGTTCCTGATCTGCAACAAGCTCGGCCCGGCCCTGTCCGCCGGATGTTCCGTGGTCCTCAAGCCCGCACCCGAAACCCCGCTTTCGGCCAACTACATCGCCGAACTGTTCACCGAGGCCGGATTGCCCGAAGGGGTGCTGTCCGTGGTCCCCGGCGGACCGGAAACCGGAAAGGCGCTTGTCGCCCACCCGGACGTCGACAAGATCACCTTCACTGGTTCCACCGCGGCAGGCCGGGCGATCGCCGCCGCCTGCGGTGAGCAACTCAAACGCTGCTCGCTCGAACTCGGCGGAAAGTCCGCGGCCATCGTGCTCGCCGACGCCAACCCGGCCGAGATCGCAGGCATGCTCACATTCACCGGGCTGATGAACACCGGGCAGGCCTGCGTCGCCCAGACCCGCGTCCTGGTCCCGAGCGCCAAGCGCGACGAGATCGTCGCCGCCATGGTCGAGGCCGCCAAACTCCTCAAGCCGGGTCTGCCCGACGACCCGGAGGCCCAACTCGGACCGCTGATCACCGAGAAGCAGCGCACCAAGGTCGAGGGCTACATCCAGCAGGGTAAGGACGCGGGGGCCACCGCCGTCCTCGAGAGCACCCGACCGGAGGGTCTGGAGTCGGGTTACTTCCTGAGCCCCACCATCTTCACCGGCGTCACCAACGACATGACCATCGCCCGTGAAGAGATCTTCGGCCCGGTGATCTCGGTCATCGACTACGAGACCGAGGACGAGGCCATCGCCATCGCCAACGATTCCGAATACGGCCTCGCCGGGACGGTGTGGACGGCCGACGTCGAACGCGGACTCGAGGTCGCGGCCCAGATCCGGACCGGGACCTACGGCGTGAACTGGTACGCCATCGATCCCGGGTCACCCTTCGGTGGCTACAAGAACTCCGGCATCGGCCGCGAGAACGGACCCGAGGGTCTCGAGTCCTACGTCGAGCACAAGTCCGTCATCCTGCCGATGGGCTACGACCCCACCGCCTAGGCCTTTCCCGCAAACGATCCACCTATACGAAGACGATCCACATATTTGTGGATCGTCTTCGTATTACCGGAGCGTTTGCGTCAGGGGGTGGGTGCCGGGGCAGGGGCAGACGATTCCGTTGGCGCGGGGGCCGGGACCGTCGAGGCACCCGCCTTGTCGGCCTCGGTCGCGAGCTGGGCCTTCACCGAATCGTCGGTGATGATGTCGATGTTGGTGACCAGCCACTTGCCGCCGGACCGCTCCATCGAATACTGCAGCCGACTGGGGTTGATCGCCACCACATCTTTGCCGCCCTTGGTCACCGACTGATTCATGAAGATCAGGATCAGCGCGGTGTCGCGGGTATTGGTGACAACCCCGGCCTCCTGGATCGTCACCTCGGATTTGACCTGCTGATCCTTCACTGCGACAACAAGATTCGAGTCGGTGATGATCTGGTCATATTCCTGTGCAGCCGCACCGGTGACCAGCGTTTTTGCCTGCTCCACCTGCTGCGCGACATTGCCCGGGTCGTATCCGAACATCACTGTTGCCGTATGGGTTCCGGCGTCCAGCGCTTCACCACGGGCATCCTCGGTCGCCGTGGCGTCGCGGTAGTTCAACCCGGCGATCGTTGTGATGACCACCCCGGCTACCAGGATCACGACGGTGAGCACCGAGACGGCCCACCACCAGAATTTGCGGGACATCTACGTCACCCACTCGAAGTTGGTCAGCTTTAGTTGTCCGTTGATACGGGTCATGTCGAGCTTCCATCGGAATGTCTGCAACACGGTCTGCTGCTCAGGAACGTTGGGCTGGTTCATCTCCCAGCTCGACACCAGGATCACCGATCCGGCATTTGGTTCACAAACCGTGGCTGCCTGTGAGATGACGGTGCCCTTCGTCGAGACGTTCTCGGACTTGATCATGTTGACGGTCTGCTCCATCGACTGGCTGGTCTGCTCCATGGCCTTGCCACTGGTGCTGTCCTGAAAAGTCTTGATGGCGCCGTCGATGTTCTCGGGGTTCAGCGTTGTCAGGTTGGTGATCATCTGGCGGGCGAAAGCCGAATACTCGGCGCACAATTCGTTGCGCTCGTCAATCTCGTCGGCCCCCGTGATGAACACGGTCGACGCGACGACCATGCCCGCGATCAGCCCGATAGACACAACGGCCGCCAGCACGATTCCCAGTCCACGCAGATTCCCGCGGCTGCGTGGTGAGCGACCTTTGTCGACCGAGGGCCTGTCACCGGATCGGCCCGGACGAACCCGGCCCGCGCGCAGATCCGACTTGCGGCGTCCGGCACGCCGATTGCGGTATGACTCCCCTGCCGAGACCGACGTCGACCCGAAAGACTGCACCGCGCCCGAATCGGTTTCGGTTCCGGTCGGGGCGGTGTCGGACTCGACGATCTCGGCTTTGGGCTTGTTCAGGTCCACCGATGGCTTCGCGGCCGACGCATCGCTCGACTTCGACTTCGGCTTACGGCTCAGCGGCGACGACTTCACCGGAAGACCGGTCGTCTTGCGAACCTTGCCACTCGGTGAACTGCTGCGCACCGACGACTCGGACGCATCCTGCGGCGGACCGGCGGGCCTGCTGGCCCGACGTCGCTGCGGCTTCTGAGGAGCGGGTCTCTGGCGTGCCGCTTCCTGTTCGGTTGGTGTTTGTTCAGTTGGTGTTCGGGCCGTCACTGGACGGTCCCCGTGATCAGGCTCTGCCATTGACTGTTGTCTTTCTGCTGTTCCCCGCTACCACCTGTACCAGATGTGCCAGACGGTACCGCGGTTCCGGCGTTGTACGTCTTGCCGTCCGGGCCGATGTAGTCACCACTGACGGGGTCGTAGCTGGTGGCATAGACGGCGGGGCTGCCGTCGTCCGCGCCGGGTGCGCCGTTGGTCAAAAAGCCTTGTGGCAGATCAACACCCGGTAGCCCGTTCGGGAAGGGCACGTTCTCGCCGATCGGCGTGTAGCCGGTTCGGCATTCGGCCGGCGTCGACGCGCGGCGGCCGGGTATCTCCACACACGGGAAGTTGCGGGTTCCGCGGACCGCGACGTTGGAATCCTGCGGGACGCGGCACAACATCCCGGGCGGAAGATCACGCGGGGTCTGGGCCGACGCATCGCGTTCCGGGGTCATCGGCATGAAGCCGACCGTGCAGGTGCCGGGATCCTGGAATCCCAGCGCAAAGTCGACGTTGGCGCCGTTGCGGTAGTCCTCGCTGTTGAGCGCGGTGATCAACGCCGCCATCAAGCGCGGATAGATCACCACGATCTGCTGCAGGCTGGGATGGTAGATCGCCAGGGTCCGAGCCGTTGTGTTGAGATTCGAGAACAGCAACGGCAGTGACTGATTCATCGAGGCGAACAGCTCTTGACTCTGCTGCGCAACACTCGGACCCTGATCCAGGATCCCCTGGATCTGCGGGTCGTTCGCCCGGAGTTGATCGGTGACCTGCACCAGATTTGCCGTCCACGCGCGGATGTCATCCACCGTGGTGGTCTGCGTCTCCAGCAACGGGGCTGCTTGGTCGATCAGCTTGACGATCGCCTCCGAGTTCTCGTTGGCATCACCCACCAGCAGGGTCATCGAGTCGAAGAGACGCTGCAGGTCTTCTCCGGTGCCGTTGAACGCGTTGAACGCCTCGTCCATCAACCGGCGCAACTTCGTGTCCTGGATCTGCTCGAGAAGGGCATCGGCCTGATCGAGCAGCGTCCCGACCTCCACCGGAACCGTCCCGTTCTCGACCACCGAGCCGTCCTGCAGATTGCCGGTGGACGGTGTGTCGGGATCGGGCGTGAACTGGAGGTACTGCTCACCGACCGCCGAGACACTGCGTACCGCGGCGATCGAATTGTTCGGGATCTTGGTGTCACTGTTGATCGACAACGTTGCCAGAACGCCGGTCTCGGTCAATGCCACCGTCTGGACCTTGCCGACATCGACACCGCGGAAGCTGACGTTGCCGTTCTGATAGAGCCCACCGGTACTGGGCAAGTCCACCTTGACCGTGTACTCCCCGATCCCGACCATCGAGGGCACTCGGATGTAGAAAACCGCAACGGCGAGCATCGACACGACCGTGATGATGGTGAAGATGATCAACTGCATTCGTACGAACGGTGTGATGCTCATGAGCCTGCCTCCCCGTTCGGCATCGGCGAGGGCTGATTGTTGTCGACCGGCATCTCGGCGGTCAGCGGACCGGTGAACGGATCGCTGCTGCGGGACGCGGCGCCGGCCGGCGAGCCGAGTAGACCCTCGGGACCATAGAGCTGACTCTGCCCACCGAGACTGGCCAGCGCGCCTCGCTCCAACCGCCCGAAGGTGAGGTCGAGGTTGATCTCGCCGTTGAGATAGTCGCCTCGGACCACCTGCGGGATGACCTCCTCGGCAAACGGGAAGGTCAGCAAGATGCCGAGCGACTGGGTCAGGGCCGGGCCGGTGGACTGTAGTTGGTCCAGTACCGGCACCAGGTTGCTGACCAGCACCGTGATGTCTTCCGAACTCGCGTTCAAGATGTCATCGGTGGTGCGGCTCAGCGTGCTCAGTGAACCCAGCGCATCGGTGAACTGCACTCGCTGATCCTGGAGCAGGGAGAGGATCTTCGGTCCGTCGGCCAATGCCTTCTCCACCACCGGTGTCTGCTCGTTGATGCGCGAGGTCATGCGGTCCAGACCCTCCATCGCGCGAATGATGTTGACCCGCTGATCGTTCAGCTCTTCCACCAGCGTGTTCAGGCGCGGAATCAGTTCCCGCAGCACATCTTCGCGGCCGGCCATCGAGTTGTTGAGTTCGGTGACGATGTCACCGACCTGCGCCAGACCACCGCCGTTGAGCACCACCGACAGCGAACTGAGCACCTGCTCGGTGGTCGGATAGGTGCAGGCGGCCACCTGTTGTGCCGAATTGATGTCGGGAATCGGTTGCTGGTTCTCCGGCTCCGGAATGTTCTCCGCCTCGGGGCAATCGGCGGCCGGGATCTCATCGCCCGCTTGCAGAGTGCCCGAATCCGCGTCCTCCGGCTGCACGATCTGCAGGTGCAACGAACCGAGAACGCTGGTCATCCCGACCATCACATGGGAACCCACCGGAATCGAGGTCCCCTTGTTGAGCCGCAGCGTCACCTGCGCCTGCCAGTCGTTCACCGAGATCTTTCCGACACTGCCGACAGTGGCGTCGTTGATCATGACGGGTGCGTTCTGAACCAGGTTGGCGGCGTTGGGAATTATGGTCGTCAGCTCGTACGAGCCGCGACCGGTGCCATCCGCACCGGGAATCGGCAACGAGTTGAGTCCCTCGAACCCACAGCCCGACGCCATCAGCGCCGTACTGATCACGGTCGCCCCGACGATGTTGCGGGCGACCACCTTTCGTCTCAACACTGCGCGCATCATCCCTCACCACCGAACGGCACCAGCAGCTGCGCCAAGCCGGGGTTCTTGTACTGAGAGCGGGTCGCGGCGTCCTGATCGCGAATACCCTGCTGCGCCCGCGCTTTCACACTCGCGTTCTGGTACGAGATCTGATCGGGTGTGGCGTTGATACCCGACACCGGATTGGACAGGAACGGCGGATAGTTCATCCCGATCGTCCCGAAGATCGGACCCAGGACATCGACACACTGTTCGACCAGGTCCTCCTGGCCGGGACGGGCCGTACCCGCCATCGAGCCACACAGAAGGTTGATCAGGTTGCCGCCCATACCCAGTCCGAAGATGCCCGACAACGACCCCTGGAGCGGGTTGTAGATGTTGTAGAAGTTCGACAGCTGGGTCGGGCCGGAATGCAGTAGCCCGCGGATCTCTTCGTCTTTCTGCGCCAGCACATTGGTGGCCTCGGAGAGATCACGGACCGACTCACTGAGGGTCGCCCCATTGGTGTCGATGAACGTCTGGATGTCGGTCAGCGCGGTGTTGAGGTTGGTCAGCGCACCGTTCAGGTTGTCGGTGTTGTCGGCCAGAACCTGGCTCACCGACGCGATACGGCCGTTGAACTGCACCAACTGATCATGGCTCTGCGACAGCGCCTCCGTCAGCGTCTGGAGATTGCGAATCGACTTGAAGAGATCGTCGCTGCCACCGGCCAGCGTGCCGGTGACATCCGAAAGTTGCTGGATGGCCTGGCGGATGGCCGTGCCGTTGCCGTCGAGGTTCTGATCGAAGACGTCGACCGCGCGGGCAACCGAACCGGGGTCGGCGCCCTGCGGACCGACCGCCTCGGTCAACCTGCTCAGCTCCGCCTTGATCTCATCCCACTCCACCGGAACCGCGGTGCGCTCCATCGGGATGTCCCCACCGCCACCGAGCGTCGGACCGCCCTCATACACCGGGGTCAACTGGACAAACCGGCCGGAGACGAGGGACTGCGCGACCACGATCGCCTCGACGTCTTCGGGCAGTTTCCGGTTGCGGTCGACCTTCAGTTCGACCTGAACATCGTTGTCCCGCGGGGTGATCGACCCGACCGAGCCCACGTCGACGCCCAGGATCTTCACCGAGTCACCCTCGTACAGCGCATTCACGGTCGAGAAGTACGCCGTATAGGTCTTGTAATTCGCCTTCTGGAGGCCGTAGTACACCGCCACGACCGCCACCATGACGGCCACGACGACTGCGGTGACCTGCCAGAACCGTTTGCTCAAGCGTCCCATTGTCATCCCCCCGCCGGTCCGGTCGGATACGAAGGCGCCGGGGCCGGTTTGTTTGAGTCGGGCGAGTTCGCCATGTCCGGGCGGGTGGTGATGTCCGGCGGAATCTTGAACGCGTACTTGGTGAATGTCTCGAAGGCCTCCGGGTACTTCTGCTGGAACACCCTCATGAACGTGGCGGTGAGGTCACCGAACGTGGTCAGACCCACCAGTGAGGAGAAGTACGGGCCACTGGACACCGCTTCTCCCACCACATTTGCGTAGGGCCCGAGCTCGTCCAGCGTCAGCGCGAGATTCTCCTGGTTGTCGATCAGGATCGCGAGCACGCCGTTCAGCTGATTGAGGACCGGCGTGAGCTGCGCATTGTTGTTGTCGATGAACAAACTGATCTGCGCGGTGACGTTCTCGGTCCCGGTGATCAACTGCTCCAGCGCATATCGGCGGGCCTGGACCTCGCCGAGCAGGGAGTTCGCGTCGACGAGCAGGCTGTTGATCTGGCCGCTGCGCTTCGCCACCACATCGGTGACGCTGCCTGCCCGGTCCAACAGTTGCGACAGCGACTCGTCACGATCGGCAATCGCCTTGGACAACCGCGCCACCCCGTCGACAGCCGACTGCACCGACTCCGGAGTGTCGGAGAAGGTGTCCGACAACGTGTTCAGTGCAGCGTTGAGCTGCTCGGTATCGGTTTCGGCGATCGTGTCGGTGGCACCTTCAAGGGCATCGATCAGTGAATACGGCGCCACGGTCCGCTCGACGGTATCCCCCGGCATCAGCTTTCCGGTGCCCTCGGACACCAGGGTCAGATTGCGTCGGCCGAGCACGGTCTCGGTCTTGATGATGGCCGTGCTGGCACCTCCGAGACGGACGGTGTCGGCCATGTTGAACGTGATCTTCGCCTTGGTTCCGTTGTCGGTGTCGGCCAGCGAGATCCCCTGGACGGTACCGACATTCACCCCGGAGACGATCACGACGTCACCGGTGGACAGACCACCGGCATCGTCGAAGAGTGCGGTGTAGACGCTGCCGTTCGACAGGAACGGGAGCTTGTCCATCTGCAGGGCCACGATCACCACCAACACGGCGATCACCACACCGATGAAACCCACACGGGCGCGGTCGGGTTCGCCACGCTTACGGCGCCGGGCCTCGTCGGCCTGGTCGGTCGCGGTTCGCTCACCTTTGAACAATGCGGACATCACAGCGGGTTACACCTCCCTCCGGGGTTGGTGTTCGGTCCGGTCGCGTCTGTCGACTTCCAGACGATCTCCTGCCCGTCCGGGCCGGTGAACATGATGTTGATCTGGCAGAGCCAGATCTGCAGCCAGGCACCGTAACTACCGAGGTTGGACAGGGCCTTGAAATCGGACGGCAGACGACCGAGCAGACCCCGGACGTAATCGTCACTCTTGAGCACTTCTTCGGAGACCTGCCCGGTGGCGGTGATCAGCGACGTCAGATCGGACTGGTTCTCGGCCAGCACATCGTTCAGGTCGTTGGTCACCTCGGAGGTGTTGGTGATGGCCTCACCGATCACGTTGCGCTGTGAGTCGAGACCCGAGATCAGCTTCTGCAGCTGATCCAGCGACGTGTCCAATCCCTCGTCGTCGGCCTCGATGGTGCCAAGTGTGGTGTTGAGGTTGTCGATGACCTGCCCGATCAGCTGATCGCGGTCGGCAAGTGAATCGGTGAAAGTTGCTGTGTTGCTGAGTAGTTCACCCAGCGCCGGACCCTGACCCTGGAACACCTTGACCAGGGACGTGGACAGCTCGTTGATCTCCTTCGGGTCGAGCGTCCGGAACAGCGGCTTGAAGCCACCGAGGAGGTTGTCGAGATCCAGCGCCGGTTCGGTCTGTGTGATCGGGATCGAACCGTTGTCCTTCAACAGTGCACCCGGTTCACCGGTACCTTCCTGCAACTCGAGAAAGCGGTCGCCGGTGAGGTTTTCGTAGCGGATCAGCGCCTGCACAGAGGTGGGCAGCCGATACTTCTCGTTGACGTCGAACTCGACAACCGCCTTGTTATCGGGATTCAGGCCCACCGAGCCGACCTTGCCGACCTCGACACCGGCGATCCGAACCTTGCTACCCGACTTCAGTTGGGAGGCACTGGTGAACGTCGCCTTGTAGGCGTAGCTCGAACCACCGCGGTACTGGCTGAACACAACCACCAGGCCCACGAAGATCAGCACCATCACCACTGCGAAAGCACCGAGCTTGATGACGGTGGCGCGAAACGCACGCTCTCTGGAAACTGCCATCTCACACCTCCCCTGGCTGACTGGTCATCGGTTGTTCCTCATCCACGTGGCGCCGGCCCGAACATCACGTCGAACAATTTGGACGCATCCAGCTTGGGTGTGGTTCTCGGCTGATAGGGGACCGCGGCGTTGTCCCCGACGTAGAACCCGGCGTGCTCGCGACTACTCGGATCGCTGAGCCCGTATTCACAGGTTGGCGGCCCGTCCATGTTGACCCTCGGCAGGTCCTCCGGGTAGCGGTACGGTTCCTTACCCGGCAGCAAGCCCGCGTTCAGATGCACTCGCGCGTCGTCGACGCCGAACACCGGTAGCGCTTTCTGGCCGGCACTGGCGGTGGCCGTGATGAAGCAGGCCAGCCCCGGGGCCTGGTATCCGAGCAGTGTCGCGGTCGGGTTCAGGTTCGCCAGCGTCGAGATGATGTTCGCCTTGGACGGCGCGATGACACCGTTGATGGTGTCGGCCATCCCGGTCACGTTCACCAGTAGCGCATCGAGGTCGGATGAGTTGTCCACCAACGTATTACCCGTGGCCGTGAAGTTGTCGACGATCTTGAGCAGGTCGGGCATCACGTCGGCATAGACGTTGGTGAACTCGGCCGTGGCCTCGATGTCGCGGCTGAGTTCGTCCAGGTGCGGGTTGACCTTGCCCAGCAGTTCGGACAGGTCGGCGAACCCCTGACCGATCTGATCACCTCGACCGGACAGTGCGGTGTCGATCGCGCTGATGGTGGCGTTGAGCTTCTCGGGCTGGACCGCCGCCAGCACACCGACCAGCCGCTCGTAGATCGTGTTCAGTTCGACCACAACACGATCGGTCTCGATGGCCGAACCGCCGTGCAGTGTCTCCTCGCTGGGATCCTCCGGGATCTCGAGGTTGACCGACTTGGCGCCGAACACCGTGTTGGATTTGATGTCGGCCCGGACGTTGGCCGGGATGTATTGGAGCTGGTCCGGATTCATGTCGAGGACGAGTTTGACACCGTCCTCCGACTCCGTGATCGCACCGACGCGGCCGACCACCACACCACGCAACCGGACCTTCGCATCCGGGCTCATCACGAGTCCGGCCCGGTCGGCGGTCAGCGTCACCGGCACCGTCGACGCGAACGAGCCGAGGAACTGCAGGGATGCCAACGCGCAGGCCAGTATCAGCGACATCACCAGCACGGTGGCCGCAATCTTCTTCGCCCAAGCGGGGCGTTCGGTTCTCTGTGACATGGCCTACCCCGAGAGGTTGAACTTTCCGTCGACGCCGTAGATGGCCAGTGAGGTCAGCAGGGTGATCACCACGACGACCACGAGCGACGCCCGCACGGCGTTGCCGACCGCGATACCGACGCCCACCGGACCGCCCGAGGCGTTGAAGCCGTAGTACGTGTGGATCATCATGACCGCCACCGCCATACAGATCGCCTGCACGAACGACCACAGGATGTCGGTGGGAATGAGGAAGGTGGAGAAGTAGTGGTCGTACACGCCGGACGATTGTCCGTAGAGGAACACCGTCGCAAAGCGACTGGCGAGGAACGAGGCGACCGAAGCCAGTGAATACAGCGGAATGATGGCGATCAGGCCCGCCACGATGCGGGTGCTGACCAGGTAGGGAATCGACTTGATCGCCATCGCCTCGAGAGCGTCGATCTCCTCACTGACACGCATCGCACCGAGCTGTGCCGTGGCGCCGGCGCCGATCGTTGCCGCCAAACCGATTCCGGCGATGACCGGCACGGCGATACGGACGTTGATGAAGGCGGAGAAAAATCCGGTGAGTGCCTCGACGCCGATGTTCGACAACGAGCTGTAGCCCTGGACTGCGATGGTGCCGCCGGTGAAGAGCGTGAGGAACCCGACCACCACGACGGTGCCACCGATCATGGCAAGTGCGCCCGACCCCATGCTGATCTCAGCGATCAGCCGCAGCGTTTCCTTCTTGTACGCCCGCACCGCGCGGGGGATGTTGATCAGGCTGTCCCAGTAGAAGAATGCCTGATCACCTATGCGGTCCCAACCGGAACCCGCTCGTTTGAACGCCACGCGCGTTGAGCGTAGTCGGACGGTATGCGGAAGGATCATGGCGTCACCCTGCAGTCGCTTTGAGGCCAACCGCGGTGACCACGACGTTCACGACGAACAGCGCCATGAACGAATAGACCACGGTTTCGTTGACGGCATCGCCGACGCCCTTGGCGCCACCGGCCACGTGTAGACCGCGGTAGCAGCCGACCAGGCCGGCGGCGAGGCCGAACAGCGCGGCCTTCACCATCGAGATCATCAGTTCGGGAAAGCCGGTCAGCAGGGTCAGATTCGCGATGAACGCGCCCGGGTTCACATCCTGCAGGTACACCGAGAACACGAAGCCGCCACCGATACCGATGGTGCACACCAGAGAGTTGAGGAGGATCGCGACCAGCGTCGAGGCGATGACCCGGGGTACCACCAGGCGGTGGATCGGATCGATGCCGAGGACCTGCAGGGCGTCGATCTCTTCACGGATCGTCCGGGCTCCGAGGTCGGCACAGATGGCGGTCGCGCCGGCTCCGGCAACGATCAGCACCGTGACGATCGGGCCGATCTGGGTGATGGTGCCCAGTGCGGCGCCTGCGCCCGAGAGATCCTGGGCGCCGAGTTCGCGCAACAGGATATTGAGAGTGAAGCTGACCAGAACGGTGAACGGGATGGCCACGAGGACTGTGGGAACCATCGAAACACGCGCAATGGCCCAGGACTGCTCGACCGTCTCGCGCCACTGGAACGGTGCCCGGAAGAGCTCCCGCGCCGCGCTGACACTCATGGCAACAAAATCCCCGACGCCCTCGAACGGACCTGCCAGCCTGCGGTTCACCAACTCTCCTTCAGCAAAAGACTTCCCCCCGGACCGGACTGAGCTGTCTGATCATAACGTGTTCTAGTTCTGATTTGGGTGATTCGCAGTACTTGCCAACAGGAACTTTTCACTCGAGACGTCCGTCCAGAAGCTTTCATATTGAAACACGTTCTACACCCGCAGCGCCCTACGCTCCCCCAACGGAGGCCTGCCAGTTTGACCGCGAACTTATCACACGTCCAGTTCACCCAACGGGAAGAAACGACCAACCCGAAGGTCTCGAAATGGCTACCCGAACAGGGCTTTACCAGCAGAGAACGTGTCTGCAGGATCGCGGCCGACGAAGTACTCGGCCAGACTCTTCGTGAGATCGCCTCGATCCCAGGCATCACCGCCTGCGACAAAGCTCTGCTCCACCGTCGGCGCCGCCATCAGCGTCACCTTGGGTCCGTAGACCACGAACACCTGACCGTTGACGCCGTCCGATTCCGGACTCGCCAGGAACTGCACCAGCGTGACGACATGATCGGTCGAGAGCGGATCGACCGAGCCCTGCGGCGCATCGCCAAAGGTGCCCTCGGTCATCGCGGTACGAGCTCGCGGGCAGATCGCGTTCGAGCGCACGCCGTAGGCGGCCAGGCCGCGCGCGGCGGTCAGCGTCAGCGACGTGATCCCCGCCTTCGCCGCACCATAGTTGGCCTGCCCCACCGGACCCGACAACCCGGCCTCGCTGGAAGTGTTGATCAAGCGGCCGAAGACCGGCCCGCCGGCCGCCTTCGACTGCGACCGCCAATACGCCGCGGCATTGCGGCACATCAGGAAATGCCCTCGCAGATGCACTCGGATCACCAGATCCCAGTCATCGTCGGACATGTTGAAGAGCATCTTGTCCCGGACCAGGCCGGCATTGTTCATCACCACATGCAGACCGCCGTGCGATTCGGTGGCAACCCGCATGATCTCGGTGGTGGTGGCCGAGTCCGAGATGTCGCCTGCCACCGGCACGCCGACACCGCCTGCGGCCTCGATCTCGGCGAGGACATCACTCGAATCGAGCGCGCCGGCGAGGTCGTTGACGATCACGGTGGCACCGAGGGCGCCGAGCCCGATCGCCTCCGCCCGCCCCAACCCGGCTCCGGCACCGGTCACAACCGCCACTTTCCCGGCGAGTTCCGGCCCGGACCGCGCATCCTGGTCGAGCTCCGCATTCGGCTGCGTCTTCGAGATTGCGCTCACAGATCCTCCACTCGATGTCACCAACCCGGATGAGCCCTGAGGGGCACACTCCGGGTGCGTCGAGACAAATGTAGAACGTGTTCTCGATTTACGGCAACTATCGGGTCTGCGATCCCAGGTTCTGGTATCCGGTGCGCCGCAACTCGGCGCACCGGATCACAACCCTTCAGTCCTCGACGGACAACGCCGACTTGGGGCAGCTACTGGCCACCTGGCGCATCTCCTCGCGCCGCTCTTCGGGCACATCCTCTTGCAATATGACCAGGTAGTCGTCGTCATCGAGATCGAAGACGTCTGGCGCCATACCCACACAGACACCATTGGACTCACACAGGTCGAAATCAGCCTTGATCTTCATCGTCACGAGCTCCCTTCCCTTGCCGTCTCAGACGGCCCCAGTATTGACGGACACCTACCAACAGGTTAGAACGTGTTATAGAACGAGTCGACCGGGATCCCCCCGCCCCGACTCCTTCTTTCCCACCCGCAACCCCCCTGGAGCACCGATGCGCATCGCATATACCGACCAGCAGCAAGAGCTTCGGCGCGAACTCCGGGCGTACTTCTCCCATTTGATCACGCCCGAACGTCGATTGGCACTGTCTTCCACCAGCGGAGAGGTCGGCGAGGGCAACGTCTATCGCGAGGTCGTGAGTCAGATGGGCCGCGACGGCTGGCTCGCGCTCGGCTGGCCCAAGGAGTACGGCGGCCAGGAACGGTCGATGATGGATCAGCTGATCTTCACCGACGAGGCAGCCATCGCCGGTGCACCCGTCCCGTTCCTCACGATCAACTCCGTCGCGCCGACGATCATGCATTTCGGTACCCCTGCGCAGAAGGCAAAGTACCTGCCCGCCATCGCATCCGGTGATGTCCACTTCGCCATCGGCTATTCAGAACCCGGCGCAGGCACCGACCTGGCGTCGCTACGCACCTCAGCGGTCCGGGACGGCGACGACTTCGTCATCAACGGCCAGAAGATGTGGACGAGCCTGATCCAGTACGCCGACTACATCTGGCTCGCGTGCCGCACCGATCCGGAGGCGAAGAAGCACAAGGGCATCTCGATGCTCATCGTGCCGACCGATGTCGAGGGATTCTCGTATACGCCGGTGCACACGATGGCGAGTGTCGACACGAGCGCCACCTACTACCAGGACGTGCGCGTACCCGCCGATTCCCTGGTGGGCGAGCTCAACGGCGGCTGGCCGCTGGTGACCAACCAGCTCAACAACGAGCGGGTGTCCCTGTGTAGCGCGGCACCGATCCAGACCGCCCTGCGCGAGACGATCGAGTGGGCCCAGAACACGAAGACCGCCCGTGGTGGCCGGGTCATCGACTCCGAATGGGTCCAGATGAATCTGGCCAAGGTCCATGCCAAGGTCGAGTTCTTGAAGCTGATCAACTGGAACATCGCGTCGGAAGCAACCGGCGGTGGATCTCCGTCACCGGCCGACGCGTCGGCCACCAAGGTGTTCGGTACCGAGTTCGCCACCGAGGCCTACCGGTTGCTGATGGAGGTGCTGGGCCCCGCGGCCACACTGCGACCGGGCAGCCCCGGCGTCCACCTTCGGGGCCGCCTCGAACGCTTCCACCGTTCGTCGCTGATCTTGACCTTCGGCGGCGGAACCAATGAAGTCCAGAGAGACATCATCGCGATGCTCGCCCTGGGCCAGCCCCCTGCCCGCCGCTGATACCGCCCGCTGATCACGGACCAAAGGAACCTTCACCATGGACTTTCACCGCAGCGAGCAGACCGCCGATCTGGCCGGACTCACCCGCGACATCACCAAGAAGTTGGTCACCACCGACCGACTCGAGGCCCTCGAGCACCGCGGCAGTGCACCCGGCGCCCAGCAAGGGAGTTTTGATCGCGAGTTGTGGACCCAGCTCGCCGCCTCCGGGCTTCTTGCTCTGGAACTCGACGACGATCTGACCGTGCTCGACAATCTGGCGATAGCAGAAGAATTGGGCCGGACGTTGGCGCTTGTCCCGTTCGGTCCGTCGGCCTTCACCGCGGTCCCGGCCATCGCCAGGTTCGGCACCGAGGTGGTCAAGGCGCGCTGGCTCGAGGGTTTGTCGGATGGCACCGCGATCGTCACCGTCGGCCTCGATGAAGATCTGGCAGACGATCCGCTGGCACCGGTGGCATCGGCGACGCCAACCGATGACGGGTGGGTCCTGGCCGGCGCGAAACTGAATGTGCCGTATGCCGAAGACGCCGACGCCATCATCGTCAATGTCGCCGGACCACAGGGTGCGGCGGTGTTCATCGTGCCCACCGATCGCGACGGCCTCACGATCACCCCGGCCTTGTCGACGGGCCAGGGCCCCGGCGCATTCGTCGAACTCGACGGCACCGTGGTCACCACGGACGACCGGCTCGGCGAGGCCGGCACCGCGGTGATCGATTTTCTGCGCGACCGGATGACCCTCGCCC
Source organism: Williamsia sp. Y721 (assembly GCF_059683565.1). Classification (NCBI taxonomy): domain Bacteria; kingdom Bacillati; phylum Actinomycetota; class Actinomycetes; order Mycobacteriales; family Nocardiaceae; genus Williamsia; species Williamsia sp. Y721. The sequence goes on along the minus strand of NZ_JCASNH010000001.1, from coordinate 199,139 downwards.
TGTGCGCCGAACAGACCGGCATTCTCGAGCGCGCGCTGGAGCTGACCGCCGAATATGGCCGGGACCGTGAACAATTCGACCGCAAGATCGGGTCGTTCCAGGCCGTTGCGCAACGACTTGCCGACGCCTACATCGACGTACGGGGTCTGAGACTGACCACCCTGCAGGCCGCCTGGCTGCTGTCCGAAGGCCTCGAGGCAGGTAAGGAACTGGCGACCGCGAAATTCTGGGCGGCCGATGCCGGCCACCGGGTCGCGCACACCGCCGTCCACATCCACGGTGGTGTCGGTATCGACGTCGATCATCCCGTGCACCGATACTTCCTGCGCGCCAAGCAGAACGAGTTCAATCTGGGATCCGCGCCGGTGCAACTGCGCCGGATCGGTTGCGCACTTGCCGGCGAACCAGCCTGAGGCGATGACCACCCCGAATCAGATCACGCCGGCTCCGGGCACTGTCGGTGCCCTGTTGGCACCGTTGACCGACACCGTCGACTCCGGCCTCTACTTCGAAGACGAGTTCGTCTGTTGGCGTGACCATCTGAAGTTGTCGGCGACTCGCGCGGCGGCCCTTCGAGGGGTGATCGACACCGACCGTCCGCCGCACGTGGCCCTGCTCCTCGAGAACATTCCCGAGTTCAGTTACCTACTCGCGGCCGCCGTCCTCGGAGAGCTTGTCGTGGTGGGCCTGAACCCGACGCGTCGCGGATCGGCTTTGGCCGCCGACATCGCCACCGCCGACTGCCAGGTCGTGATCGTCGAGAACTCGACGGCGCACCTGGTCGATGCCACGGTCGTCCCGAATGTGTTGGTGTTCAACGTCGAAGATCCACAATGGGAGAAGTTGCTCGACCCACACGCCGGTGTCGAACCTCGTTTCGGCGTCGGCGATCCCGACGCCCTGTTGATGCTGATCTTCACCTCCGGTACGAGCGGCGACCCGAAAGCTGTGCAGTGCAGCCACCGGAAGCTGGCGGCCAGCGGCGTGATGCTCTCGCAACGGTTCGAGTTGGGCCCCGAAGACGTCGCCTACCTGTCGATGCCGATGTTCCATTCGAACGCGATCATCGCCGGCTGGATGGTGGCGGTCGCGGGGGGTTCATCGGTTGCGTTGCGGCGCAGGTTCTCGGCGGGTGCGTTCTTCGACGACATCCGTCGATTCCGCGCGACCTACGCGAACTATGTCGGCAAACCGTTGTCGTACGTGCTGGCCACCCCGGCCCGGCCCGACGACACCGACAATCCGCTGCGGATCCTGTACGGCAACGAAGCCTCGGCGGCCGACATCGTCGCCACCACAACACGTTTTGATGTCCGGGTGGTCGACGGCTTCGGTTCCACCGAAGGTGGGGTCGCCATCACCCGCACCACCGATACGCCGCCGGAGGCCCTGGGCCCACTGGTCGCGCCGAATCAGGTGCGCAACCCCGAGACGGGCGAGGTCTGTGCCGTCGCCCGATTCGATGAGTCGGGACGGCTCACCAACGCCGACGAAGCCGTTGGCGAAATCGTCAACAGCTCAGGCGGCGGACTGTTCACCGGTTACTACCGCAATCCGGCCGCCGACGCCGAACGGATGCGCGACGGCATCTACCACACCGGCGACCTCGGCTACGTCGACGAACACGGATACGTGTATTTCGCCGGACGCCTGGGTGATTGGGTCCGTGTGGATGGAGAGAACATGGGCACCGGCCCCATCGAACGGGTGCTTCTGCGGCATCCATCGATCACCATGGCCGCGGTCTACGGTGTCCGGGCCGAGATCGGAGACGAACTCGCTGCGGCGCTTGTCGCCCCCGGCCTGAGCGCTGAGCAGCTGACGGATTTTCTGTCCGCACAACCGGATCTGGGTCCCAAGCAGTGGCCCAGTCGAATCCACATCGTCGACGATCTTCCGCAGACCGACACATTCAAAATCCTCAAACGCAACCTTGCCGCGGACACCACCGCACCCACCTGGATCCGCCCCGACCGGACCCTCGAATACGTCCCGACACCACCCTGACCCGAAACTGTGCCCTTTTGGCGAACAAAAGCCCAGGTCGGCACCGCCAAAAGGGCACAGTTTCGGGGTGCGGGGGTCAGCTGCGGTTGACCCGGTCGAGGTACTTGGCCCGCTCGGTCTCGTCGAACTCCATGAACATGGTGTCGAAGCCGAAGTACTTGCCGTACAGGTTCTTCATGAACCGCGGCGTCACCATCCAGCCGAGCACCGACATGCTCTGGCGCGGAATCACCACCCGGTCCCGATTGCTCTCGATACTCCGGACGATCTCCCGCGCAACATCAGCGGGCTCGATGGGCGGCATCATCTTGGTGGTCTGCAGGCCGTCGATGAGCCCGGTCTTGGTGAAGTTGGGCATCACCGCGAGCACTCGGACGCCACTGGAGCTCAATTCACCATCCAAAGCCTCGGAGAACGCGATCACCCCGGCCTTGGCCGCGCTGTAGATACTCAGTCCAGGAAGGGGAACCAGTCCGGCAACCGAGGAGACGTTCAGGATCTGGCCCGAACCCCGCGCCACCATGCGACGGGCGGCCAGCCGAGTGCCCCGCACCACCGCGAGCAGATCGATTTCGAAGTTCCGGGTGATCACCGCGTCGGAGAAATCGAGGAACGGCCCGGTCGGCATGATGCCTGCGTTGTTGATCAGCACGTCGAACTTGCCGAACTCGGCGTCGACCCGATCGAGGAAGGCGGCGAACGATTCGTCGCTGGTGACGTCGAGGGGATAGCCCTCGCACCCGAGGTTGGCCGCGGCCTTGGCGACAACTTCTTCGTCGATGTCGCCGAGCACCACCTTCGCACCCTTTTCCTGCAGCTCGGCCGCCGTGGCCAGCCCGATGCCGCGAGCACCACCGGTGATCACAACCACCTTGTCCCGCAACGAGATCGCGGCGCCCTTACGGCTCCGCACCACTGCTCGCAGGTTTCCCGACTTCCCCATCTGGTCCCTCACTTCATCTGCTCGCGGCCACGATCGATGACCGCCTTCCGTGCCGCCTCGACGGACGCCGGATCAAACGCGGCCATCCAGGCAGTGGAGTGTGTTGCCTCGGTGTCCAATTCCGGACCGAGTCCGTGCTGTTGCGCCTCGCGATACGAGGCGAGCAGGGCCGCGACGGCTCTGGTGTTGTTGCCACCGATGTCGGCGGCCAGGGCCAGCGCGGTCGGCAGCAGATCCTCATGCGGCACGACCTCGGTGACCAGTCCGACCCTCAGGGCAGTCTGCGCGTCGACGAAGTTGCCGGTCAGGCTCATCCGGCGGGCAAAACCCCAGCCGACCGCGGCAGGCAGGCGTCCGGTCAGACCCCACGCAGGCACCATGCCCACCCGCGCATGGGTGTCGGCGAAACGGGCCCGATCCGAGGCGATGAGGAAGTCACAGGCCAAGGCCAGTTCCAGACCGCCGGTGACCGTGGCACCGTTGATGGCCCCGATGACCGGTTTGCGGAGCGGAACCCACGGGAAGCCCGTCGGCGGGCCGGGGATGTTGACGTCGTCCCATCCACCCTCTGAACCGAGCCCCTTGAGGTCGACACCCGCAGAAAATGCGGGGTCGGTCCCGGTGAGCACCACCGCGCCGACCGAATCGTCGGCGTCGGCAGCCGCCAGCGCCGCCCGCAACGCCGTGACGACCTCTCCGGTCAGGGCATTTCGCGCTTCCGGCCGGTTGAGCGTGATCAGCACAACGGTCACACCCGCCTCGGTGTCGACCCGCGCCGTGAGCACCACCGGCTCATTCAACTCCGCCATGCCCCACCTCCTGCCCCTGAGATCTTTGCCATGAATTCACTCGACGGCTGTGACCATATCTGATCACAGCCGTCGGCAAAATGGATCTGCGCAGTGACGCGGTACTAGCGGGCCTTCTGCAGTCGTTCCACGGCCACGTCGTACTCGCTGACCAGGTCATCGATCAGGTCTGCCGTGGGAGTGATCGCATTCATGCGGCCGACGATCTGTCCGGCAGGCATGGCCACGACACCGGGGTCGTCAGCGGCCGAGATCCGCGCGTGGGCCTCGGCGACCAGGATGTTCTGCAACGGCATCGGCAACGCCTCCGGGGCATCCGGCGCATCCCACGCGTCGGTCCACTTGGTCTTCAACAGGCGGGCGGGCTTACCGGAGTAGATCCGCCTGCGCACGGTGTCCTTCGACGTGGCGTTCAGGATCGCCTGTTGGATGACCGACGGACCCGCACCGCGTACACCGAGCTGATACTCGGCCGCGGTGAGCCAGTAGGTTCCCATCCACACACCGCTGGTACCCATGGCCAGTGCGGCAGCGATCTGACGACCGCTGCCGACCCCTCCAGCCGCCAGCACATGTGCCGAGTCCCCCACGGCATCAACAATTTCCGGCCACAGGATCATCGAGGTGACCTCACCTGTGTGACCACCTGCCTCATAACCCTGCGCGATCACCAGATCCACCCCGGCGGCGACATGCCGCAAGGCGTGCTCTTTGGCCCCCGCCAGCGCCGCCACCTTCACCCCGTGGGCGTGCACGTTCGCGATCACGTCATCCGGGGGTGAGCCCAGTGCGTTGGCGATGAGCTTGATCTGCCCGTACTTGTCGGCGTGCGCCATCGACACGTCGACGTGGGACCGCGCGACCGAATGCAGCCATCCCAGAACACCGGCGTTGACGCGGTCACCGCCGGGCAGCGGCGGTACACCGAGGTCGTCGAGGGTGCGCTCGACGAAGGCGCGGTGCTCCGGCGGGATCATTGCGTCGAGGTCGATCTGCGAACCCTCGGTGGGGATCTTGGCGGGCATCACCACGTCGACACCAAACGGTTTGCCGTCGGTGTTCTCGCGCATCCAGTCAAGGGTGGCGTCGAGTTCCTCCGCCTCGTTGAACCGCACGCAGCCCAGCACACCGAGGCCACCGGCCCGGCTGATCGCCGCCGCCACATGCTCGGACGGGGTGAACCCGAATATCGGGTATTGGATTCCGAACTCGTCGGACAGTGAAGTACGCACCGGTGTCAGGCCTTTCGTGAGCTGGTTGTCAGATTTTCGTCGGCAGAGCGGGATTCGGCGATCTCCGCCGCCCAGCGATAGTTGGGCTTGCCGGCCGGGGAACGTTTGATCTCGTCGACGAACCACACCGCCCGTGGGCACTTGTAGCCGGCGATGTCCTGTCGGGCAACGGCATTGATCTCATCAAGCGTCGGACGCACGCCGTCCCGGGTCGCGATGATGGCGGCGACCCGTTGTCCGTATCGCTCGTCGGGCACCCCGACCACCACGGTGTCGAAGATGTCCGGATGCGCCTTGAGTGCCGACTCGACCTCTTCGGGGTGGATCTTCTCGCCACCGGAATTGATACTCACCGAACCACGTCCGAGCATCGTCACCGTGCCGTCGTCCTCGACACGCGCCTGATCCCCCGGGATGGAATACCGGATGCCGTTGTAGGTCTTGAAGGTCTTGTCCGTCTTGACCGGGTCGTTGTAGTACCGCAGCGGGATGTGCCCGGTCCGGGCCAGAATCCCGACCTCGCCCTTACCGGGCTCGATGACGGAACCATCATCGCGCAGAACAACTGTCGACAGGTCGGCCTTGACGCGCGGGCCGCCACCGCTGTGCGAGGTCTCCTTCGAGATGACACCCATCCCGGAAAAGCCGGTCTCCGATGAACCGATGGCGTCGATGATGACCGCATTCGGGAACTTCTCGACGAACTGGTCCTTGACCGAGGCCGAGAACAGCGCGGCGGACGATGCGACCGAGAACACCGAGCTGACGTCGTAGTCCTTTTGCTCCAACGCGTCGATCATCGGACGCCCCATGGCATCTCCGGTGATGAAGATGACGTTCACTTTGTGTCGCTCGACGATCTCCCATGTCTGATGGGCGCCGAACTCGGGGTAGACGATGGCCTTGCCGCCTGCGAACAACGCCTGGAACACCGCCCACTGCGATCCACCGTGGATGAACGGTGGGATCGGAAATCTCACCAATTGTCCGCCCTGCGCCCCGGTCTTCGCGAAATGCCACTCGTCGGCGACCGCCTCGCCCGTGTACCAGTCGATACCGCCGCCGAGGACCCGGAACACGTCCTCCTGCCGCCAGACCACGCCCTTCGGATTTCCGGTGGTGCCACCGGTGTAGAGCATGTACAGGTCGTCGTCGGAGCGCGGCTCGAAGTCGCGCTCGATCCCGCCGTCGGCAACCGCCTGCTCGTAGGGGATTCCGTTCACCACCGAGATATCGAGGTCGGAGCCGTCCTCGATCACGATGACCGACCGCAATTCGGGCACCTTCGGTAACACGTTCGCCACCCTGTCGACGTACTGACGCTCGACGACGAGCGCCTTCATGTCGGAGTCGGTGAAGATGTGCTCGAGTTCGCTCTCGACGTACCGGAAGTTGACGTTGACCATCACCGCACGGGCCTTGAAGATGGCGACCATCGATTCGACGGCCTCGATACCGTTTCTGCTGTACAGGCCCACAGAATCGCCCGGACCGACCCCGAGGCCCCGTAGGGTGTGGGCCAGTCCGTTGGCCCGCTGATCGAGTTCGGTGTATGTCTCGCTGCGCCCGTCTGTTTCCAGCGCCACCCGATCGCCCATCGAATCGACGGCATGCTCGATGAGGTCGGCAATGTTGTAAGCCATACCGACAAAACTAGAACGTGTTACCGTTTGATGGCAAGGCCCCACCAGATACAGGTCACGCCGCGCCCACGCGCGCTCTGTCATGCCAAAAAATCACACAGCCGTGCGAGAAATCAGGAGCAAATCATGTCGGACGCTGCCCCCCACTGTCTTGTCGAGAAGCGCGGGCACACGTTGATCGTCACGATGAATCGGCCCGAGGCGCGCAACGCACTCTCGAGCGACATGCTCGCGATCATGAATTCCGCGTGGGATCAGGTCGATTCCGACCCCGATATCCGGGTCGCGATCCTCACCGGAGCCGGCGGCTACTTCTGCGCGGGCGCCGACCTGAAGAGCATGAACAAGAAGGCTCCCGGCGACTCCTTCAAAAAGGGTGGCTTCGACCCGACGATGCTCGACGCACTCCTCAAAGGCCGCCGCCTGACCAAGCCCCTGATCGCAGCCGTGGAAGGCCCGGCCATCGCAGGCGGAACCGAGATCTTGCAGGGCACCGATATCCGGGTCGCCGGACAGAGCGCCAAATTCGGTGTGTCCGAGGCAAAGTGGGGTCTGTATCCGCTTGGCGGTTCGGCGGTCCGGCTGGTTCGGCAGATCCCGTACACCGTCGCCGCCGACATCCTGCTCACCGGACGTCACATCACTGCCGCCGAAGCCCTCGAATACGGCCTCATCGGGCATGTCGTCGCCGACGGCACCGCGCTCGACAAGGCCCTCGAGCTCGCCGACCAGATCAGCGCGAACGGCCCTATCGCGGTGCAGGCGATCCTCAAGACGATCCGGGACACCGAGGGCATGCACGAGCAGGATGCATTCAAGATCGACGCCGATCAAGGCATCAAGGTCTTCATCAGCGACGACGCCAAGATCGGCCCGAAAGCCTTTGCGGAGAAGACGATCCCGGACTTCACCGGCAAGTAGCCCGGCCAGGGGCCAACCGTCGAGCCCCTGCGACTAGGCCGTCGGGGTGCCGTAGCAGAGGAATCCGACCACGGTCTCGACCGTTTCTTCGACGTCGAACTCGGCGGAGTTGTCGAGCAAACGCGGCAGTACCGCGCCGAGAAGGCACGACACCATCGCCTCGCCCGCGAACTCCACGTCGAGGTCCTCTCGTAGGTAACCGTCGGCGACGCCGTGCCGGAAGTACTGTCCACACAACTGGCCGAGTTGAACGTAGCTACCGGTCAGCAGTTCGAGGGACGCCTCGTCGATACCCGGCGCCTCCATCATCACGAACGTGAGCGCATCGGGGCGTTCGTTCACGTGGTCGACCAGCCTGCGGACCAGCGACCCCATCGCGTCGACGAACTCGGCCGCATCACGGGGGCGCGGACGGTGCAACTCGGCAATCGCGGTGAGCTCGGCGAGTTCCCTGGCCAGGACTGCATCGAGCGCATCCCGCTTGTTGTCGAAGTAGTTGTAGAACGTGCCGTGACTGCAGCCGATCCGGGCGACGATCTCGGCGACTCCCACGTCGCTGTAACCATTTTCGATAAAGGTTCGCAGTGCGGCGTCGAGCAGTTGGCCTCGGCGAAGCCTGGTCCGCCGGGTGTCGGGGCGGACCGTCGGTTGAACCATCACTCCCCATCCATCGTCGGTGGACGCTTCATCATTCCGTGGAAGGCCAAATCGGCGGCGCCGCTGACAAACCGCTCACGCTTGCCCGGATCGTCGTCCGCCCGCAGCGACATGACAAGCCCGGGCAGCGCCAACATCATCAACAGCCGGGCAACGATCTGCCGCTGCGGCATGGTCAGGACGAACCATCCATTCTCGACAGCTCGCGTCAGTGCCTTGACCACCAGAGAATTGATCATGTACTCGAGCCCGACAACCCGCGCCTTGAGCTCCTTGTCGATTGCGCTGGCCTGCACGCCGATCAGCTTGAGCATCGCCGGATCCTCGTCGACCATCCGGTGGAGCCGATCGCCGATGACCCTGATGTGCAGCGCCATGTCTTGCGCCGTTTGCGCCTCGGCCGCGAGCAACTCATTGGGATCAATGGTTGCGAATATCCGCTCCACAGACCAGTCGAAGACCATGTCCAGCAGCTCTCGCTTACTGCTGACATAGCGGTAGACGGTCCCCTGGCCGATACCTGCGCGTTGCGCTATCTCCGCGATACTCGTTCCGTCATAGCCTTTTTCAGTGAGTACGGCATAGGCTGCCTCGACGATCTGGGTACGACGGTGATCGGCAAGACCCTCGACTTTGGGGCGTCCGCGGCGTCTGCGCACGGGAACGTCAGATGTCATCGCCCGGCGGTCACGCTTTCACGACACGGCTGGCGAGGAATCCGATGTACCCGATCAATCCCACGTAGCCGATCTTCCGGGTCCGCTTGTTCGCAATCGCCAGACCGACCAGGGTCTCGGTTGCCCCGTTGGAGTACGTCCATTGCGTCGTGTTCTCCGGAAAGGCCGCCTTGGTGATCGGTTCGAAGACCTGCGGACTGATGAAGTGCGCCAACCCGGTTGCGGCAAGGCCGAGCCCGGCCACACGGGGCAAGACCGCATCCCGCGATCCGGTATCGCCATCTTGATCGGGGGCCTGTGAACCTCGGGCCGCCGACAAACCTGCACCAGCAGACTTCTTCAACACCCGCGCGAGCACGATTGTCATTCGTTGCCTTTCGTTGATTTCAACACTATCGAAGCCTTTACCCAGGGCAAGCGTTCTGTGAACATCACCGGGTCACGTCACCGAAACGCCCGCCCCCCACCACCTCCGCCGGCATGGTGCCAACTCTCGATCGCGGCGCCCATCGGCGTCGCCGGTGCGACATCGTCGTAGATCCACTCCCGGACGATCGAACCCCACGGTGCCGTCGCCTCCAGGCGGCCGAGGAGTTCGCACACACTGAGCTCCGTCCGTCGCGAGAACACATGCGTCTCGACCAGGTCCTGGCGCTGGATCTGTCGATAGTGCCCGGATCCGGGCAGCACCGCGCCTGCGAATGCGGAGCCCGCGATCTGTCTGGTCACCGTCGACCGATCCGGCGACAGATGCCATCCGGCCACCTTGCGGGTGTACTGGGCGACCTGTTCCATCGACATCGCGTCCTCGTCGGGGACGAAGCCCGCGTCGATCGCCAACCGATAAACCTCCTCGTCACGCCCCTCGAGCAGTGCGCGGAACGCATTGCGCTGCAGCGCGATATCCGGCGCTGCCATCGACACGTAGAGTCCGAAGTCCAGGAAGCCGACCTTGCCGTCCGGCATCACCAGCACATTCCCCGGATGGGGGTCGGCGCAGAACTCGCCGCGCTCATAGACGCCACCACAGTAGAACCGGTACACAGCTTCACCGATCCGGTCCCGATCCTCGACCGGGAGCCCGCAGGCAGGGGTGAACGGCATCCCGTCCAGATATTCGGTGACGAGAACCCGATCGGTACTGAACTCGGCGTACGGCCGAGGAATGGTCCAGACCGGATGGTCGAGGTAGAAATCGTGGACGCGTTGATGATTGGCCAGTTCGGTCTCATAATCCAACTCCGCGAGCATCTGCCGGGAGACCTCTGCCACCACATCGTCCAGGTTGGCACCGGGCATCCTGCCACGCCCCATCCTCACCACCAGCGCAAGATTCTTCAGATCCGCCCGGACCGCCGATTTCACATGGGGATATTGAACTTTCACGGCAACCCGCTCACCGTCCAGCGTTGCGAGATAGACCTGGCCGATGGATGCCGCGGCGATCGGTGTGTCTTCGATGTCCAGGCGCGCCATCCGGGCCGGCCCCAGTGAGGATTCCAGGACCGCCATCATCGCCTGGTTGTCGACGGCCGGTGCGCGGTCGAACAGCGGGGCCAGGCGGGCCCTGAACTCCTCCCGGGTGGCCTCCGAGCTCAGGCCCAGATCGAACATGGCCAGCATCTGGCCGAGCTTGAGGGCCGCGCCCTTCATGCTCCCGACGACGGTGACCAACTCGTCGACAAAGCGGAGTATCTGTTCATCCTGCTTGCGCGCCTTCGCGTCTGCGTCGGCCGACGAGCTGATGAACTTGCCGGTCGCCGTGCGGACCGCGTGACCGGCGACGACCCGTCCGATCTTTTGACCTCTCCCGAGACGGGCACCGAGCTGTCGTGCCGATCCGCCGTCTGTGGGCGGCTTGGCGTCTGCGGGCGGGTCCGACACGCTCGGGACTCTACGCATCGCCGACCTCGAACGTCGCGACTTCGACACGCCGATCAGATCTAGAACATGTTCGCCTCAGATGAGGCGACCCAGACGGGCAATCTGATCGGGATCACGATTGGTCACCATCAACATGCTGACCCCGGCTTGTTCCCACCTCTTGATCTGGCGCCGCACCTCGTCCTCGTCGCCCACGATCATCGTCTCCAGAACCATCTCGTCGGGCACCGCCGCGACCGCCTCGTCCTTGCGACCGGCCAGGAACTTCTCACCGATCTCGCGGACCACTTCGCCGTATCCCATCCGGGTGTAGACCTCGGCGTGGAAGTTCTGCCCCTTGGCCCCCATGCCACCGACGTAGAGCGCGGTCGACGGACGGTAGGTGTCGATGACCGCGGGAACGTTGTCGGTGATCTCGACCTGGACCGTGGCGGCCACCTCGAACGTGTCACGGGTGCGACGCGCCCCTGGCCGCGCGAAGCCCTCGGCAAGCCACGACTCATACATGTCCGACAGCCGCGGCGTGTAGTAGATCGCCATCCAGCCATCGGCGATCTCCGCCGTCAGCGCGACGTTCTTCGGGCCTTCTGCGCCCAGCCAAATCGGCAGGTCAGCGCGCAGTGGGTGGGTGATCGGCTTGAGTGATTTCCCGAGCCCGGTCGATCCTGTGGCATCCGATGGGTAGGGCAACGGATAGTGCGGTCCGGCGTTCGTGACCCGCTCTTCACGGGCCAGCACATCCCGGATCACCCGAACGTATTCACGGGTCCGCGCCAGGGGTTTGGCAAAGGGCTGGCCGTACCAGCCCTCGACAACCTGAGGCCCGGACACCCCGAGCCCGAGGATGTGACGGCCGCCGGACAGATGATCGAGCGTCAGCGCCGCCATGGCCGCCGACGTCGGCGGCCGTGCCGACAGCTGGGCGATGCCGGTACCGAGCTTGATCGTCGATGTCGCAGAGCCCCACCAGGCCAGCGGCGTGTACGCATCGGACCCCCACGATTCAGCGGTGAACACGGCCTCGTAACCCGCCGTTTCGGCGGCCGCGATCAAAGCCGGCGCATCCGGGATCGGCGACGCTCCCCAGTACCCCAATTGCAGACCGAGCTTCATGCCTGGCGACCTCCCGTTCGGCCTAGTCCTTGCGTGACAATCTAGAACCTGTTCTACTCGATTCTGTGAGCGTGAGCCAGATATCAGCAGGATTTGCCGCCGTAGTCGCCCCCATCGAGAACCCCGACGACCCCGTTCTGTCCGCACCACTGCACAACGCCTTCGACTACACCCGCTCGCTCGGGCCGGTCCTGGGACGTTTTGCACGTGGGCTGCTGGACGGCAAGGTGATCGGAGGTCGCGCCGCGGACGGAACCGTGTACGTCCCACCGGTCGAGTTCGATCCCGTCACCCGGGGGCAGATCGACGACTTCGTCGAGGTCTCGCCCGTGGGCACCGTGACCTCATGGACCTGGATGGCGCAGCCCATCAAGGGCCAGCCATTGTCGAAACCGTTCGCGTGGGCCCTGATCCGGCTCGACGGCGCCGACACCGCCCTGCTGCACGCCGTGGCCGCAGGTGGTCCCGCCGATCTGAGTACCGGTGCCCGCGTGCATGCGGTGTGGAAGTCCGCACGTACCGGCCGCATCGACGACATCGACCACTTCGCACTCGGCGAAACCCCAGAACCCGCGTCTCCCAACACCTCCGAGCCTTCGGCTTCGGACGGTGTGATGATCACGACTCCGATCGAATTGACCATCGACCACACCGCCTCCATCGAGGAGACCTGGTATCTGCAGGGCCTCAAGGAGGGCAAGCTCTACGGCGGGCGCACCGGCCCGGGAGCGCCGGTCTACTTCCCACCGCGCGGCGCCGACCCGACCAACGGGAATCCGACCGGAGAGAAGGTCGAACTCACCGACAAGGGCGTGGTGACCACGTTCTGCATCGTCAACGTCCCGTTCCTCGGGCAGCAGATCAAGCCGCCGTACGTGGCGGCCTATGTCCTGCTCGACGGCTCCGACATCCCGTTCCTGCACCTCATCCTCGAAACCGAGGCTGCCGATGTCCATATGGGCATGCGAGTCGAGGCCGTCTGGCGCCCGCGCGAGGAGTGGGACCACACGTTGCGCAACATCAGCCATTTCCGTCCGTCGGGTGAACCCGACGCCGACTACGACTCCTACAAGGATCATCTGTGAGCACATACCGCGACATGCCCCCGATCGCCGTGATCGGATTTGCGCACAGTCCCCACGTCGATGCGACGTTCGGAACCACCAACGGCGTCGAGATGCTGGTGCCGTGTTTCCAGAAGCTGTACGCCGACCTCGGGATCAGCCGCACCGACATCGACTTCTGGTGCTCGGGTTCCTCGGATTATCTTGCCGGGCGAGCCTTTTCATTCATCTCGGCGATCGACTCGATCGGCGCCGTCCCGCCGATCAACGAATCGCACGTCGAGATGGACGCCGCCTGGGCCCTCTACGAGGCCTGGGTGAAGATCGCCACCGGCGAGGTCGACGTTGCTCTTGCCTACGGATTCGGAAAGCCGTCGGCTTCCAATACCGATCAGGTGCTGGCGCTGCAGACCGACCCGCACACCGTCGCCCCGCTGTGGCCCGACGCCCGGTCTCTCGCTGCACTGCAGGCCCGGGCCGGCCTCGATTCCGGGGCGTGGACCGAAGCCGACATGGCGGCAGTGGCCGCCAGGGGTTCCGGAGCCTCGGTGGATGAACTCCTCAAGTCCGACTACGTCGCCGATCCCCTTCGCGCCCACGATGTCTGCCGCTACACCGACGGCGCCGCCGCGATCATCCTGGCCAGCGAACATCGCGCCCGGGAGCTCGTGGCCAATCCGGCATGGATCACCGGCTGGGATCATCGCATCGACACCCCCAACTTCGGGGCCCGAGATCTGACGAAGTCGCCATCGACGAAACTCGCCGGCGACACTGCGCTCGGCAAGAATCGCACGTTCGATGTCGCCGAATTGCATGCGCCGTACAGCCACCAGGAACTGATCCTCAAGTCCGAACTCGGATTGGATGATTCGGTGATCATCAACCCGTCAGGCGGCGCGCTGGCCGCCAACCCGCTGTTCTCGGCCGGACTCGAACGGATCGGCTACGCGGCGACCACGATCCTGGCCGGCAACGCCGGGACCGCACTGGCCCACGCCACCAGCGGTCCACTGTTGCAACAGAACATGGTCGTCGCGCTGGCCGGCGACGCAGCCGGATCCTCGAAAGGTAGAAACTGATGGGCCGCTATCGCGCTGCGGTGCTCGGCACCGGGCAGACCAAATACGTTGCCAAACGCCATGATGTCTCGATGGCCGGCCTGTGCCGCGAAGCCATCGACAAGGCACTCGAAGATGCCCAGGTGTCGATGGACGACATCGACGCCATCGTGATCGGCAAGGCACCCGACCTGTTCGAGGGCACGATGATGCCCGAACTCGCACTGGCGCAATCGCTGGGTGCAGAGGGCAAACGACTGATCCGCGTCCACACGGCCGGATCCGTGGGTGGTTCGACCGCCAACGTCGGGGCCTCGCTGGTCACCTCCGGCGTGCACCGGCGGGTGCTGGCGATCGCATGGGAGAAGCAGTCTGAATCAAATGCCATGTGGGCATTGTCGATTCCGGTGCCCTTCACCATGCCGGTCGGCGCAGGCGCGGGTGGTTTCTTCGCCCCCCACGTCCGCTCGTACATCCGAAGGTCCGGCGCTCCCGATCACATCGGCGCGATCGTCGCCGCGAAAGACCGGCAGAACGGCGCCCTCAATCCCCTGGCGCATCTCCACCAGCCCGACATCACGGTCGAGAAGGTGATGAGTTCACAGATGTTGTGGGATCCCATCCGCTACGACGAGACCTGCCCGTCGTCCGACGGCGCCTGCGCAGTGGTCATCGGTGACGAAGAAACCGCAGACGACGCAGTGGCCCAGGGCATTCCGGTGGCCTGGATCCACGCCTCGGCCATGCGGACCGAACCGCTGTCGTACTCCCACCGAGACACCGTCAGTCCGCAGGCCGGCCGTGATGCCGCCGCCGCACTGTGGAAGGCGGGCGGGATCTCCAATCCACTCGAAGAGATCGACGTCGCCGAGATCTATGTCCCCTTCTCGTGGTTCGAGCCGATGTGGCTCGAAAACCTGGGTTTCACGCCCGAGGGCGAGGGCTGGAAACTGACCGAGTCCGGCGACACCGCCATCGGCGGGAAGCTGCCGGTGAATCCGTCGGGCGGCGTGTTGTCGTCGAATCCGATCGGCGCTTCCGGCATGATCCGTTTCGCCGAGGCCGCCATCCAGGTCCAGGGCAAGGCGGGCGATCACCAGGTGGCCGGCGCGCGTAAGGCACTCGGCCATGCATACGGTGGTGGATCGCAGTACTTTTCGATGTGGCTCGTGGGCGCCGACAAGCCCACGCACTGACATCGACGCGACGACCGACACGACGGAGACATCATGACGAAGGCACAACCGGCCTACATGAACATCGACCGCGCCAACAACCCCGCGGTGGTTGCGGGGCGGATGTCCCGCGAGTACGTGGGATCACGCAACAAGGCCGCCTGGGTGAACCTGTTCGCCACCGACGGGATCGTACAAGATCCCGTCGGCCCCTCGATGTTCGACGAAGAAGGCATCGGCTTCACCGGGCACGACCGCATCGGTCAGTTCTGGGACATGTCGATCGGCGCCACCGAACAGATCGAGTTCCTCTTCGATGAGGAGATCATCTGCGGCAACGAGGTGGCCTATATCGGCAAGATCGTCACCCACATCGCCGGACACGTCTCCGAAGCCCGGGGCGTGTTCACCTATCGCGCCAACCCCGACGGCAAAATCGCTGCGCTACGCGCTTTCTGGGAAGTCGAGAAGACGATCAACTCAGTCCGCAAGGCCTGATCGACCCTTTCCCGCTCGTTCTTCTCGGTCCCGCGTACTCCACGGAGTACGCGGGACCGAGTTTTTGCGCGCGCGAGTCCCCTGTATCGACACGCGCGCGAGTCCCTTGTATCGACAGCAGTGTGGTTGTGCCGACAGCAGTGTGGCCCCACCCTTTCAAAGGGTGGGGCCACACTGGATGTTCGTGACTAGTGGGCGACGGGGCAACCGGTCCCGTAGTTGACCGTCATCTCCTTGACGCCGTTGATCCAGCCGGACCGCAGGCGGCGCGGCTCGGCGAGCTTGGTGATGTCCGGCATGTGGTCGGCGATGGCGTTGAAGATCAGGTTGATCTCCATCCGTGCCAGGTTCGCTCCGACACAGTAGTGAGCGCCGTGACCACCGAATCCCACGTGCGGGTTGGGGTCTCGCAGGATGTCGAACTCGAAGGGATTCTCGAACACTTCTTCGTCGAAGTTCGCCGATGCGTAGAACATCCCGACGCGCTGGCCCTTCTTGATCTCGACATCGCCGAGAACAAGATCGTGGCGGGCGGTGCGCTGGAAGCAGTTGACCGGCGTGGCCCAGCGGACGATCTCGTCGGCCGTGGTCGCCGGACGTTCCCGCTTGTACAGCTCCCACTGATCCGGGTTGTCGATGAAGGCGTTCATCCCGTGACTGATCGCATTTCGGGTGGTCTCGTTGCCTGCCACCGCGAGGAGCAGCACGAAGTAGCCGAACTCGATCTCCTCGAGGGACTGCCCGTCGATGTCGGCATTGACGAGTGCCGTCACGATGTCGTCTTTCGGGGAGTTCTTGCGCTCCTCGGCCATCGTGTAGGCATAGCCGAGCAGTTCGGCCGAGGCGATCTGCGCCGGACTGAGCTCTTCACCCTCGAGGGGCTCGTTGAACTCGGGATCGTCGGTGTTCATCATCGTGTTCGACCAGTGGAACAGCCGCTCACGGTCTTCGGCAGGCACGCCGAGCAGATCGGCGATGGCCATCAGCGGCAGATTGACCGCGACATCCTCGACGAAGTCGCCTTCCCCTTTGGCAGCGGCATCACGGGCGATCTTCTGGGCCGCCTCTTCGAGGGACTCCTCAAGCGCGTGCACGGCCTTGGGCGTGAACAGCTTCGCCACGAGCTTGCGCAGACGGGTGTGCTCCGGCGGATCGTGGTTGATCAGCAGCGCCTTGGTGATGTCGAGCTGCTCCGAGGTCATCTCGTCGTCGAACCGCATGATCACACCGTTTTCGTTGGTGGACCAATCGTCGTTGTTCTTCGACACCGCCCGAATGTGCTCGTGCTTGCTGACAACCCAATACCCACCATCGTGGAAGCCACCACCCTTGCCCTCTTCCTGGGCGTTCCACCAGACAGGGGCGGTCTTGCGCAATTCCGCGAATTCCCGGACCGGGATACCCTGCTCTAACAGGTCAGGACTGGTGAAGTCGAACCCCTTCACGAACGGGCACACCTGCTCGGCCTGCGTCATTGCATTCCCCTCAATCCTCTGCATGAACGTGTTCTAGTCGATCGTAGAGCACAATGGTCAGCAAGGCCACTACCTGCTGTAATAGGACTTGTGTCCAGTTGGCAACTTGTTCTAGTTTCGTATGGACAACGACCTTTTTCGCGGTACGAAAGGAAATGACATGGGAACACCGGTGATCGTCGAGGCGACCCGCTCCCCGATCGGCAAACGAGCGGGATGGCTCTCCGGACTCCATCCGGCGGAACTGCTCGGAGCGACCCAGAAAGCTCTGGTGGAACGCGCCGGAATCGACCCGAACGAGGTCGAGCAGGTCATCGGCGGCTGCGTCATGCAGGTGGGTGCGCAATCGAACAACGTCACCAGGACCGCGTGGCTGCATGCCGGGCTCCCGTGGCAGACCGGGGCGACCACAGTCGATTGCCAGTGCGGTTCTGCCCAGCAGGCCAATCACCTGATCGCCGGCCTGATCGCGACCGGCACCATCGACGTCGGGATCGCCTGCGGTGTCGAGTCGATGACAGCAGTTCCGCTCGGCGCCAACGTGATGCTCGAAGGTGCGGGCAAACGACGCCCCGAATCGTGGGATATCGACATGCCCGATCAGTTCGGGGCCGCAGAACGTATCGCGAACCGGCGCGGGATCACCCGCGCGGACGTCGACGCGCTCGGACTGCGCAGCCAGCAGCTCGCCAAGCAGGCCTGGGACGAGGGCCGCTTCGACCGGGAGATCTTCTCGCTGAAGGCACCCGAGCGGACAAAGGAAGGCGAGCTGACCGGCAACATCCTCGATGTCGCACGCGATCAGGGATTGCGCGAGACCACCCTGGAGTCGCTGGCCAAGCTCAAGCCGGTGGTCGAGGGTGGCATCCACACCGCAGGCACCTCGTCGCAGGTCTCCGACGGCGCCGCCGCCGTTCTGATCATGGACGAGGACAAGGCAAAGGCGTTGGGGCTCAAGCCTCGTGCGCGCTTCGTCGCGCAAGCACTGGTCGGCGCCGAGCCGTACTACCACCTCGACGGACCGGTCCAGGCCACCGAGAAGGTCCTGGCCAAGGCCGGGATGTCCATCTCCGACATCGACCGTTTCGAGGTGAACGAGGCCTTCGCCTCGGTGCTGCTGTCCTGGGCCGCGGTTCACAACCCCGACATGGACAAGGTCAACGTCAACGGCGGCGCGATCGCGCTCGGCCATCCGGTCGGATCCACCGGGGCGCGCCTGATCACCTCCGCGTTGCATGAATTGGAGCGTTCCGACTCGTCCACCGCCCTGATCACCATGTGCGCCGGTGGAGCGCTCTCCACCGGAACCATCATCGAACGGATCTGAGCTCCTATGCCGCCGCAAGAAACCCCCAAGGCCCTCAATTCGAAGGCCGTCGGCACGATCATCAAGCTCGGATCACGCATCAACACCCGCGTCTACAAGATGAGCGGGGGCAAGGTCGGGGCGAACTGGAGGGTCGGCGCCGGTTTCAAGAAGCCGGTCCCGGTCATCCTGCTGACCACCATCGGCCGCAAATCCGGGAAGCCGCGCACTGTTCCGCTGCTGTATCTGCGCGACGGCGCCGACATCGTGGTGGTCGCCTCCCAGGGTGGCATGGCATCGAACCCGGCCTGGTACCTCAATCTGAGGGACAACCCCGACGTCACCATCCAGGACGGCAAGCACACCACGGTGATGCGAGCCCGCGAGGCCACCGACGCTGAGCGCGAACGCCTGTGGCCGCAGCTGGTGGAGATCTACGCCGATTTCGACACCTATCAGGGCTGGACCGAACGCAAGATCCCGGTGGTCATCTGCGAACCGAAATGAGTTGACGCGCGGCGGCGCAGGGGGCCACACAGCCAAGTGTTCACCGGTGGGTCGCAAAGAATTCTTTGCGAAGGTGACCCGATCGGATGCTCGGGGTCGCCGGGTATGCCAGGATTTGTGCGCAATGACAATTACCTCAGATCCCCAGCCGGCGGTGCCGGCGCCCACCTGGACTGCGCCGTCTCGTCGCGCATTTCTCGGCGGAGCCGCAGTCGGAACCGTTGGCATCCTCGGGACGGTCTATGCCGGGCGCGCGGGCGCCGATAGTCCAGCGCCCCAAGCGGCATTCCGGCACGGCATCGCGTCGGGTGATCCGCTGCCGGACCGCGTGATCCTGTGGACCCGTGTCACTCCCACCCCCGACGCCACCCCGGGGTCCGGTCGCGGCGGTGCCACCTCCGTGGCCTGGGACGTCGCCACCGATCCGGGGTTTGCGTCGGTGGTCTCGTCCGGGACCGCCGATACCGGACCCGACCGCGACCTCACCGTCAAGGTCGATGCCGGTGGTCTGGCACCAAATACCCGCTACCACTATCGGTTCCGCGTGGTCAGCGGTCCGGCTGCCGGTGCCGTCTCCCCGACCGGGCAGACAAAAACAGCACCCGCGACGGCCGCCGACGTGGCCGAGGTGCGGTTCGGTGTTGCCTCCTGCGCGAACTATGAGGCCGGCTACTTCAGCGCCTACCGGCATCTGGCCGCACAACCGGACCTCGACGCGATCGTCCACCTCGGCGACTACATCTACGAGTACGGGGTCGGCGAGTACGGCGGACATGACGGGTCGGTCCGCACCCACGAGCCGCCACACGAGATCGTCTCGCT
The DNA here is from genome assembly GCF_059683565.1 of Williamsia sp. Y721. Classification (NCBI taxonomy): domain Bacteria; kingdom Bacillati; phylum Actinomycetota; class Actinomycetes; order Mycobacteriales; family Nocardiaceae; genus Williamsia; species Williamsia sp. Y721. The sequence continues at coordinate 179,345 of NZ_JCASNH010000001.1, read as the reverse complement.
CACCGACTACCGAATCCGGCACGGCCAGTACAAATCCGACGTCGACCTGCAGGGTGCGCACCGCAATGTGCCGTGGATCTGCACCTGGGACGACCACGAATCGGCCAACGACGCCTACGCTTCGGGCGCCGAAAATCACAGTGCGGCCGAGGGTGATTGGCAGGCCCGCAAAGCCGCCTCCGAGCAGGCCTACTACGAGTGGATGCCGGTCCGGCCCGAAGTCGACGCCGGCGGCCGCCATCTCTACCGCCGCCTTCGCTTCGGGAACCTGCTCGAACTCACGATGCTCGATCTGCGGACGTACCGCAGTGCACAGCAATCGATGACGTCCGCGAAGACCGACAGCCCGGCCGCCACCATCACCGGCGCGGCGCAGATGTCCTGGCTGACCGGTGGTGTCGTCTCGTCGCCTGCCACGTGGCAGATCATCGGCAACCCGGTGATGATCAGCCCCATCCTGATCCCGCCGCTCGAACCACGCACCACCGAGGCACTGACCGAACTACTCGGTGTCCCGCAGGCCGGGGTCCCGTTGAACGCCGATGCGTGGGACGGCTACACCGCCGACCGCAAGCGGCTCTACCAGGCGTTGCAAGACAACAACATCGACAACGCGGTGTTCATCACCGGCGACATCCACATGTCTTTCGCCTGCGACCTACCCGTCGACGCCGCGAACTATCCGGGCGCAGGCACCGTTGGTACCGAGTTGGTGGTCACCTCGGTGACCTCCAACAACGTCGACGACATCGTCGGGGTCCCCGAATACACCGCCGGCGCGGTCGCTTCGGCCGCACTCACCAACATCAATCATCACCTGCGCTGGGTCGACACCGATGCCCACGGTTACGCGGTCCTGACCGTGACCCCGGCTGCCACACAGATGGATTGGTATTTCATCGACAACCGCAGTGATCCACGCTCGGGTCAGCGATACGCTCAGTCCTGGCGGGTGCCGGGCGGCTCCAAGCACGTTCACCCCGCCACCGGTCCAGCTCGTTGATTCGCAGAAAGACACCCCGCCATGAGTGAGCAGCCCACACCATCTCGTTCCGGCATCCGCCGGCGCACGTTCCTGGCCGGGACCGCGGCAGCGGCAGGCGCCGGAATCGCCCTGGCAGGCACAGCGCAGGCTGCACCCGCGAACAACGGCCGGTTCCCGTTTCCCCAAACCGGTTCGACGGCACGGATTCTGATCACCGGCGACGCCGGAACCGGTGAGGCGCCCCAGTACGCGGTGACCAAGGCGGCCCGGGCACTGCACGCGCAGAACCCGTTCGGGATGGCAGTCGGGCTGGGCGACAACATCTATGAGACCGGCCCCAACGGCCCCGACGACCATCAGTTCGACGAGAAGTTCGAAAAGCCCAACACCGGCCTCGACTTCCCGTGGGTGATGGCATTGGGCAACCACGACAACTCCGCGGTGTTTCCCGGCGACGGTGGCTGGCTGTTGCGCGGTGATGCCGAGGTGGCGTACCACTCGCGGTCATCGCGCTGGTACATGCCCAGGCGCTACTACTCGGTGGCGGTACCGCAGCAGACCCCACTGGTCGAGTTCTTCATCCTCGACCTCAATCCGATCGCGGCGTACATCCCGCCCTTCCTCGCGCCGTATTGGGAACCGCAGGGCACGTACATGACACAGCAGCGTCAATGGCTGCGAAAAGCACTCGCCGAGTCCAAGGCGACGTGGAAGATCGTCGGAACGCACCACCCCTACCTCAACAACGGACCTCACGGCAGCGCCGGCCACTACGACGGCATCCCGATCCCCCCGATCAACGGCATCCTCGTCAAGGAATTCTTCGAACAGGAGATCGCAGGCCGCGCGCACTTCTTCCTGTCCGGGCACGATCACTCGCTGCAGGTTTTCGATCCGACCACCTTGTCGAAGGGCACCCGCCAGCTCGTGTCGGGCGCCGCGTCCAAGTCCGTCGAAGACCGATCGTCCAAGGAAACCCCGGCGCTGTACGAGAACTATTCCAACCGCGGATTCATGACCATGGACATCACCGAATCGGCCGTCGACCTGAGGGTGTTCACCGTCGATCTGGCGAGCGGAATCCCGTCGCAGGCCTTCGGAAAGGTCTATTCCGGCTGATCGGACGCCTGGCCCAGATGCAGGTGGTTTCCGTCCGGATCAACGACCTCGGCGACCCGTTCGCCCCAGGGCATGTCTGCCGGCGGGGAGACCGCGCTCGCACCGGAAGCAACCGCCGCCTCGAAGGCGGCGTCGCACGCCTCGACGTACAGCCACAGCGACACCCGTCCACTCGTGTCGGCAGTCGGCGCGGTCGGATCAGGCGAGATACCGAGACTTTGTGCTCCGAGCTGCAACGACACGAACTGCGGCTCACCTTCCTCCGGGAACTGGTAGGCGAGCTCTGCTGCGAAGACCGCACGATAGAACGCCACCAGCCGGGCGAGGTCGCGACTGGACAAGATCGGGAACAGATCATGAACCGCTGCGGGCATGGTCGATCTCCTCGTTCGCCGGTTCCGGCACGTAGAGCGTACCGGGGTCAACAGGCCCGACGAGCACATTCGCAATAGACTCACACCATGACTGATCCAGACCGCGCCGCAATTCGTCGCGACATCACCGCCGCACTCGAAGCCGCTTTCGAACAACGCCATGCCGTACTCGACGCCATCGTCGGGGCCGAAGACCGTCCAGCCGCCGTGGCAGCCATCGCAGACCTGCTCTCGGTGCCTGCCGTCGGTGCAGAGGCCGTCCTGGGGATGTCGTTCGATCGTTTGACGGTGTCGGCACGGCGCGCCAATGCCGCCGAGCTCGAGGACCTCAACAGCAAGCTCACGTTCACCCAGACCGACCGTCCGGCCGCGACCGCCGAGACGCTCTTCCTGCGGCCGTTCAAAGACAGCGATGCCGACCTGTTCGCAGCCCGGACCGCCGATGTGGGTGCGGCAGGCGACGGCAGCGGCACACCGGCCGCCGAGATCAGCGAAGAGCTCTCCTCGGCCAACAGCCGGATGGACAACGAAGAAGCCGTGTGGCTCGTGGCCGTCGAGGGTGAGCAGAAGGTGGGCATCGTCTTCGGCGAACTGTCCGACGGAGAGGTCGACGTCCGGATCTGGATCGCACCCGACCACCGCAAGCACGGCTACGGCACCGCTGCGCTCCGTCGCAGCCGCTCCGAACTCGCCGCGTACTTCCCCGGTGTCCCGATGGTGGTCCGCGCCCCCATCGCATAATTCGTAAACGCTCCACCTATGCGAAGACGCTCCACATATTTGTGGAGCGTCTTCGTATTTGTGGAGCGTTTGCGGGTCGGCGGTGTCACCGACGGTGCGGGACTCCGAACTTCGCGAGGATCCTGATGATCCGGCCGGTCTCGTCGAACTCGAAACTCTCGGTCACGGACGCCCGTAGCCGCAGTGGCTTCGGATGCACATGCACATAGAACGTCGCGTGGACGACGCGCCCCGTTGAGATCGTGGCCTCGAAGTCACCGATCGCATGGATGAGACGGAACTGCGGTCCGCGAGCCAGACTGCGCCGCAGGTGATCTCCGTTGCGGCCGGTCTTGATACCCATCTCGATCCGAACACAGTCCGGATGAAACGGCACCCCCGATGGGTCATGGCTGACCAGGGCGTCGACATACGACTTCGCCGCCGCGATCAGCTCTCCATCGGTGGGCGCGGCGGTCATCGTGCCCCGTAGACCGGCATCGGTGTGGGTGCTTCTTCCAGGATGTCTTTCACCACGGGTCCGAGTTCAGCCGGATCCCACTTGGCGCCCTTGTCCCGCTTGACGCTTCGCTGCCAGCCATCGCTGACCGAGATGGTTCCACCCTCGACCTCGAAGACCCGGCCACTGACCTGAGCCGACTCCTCGGAGCCCAGCCAGACCACGAGCGGGGACACGTTCGCCGGATCCATCGCGTCGAACGAGCCGTCCTCGGGCGCTGCCATCTGCGCGGCCATGGCCTCACCGGAACCGGTGGTCATGCGGGTACGAGCCGACGGCGCAATGGCATTCACCGTGACACCGTAACCCTTCATCTCCGCCGCGGCCTGGATGGTGAGTTCGGCGATCGCGGCCTTGGCGGCGGAGTAGTTGCCCTGTCCGACCGAGCCGTACAGCCCGGCGCCCGACGAGGTGTTGATGACACGGGCCGCCCGGGTGTTGCCTGCCTTCGACTCGGACCGCCAGTACGCGGCGGCATGGCGCAGCATCGCGAAGTGCCCCTTGAGGTGGACGCGGATGACGTTGTCCCAGTCCTCTTCGCTCATCATCACCAGCATCTTGTCGCGCAGGAAACCAGCGTTGTTGACCAGCACGTCGAGGCCGCCGAACGTGTTGATCGCGGTCGCCACCACGTTCTGCGCACCGGCCCAATCAGCGACGTCGTCGCCGTTGACGACCGCTTCGCCGCCCGCAGCGATGATCTCGGCGACGACCTGCTCGGCGGGAGACTCCCCGGTGGCCGTCCCGTCCAGGCCGGCGCCGATGTCATTGACCACCACTTTCGCGCCTTCGCGGGCGAAGGCCAGCGCATGTTCGCGGCCGATCCCCCGGCCGGCGCCGGTCACGATGACAACGCGTCCGTCAACAATTCCACTCATCATTATCTCCTCAGGTTCAGGTGTTGGTAGGGGTGACCGAGTTCGCGGCGGTGGCGGCGTCCAGGAACGCCAGCTTCTCTCCGCCGCCATGCACGGTCAGTGTCGAACCGGTGATGTAGGAAGCCAACGGCGACAACAGGAATGCCACCGCATTGCCCACATCCTCGGGTGAGGCCAGACGGCCCATCGGGATGGTCTTGCCGACGGCATCCACCCCGGCCTGGTCGCCGTAGTGCAACTCCGCCAACTCGGTGCGTACCGCCCCGGCGACCACCGAGTTGATCCGCACGGTCGGTGCCCATTCGGCGGCCAGTGAACCGGTCAGCGAATCGAGCCCCGCCTTGGCCGCACCATAGGCCGCGGTCCCGGGCGACGGCCGATGGCCGCTCATGCTCGAGACGTTCACGATCGAGCCGCCGCTTTGCTGTTCACGCATGATCTTCTGCGCTGCCTGAGAAATGATGAGCGGCGCGAGCATGTTCAGTTCCACGATCTTCGAGTGGTAGCGAGGTGAGACGTCCGCGGCAAGTGCAAACGGTGCCCCGCCTGCATTGTTCACCGCCCCGTCGAGACTGCCGTGGCGCCGGGTGATGTCTTCCAGCATCGCGGTGACCGCGTCAGCGTCGCGAATGTCGCAGCTCACGAAGTCCACCCGCGGATCGGGTACGTCGGCAGGCCGCCGAGCACACGCCACCACGGTGGCTCCCAGGTCTGCCAGCACCGCACTGATACCGGCACCGACACCTCTGACGCCACCGGTCACCAGTACCACCTGGCCTTGCAAGCCGAGGTCCATCCACGCTCCGTTCCGAGTCAGCAATTTGAGTGTTAAGGTACCAAGCAATTGCTTGGTTGGTCTACACCAGGACAGTACGCGAGGAGCATTGATGCCGATCACCACATCCACAGTTGAACCGGGAGTCGTCACGGTCACCGTCGACTACCCACCGGTCAACGCCCTGCCGTCGGCGGCATGGTTCGAACTCGGCGAGGCGATCATCGCCGCCGGTCAGGCGCTGGACACCCACGTTGTGATCCTGCGAGCCGAGGGCCGGGGGTTCAATGCCGGCGTCGACATCAAGGAGATGCAGGCCACCGAGGGATACGACGCCCTTGTCGCCGCCAACCGCGGATGCGCTGCCGCTTTCGCCGCGGTCTACGACTGCGCGGTGCCCGTCATCGTCGCGGTGAACGGATTCTGCGTGGGCGGTGGCATCGGTCTGGTCGGCAACGCCGACGTGATCGTGGCCTCCGACGACGCCATCTTCGGGCTGCCCGAGGTCGATCGCGGGGCACTGGGCGCCGCCACTCACCTGGCCCGGCTCGTCCCCCAGCACACGATGCGCACGCTGTACTTCACCGCGCAGAACGTCACCGCCCAGCAATTGCTGCACTTCGGTTCGGTGCAGGCAGTGGTGCCGCGAGCCGAACTCGACGAGGCCGCACTGGAGATCGCCCGCAAGATCGCCGCGAAGGACACCCGCGTGATCCGGGCGGCCAAGGAAGCCATCAACGGCATCGATCCGGTCGACGTGAAGAACAGCTACCGCCTCGAACAGGGCTACACCTTCGAACTGAACCTCGCCGGCGTGGCCGACGAGCACCGTGACGCGTTTGTCGAAACCGGCAAGCCAAAAACCGCAACAACCAAGGGGGCTTGAGCCCAGATGGCAACCGACAAGACCAGCACCCTCGACGAGATCATCGGCGAGATCGAAAGCGGAATGACCATCGGTATCGGTGGTTGGGGTTCGCGGCGTAAGCCGATGGCACTGGTACGGGCCCTGGCCCGTTCGAGCGTCACCGACCTGACCGTGGTCACCTATGGCGGGGCGGATCTCGGTTTGCTCTGTGCCGCAGGCAAAGTGAGCAAGGCCTACTACGGCTTCGTCTCGCTCGACTCCCCGCCGTTCTACGATCCGTGGTTCGCACACGCGCGCACCACCGGGGCCATCACGGTCCGTGAGATGGACGAGGGCATGGTCAAGTGCGGCCTCGAGGCCGCCGCTGCACGCCTGCCCTTCCTGCCGATCCGCGCCGGACTCGGCTCCGACGTCCCGAACTTCTGGGATGGCGAATTGAGCACGATCACCTCGCCCTACCCCGACGAGGACGGCCGCCACCAGACCTTGATCGCGATGCCTGCCCTGGAACTCGACGCGGCGTTCGTCCATCTCGACATCGCCGACAAGCACGGTAACGCCGCCTACACCGGCGTCGACCCGTACTTCGACGACCTCTACTGCGGTGCGGCCAAGCGGCGTTACGTCGAGACCGACCGCCTGGTGACCACCGAGGAGCTGGTGGAAAAGGTTCCGGTGCAGCGTCTTCTGCTCAACCGGCTCAATGTCGACCGGGTGGTGCACACCCCGAACGGTGCGCACTTCACCTTTGCAGGCGAATACGGGCGCGACGAGGCCTTCCAGCGGTTCTACGCCGAGTCGGCCAAAACCCCCGAGGCCTGGCAGGCGTTCTCCGACCGGTTCCTGACCGTGCCCGAAGACGTCTATCAGGCAGAGGTCGAAAAATGGAACTCCGAGCGAGAGGCCGCACAGTGACTACCCCGATTACCGCGTCAGATGTGACACGCGCCGAGTACTGCGTCCTCGCGTGCGCCGAGATCTTCACCGGCGCAGGCGAAATCATGGCCTCGCCGATGTCCACCACCCCGTTGATCGGCGCCCGGCTGGCGCGCCTGACCACCGAACCCGACCTGCTGATCACCGATGGCGAATCCATGATCTTCGCCGACACCCCGGCCGTCGGACGCTCCGGCGCCATCGAAGGATGGATGCCGTTCCGCAAGGTCTTCGACGTGGTCGCGTCCGGCCGCAGGCACGTGGTGATGGGCGCCAACCAGATCGACCGGTACGGCAACCAGAACCTCGCATCGTTCGGGCCGCTCCAGCACCCCACCCGCCAGATGTTCGGATCCCGCGGCGCACCGGGAAACACCATCAACCACCCCACCAGCTACTGGGTTGCCAAGCATTCCGCTCGGGTGTTCACCGATGTCGATGTGGTCTCCGGTGTCGGCTACGACAAGATCGACCCCGAGAACCCGGCGTTCAAGTACCTGAACATCCCCCGCGTGGTCACCAACCTCGGTGTCTTCGACTTCGAAGGCCCCGGCCACACCATGCGTGCGGTCTCTCTGCATCCCGGCGTCGACGCCGCAGAGGTCGCCGAGAACACGGGCTTCGAGATCGCCGGCCTGGCCGATGCTGCGGTCACCCGCACGCCCTCGGCCGAGGAACTGCGGATCATTCGTGAGGTCCTCGACCCGAAGGGGCTGCGGGAGAAGGAAGTCAAGCCCGTACCGTCTGACAAGGCAGCACAGTGACCGCATCTCCGCTTTCGACCCGGTTCACCGAACTGGTCGGCATCGATTACCCGATCGTCCAGACCGGCATGGGCTGGGTGTCGGGACCATCGCTGACCTCGGCGACGTCCAACGCCGGCGGACTGGGCATCCTGGCCTCGGCGACGATGACCTATTCCGAACTGGAAGCGGCCATCAAGAAGACGAAGACGCTGACCACCAAGCCTTTTGGTGTCAACATGCGCGCCGACGCCACCGACGCACCCGAGCGGATCGACCTGCTGATCCGCGAAAAGGTCAAGGTCGCCTCGTTTGCGCTGGCACCCAAGCCTGACCTCATCACGAAGCTGAAAGATCATGGCATCGTGGTCATCCCGTCGATCGGTGCCGCAAAGCACGCGGTGAAGGTCGCGTCATGGGGTGCCGACGCCGTCATCGTCCAGGGCGGCGAAGGTGGCGGACACACCGGTCCGGTTGCCACCACGCTGTTGTTGCCGAGTGTGCTCGACGCACTCGGACCCGACGGCATCCCGGTGGTCGCGGCCGGCGGGTTCTTCGACGGCCGTGGCCTGGTTGCCGCATTGGCGTACGGTGCCGAGGGCGTGGCGATGGGCACCCGATTCCTGTTGACCAGCGACAGTGCCGTGCCCGACTCGGTCAAGGCGCAGTATCTCGAACGCGGGCTCAGCGACACCGTCGTCTCGACGAAGGTCGACGGCATGCCGCACCGGGTGCTGCGGACCGAGCTGGTGGACAAACTCGAATCGGGCAGTGGCGCAACCGCACTGGCGGCGGCCGCGAGTAACGCCAACAAGTTCAAGCGGATGACCGGCATGAAGTGGTCGACCATGCTCAAAGATGGTCGCACCATGCGCAAGTCGGGCGAACGCACCTGGCAGCAGATCATCATGGCAGGCAACACCCCGATGTTGTTGCGGGCCGGACTGGTCGACGGCAACACCGAAGCCGGAGTCCTGGCTTCGGGTCAGGTGGTCGGGATGATCAACGACCTGCCCAGCTGTGATGAGCTCATCCAGCAGATCATGACCCAGGCACGGAGCCGTCTGGACGGTCTGCGCAAGTTCTGATCCCCTGACCCCGTGTAGGCCTTGGCACGTACGCCGGTGCGCGTGGGCAAGGCCTACACGGGGATCGGATCACCAAATCAACTGGTGGTGAACTCTTGCCACTTCGGACACTCCCCGCGAACCAAAGTGTTAGCTTTTTGAAGCAGCTGACCGTTCGCGCAGGGAGGTCCTTCGATGAGTTCAGCCGCACAACGTGTGCTCTCGACGTTCGAAGAGCTCGTAGGGACTGAACTCCCGATTCACGTGCGATGTTGGGACGGCTCCGAAGCCGGACCGCCCGACAGCGCCGCCCGTGTCCACCTCCGGAATCGAACTGCCCTCCGTCGCATGTTGTGGTCGCCAGGCGAACTCGGCCTGGCCCGCGCATTTGTGGCAGGTGACCTCGAGGTCGAGGGCGACATCTTCGCATTGCTGGATGTCCCCGGACTGCTCTCGCGGATCAGCGAACACCGCGTCCGCACCATGCGTCCGGGTGCGGTCCTGCGCATCGTGGGTTCCCTGGCCAGACTCGGCGCCGTCGGACCGCCACCGAAACCACCGGCCGTCGAGATGCGGCACAAACGCGGGCCACTCCACAGCCGAGCACGCGACTCCGCCGCAATTTCGCACCACTACGACGTCGGTAACGACTTCTACCGCCTGTTCCTCGACAGCGGCATGGTGTATTCGTGCGCATATTGGGAGGACGGCGTCACTGATCTGGACGTCGCCCAGATCGCCAAATGTGATCTGGTCTGCCGGAAGCTCGGCCTGAAACCCGGCATGCGTCTGCTCGACGTGGGCTGCGGGTGGGGCACGATGGCCATCCACGCAGCGAAGACGTACGGGGTCGACGTGGTGGGTGTCTCGTTGAGCCAGGAACAGGTCGAATTGGCGAAGACCAGGGTCGCAGATGCCGGTCTCTCCGGACAGATCGAGATCCGGTTTCAGGACTATCGCGACGTCGATGACGGCCCCTACGATGCCATTTCGAGCATCGGGATGTCCGAACACGTCGGGCTCTCGCAGCTACCGACGTACACCGGCACCTTGGACGGATTACTCAAACCCGGTGGTCGGCTTCTCAATCACGCGATCGCCCGGGTCACCTCCCTGCCCGACGACCCCAACCCGTCGGCCACCTTCATCGACCACTACGTGTTTCCCGACGGCGAGATCCTGCCGCTGAGCAAGACAATCGATGCGCTGGAGCAGGCCGGCCTCGAGGTTCGCGACAGTGAGGCACTTCGTGAGCACTACGCGCTCACCCTGCGCGCCTGGGTCGACAATCTGCTGCGGTCGTGGGACCGCGCTGTGGCACTGGTCGGGGCGCAACGAGCCCGCACGTGGTTGCTCTATCTCGCAGCCAGTGCCCTCGGGTTCGAGGAGGCGCGACGTCTCACCATCCACCAGGTACTGGCGGTATGCCCCAGCGACGACGGCGTCAGCGGACTGCCCCGGACCCGCCGCAGTTGGTATCGCCCAGACGTCAGCGGTCAACCGCCGTATTAGAAGCGCCGACGCCCCTCACGGTTCGCGTTGCCACCGATCACCCAGCCGTCGACCGATGGGCAGGGTGGCGCGATACGCCGAGATCTTGGACCACACCATGTGCTGCACCGCCAGCGTCAGCCAGCCCGCGATGGCCATCCCGGCGAGGTTGATCACCAGTTGCAAACCACTGCCGACGATCGCGTCCCGGACTCCGAAAGCCAACCCCAGTGCGACATTGCCCGCGGCGGGAATGGTTGTCACGGAGATGAAGACCCCGGACAGCCCACCCAGCCGGGCCGATGTCAGAGACAGCACCCCAGCGATCCCCGCGATCACGGCAACGATGAACGACCACTTGTCCGGGGTGTAGATGAAGTCGGTGTCGGGCCGGGACTCGGTCACATCGGCCACCGTCACCCAGCCGAAGCCGCGTGCGACGAGGGTTGCGATGGTCGTGGCCACGATGGCCAGCAGAAATCCACCACTCAGGGTCATCAATGCGCGTCCGAGAAGCGTCATCCGGCGGCGTACCAGTGCGACCCCGAGCGCAGCGACGGCCCCGAACTCGGGACCGAGAACCATCGCACCGACGAGAAGGATGCTCGAATCGAGAACGATGGCCACCGCACACAGCACGGTCGCCAAAACCATGAAACTTGCGAAGGTCCAATTGAATTCGGAGTCGTCGTAGGCCAGTTGTGTGACATCGGCCCAGACAACCGCATCTGCACTCGCCCCCGGTGTCGCCCGGTCGGCCTCCCGAGCGCTCTGAGAGACCCACGTCGGGACCGGGGCCAGATGAATACTGCCGAACCGGTGAATTCCCATGTCCCGCAACATATCGACGACCTCGTTGGCACCTTCCCTGGCGATGTAGGCCTCGATCACATCACCTTCGGGCTTGACCGACACACCACGAAGTACCGTCACGTTACTGACAGCGGTGTCCTCGCAGAGAAGTTCTACGATGCGATCTGCGTGTTCACCTGGGGCGATGACCCGTATCTGCAGCATTCCGACAGCTTGCCACGGCGCACCCGCCGAGACGGCGAAGCGGTCAGCGTGGCACGATCCCGTCGAGCACGACGCTCAGATACTGATCGGCCACCTGGCGGGCGGTCCGCTCGCCACCCGGGCGATACCAGCGGACGGCAACCCAGACCGTGTCGCGCATGAAGCGGTACACCAGTTCGGTGTCGAGATCAGGCCGGAAACTGCCGTCGGCCACACCCCTGGTCAGGACGTCGCTCCACAGGGTGCGGAACTCGACGTTGCGATCCTGGATGTACGAAAAACGTTCCTGGCCGGCGAGCCGCTTGGCCTCGTCCTGATAGATGGCCACCGCCGAATGATCGCGGTCAATGCTCTCGAACGACGCGATCACCAAGGCAGTCAAGGTTTCTCGCGCCGGCATACCGGCCGCGACCACCTCGTGATAGGTCTCGAAGAGCGAATCGAGGAACGACTTCAGGATCTCGTCGACCATCGACTCCTTGGAGTCGAAATGGTGATACAGACTGCCGGAAAGGATGCCCGCCGAATCGGCGATGTCGCGGACGGTGGTGGTCCGCAGTCCACGTTCAGCAAAAAGCCCACTTGCCACCGCCAGCAATTCATCACGCCGTGACGGACGACCATTGGCCGCATCAGCCGCCCCGGCCTTTCTCGCCTGACCGGCGCCCTGCTTCTTTGTCCCGCGGCTTTCCGCCACCTGCGACCACCTCCATCGATAGCCTAGCAAGCGCTTGGTTGCCTGGCTGCCGGAAGAGGTCGCCGCGGGTGGCGGAATCCATTCGACCTACGAGGTTACTTCTTGCCGTTTTTCTTGATGGATCGCTTGGTGAAGAAGTTCCACACCTTGAGCTGAATGTTGGTGGTCTTGGTGTCACGCGAGGTGAACGGCGCCGACATCATCTCCGAGACGGTGAGCTTCAACGACGAGAAGGCAATCGCCCGCGTGTGCGAGAAGGTATCGAAGCCGAACTTGCCGTGATAGTTGCCCATACCGCTGCGGCCGATACCGCCGAACGGCAGATCCGGGCCGAACATGTTGACCGCGAAGTCATTTCCGTTGATCGAACCCGATCGGGTCGAGTCGGCGAGCTTGGTGAAGCGGTCGTTGTAGTCGCCGTACCAGTACATAGTCAGCGGGTGCGGGTGGCTGCTGATGTGGGTGATCGCCTCATCGAGTTCCCGGTAGGGGTACACCGTGAGGACGGGTCCGAAGACCTCGTCCTCTTCGATCTTCATGCCTGCCTTGACACCGGTGAGCAGCGTCGGCGGGATCTTGCGCCCCTGGGCATCCGGCAACTTCTCCCCCGCCGGGATCACCTGATGCTTGGTGGCACCGAGAGCTTCGGCATCGTCGATCAGACCGACGATGCGGTTGAAGTTCTTCTCATTGATCGTCGACGTGTACTGCGGGTTGTCCTTGATCGTCGGCAGGTTGGTGCGCCAGCGGGCCAGCACACGGTCGGTGAACTCGCCGACCTTGGACTCCGGTACCCACACGTAGTCGGGGCACAGGCAGACCTGACCACCATTGACCAGACGCGCATCGGCGACCCCGTTGGCGGCCTTGGCGATGTCGGCGTCGATGTCCACGACCACGGGGTTCTTGCCACCGAGTTCGAGTGTCACCGGCACCAGGTTCTTGCCTGCCTCCGCGGCGACCGAAGCGCCCACATCAGGCGATCCGGTGAAGAACATGTGATCGACCTCGAGTTTTGCGAAGTCGGACCCACCACCATGAGCACTGGTCAACACGGCCAGTTCTTCGAGCTCGAAGTACTTCGGCGCATGCTTTGCCAGCACGGCCGTGGTCTTGGCGGTGACCGACGACGGACGCATCAGCACGCGGTTACCGGCAGCGAACGCTGATCCGGCCGGGACGATCGTGAGCTGCAGCGGGAAGTTCCACGGACCCATGATCCCGACAACACCCTTGGGGTCGTGCCGGAGTTCTTGGCGCAGGCCGGCGCGGGCCAACCATTTACCCGGCGTCGATGTCTTCATCCACCCGGAGAGGTGCTTCTTCTGGTGTGCCAGGTCGATCATGCAACCGGCGATATCCGCTGCCATCGACAGTTCACGGGGACGGGTGCCGAAGTCGTCGTTGAGCGCTTCGGCGATCTCCTCCGCGTGATCGAGGAGCAGCGACTGCAGACGATTGATCCGGTCGATACGGGTCTTGGCATCCGGGATCCCGTCACGCAGGAATGCCGCGCGTTGCAGTTCGAGCAACGCCTGCAGCGACAGCGTATCCGCCGACTTCTCATCTCGGACCTGCTGCTTTGCCACATCTGCTGGTTTGGTCATTGCGCGAGCCTCCACGAGCCGTTGGTCATTTGCGGGACGTTGGAACGAAAATCCAAGTCTGTCGCAAACCAGTATGCGCTACCTCACACCGAGCGCGCCACCGCCCATCTCGTGCCACCTGAATTTGTGCCGCCCACCTGCACTTGCAGGTGGGCGGCACATAGAACGCGAGGTGGGTAATCGAACCCGTCAGAGCCGTTCGATGATCTCAGGCGTTGGCAGTGCCGCCGCCCTCACACCGCGGCGAACTGACCGAACCCGTCAGAGCCGTTCGATGATCGTGACGTTGGCAGTGCCGCCGCCTTCACACATCGTCTGGAGGCCGTAGCGGCCGCCGGTGCGTTCGAGTTCGTGCAGGAGCGTCGCGAAGAGCTTGGCTCCGGTGGCGCCCAGCGGGTGTCCGAGGGCGATGCCGCCGCCGTTCGGGTTGACCTTGGCCGGGTCGGCGCCGGTCTCCTTGAGCCAGGCCAGCACCACGGGTGCGAAGGCCTCGTTGATCTCGATGACATCGATGTCGTCGATGGTCAGTCCGGTCTTGGACAGCGCGTGCTTGGTGGCCGGGATGGGGGCGGACAGCATCATCACCGGATCGTCGCCGCGGACCGAGATGTGGTGGATCCGGGCCCGCGGGGTCAGGCCGTACTGCTTGAGTGCGGCTTCGGAGACGACCAGGGTGGCCGACGCACCGTCGCAGATCTGTGAGGCGACGGCGGCTGTGAGATCCGAGCCCTCGGCCAGGACCTGCAGTGAGGCCATCTTCTCCAGCGACGTCTCGCGGGGGCATTCGTCGACGACGCAGTCGCCGAGTGCAACCGTCTCGGCATCGAAGCGGCCTGCTGCGATGGCGGCGCGGGCGCGCTCGTGCGACTGCAGTGCCCAGCGCTCCATGTCGTCGCGGCTGATGTCCCACTTCTTGGCCATCATGTCGGCACCGACGAACTGGGAGACCTCTGCGTCACCGAAACGCTTGTCCCAGCCCACAGATCCGAGGAAAGGGCTGTCGAATCCGTACTCGGCGCCTGCGAGCATCGCGGCGGAGATCGGGATGGCGCTCATGTTTTGCACGCCACCGGCCACGACGACGTCCTGGGTTCCGCTCATCACGGCCTGGGCGGCGAAGTGGATGGCCTGCTGCGACGATCCGCACTGGCGATCGACGGTGGTGCCGGGGATCTCCAGGGGCAGGCCGGCGGCGAGCCAGGCGCTGCGGGCGATGTTGCCCGCCTGCGGGCCGATTGCATCGACGCAGCCGAAGATGACGTCGTCGACGGTCATCGGATCGATGCCGGTGCGCTCGACGAGGGCGGAGATGACGTGTGCACCCATATCGGCGGGGTGGACCTTGGCCAGCGAACCGTTCCGCTTCCCGACCGGGGTACGCAACGCATCGACGATGTAAGCCTGGGGCGAAGACATGTTGTGCTCCTTCTATATTCGACGTTGGGACAGCAAGATCAGGCGCGCTGGCTCGAGATGGAGACGACCTCACCGGTGAGGTAGGTGGTGTAGTCGCTGGCGAGCATGGCGATGGTGGCGGCGATTTCCCAGACCTCCGCGGCGCGCCCGTATGCCTCGCGGGAGGCCAGGTCGGTGAGCAGTTCTTCGCTGGTCACCTTCGCCAGGAACGGATGTCGAGCGATGGACGGTGCCACCGCGTTGATCCGCACGCCGTATTCCGCGGCTTCGATCGCAGCGCAGCGGGTCAGTGCCATCACGCCGGCTTTGGCTGCCGCGTAATGGGATTGGCTGTGCTGGGCTCGCCAGCCCAGGACCGACGCATTGTTGACGATGACGCCCCCGTGCGGTGCGTCACGGAAGTAGCGCAATGCTGCGCGGGTCGCCCGGAAGGTGCCGTTCAGCGTGATGTCGATGACGCGATCCCACTCGTCGTCGTTCATGTCGACCACGGGGGTCTCACCGCCGAGGCCTGCATTGTTGACCAGGATGTCGATCCGGCCCAATTCACTTGCGGCGGTTTCGATCAGAGCGTTGACCTGCGAGGTCTCCTGGACGTTGCACACGACCTGCGCCACGGTCTGCTCACCGAACTCGGCGCGCAGCTTGTCCGCGGTCTCCGTCAGTCGCCGTTCGTGCCAATCGCTGACCACCACGTCGGCACCTTCGAGGAGCGCACGCCGCGCGGTGGAGAATCCGATGCCGGTTCCGGCAGCCGCGGTGACGACCACCTTTCGTCCGGCCAGGAGTCCGTGGCCGGGAATCTCTTCCGGGGCCGTCGCCAGCGGGCTGGGGCGATGTTCAACTGTCACGATCGTGCCTCTCGAGGTAGTCCGAGCACGCGCTCGGCAATGATGTTGCGCTGCACTTCATTTGATCCGCCATAGATGGTGTCCGACCTGGTGAACAGGTACAGACGCTGCCATACGTCGAGCTCGACGTTCCCGGGATCGAAGATGTTGTTCGGCGCGCCCTCACTCGTCGCGTCCGGAGCGATCAGCGAGGACGGTCCCTGGACCGCAACCGCGAGCTCACCGAGATCACGATGCCAGTTGGCCCACAACAGTTTTGCCACCGAGGCCTCGCCGCCGGACCCGCCGGTGTCGACCGCGGCCAGCGTGCGTTGCACATGGGCCCGCATCACGCGGAGTTCAAGCCAGGCACGGGCGATCCGCTCGCGGATGACCGGATCCTCGGCCGCCCCATTTGCCTTGGCCATCTCCACGATCTCGGTCAGTTCGCGGGAGAATCCGACCTGCTGGCCGAGCGTGGACACACCACGTTCGAACTGCAGCAGCCCCATCGCGACCTTCCAACCGTCGCCCGGCGCTCCCACCACAAGACTCGCCTCGGTGGTGGCGTTGTCGAAGAAGACCTCATTGAACTCGGAGGTGCCGGTGAGTTGCTGGATGGGACGCACCGTCACACCGGGCTGGTCGAGTGGGACGAGCAGGAAGCTCAGTCCGCTGTGCCGTGTCGAACCGGGTTCACTGCGGCACAGGACGAACGCCCACTGCGCGACATGCGCGAGCGAGGTCCAGATCTTCTGTCCGTTGATCACCCACTTGCCGTTCTCCAGACGGGCCGTCGTCGAGATGTTGGCCAGGTCGGAACCGGCGCCGGGTTCGGAATAGCCCTGCGCCCACAGCTCGTCGACCGTGGTGATCGGCGGCAGGAACCGTTCTTTCTGCTCCTGGGTCCCGAACGCGATCAGCGTGGGCCCGAGGAGTTCCTCACCGACGTGACTCACCCGTGCCGGTGCGCCGGAGCGCGCGTATTCCTGATGGAAGAGGATCCGCTGTTCGATGGTGGCCCCACGGCCACCGAACTCGGTTGGCCAGCCGAGGCAGGTCCACCCCGCCTGCGCCAGCAGCCGGTCCCAGGCCAGTCGGGGTCCAAAAAACTCGTGTTCACTGCCGGGCCCACCACGGGACTTCAGATGCTCGAACTCACCCAACAGGTGTTCATCGAGCCAGGATCGCACAGCGCCCGAGAATTCGGCCGCCGATCCGTCCCATCGTCCCAGGTCCACGCCTCGGTCAGCGAGCTTGATCGCCGTCATGCGATTCAGCCTAGCCGACCAAGCACTTGCTCGGTTTATCACCCAAGCAAGTGCTAGGTTTTTGCGACGAAGCCTGTTGCCTCCGGCACAGGTATTAGCCTTTTGAGCAGGTGAGAGCACCGGGAGGAATTATGTCTGTGGGATCGCAGCAGTCAGCAGCAAGCGTGGAGTCCGAAGAAGTGACAACTACGCCGCAGGCATTGATCCGAGCTGCGAGGCTCTGGCCCGACCAGACCGCCATCATCGACGATCAGTGGGGCCAGACGGTGTCACTCACCTGGTCGGAACTACTGGCGTCGGCGCGCACCTTCGCCACCGCCCTCGCCGAAGCGGGCATCGCCCCCGGCGACCGCGTGGCGATCTGGGCGCCCAACAGCTATCACTGGCCCATCGCCGCCCTTGGCATCCATTACGCCGGCGCCACGCTGGTGCCACTGAACACCCGGTACACCGCCACCGAGGCCCTGGAGATCATCCAGCGCACCCACGCGCGGGCCCTGGTGATCGCGGGCGCGTTCCTGGGGTCCGATCGACTCGGCGAACTCACAGCCGAGGCCGGGGGCGACCTTGCGGCAGCCACCGACCTCGTCGCCACCGTGCGCATCCGCCTGCAGCCCGACGACGAACGCGCGGCCATCGGTATCGACTGGGACGACTTCCTCGAGGCGGCCGCGACCCATGACCACAGTGAGGCCGACCGCAGGGCCGCCGCGCTGGCCCCCACCGACTACTCCGACATCCTGTTCACCTCCGGCACCACGGGGCGCTCCAAAGGCGTCCTGGCGGAGCATCAGCAGACCATCGCCGGATCCGGGGCCTGGGCCGACAACGGGGGTCTGAGCCCCGACGACCGCTACGTCATGGCGAACCCCTACTTCCACACCTTCGGATACAAGGCCGGCATCCTGGCCTGCCTGCTCAACGGGACAACCATGTTGCCGCTGGCGGTGTACTCGACCGACGCCGCCATGCAATTGGTCCAGGACCGCCGCGCGACGGTCTTCCCCGGAGCGCCGACCATCTTTCAGACACTTCTCGACGCTCCTCGCCGCGGCGAGTTCGACCTCTCCTCACTTCGCCTGGCCGTCACCGGGGCGGCCATCGTCCCGGTGGTCCTGGTCGAACGCATGCAGCGCGATCTGGGCATCGACACCGTCATCACGGCCTACGGCCTCACCGAGGCCGGCGGTTTTGTCACCACCTGCACGCCGGACGACGACGACGAAACCGTTGCCAATACCTGCGGACGCCCGTTCCGGGGTATGGAAATCCGGTTGTCGGACAGCGGCGAGGTGCTGACCAGAGGAAAGATGGTGATGGCCGGATACCTCGAGGACCCCGTGTCCACCAAAGAAGCGATCGACTCCGACGGCTGGCTCCACACCGGCGACATCGGGACGATCGACGACCGCGGCAACCTCTCCATCACGGGCCGCTCGAAGGACATGTACATCTGCGGCGGGTTCAACGTCTATCCCGCCGAGGTCGAGCAGGTGTTGTCCCGGATCGACGGCGTGACCGAGGCTGCGGTGATCGGTGTACCGGACGAACGTCTCGGCGAGGTCGGGCGCGCATATGTGTCGGTCGCCCCGGGTGCATCGGTGGACGAATCCTTGATATTGGCAAACGCCCGAGAGAAACTGGCGAACTTCAAGATCCCGCGTTCTGTGGTGTTCGTCGAACAGTTCCCTCGTAATGCGGCGGGGAAGATCTTGAAGCGCGAACTCGGCTAAAGATCCGTGCGCTTTGCGAACTATTCCAGGCCCTCAAACGTTTGCTTCAAGCGCACAATCTCGACACGTCGATTAAATGTCGCTGACGCTCAGAAAAAAGAAACTAAAGTGCAAAAGTGATCGCGACGATCATTTCTTTTCTGAGTGTTTACTGTGGAGCGAGTTTTAGCAATTCTCCACCGACACTTGCGAAAGAAAAAGGCGGGCAGTCCGAATACTCGGACCGCCCGCCTTTTCAGACAGTGTCTGAAGTCAACTCATTGAGTCAGTGCGCCTCGTTGTAGGCATCGACAACACCGGCCGCAATACGTCCACGCGCCGATACCGGGTGCCCGTTGCGTCGCGCCCAGTCGCGGATCGCCGCAGTCTGCTCACGGTCGACCGGGGCCTTGCCTGCGACGCTCAGGCCCTTCGGACGCTTACGTCCACCGACCCGACGTGCATGTTCTGCCCACCGTGCGACGTCGTCACGCAGCTTGTCTGCATTCTTCGTCGACAGATCAATCTCATAAGTGACACCGTCTACACCGAACTCGACGGTCTCGTCCGCAATTTTGCTGTCGTCAACATCGTCGACCAGCGTGACCGTAACCTTCTTAGCCATAACACTCCATTCTTGATGGCTCCCCGACATACAAGACGGTTTCACTGAACACAACTCGGAACGAGCATATTCATGTCGGCCGTCTATTGGCCGACAGCATAGCGCGAATATCTTGTTCGCGCGAATAACACACTAACGAGTTTAGAAAATTATCAATGCTGCGGCTTCACGAGTGGAAAGAGGATCGTTTCCCTAATCCCAAGACCGGTAAGCGCCATGAGAAGTCGATCAATCCCCATTCCGGTACCCGTCGTCGGGGGCATCCCCTGCTCCATCGCGGCAAGAAACTCTTCGTCGAGCACCATTGCCTCGTCGTCGCCGGCCCGCGCAAGCCTGGCCTGGTCGACGAACCGCTCCCGCTGAATGATCGGGTCGATCAATTCTGAATACCCGGTTGCCAATTCGAAACCACGAACATAGAGGTCCCATTTCTCGCTGACACCGGGCTTCGTCCGGTGCTCCCGGACCAAAGGCGACGTCTCGACCGGGAAGTCCCGGACGAAAACCGGTCCCGAGAGCGTGTCCCCGACCTGGTGTTCCCACAGTTCCTCGACGAGTTTCCCGTGGCCATATCCCTTGCCCTGCGGGATCTCGAGCCCCACCCGGGCGCACACCGCCAGCAGATGTTCCACCGTGGTGGCCGGCGTGATCTCTTCACCGAGGGCCTGCGACAACGACGGATACATCTCGACCGAGGTCCACTCACCACTGAGGTCATTGACCGTTCCATCGGCCATCAACGGCTGCAAAGTGCCCAACGCACCGAGCGCGACCTCCTGGATGATCTCCCGGATCATCGTGGCCGAGTCGTCGTAGGTGCCGTACGCCTCATACGTCTCGAGCATCGCGAACTCCGGTGAATGGGTGGAGTCCGCACCCTCGTTGCGGAAGTTGCGGTTGATCTCGAAGACCTTCTCGATCCCACCGACCACCGCACGCTTGAGGAACAGTTCCGGCGCGATGCGCAGGTAGAGGTCGATATCCATGGCATTGGAGTGCGTCACGAACGGGCGGGCCGCCGCGCCGCCGTGCAATGTCTGCAGCATCGGTGTCTCGACCTCGAGGAAACCGCGGCGTTCGAGTGCGGCACGCAATTCTCGCATGACCGCAACCCGGGTCCGGGCCATCGCGCGGGCCTCCGGCCGGACGATGAGATCGAGGTAACGCGCACGCACCCGAGCCTCTTCGTTCATCTCCTTGTGTGCCACCGGAAGCGGCCGCAGCGCTTTCGACGCCATCTGCCAGCTGTCCGCGAGAACACTGAGCTCGCCTCGGCGGGAACTGATCACCTCACCGTGCACAAAGACAAAATCGCCGAGATCGACGTCGGCCTTCCACGCCGCGAGTGACTCCTCCCCAACACCGTTGAGGCTGATCATGGCCTGCAACTGCGTGCCGTCACCCTCCTGCAACGTCGCAAAACACAGCTTGCCGGTGTTGCGGACGAAGATCACCCGGCCGGCGACACCAACCTGGTCGCCCGTGGCGGTGTCGGTCTCGAGGTCGGGATATTTGGCCCGGACCTGCGCCAGTGAATGTGTTCGCGGTACCGAAACCGGGTAGGGCTCGGTACCTGCGGTGAGCATCCGATCCCGCTTTTCGCGACGGATACGCAGCTGTTCCGGCGTCTGGTCTTCGACAGTGTCTGCATCTGTGTTGGTGCGGCCCTGGCCACGGTCTTCGTTCACGCCAACGACCCTATCGGCCGGAGCGCTCCGCGATCCATTCGCCAAGGCCGAGCGTAGACAAACAGTCACAAACCACAGTCACAAACCCCGGCCCGGCTCCGGGCTACGGCCGCCTCCGCCCGGAGCGAAAGGATCAGTGCGCCGAGTAGGCATCCAGCTCGCGCCGGGTGTGCTCGCCGAGCAGACCGGGTGTGACGCCTCGGGCCAATGCCCGCTGACCACCCACGACAAAACGGGCACCGGTGATGCCCCGCGCCTGCAGGTGCCAGGTCAGCATCTCCGCGTCGTGGCCGTCCGCGCCGACCAAGACCCAGCGCTGCGCAGTGCTGGCGCTCGACAAAGAGCCGGACGAACCAGGGGTCAACCGGTCGAGGACGTTCTCGGCGGGAACAGCCAACGCCCCCAAGAGGATTCCGTCGGTATCGCGGACACGCTGGCTGCGGATGTCGACGGCGATCGCACCGTCCTGCAAGGCAGGTCCGAACTGGTCAGCCGAGATGGACAGAGGCGCCGCCGCCGGAGCGGACACGGGAGCAGCGGAAGAAGACAGGGGTGCCGTGAGCACTGACATGATGGGAACTTTCGTGAATGATCGGCGAGGAGATCGCCGGGATCGGACGTACAGGGGTCATCGAGAGGCAATTAGCCCCGACAACACTCCTGACAGCTCCGGATCATCACGGTCGAGATTCTGCCACATCGATTCGGCTCGCACCAGTGGGGACGATCACAGGACTGCGGCCTGCGAGAGATCAACGATCTGACCGTAACTTGCTGCGACTTTCACGCTGCCGCTCATAGACCAGCCGCAGACCGTCCAGCGTCAGCGTCGGTTCGTGGTGCTGCAACGTCTCGCACTCGTCGAACACCAGCGGTGCGAGATACCCCGTGGCGACCACCGCCACATCATCGGCGGGGCCGAATCCGCGGATCTCCCGCCGCACCCGGTTCACCAGTCCATCGACCTGTCCCGCGAATCCGTAGAGGATGCCCGACTGCAATGCCTCGATGGTGTTCTTGCCGACCACACTGCGCGGCGGCAACAACTCCACCTTGCGCAACGACACCGTCGCGGTGGCCAGCGCTTCCACTGCCAGGTCGATGCCCGGGGCGATGGCGCCGCCGAGGAACTCGCCCTTCGCCGAGACCACGTCGACCAGGGTTGTCGTCCCGAAATCGACGACGATGCAGGCCCGTCCATAGGCCGTGTACGCCGCGAGCGCGTTGGCGACACGGTCGGTGCCGACCTCTTTCGGGTTGTCGACCAACAGCGGAACCCCGGTCCGCACGCCGGGTTCGAGGAGAACGTGGGGTCCGGCGCCGTAATACTTCCCGACCATCACGCGCATTTCGCGCAGCAGGGAAGGCACCGTGGACAGGCCCACCACCGACGTGACCTGGTCGACGTCGGCGCCAAGGAGCCCCCGGAGATTCAGTGCCAGTTCGTCCGCGGTCATCCGCGGTTCGGTCCGCATCCGCCAGTCCCGGACCAGACGGGCGTGGTCACCGCGCCCGGAATAGACACCCAGGTGGATGTTGGTGTTACCGACGTCCAGGGCGAGCAGCATGATCAGGCTGTAGCGGAAGACAACGGGGTGGAAGACAATTCGCGCGGATCCAGGAGGCCGCTACCCTCCGGGGCATGTGCCGGGTCGGCACCGAGTTCGAGGATCTTGTTCTGCCCGTCCACGAACACCACGCGCGGGCTGTACTCGAGCAGCTCGCGTTCGTCGAGGCCGCCGTAGGCGATCAGGATGACCAGGTCACCGGGATGCACGAGATGTGCTGCGGCACCGTTGATACCCAGGACACCCGAACCGCGCTCACCCGCGATCGTGTACGTCTCGAGCCGTGCACCATTGGTGATGTCGACGATCGACACCTTCTCGCCTTCGAGCAAACCGGCGGCGTCGAGCAGATCCTGATCGACCGTCACCGAACCGACGTAGTGAAGATCGGCCTGCGTCACGGTGGCGCGGTGGATCTTTGACGTCATCATCGTACGAATCATGGTGTGTTCTCTCCTCTTTCGACGAATCCCGTACCTATCGCGACACCCACGTTGTCGATCAGCCGAGTGCTGCCGATCCGGGCCGCCACCAAAAGCCTGCCGTCACCCTTGTCCGGGGGCGACTCCAAACCCGGTCCGCGTACTTCCAGGTAATCGACCTTGATCTCTGGATGTAGTGCGAGCACCGCGCTGGCCGTGTCCAGAATTGCCTGCACACCACCCGCTGCCGCATAGGCGCCTGCGACCAGGGCCGCAGAAAGGGTCGTGGCCAGCTCACGCTGCGCCGGATCGAGGTACCGGTTACGCGAAGACATTGCGAGCCCGTCGGATTCACGCACGGTCGGCACGCCGACGATGCGGATATCGAGGTCGAGGTCGCGCACCATCTGCCGGATCAAGGTCAGCTGCTGGTAGTCCTTCTCACCGAAGTACGCCTCCATCGGTGCCGCGATGTTGAGCAACTTGAGTACCACGGTCAGCATCCCGGCAAAGTGGGTCGGCCGCGAGGCCCCTTCGAGTTCGGCGCCAAGAGGACCCGGATGCACGGTGGTCCGAGGGCCGTTCGGGTACATGTCCGAGACCCGCGGTGCGAAGACCAACTCGACCCCGGCCGCGCGCAACAGATCACAGTCCGCATCGAACGTCCGAGGGTAGGCGTCGAGGTCTTCGTCGGCAGAGAACTGCAGCGGGTTCACGAAGATCGAGGTGATGACCACGGCATCACCCTTGGCCTTGGCCGCCCGGATCAGCTCGAGGTGACCGGCATGCAGCGCGCCCATCGTCGGAACCAGTACCACCCGTTTACCGGTCGACCGCAAGGCCCGGCTGATCTTGTTCAGCATCGCCGGATCGCGGTGGACGGTCAATTTACCTGCCGTATATGGCTTTTCAGACGTCAGGTCAGTACCCGGCATCAGTGCTCACCTCCGAGGAGCTCGATCAGATCAGGGGGTGGATCGGTGTACGCGGCGGCGCGGCGGGCCATCGCCCGGTATCCGTCGGCGATGGCGGGGTCTGCTGCGGTCAGCGCGTCGAGATGGCGGGCCACCGCAGCGGTGTCGCCGCGCTTGACCGGCCCGGTCAGCGCCGCAGGACCCATGTGCAGGGCATTGTCGAGGGCTGCGGTCAGCAGCGGGCCGAGGAGTCGTTCCGGCCGCACGTCTTGTCCGTCGAGGACCTTGCGGAGGGCGGCTGCGGCGTCACAGACCAGTGCCACGAGATGATTTGCACCGTGCGCCAATGCCGCGTGATAGAGCGTCCGGTCGGTTTCGCGGACGTGGACCGGCTCGCCACCCATCTCCAGCACCAGGGACTGTCCGATCGCCAGACCTATCTCGTCGGCGGCGGTGACCCCGAAACAGCAGTCGTTCAGCCGGTCGGTGTCCTCTCCGGTACCGATGAAGGTCATCGCCGGATGTAGGGCCAGCGGCAGCGCTCCGGCGTCGGTGAGGGGGTCGAGAATGCGGACGCCGCTGGCTCCGGCGGTGTGAGCGACAATCGTGCCCGGCCGAACCGAACCCGACGCGGCGAAATCAGCGATGAGCAGCGGAAGTTGATCGTCGGGTACTGCCAAGATCAGCAGTTCGCACCGTGCCGCGACGTCACGGGGAGCAAGGATCTGCGATTCGGGAAGTCGTTCCGCGGCCCGACGCCGCGACTGCGGCGAAGAAGCTGAGACCGCCCCGACCACGTGCTCGGCGCGTTCGAGCGCCTCACCGATGGTTGTGCCCACACGGCCCGCCGACACGATGCCCACCGATAGGCGGGCAGGCGCGGGCCAGTTGGTAATCCCGGTCGAGGTCACCGATGTCCTCCATCATTCGTTCCAGTCCCACCGATCCCGTCCAACCGGAGGAAAAGATCACGGTCGGATGAGTCGGATTCGGGTACCAGACGTCTCGCAGCGAGGATAGATCCCGCAGCGTCGAAACCGCCAACCGCTGTGATCGGCCTCACCGAAAGGCAGGGCGGCCGCGGGGCCGGAACCGGCCGGCGCGCGGCCGATCGCCCGGAAAGCGATCTGACTCAGTCGCGGCGGCGACGGCGCCCTGAGCTGGGAGAAGAACCCGCAAAGCCCTGGAGCAGTTCCGAGACCGAACGGCCGGATTCATGAGCACCTGAGTGATCGGGTGAATCTTCCCCCTCGGCCAGCAGAGCCTCGGGGATGCCACCCTCGGGCGGTGCGACTTCCCATTCGTCGGTCGGGTTGTCGTCGGCAAAACCTTCGGGATCCGCAGCGTCCTCGGCGGGCTCATCAGCACGACGACGCCTGCCCGAGGCACGGGGTTCGGACTCCGACTCCGAGGCCGGTGCGGCAGGGCTGTCATCGGCCGATTCTTCGACAACCTCGGCGACGAGCTCTTCCTCGTCCTCGGCCTCGACCTCGGCCGGTTCGGAGGTGGCAGGCTCGGGATCGGCGGGCA
Organism: Williamsia sp. Y721; assembly: GCF_059683565.1. Lineage (NCBI taxonomy): Bacteria > Bacillati > Actinomycetota > Actinomycetes > Mycobacteriales > Nocardiaceae > Williamsia > Williamsia sp. Y721. The sequence goes on along the minus strand of NZ_JCASNH010000001.1, from coordinate 153,572 downwards.
ATGGCTCCTCGGCGGCGATCACCGGAAAGACCTCGGTCACGTCACCTGCACGCGGGGAGTCGTCGGCAGGCGGCGCAGTGGACGCAAAGTCCTGTTCGGCAACCGCGCCGTCATCGACGAGTCCACTCGGGTACTCGGCAAACCCGGAGGCGTATGCGGCGTCCGGGCGGTTGAGCCAACTGGATCCGTTCTCCAGCTCGGGTAGCTTCTCGCGGAACAACGCGATGCGATCCTCCGGCAGTTCGCCGAGGATCTGCTCCAAACTCTCACGAAGCGACTGCAGCTCGGTCTTGAGCGCGGCGAGTTCGGAGCCGGATTCGGCGCTGACCTCGCGGCGAACCTGGGTCTCGACACCGAGTTCGTACTGTCGGCGGGCGGTGATCTCGCGCTCGAGCTGCAATTCGTAGACCAGTCGCAGATCACGGGCCTTCGCGTCCGCGGAATCTGCGGCGCGGCGGTATTTGGTCACCAGGATGGCGCCGATGACGGCAGCCCACAGGGCGGTGATGACGGCCAGCGAACCGGCAACGCTCATCTCCGAGGTGATGATCATGAACACGCTCGAGCCGAGAGCGAGCAGCAGCAAAGCGCCGAGCAGCCATTGGCCCGGACCACGACGAGTCCTTCTGGCGTCAGCCGAGCGGCCAGCGGAGGTGGTCATGGGGCAAACATACCGGGCTGCGGCGAACGAATTCGCCATCTCACCCGGCAAGTCCTGTTATAGACGGTCATGATGATTGTCACCGCCGATCAGGCAGGGAGGTCCTCGGACGGATCATCGGGCGCACGGCAGCAGTATTCGAGCCACAACGCCGCGACCGTGAGCAGGACTCCACCGATCAATCCGACGATCGCGCTCGGCAGGTCCTCGCGGGCTGCGGTCAGCTCACCTTGTCGCGTCAGGAGATAGACGAGCGTGCCCGCCCACACACCCGTCGCGAGCGCACCGAGGATCGCCGACGCCTTGGCCAGTGCCAGAACGCGGGCCGCGGTGATCGGATGTAACTGTCCGTGGTGCGCCCCGACCTCACGGTCTCGGACGCGCGAACGGACAACAAACGCGATCACAACCTCAAGTGCAGCAAGCAGATACAGCACCACGCCGGCGAGCAGTGGAAGCGGTGGCATCGACCCATAACTGACGCGGACCAGCAGGAACACCACCACGGCGACAACGGCGGCCAAGGCCGACAGATCACGGAACCGGGTCGGACCCATCTTGCCGTCATCGGACTGCTGACGCGGATTTCGCCGGTTCATCGGCCCGTATCCGCCCCGTCGCGCCCGGCGACAGCAAGTTGCCGGTCGGTGCGGTGCACCCCGGATCGCTCGTCGTCCGGTAGTGCCGCAAGCAGTTCGGCCACCGGGGTCGCTGCGCCGTCATGCCACAAAGTGGCCGCCGGGTCGACGTCCAGCCACGGGATCAGGACAAACGCACGCGAAGACGCCCTTGGATGCGGCAGCGTCAGGATCGGATCATCAGAGATGACTTCGCGGCCCGCACTGGTCACCGAGATGACGTCGACATCCAGAGTTCTTGGACCCCAATGCTGTTCGCGGATTCGCTGCGCCTGTTGCTCGAGCTCCTGCCCGGCGGCCAGCCAATCGACGGCCTCCCGGTGCGGATCATCGACCACAACAACGGCATTGAGGAAGTCCTCCTGCTGCACGCCACCCCAGGGCGCGGTCGAGTAAACGGCGGAGGTCGCCACCACCACATCGGCGAGCCCATCGCAGACCGACTGCAGATGTGCCATTCGATCCCCGATGTTGGAGCCGATCGAGAGCACCGCACGGCTCACGGTGTCGCCCCACTCATTGCATGCCCTTACGGGATCGCCTCGCGACCACCGCGACATCGTCGAACGTCAGCGGGATCGGCGCCGACGGCTTGTGAAGCGTCACCTCACACGCAGCCACCTGCTCGGTTTCGAGCATCACAGTGTCGGCGATCTCGGCGGCCACCGTTTCGATCAGATTCCGCGGGGTGCCCGCGATGATGTCGTGGGCGGTCTGAGCCAGTGCGCCGTAGTCGACTGTGTCGGCAAGGTCATCGGTGGCCGCGGCGACACGTGAGTCGACCCACAGGATCACATCGACGATGAAGTCCTGGCCGTCGGTGCGCTCATGGTCGAACACGCCATGGTTGCCCCGGACCTTCAACCCGCGCAACTCGATTCGGTCAGCCATTGCGCCCCTTCGTATCAACTTGGTCGTTCACAGCCGGAGATCCACCGGCGTTCCATGCCTTCGCAACAGCGATGGCATCGCGGCTCGACGCCACGTCGTGCACCCGAACGCCCCACGCGCGGTGGGCCGCAACCAGCGCACTGAGTGCAGCCGTGGCCACTTCCCGCCCCGCAGGCGGTCTCGGATTGCCGTCGGCGTCGGCAAGAAGGGTCCCCAGGAAACGTTTGCGGGACGCCCCGATGAGCACCGGGAATCCCAACTCCATCAACTCGGGTAGACGCTGCAACAACGCCCAGTTGTGTTCGCCCGTCTTCGCAAAGCCCAATCCGGGATCGAGGATCAGGGCACCGGGGTCGACACCGGCCTTCACGGCGGCGTCGACCTGTTCGAGGAGTTCGCTTCTGACCTCGGCCACCACATCGCCATATCCGGCAGCTTTACCCGAATGCGCCCAGTCGGCGTCGGTCGGCCGCCAGTGCATCAGGATCCAGGGAGACCCCGATTCCGCGACGACCTTGGCCATGTCCGGATCGGCGCGACCACCGGAGACATCGTTGATGATGCCCACCCCGGCCGACAATGCGGCCTCCGCGACCCGGGCCCGCATCGTGTCGACCGACGTCACGATTCCGCGCGCCGACAGACCTTCGATCACCGGCCTGATGCGCGCGATCTCCAGATCGGAGTCGACCCGCTGGGCACCCGGTCGCGTGGATTCGCCACCGACGTCGATGATGTCGGCGCCGTCGGCCACCAGAGCAACACCGTGCTCGATGGCCGCGTCGACGTCGAGGTACCGACCGCCGTCCGAGAACGAATCAGCGGTTACATTGACCACGCCCATGATGACCGTGTTCACGGCGCCCGAACCCTTCATGACGGCACTGTCTTGCAGCACTAGCTCTTTCGGGAAATCAGATCCAGTGCTTCTCCACGCGAGATCGCACTGGTCTTGAACTGCCCGCGGACCGCCGAGGTGGTGGTCGTGGCGCCCGGCTTACGGATACCGCGCATCGCCATGCACAGGTGCTCGGCCTCGATCACCACGATGACACCGCGCGGATCGAGCTTCCGGACGATCGCGTCGGCGATCTGCGTGGTGAGCCGCTCCTGGACCTGCGGCCTGCGGGCATACAGATCGACAACCCGAGCGAGCTTCGACAGGCCGGTCACCTGACCGCTGGCACCCGGGATGTAGCCGACATGCGCGACACCGTGAAACGAGACCAGGTGGTGTTCGCAGGTCGAGTACATCGGGATGTCCTTGACCAGGACCAACTCGTCGTGACCGACATCGAATGTGGTCGCGAGGACCTCATCGGGATCGGTGTGCAGACCGCCGAACATCTCCTGGTAGGCACGGGCCACGCGGGCCGGAGTCTCCTTCAGCCCGTCGCGCTCCGGGTCCTCACCGACAGCAATGAGAAGTTCTCGAACAGCGCGCTCGGCACGCTCAGCATCAAAAGGGGCAATCGCGGTGCAGTCTTCGCGGTACGTCATTGTCCATTCTGTCCGGTTGAGGGCGGCCGGCCGTTCTGACCTTCATCGCCCTGGCCGCCACCGTTGTGCCTGCCGCCATTTCCGTCACCATTGTGATGTCCGTTTGCCGGAGGCTGACCATAAGGGTTCTGCGGCTGTGCATAAGGATTCCCTGGTGCCTGCGGGTAACCGCCATTGGGGTACCCACCACCGGGTAGCCCGTTCGGCTGACCACTGTTCGGGGCGCCACCGCCCGGGGAATCGGCGGGGGGCCATCCCGGTGCCGACCAACCGGCCGGAGCACCGTAATCAGGACGGGTTCCACCGGGAGCCACACCCGGCTGCGGTGCCGGCTGCTGCGGATACTGATGGCCCGGTCCGGGCTGCGCATGCGAACCCGTTTTGGTCAGCTCCGGCGCCTTCGGGGCCTCGGGCGGCCACGGCTCGCCGCGTTCCTTCGCGAGCTCACCGGGAGTCTTGACCGGGGGCTTGTCACTGGGGGTCCGCTCACCGAAGTCGTTGAACGTGGTGATGCGGGGACGCTTGGAGACCTTGTCGAAGATCTTCTCGAGGTCCTTGCGGGTCAGCGTCTCGCGTTCGAGCAGCTGGGTCGCGAGTTCATCGAGGGTGTCCCGGTACTCGGTGAGGATGGCCCAGGCCTCGGTGTGCGCGGCCTCGATCAGGCGACGTACCTCGTCGTCGATCTCGCTGGCAACCTCGGGCGAGTAGTCCGCGTGCGAACCCATCGACCGGCCCAGGAACGGGTCGCCCTGCTCCTGGCCATAACGAACGGCGCCCAGTCGGGCACTCATGCCGTACTCGGTCACCATCGCTCGGGCGATCTTGGTCGCCTGATCGATGTCGGACGACGCTCCGGTGGTCGGCTCGTGGAACACCAGTTCTTCGGCAGCACGCCCACCCATCGCCATCACCAGACGAGCGATCATCTCCGACCGTGTCATCAGGTCTTTGTCCTGCTCGGGCACTGCCAGCGCGTGTCCGCCGGTTCGACCGCGGGCCAGGATCGTCACCTTGTAGATCGGGTCGAGATCGGGCATTGCCCACGCGGCCAGGGTGTGTCCACCCTCGTGGTACGCCACGATCTTCTTCTCGTGTTCGCTGATGATCCGGCTCTTACGACGCGGACCACCGATGACGCGATCGACCGACTCTTCGAGGAGTTCAGCGGTGATCGTGGTGCGGTTTTCGCGAGCCGCGAGCAATGCGGCCTCGTTGATGACGTTCGCCAGGTCGGCGCCGGACATGCCGGGGGTGCGCTTGGCCAGACCGTCGAGGTCGGCGTCGGCGTCGATCGGCTTGCCCTGGGCGTGGACGTTCAGGATCGCCCGACGTCCGGCCATGTCGGGGTTGCCGACCGGGATCTGGCGGTCGAAGCGGCCCGGACGCAGCAGCGCCGGGTCGAGGATGTCGGGACGGTTGGTCGCCGCGATCAGGATGACGCCCGAACGCTCGCCGAATCCGTCCATCTCCACCAACAGCTGGTTGAGGGTTTGTTCGCGCTCGTCGTGACCACCGCCGAGACCGGCGCCACGCTGGCGGCCGACCGCGTCGATCTCGTCGACGAAGATGATGCAGGGACTGTTGTTCTTGGCCTGCTCGAACATGTCACGCACTCGCGAGGCACCGACGCCGACGAACATCTCGACAAAATCAGAACCGGAGATCGTGAAGAACGGGACACCGGCCTCGCCGGCAACCGCGCGTGCGAGCAGCGTCTTGCCGGTTCCGGGAGGGCCGTAGAGCAGCACACCCCTGGGGATCTTGGCGCCGAGTGCCTGGTAGCGGGCCGGGTTCTGCAGGAAGTCTTTGATCTCGAAGAGTTCTTCGACGGCCTCATCGGCGCCGGCGACATCCGCGAACGTGGTGGACGGCATGTCTTTGTTGAGCTGTTTGGCCTTGGACTTCCCGAAGCCCATGACACCGCCCTTGCCACCACCCTGCATCCGGCTCATCACGAAGAAGAACAAACCGAACAGCAAGACCAGCGGCAGGATGAAGATCAACATCTGCATCAGGAACGAGTCTTTGTTGACGTTCGTCTGATACGTCGCACCGGTGTCGTTGACGCGGTTGAAGATCTCTTCGGTGGCCTGTGCCGGGTACTTGGCCGAGATCTTCTTTTCACCGTCGGTCTGACTCGGATCCTTGATCGTCATCCGCAGCGTCTGCTCGCGGTCGTCGATCTGCACCTCGTCCACGTTCTTGGTGTTGAGCTGCGTCATCGCCACCGAGGTGTCGACAGCCTTGTAGTCACGATTGTTGTCCCGTAGCAGGGTCCAACCCCAGATCGCGAGCACGATAACGGCCACGATCGCCAGATTGCGAAAGACAGTCTTACGGTTCATTGAGGTGTGTCAGCCGAGACCGAGAGCCACGTCTGTGGCTTTCGCTGTGATTTCGGCGCGTCCTTCCAGTCGGGATATCTGAGTTCTCAGGCTACCCGTCAACGATTCACCATGGTCAGGCGTTCCCTACGAGCGCAATCGCAGGTGCCCGGCGTCGGTTACGCAGCTGGGATCACCACGCGCGGTTCGACGGCCCCTGTGGAATTGTGCACCGCTATCAGCCATTCGTTGGCAGACCGGCCGGAATCCAAAGGTCCGGCGCCCGGAATCCGTTGAAGCGGAGGTCGAGTAGCAGCCCACCGGACGTAAGCGTTCCGGCACTTGTACTGAAGTCGGAAATCAGCTCCCGATCCCCCATCTCGGCACTCATGACCGGGGGTACCTGGCCATCGGGTGTCGCACCGGGACCGGCCAGCGGCTTCATTGCACCGGTTCGAACATCCACGCTCATCACCCAGGCACTACCGTGCGCGAAGGCCATGAACAACGCAGTGTCACCCACAGAGGTCATGTAGTCGACTGAACCGATCCATGATTGCGCGGCGACCCACCGCTGGGCGCCACCGACATCGAGGCCCTTGAACGACAGATTGTCGGAGTCATCCCTGATTGTGTTGATCTGCCACCCGTTGGTCAGGACGAACTCGTTCCTGACTCCCGGCCGGTTCCAAGGACTGCTACCCAGAAGCCGTCCCGAGGACAGTTCGTAACTGGTCACCGTGTCTCGATCGGAGACACTCACCACGGGCCCGACGTCGCGGATTCTGCGGGGCGACTCCTGACTCCACCTGACCACGCCGGACGCCAGGTCGATCCCGCCGATGCGATTCACGATCCGTTTTCGTCCTCGCACGTGAAAGGGATGACCCCGCTGAAGCTGTCCTCACGAATCAGTCGGCCGGGCCCACACACCTTCTCGGTATCCAGCGTCCACGCAGTTGTCCCGGTCCGAGCATCGAGATAATTCATCCCGGGGCGTTCCTCAGACCTCGTTCGGTTGCTATCCCACAGCACCTTTCCGGTATCGGCGCTGTAGGCCTCCGTCAATCCCCCACGTCCGACCGGTTCCCATTTGACCACGACAACCGAACCGTCTTCATAGCTGTCCACGTCGTCGACGATCACCGACATTCCGGGTTTCGAGATGCGCCAACGTTCGGGCCCACCGAACGTGTCATACGCGCGCAGCACTCCGTCCTTCACGACGAGCACTCCCGCCGCCGTCAAAAATGTTGAGCCGTCGTAGATCCCACTCACGTTCTGCACCCGGTTCACGTCCAACGCAGATGCGGGTGGACCCATCTCCATCGAGTCGCCTAGCTCGACCACGTCCACCGCACCGAGCGGCCGTACGCTCGCCAGCACCACAACCGCCGCCACCAGTCCCGATAACGCAGCGGTGGCGTAAACCCCACCCAGAGTGGGGTATTGATTGCCCGATCGTTCACGGAACTCGGCGATGGTCAGGGTCGCGATCGACAAAACCAGCATGACGGCCGAAACACACACCACCACGAATCCGACCGACCCGGGCCAATCGATCAGGTGCGGTTTCACAAACCACCAGGAACCGAATACCCACATCGTGACCACGATGGGCGCCAACGCCGCAATCCACGACAGGACGAGGCAGATGGTGCGCCGTATCCGACTGTCGTTCGGCGCAGCACTCAAGGTGATGGCGGCCGCCCCGATCACGACATAGGCACCGAGCGACCACTGAAGCAGGGTCACGATCGCACCGGCGAGATCGTCGGGATCGGAGCTCGCGCTCACGTAGTCGGCAAAGTCGGACGTGAGATAGGTGAGCGCAGCCATCACGTACATGAGACCTGCGCAGAACATCAGGCCGTATGCCGTGGCCCGAATCGGATTGCGGAACAGCGACTTCAGCCAGCTCGTACTCATCGCTTCACCGCCGGGATCACAACGAGTGGCTCAAACCCACCGTCGGCGGAATTGCCGATCGCAACGCCCCAAATCCCTGCTTCCACGCGAGCGCCTTCTCCGAGAGTCGCACGAACGATCGGTTCACCAAGGCCCGGTAGGTCTCGATCTCCGACAACAACAACTGGCTGACCGGTGTTGAGGTCGAACGCCACCACCCACCGACCACCAGCATCGTCGGGATCGTCGACCACGACGAACACCGCGTTGGTGGCTGCTGCTTGTTCGGTGAAGCCCACCTGAAGCCCGACGTCGAACTCCGTCGTGGGACTCACGTTCCCGTCGCGCCGAACCGGGGTGATCCGGTAGCCCGACGGATACGAAAACCCGTCGAACAACAATCCGGCACCGGTACCGGCCGGAACGAAATGGCCGACCTCGTCCGGCTGGGACAGCAGCGGAACGCCGGTGACCAGGTCGAACGTGCTGTTCAAGCCACTCCTCATGACGACTGTGTCAGCGACGATATCCACACTGTTGTAGGTGATTTCCCCGTCATCGACCTGCCAAAGCTTGTCTCCACTCTTGCGATCGAATCCCCTGATGAAGTTCTCACCGGGATTGTCGAAAATACAGGTGGCCACCACTACTCCGCTCTCCTGCGCCGTCTCGACGCGCCTGGCCGAGTCACAGAATTCGGCATCCGTCATCTCGCCTTCAACGTCCAGTCCACCCGCGGCAGACGTCCTGGAAATCTCCCTGCCGGTATCGGCCTCGTAATCGTTGGCCGAACCCAACCCCTCCCACTTCACCGGCACCACAGTTCCCCTGTCGTCCATCTCCGCGATCCAGGCATGGGAAGAACCAGCTTTGGTTGTCCACCATCGGACTTCACCGGTGATCGGGTCGACAGATTCCACCCTCCCGCTGTCTTCCCGAACAAGTCCTGCCGCAGTGGCCTCCCACGATGTGCCACCCAACGCCTCCGATGCCGGCCGGGCTGCTGCCAGGTCGATTTGCGAATGCCGCTGCCCCATATCGAGTTTCGGACCGTACGACGCGCGGTCCCGCATGCCCCAGGCATCAGCCGGCACGGTCAGCACCACCCCGGTCAGCACCGCAAGCCCAAGCCCCCACGCGGTGACACCCCACAGATTCCGGCGCGTCGTGCGGAACGGTTCCGCACCGGTCGGGAGCATCACGAGCACGGTACGAGCGCAGACCGCTGCGGCGATCAGAACCGCCGATATACAGAGCAGCAGATAGCCGGCCGATCCGTCTTGGCTGACCAGATCCGGGCGAACAAACCGCGAATCCTCAAAAGCCCACATCGCCAGGCCGATCGGCGTGACCGCGATGAGCCACAAGCCGATGACGCGGTATGACTTTCGGCTCTCCGCCGGATCCACATCCTGCCCGATGAGACTCGGCCGCCAGCCAAAGATCAGACCCAGCAACAGAATGCACACGAGGAGCGACCACCCCAGGTACGTGGCCGCCGCGTCAATCCGGGAGTACTCGTCGGCCAACCGATTGGTGGTGCTCCGGGCATACATCCAGACACCCGCCGCCCATGCCGCGGCAGCCGCCACCAACAACGCGGTCATCAGTGTCCGCAGCAGATATTCGATATCGCGTTTACGGCCAGGAACACCGCCTGCAAGAGCAGCCTGCTCCGGCCGAGCACTGACCAACCCCACGTTCTCCCCCATCGATCCCGATCCCCCACTCGCAATGTCCCGCAGGGTTGGACGTAGCGAGGACCAGAACGGTTCCAGGAGAAATCAGTGCGCGGGGACGCTCAGAAGCCGGGTGCGACCCTCTGCCAGGGACGGGCGCTTTCGATCTGGGCAGCCAAGGTCAGCAGGCGTGCTTCGGATCCGGGCCTGCCTGCGAAGTGCACGGCAAGGGGCGTGCGGGTGACCGGATGAACGCCGAACGGTACCGACATCGCCGGCCAGCCCAGGAGGTTGAACAGCCCGCAGAAGGGTGCGTAGCTGACGTTGGCCCACATGTTCGCGGCCCAACTCGCCGAACTCCATCGCTTTGCCTGCGGCGGCGACGTCGCCAATGCCGGGGTCAGGAGCACATCGGCCTTATTGCGGTCGAGGTACGCGAGGACTTTCTTCTCGACCTTGTCGACCTGACTGTCGTTCACCAGATCGAAGCGGGTCACACTCCGCCCGAGCGACGTGTGAACTTTGCTGCGACGCTGCAGCTTTTCCAGATCCCCGCCGGCCGCCTCGATGTCATCGGCATCCCCGGCTGCACCGGCAAGCCATCGCGTCAGCAGGGGCATCGGATTAGCGGGATACGGCAGGTCGGCATGAGGCACGCGATGACCGAGATCGGCCAGCAGGGAACTGCAGCTCTCCTGCGCCTGTGCCCAATGTTTGTCGGTCTTGCCGACGGCAAGGGGAAAGTTCTCGGCGACGACGATTCCCAGCGATCCCGGCTCCGTCGACAGACCCGCCTCTGCCAGATCTGGTTTGTCGGCCATCACCGAGAGCATCAGTGCCGCGTCGGCGACCGTGGTGGCCAGTGGCCCGTTCTCACTCATACCGAACCAGCCGTTGCCACCCAGCTCGGACGGCACCACGCCCCAGCCCGGTTTGAGACCGAAGACTCCGCAGTCCGCCGCCGGGATCCGGATCGAGCCCAGCCCGTCGTTGCCGTGGGCGATGTCGACCTGCCCGCTCGCGACCGCGGCCGCCGCTCCGCCCGACGAACCGCCAGGGGTTCGCTTGGTATTCCACGGGTTACGCGTAATGGTGGTCGGATTATCCGTGGTCGCCCACATACACAATTCCGGAACTGCGGTGGTCCCGATGACAATTGCCCCGGCCGCACGCAATCTCCGAACAACGGTGTGATTGGTCAACTGCGGTGCGCGACTGGTGGCCTGCGATCCGACCGTCATGATTTCACCGGCGACCGGAATATTGTCCTTGATCGCCACCGGCACACCCGCCAACGGCAATTCATCAAGTTTTGGATGCGCGGTCAAAACCTCGGCTTCGGAAACAGCACGATCCGCCCGGACCGCGACAAAAGCACCCAGTTCCCGATCGCGTTGTGAGATCCGGGCCAGCGCCTCCCGGGTGACCTCGACTGGGTCAAGCCGTCCCGCGCGTACTCCGGCGGCGGTCTGGACTGCAGTCATCGATCACCTTTTAGTCTGTGTAGACGGACGGGTGCAAGCGGCCGACGTACGGCAGGTCGCGGTAGCGCTCGGCATAGTCGAGACCGTATCCGACGACGAACTCGTTGGGAATGTCGAATCCGACGTCCGCCACATGTACGTCCGCGCGGACCGCATCTGGTTTGCGCAGCAGTGTGCACACCTCCAGAGACCGCGGCCGGCGGGTACGGAGGTTCTTGATCAGCCAGGACAGGGTCAATCCTGAATCGATGATGTCTTCGACGATCACGACGTCGCGATCGTTGATGTCGCGGTCCAGGTCCTTGAGAATCCGCACGACGCCCGACGACGACGTCGACGAGCCATACGAACTCACCGCCATGAACTCGAGCTGCGATGGGATGGGCAACGCCCGGGCGAAATCAGTCATGAACATGACCGCACCCTTGAGGACCCCGATGAGAACGAGATCGTCCGGAGCGTCCCGGTAGCGCGAGGCGACAGTCTCGGCCAGCTCGATCGTCCGCTGCCTGATCTGCTCCTCCGTGACCACTACCGCTTCGATGTCATTGCCGTATGGATCACGCTGCGCCGTCACAAGGACCATCATGCCTCAAACGCCGTGGCAGCAATTGCAGGGGGCAACAACCCGCCAAAGCATCACGAGTACACCGAACGGATGATTTCCACCATCGAGAGTTTTTCGCAATCACAGTTTTGTTTTACTGATTGCGCGCGACACCGAAGCACACAAGATCCACGAGCCGTTTCGAAATACGGTCAGGGGGAGCGATCGGCGAAAGTCGGACAGCTTTCGGTTGAATCGAAACTGGGCACGTGGCGAAATCAATCACCTTTCGGGTGACGCTTCACACCCGCCCAAAACCCTCAGGACGTACCCATGAAACGCAGAAATGGATTCATCGCACTCATTGCATCAGCCGTCACCGCCGCCGGCTTCCTGACAGCGATACCGGCAAATGCCGCACCGGCCAATGACATCAACTATCAGGCAGACATCGTCGGGGGCGACCAGATCGTCCTTTCGACAGACATCGGCTCACTGCGAACCAGCGACGGTCAGCTGGAGATCGTCGACGCCACCGGCAACGTGGCGGCCACCGTTCCGCTGTTCTTCAACCTCGACGACCAGCAGTTCCCGATCGCGGCGAATGTGGACGGCCGCACGGCCACCCTCACACCGGTTGTCGACCCGGCCGCGGCCACGCCGGTCGCCGCGCCCACGACCCGAGAAGAACGTGATTTACAGGCGCTGGAGAAAGTCGGCACCTACGTGTCGGTGTCCGTGGCGATCGGCGGATTGGTCGGCACCATCATCGGCGCCGGGATCGGTTGCGTGATCGGACTCCCTGCCGCCGCAGTCGGCTGCCTCCCGGGTGCCGTCACCGGAGCCGGTATCGGCGGCGTCCTCGGCACCATTGCAGTCGGCGGACCCACCCTGATCGGCGCTGCGATCGAATACTTCAACACGGTCACCGCACCGTGGCCCCCTGCCTAACGATCTCGTAGCCTCAGCGTTCGCGGCGCTCGACCACAAGTCGGGCGCCGCGCCGCGTCACCTGGGTACGAAACTGCGGCCGGCCACCGATCGCCACGGCTCCCTGGCCTCGCCACCGCATGACCAGCGCGTCGACTGCCTGAACCACGGTGTCGGTGGGCTCGGTCGCCCCGTTGGCCAGCAACCATCGCCGTAGTAGGCGCAACCGGATCGCGGCGGGCAACACCGCGAGGGCACCACAATCCACCTCATCACCGTCGATGACCGCGGCGTGGTCGTCGACCAGGCCTTCGATCAGATCGACGTCGAGTTGAAGCTGCCGGGCGGTCCGCGCCAACGCTTCGGCGACACCACTGTGCAAGACCTCGTCGAGCAGTGGCATCACCTCACGCCGCAACCGGACGCGGGTGAAGCGCGGATCCCCGTTGTGCGGATCTTCGTACGGGGTCACATCGAGTTCGGCGCAGGCGGCCACCGTCACCGAGCGTCGTACACCGAGGAGCGGCCGCCCGAACGGGGGCGCCCACGGCCGCATCCCCGCCACGGACCGGGGTCCCGACCCGCGCGCGAACCCCAGCAGCACGGTTTCGGCCTGGTCGTCGAGTGTGTGACCGAGAAGGACCGGTCGATCGGCGCGATGCGCCTCGAATGCTGCATACCGAGCCCGCCGGGCCGCCGCTTCCGGTCCACCGGCACCGGCAACGTCGACCCCGACGATCACCGGTTGCGCACCCAGCGCCTCTGCCATCGCCGCCGCCCTACCGGCGACCACGTCCGAACCGGCCTGCAAACGGTGGTCGACGACCAGGGCCCGCACGTCCAGACCCGCCCGCACGGCGGCCGCGGTCAGCGCGGTCGAATCAGGACCTCCGGACAACCCGACGCACACCTGCGGATCGGCCAGATACTCGCAGGCGAAATCCTTGACCGCCCTGGTGATCTCGGAGACCGCCCCGGAGTTCACAACACGCGATCGATCCACGCCCGAGGGGTTTCGATCTCAGCGGGCCTGGGCATCGTCTCCGGACCCGTCCAGATCGCATTGAAGCGGGTCATGCCGACCGTCTCGACCACTTCGTCCACAAACGCCTTGCCCCGCGTGTACTGGGCGATCTTCGCGTCCATGCCCATCAGCGTGCGCAGCAATCGCTGCACCGGGTTCTGCGGCTTGGCCCGACGCTTGTCGAATGCGGTGCGAATCCGGTCGACGGTCGGCACCTTGGCCGGACCCACCGCATCCATCACATGGTCGGCGTGGCCTTCGAGGAGCGTGCCGAGCATCATCATCCGGCTGAAAGCTTCGTACTGCTCCGGGGACTGCAGGAGCTGCATCGCGCCGACGATTCCTTTTTCCCTCGGGAGATCGCTGCGGAGTGCCGAGCTGATCCGCGACACCATCTCACCGGCGGACTCGGTGTCTTCGGACGTGAGCGCCTCGACGTTCGACTGCATGTAGTCGCGCAACCAGGGGTTTGCCGAGAACTGCACCCGATGGGTCACCTCGTGCAGGCACACCCAGAGCCGGAAGTCCGCCGGTACCACCCGCAACCCACGTTCGACCGCGATGATGTTGGGCGTCACCAGCATCAGGACGCCGTCGTGTCCACTGATCGGATCCGGGGTGAATGGGTCGTACTGACCCAGGATGGCGCTCGACAACAGGGCCAGCAATCCACCGGCCTGCAGACCCGCGATTCGTCCCGTCACCCCGGGCTTTTCGTCGGGTTCACCGGGGTCGAGCATCGCCGACATCGACAGCGCCGCCGCCTCGATCCATTCACCGCGGTCGAGCACCCGCGCTGCGGGCACCGGAAGTCCGTCGGCAAGCCCGGTGACCTCCCGAACCGGCACTTCGGACGCCACTGCCGACGCCGCCAGCTCGCTGCGGGCGGCATCGGCTGTGTAAGCCGTGGTCAGCGGACCGGACCGGGCGATCTTCTTGCCCACCGACGCGGCGAGCTGCCAATCGATACTCATCGACAACCGCAATCACGCAAGGTCGCGGCGACCGCGTCGAGCGCGGGCCGGGCCTCGGACGGCCCGGTGCCATTGGACATCAGAGCAAAACTGAGCACGCGTCCTTCTTTCGTCTGCACCACACCGGCCAACGCACTGGCGACCGTCAATGTTCCGGTCTTTGCGCGGATCCACCCGGCACCGTCGACGTTCTCGAGAACAAAACGCTCCGCCAGGGTGCCGGTCGCACCGGCCACCGGCAGCATGTCCAGCAACGGCCGCAGCTTCAGCTGGGCTGTGCCGGCTCCGGCACCGGTCACCTTGTCGAGCAACCCGGCCGAAATCCGGTTGTCCTCGGATAGGCCGCTGACGTCTCCGAAGACCGTGCCATCCATGTTGAAACCGTTGTCACTCAGAACTTTTCGAACAGCCTCGATACCTCCGGCCAGCGTCGGCCTGCCACCGATCGCCTTGGAGATCTCGATGGACGTGGTCTCGGCGAGCACGTTGTCGCTGGCACGCATCATGTCCCCGAGCCGGGTCACCAGGGGCGCCGACGTGACGGTGGCGATCACGGCACCGCCGACCGGAGCGGTCGCCTGGACCACGGGGTTCTCGACGCCGAGCGCCGCGGCCAGCGCCGTCCCGGCGGCCAATGCCGGGGTCGGGGTCCGCGGCGAGTCGATCTCCAGCGGATCGATTCGTCCGGAATCGGCGATGAGAGATTCGATCGGTGTGATGTTGCCGTCGGCGATGTCCACCGGATCCCAACTCGACGCCATCGTCGGACCGGAGAAGGCACCGGTGTCGACCGCCACCGAGGTGACATCGATCCCGGCCTTCTCGATCTGATCGGCGAGCGCGGCGATCCGCGGGGCATCGGTGAAGAACGTCTGTTGCCCTTCGGGTTGCGCGGAAAGCGTCGGGTCGCCCGCTCCCACCAGGATCACCTGTCCGTCGGCACCGGCAACCACCGTGGTCGAGATCCGCTGATCATGCGGCAACGCCAGCAGGGCGGCCGACGTGGTGAGGATCTTGATCGTCGACGCCGGCACCATGGGGCGGTTGGGGGTCTGCGACCAGAGGGTCTGCCCGGTGAGCGCATCGGAGACCTCACCCGACAGATCACCCAGACCTGGGTTCGACAACACCTCCGTCAGGGCGGCAGCGATCCCGGCCGACGTGGGCAGTGGCGCATCGGTGGCCACCGGACTGATCTGCGGGACAAGCGACACCGGCGACGGCTGCGCGGAGGCACCCGCAGGCAGACTGTTGTGCTTCTCGTCCACACGCAACGCGATGACGAGCACAATCGCCGCGACGACGATCAACACAACCACCGGTAGAAGCGTCCACAGGAGCCCCTTGCGACTCGGCGAACTGCCTGGCACGAATTACCTCCGGTCGAAGTTCTTGCCGCGCGCGGCGGGCACAGGTCTCCACAGTATCGTTGAGTCGATTTGCTGACCGGCTACCGGAGAACACTTTGGGTAGGCAGAACACACGAGGAGTACAACGTGGACTTCGACGTCACGATTGAGATCCCCAAGGGACAACGCAACAAGTACGAAGTGGACCACGAGTCGGGAAAGATCTATCTCGACCGGTACCTGTACACATCGATGGGTTATCCCGCCGACTACGGATACATCGACAACACCCTCGGCGAGGACGGCGATCCCCTGGACGCCATGGTGTTGCTCCCCGAGTCCGTCTACCCCGGCGTGATCGTCCGCGCCCGCATCATCGGCATGTTCCGCATGACCGATGAAGCCGGTGGCGACGACAAGCTGCTGGCCGTGCCTGCCGGTGATGTCCGCTGGGACCACATCCAGGACATCGGCGACGTCGACGACTTCGAACTCCAGGCGATCGCACACTTCTTCGAGCACTACAAGGACCTCGAGCCGGGCAAAGACGTCACGGCCGGCGGCTGGACCGGCAAGGCCGAGGCCGAGAAGATCGCGCAGGAAGCGATTGAACGCCTGGCCTCGCAGCCGCACGAGGCGAACGAGCCGTCTCGCGGCTGATCGTCCACACAAACACCGAAGGGCCCGACTCGCATCAGCGATGTCGGGCCCTTTCGGTTTGTGTGGGGCGGTCTCAGGACCGGGCGCGGTCCGCAGGCGACTCGTTGGCCTCGATGAGGCTGCGTTCTGCAGAGCTGACGTATCTCCCGAGCAGTTCGGTGAGGGTCTCCACGTCACCGTCATCCCAATCGGCCAGCATCGTCTCGAGTTCCTCGGCCCGCCGGGTTCGGAAATCGGCGACCCGCTGCGCACCGGTTTCGGTGACCACCAGGATGGTGGCCCGGCCGTCACGCGGATCGGCCTCGCGCCGCACATAACCGAGTTTGACCAGCTGGGCGACGTGACGACTGATGGTCGACGGGTCACTGAACAGTGCCTCGGCCAATTCACCTGAGCGTGCCGGCGCCCGATTCAGCCGAAACAGACAGTGGTAGGCCGCAGATTCGACAGCGTCGTCCGCGGTACGCCATCGCGTTGCCGCCAAACGGTCACGAACCCGCAGGTGCCTCGCCAGGACCTCCATGAGATCCGCAATCTGATCGTCTCGCGACGGTGTCTCCTCCGACATGATCCTTCTCAAAGTTCAACGAGTTTCGACATGCAACTAGTTGTTGCGTGAGAGTATGGCCCTCGCCGCGGAGCTTACGCAAGAACCCACCGCCGACGAGTCGCACCCGATCCACCGTGCCACTAGCCTGGGGAGTCGTGACTCCATCCCCGCCGAACTCGCGCCCCCATTTCACCTCGATGCCAGACTTGGCTCTACGCGCTCTCGGCGGCGCGGTCCTCTGGACCAATGACGACCTCTTCGCCGAGGCCGAGAACCTCATCAAGACGCCCGCCGCCGAATATCAACCGGCGACGTTCGGGCACAAGGGTCAGGTCTATGACGGCTGGGAGACCCGGCGACGACGTGAAGCAGGCGTTGACCAGGCCATCGTGCGCCTGGGCGTACCCGGCATCATCTACGGCGTCGTGGTCGACACGTCCTGGTTCGTCGGCAACTACCCGCCGTACATTTCGGTGGAAGCTGCTGCGGTCGAAGGTATTCCGACCACCCAGGAGCTGCTGGAAAACACGAAGTGGCAGACGATCGTCGATCGCGTGGAGGTCAACGGCGATACCCAGAATCCGTTCCGGGTGGACTCCAAGGACCGCTTCACCCACGTGCGGCTCACCATCCATCCCGACGGTGGCGTGGCGCGATTCCGCGTGCACGGTCGCGGCGTCCCGGATCCGAAGTTCTTGTCCTACGGACACTTTGACCTGGCCGCACTCGAGAACGGCGGCATGATCACCGCCTGTTCCAACATGTTCTATGGCTCCCCGAACAATCTCCTGATGCCCGGCCGGGCCCGCACGATGGGCGAAGGCTGGGAGACCTCGCGTCGACGGGACGACGGAAACGACTGGGTCCAGGTCAAATTGGCCGGTGAATCGACGATCGGACTCGCCGAACTCGACACCAGCTACTTCCTGGGAAATGCGCCGGGGTCGGCGACGATTCGTGGCCGAGACGGCGAAAACGGTGAGTGGTTCGACGTTTTGGGCCGATCGCCCCTGCAACCCGACACCCGTCACCGGTTCCTCATCGACGTCGATCGACCGATGACCGAGGCCCGCCTCGACATCTTCCCCGACGGCGGCATGGCAAGACTGCGGTTGTACGGCTCGCTGACCGAGGATGCTCGCGCACGGATCGTCGACCGCTGGGAAAACGGCGAGAGCTGATCGACCGTTCCCCTCACCACGCCTGACGGCAGGCGTGGTGGGCGGGATCAGGCTGCCGCAGCCCGCTCGAGCAGTCCGGGCAGCACCTGATCGGCGATGAGTTGCGCCGAGCCGGGCCGATCTCCTGTTCGTCCCTGGTCGAGGGGCCGCAGGATGACCGCATCGGCGACCTCGGCGGCGTAGACGTCGACAATCAGCGTCACGAGTCCATTGGCGGTGCCGACATAACGCACGGTGTCGCCGAATCGCGACTCCCCGAGCCGGAGGAGCTCGGCCCGAGCGGTGGCCGCATCTTCGGCGATCACCACGTCGATCTCCAACGCCACCAGCAGATCCGCGGGATCCTCGCCGAGGTCCTGCCATCCGGCGCGCAACGCAGCCCGCTCCTTGATGCCGCCCCGCAGGTCCGGCTGGCGGATCCGACGGACCGCCGAACTCCGCGCATCGGCCGGACGGCGCCCGCTCCAGGCGATCGGATGGTCGTCACCGTCGATGGCAACCAGCAGTTCGGGACGCGTCCGTGGGGTGGCGGCGCGACTGGTTTCGGTCATGACTTCTCCTGCTCGAAAACATTCTCGGTGATTGAGTTCAGTTGCCGGGCAAGCTCATCGATGCTGGTGCCGGCACCCCAGCGGATGACTACGGGGTCGGGGTGGCCCGCAGCGGTCAGCGAGGCGATTCCCACCCGGTCCCGGGCATCGGGCCACAACTGGAGCCGGCGGATACCGGGAATCCGAGCCACCTCGGCGTCGAGCCACTGCGACAATGCCTGCTCATGGAGACCGACCCACTCGTATCCGAGGTCGGCGAACGCGCTGGCCGGGGAATGACTGGGACTGATGGCGTCGGCACAGTCGGCGAGCCAGTCGCCGCGACCGACAACCACAGCCGGGCCCGCTACGGACCGGCCGGACAACACCAGGTAGTCGATTCCATGGCTGGTGAGGTTGACGGCCCGCCGGGTGACGAGCTCGCTACCGTCGATGAGCAGTCGCGCGCCGCGTCGATGCGCGATCGCGGCGAGTGCGGGCAGCGGCAGAACTTCGCCGGTGGCCTCGGCGATCGCGGGGACGATCAGGAGTGCGGCAGGCCGACGTTCGAGTTCACTATCCACCGCGGCAAGTGTGGTCCTCAGATCGACCTGCGCAGGCATCACACGGTGAGCACCATCGGTGGCGGTGGCCGCGAGGTCGGCGGCCAGATCGAGTGTCAGGACGTCGCCGGGTGCGACACCGGCGACCAGTGCGACGGCCTCGGCGAGATCGGACGCGAACAGAACTCGATCGGTCGGGCGTGCCTTCACTAACCGGGCGATTTCTTCGCTGACATCACTGGTGGAGGAGCTTGTCACCCGCATCCCTTCGGATCAGGACTCCGCCGGAGTCCGCGCTTGCCACCGTCCGAACAGACACCGGCCAGGTTGTCACCCGGAGCACCCCGCCGCGAATGGAGGGTTGCCGGCCAGCAAGCCGGGGCTTGACGCTGACACTCATCACCGATAACCACATTGCAGCGCATTTGATTTCCGTGTCAAATGTCGAACCTCTTTAACCCGGCGTGAATGTTATTCCGCGCTGGCAGAGGACTTTTGTGACCTACTCCGGTGTCGCCACCAACGAAAGCCGAAGTAGGTGAGCATGAGCGCGCCGGCACCAACTGCCAGATAGAACATCAGCGTCGCCCCGACCGTCTCGCCCACCGCATATCCGACGATGCACACCGCGGTCACCCAGACGACCCCGCCGAACACGTTCGCGAGCAGGTATTGGCGCGTGGGCATCTTGCTCATCCCGGCCACAAACGGGGTGACCGTGCGGACATATCCAATCCAGCGCGCGCCGATCACGGTGGCGACCCCGCCGTGGCGGATGAGTTCCTCGGCCTTTTGCCAGCGTTCTTGCCCCACCCACCCACCGAAGCGGGTTTCGGTGATGCGGCCGCCCGATCTGCGGCCGATGGAATAGCCCGTCCAGTCACCGAGTACCGCCGCAACGCACGCACCGACTATCAGCCACACGATGTTGGTCTCGCCGACGGCGGCAGCCACGCCACCGGCGAGCAGGATCGTCTCACCAGGCATGATCAGGCCCAGGAGCGCGGCCGCCTCGCAGTAGATGACGATGAAGACCACGAGGTATACCGCCCACGGCGGCGTCGACTGCACGATCGAGATGACCCAGTCCGCCAGGGAGTGAAAGATGCCACCCTCCTTCTCCGATGACGACCTCGGTGGAGTCGTGCGACTCCCCTACAGGGCCCTGTCCAGATCCTTCAACAAATCATCCACACCTTCTAATCCGACCGACAGCCTGACCAGCGAATCGGACAACCCGATCGCGGCCCGGCCCTCGGGTCCCATCGCGCGGTGGGTGGTGGTGGCCGGGTGCGTGATCAACGACTTCGAGTCCCCGAGATTGTTCGAGATGTCGACGATCTGCAGACCGTCGAGCAACTCGAACGCCCGCGCCTTTCCGGATGCCGCGCCCGTGTCGGCGAGTTCGAACGTCACCACGGTGCCACCACCCGACATCTGCTTTTTCGCCAGATCATGCTGCGGATGTGATTGCAGGAACGGATATCTCACCCGCGCCACCCGCGGATCGGCTTCCAGGAATTCGGCGATTCGCAGTGCCGCGGCAGTCGAATGGTCGACCCGCAACCGCATCGTCTCGAGTCCCTTGAGCAACGTCCAGGCGTTGAAGGGGCTCAGCGCCGGACCGGTGTGCCGCATCAGGGTCTGCACCGGACCGTCGATGTACTCCTTGCTCCCGAGCACGGCCCCACCCATCACCCGGCCCTGTCCGTCGATGTGTTTGGTGCCCGAATACACGATCACGTCGGCACCGAGCTCGAGGCCACTCTGCAGGAGTGGGGTCGCAAAGACGTTGTCCAGCACAACCTGTGCACCGGCGGCGTGGGCGAGTTCGCAGACACGCTCCACGTCGACCAGGGTCTGCATCGGGTTCGACGGGGTCTCGAAGAACACCGCGTCGGTCGGCTTCGACAGTGCCTGTTCCCACTGTTCGATGTCTTCGCCGTCGACAAAGACGGTTTCGATGCCCCAGCGGGGAAGGATCTCGTTGCACACGACAAAGCACGAACCGAACAGGCTGCGCGCCGCCACCAGCCGGTCCCCCGCCTTGAGCAGCGCACCGAGCGCCACAAAGACCGCCGCCATGCCACTGGCCGTGGCGAAACACGCCTCGGCACCCTCGAGCTGACGGAGCCGCTCCTGGAACATGGCCACGGTCGGGTTGCCGTAGCGGGAGTAGACGAATCGCTGGTCTTCACCGGTGAAAGCCCGCTCGGCCGCAGCTGCGGACGAATAGACGTACCCCGAGGTCAGGTACATGGCCTCGGAGGTCTCGTCGAAACCGGACCGCATGAGGCCTCCGCGCACAGCGAGGGTCTCGGGCGAAAGTCCCTCGGGCAGCTTGGCGTTCAACTCGTCCTCCATCGTGCGCAATATGTTGTCTTGAATCTTCTCGCCGGGGTCACGATTGTCGCCACGGGAGGCCGGTTGCCTTCCATCCGGCCGCACCGCGATGTCCGTCCGGATCGGTCGCACCCTCGAAACCGTCGAGGATGTTGTACGCCTGGGCCACCCCATCGGCGGTCGCGGCCTCGGCTGCACCGATCGAACGCTGCCCGGACCGGCAGAGGAACACCACCTGCTGGTCGTCCTGGACACCGGCTTCACGCAGCTGCCCCACGAAATCGGCGTTGCGGGCACCATCAGGAAAGCTGACCCATTCGATGAGGATCGCCTTCTTGGAGATACCGGACAGATCCGGTACGCCCACGTAGCTCCACTCGGCCTGAGTCCGACAGTCCACGAGCACAGACGTCGGATCCTCGTCGAGGATCTTCCATGCCTCCTGGGGGGTCAGATCGCCTGCGTAGCTCATGCGCACACCTTCCAGTTGCCGTCCTCTTTGACCAGAACAATAGGGGTGATGGTGGTTTCGCTCTTCTGTTCCCGGAACCAGTGCACGTTGGCCGTGGCCCGATCGCCGTTGACGACGGTCTCCGAGATGTTGCCGACCTCGATCTTGCCTTCGGCATCACGCGCGGCGCGGTACTCGGTGGTGAACTCGTCCTGGGTCGGGAAGTCCGCGGACTCGAGCTCGGCGGTACAGAAAACGGCACGGTAGCTCGTGTAATTGATCGCGTTCTGGGCCGTGTAGTAGTCGTTGACGGTGTGGGTGACTTTCGCCTGGTCCGTCAGCCGATCCTCCGCCGGGCGAAGTACCTGCATGAGGACGATCGCACCGAGGACCACGACCATGATCGCGGCAGCCACAAGGAACGGCCAGATTGTCCGTCGCTCGTCGTCAAAAACTTCTGGTTCTGTCTCTTTGCCCCCACCCGACCGCTTACGGTCGGCTGCGGAGTCGCTTCCTGCCATGGCCGCGAGCTTATCGCTCGTATTTGCCCGACCTGCCACCACCGTGAGACGGTTAACAAGATTTTGGTCAGCCAACCCTTACTTGACTGACCGTCAAACCCACGTTTTTGGTTCCGGCCAGGTCCAGCGCCTACCGTGGGGAGGAAGTAGCCACCCCAGGTCCGCGTCGGTGACGCCCGCCTGAACTCTCCGCACGAGAAAGCAACTGCGACTCATGAGCGATCAGAACCGCCCGCTTCGCGTGGCCATCATCGGTGCCGGCCCCGCCGGTATCTATGCCGCCGACGCATTGATGAAGTCGGACAAAGCCAAAGACCGTGGTGTCTCGATTGATTTGTTCGAGCGGATGCCTGCCCCGTTCGGGCTGATCCGGTATGGCGTGGCCCCCGATCATCCCCGGATCAAGGGCATCATCACCGCCCTGCACAAAGTGTTGGACAAGCCACAGATCCGGTTGATCGGCAACGTCAACTTCGGCAGCGACATCGCCCTGGAAGACCTGCAGCAGATGTACGACGCGGTGATCTTCTCCACCGGCGCCACCGACGACCGCGCCATGCAGATCCCCGGCATCGACCTCGACGGTTCCTACGGCGCCGCCCAGTTCGTCGCCTGGTACGACGGACACCCAGACTTCCCCCGCACCTGGCCGCTGGAAGCGGAGAAGGTCGCCGTCATCGGTGTGGGCAACGTCGCACTGGACGTGGCGCGCGTGCTCGCCAAGACCGGCGACGAACTGCTGCCGACCGAGATCCCGGCCAATGTCTACGAAGGCCTCAAGGCCAACAAGGCCGTCGAGGTCCACGTTTTCGGACGCCGCGGACCGGCCCAGGCCAAGTTCACCCCGCTCGAGCTCAAAGAACTCGACCATTCGCCGACGATCGATGTGATCGTCAACCCCGAAGACATCGACTACGACGAAGGCTCCACCGTCGCCCGGCGATCGAGCAAGATCACCGATCAGGTCGCCACCATCATCGAGCAGTACGCGATCCGCGACCCCAAGGGCCGTCCGCACAAACTGTTCCTGCACTTTTTCGAATCCCCAACCGAGATCCTCGGTGAGGACGGCAAAGTTGTCGGACTGCGGACCGAACGCACCGAACTCGACGGCACCGGCAACGTCCGCGGCACCGGCAAGTTCACCGACTGGGACCTGGGTGCGGTCTACCGCGCGGTGGGCTATCTGTCGGACAACCTGCCCCAGCTGCCGTTCGACGACCAGGCCGGCGTCATCCCCAACGAAGCCGGCCGGATCTTCGACCAGGGTGTTCACATGACCGGCATGTACACCACCGGCTGGATCAAACGTGGCCCCGTCGGCCTGATCGGCCACACCAAGGGTGACGCCAACGAGACCGTCGACTGCCTGCTCGACGACATGGGCGAAGGCAAACTCCTCGACCCGGCCGAGCCCGGCGAAGACGCCATCATCAAATACCTCGACAACAAAAACGTCGCCTTCACCACCTGGGACGGCTGGTACCGCCTCGATGAACACGAACGCGCCCTCGGTGCCGCCGAAGGCCGCGACCGCGTCAAGGTCGTCGAACGCGACGAAATGTTCGCCGCCTCAGAACCCCACAAGGTGAATCGGGACTGAGGCCCCACAACCAATAATCCGCGCCACGTACTTGCGTTCGCACCGGTTGCAACCGGTGCGAACGCAGGTAGGTGGCGCGGATTTTATTCGGCCAACACCAGAGCGTCCCTGACGAATTCGGCGTACCGGCGATGGTCAGCGCCCGCGGGCGCGTAGTGGGCACCGAATCGCGCATCATCGACATACATCTGGCCGAGTCCGCGGAGGTATTCGCCGGATACGGGCGCACCGCTCTTCCGTAACCAGGCGATATGCCGGCGGGCGTTGATCTGAGCGGGTTCATCGGACGGGTCGGCTCCGGCCTCGACGAGTGCGATCCAACGGGCGGCAACGGCGTCGTGTTCGGCAGCGAAGTCTTGGCGCTCGTTGTCACCCAGCGAGCGGTACCAACGGTCCGATCGCCGGTAAGCGTCCGTGCCCCAACGCTTTTCGACCTCCTCGCGGTGCACTGTGTGATCGAATCCGGCAAAGGCGTCTGTCGGCATGATGTCGAGTCCCTTCTCGAGTTGGCTGATGGTGTGGCCGACCGAGGAGATCTGCTGATCGATCTGATCGCGCCGCATACGCAACGCGGCCTGATGCTCGATCAGCGCTTCGAGCACCGACTGATCACCACCGAGCACCTCGCGGATCCGGGTGAGCGGAAGTCCGAGCTCGCGCAGCAGCAGAATCCGCTGCAGTCGGACGATCGCAGCGGAGTCGTAGAACCGCAGTCCGCCGGGCCCGATTCGTGACGGGCTCAACAAACCGATCTGTTCGTAGTGCCGCAGCGTCCGTGATGTGACACCGGAACTGCGGGCGATGACACCGATCGGGTGGTCCATGTCGACCTCCTTGGTCGAAGACCACACTGCCGGTTGACGCGACGTCAAGCGCAAGCCCTCAACCAAAAATCCGCGCCACTTACTTGCGTTCGCGCCGGTTGCAACCGGTGCGAACGCAGGTAGGTGGCGCGGATTTTTCTAGGCGGCTGGGACGACTGGGGCGACGTCGTCGTCTGGGGTGTTGTCGCGACGCTGGATGTTCGCCCAGAATCCGATGTTGTTCTGCAGCGGATCGATGTTGCTCGAGATGGTGTAACCGGAGATCGAGCTCGGGAAGCAGCCGAACCACTTGGTCTCGATACGCAGGGTCTCGTTCTTCTTGAGCTTCGGGGTGAACTTCTGTGCCCCGTTGAACTCCTGCAGGGTCACGTTGGGGAAGTCGGCACCGTATGCCTTGACCTCCATCCAGCGCACCATGTACCAGGAGTTGACCCACGGGTCGCCCGGCTTGCCGAACGAGCAGTACACGCCGCCGGTCAGATCGAGGTCGACCGGACCAACGGGGGCAGCCTGCGCGGGTGCCGTGGCGACTGCACTGCCTGCGGCGATTCCGACTGCTGCGGCCGCAGCGACGGCGGCGCGAATGAACTTCTGCTTCATCTTCACTCCTTTAGTGGCACCACAACGTGGCTTTGGGGGATGAATCGGACCCGGACGCCTGAGCGTTAGCCAAGAATTGACTGAGAAGTAAGTTATGCGCTCATCGTTATCGTTTCGTTACCGTTGGTTGACGAGAGCTTGACTCGACTCCGTCGGCGAGAGCAGGTTAGGTTACCCTCGCCAGAACTGTTCATACGCGGCACAACCGCGGTTACCCCCGGACAAGACAGGGCACCTCCCGTGAGCAAGAAGACGCGCCGCACGTCCGGTCTGGTGCTGCTGCTGACTCTGCTGATCGTGGTCTGCGTGCTGTCCATCGCGATCGGTTCGCGGGTGATCCCGATCGGCGAGGTCTGGGATGCCCTGTGGGCCGACAACGTGCCGGGCGCAGCCGACGCGGTCGGGATCGTTCAGGACCTCCGACTCCCCCGCACCATCCTCGGGTTGATCGTCGGCCTGTCGATCGGCGCCGCCGGTGCCCTCACCCAGGGACACACTCGCAACCCGCTGTCGGACCCGGGAATCCTCGGCGTCAACGCCGGTGCGGCGTGTGCGGTGGTGACCGGTGTCTACATCCTCGGGATCACCACCCCGATCCAATACATGGGCTTCGGCCTGATCGGTGCGCTGATCGCCGCCAGCCTGGTCTTCTTCCTCGCTTCGGTGGGCAAGGGCGCGAGCCCGCTGACGCTCATCCTCGCAGGCACCGGTTTGACCGCGATGCTGACCGCGATCACCTCGGCGATCGTGCTCGTCGACTCCAAGTCGCTGGAGGCGTGGCGGTTCTGGCAGGTCGGGTCGATCGCCGGACGCGGTACCGACGTCATCTATGCCACCTTGCCCTTCGTCATCCCCGGCCTGATCCTGGCGCTCGCGAGCGGATTCTTCCTGAACATCCTGTCGCTGGGCGACGACATGACGAAGGCGCTGGGCTCCCGGATCCTGCAGGTTCGGATCGTCGGCATCGCGTCCATAACCCTGCTGGTCGGTGCAGCCACGGCAGCCTGCGGACCGATCGTGTTCCTCGGCCTGGTGGCACCCCACGTGGCCCGGTTCTTCACCGGGCCCGACTACCGCTGGATCGTGCCCTACTCCGCCCTCATCGGTGCGGTCTCCCTCATCGCCTGCGACGTCATCGGACGAATGATCGCCCGTCCGGGTGAGGTGCAGGCCAGTATCGTGCTCGCCGCGGTCGGCGCCCCGTTCTTCATCGCCCTGGTCCGCGCAAAGAAGTTGGTGGCCGTATGAGCGCACCCACCAAGGACGCGTCGGGGGTCCCGCCGGAAAAGTCCTCGCCCGCGGAAGCCACCCCGCTGCCGACCAATCATCTGCGCCGAACCGTCGTGCGCGTTGCCGGCGGAACATTCGTGGTGCGGCCCTTGGCAACCGGGGTCGGCGTACTCCTGGCCGTGTTGGCCCTACTCCTGTTCGCGATCAGCATCGGAACCAGCGACTTCCCGATGAGCACCGTCGACGTCGGCCGAATCCTGCTCGGTGGCGGCACACGCGCCGAGAACGTTGTCGTCTTCGACACCCAGTTGCCGATCGGACTGGTGAGTCTTCTGGTCGGGTTCGGGTTGGGCATGTCCGGCGCGCTGACCCAGGTGATCGCGCGCAATCCCCTGGCCACCCCGGACATGCTGGGCATCACCTCCGGTGCCAGCGCCGCGGCCGTCGCCGTCATCGCCTTCGGATCGACCTGGGCGTCGTGGCTCGCCGACCTCGGATTGGCAACGGCCGCACTGTTCGGCGGCCTGGCCACCGCTGCGCTGATGTACGTCCTGACCTGGCGCAAAGGGATCGATCCGATCCGGCTGGTCCTGGTGGGCGTCGCGATCACCTGGGGCCTGCAGGCGCTGATCGCGTACCTGCTCACCCGCGCCGACATCGATCAGGTGCAACGAGCCCAACTGTGGATTGTCGGTTCGGTGTCCGGGGCCGGATGGTCCGCCGTGTGGCCCCCACTGATCGTGCTCGTCCCGGCCATCGCGATCGTCTGCATGCAGAACCGGAACCTGAACCTGATCAGCCTCGGCGACGACGTGTGCCGCGGCCTCGGTGTCCGGGCCAATCTCGTCTCGGCAATAGTTCTGATCGTCGCAGTGATCGTTGCCGCGGTGTGTGTCTCGTCCGCAGGGCCGATCGCGTTTGTCGCCCTCCTGGCGCCCCAGATCGCGATGCGACTGACCCGCGCCGAGATACCCGGCCCGATCACATCGGGACTCACCGGAGCCGCGCTGGTGATCGGCAGCGACCTGCTCTGCCGCACCGTGATGCCCGCAGGCATCCCGGTCGGCGTGGTCACCGCCGGTATCGGCGGCCCCGCGCTGATCTACCTCATGATCCAGATCAATCGAAAGGCCTCGGTATGAGCGCCGCCTTCTCACAGCCGAATTCAGCGCGGATCGCGACCACCGGCCTTCAGGTCGGCTACGGCGATCGCACGGTCATCGACGGCCTCGACATCAACATCCCCGACGGCAAGGTCACCACCATCGTCGGCCCCAACGGCTGCGGGAAGTCGACGCTGCTGCGGTCACTGGTGCGGTTGCTCAAACCCACCGCCGGAACCGTCCTGCTCGACGGCGCCGACATCTCGTCGATGCGCACCAAGGATGTCGCACGCATCATCGGCCTGCTACCCCAGAACCCCGTCGCCCCAGAGGGTTTGACCGTCTCCGACCTGGTCTCACGTGGCCGCCATCCCCACCAGTCCTGGTACCGCCAGTGGTCGCCCGCCGATGAGATCGCGGTGTCGCAGGCGCTGGAACAGACCAACTGCACCGACCTCGCCGACCGGACCATCGACGAATTGTCCGGTGGTCAACGGCAGCGCGTGTGGATAGCACTTACCCTGGCCCAGCAGACTGACATCGTGATGCTCGACGAGCCGACCACCTACCTCGACCTGTCACATTCGATCGACGTCCTCGACCTTGTCGACGACCTGTGCCACAAGCACGGCAAGACCGTCATCATGGTGCTCCACGACCTGAATCTCGCTGTCCGCTACAGTGATTGGCTGATCGTGATGCGCGACGGCGAGGTCATCACCGAAGGCACCCCAGCCGAGGTGATCACCACAGATCTTCTGGAAGCGGCTTTTGGACTGCGGTCCCAGGTCCTGACAGACCCGGTGTCGGGCGGCCCGATGATCGTACCGATCGGCCGCAAGACGTAGCCGGTCGTCGAAAGCCGATGCCGAAGGGCTAGAACGCGAACGCGGCGCCCAGCCACAGCGATGCCGCGAGCAGGGCTCCGGTGAGTTCGATGATCATCGCCACCCCGGCCGCTTTCGTCGCTGCCACCGCGCCGTTCCATCCGCCGCGAATGTCCTTGCAGCGCCACCATTCGGCCAGGAATGCACCGAGAACAAAGCCGATGATCAGGCCGATCACCGGGACGACAAAGAACCCGACGATCCCGAGTAG
This sequence comes from Williamsia sp. Y721, assembly GCF_059683565.1. Lineage (NCBI taxonomy): Bacteria > Bacillati > Actinomycetota > Actinomycetes > Mycobacteriales > Nocardiaceae > Williamsia > Williamsia sp. Y721. The sequence goes on along the minus strand of NZ_JCASNH010000001.1, from coordinate 124,406 downwards.
GCCACCGGTGATCACGGTCCGACCCGGCACCCCCGAGTTCGCCATCGACTTGTTGGCGATCAGGTACTTGACGACCGCGGCGCCGCCCAGAAAGCCGGCGGCAATCGCGAAAATCAGCCAGGCCCAGCCGCCGACCACAAACGCCCACACGGCGATTGCGGCGAGGATCAGGGTCAGTCCGGGCAGTACCGGCACCACCACACCGCAGAGCCCGATGAAGATGATGACAGCAACGAGCAGCTCACCAGCGAATGGCACTCGAGGATCTCCGTTACCGGTTGTTGTCGACGGTGGATGACGGCTTGCTCAGGCCCACCTGCGGCGGCTGCCCCGACGACGGAGGAGTCTGCGGCGGAAGTGATTGCGGCGTCGGGGACTGCTTCGCGGGGGCCTGTGGCGGGGATTGCGGTGGCGGCGGAGGTGTTTGAGGCCGGGCCGCTGCCGGTGGGCGGCGGGTGATCCGGGTCTGGCCCGCGTCGCCCGGAGCCATGGGCTCCGGTGGCGCCTGCACCGGCGGTTGCGGGCGCGCCATGGATGCGGTGCTGACGGGCCGCACCAGTCGCGCTGCCGCGGTGGCCCGCTGGCGGGCGGTCGCAACGTCGTCGGCAGTCGCGATCACCACACCCATCCGGCGTCGGGCGAAACTCTCCGGCTTGCCGAACAGCCGGATATCGGTTTCCGGAACAGCAAGTGCGGCAGCAACATTCTCGAATGCGATCGCCGGTTCGTCCAGTCCGCCATAGATCACCGCGGACGCCCCCGGCGAGGCCAGCGTGACGTCGACAGGCAGTCCCAGAATGGCTCTGGCGTGCATCTCGAACTCCGAGAGACGCTGTGTCCCAAGGGTTACCAGACCGGTGTCATGCGGACGCGGACTGACCTCGGAGAAGTAGACGTCATCGTCCTTGACGAACATCTCGACCCCGAAGATGCCACGGCCACCGAGGTGACCGTCGCCGAGCGCCGCCGCGATCCGGGCGGCCACCGAGGTGGCGCCACCGAGCGCGGTCTCGCTCATCGGTTGTGGCTGCCAGGATTCGACGTAGTCGCCATTGTGCTGCCGGTGCCCGATCGGGGCACAGAAGTAGGTGCCCAACTTGCCCGTTGCCGGATCGACCGCGCGGACGGTGAGCAGTGTGATCTCGTAGTCGAAGTCCACAAAACCTTCGACGATGACACGGCCGCCCTTCACTCGGCCACCGGCGACCGCATGGTCCCAGGCCTTGTCGATCTCGTCGGGGCCGCGAACCACGCTCTGGCCCTTGCCCGACGACGACATCACCGGCTTCACTACGCACGGGAATCCGACGCGGGCGGTCGCGGCCCGGATCTCATCGGCAGAGTTGGCGAAGGCATACGGCGATGTGGGAAGACCCAGGCGTTCGTCTGCGAGACGGCGGATTCCTTCGCGATTCATCGTCAGCGCGGTTGCCCGGGCTGTCGGGATGACCTCGGTGAATCCTTCTTCGTGGATCTCGACCAGGACCTCCGTCGCGATCGCCTCGATCTCTGGCACCACGAAGTCGGGGCGTTCGGCCTCGATCACCGCGCGCAGGGCAACGGGATCGGTCATGTTGACGACGTGCGAACGATGCGCAACCTGGTGGCCGGGCGCATCGGGGTAGCGATCGACAGCAACAACTTCGACACCAAGGCGCTGGAACGCGATCACAACTTCTTTGCCCAGTTCGCCTGCGCCCAGCAGCATCACCTTGGTGGCACCGGGCGACAACGGCGTACCGATCCGCTGCGGCACCGAATTGATCACGACGCCGGATTCCGAGTTGCTGATAGTCACGTGTCCAAGGCTAACCCCTGCGGGCTCACCAACTGCACAGGTAGACCCGGTCGAAGGCGATCAAATCCGGCCCCAGAAGCCGAATCAGCCCATACGCGCATGTAGATAGCACCAGCGCCAACTCTCGCCGGGCTCCACCGAACGGATCACAGGATGCCCGCTCATCTCGAAATGCCTGGTCGCATGCCGCTGTGGGCTCGAGTCGCTGCAGGCGACATGTCCGCAGGTCAGGCATCTGCGCAGCGACGCCGGATGGTTCACACCGTCGGCAGCACAGTCCGCACAGACCGCCGTGTCCCCGTCGAGCGCACGCTCGGAAACCGGATCCTGCGCCGGATCAGTGGGTGCCGCCGCAAGTTCCGGGCACAGATCCTCGACCGGTTCCATCACGTCGGCGGGTTTGATGAGCCGGTGCATCGCCGATCTGCGGATCGGTTTCATCCCCGGCTCCGCTGATCGTGTCCGGCCTCTCCGGTCGCATGTGTGGCATAGACATCGGTGCCGCCCGCAGCGACATAGACGTCGGTTTCTTCCGAACGTCCGCGCAGCAGAGTTGATTCGAATCGCGACCAGTACGCGGCCTCGCGCTCGGTCGCCGATGCGATCGCCCGCCCGGAGGCCACCGGCCGGGTCGGGTCCCGTTTGGCGAACTCGCTGAGCCGGGCCGCCTCGTTCACGGCATCACCGATCACCGTGTACTCGAATCGCTCTATGGCCCCGACATTTCCGGCGACCACCGATCCGTACGCCACGCCGATCCCGGCGGCGAGTTCGGGGATCTCGCCGGACAGGCGCTCGGAGATCTCGCGGGCCGTGGACAACGCAGCGGTCGCCGGGTCGGCCAATTCCAGTGGCGCACCGAACGCCGCGAGCACCGCATCACCCTGAAATTTGTTGACCAGGCCCGAATGCGATTCGACCGCCGAGACGACCACCGCGAAGAACTTGTTCAAAAGCGCGACGACCTCATCCGGGGGCCGCGATGCCGCGAGCATGGTGGACCCGATGACATCGACGAAAACGACGGCTACATAGCGCTCGGCGCCACCGAGTTCAGGATTCTGGGCCAGCGCGGCTTCGGCGACCTCCCGGCCGACGTGCCTGCCGAACAGATCACGCATCCGCTCGCGTTCCCCGAGCCCTTCGACCATCAGGTTGAAACCACGTTGCAGGTCGCCCAATTCGGTTCCGTCGTAGACGACCACCCGGACGTCGTTGTCGCCCGCGCTGACCTTGGTCATCGCCTGCTGGACCGATCCGACCGGCGCCTTGATCGCGCTGATGCTGAGGTAGTTGAGCAGGAAACCGGTGAACAGGCCGACGGCACCGAGCACCATCACCGCCACGAAGACATCGGTTTTGCTGGTGGTGTCCCGAAAGACGGAGAAGAACGCGACCAGCATCGTCCCGACGATGGGGATGCCCGAGCCGAGAACCCAACTCAGCATGACCCGGGTCCGTAGTCGGCTCCGTCGCTTGATGCCGGGGTAGCCGGCTTCGAGCGCCTGCGCCGCCACCGGCCGTAGCGCGAACTCGACCAACAGGTACGAGATGGCCGAGACCACCGCGCCGGACAGTCCGACCACAAGGGCGATCTTCGGGATGAGTTCGGGGTCCAGGGTGCCGTAGCAGAGGGTGAACAGGACTCCGGCGATGAACCACAGGAGAAGTTGCATCCGGGTGAGCACCCATGGGGCCCGCAACGCCCATCGCGCCTGTTGCGGTGTGGGCCGCTCGTCGCGGAGCGCCCATCGCAGGTGCCGCAGGACCCTGGCCGTGCCGAACGCCCAGCCGAAACAGAACGCCACGGCCACATAAACCGGGGCCACGATGAAGTTGACCCACCAGAACTCCGGTTCGAGCACACTCGGTTCAGGGATCCCGATCACCACCAGGAGGATCGCGATCCCGGCACCGATCGCGTTGGCGGTCAGTACCGATACCGTGATCAGCAACTGGATCCGGATGCGCTGGCGGCGGGGTGTCTCGGTCGCAGAGCCCAGCAACACCGAACCGAAGTCCGATTCCTGTCCGGGAAACCTCACGCCTGACCCCCTACCGATTCATCAACCTCCGCAATCTACCGGCAACGGCGGGGTGCAGGCGTAACTCAGTGGTCAAGCAGATAGTCGGCGGTCAGTTGTTTCCACAGCGGCAGGTGCGGATCGTCCAGCGGACTGCGGCGGTCGAGAAGATATGTGGTCGCAGCGCCACGCATGCTCGACAGCAGGATCGGATAGAGCTGCCCATACCTTGGGGCCGCGGTCAGCGACGGCCCCAGAAATGAGGCCACCGCCGCCCGGACCGTGGGTCCGAGTTCCTTTTCTGCAGGCAACAGCGCGCTGCGGAGCCTCTCATTGGTCCGCGCCGCGGTCCACAGTTCCATCGATGCCACGAAGTAGGGCTGATGGAACGTCGACCATCCGATGTCGACGCCCAGCGAGATCCGTTCCGTCGGGTCGTCGGGCCAATCGATCGCCTTGGGCAACTCTTCGATCCGGACGCGGGCGAGATGATGAACTGCGGCCATCAGGAGGTCGTCGCGGGATGGGAAGTGGTGCAGGAGCTTGCCGCGCGAAACCCCCGCAGCCTCCTGGATCGCCAGCGTGCTGGCCCCCGAGTAGCCCTTGGCGATCAGCACATCGATTGCGGCATCGAGGATCTCATTGCGACTTCTGGTGCCCTTTGCACTCCGGTGGACGAGTTCGTTTGTGCCGGAGCTGCGTTCGTCCCGGCCCGTCATGGCAAGATACTAACGCCCTCAGACGTCCATAATGTGCGGCAGTCCGGCGCGGTAGCGGTCGCGGTCGACCTGCTTGAACGGGTCGAGAAGCGGCAGCTCCCACAACGGAAGCACCGGCACCTGTGCGGCACTGCTTCCCGCGGCGGCCAGGATCGCGTTGGCGACCCGGCGGCCCGATTCATTGGCGCCCTCCATGGTCGCGAGGTCGATGTTGGTTCTGACGTGATCGCCTGCGATGAAGAGGTTTCCGATCGCGGTGTCGGCGGTCGGTCGATTCCGGTAGGAGTCGGCGGTGTTGACCATCAGCGGTGTCGCGTTGGAGATGGTGGGCGACCAGGTGATCCCGGGGTCGAGATGCCAACTGAGCACCTCGCTCTCCCGCAGTATCGGGGTCGAACCACGATTCATCGCCCGGCTCAGCTGAGCCCAGACCTCCCTGGCGATCTCGTCTCTGGTGCATGCCTTGGCGGTCTTTCCATAGAGGATGCCGGGGGTGTCCCAGTCGGAGACGTCGACCGACAGGCAGTCGTGGACGGTGCCGTCGCCGTACTTTCGACCGAAATCCACCTCCCAGGGTGCGGCCTGGAACAGCCCGGTCAGCGCCCAGGGGGTGCCAAGGGCGGCAATATGGCTGGGCGGAAGGTCGGATCGTCGCGAGAGGAAGTACTGGATCCCGACCATCCAGTCGTCCTGCAGGGCAGTGATTCCTTCCAACTCGGGGGCGGCTGACAGGATCGGTTGTTGCAGCAGTGGTTTGAGCCGGTCCAACGGCATGGCAGCGACATACCAGTCCGCGGTGACCACGCCTGCCCCGCCATCGCCACCCACCCGGGCTCCGACGATGCGACCATCAGTGACGTCGAAACCTGTTGTGCCCTGGCCCATCACAAACCGGACGCCACGGGCCTTCAGATACTCGACCCAGGGGTCGATCCAGGCATGATTGGTCGGTGCGTTGAGAATCCGGTCGACGCCCCCGCCGACGAGGTCGGCGTCGTATTGCCCGATCAACCCGGTTGCCGAGGTGGCCAACGCCAAGCCGATCTGCCCGATCGTGCGCGCCGAGCCCATCTCTGCCTTGGCCGCGACCGTCGCCCGGGTCAGGGCGTGGGCCAGGTACTTACGATACGAACTCGACTTGCCTTCTGCCTTGACGAAATCCAGCCACGACTGTTTTTCCCACTGCCCGATGCGGCGCTCCTCGCAACTCGTCGCGATGACGAGTTCGCGGCCGACGAAATAGGCCAGTTCAGCAGGCGGGATGTCCCCGGTGAGCGCCAGCCCCAGGGTCAGCGCATTGCGGACATTCTCCAGATCGGTGACCGCCCCGGCATGTTGAATCATTCCGTCAAGCGACTGCGGTGCGACCACCGGCGCGTAGCCGGGGTCGTCGAAGGTGATGACCGCACCTTCGACATTGATCAGGTGGGCATCACGCACGTTCGAACCGCCGGCGACCGGGATACGCGACATCGTGTCGGGCACATGCTGATAGCAGCCGGGAAAGAAGCGGAAGCCGTGTTCGCCGGGCAATGCCTGCCGACCACCGGACACCAGTCCCGGCACGTCCATACTGCGGGCCTTGCCGCCGAGAAAGGCCGGCTCATAGATCGCGACGGAGAAGCCTCGTTCGATCAGCTCGTGGGCGACGGTCAGGCCCGACATGCCACCGCCGAAGACCGCGACCTCTCGCCGCGGGCCGCCGACCGGTGGCACCCCTCGGGCCTCCGGACCGACCGGCGACGGAACCACCACCGCCACCGAACCGGCGGCGGCGGCGACACCGACCCCCTTCAGCAGCGACCTCCGCGACATCTCCCTTTTGATCGTTGATTCCATCTCAACCCCCGTTGATTACAGTCAACACTGACTGCTCGATAGTGATTTGTATCACAGTAGACTTCAGGGGTGGGATGTTTTCGCAAGATCGTCCCAGCATCGGGATCGTCGCCGAACAAAACAGAAGCCGCCGATCAGCGAAATGCTGACCGGCGGCCTGTGTTCGAAACTCGGATCAGATGATCTCGCGACGAACGATGGTCTGGTCGCGGCCCGGACCGACGCCGATGCAGGAGAAGTAGGCACCGGAGAGTTCTTCGAGGCGCAGGACGTAATCCTGTGCGTTCTTCGGCAGCTCCTCGAAGGTGCGGCAATTGGAGATGTCCTCCCACCAGCCGGGCATTTCCTCATAGATCGGCTTGGCGTGATGAAAACCGGTCTGGGTCATCGGCATCTCGTCCACCCGCTGTCCGTCGACCTCGTAGGCGACACAGATCGGAATGGTGTCGAGACTGGAGAGGACGTCGAGCTTGGTCAGGAAGTAGTCGGTGATTCCGTTGACACGCGTGGCGTACCGGGCGATCACCGCGTCGAACCAGCCACAACGACGGGCGCGTCCGGTGGTGACACCGACCTCGCCGCCGGTCTTGGCCAGGTAGGCGCCCCACTCATCGAACAGTTCCGTGGGGAACGGTCCCGATCCCACGCGGGTGGTGTACGCCTTGAGGATTCCGAGCACCGTGGTGATGCGGGTCGGCCCGATACCGGAACCGACCGATGCGCCACCGGCTGTCGGATTCGACGAGGTGACGAACGGATAGGTGCCGTGGTCGACGTCGAGCAGGGTGCCCTGCGAGCCTTCCAGCAGCACGGTCTCACCGGCTTCCAGCGCCTGGTTCAGCAGCAGTCGCGTGTCGGCGATGCGGTGCTTGAAACCTTCGGCCTGGCCGAGAACCTCTTCGACCACCTTCGCAGGCTCGAGGGCACGACGGTTGTAGATCTTGGTGAGGATCTGATTCTTGATCTCGAGTGCGGCCTCGACCTTCTGGGTCAGGATGCTCTCGTCCAGCACATCGGCGACTCGTACACCGACGCGGGCGATCTTGTCCTGGTAGCAGGGACCGATACCACGTCCGGTGGTGCCGATCTTCTTGTTACCCAGGAACCGCTCGGTGACCTTGTCGATGGCCACGTGGTACGGCATCAGCAGGTGGGCATCGGCAGAGATCAGCAGACCCGAGGTGTCGACATCGCGATCTTCGAGTCCCCCGAGTTCGGTCAGCAGCACACCGGGGTCGACAACAACACCGTTACCGATGACGTTCTTGACGCCGGGGGTCAGGATCCCCGACGGGATCAGATGCAGGGCGAAGGTTTCGCCGTTGGGTAGGACAACGGTGTGCCCGGCGTTGTTTCCGCCCTGGTACCGCACCACCCACTGCAGACGACCACCCAAGAGATCAGTGGCTTTACCTTTACCTTCATCGCCCCATTGGGCGCCGATCAGCACGATCGCAGGCATGTACGCGCTCCTTCCGGCCGGTACACGCCAGATGCGACACCGAACCGTGGGTCAACCCTACTTGGTCACGAACGGATATCCGTGACCGGACCTTCCGCACGCCGTGATGGCTCGCAATTCGGCACAGACTTCCGATCAGTAGGATCGCCCATAGGTGAATGCGTGGGACAGGTGGGTCCACCGGATATGAGCGAGGACCGAGTGCGACCAACAGATGTACGGGTGATTGCCGCGGAGTCTGTGCGGGTCATTGCCGAGGAGTCGGCCGCAGCCGACCTGATCCCGGAAGGTTTTGAAGCGGTTCGCACCACGCGCGAGCGGGCGCCGATCATCTCCGCCCTGACCTCGACGTTGACGGACCCGGCGGTGAAGCGCCTGGTCCTGGTGGCCGGGCCCGAACTGCCAGACGCGTTCTGCGCTGCGGTGATCGGCCGCCTGATGCTCCTCGAGCGACTCGACGTCGAGGTCGCCCTCGTCCTCCCGTTCTCGACGCCCGCCTCCGGCGTCTACGGCCTACCCAACGGAAGGCGAGCTGCCGCACTGGCCGTCGAGGGGACGGCCTCAGAGGTACCGCTGGTCCGCGACGACATGGCGATCGTCCTGCTCGGCACGGCCCGTCAACGAGGTGTCGACGATGAGTTCGACGGCGAGAGTTACGTCGACAGCACACTGCTGGTCCGGGGCAAGGCCAAGGCGGTGGTGGTCGAACCGATCGCCGAGATGCCCGGGGTGCGCGCACGTCTGGACAAACGCTTCCGTTCACGCTGGCATGTCGGTCGGGCCGCACAGACCGGCGCGCCCGCGCTGATCGTCGAACGCGACGGCATCACCGCGCCGCGCCCGACCAAACGCTCGACGTTCTACCGGCACCAGCAGAACTGGCATCTGGTGCGGCCGTGACGCCCGGGACCATCGGGGTGCTCGCCCGCGCCGTCCGGCCGGGACCGGTGTTCCTGGCGGTCGTCGCGGCCACGGTCCTCGGCGGGGTGATCCTGTGGAATGCCGGTGGCGAACGAACTCCGACCGCCATCTTCGGCGCCTTGCTGATGGTGATCGGCGGCTGGGTCATCTCGCTGTGCCTGCACGAATTCGCCCACGCGGTAACCGGATTCAAATTCGGTGACCGTGGCGCCGAGCTGCGCGGCTACCTGACACTCAATCCGCTCAAGTACGCACATCCGGGGCTCTCCCTCGGTCTGCCGCTGCTGTTCATCATCCTGGGCGGCATCGGATTTCCCGGTGGTGCGGTGTACATCAACCAGGCCGGTTTCACGAAAGCCCAACGCAGCCTGGTCTCGGCCGCGGGACCGTTGACCAATATCGCACTGAGTGTGATTTTGCTGGTGGTGATCGGCAGCCAAGACCTGTTCTCGCTGGTGCCCGAACTGAATTTCTGGTCGGCACTGTCGATGCTCACGATCCTGCAGATCACCGCGGCCCTGCTGAATCTGCTCCCAATCCCCGGCCTCGACGGTTACGGGATCATCGAGCCCTACCTCTCGGATCAGACGCGGCGTTCGGTGGAACCGATTGCGCCGTATGGCTTTCTGCTGATCTTCGTGCTGCTGTTCATACCCGCGCTCAACCGGATCTTTTTCGACATCGTCTACGGGATCTTCGAACTCGGTGGCGCAGACCGGGCTCTGGCCTCGTGGGGCTGGCAGCTCTTCGTCTTCTGGCGGTAGCACCCGTGCCGGGTGATAATCTCCGCCGATGACTTTGCGCGTGATGATCGCCGATGACGACGTTCTGTTGCGTGAAGGTCTCGCCAGTCTCCTGTCCGGCGCCGGCTTGGAGATCGTCGGCCAGGCCGGGACCGGTGAGGACCTCCTCACGTTGGTACGGGCTGATCCTCCGCAATTGGCAATCGTCGACATCCGGATGCCGCCGACGCACAACGCCGAAGGCCTCGAGGCGGCGCAACGGCTCCGTACCGACTTCCCCGACGTGGCGATCCTTCTGCTGTCCGCCCACATTGACGTCGACCATGCCCTCGACCTTCTCGACCGTGGGCGCGGCATCGGATATCTGCTCAAGAGCCGGGTCACCGACGTCGACGACTTCGTTGCGACGGTCAGGCGCATCGCGAACGGTGCGTCGGTGATCGATCCGGCGCTTGTCCACGAACTCGTCGCCGCCCGTCGCCGCGACGACCCACTCGAGGTCCTGAGCACGCGCGAGCGCGAAGTACTCACGTTGATGGCAGAGGGGCTCTCGAACGCCGGGATCGGGCGTCGGCTGTGGATCACCGAAGGCACCGTCGAAAAGCACGTTCGCAGCATCCTCACCAAACTCGATCTGGCGGATACACCGGATGACCACCGTCGCGTGCGCGCGGTGATCATGTACCTCGACGCCGCAACCTGATCCGCGGTTGCGGGCCCATCAGCTCGCGACCGCGAGTGCCTGCCGGATTCGGTCCGCGGACAGCGCGAACTTCGGAATGAAGCCGACCGCCGGGCTCGCCTCGACCATGTCTGCGAACTCGTCTTCGTCGTGAGTGGAAATCAGGATCGTCGCGGGCGGACGCGCAGAAGCGGCCAGCGCCTCTACGACATCGAAGCCGCTTTCGCCGCCGAGGTCGATGTCGACCAGAACGACGTCGGGCACGGACGTCTGCGCCATCTCCACCGCATCGATTGAGGTGGTCGCAGTCCCGACGACCGTGATACCGGCGGCTTCGAGGGTGCCGCGGGCGGCAGCGCAGAAGGCAGCGCTGTCATCCACGATGATGCAGCGCATACGGTCAGGATCGTCCACACTGTTCAGCGTGGCAGAAGACGTCGGCCGAAACATTCCCGCTAGCCGGAACATCGACCACGGATCACAGTGGGATCGGATCGCAGCCCTGGTGTTGCGTCCCACCGCGCCACCGCTGGGCTGGGGCATTGCCACCGCGGTCATCTTCATCGCAGTTGAGGTGGCCGTTGTACACCTCCTCAAACAGCTCGCGCCGGAGAATGCGTTCGGCGCGGTGTTCCTGTTCGGTGTCCTCGTGGTGTCCGCGCGGTGGGGATTCGGGCTCGCCGTGGTCACGTCGGTCGCCAGCACTGTCGCGTACGCGTGGTTCCACGCCAGTGAGAGCACAGAGAGCATGGGTCCGGCGGTCGTGGTGTTCCTGGTCTTGGCGTTGCTCACCAATTTACTTGTCGGACAGTCTCGTCTGCGTGCACTCGAGTCCGATCAGCGCCGAAGGGAAGCCGATCTGTCCGCAGCGCTGGCTCGGACGGTGTTGCGGGCAGCGGATCTCCCGCAGGCATTGACCGCCGCCGGCGCGCGGCTGACCGACGTACTCGAGCTTCCGCCACCCGGAGCTGTCATCACCACCGACGAAGAACCGAGTACCTCGACGCAGCGGCACATTGCGCTGCGCGACGACGAGCGCCCGATCGGGTCACTGCTCGTGCCCGCCGATCTCGCTGCCGCCGATCTGCTGCGGATACGGCGGATGGTTCCTGGCCTGGAGGCCCTGTTGGCCGCTGCCCAGGATCGTGAGGTCCTCTACGAGCGGACGGTCGCACTGGGCCGACAGCAGGCGGCGCTTCGCCGGGTCGCCACCCTCGTTGCCTCGCGGACGAAACCGGAGGACGTGTACGCGGCAGTCGCCGACGAACTCGCCGACGAACTCGGCGCCGAATACGTGTCCATCGTCGGTTTCACCGGGGATGGATACTGCCTGGTCCTCGCCGCACGCGACAGTGGTGCCGCTGATCCAGGCGCCGACCTGACCGTCGGCGAACGACTCGAACTCGGCGGGAACAACATCTCCACAAGGGTCCTCGCGTCTGGCGACATCGAGGTGACCGACTACGCAGAGGCCACCGGCCCCATCGCCGCACGCCTTCATGCGCGCGGCATCAGTTCGGGCATCGGTGTACCGATCACCGTGGAGGGCAGGACCTGGGGTGCGATCGTCATCGGGGTTCGCGAGCGTGCTCCGATCGCGGACATCCGTATGCGCCTCAACGATTTCGCAGAACTGGTGGCCACAGCGGTCTACAACGACGAGTCACGCTCCGCGCTCACCCGCTCCCGGGCGCGCGTCATCGCGGCGGCCGATCAGGCGCGACGCGCGATCGAGCGGGATCTGCACGACGGCGCCCAGCAAAGGATCGTGTCACTCGGACTCCAATTGCGCAGCACCCAGGCCGCGATCCCGCACGACCGGCCCGATCTCCGAAGTCGTCTGGACGACATAGTCGACACCCTGTCCCTGGTCCACACAGATCTGCAAGAGCTCTCTCGCGGCATTCATCCGGCGATCCTGTCGCGAGGTGGCCTCGGTCCGGCGCTGAAGACACTTGCCCGCCGTTCGGCAGTACCGGTGTCACTGACCGTCCGAATCGACGGACGCCTGCCCGACACCGTCGAAGTCGCCGCGTACTACGTCGTCGCGGAGGCGCTGACCAACACCGCGAAGTACGCGCAGGCATCCGGGGTCGAGGTCATCGCGATGGTCGACGACGAGACCCTGGACCTGATGGTGACCGACGACGGATCCGGAAATGCGCAGCCCGACAACGGTTCTGGACTTGTCGGCCTACGCGACCGCATCGAGGCCGTGAACGGTGTCTTCACGGTGTCAAGCCCAGCGGGTATCGGCACCACGCTGACCGCCCGAATCCCGGTACCGGGCAGGGTTCAGCCCGCGACTACCGGCTAGCAGGTACATGTCCACACCGGCCAGCACCCTGCGGAGTTGGGCGCCAGCAGCGACGACATCACCACCACGATCGACCAACATTGGTTTCACGAAAGAAGAAAGAAAGAAGTAAAAGGAACACCAACCAAGGAGGACACCATGCCGTACATCACCACCACCGACGGAACCGAGATCTACTACACCGAACAAGGCACCGGACAGCCGGTTCTGCTCAGCCATGGCTGGCCGCTGTCGTCCGACGCCTGGCAGGTCGAGATCAAGCTGTTCGCCGACGCCGGATATCGCACGATCGCACACGATCGCCGGGGTCACGGCCGCTCGTCGAAAACCGGAACCGGCAACGACTTGGACACCTACGCAAAGGATCTGGCGGAGTTGGTCGAGGCGCTGGACCTCACCGACCTGATCCTCGTCGGGCACTCGACGGGTGGCGGCGAGGTCGTCCGGTACGCCGCACAGCACGGAAAAGGCCGGGTCGCCAAGGTCATCACCGCAGGCGCGATCCCTCCGCTCATGGTGCAAACCCCAGACAACCCCGAGGGCACACCGATCGAGGTCTTCGACGGCATCCGCGAGGGACTCCTGAACGACCGATCGCAGTTCTACCAGGATCTGAGCGCGACCTTCTTCGGCGCCAACCGCGAGGGTTCGAAAGTGTCGCAGGGTGCCAAGGACGACTTCTGGCGCCAGAGCATGCTGGCGAATCTCACCGCTGCGTATGACTGTGTCAAGGCGTTCTCCGAGACCGATCAGACGGAAGACCTCAAAGCCATCGACGTACCGATGCTGATCGCCCATGGCGCCGACGATCAAATCGTGCCGATCGTCGCTGCGGCCGAGAAGTCGATCAAGCTGGTCCGCAACGGCACGCTGAAGGTGTACCCGGGTGCCCCGCACGGCATCTACGGCGACTACCAAAAAGTCCTGGACGCCGACATCCTCGACTTCATCAAAAAATAGCCCCCACCCGATCCCGATACTGTGCCCTTTTGGCGAACGAAACCCCGGGTGGGGCTGGCCAAGAGGGCACTATCGGCGGTTGGCGGCGGGCTTACCAGGTGATCTTCTTGTGGCAGTTCTCCTGCATGCCTGCCGGGTCGACCTGGATGGTGGCGTGATCGAGTCCGTGGGCCTCGAGCACCTCACGGGCCGCGAGCAGCACCGCCGCATTGTCGGACGTGGCGGTCAGGTGCACCGTCGCCACATCCATGCCGGTGGTCAGGGTCCACACATGCAGGTCGTGAACGTCGGTGACCCCGTCGATGCCGACGAGTTCGCACCGGATCTTGTCCACGTCCACGTGTTGCGGGGCCTGCTGCGCCAAGATCCTCAGGGCGTCGAGGGCCAGCCGGATGGCACGCGGCGCCACCCACAAGGCGATCAATACGGCGATGACGAGGTCGGCATAAGGCCAATTCGTGGTCATGGTGACGACGCCGGCGATCAGGACACCCACCGATCCGACGGCGTCTGCGAGTACCTCCATGTACGCCCCGCGCACCGCGATGCTCCCCTTGGAGTCGGTGCGCAGCAACAGCATCACAACGATGTTGGCGGCCAAACCGATCAGGGCGACGATCACCAGCGTGAGCCCCGGGACGTCGGGGTCGGTGCCAATGCGCTCGATGGCCTCGTACAGGACGTAGACCGCGACACCCATCAACAGGATCGCGTTGGCGATGGCGGTGAACACCTCGGCGCGATGCCAGCCGAACGTCTTCACATCGTCGGTCGCGCCGTGCCGGGCGAGCAGCAACGCGCCGAGCCCCATCAACATCGCCACCACGTCGGTCAGCATGTGGCCCGCGTCTGCGATCAGCGCCAGCGAGTTCACCATGACGCCGACGGTGATCTCCAGGACGAAGAAGACCGAGATGATGATGGCGCCGACCATCATGGGCCACAGTCTGCGGTGCTCCCCCGTCGCGGCGGGTGAATGACTGTGTCCGGCATGGCTGTGCGAGTGACCCACCAGCGCCCTCTCGGTTAGACAGATACGGCCTGATTCAGCCGGATCCCAATATATGCACGTTTATGCATGTGTTGCAAGGGTGCGGCTCACCGCAACGTCGCAATCGCCGAAACCCGCGACAGCCCGCAAACCATCAACAGGTCGACCACTGTCGACCTGACCTGCGCCAGGATCACGGTCTCCGTGAGACCGCTGTCGGCAACCAGGCTCTTGCCCGCCCGCCGCGCGATACTACGCAGCACCCGTGCGCCCTCCGCTTCGTCGGGCTGGTGACCCGGATCGGCCAGCATCACGTCGTTGATGACGTAAAAAGCGTGCCCGAGTTGCGAAACCAATTCGATGACCTCGGGCTGGATGCGTTCGGAGTTCTCGACGGCCGCAGCAGCACGGCGCGCCAACACCCGGACATTGCGGACCGCGTTGTCGAGCGGATCGGCCACCGCGGCCACCCGCTCGAACCGTGAATGATTTGCCCAGTGCAGCGGCGAGATCCGGCTGATCTCCTTGCCGCCGGAAAGGTCTGACCGCATCGCATCGATACCCGACTGTGTGCTGCGAGCAAGATGAAGCGCCGCCCGGGCCCGATCCTGATCCATCCGGCGCAGACTTCCCGCAACGTCGAGCAGGACATCGGCCATCGTGGACAGGACATCGGCGGCATCACGCCGGGCGCGCAGCACCGGATGCGTCGGTATGAGCGCGATGACCACGAGCGCGACGACACCCCCGGTGAACGCATCGATCATGCGGTTGAAGCCTTCGATCCCGCCGGGCGGCAGCAGCGTCGCGACGAGCACCGCCGAGCTGGCCGCCTGCATGGGAACCAGCGGCCCCTTGTCGAGAAGGATCGCCGACGTCATCGCGATCACCACCACCACCATGATCTGCCAGGTGCCGGATCCGATCACCGCGATGATGAGGTCACCGACGGCCACGCCCACGGTGACGCCGAATGTCACCTCGAGCGCACGGCGCCATCGCCTGCCCACCGAGAGACCGAGGGATATCACCGCGGCAATCGGCGCGAAAAAGGGTTGCTTGTGCCCGAAGACCTCGGTTGCGATCAACCACGCCAGGCCCGCGCCCACCGCACATTGCAGGACCGGCACGATGGCCACCTGCAGGCGATGTAGCGGCTCACGAAGGCGGGCGGGGATCCGCTCACGATCGATCGGGATGCGGTCGATCAGGCGGCGACCCCGCCGACCGGCAGAGTCAGGCGAGCCCGAGCTCGCCGGCGGCAGCGGGGTCACTTTCGTTGAGCAGGTCGAGGCAACGGAGGTATTCGTCTTCCTCACCGATCGTCTGCGCGGCCCGGGCCAGAACCCCGACACAACGCAGGAATCCCTGGTTGGGCTCGTGGCGCCACGGCACCGGACCGAAACCCTTCCAGCCATGGCGGCGGAGTTGATCGAGTCCGCGGTGGTAGCCGGTCCGCGCGTAGGCGTACGCGGTGATGGTCGCGCCCTCGTTCATGGCCGCTTCCGCCAGGTAGGCCCAGGCGATCGAAGCGGTGGGATGGGCTGCTGCGACGGCGGCTGGATCGGCACCGTTCAACAGGTCCGATTCTGCCTCGTCATCACCGGTCAACAGGGTGGGCTGGGGGCCGAGAAGATCTCCGAACGACGTCATCGCTACATTGTCGCAGCTCTGCCCGACAACCGGTCGACCCGTCCACCTGCCCGTCGGTTCGATAGGGTGAGCCGAACGCCGCGCGGGGGGTATCTCGATATCGAGTTGTCCACCCGCTTCTGCGCGCTGAAATCAGTTGTCGGTCTAGGGACAGGGCTGGGTGGATGTCACATCCTGACGATGAGGGTAATTCGTTTGTGAACCGGACGTTTTCGACGTTCCGTAAGCGTCGCGAGGAGAAGTACGGACAGGCAGCTCAGACGCCTGCCGCGCCGCAGAACCGTCTCGACCGCAGGCCGGAGCGCGCCGACCAGGCGACACCTGACCAGACTGCATCAGATCAGACCCCCGTTGCGCGGGCCACCGGGTCGACCGACGGTCCTTCGAACGACACAGCGGCCGACAACACCGGCACCGGCCACATCGCGGCCGACGCCGCCGGGATGACACGGCCGATCGCCACACCCGCCGCAACGCAGACCGAGGCACCCCAGCCTGAGGCGTCCCAGACTGAGGCCCCCGAAGCCGTGGCCCCCGAAACGACCGACGCCGAGCCGGAAGCACCCGAGGCGATAACCGAGGTCGACGTATCCGAGACCGAGATATCCGAGGTCGAGGCACCCGAAGACGCAGAAGCGGCAGACGACGGCGAACCGCACGATGAGGCCACTGCGTCCGTGGCCGGTGCATCCGGGGCCGAGGTGCCCGAACCTGAGACCGAAGCACCCGAGGCCGAAGTACCCGAAGCCGAGGCAGCCGGAGTTGAGGCACCCGAGGTCGAAGCACCCCAGGCGGCGACAACTGAGGTCGAGGCAACTGAGGTCGAGGCATCCGAGCCCGCAGCACCCGAGGTCGAGGCATCCGAGCCCGCAGCATCCGAAGTCGAGGCATTCGAGCCCGAGAGTGCGGAGCCGGTGGTCGAAACGCCGGACAACACCTTTGTTGCCGAACCGGCCACCGAGGTGCGCGAATCGACCCCGCCCCCACCTGTCGACTTCAGCAACGCGGAGACCACCCGTTTCGCTGCGGTGCCCCCGACTCCGGCCTCCGCGGTCGAACCGGCCGGATCCCCTGCCGACGACAACGAAACCGAGCGGATCAACACCGGCTCGGAAGCAGCAACCGAACGGATCAACATCGGAAAGGTCGCGCCGCCACCTGCGGCCACACGTCCGGCCACCCCGTCATCACCCGCCGGAAACTGGAAAGCCGAACCTGCTGCGCCGCAATATATTCCAGCCGGGGGCGGCAACCCACAGAAGCGACCGCCCGAGAACAAAAACCCCAAGAAGTCCCGCAAGGGTCTGTGGGCATCACTCGTTGCACTGGTCGCGATCGTCGCAGCCGTTGTCGTGGTGATCGCCCTGGTGGCAGGCAACAGTGAAGACTCGGTAGCCCCCGCCGATGTCGCGGCCGACCGCGCGCTCGAATACGTGACCGCGTTGCGCGACGGCAACATCGTTGTACTTCGTTCCATCACCTGTGGTGAGGCCCAGGAACGCTTCACCGCGATGTCCGATCAGGAGTTCGCGGAAGATCATCGGCTCCAGCAGGCCGACAACGAGCTCGTTGGTGTCGACGGGGTCAAGGCCTCGAAGATCATCGACGACGGCAACGCTGCGGTGGTCGAAGTGATCGCCTACAAGACCGCAACGCCCAACGAAAAGTTGGATGTGGCATTGACGCTGAGCAAGATCGACGGTGAATGGAAGGTCTGCAAGGACTGATCGCTCGATGAACGCCTGCATTTCTTCCGTTCCATGCCGCTAGGCTTCGTCAGGTGCCCTCATCGCAAGATCGGTCATCCCTGAATACGCCCGCCGAAGACCGTGTGGTGAACGCACCAGCCACTGACGTCGGATCGGTCCCGCAGTCAGGCCTGTCGGACTGGTCCGCAGTGGACAATTCTCGCGCCACCACCGCCCCGGTGCCCACTGCGCGACATCACGCGCCGCCACACACGCCGCGTTGGGCGCCGGCGCCGACTGCCCAGTTCAACCAGGCATCGGCTGCGTCATCTCGCCCAGGCACCTATACGCCACCTGCCGCCTACTCGGCGACGCCTTATCCCGCCCAGCCCGGTCACACCCAACCCGGTCACACCCGGACCAGTCCCCCGCCTGTCTATTCGCAGGCTCACCCGGGTCGGCCATATTCGCCCGAGTCCTATCGCGGTCACCGTCCGCCCCAGCCGTATCCGGCAGGTCAACGGGGTCCGGTGCAGCAGGGCCCGCAATCGGCCTATCGGCAGACAGAGGTCGATTCCAGCGGGATTCGCATGACAACGACGCAACGACCGCACCGCCGGGTTGATACCTCGGTCTTGTGTGCGGCCGCTGCGTTGATCTTGCTGGCGCTGGCAGTCCTCGTCGGACTGATGCTCTGAGCGTCGGACTGATGCTCTACAGCTGCTATCAGCCCAGGATCGACTTGCCCGTCGACTTGAGGTCGTTGCAGGCCTCGACGACGCGCTCGCTCATCGACGCTTCTGCCTTCTTCAGGTAGTTGCGCGGGTCGTAGAACTTCTTGTTGCCGACCTCGCCATCGACCTTCAGTACGCCGGCGTAGTTCTCGAACATGTGTCCGGCGATCGGCCGGGTGAACGCGTACTGGGTGTCGGTGTCGACGTTCATCTTGATGACGCCGTAGCTCAGTGACTCTTCGATCTCGCTTTTGAGCGAGCCCGATCCGCCGTGGAAGACGAAGTCGAAGGGCTTGGAGCCCTCGGGCAGACCCAGCTTCTTGACGGCCACTTCCTGGCCGGTCTTGAGGACCTCGGGACGCAGCTTGACGTTGCCCGGCTTGTAGACGCCGTGCACGTTGCCGAACGTTGCGGCCAGCAGGTAACGGCTACCGGTGTCGCCGGCACCGAGTGCCTCGATGGTGGCCTCGAAGTCTTCGGCGGTGGTGAACAGTTTGTCGTTGATCTCGTTCTCGACACCGTCTTCTTCGCCACCGACGACGCCGATCTCGATCTCGAGCACGATCTTCGCGGCTGCGGCCTTGGCCAGCAATTCCTTGGCGATCTCGAGGTTCTCGTCGAGCGGCACCGCACTGCCGTCCCACATGTGCGACTGGAACAGCGGGTTCTTGCCTGCGTCGACGCGGGCCTGCGAGATCTCGATCAGCGGGCGGACGTAGGTGTCGAGCTTGTCCTTGGGGCAGTGATCGGTGTGCAGTGCGACCAGCACGTTGTACTTCTCGGCAACAACGTGGGCGAACTCGGCCAGCGCCACCGCACCGGTGACCATGTCCTTGATGCCCAGGCCCGACCCGAACTCGGCACCACCGGTCGAGAACTGGATGATTCCGTCGCTACCGGCGTCGGCGAATCCCTTGATCGCGGCGTTGATGCTGTTCGACGAGGTGCAGTTGATGGCCGGGAATGCAAACCCACCTTCTTTGGCCGCATCGAGCATCTGTGCATATTGTTCGGGGGTTGCAATGGGCATATGTCCTCCAGCAGCAGGTTTCGTGGTTGTCTCTGAACAAGTATGGCAAGTCCACATCTGCGGCGCGCCTCCCGGACCGCCAGATTGAGGCGCAATGGTCATCACCCGGTACCCTTGGCTTCTGTGATCGAGACTCTTCTTGCCCAGACCACCACTGAAGTGGCCTTGTTGCCTGGGTTCCTGGACCCGATCAACCTCCTCAACTCGTTCGGAACATGGATGTTGGGCGGCCTGCTGCTCGTCGTGTTCATCGAGTCGGGGCTGCTGTTCCCGCTGCTGCCCGGTGACTCCCTACTCTTCACCGCCGGCCTGATCGTGGCCGCGAAATCCGATGAGATCGAGCCGTTCGCCCCGCTCTGGGTCCTGTTGGTGACCATCCCGATCGCGGCGTTCCTCGGCGACCAGGTCGGATACTTCCTCGGCAACCGCTTCGGCTATTCGCTCTTCAAGCCCGATGCCCGGATCCTGAAGAAGAAGTACATCGACGAGGCCCACGAGTTCTTCGAGAAGCATGGCCCCATCACGATCTTCCTGGCCCGCTTCGTCCCCATCGTGCGCACCTTCGCACCACTGGTCGCCGGTGCCGCGAAGATGCGCTACCGGACGTTCCTCGTCTACAACGTCATCGGCGCGATCGTCTGGGGTGCGGGTGTGACCCTGCTCGGCTTCTGGCTCGGGCAGATCGGTTTCATCCAGGACAACATCGACTACATCTTCCTGATCATCGTGTTCGTCTCGGTGCTGCCGATCCTCAGCGAGCTGTACAAGCGCTGGCGCAGGCGTGACTCCGACGAAGCGATGGTCGACCCGGTTCAAAAGGCACCCACCGAGGCCTCCGATACGGCCGGCTAGCTCCGACACCGGCCGGCCAGACCCCGACCCTTACCGGCTCTCAGCCCGATACCGCCCATGCTCGTCCCCTTCCCGAGGTGGACGAGCATGGGCGGTGTCCGTTGAACCCGGTGGTGTCAAACGCCTGCAAACGCGTGGCCTTCGACGACTGTGGGAATCAGTTTTCATCCAGGGCCGCATAGACACGATCAGAGAGTTCCTGATTGTTCAGGTCGAGTATCTGATTCCAGAAGAACACCGCCCCCGGCCCATACGAATGCCCGTGACCGTAGGGCACCTCGGCGGCGAACACCATGTCGAGGGTGACCTGCCAGAACGAGACGAACGGGATCCACGTCATACCCTTGTCGATGTCGTCGCCGCGTGGTTCATCGAGCCAGTCCGGTTTGCTACGAAGAAGTTTCGATGACCACCAGACGATCGGGTCGCTCGCATGCTGCCAGTAGACGACCCGCGGGCTCTCCCACTCGCCCATCCCCGGCTCGTAGAGATCCTCAGGCGAGGACGCAAACCGGACGTTCTCGCCCCCGTAGATCACCGGCAGGATCTCCCGGCTGCCGGGATCACGCGAATCGGTGATCCGTCGCCATTGCTCGGTGAAGTTGGGGGTTCCAACGAACAATGCACCATCGGTCCTGGAGATCATGTCCTGTGCGCCGGAGAAGGCATCCTGCGAACCGTAGGAACCCAACGATTCTCCGAATACCAGGAGCTTGGGACGATCGTCTTCCGGAAAAGAACTCCAACGCTCGTAGACCGCTTCGAACAACGCCCGTCCGGCCAAACGAGGCGTTTCCCTGTCCGCGAGAAATGCCAGCGGACTCGGGAGGAACGAATACTGCATGGCCGCAATCGCAGAGTCTCCACCGGCGAGGTATTCCAGAGATGCCGCGACATTCTGGTTGACCCAGCCTCGGCCGGTGGTGGTGACCACGGCGAGATACTGACGACTGAAGGCGTCGGTGCGGTCGAGTTCGGCAACGACGCTGTCGGCCAGCGCGTTCACCGTCGCCTCACCCTCTTCGAATCCGTCGTCGTCCACCGACGCCCGACCGGCGTACACCCGGATCGGCTCCTGCGCCGGTTGCCCGGTCAACTCTGCGATCTGTTGCTGACGCGGGCCGCCCGCCACAAATGTGCGGCCCTCGCGGCCCAGCGAGTCCCAACTCTCCACCGATCCCGGGGACCCCGAACGCTCCGGCTCCGTCGGTTGGACCACGCCCTCGGCAGTTCCTTCATCGGCGACCATGGCAGATCCGTTGGCGACCCGGGCCACCCCGGTCGTCACCAAACCGTCCACTGCAAGCAAGAACACCACCGCGACCACCAGGACGCTGGCGCCGATCGCAACCGGGGTCGGGAGGAATCGGTCGATCAATCGATAGAAGAGCCTCGACAGTGCTCGAAGCCCACGTCCCAGGTACAGGCAGACGAAAAACACCACAACACCTACGGCGAACACCCCGAGGTAGTCCCAGCTACTCCCGGGTTCGATCCCGACCAGTTCACGTGTGATGTCCTGCCACCACGAGCCAAGGACAAGAAAGAGCGGCAACACGATCACTGCCGCGAGCGCGATCGCATACCAGCCGAACCGCCGCCATGTCCTCGGCCACTCACGGGTCAACCCGCATTTACGGCATACCCAAACAAACAGAACACCGATGCCGTAACCGATCGCGGTGCTGATGCCGGTCGCGACCGCCTGCAGAACCCACGTACGGGGTAGCAGCGAGGGCGACATCGACCAGGCGTAGAAGAAGAGGCCGAACACCAATCCGACCGGCTCGAACTTGCTGAGCCACTGACGGATTCGGTGGAACCTGGGCTTCTGCGGTTCATCAGCGGCCGGTATGTCGGCCGGTTCTGTACCGACCGGACCATCGCCTGGCAGTTCGTTGTCGGGGCTCTGATCGTCGGGCGACTGCTCGGTGGACAACTGGTCGGGGATCTGGCTCATCTCGGCCCTTCTCAAGAGACACCCCTGTTTGGATGAACTCCCTTGCCGAACCGCGGTTGTGCCAAACGAACACAACCCGGATCGACGTGGGACCGACCATCAGGGCGTCGACGATTCGAAGTATTTCAAACCAGACTCAAAGAATCAGTGGGGATCAGGTGCGTGCGAGCCAATGAACGTGTCCCAACACTCCCAGATGACGGGCCGAAGACGCAATGGGCGCAAGCGGACGGCGGCATCGCCACGTTGATTCTGTGCCAACAACACGTTCTCTCGGCGCAGACCCGACCGTCGTCGCCGGGAGCGTGATCGCACCAAAAAGAATGTTCACTTGCCGGCCCGAATGCGTATCTATATTGCAATTCACGCCGTCCAGCGATCCGGATACCACAGAAACGAAACCAAATCTCGATAAAGCAAAAACGTGCCAGATCGGGCGATATCGTGCCGCCGCAGGCGGGCTGCTTTACCTTTTTCTACAGACGTTGTCCCAGCAATCACCTCCGATCGAGATCCGTCAAGAAACGGCCTTCGACCACGCGATTCGCAAGGCTGGGCCAACGACTGACACCTGGATCCGAAGGGATGATTTCGTGCCAAGTTCAATCAATTCGAAACAAACTCAGCTCTTGGACATTTCGGACAAAGCTGAGCTAGATTGACATCCATGTCCAGCCAAGGGCCTGCCAGCGAGCGGCTTATCATAAGAAATGTACGGGTCTTCGACGGTCACTCGGACCGTCTCGTAGAAAATGCCGATGTATTAATAGACGGGCCGCATATTTCCGCGGTATCGACGTCTCCCATCGCAGATGACCCGAGCAGGCCCACCAAGGTCATCGACGGTGGCGGACGGTTCCTCATGCCCGGCTTGACCGACGCTCACGTCCACTTGATGGGCAATGCGAACGGCTACCTCGACTTTGTGGCCGGCCCGACCGGTCTACTGTTCGCCAACACTCTTTCCGAAGCCAAACGAATGTTGCTGCGCGGCTTCACGACAGTCCGCGACATGGGCGGCGATCTGGCACCGGTCAAGACCGTCATCGATCGCGGAGACTTCGCAGGCCCCCGCATCTACCCGAGCCAGGCGATGATCTCGCAGACCTCCGGCCATGCCGACTTCGCCTTTGTCTACGAGACACCGCCGGTCTTCGGCGGTACCGAAAGTCGCACGGATTCAATTGGATTCACCCGCACCGCAGACGGTGTCGACCGCGTGCTCGCCGCTGTTCGCGAGCAGCTCCGCAAGGGTGCCTCGCAGATCAAATTGACCATCGGTGGCGGCGCCGCATCGATGTACGACCCCCTCTACACCCTGCAGTTCACACCGGAAGAGATCCGCGCTGCCGTCAGGGCAGCCGAAGACTACGGCACGTACGTCGCAACCCACGTCTACACCGTGCCCGGGATCAAGCGGGCCATCGACGCCGGTGTCCGCTCCATCGAGCACGGACATCTTGCCGACGAGTCCACCGTGGCTCTCATCGGCGAGAAGGGCTTGTGGCTCTCGATGCAGCCGTTCGCCGAGGCCGACCATCACTATCCCGATCCCGACCGCGCCGAGAAGAATCGGCAGATCTGTCACGGTACCGACGACGTGTACGCCTGGGCCAAGAAGTACGGCGTCAAGGTGGCATTTGGCACCGATCTGCTTCTCGAGCCGCAGTCAGCACCTCTGCAGAGCGTGATGGCCACCCGTCTCGGCGACCACTACTCGAATCTCGAATCACTGCGGATGCTCACCTCCGGAAACGCCGATCTGTTCGAGATGTCCGGCGAGCGCAACCCTTACGGATCCGCGAAACTCGGGGTCATCGAAAAGGGTTCGTGGGCCGACCTCCTGCTGGTCGAGGGCAACCCGCTCGAAGACCTCTCGGTTCTGTCCGATCCGGAGAAGAACTTCAGCCTCATCATCAAGAGCGGCGAAATCTTCAAGAACACGCTCTGAACATCACGGCCCTGGCAACACAACTGCATTGACGATGGACTCCGCGCCTGCGAATTCGCCGGTGCGGAGTCGCCAGTTCCCATGAAAGGCATTGCGATGGCACAGCTCTATCCAGAGGGCGGTTCCTGGTGACACTGATCGTGGCCGAGAGCATCGGCGTACGCGCTTCGTGGGGCCACATCTACGGTCCCGTCAGCTTTCGTGTCGCCGAAGGCGGTGTCACGATCCTGTCCGGGCCGGGCGGGCGGGGACGGACTGCCCTGTTGCTCACCCTCGCCGGGCGGATGAAGCCCACCTCCGGACACCTGACCGCCTTTGGTCTCACCGACGCCGCCGGCCACCTGTTCGATCAGGCCGCGATCGCCAACATCGACGAGGTCGATGGTATCGAACAGACCATTCGGGTCAGTGACGTTGTGACAGAGCAGATCCGGTGGACCGCGCCGTGGTATCGGTGGGTCCGGCAATCACGAACCGAGGACCTCGAGCGGATCTGCGCCCCGGTGTTCGGCCCGTACCCACTCCCCCCGATGGAAGCCTATGTCGAAGAGCTTCCCGAACTGACCGCTGCACTGTTCAGGATTGCCGTTGCGAACATCGGCAGGCCTCCGTTGCTGGTGGTCGGCGGAGTCGACAAGCTCGCCCGGGTCGAGAACACCGACAAGCTCCTCGACCGTCTGATCGTTCTGGGCACCGGCCAGACCATCATCACCGCCGACATCAACGCCGTGACGCCCGAACGTGGTGTCCGCGAAGTGATTGCGGTCCACAACCTCACCGACGACGAGTTCGTAGGCCTCGACACCGCAGATCGGACCTGACATGTTTGCCGCCTTCTCACCGGGAAGCGATTTCAAACGCTATTACCGCGGCCGGATGCCGCGGCTCGCGCTGGCAGTCATCGTCCTGATGCCCCTGCTCTATGGCGCCATGTATCTGTGGGCGTTCTGGAATCCCTTTGCCGCAGCGGACAAGATCCCGGTCGCACTGGTCAACGCCGACCGGGGCGCAACCGTGCAGGGCGAGCCCCTGAAGGCAGGCGATCAGGTGGTCCAAGGTCTGATCGACTCCAAACAGCTGGATCTGCACGAGGTCTCGGCAGAAGAGGCCGCGGACGGCGTCGCGCACGGAAAGTACTATTTCTCGATCACGCTGCCCGAGGACTTCAGCGAATCTATCGCCTCACCGACCGGCACCGATCCCACGTCGGCCGAACTGATCTTCACCTACAACGATGCCAACAACTACCTGGCCACGGTCATCGGCCAGGACGCCGCACAGCAGGTGGTCAACCAGGTCAGCGCACAAGTGGGCGCACAGACGTTCAGCATCGTCCTCAACGAGGCCGGTCCGCTCGAGGACAAGGTCAGGCAGGCCGCCGACGGCGCGGACGAACTCAGTTCCGGATTGGTCACCGCCAACACCGGGGCCCAGGAACTGGCCACGAACCTGGTGACCGCCAAAGACGGTGGTGCGCAGCTGGCCACGGCGATCGACGAAGTTACCGGTGCGCTGACCAGCGCGACGGACCCGTTGATCGCAGCACTGGCAAACACCGGTACCGGCCTCAGTGCCGGCGAGGTCAGCGCCACCGCCGATCGCCTGAGCACCAATTCGGCGGCGATCGCCGACCAGCTGGCAGGCACGACGAACAACCAGTCGCAGGCCGGCCGGGTGCTGGACTCCGTTGTGTCGCAGATGCAGTCGAGCCCAGATCCGGTGATGCAGCGTCTGGCCGCGACGCTGGTCCAGGCACAGGGACTCCTGGTCGCCGAAGGTGCAGGGACAGGGACTGACAGCACATTGACGCAGGTCCGCAACGACGCGCAGATCCTGTCGGCCGAACTCGGCAATCCGTCGAGCCCGGTCCGGCTCGGGATGACGCTCATCGAGAACGGCGGCGCCCAGAGTGACCTCCTCGCCGTTCGTGCTGCTGCGGGCGAACTCAGTTCCGGTGCAGATCAATTGAGTAGCGGTCTGGTCCAACTCAGCGATGGCGCCAATCAACTCGCAGCGGGCACCGCCGCGTTGTCGGCGGGTGCAGCGGAGCTGGCGTCGGGTCTCGATGAAGGCGTGAAGGCACTGCCGTCGTGGACCGATCAGCAGAAGAAGGACATCGCCGCAACGCTGTCGAACCCGGTGGCGCTCAAAGAGCAGTACACCAACGAGGCGCCCACCTTCGGAACCGGTTTCGCACCGTTTTTCATGTCGCTGGCCCTGTTCGTCGGCGGCATCATCACCTGGATGCTGCTGACACCGTTGCAGTCCCGTCCGATCGCCCAGGGCTTGTCGTCACTCCGCGTCGTCCTGGCCTCGTACGCCCCCGCGTTCGCCGTCGGCTTCGCCCAGGCTGCCGTGCTGTACACGGTGGTCACCTTTGGTGTCGGACTCGACGCCAAGTACCCGGTCGCCACCTTCGGGTTCCTCTTGCTGGTCGTCGCGACATTCCTGGCGATCATCCAGATGTTCAACGCCGTATTGGGAACCGCGGTGGGACGTGTTGCCACCCTGGCCTTCCTGATGCTGCAGCTGGTCTCGGCCGGCGGCATCTATCCGGTACCCACCACCGCCAAACCCTTCCAGTACATCCACCATTTCGACCCGATGACCTACACCGTCAACGGATTGCGACAGCTGACGGTCGGCGGCGTCGACTACCGCTTGTGGGTGGCCATAGCCGTACTCGCAGGTATCACCGTGACCTGCCTGGCCCTGTCGTCGCTGGCTGCAAGACGGAACCGGCAATACACCATGGATCGCCTCTACCCACCGGTCGAGGTCTAGAGCGCGGTCAGCGCTGAACAACTCACGAAACACATTGCGAGCCCGAGCCCGGATCAGATCAGGAGAATCAATGGCACCCCAACAGCACACCAATGCACGCCAAACCACCAATATCGGTGACTCGTTGACACTCAACACGGTTTTCGTGCGACCCGGTGAGGCGACAGAGCTTCCGAAGTTCAAAATTCCCGAGGGGCAAAGCCTTCCGGAGACCGCGTACCAGATCGTGCATGACGAGGCCATGCTCGACGGTAACGCCAGGCTGAATCTGGCCACGTTCGTCAGTACGTGGATGGACGACGAGGCCAAGAAGCTGTACGCGGAAACTGTCGACAAGAACATGATCGACAAAGACGAGTACCCGCAGACGGCGGCCATCGAAGAACGCTGCTGGAAGATTCTGGGCGATCTCTGGCATGTGCCCGACGTCGACAGCTCCATCGGCACGTCCACCATCGGTTCCTCCGAGGCCTGCATGCTCGGCGGTCTCGCACTCAAGCGGCACTGGCAGCACCGCCGCAAGGCCGCGGGTGAGTCCACCGAATCCCCGAACATCGTTCTGTCGACCGCTGTTCAGGTCTGTTGGGAGAAGTTCTGTAACTACTTCGAGGTCGAGCCCCGCTGGGTTCCCGTGAGCCCCGACCACATGGTGCTCGACGGTTACGAACTGGACAAGTACGTCGACGAGAACACCATCGGCGTGGTCGCGATCATGGGCCAGACCTACACCGGCTTGTACGAGCCGGTGGCTCAGATCGCCAAGGCGCTCGACGCGATCCAGGCCGATACCGGCCTGGATGTGAAGATCCACGTCGACGGCGCATCAGGTGCGATGATCGCCCCGTTCTGCCAGCCTGACCTGGAGTGGGATTTCCGTGTCGACCGCGTTGTCTCGATCAACACCTCCGGCCACAAGTTCGGCCTGGTGTACCCGGGCGTGGGCTGGATCGTGTGGCGGGACGCCGCGGCGCTTCCGGAGAGCATGATCTTCCACTGCTCCTACCTCGGCGGCAACATGCCGACACTGGCGCTGAACTTTTCGCGCCCCGGCGCTCAGGTCCTGCTCCAGTACTACATGTTCCTGCGTCTGGGCCGCGAAGGCTTCCGCCAGGTGCAGCAGGGATCCCTCGATGTGGCACAACATCTTTCCGCGATGATCGAAAAGATCGGTCCGTTCGAACTCGTCAGCAAGGGTGACACGATCCCGGTCTTCGCCTGGCGCCTGAAGGACGATCACTCCAAGAACTGGAATCTCTACGATCTCTCGGACCGACTCCGCATGAAGGGGTGGCTGGTTCCGGCATATCCGATGGCCGACGACATGGCGGACATGACCGTGCAACGCATTGTTGTCCGTGCCGGACTGAGCTACGACCTGGCCAACGCCCTCCTCCGTGACCTCGAGGGTGAGGTGGCCTTCCTCGACAGCCTCACCGCACCGATGCCGCGGGTGGGCGAAGGCTCACACTTCAGCCACTGATTTACCGCATGTCGGCCGGGAATTGTTGGATGACAACGGTTCCCGGCCGACTTCGCTGACCACCGAATTACCCGGAACCCCCTCGCGGAAAGGACGCCCTGGCGTCATGAGTACTGGTGTTGTGACACCCACCTGGCATCGGGTCGTGTTCACCCCGACACTGCAAAAGCAGTGCTGGGGCTTCATGATCGGCTCGTTCCTGTTCGCGTTGGGGTCTGCCCCCGGTTTCGGTTCCTGGGCCGGGGCATCTGCATCCAACATCTGCTACTTCGTTGGCGCCTGGTTCTTCACCGCCGCCGCACTGGTGCAGTTGCTGCGCAGTGGTGCAGTCACCACGCCGGTCTCCTATGGTTCGGGAACAATGGTCCGGGCCGAATGGCTCGCCGCCTCCACTCAATTCGTCGGCACCCTGATGTTCAACGTGAGCACCACCGCGGCACTGGACGCGCACTCGATACCGTCCCAGCGGGATCTGGTCTGGAGTCCCGACGCCGGCGGTTCCGTCTTCTTCCTCGTCAGTGGCTTTCTGCTCGTCGTGGCCTTCACCCACACCGACACGTTCTGGAAGCCGAGCAGCAGCGACTGGTGGTCCACACAGGTGAACCTGCTGGGATGCATCGCCTTCGGGGTCTCCGCGGTCGGCGCATACATCACCACGTCCGGGGTCACCGTGGACACCACAATCGCGAACTGGGGCACCTTCATCGGTGCGCTGTGCTTCCTGATCGCGTCGGCGCTGGTGCTTCCGCGCCGGAACCGACTTTCGGCAGCTGCGTTCGGGACAGATCAATCCAGGAGTATGCGATGACGCAGACCTCTGCGGGCGAACCCGTTGTCCACCGCGGCTTACCGACCCAGATGATCACCGATTGGGAGCGACGGATCGGAATCGACCCCGGAGTCGCGGCCAGACCGAATGAGATCCGGCTCAAAGGTCGCGAAGGTATCCCGTACTACGGACAGCACGTTCGGTTGAACATCGACGACCCCGACGACTTCGATTCGGTGATGTATGTCCGGCAACTGTCCACGATGGGTACCTTCTGCTCGCTGCACACCCCTTTCCGGGTCGAACGCACCGAAGCCCTCATCCGCGAGCAACCGTCGGAGGATCTTGTCGTCGGGGTTCACACGCTGCGCGGCAACGCTTCCGTCAAGCAGGGCACCCGCGATTACGCTTACCGGCCAGGTCAATTGGTGATCATCAGCAATGCCGCACCGTACGTCGAACGCACGGATTCCATCGCTGACCCCGCAGGACTGGTGATACCACTCGACCTGCTCGGAGTGCAGCGCCAGACCGCCGAGTTCGCCCGCAGGCCGGTCGCATCTCATACGTTGCTCTCCCGGGCGACCGCAGCCTTCATCCGCCAGTTCGCCTACGACACCGCCGCCGGTGTGGCAACCGAACCCGACGCCGAGACCGAGCACGCAGCGATCGAACTGGTCCGTGCCGCACTGGCACAACTCAATTACGACAGCTATCAGCTCAACGACAACACACTCTTTGTCCGCCAGGCCGCGATCGATCTGGTTGAACGCAACCACTGTGACGCCGATTTCACGCCTGACTCGATAGCCAGGGCATTGCACATCAGTCGTCGTCAGCTCTATCGTCATTTCGAGGACTCCGACGACTCGCTGGCCGCCATCATCGCCGAGCGCAGAGCTCAAACCGCTCGAGAGATGCTGTTGAGCAACCGTTTGTTGTCGATCGGCGAGGTCGCGGCGGCCTCCGGATTCCCGTCGGTGGCAACCATGCGTAACCAATTCCGCTCGCGTTTCGGTCTCAGTCCGAACGAGCTACGCATGAAGGAGTTGTGAAATGGACAATGTGACAGCAGGACATCCCTACGCCGTGGCAGGTGTGCCCAATCTGCGTGATCTCGGGGGCTGGGAGACCGGTGACGGTGGCCGGGTCCGCGGATCAACCGTCTACCGCTCCACCGAGTTGTACCGGCTCGGCGAGAGCGGCCGGGAAACTTTCGATCGACTCGGGATCAAGACCGTCTACGACCTGCGGACCGCGGCAGAGCGAAGCGCCGCACCCGACCCCGGGCTGGACGGCGTCAACGACCTGCCACTGGACGTCCTCGCCGATTCGGCGACGGCCCTACCCGCGAACCTCGGCAAGGTCTTTACCGATCCCGACTCTGTCGCCCAGCTCAGCTCGGCGCTCGGCGGTGGTCGAGGGACCGACATGATGACCGGGACATATCGTCAGATCATCACGCTACCAAGTGCTTTGGCAGCCTATAAGACCCTTTTCACCGGCCTGGCGGGGGCGCAGCCAGGACCTTCACTGTTCCATTGCACGACGGGCAAGGACCGGACCGGCTGGGCTGCGGCGGCGTTGCTCTCGCTACTCGGCGTCGATGAGGCCGACGTCTACCGCGACTACCTGCTCACCAATGACCAGCTGCTGCCTGCGCTCCATCCGATATTTGCCGGGTTCGAGGCCGCAGGCGGCGACCCGTCTGTACTGCAGCCGGTCCTCGGAGTCGAAAAGGTCTATCTAGATACCGCATTCGAGCAGATGCGCGGCGAGTTCGGCGATATCGAGGGCTACTTCACAAAGGGGTTGGGTCTCGACGGATCGAACCTGAATTCACTCCGGGCCAACCTCATCGAATCACCCTGAAAACTGTCAAATAACACGGCGCCGAGGGCTATTTACCCTCGGCACCACGGTATTCGCCATTTTTCAGGGTCAGCTCCCGGTGGCGGGTTCACCAGGCCTGATCCAGATCGGCGTGCCTGCTGATCCACGCATGCATGGCAATGCCGGCCGCGACACCGGCATTGATGGATCGGGTCGATCCGAACTGCGCAATCGACACGGTCAGGTCGGCCTGCTCCTGCGCGTCGGGGCTCACACCGGGACCTTCCTGGCCGAACAGCAGCACGCATTCGCGCGGAAGATCCGCGGTCTCCACCGGGACCGAGCCCGGGGTGTTGTCCACCGCGACCACAGAGAGCTGGTTCTCCCGAGCCCAGACCATCAGGTCGTGGACCGATTCATGGTGAAACACATGCTGATAGCGGTCGGTCACCATCGCGCCCCGCCGGTTCCACCGGCGGCGCCCGACGATGTGGACGGCTTGCGCCATGAAGGCGTTGGCGGTGCGGACCACGGTGCCGATGTTGCCGTCGTGGCCGAAGTTCTCGATGGCCACGTGAAACGGATGGCGCCGCGTGTCGAGGTCGGCGACGATCGCTTCCCGCGTCCAGTAGCGGTACGCGTCAACCACATTGCGGCGATCACCGGTGGCGAGCAGTTCCGGATCGTAGCGCGGATCGGTGGGTGGCTCGGTGCCGTATTCGTCGGTCCAGGGACCTACGCCGACGGCCGGTTCACCCCACTCTGTCGGGCCGGCTTCCTGTTCCACTCAGGCCAGGCCGATGTCGCTCAGACCGAGCAGCGACCGGTATTCGACGCCTTCGGCCGCGATGACCGCGTCGGCGCCGGTGTTGCGGTCGACAACGGTGGCCACACCCACCACGATCGCTCCGGCATCACGCAGCGCGCGCACGGCGGCCAGCGGCGAGTTACCGGTGGTGGTGGTGTCCTCGACAACCAGCACCCGCTGCCCGACGATGTCGGGGCCTTCGATCTGCCGTTGCATGCCATGGGCTTTGGCCGCCTTGCGGACCACAAATGAATTGATCGGACGACCGGGGGCATGCATGATCGCGGTGGCCACCGGATCCGCGCCCAGGGTCAGACCGCCGGCCGCGACGTAGTCCCAGTCGGAGGTCAGCTCACGCAGGAGCGCGCCGATGAGCGCGGAGGCCTCATGGTGCAACGTCGCGCGACGCAGATCGACGTAGTAGTCGGCTTCGGCACCCGACGACAACGTCACCTTGCCGTGGACCACTGCCAACTCTTTGACCAGTTCGGCCAACCGGAGGAGTCCACCGGCGGGAACGATCTCAGGGGCTACAGGGTCAGTCAACGGGTCCTCCAGGTCTGCGGGGGGTGGTACCGGGCGAACCCGGCTGGCGAGGGATCGGGCCCGATTGGCGGATCGGCGGGAGCGGACTGCGACCGGCGGGATCGCTGCTGCGCGGGGGCACCGACGGCCGGCGGATCGGCTCGGCGTCGCGGGCCTGGGATCGGTCGTCGGGTCCGGACGGACGGCCCGATGCCCGCGGCGGGAGGTCTTCGCGACGAATGCTCTCGGTGCGCGGTTCGGCGAGACCGCGGCGCGATCGCCCGGTCGGACTGGACGGATCACGCGGGTCAGGTGCACCCTGCGGATCAACGATCGGAGGCAGGACCCGCAGCAGGTCGGTGAACCGGCGCACTGTCTCCAGGGCGGTGTCGAGACGCTCGGGATCGTTGGTGATCGGCATCGAACCCAACGACCAGGCGCCTTCGTTCCACAGGATCTCGATGTAGTCGGGCGCGTTGGTTGCCAGTGTCACCATGCGACGGTCGCAGACCCGCCGAGCCACCTCGAGATTGCTCGAGAACATCACCCGCTTGCCCATCGCACCGAGCAGTTCGACGTCTGGTTCGCCCGGCGCCAGGGTCTTCTCGTGCCGCAGATCGATGATCACGCTGGACGCGGTCGTACGCCGGATCGCAACGATGGTGGCCGTCTCGGCGAGATCGAAGACCAGAGTCTTTTCGCCGTAGTAGGTCCCCTCGGCGACATCCTCGACCTCGAGGTGATCGGCGACGTTCATCCCGGCCCGGACGAACTCGTGTTTGAGGTCGGGATCGGTTGCGCGGTATGTGAACCCGTGTTGGTCGCCCCAGATCGCACGTTCCTGACGTACGCCGGTGACGCGCTTACGATCAAGCCACAGCAGTGCAACGGCACCGGCCAGCGCCACTGCGGCGATCAGGAAGTAGACGACAGTCATCACGGCTCAGCTTACCGTGGCACCCGCGATTGACCTGCGAACGGATCACCAATTGTTGTGGGCGTCCAGCGGTCGGCAGTGCGCCGCATTGTCGTCAGTTGTCGGGTACCGACGCCGACACCCGTCCGTCGACGATGAGGTCGACGGTGGTGGTGTCGTCACTCTTGACCACCCTGACCACCACCAGGTCGCCCTTCGCGAGGTCGGTCACCTCGCTGCCCTTCGCGGATTCGACGTGGGTGTCCGGGCTCAGGGTCAGTTGGTGCTTGCGTCCGTCCGGGGTGTGGACCGACAGGAACTCGTCGCTGATGCTGTCGATCGTGCAGAGCATGATCTTCGACCGCTCGGTCTTGAGTTCCTCGGGCAGCACGTCGGACTCGGCGCTGTCATCGGTCGAGTTCAATCCGGCCTGGCTCGGCGGAATGTAGGTGAACTCCGCCGAGGATTGCCCGGAGTCGTCGCGTTGCGCTCCCAGATGGACGCAATAGGCCAGCGCCACGCCGGCAACAGCCAGCCCGGCAACACACAACAACGTCACGACAATCGTCGAGCGCGGTCGGATTTCAGGCACGTGACCGAACATAGAAGCCCAGCCTGAGATCCATCTGTGAATAGGCACAACGTGGGCGAAACATGTCAGCCGGCCTGCGCGTACCCGGCCGCTTCCGGTCGACCCGGCGAGGCCCCGGCTCCTCAGCCGGCCCGTACATACCCGGCCGTCTTGTCTACCTCGTTGGTCGGTGACTGCCCCGCCGCATACCTGCGCAGATTGTCGAGGAACAGGTCGGCCAGCTCGTCGCGCCAGCCCACGACGTCCCCGCTCATGTGGGCCGAGACGTTCACGTTCTCCATCTCCCAGAGTGGGTTCGCCTCCGGTAGGGGTTCCACCTCGAACACGTCGAGCGACGCCGCCGCGAGACTCCCGGACCGCAGCGCATCGATGAGCGCACGTTCGTCGACGAGCTGACCCCGTCCGACGTTGATGAGGTGCGCGGTCGGCTTCATCGCCGCCAGCACTTCTGCGTCGATCAGCCCCGTGGTCTTCTCCGTCAACGGGGCGATGGTGATGACGTTGTCGAACCGTCCGATGTACCCGGCGAGGTCATCGGTGGCCAGGACCGTCCCGAAGTCCGGATCGTCGACGCGTCGGGTACGACCGGCTCCGGTCACCTGCAGCCCGGCGGCCCGCAGCAACCGGGCCACCGCCCGGCCGATCCCGCCGGTCCCGATCACCAGGGCACTGCGACCTGCGGTTCGGATGGTGTCGCGACGTTCCCACCGCTTCTCGTGCTGCAGCCGCTTTGACCGGTGGAACTGCTTGTCCTGGGCGATGATCGACCCCAGGACGAACTCGGCGATCGGCCCGTCGAAGACGCCATGGGCATTGGTGACCGTGACCTGCGACGACCGCAATTCGTCGAACAGCATCGCGTCGACGCCGGCGGCGCACACGTGCACCCATCGCAAGGCCTTCGCATGCGCCCAGTTCTCCCGAAGCGCCGCGGAGAAGAAATCCCAGAGCAGCAGGACATCGGCGCCCTGTCCATCCGCCAGTGCGGCCCCGAGGCTCGTGGTGGTGCACATACGCACTTCGGCGGCCTCGCGGATCTGCGCCAGATTCGCGGGTTCTTCCAGTCCCTCGCGGCTCAAGAGCGCAACTACCGGCCGGCCTGTTGTGTTCTGCCGGGTTGTGTTCTGACCAAGTCCCATGTGGCCACGTTAAGGCAGTGACCCAGCATCTTCGACCGCAACTGTCTAATTGTTGACAATCCTGCAATCTGGCGTCACGGTGTACGAATGAGCCCCACCAAGTTGAGCCCCGCTCTGAAACAAGCGACACCAGTCGTCGTCGACCATGCGCACGGGTCGTGGATTCACGGCACCGACGGCGTCGACTATCTCGACTTCACCACCGGTATCGGTGTCACGAGTACGGGCCACTGCCATCCGAAAGTGGTTGCTGCAGCGCAGGAACAGTGCGGCAAGATCATCCACGCGCAGTACACCACCGTGATGCACAAACCGCTGCTCGAACTCACCGAAAAGCTCGGTGAACATCTTCCGGTCGGCCTGGATTCGGTGTTCTACGCGAACTCCGGTTCCGAGGCCGTCGAAGCCGCTGTACGACTGGCGCGCATGGCCACCGGGCGCCCCAACATCGTGGTGTTCCAGGGCGGTTTTCACGGACGCACCGTCGCCGCGGCGACGCTGACCACCGCCGGCACCCGATTCTCCGCCGGCTTCTCACCGCTGATGGGCGGTGTCCACATGGCCCCGTTCCCGTACGCGTATCGCTACGGCTGGGACGAGCAGACCGCCGTAGATTTCGCACTCCGCGAACTCGACTACCTCTTCGCCTCCCGCGTCGCACCGAACGACACCGCCGCGTTCCTGATCGAGCCCGTACTCGGCGATGGCGGCTACCTGCCCACCCCGCAGGCATTCCTCACCGGGTTGCGCGAACGCGCAGACAAGTACGGCATCGTCTTCATCCTCGACGAGGTGCAGGCAGGAGTGGGACGGACCGGAAAGTTCTGGGGCCACCAGCACACCGACGGCCTGACCCCCGACATCCTGATCACCGCCAAGGGCCTCGCGTCCGGATTCCCGATCTCGGCCATCGCGGCCCCCGAGGCGCTGATGGCCAAGGCCTGGCCCGGATCGCAGGGCGGAACCTATGGCGGCAACGCGGTGGCCGCGGCCGCCGGGGTGGCCACTCTCGAGGTCATCGCCGAAGAAAACCTGGTCGACAACGCCCGGCTACGTGGCGACCAGATGCTGCAGGGGTTGAGCGAGCTCGCCCCGAAGTTCGGCGAGATCGGAAACGTCCGCGGGCTCGGGCTGATGGCCGGCGTCGAGTTCGTCGACGCGTCCGGTGCACCGAACGCCGCAGCCGCCGCAGCCGTGCAACAGGCCTGCATACCCGAGCGGTTGCTCACCCTGACCTGCGGCCCGATGGGCAACGTGGTCCGCCTCATCCCCGCGCTGGTGGTCACCGAAGACGAGATCGCCACCGGTTTGAACAGGTTCGAAGCCGCTCTGACCGCGACCCTTGGATAGTGGGGGTCATGGACTTGGCCCCCTCCCCCGACCATATCTGCGCTGACCTGACCGCTCTCGGCCTGAGCGCCGATGCCTCATCGCGTCGGCGAACCGAATACGCGTATGACGCGTCGAACTATCGCCTGCGACCGCTGGTTGTGGTGTTTCCTCGCAGCGCTTCCGAGGTTGCGAAGGTTGCCGCGTATTGCCATCGCAACGAGCTCACCCTGACCGCACGTGGTGGTGGAACGGGCATGGGCGGGAACGCGATCGGCACCGGGGTGATCCTCGACTTCTCGCGCCACCTGAACCACACACTGGACGTGGATGCCGAACAACGTACGGCGGTCGCCCAGGCCGGGATCGTCCTGACCACGTTGCAGGGCGAGGTCCGCAAAGCCACCGGCGGCTCGCTCACGTTTGCCCCCGACCCGTCGAGCCAATCACGGGCAACCCTGGGCGGTGCCATCGCCAACGACGCGTGCGGCAATCATTCGGTCCGTCACGGCCGCACCACCGATCACGTCGAATCACTGCACCTGGTCACCGCGGATGGACTGCAACTGACCGCCACCCGCACCGGACTGGTTGCCACTGACCCATCAGACCCAGCCGCGACCCACCGCGCTGCCGAACTCTCGACGCGCCTGCGCGAACTGACGTCGTCGCATCTGGGCGCGATTCGGACCGAGATGGAGCGCATACCACGTCAGGTCTCTGGCTATCACCTCGCAAAACTTCTGCCGGAGAACGGTTTCGACGTAGCGCGGGCACTCGTCGGCACCGAGGGAACCTGCGCGATCGTCGTGTCGGCCACCGTCCGGCTGGTCCCGTCGGCCACCCGCCCACTGCTGCTCGCCCTCGGCTACCGCAACGTGGTCGACGCCGCCCGCGACGTACCAACCCTCCTCGAGTTCACCCCGTCCGCGATCGAAGGAATAGACGAACGGATCGTCGCGACCATGCGGGCCCGCCGCGGCGACGACTCGATCCTCGGCCTACCCGACGGAAATGCCTGGCTCTACGTCGATCTCGACGAAGAAAGCGCCCAGACATGGTCAAGCTCCGCCTCCGGCTTCGACGAAACACGGTCGAGCTCCGCCTCCGGCTTCGACGAAACACGGTCGAGCTCCGCCTCCGGCTTCGTCTCCGCAAGCCCTGCCGAAGTCGCAGCAGAACTATTGACCAAACTCCGCACCAACGGCCGCCTCGTCGACGGACGCACTGTCCCGGACCCATCGCAGCGACTCTCACTCTGGCGAATACGCGAGGACGGCGCCGGACTCTCGTCGAGACTGGTCGATCCCGAGGACGTCGCGCCCGAAGAAGGCGGACACGGCGGATCCTATGAATCCTGGCCCGGCTGGGAGGATTCCGCCGTGGCACCGGAGAACCTGGCCGAGTATCTCGAGGGGTTCGAGCAACTCCTCGACCGGCATGGTCTGACAGGCGTGATGTACGGGCACTTCGGTGCCGGCTGCATGCACGTGCGCATCACGTTCGATCTCCGCAGCGCGGCGGGTCGCGCCACGATGCGCCGCTTCTGCACCGAGGCAGCAGAATTGGTTGTCGCGCATGGCGGTTCGCTCTCCGGCGAACACGGAGACGGCCGGTCCCGTTCAGAGTTCCTGCCGATCATGTACTCACCCGAGCTCATCTCGGCGTTCTCCGACTTCAAGAGGATCTGGGATCCGGCAGGCATCCTCAACCCCGGCAGCATTGTCGACCCGGATCGGATCGATGACAATCTCGCACTCGCCGATGTACCGGACCGGCGCTGGAGGACCACATTCGATCTCGGGACACCCGGCCTTGCCGACGGCGGCAAACCCGGCCTCGACCCGTTTGTGCATGCCGTTCAGGGATGCATCGGCGTCGGGCGATGCCGATCGGCGTCCGGTGGCGTGATGTGTCCGAGCTTTCGCGCCACCGGAGACGAGAAGGACTCCACCCGCGGCCGGGCCCGGGTGCTCCAGGAGATGGTCCGCACCGCACCGGACATCAAAGCGGGCTGGCGCGATGAGGATTCGCGGGAAGCCCTCGACCTGTGCCTGTCGTGCAAGGCCTGTTCCACCGATTGCCCGGTCGGGGTCGACATGGCCACCTACAAGTCGGAGTTCTTCTCCAACTACTACCGGGGCCGGGTGCGACCTCTGTCGCACTACTCACTGGGGTGGATGCCTGCCTGGCTGAAAGCCGCTGCGCCCCTGGCACCGCTGATCAACAGATCACTGTCCGGACCCCTTGCCCGGGTTGCCGCGAAAGCCGGTGGCATCGATCCCCGGCGCACCATGCCTGCGTTCTCGACTCGTAAACAGGTGCGGGCCTCGATGTCCGGGCTCGGGATCGATCCGTCAGCCGACACCGTCCTCTTCGTCGATTCGTTCACCAAGGCATTCCGGCCGCAGGTGGCGGCCGCGGTCGCCGACGTGCTTGGCAGCGCCGGGCGGACGGTCAGTTGCGAGTCGGACAACTGCTGTGGACTGACCTGGATCTCCACCGGCCAACTCGGACGCGCGAAGAAGGTGCTCGAACGCACCGCACTTGCGCTCGATGACGGGACCGGCCGGCCGATCGTCGTCCCCGAGCCGAGTTGCGCTGCCGCCCTGCGCAAGGACCTCCCCGAGCTCGTGCACACCGACGCGGCCAAACGGGTTGCCGCCCGGGTCCGCAGCTTTGCCACAGAGATCGGAGCGCTCCTCGACAACGGATGGCAGCCACCGATTCCACTCCCCGCCGAAGTGACGGTCCAGACCCACTGCCACGAATACGCCACATTCGGACCGAATACCCAAACCTCGGTGCTGAGCCGCCTCGGTGCCACCACCGTCCACCAGGCCGACGGTTGCTGCGGCGTGGCAGGCAACTTCGGCTTCGAGAAGGGCCACTACGACGTCAGCATGCGGGTGGCCGAGCAGGCCCTCGCGCCGGCCCTGCGAACGCGAGCCGCCCACACCCCGGTACTGACCGATGGATTCAGTTGCGCGATGGCGGTTTCGCATCTCGCCGCCACCGACGCAACCGTTCCCGAGGTCCGATCCGTGCATCTGGCCGAATTACTCGCCCCCGCAACACCCGCAGCCGACACCCCGCAACAGAGCACGATTGAAGGAGGTACACCGTGAGCGCGTCCCCAGTACTGAGTACGGACCGAAAGGCTCTGGCCGCCGGTCTCATCGGATCGATTCCCACCGCACTGTTCATCGACGGGCAGTGGGTACCGGCAGCATCCGGCGAAACCTTCGACGTCGTCAACCCGGCCACCGGTCAGCGAATCGCGAAGGTCGCCAAGGGCGGAGCTGCCGACGCCGCAGCCGCGATCAACAGCGCAGCCAAACATCAGAAGGCCTGGGCCGCGACATCTCCTCGCGAGCGCAGCGAGATCTTGCGCCGAGCATATGAACTGATCCTCGCCCGGCAGGATGATCTGGCCCTGATCATGACCACCGAGATGGGCAAGCCGCTGGCCGAGGCCAAGGGTGAGGTCGCCTACGCCGCAGAGTTCTTCCGGTGGTTCTCCGAGGAGGCGGTGCGAATCGACGGCGGCCACACCACCACCGGCGATGGCCGCAATCGCATCATCGTCACCAAAGAGCCGGTGGGGCCGTGCATTTTGATCACGCCGTGGAACTTCCCGCTGGCAATGGGTACCCGCAAGATCGGTCCGGCCATCGCCGCCGGGTGCACCATGGTGTTCAAACCCGCCGAACTGACTCCGCTGACCGCTCTTGCCCTGACCGAGATCCTCACCATCGCCGGACTACCGGCGGGTGTCCTGAACATCGTGACCACGGACGAGCCGGGCTCGGTTGTCGAGACCTGGATGGACAGCGGACTGGCCCGCAAGGTCAGCTTCACCGGTTCCACCCAAGTCGGAAAACTGCTGCTGGAACAGGCATCCCGAACGGTGATGCGGACATCGATGGAACTCGGCGGCAACGCACCGTTCATCGTCTGTGAAGATGCAGACCTCGACAAGGCCGTCGACGGTGCAATGGTGGCGAAGATGCGCAACATGGGTGAGGCGTGCACCGCGGCCAACCGATTGTTCGTGCACCGCAGCGTCGCCGGCGAGTTCGCCACCCGGTTGGCCGCGAGGATGGGGGCACTGCGGGTCGGTGACGGTGCCGAAGACGGCACCGACGTCGGGCCACTGGTGGAACGCAAAGCGGTCGACAAGGTTCGGGAGCTCGTCGCCGACGCCGTCAGCCGTGGCGCCGAGGTGCTCTGTGGAGAGGGGTCGAGCTCCGCCTCCGGCTCCGTCTCCGGTGGCGGTTCGGACGGATCAGAGACCGAGGGCTACTTCTACCCGCCGACGGTGTTGTCCGATGTTGACCCGCAGTCGGCACTGATGGGCACCGAGATCTTCGGTCCGGTCGCGCCCGTCATCCCCTACGACACGGAAGACGAGGTCCTGGAGTTGGCCAATGACACCCCCTGGGGTCTGGTCGGCTACCTGTTCACCCAGGACATCGACCGCGGACTGCGGATGTCCGCCGGACTGGAGGTAGGGATGGTGGGCCTGAACACCGGCCTGGTCTCGAATCCCGCGGCACCATTCGGTGGCGTCAAGCAATCGGGCCTGGGCCGCGAGGGTGGACGGGTCGGCATCGACGAATTCCTCGAGATCAAATACCTGGCGATTCCACGGACTTGATAATCCGGCAGCGAAATCCAGACGGCACCAGGGCGATTCGACAGCAAGACGATTCGACAGCAGAGGGAGGTGTGAACAGATGTATCTAGGATCCCAGTTGTTCAGCGACACCGAGTACCAGACCCGGCTCACCGGGGTACGAACCCTGATGGACCGCCAGGGTTTGTCGGCGATCATCGTGACCGACCCGGCGAACATCTTCTATCTCATCGGGTACAACGCCTGGTCGTTCTACACACCGCAGATGCTGTTCGTGCCGATGGACGGCGACATGGTGTTCTTCGCGCGGGAGATGGACGCCCACGGCGCCCACCGCACCACCTGGCTGCCGCCCGAGCAGATCGTCGGATACCCGGAAAACTATGTGCACCGGCCACATGTTCATCCGTTCGACTGGGTTGCATTTGCGCTGCGCCAGCGGCATCTCATCGCACCCGCGTCACGGGGCGGCTCGGTGGGGCTGGAGATGGATTCACACTTCTTCTCACCCAAGGCATATCGCGCGTTGGTCAATGCGATACCCGAGTGGAAGCTCGTCGACTGCTTCGAACTCGTCAACTGGGTGCGCTCCGTCAAGTCCGATGCGGAGATCCAGTTGATGCGCCAAGCCGGAATGGTGTGCTCGGAGGCGATGCGCGCCGCCATCGACACCATCGGCATCGGTGTGCGCCAATGTGATGCGGCAGCGGCCATCTCGCAGGCGCAGATCACCGGCACCGACAAGTTCGGTGGCGACTATCCGGCGATCGTCCCGATGATGCCCACCGGAGCGGCCGCCGACACCCCACACCTGACCTGGAATCAGGGCACGTTCGTCCGTGGTGAGGCGGTGGTCGTCGAACTCAGCGGAGCCCACAACCGATACCACTGCCCACTGGCCCGCACGGTGGCCCTGGGCCCGGTCGACAAAGACGTCGACTACGTCGCGGGTGCCACCGCCGAAGGCCTCAACAATGTTCTCGACGCCATCGCCCCGGGCGTGGCCACCCGCGAACTCGCATCGACCTGGAACTGGACCCTCGCGAAGTACGGCCTCGAAAAACATTCCCGGCTCGGCTATTCCATCGGCATCGGATATCCACCGGACTGGGGTGAGCGGACCATCAGTATCCGCACCGAGGACGAAACCTTCCTCCAGGAGAACATGACCTTCCACATCGTCTGCGGCATGTGGATGGACGGCTACGGATTCGAACTGTCCGAATCGGTACGCGTCAGCGCCACCGGCGTGGAGACATTCACCAGCTTCCCCAGAGAACTGATCAGGAAAGCGAGCTGATCGGAAAGTGAGAGGAAAACGCATGACCGCAACCGAACTCCCGCTCGCGGGCGCACCCACATTCCCACTCGCCGACCGGGCCAAGGATCTGGTGGGATCGATGATCGATTCGTCGACATCGCTTCTCGCCGCGCAAAAACACGACATCGTGCGCTTCGCCATGGGCTCGCCTGCCGACGAAGCGGTACCGGCCGACGAATTCCGCGAGATCGCAGGCAGCATCCTCGATCACACGTCGTTCACCTACGGGGCCTCCGAGGGCGAACCGCGATTGCTGGACCTGCTGGTGAAATACCTTGCAGGCACACCGGATCCGTCCAGTGAGGATCGTCTTGTCATCACGACCGGCGGCATGCAGGGACTCGACCTGGCCTGCAAGTTGTTCATCGATCCCGGCGATCTGGTGATCACCGAATCCCCCACGTACACCAACGGCAGTGCCACCGCGTTGTCATACGGCGCGCAGCTCCTCGAAGTTCCGGTCGACGACGAGGGCATGCTGGTCGACCGGCTCCCCGACCTCGTCGCCCGCACCGGTCGCACGCCCAAGGCCATCTATACGATCCCCAACTTCCAGAATCCGTCGGGTGTGACGTTGTCGCTGGAGCGGCGCAAGGCCCTGCTCGAACTGGCCCACAAGTGGGGCGCGGTCATCATCGATGACGATCCCTATGCGCTGCTTCGGTTTTCCGGTGAAGACATCCCCACATTCCGGACCCTGAGTCCCGACGACCCGTTGCTGTTTTCCGTGCGGACGTTCTCGAAGATCCTGGCGCCCGGGTGGCGCGTGGGCTGGGTCGACGCAGATCCGGCGTTGCGGCAGCTGCTGATCAACGGCAAGCAGGCGATGGACACGTGCACCAACGTCCCGAACCAGCACATCGTCGCCGAATACATCTCGCGCGGCGGCCTCGATGCCCACCTGGTCTCCCTGCGCAGCCTCTACCGAATCCGGCGTGACGCCATGATCTCGTCCCTGAACAGGCATCTCGGCGAAGACTTCTCGACCACCAACCCGGACGGCGGCTTCTTCCTGTGGGTCACGCTGGCGGGCCGATACGCCGAGGTCGATACCCGCGAACTCTTCGAGATCGCGCTGGCACAGGGCGTGGCGTTCATCCCCGGTCCCGCGCTCTCCCCCGGCGGACACTTCGGCAACGCACTGCGACTGTGTTTCGCATCGAGTACGCCGGACCGGATCGATGTGGGTGTTCGCCGATTGAAGAGTGCGCTGGATCTGGCGGTGGCCGCCTCGTGACGGACCTCTCGGGTATCGCCACGTCGGCAGCCGTCTCCGCCATCGAGACACAGGTGCTCGCGCTGATCGACGAATCAGAACTCGTCACCCTGACCCGATCACTGATCGATGCCGGCGGTGAGAACCCGGGCGGTACCGAGCAATTGACCGTCGAGGTACTCGAACAAGCCGCCCGGTCACTGGGGCTCGACACGGCGACCTGGGACGTCGAACCCGGACGGCCGAATCTGACGATCACCACCACCGGAACAGGTAGCGGACCCGGACTGTTGATCCTCGGGCATTCGGATGTCGTTCCGGCCGGAGAGGGGTGGTCCCGTCCTCCGTTCGAATCCGAGGTCGACGAAGGACGCATCTACGGCCGCGGTTCGACCGACATGAAAGGCGGTCTGGCAGCGGCACTGATCGCGATGGCAGCGCTCACCCGTTCGGGCCATCAGCTGCCCGGACCGGTTCAGTTGGCCTGCACGGTTGATGAAGAGGATCTGGGAATCGGTATCCGCGACTTCGTCACCCGCAGTCCGGCGCATACCTTTGCCGGATGCGTGGTGGCCGAGCCGACCGATCTGGAAACCGTGATCGCCTGCCGCGGGGCGTCGTACCTCGAAGTTCGGATAACCGGCCGCGCAGCGCATTCCGGTCGGCCCTCCGATGGCCGCAATGCCATCGATGCCGCCGCCGCGATCATCGACCTGGTTCGAGTCAACCAGCGCACGCTGTCACAGCGGCTTGACCCGCTCTTGGGCTGCGGTAGCTGGAACACCGGACTCATCGCCGGCGGGCAGGGCATTTCAGTGGTCGCGCCGACCGCCACCGTCAGCTTCGATCGCCGGTTGATGCCCGACGAAGACGCTCACGAGGTCGCCGACTGGCTGCGCAGCGCGATCACCGAGACGGGTATCGATCGCGACGGCATCACTGTCGAGGTCGAGGTCACCATGGCCATGC
Organism: Williamsia sp. Y721; assembly: GCF_059683565.1. Taxonomy (NCBI): domain Bacteria; kingdom Bacillati; phylum Actinomycetota; class Actinomycetes; order Mycobacteriales; family Nocardiaceae; genus Williamsia; species Williamsia sp. Y721. The sequence goes on along the minus strand of NZ_JCASNH010000001.1, from coordinate 79,762 downwards.
CGGGTTTCGAGACCGACCCAGCCCATCGGCTGGTCTCCCACGCCTCCGCGGCGGTGGTCGACGCCGGCGGTAGCACCACCATCACCGGATGGACGGCCGCCTGCGACGGCGGATTCATCAGTCGCGACCTCGGCATCCCGGCCATCGTGCTGGGTCCGGGCGGGCTGGGCGACCAGGCCCACCGACCCGACGAGTCGGTGCCGATCGCCGAATTGGTCACTGCTGCGAAGACTTACGCCCTCCTGGCGTTACGTTTGCTCTGAGCCGGGCATTTTCGGCACGAAGGGCCGCTCGGTTTGCAGCGCGGATTCAGTCGGCCTTCGGGAAATCCACGATCGCGAGATTCAGCGGGAGCTCGTCCTTGCGGGGTTCGGGGCTGCCGAGTTTGCCCTGCAGGAAGGTTCCGGTCAGGTAGTTGTCGGCGTCGGCGATCTGCTGCGGTGCCACCTGGCCGTCGTAGTCGAAGCTCTTGAACACGTAGGGCAATGAGTCCGATCCGAGCAGACTCGGTCCGTTCATGAGCTGAAAGTGCAGATGCGATGCGTTGGCGTTGCCGGTGTTACCCAGCTTTCCGATGACCTGCCCTTCGGTCACCTTGTCGCCGGGTTTGACCGTCAACGATCCGGAGATCATGTGCGCGTACATGGCATACACACCACCACCGAGATCGAGGATCACGTGGTTGCCGTCAACGTTTTCGACCGTCAGTTTTGCTGCAAGTGTCGGGTCGCTGGCCGGCAGGATTCCGGGCGCATTCGCCTCGAGCCCGTCGAGAACGGAGACCACCGTTGCGTCGGCGACGGCAAGGATCTCACTCCCGTAGTCGACATAACTCTCGTTGTTGGTCTTGTCTCCGGTGTAGAACTCGCCCTGGTCGTTGACCCGCTTCCAGTCGATCGCGAAGCGCTGGCTGTTGTTGAGTTTTCCGTTGAGCGACATCAGCGAACTGCGGTGCGGAAACCCGGGCTCGCAGCATCCGTTGAGCGCGATCCAGTTGGTGCCATGCACCGGTGGTGAGATGACCGGCACGGTCTGGGTGGAAAGCGCCAGCGGAGTGGTCACGTAGTTGATCGGTCCCGGAGCGCCGAAAGCAGGTGAGGCAGCACCGGTCCCGTACAGATGATGCAGGAGTGTCTTCGGCGCGTCGGTGAGGGAGTCGAGGGTGAAGTCGATGAACACGACCCTGCTCTCCTGCGGCGCAATCGCATTGCTGTCGACGTAACCCGCGGGCAGGTCGCGCAGCCGGTTGCAGTCACCGTACTCACACGTCGGATCGACGAGCGCTGTGCCGGAGAAACTCGCGATGACCTTTGCCGGGTCCGAGGCGTCGACGACGTCGATCTTCTCCAGGGTCGAGGGCACCGCGGTGGCGTTGGTGAGCTGCAGATCGTAGGCGACGTGGTACTTGCCGTCCGTACCCAGGAACGGAAGCGGCGAGTTGCCGATGGTGTTCACCGTGATTGCGGTGAACGCGTCCGGAACAGTGACTCCGGCGACCGAACCGGCAGGCGGGGGCGCCGTCGTTGTGTTGGTGGAGTCGGCGGCGTCCGAATCCGATGAGCAGCCGGAGGCGACCAACGCGACCGAGACCACGAGTGAGGCAATGATGGTGGGTACGCGGCTTACTCTCACGAAATACTCCGGTTTCTAGAAGTTGGCCCGAAACATACCAGTTGGCATTCTTTCTGATCAAAAGTCAGACAAATCCCCTGCCTGCGCACTTCTTCAATGCATGAGAAAACGGGGCTCGATCGCCAATTGGCGATCGAGCCCCGTGTGAATCCGTCAGTCACTCAGAGTGAATCGGCGGTCAGCTTTCGCTCGACCTCGGTTTCCTCTCCCGGAACTTCTGTCCCGCGAATCGAAACGCCTGCGGTCTCGCGCAAGAATGGCAGCGCGATCATGCCAATGGCACAGGCCAACATCATGTAGCCGGCCGGGAACAGTTCCCAGCCCTCGTTGGCCGTCACCGCGTCGTTGATCAGCGGCGCGGTACCACCGAACGCAGCCGTGGCCACGTTGTAGGAGATGGCGAATCCGGCGTAGCGCACCTGGGTGGGGAACATCGCCGGGAATGTTGCCGAGATCGTCGCCAACTGGGGGATGTACAAGAGTCCCAACACCAGGAATCCGATGATGGCCCAGCCGAATCCCTGTCCCATCAACCAGTACATCGGCAACGCGAACACGAAGAGTCCGATCAGAGAACCCCACCACATGGGTTTTCGCCCGATCTTGTCCGACCAGGCCCCGAAGAACGGAATGCAGGCCATCATCGCGAGCTCACCGATCAGGATGACCATGGTCCCGGTCTTCTCGGACATGCCGATGGTGGTTTTCAGGTAGGTCGGCTGGTAGGCGAGCAACGTGTAATTGGCCACGTTGAGAGCGATCACCAAACCGAACATCACCACAATGGGCTGCCAGTAATTCGTCAGCAGGTCCTTGAACGCCTGCCACGGCGAACCCTCGATCTGGTCTTTGTCCTCCATCTCGGTGAACACCGGGGTGTCGTTCATCTGACTGCGCAGATACAGGCCGATCAAACCCAGGGGCAGGGCGAACAGGAATGGCACCCGCCAGCCCCACTCATACATCTGATCGTCACTGAGGAACAGCTCCAAGACCAGCACGAAAGCGGTACCCATCACGAACCCGCCGAGCGTTCCGAACTCGAGGAAGCTGCCGTATTTGCCACGCTTCTTGTCGGGCGCATACTCGGCCATGAATGTTGCGGCACCGCCGTATTCACCACCGGTCGAGAAGCCCTGGACCACCCGCAATGAAATCAGCAGGATGGGAGCCCATACTCCGGCGACCGCATGCGATGGCAACAGACCGATCAGGGCGGTGGCGCCGGAGATCAGCAGAATGGTCATGGCCAACACTGCTTTTCGGCCGATACGATCACCGATCGGACCCCAGACCATGCCACCGAGCGGACGGAGCGCGAACGAGACGGCAAAGCCGAGCATCGTGCCGATCGTGCCGAGATCCCCCGGAAAGAATGCCTGGGTCAGATAGGTGGTGGTAGCGGCATAGACGCCGTAGTCATACCATTCGGTCGCGTTGCCGATAGCGGACGCGCCAATTGCCTTGCGTAATAGCTTCTTGCCTTCCGGCGAATCCGGGTCCGGGAAACCCGGTGGTACTGCGGACGTTGTTTTCTGTAAATCTGGGCTCATCGATACCTCCCTCAAAACTGAAGACATTCAATCGATCTCGGTGTCTTCGAGGCCCACAAAAGCATCTACTCCCGGTTCTTGAAAGCAGAAATAACAATCGTGTCTTCTGTGACTTCCTCCTCAGGGGGTTGATCAGCGCCAGTCGCCGATCAGCTACGTGAACCCGGTAGCGGGTTCACGGGTACGTTGGGGCTCGGATCGATGGCCGCGCCGGGAAACTGCGACACCGCACCCGGTTCGGCAATGATTCGATTGAGCCCATCTCGCATGTGCTCGATCATTACATCATCTGCAGCCTTCATGTCACGCGCCTCGATCGCTTCGACGATCCGGCGGTGTTCAGCGATCCGTTCCTGCGCCGACACATACGTCCCGCGCATCGCACCGAGACACATACGGGTCTCCACCAGAATCGTCTCGTGCAGCCGCGACAGTCGCGGACTACCAGAGAGTTCGACAAGCGTGTGGTGAAAAGCCATGTCCGCGTCCGCGATCTGCGGACCGTTCGGATCATCGGCATATCGTTCCATCTCGCTGACACAGTCGGCGAGCACCCCGGCCGCCTCGTCGGGAGTTCGCAGGATCACCTGTTCGAGCGCGGCCCGTTCCACCGCGGTGCGGGCCACGTACATGTCACGTATGTCGTCATCGTCCATGGTGATCACAAACAGGCCGCGGTTACGGTGGCTGACCAGCAGGCCTTCCTGGGTGAGCCGCTGCATCGCCTCGCGAAGCGGGCCACGACTGACTCCGAGTTCGGCGGCAAGCCCGGATTCTGTCAGCTGGCAGCCCGGCGGAAAGTCTCCACTCGCGATCGCATTACGCAACTGTCGCGCAATGATCGCCGGCGTCGATTCCTGGACCAGCGGCTGGAGGACGCGGGAACGCGCCGAGCGCTTGCGAGCCGGTCCCGGACGGGCCGAAAATGGAGGTTTTGTGGGGTCGGACATCATTCCACCCTTTGATAGGTCAATGTTCCACCGCGTGCGACGCCCATCGAGCCATCATTGCAGGCCGCCGCGAACTCCCCGAGACCCTCCTCGATCGTCGCCAAGACATCACCTGGCACCCAGCCGACATCATTCCCGGACCCCGTTTCGGTCTGGGCGAGTGTGTAGTCGACCGGCGAGGTTTCGTCACCGCCGTAGAGAACTTGCAGGTCAGTGGCGCCGAGACCGCGAAGTCCCCAGTTCTGTCGCATATCCACGGTGCGGTGTTCACCTCCGTCCGGCTGCCGACTTCACATCTTGGTAGATTGTTGACAATTAACCGTAAGGTACCGGGCGGGCAAAAGTCCACGCAACGCCGACCCCGATTCGCCTCGGACAAGCCGATGAGACGAACTGATTCATCAGTTCTCGCCACCGTTGGCATGCTGCAACCCGGCAACGTCGAGTGCCTTTGACGACGCATGACTCGGCTAAGCTGATCAAGTAAAGCAGTGCTCGATCAATGATCGGAAGTGATTGTGCCAGAGGACCTTCAGCGTTCAGCGGATCCTGCGTACGCGGTGCTGGCAAACGCGATCCGCAAGCGCATCATCTCGGGTGAACTACAGCCCGGCGCACGCCTGCCGACCGAAGCCGAGCTGCGCAGCGAATACGGGGTCGGCCAGAGCACCGTCCGCGAGGCAATTCGGTCCCTGGCCAGCCAGAATCTGGTCCACACCACCCGCGGGGTCACCGGCGGAACCTTCGTATCGGTCCCCAGCATCGGTCACATCAGCGCGCACATCGAAACCGGCGTCACCCTTCTGACCGCTGCATCGGCGGTGACCGTCGATCAGCTGATGGAGGTGCGTCAGCTCATCGAGGTGCCTGCCGCAGGCGTCGCGGCCTACCGGCACACCGAAGCGCAGCTGGACGAACTACGCGCCACCATCTTCGACCCGTCCGGCACCATCGGCCCGGAGACATACGAAAAAAACCAGGGTTTTCACCTGGTGCTGCTGCGCGCAGCGAACAATCCGCTCCTCGAGCTGGTCACCGCACCCGTGTTCCGGGTCCTCGGAAGCCGATTCGGGCGAGAATCGGCCCCCGAGGGGTTCTTCACCTGTGTCGCCGACGATCACGGCGCGATTCTTGATTCATTCGAGCGACGCGACTCGATCACCACGATGAACCTCATGCGACGTCATCTCGATCACCTCGGCGATGCCTACAAGCAGATGGACCTTCTGCTCACCGATCCCGATCGGCCTACTCGTTGATGCTGATTGCCTACTCGTTGATGCTGAACACATTGAGCGGCGGAACTTTTCGCTGCCATGCGATCTGATCCTGAAGAACCTGTGCCACCGCGAACAGCAACTTTTCACCGCTGCGCGCAGCGGTGAGTTGCGCGCCGATGGGCATACCCGAAGTGGGATGAAAGCCGACCGGAACACTCAGTGTCGGCCCGTCGTGCAGCGACCACGGATAGCTCAGTTGACCCATCCGACGAGACTGTGCGATCACGTCGTCTCCACCTGCGATGTGTGGAACATCGACCGGAAGTGTCGGCGTGAGAACAACATCGATGCCGGTGAAGTACTCGCGCATTCTGGCGCGGAAAAGATCCCGTCGCCCGAGAGCCTCTTCCTTGGTCGCCGCCGAGATCGTCAGCCCCTGCGAGATTCGCGCGCGAGTCGCCTCCTGAAACAGCTCCGGGTGATCGCGCAACCGAGTCCGATGCAGGTCGGCGAGGTCGGCGTAGATGATCGTGTAGACGATGTCCTGCGCATCTTCCATACCCGCGAGCGGGTCATGAATGACGCTGTGTCCCATGTCTTCCAACATCCGGCCGGTATCGGCGACCGCCGCCAGGATCGCCGGATCGACGTCGTCGGTGATGAACGGAATCGGCATCGCGATCCGCAGACCGTCCGGCATGGCAACATTCGGGGTCGGCGCCAGCACGTCGAAGACCGCCTTGACCTGCTCCACCGACCGGGCCAGCGGTCCAACGGTGTCGAATGACGAACTGACCGGAAAGATGCCGGCGGTGTCGATGAGGCCGAGCGATGGCCGTAGTCCGACCACGCCACATGCCGACGCGGGCAGTCGGATCGAACCGCCGGTGTCGGTCCCGAGCGCCACATCGACAAGCCCCGCGGCCACCGCAGCTGCGGAGCCGCCACTCGAACCGCCCGGAACCCTGCTCGGGTCCCACGGATTACGCGGGCCACCCGCTGCCGAATTCTGCGACGTCACCCCGACGGCGAACTCCGCCATGTTCAACGTGGCGGTGATCTGGGCGCCTGCCGCGCGCAGACGCTGCACCACCGAGGCGTCGCGCGCCGCAACCCGCTCGGCGAAAAACGCTGACGCGCAGGTCGAACGGACACCGGCGATCTCGATGTTGTCCTTGACGCCGATACGAACACCTGCCAGTGGCCCGGTGACCGCAGGAGTCGGATCAACCCAGGTGATCACCGAATTGACGGTGTCATCGACGTCTCGGGCTTCGCGGGCGGTGCCGGCTTCATCGCCGGCACCGCCCTGCGAGAGATTCAGCTCGCCACCTTGGCGCCACGCAGTTTCGCGGTCTCGGCGTCGTTGACAATCCACTTGTCGGTGTCGACGACGACGCCGTAGTCACGACGTGCGTCTTCGGCCGTCAGGTACTCGTCCCAGACGTCCGACAACACCGCAAAGGCGTCCCGCTCGAAAGGATCACCGAATCCGCCACCCGAGGGCATCTTGATCTCCAGGGTTTCCCCGGCCCGGATGACTTCCTGGGTGACCTTGGAGTACAACACTTCTTCCCGATCGGTGCCCGGGTTACGGGTGAACGATCCGGATGTTCCGTTGAAGCCGCCCAGGGCTCCGGCCGGTGGGTCGTTGCGGTTGTCCGCCTCCGAGCCGAGGAAGGTGTCGGTCTCCATCAGCCAGGTACGGACGCTGCCGATGCCACCGCGCCATTTACCCGGCGCCGGGGCCTCATCGCGGAGCTCGTAGCGCTCTGCACGCATCGCGTGATTGAGCTCGAGTTCCTCGATCGGGTTGTTACGGGTGTTCGCCATCAACGTGTCGACGGCGTCCATCCCGTCCTTGCCGTTACGCGCACCGTAGGAGCCCTCGTTGATCTCGATGTAGACCCAGTACGACTCACCGTCGGCGGCCACACCCGAATACGCGATGGCACACAGCGCCGCCGACGAACCGGCGATCGCCCGGTCCGGAAGTACCGGCGCCAGTGCGAGGTTGATCGAGTCGAAGATCCGGTTGACCTGAGAGAACCGCGCAAAACACGATGCCGGGAAGTCCGGGTTGAAGATCGTGCCTTCGGGTGCGTAGGCCTTCACCGGCCGGAAGCAACCGTCGTTCTGGGGCACGAACTCCTCGGTGAGTTCCTCGTCGAGGAGGATGGTCCGGATCGCGCTGACCGCCACCGGCAGTACCGAACCCTCGAACGGAACGTTGAAGGCCGTGGGGACCTGGGGGTTGGACCCGGTCAGGTCGATGAGGACGTTGTCGCCGTCGACCTGCACGCGAACGGCAACCGCCACCGGCTCGCCGCGGTTCTTGCCGTCATCGTCGAGGTAGCCGACCGGGGCCTCGTAGCTGCCATCCGGGATCTCGCGAATCTTGGCGCGCAGCATGGACTCTGAATAGTCCATCCACCGCTCGGCCGCGCTCATCACGATGTCGAGGCCGTACTTCTCCAACAGTTCGACAAAACGCTTCTCACCGATGCGCGAGCACGCGATCAGCGCTTCGAGGTCGCCGCGGTTCTGCTCGGGGGTGCGGACGTTGTCCAGGATGTGCTGGATCAGCATCTCGTTGCGGACGCCGGCGTCATAGATCTTCATCGAATCCATGAGCTTGCCCTCGGCCCAGACGTCCACGACGTCCATGCACAGGCCCGGGAAGTTGCCGCCGATATCCGAGACGTGCCCGGTGCAGCCGGCGAAGCCGATGTGCTGGCCCTCCCAGAAGATCGGGATCACCACACCGTAGTCCGGTGAGTGCGCCGCACCGTGATACGGATGGTTGTGCAGCACAACATCACCCGGGTTGTAAGTGCCGGCAAGTTTGCGGTTGATGCCCCGGATGTACGCGGGGATCGAACCACAGTGCATCGGAGTCGAATCCGACTCGCACAGTTCACGGCCGTTGACATCGAAGATGCCGGCACCGAGGTCTTCGGATTCCCGGATCAGGCTGGAGTACGCCATCCGGTAGAGCACCTGGGCCATTTCCTTGGCCATCGAGTTCAGGGCACCGCCGATCACGCGCAATGTGATCGGGTCGACCTCGACATCGTTCCAGGTGCGGTGGCCCTCCGCTGCCAGCGAGACACCGGTTTTGGGCATCAGGGTCTTGGCCATGTCAGGAGTTCCTCTCGATGATGATGTGGCCGACGGCGTCGACGGTGGCCCGCTGGCCGATGCCGACGATGGTCGTCGAGTCGAACTGTTGCACGATCGCCGGACCCTCGAACACGTTGCCGGCCTTCAGCAATTCACGTTCGTAGATGGGTGTCTGCACCCATTCCGGGTCGGCGTTTTCCGACTTCCAGAACAGCGCCCTGGTGGTGGTCGCGATCGCGGAACTCGCGTCGGCGTCACCCTTTTCGATCTCGGCGATACGGACGTGCTCGACCGCACCCACGCCGGTCACGCGAATGTTGACCAGCTGAACTGCCTTGTCGTCGAACCGCTGCGAGTAGGTACGTCCGTGCGCCTCGTGGAACGCTTCGGCCGTCGCTTTCACCCACGCCTCGTCGATGTCGCCGTCGGGGGCGTTGACGCGAAGCTCGTAACCCTGTCCGACATAACGGCAGTCGACGCTGCGTTCCAGTGAGATGTCGTCGTCGCTGATGCCATCGGCCTTCAGCTGGGCCACCGCGTCGGTCGCCAGGCGGTTCATCTGGGTGCGGATCAGCTCGAGATCAGGCTCGTCCGAGGACGTCCAGACCGTGGTCGGCACCTCGTAGCGAATGTCGGTGGTCAACAGGCCCACCGCGGAGGTGATTCCGGGGTGGCCGGGGATGATCACGCGGGGGATGCCGAGCTGGTCGGCGATCTGCCATGCGTACAGCGGTCCGGCGCCACCTTCGGCGATCAGCGAGAAGTCCCGTGGGTCATAGCCTTTGCGCACCGAGTGCAGGCTGATGGCCTCGGTCATCGAATGCGCCAGGATCTTGAAGATGCCCATCGCGGCGTGTTCGACGTCGGAGCCGAGCTTGTCGGCGATATGCGTCTTGACCGCTTCGGTGGCCAGCTCCGGCTTGACCTCCATGGTCCCGGACAGGAAGCTGTCCTCGCGCAGCCAGCCCATGACGACCATCGCGTCGGTGGACGTGGGCTCGGTGCCGCCACGGTTGTAGCAGGCGGGCCCGGGCACGGCGCCTGCGCTGCGGGGGCCGACCCGGAACATGCCGCCCTCGTCGATGGTGGCGATCGATCCGCCGCCTGCTCCGATGGTGTCGACCTCGGCCATCGGGACCATCGCGTGGTAGTCACCGACCTGGGTGTCGAGCAGGTGCTTCATGCGCAGCTTGCCGTCGGGTGCGACGCCGATGTCGGCGGAGGTGCCACCGACGTCGAGGGTGATGACGCTCGGGAAGCCGGAGGCCTTGCCGATCGCGCAACCGCCGAGAAGTCCGGCGATGACGCCGCTGGTCAGCAGCGACACCGGGATGTCACTGGCACTCCGCGACGTGACCAGGCCTCCCGCCGACGTCATCAGGTGCACGTCTTCGCCCACCTGTGCGGCCTTCGCCTTGGCGGCGAGATTCGCGATGTAGGTCGAGGTCTTGGGACCCACAAATGCGTTGAGTGCGGTGGTGGAGAACCGCTCGTATTCGCGGTACTGCGAGGCGACCTCACTCGAGAGCGAGATGAACACTCCCGGGTACTCCTCGGTGATGATCTCCTTGACGCGCTGCTCGTGCACCGGGTTGCGGTACGCGTGCAGGAATGCGACCGCGATCGCCTCGACACCGCGTTCGCGCAGGAGCTGCACCTCGCGGCGGACGGCGTCCTCGTCGAGCGGCGTCAGGATGTTGCCTGCGGCGTCGATCCGCTCGGCAACCGTGCGCCGGTTGCGGCGCGGCACGAGCTGCCACTTCTGCCACGGCAGATCCTGGTAGTTCGAGTAGTTCAGGGGCCGCTTCTTGCGGGCGATGTGCAGGATGTCCCGGAAGCCGTCGGTGGTGATCATGCCGACGTCACTGCCGTTGTGCTCGAGAACGATATTGGTCGCCACGGTGGTGCCGTGAAAGAACATCTCGATGTCGGACGGGACGAGCCCCGCGCGCTTGGCGAGCACCTCGATACCGTCCATGGTCCCGATCGAGGGATCGTGGTTGGTCGACGGCGTCTTGTGCACGGTGACGTTTCCGTCGTCGTCCCACAGCACGAGGTCGGTGAACGTGCCACCGACATCCACTCCAATACGTTTCATGGAAATCCATTCTCTCAACTGCTGTCACCGACCACGCCGGGGCTGGATTCGGTCTCGTCTCACATTGCGAACAAGAGTCCGAAACCGAAGCCACTGTGACCTCGGCCATGCCGGTCTCTGGTCCACATCCTGCAATACCTCGGAACTTTTCGCCAGTGTCGACGCCAAATTCGTCGGAAATTGCCAGGATCTCCACCTTGACGGCCACATACCTCTGATGTTTAGCTCGGTACGGCGGACCGCGCTCGGTCCCATGCCCGCAAATGAGGAGGCAACGTGACGGTCCATCCCGCAACCCTGGGTCGATTCTTCGAGGATTACGAGATCGGGGACGTGTACCAGCACCCACTCGGGCGAACGATCACCGAGACCGACAACGCATGGATCACCTGCCTGTCGATGAACACGAACCAGAACCACTTCAACAGCCACCTGGCTGCACAGAATCCGATCACCGGCGGCCAGATCATCGTCAACTCCGGATTGACCATCGCCGTGGTGCTCGGATTGTCGGTCATCGACATGAGCCAGAACGCCGTGGCCAACATGGAGTTCACCGACGTCAAACTCCAGCATCCGGTGTACGTCGGCGACACCCTGTACGCGGAATCCGTCTGCACCGGCCTGCACAAATCGAAGAGCCGCCCGTACGCCGGCGTTGTCTCGATGATCACCCGCGGTGTGAACCAGGACGGCAAGATCATCATCAGTTGGAAACGCTCGGTCATGGTTGCCACCCGCGAGAGCGGCATCGGGCAGAACTACTTCCCCGAGGTCGAAGGGGAATCGTTGACCTCACTCGCCGAAGCAGTGAAGAACGAGGGAACTCAGTGAAACCACTCGAAGACGTCCGCATCATCTCGCTCGAGCAGTACGGCGCGGGTCCGTTCGGCAGTGTCCACCTGGCCGACATGGGCGCCGACATCGTCAAGATCGAGGACCCGAACGTCGGCGGCGATGTCGGCCGTTACGTCCCGCCGTACAACAAGGGCGAGGACTCGCTGTTCTTCGAGACCTTCAACCGCAACAAGCGCAGCATCTCGCTCGACCTGTCGACCGATGCCGGCCGAGCGGTCTTCGAAGACCTCGTGCGCACCAGCGATGCGGTCTACTCGAACCTGCGCGGCGACGTCCCGGCCAAGTTGCGGATCCGCTACGAGGACCTCAAACACCTCAACCCGGCCATCGTCTGCTGCAGCCTGACCGGCTTCGGCATGACCGGCCCCCGCGCCAACGAACCCGGCTACGACTACATCCTGCAAGGCCTCGCCGGCTGGATGAGCCTGACCGGCGACCCCGACGGCCCACCCACCAAATCCGGGCTCTCCCTTGTCGACTTCTGCGGCGGATACATCGCCGCGCTCAGCCTGATGGTCGGGTTGCACGCCGCCCGCCGCGACGGCGTCGGCGGCGACTGCGATCTCTCGCTCTACGACACCGCGATCTCGATGCTCACCTATCCCGCCACGTGGCATCTGAACGCCGGCTACGAGCCGGCCCGCACCAAGAACTCCGCGCACCCATCGCTAGTGCCATTCCAGGCATTCGAGGCCTCCGACGGCTGGCTCGTCGTTGGCTGCGCCAAGGAGAAGTTCTGGACCCGGCTCATCGAGGCCATCGACCTACCCGAACTCGGCGCCGACCCGCGGTTCGAATCCTTCACCACCCGAGGCGAATTCAAAGACGATCTGCTGCCCGTCCTCGAGAAGCGCTTTGCCGAGAACACCGTGGACCACTGGCTCTCGCTGCTCACACCCGCCGGCGTGCCCAGCGGACCGATCAACGATGTCGCCCAGGCCCTACGGGAACCGCACACCATCGCGCGTGGACTCATCGCGAAAACCGAACATCCGGTCTGGGGTGAGATCGAGCAGGTTGTCTCACCGGTTCGGTTCGGAACCGACGAGATCCAGCATCGCCGGGCGCCGCTGCGTGGTGAGCATTCCGCCGACGTCCTCGCCGAGCTCCCCGGTTACACCCCCGAACGCATCGCCGAACTGGGCAAGGCGGGTGCTTTCGGCCCGGACACCGAGATCGCATCGCGATGATCGGCCAACAACTGGCCGATTGGGCTGCCGGCCTCGGGCACTCCGACATACCCGTCGAGGTTCGGCACGAGGCCGCCAGGCATCTGATGGACGGGGTCGGAAATGGCATCGCCGCAAGGAAATTCGGCGACGGTGACGCCGGCCTGACCGTCGCCCGAGAACTCGGCGGACCGCCGCAGGCGCATCCACTCGGAGACCGGACCGCGATCTCCGCGCCTGCGGCCGCGTTCGCAGGCGGAGTCCTGATGCACGCCTTGGATTTCGACGACACCCACGCCGGAGCACTTGTCCATCCCACAGTGGTGGTCGCCCCAACCGCCCTGGCCGTTGGAGAACAACTCTCCTCCTCTGGCACCGAGGTACTCACCGCAGTGACGGTGGGACTCGAGCTCGCCTGCCGAATCGGTGCGGCGGCGCCACATGCGTTCCATGCCAGAGGTCTACACGCCACCGGCATGGTCGGACCGCTGGCCTCGGCTGTCACGGCCGCTCGGCTACATGTGTTCTCCGGGGCCAGAACAGCCGACGCCCTCGGGATCGCCGGCTCGTCGGCCAGTGGTCTTCTGGAGTTCCTCGAAACCGGTGACAACACCAAGATCGTGCACCCGGGCTCGGCCAATCTCAATGGCATCTTGGCAGCCCGGTTGGCGGCACAGGGTGTCACCGGACCGGCTTCGGTACTCGAAGGTCCGCGTGGCCTCTTCGCGGCACTGGCCGGCCGGGCGCCGGACACCGACGCACTCATCGGCGACCTGGGTGTCATCTGGCAGGCAGGCAACATCGGGATCAAGCCCTACCCGAGTTGCCAATTGATGCACGTCTCCCTCGACGCGGTGACCGCCGCACTCGGCGACCGACCCGTCGATCCCGGTTCCATCGAGTCGATTGTCCTGCACGTCCATCCCGACAGCGTCCCCATCGTCTGCCCACCCGAGGCCGGGAAGCGTTCACCCCGAACGATTTACGACGCGAAGTTCGACCTTCTGTGGAGCGCTGCGTCCCTGATCCACGACGGCAGCGTCACCCTCTACTCGTATTCTGATGCCGCGATCCGCCGAGCAGAGGTACTCCAGACCGCCGCGAAAGTGGTTGTCCGGACCACCTCTGCCACCGGTCCGGCCGCCGACGCACCGGGCCACGCCGAAATTCATCTCACCGACGGCACCACGCTCATCGGTGACGTAGTCGGCAGTCGCGGCACCACGGCAGTTCCGATCTCCGACGCCGACCTCATCGCGAAGTTCGTCCAGAACTGCGGCAATCACTCGGCCGCAACCGAACTGGCCGAGTTCCTGCTTCACCTCGACGACGCACCGTCATTGCACACCCTGACAACGCTGGCCGCCGACATCGTCACCGATCTCGGCTGACCACAACTTCTTTCAGACCAGGAGCACCATGGACTTCACCTTCACCCAGGAACAGAACGACTTCCGGGCCGCATTGCGTCAGCTTGTCGACAAGGAGATCGCACCGGTCGCCAACGAGTGGGAGCGCTCCGGCCGCTACCCCACCGAAATCGTCGAACACCTCAAAGCCATGGGACTTTTCGGGATCACCACCCCCGAGGAGTACGGCGGCCTGGCCCTGGACATGGTCTCGTTCACACTGGTCTACGAAGAGATCGCCCGCGGCTGGATGGGTATCGCAGGCATCCTCGGCAGCCATAACCTGTCGTGCTGGATGATCGCCAAACACGGCACCGAAGCGCAGAAGCAACAGTGGCTACCGAAGCTCGCCTCCGGTGAATGCCGCACCGGCATCGGCCTGACCGAGCCCGGTGCAGGCACCGACCTGCAGGGCATCACCACCACCGCAACCAAAGACGGTGACCACTACGTCGTGCGCGGAATGAAGACCTGGATCACCAACGCCCGCCATGCCGACGTGTTGCCGGTCCTGGTGAAAACCGATCCGTCCACCACGCCCGCGCACAAGGGGATGAGCCTGCTGCTCATCGACACCACGTCCAAAGGCTTTGAAGTCCAACGTGATATGGGCAAGCTCGGGTACAAGGGCACCGAGTCGTGCGAGATCCTGCTCGACAACGTCCGGGTCCCCGAAGATGCCCTCCTCGGCGGGGTCGAGGGTCGCGGCCTGCAGCAGGCACTGTCCGGCCTGGAGATCGGCCGCCTCAACATCGCCGGACGCAGCGTCGGCATCGCGCAGGCCTCCTACGACGCCGCGCTCACCTACGCCCGCGAACGCACCGCATTCGGTAAGCCGATCGCCGACTTCCAGGCCATCCAGCTCAAACTCGCCGACATCGCCACCCAGCTCCAGGCCGCGCGCCTGATGACCTACTGGGCCGCATCCAAAGCCGACTCCGGAGCGCGGATCGACATGGAGGCCGGCATGGCCAAGTACTTCGCCTCCGAAACCGCCATCACCGCCAGCCTCGAAGCGATGCGCGTCCACGGCGGCTACGGCTACTCCACCGAATTCAACGTCGAACGCTACTACCGCGACGCCCCGCTGATGTCGATCGGTGAGGGCACCAACGACATCATGCGTACCGTCATCGCCAAGGCACTCGTCGCAGGCCACGGATCCATCGGATGACCACAACCGCACGGTCGTATCTCTACGTTCCGGGCAACAGACCCGACAGGTTCGACAAAGCACTGGGATCCGGCGCCGACGCGATAGTCCTCGATCTCGAAGATGCAGTCGCAGCGGCCGACAAGCAGCAGGCTTCGGAAGAGGTCGAGCGCTGGCTGTCCGGTGTCGAGTCCCATCCCCGCCCGATCTGGATCCGCGTCAATGCCGGGGACCGTCAGGCCGACGACGTCGCGATGGCAGTCCGAGCAGGTGCAGACGGCGTCTTCGTGCCGAAATGTGACGAGGTGCAGGCCCTGGTCCTGCTGGACTATGACCTGGTCCGGTTGGAAAACGAATACAAGCGGATGCCGCTGGCGGTGTCTCCCCTGTTGGAGACCGCTCAGGGCGTTCTCGATGCTCCGGCCATCGCGGCTGCACCGCGGGTGGCGTTCCTGCAGATCGGTGAGGTCGATCTGGCCGCTGACCTGGATCTGGAACCCAGCCCGACCGGCGAGGAACTGCTGTGGGCGCGATCGCGGGTTGTGGTGGCGTCGGTGGCGGCGCAGATCTCGTCACCGCTCGGGGCGGCGTCCCCGAACATCCGGGATACCGACGCGTTTGCCGACGAGACCCGTCGGCTACGCCGGCTCGGATTCTTCGGGCGCGCCTGCATCCATCCCACACAGATCGCGACCGTTCACACCGTGAACACCCCGTCGCAGCGCGACGTCGATGCGGCGGCCGCGATCGTGCAGACATTGGAGACTGCCGACAGTGGTGTCGCAACAGATGCCAACGGGAACCTGATCGACGAGGCTGTCGCACGGTCGGCTCGGCGAGTTCTCGAACGGGCCTCGAACTGACCGATGTGATCTGACCCGGGGGCCTTCAGCGCTCAGCAGTGATCGACAGACCTACGGTCCCACCCTTACCACGTCGTAGCAGGCTGGCCTTCACGGTGATCCAGCCGAGGATCCCGTATTTCTTGATCACGACTTTGCGGACCCGGTCGGTACCGGCCTCGTCCAGGACCGTGCCGGTGCCGCGGACCGGTTCACCGAAAGTCTTTTTGCCGCGAGCGTCGCAGGCCTGCACGATCACCGCAGGATTGCGGCGTAGCCGTTTGACCTTCCAGGAGTCGGTGGCGGTCCACATCAACAACTCGTCGCCGTCGAGCGCGGCCCAGATGGGTGTGGCCACCGGAGTGCCGTCTTTGCGAAACGTGGTCAGTTGCACGTACTTTGCGGTACCTGCCTGCCCGAATGGTGCAGTCATGTGAACCTTCCTGATCAGCCGATGCCACCGATGCTACGCACCATTGCTTTCGCAGAAGATGTCGGTGAGGGCCATGGCCCTCACCGACATCCCGAACTCGTCATCCGTTCGCCTGCGGCCACCCCGCAGGCGCAGGTGTCAACTCATCCAGATATCCTCGGGCAGAGGCGATCCCAGGGTGTAGAGATCGACGCCGTTTACGTTTTCACCGTAGATGACCGAGGGTACCGCCTGCGCGTACCAGATCCCGGGCACTATCGCCACTAAACGCTCCTGCACGATGTCATATGCGGCCTTGCGCTCGGAATCAGACTCGGCGATTCGGCCGGCGTCGAGTGCCTTGTCGAGCTCAGGATCGTCGGTGCCCACAAAGTTGCCCGGTGACTTGGAGTGAAAAGCAGTCCAGAGTGGGAAATCGGGATCCTGGATGATCGCAGAGGTGACGATCATTTCGAAATCACGTTGCCCCGCACGTGCGGTGAGGGTCGCGAAGTCGAGTACTTCGACCTTGACGTCAACATTCTTGTACGTGCTCAGCTGTGCCTGCAATCCTTCGGCGAGCACCCGGGTCTCAGGAACCGGATAGGACAGGAATGTGAACGAGACCGGCTTACCCTCGGCGGCCAGCTCGTCGAACAACTTCTGAGCCTCTGCCTTGTTCGAGTCCTGAAGCGCGATATCGGCGAAGAAGGGGGATTCTTCCGCGAACAGGGTCTGCGGGACCACACCTTCGCCGTTGAAGACGACGGTGTTCAATCCGTCTGTGTCCATGGCCAACTGGACGGCGCGGCGGGCCCGCACGTCGTCGAACGGGGCGCTCCGCTGATTCATTCCGATGAGTTGCCCACCACCGGTCGGCACGATCTCGGACCGGAAGCCTGCCGCTTCCGCCTTGTTGATGCTGGCCATGCTCGACTCCGAGGACAGCTCTGCCCCACCGGTCATGATGGCATTGAGTCGCTGGTTGCTATCCGCCACCGTCTTGATGGTGAGATTGTCCAGGTACGGTTTGGGCGCATCCCAGAACTCCGGATTCTTTTCCAATTCGATCGCATCTTGGCGAGTCCATTTGGTCAGCGTGAACGGACCGGCGCCGACCGGACTGTCATCAAAGGCCGCCGGTCCTTTTTGCAGGGCGGTGGGAGAAGCAATCCAATTGAGTGCGCCGGCCACCAGGGACTGAGCAAACTGTTGGTTCGGTGCGACCAGGGTGACTTTCAGGGTGGTCGGATCTATCACCTCGTTGTTGGCGACTTGCGTTGCCTGCCGGATCGATGTCGAGCCAAGAGCCGGGTCGCGCAGCCGATCCCAGTTGAACTTGACCGCCTCGGCGTCCAGGGGGGTGCCATCGGTGAACGTCAGTCCGGGTTGCAACGACAGCGTGAATGTGGCGCCATTGTCGGTGGAGGAGAAATCGGTGGCCATCTTGTATTCGATCTCAAGCGTCTCAATATTGTTGATCATCAACGTCCCGTAAAGGGCATTGCCCAATACCGGTTGATGGGCATAGGTATTCGACAATGCCCCCGGATCAAGAGACCGTGGCTCACCGACCTGCAATACCCTCGCCGTTCCGCCGGATACCGGATCCCCTACTTCTTCCCGGGCACCCGTTCCCGCGGTGCTACCGCTTTCACCGCCGCAAGCGGCGACGAACAGGAACAGGGCAACAGACAATATTGCTGTGGCAACTCTTCGAAAATGCCTGTGCGCAGACATGGTTGACCTCTCAGGTTGATAGGAGATCGAGGCGACAACCCTCGGGTGCGTCAAACTGGCGTCGGCGGAAGCAGAGAAGGCGTGATATCGCAGATCTGCGAACACCCCCGAGCGCGCCCCGACGCCGTGTCGGTGATGTAGGTCACAAGAATAACCATACGATGCGGTCAAGTTAATGTCCAGATCCCCGACCAACCGATCGAGGCGGCCAGAAAAAGACCCTGCCGGACCTTGATCTCCCAAAGTCCACTCGTTAGGCTCGCCTAACCGCACAGCGGGACTGGTGGAGGGGTGGAAATGGGTCGGATCTCACGTCGAGTTCAAATCATCGGCGGCGTGGCAACAATGGCATCACTGATTCTCGTGGGCTGCAGTTCCCCCGACGAGGAGAACTCCAGCAACGGAAGCTTCGAGTCGATCACCATCGAACACCAATACGGTTCCACCACAATCGATACCGAGCCGCAGGTTGTGGTGACCATGGCCGGCGCCTGGACCGATGCACTGGTCGCGATGGACATTCCGATCGCTGCGGAGTACGTGATGGAGGGTTACGCGGGCGAGAACAACCTATTCGAGTGGACCCCGGAACACGAGTCGGAAATCGTCGCCTTCACCGGCACCGAATCAGTCACCGTGCCACAGCTCGCCGCCTTCGAACCCGACCTCATTCTGGCCGGATACATCGGTAGCGAAGAAGAATACGAACGGCTCAGCCAGGTGGCCCCCACCATCCCCGTGATGGCCACCGATTCCATCATGGATTCGTGGCAAGACGTCACCCTGACGACGGGCAATATCTTCGGCAAGCAGGATCAGGCGCAGACGATGGTCGACGACGTCGAAGCCCAGGTCGCTGCGTTCAAGACGGAATACCCTGACGCGCAAGGAAAGACCTTCTCGTTTGGCCAGTTGTCCCCCGACGCGCAGATCGGCCTGATCGCCGACGAGAACGATCCGACATCCCAACTTCTCGCATCCATGGGGTTTGTTCTCGACTCGAAGATCAAGGAAGTGGCCGCGGGCCAGAGCCGCGTCCTCGTCTCACCGGAACGCACCGATCTCCTCGACTCGGACCTGCTGATCCTCTGGCCACTGGACAGCGGCCCCGAGGCATTCAACGCTCTTCCGGGCTGGGCGGATCGCACGGCAGTGCAAAGCGGCGCAACGATATTCGTGGACAACAACAACTCGTCCGCCCTGGCCAACCCGACCATCTTGTCGGTGCCCTACGCACTGGACCTCATCGGACCGGCGGCAGCGAAGATCCCCGCCTAGACTCGTTCAGAGTGGCTGGGGCTCAGACGTTTCTGGCAACTTCGCGAAATGTCTCGTACGTGGCCTTGAGTGTTTCCGCGGCAACCGCCGAGTCGGCAATCCCGCCGGTCCGTCCGCATCGCCAGGTGTCGAGCGAGATGTGCATGAGCGACATGAACACCGACACGATGACCCGTACCCGCGGATTGTCGGTGTCGGTGTCCATTCGCTGAGCAACCGTGTCGGTGATGCTGCGGAACTTCTTGTCACCGAGTTCGATACTCCGGGCATTCACCGAGGGCGCGTCCTGGATGATCCGGTTCATCGTCTCGAATCGGGTGAGGTCTACGGCGCCGACCGGACACTGCCCACCGAGGATCTGCACCTGCGCGTCGACCAACGCCTTGATCTCATTCCCCGTTCGGGGCTGGGCGTCCAGCGAGGCGGCCATCGCCACGATCATGTCTTCGATCGGCGCGAGCACCACATCTTCTTTGGTGGCGAAATAGCGGTTAAAGGTGCGCGGCGAGATGTCGGCCGCATCCGAGATCTGATCGACTGTGGTCGCCTCGAAGCCCTGCTGGTCGCATAGTTCAAGCGCCGCAGCGATCAGTCGATCGCGCGTCTGCAGCTTCTTCCGTTCCCGAAGACCGGCCTTGACCTGGCCCGTTCGGGGTTCCGCGAGTGTCACGTCCACATGATAACCCCGCACAGGGGGATTTTCGCAGACCCTGCCCTTTGACGGTGTCCGAATATTGTCGCTTGACGACTTCTGTCTGAGCCTGCCATTATTGGTCCTGCGTTGCTTTACATGCCGATTCGTCAGCCCTCTAGATTTGAGGATCTCGTGGCTTCATCCGACACCGCCATCTCCAAAGAACTCTCCGACCCCACAACAACCACCCCGACCGCCGACCCGCGCCGCTGGTTGGCACTGGTGATCATCGCACTGGCACAGCTCATGGTGGTGCTCGACGCCAGCATCGTGACCATCGCATTACCTTATGCCCAAGCCGATTTGGACATTTCGGACGCCAATCGCCAGTGGGCCCTGACGGCCTACACACTGATGTTCGGTGGCCTGCTTCTCCTCGGCGGCCGGATGGCCGACTACCTGGGCCGCCGCCGAATGTTCCTGATCGGCCTCGCCGGATTCGCCGCATCCTCGGCCATGGCCGGATTTGCCTGGGACGCGATGTCGTTCTTCGCCGGGCGCGCCCTCCAAGGCGTGTTCGCGGCGATCCTCGCACCGGCAGCCCTGTCCCTGATCACCGTCACCTTCATCGAACAGAAGGAACGCGCCCGCGCCTTCGCCGTGTATGCAGCCGTCTCCGGAGGTGGAGCAGCCATCGGCCTCATCGCCGGTGGTGCACTGACCGAGTACCTGTCGTGGCGCTGGACCCTGCTGATCAACACCCCGATCGCCATCATCGCCGCCATCGGT
Source organism: Williamsia sp. Y721 (assembly GCF_059683565.1). NCBI lineage: Bacteria > Bacillati > Actinomycetota > Actinomycetes > Mycobacteriales > Nocardiaceae > Williamsia > Williamsia sp. Y721. The sequence goes on along the minus strand of NZ_JCASNH010000001.1, from coordinate 58,902 downwards.
GGGGTGCTGTTGGTGATCCGCGACCGGCCATCCAAACGGACCGGCGGATATGACCTGCCCGGCGCTGTCACCGTGACCCTCGGCCTGATCAGTCTGGTGTACGGATTCACCAAGGCCGCCGAATCCGGTTGGGGCGCGACGTCGACCGTCCTGCTGTTTGTCGCTGCCGCAGTATTGCTGGCCGCATTCGTGACGATCGAGGTCCGCACCCCCAATCCGCTCCTGCCGCTGCATATTCCCGGTGAGATCAGCCGTGGCGGCGCCTATCTGGTCGCCTTCATCACCCCGACGGCCATGTTCGCCATGTTCCTGTTCCTCAGTTATTACTTCCAGAACACCCTTGGCCATCCTCCGTTGTGGGCCGGGGTCCTGTTCCTGCCGTTCCCGATCACCGTCATCATCTCAGCCGGCTTCACCAGCTCACTGCTGCCCCGATTCGGACCCCGTCCGCTGCTGATGTTCGGCACGGCACTCGGCGCAACAGGCTTTCTCCTTCTGGCACAGTTGGATTCGAACTCGAGCTGGGTGGCGCACGTATTGCCCAGCGAGATCCTCATCGCCTTCGGCATGGGCCTGGTGTTCGTCGCGTCCCAGTCGACGGCACTACATCGGATCAAGGAAGCTGATTCCGGCGTGGCCAGCGCCCTGCTGAACACCTCCCAGCAGGTGGGTGGATCGGTCGGTGTTGCACTTTTGAGCACGATTGTGGCGCAAGCCTTCTCCGGGCAGAGCGGTTCGGCCATGACTCAGGATCCGGCAACCGGAGCACCGGTCCCGGTCGATCCGGCTGCCTTCACGGAAGCCAATATCTACAGCTACGACGTGGCGTTCTACTGGGGCGCCGGATTCATGGTCCTGGCGTTCCTGGTTTCGACCTTCATGATCCGAATGGGTCGTCACTCTCTGAGTGATGAACCGCAGAACGCGGCGGTTGTCGCGGCCTGAGAACCTTCCCTGCCGAGAACCGGGTCGCAGCCTTCGGGCGCGGCCCGGTTTTCTCTCTTCTCAGCTGTGCGCACCCGGTAAGTTCAGTCCTTGACCCTCACACAGTGTCAGGCTGCAACGTGGAGACCGCCATGAACACCATCGGAGATTTTGCCAAGCTCGGCCGGGTATCGGTCCGAATGTTGCGGCACTACGACTCGATCGGGCTGCTCACACCGTCGCGCACCGACCCGCACAGCGGTTACCGGTTCTACGAGGTGAACCAGCTCGAACGGCTCAACCGCATTGTCGCGCTGAAGGATCTGGGCCTGCGTCTCGACGAGGTGCGCCAGATCGTCGACGACGAGCTCACCGGTTCAGACCTGCGCGCGATGTTCCGGCTGCGCCAGGTGGAACTCGAGTCGCAGATCCGCCACGACCAGCATCGCCTCGCCCGGGTGGAAGCCAGACTCCGACTCATCGAAGGAGAAGAAGGCATGTCTGCATCCATCATCACCACCAAAACCGTTGCACCGACAAAGAATGTGGGGTTGCGCGCGTTGGCCGCCAGCACCACCAACGAAGACATCGGACCGACCATTCGCCAGCTGTACCCGCGCATCATCGAAGCACTTCATGCCGCGCGCGAGACTCCCGTGGGCCCCAGCCTGGCGTACTACTCGCCCGCCCCCGAGGAATCCGAGGACGCGGTGTGGATCCATGCCACCTTCCCCGTACTGTCCGGATCGGTACCAGGCCTCGACACCTTCGAGATCCCGGGTGGCGAGGTCGCCTCGCTGATCCACCACGGAACGATGGACTCGATCGACTCTGCGTACCAGACCCTCAACCGCTGGGTCACCGATCAGGGGTTCACCCTCACCGGGCAAGGCCGGGAAACCTATCTGGAAATGGCAGACAAGGAATCCGATTGGGTCACCGAAGTCCAGGTCGACTTCGTCCGCTGATTCGCACATTCCGAACGCACCCCTTGGGTTTCGGGCCCGACCAGCCTCATTCCGGTTGGTCGGGCCCGGGTTCGGTTTCTTCGTCTGACTCATGCGGCCGGGACGGCGGCGACACTCCACATTCGCGTTTTCGTTGTTCGAGTTGCTCGTGACGGCGGGATCGCATCAACTCCCGCGCCTCGGCGAGGGCCTCGTCAGGGTGATGGGCGCGATTGACCAGTGGTCTGCGTTCCGGATCGATGAATACCGGCGGAATCCACGCACACCGACCCGCATCCGGCCCTTCGGTGAGCATCACCGTCTGCCATTGATTGATCCCCGGGCCGATCAGCTTGTGATGCTGTGGACACGCCGGAGCCTCGTTGACGATATCCGTGAACCCGCCGAGCACCCATTCCCGAATGTGATGGGCTTCGGCCCACATCGCCGGATTCGAACATCCCGGAGTCGAGCAACCGCGATGAGCCGCAAACATCGCCAACCGCTGAGACTCGCTCGCCAACCGGCGTGCCCGCCCGAAGTACAGGATCTCGTTCGAGTGATTTTCGAAGATCGCCAACGATTTGTCGCTGCGCACAGCGAGTTCCACTGCATCACCGATGGGGAGAATCGTTCCGGTCGCCGTATACGCCACACCTGATCCCTACGGCCGCACCGGATTCCGGCTGCCACATGGCACCATCTCGACCTCGACCTCGACCTCGACCTCGACCTCGACCTCGACCTCGACCTCGACCTCGACAATGTCATCGTTGTAGTCGTCGCTGTCAATGACCACTTCTGCACCAGATGAGGGTCGCACCGATTCGTCGAGCTGATCTTTGGTCATCGAGATGATCACCTGCACCGGCAGACCACGGTGCGATTTGCCCAGTTGCCCGGACTCGATCAAATACAACAACGCGGCCTTCAGCGCATCGTGATTGCGCTGCGCCTGACTACGAATGTCGTTGTCAGCAGCGGCCTGCAGGATGTCTTTGTCCAGTGCCGGGTCATCTACCGCACCCGACGGGGACAGCGGGTCACCAGGATTGTTCATCCCTTTCGCGGCCCAGACCGTCAACATCACGTCGAGCAATGCGCGCGTCACCGGGTCCAGATGGCCCGTGATCTTCGACATCAAGTTTGTGGACTGCTTACCCAGACTCAGACCGCGATGGCGGGCGCGGTCCGCGTCGTCGGTCAACGTGCCGTCGGGATCGAGATACTCGACAATCCGCTCACCGATCCGCTCCACTTCTGTCGGGGTGTACCGCTGGCACAACTGCGCCATCGCGGCCTCGGTATTCTCCCGCTTTTCCGCATCGACCTTCGCGGGGATCTTGGCCATCACGTCCATGACGATCGCAGCATGATCGAGATCGATCGCACCGTCCCGTAACGCCGCCGCCGTCTCCGGATACCGCGGCTCGATGACCTCGCCACTGGGTGTCACCGATGCTGTCAGAGCGTCCATTGCCTCCAACCGTTTACGGGCCGCCCCGGGCCGCAGCCGCAACAGTTGTTTGAGCATCGCTACCGGTGAGCCGAAACCTGCTTTCGAAAATGCGCGTCGCACAGTCACTTCGCGCAATACCGGCAAACCAGCGGCCTGCAGCCGTCGCGTCGAGGTTTCGATGCGCTGGAGCACCCGCACACAGTCCTCATCAGACAACGGCGTCAAATCCATTGTGGCGATGCGCTCAACAGCAGCATCAAGCTCGAGCAACGCAGCATTCGTGGGCATGTCGATAGCGAACTGATCTGACACCCCGGACCCCCCAGCCCCTGTGAAACGAATACGAACAGACGTAGTGATTTCTTGGAATCGGAATCCACGTATTTCGGAAGCGCTTGAGCACCAGTGTAACCCAAAATCGCCCGCTGTTCAAACGTATGTTCGATATGATTCTCGCGGTGCCATTCCTCGTGCTCGTAAAAGCAAGAACCCCTGCACCGATGTGGCGCAGGGGTTCTTGTTCAATTACTCAGCCGGGTCAGCCGACGACCAATGTCTCGCCGTCGTCGCTGGTGGTCACCGGGACCACGTCGCCGTCGGTGATCTTGCCGGCCAGCAAAGCCCTGGCAAGCTGATCGCCGATGGCCTGCTGCACCAACCGGCGCAGTGGACGAGCACCGTAGAGCGGATCGAATCCGCGTGTGGCAAGCCACTTCTTGGCGTCCTCGGAGACCTCCAGTTGGAGTCGGCGTTGTGCCAGACGCTTGCCCAGCTGTCCGAGCTGGATGTCGACGATCGACACCAACTGTTCAGCCGTCAGCGCGTCGAACACCACGACGTCGTCGAGTCGGTTGATGAACTCAGGCTTGAATGCCGACCGGACCGCAGCCATCACCTGGTCCTTGTCGCCGCCTGCTCCCAGGTTGGACGTCAGGATCAAGATGGTGTTGCGGAAGTCGACCGTGCGGCCTTGACCGTCGGTCAACCGGCCTTCGTCGAGCACCTGCAGCAGGATGTCGAACACGTCCGGATGAGCCTTCTCGACCTCGTCGAACAGCACCACCGTGTAGGGGCGACGCCGAACGGCCTCGGTCAGCTGACCACCGGCCTCGTAGCCGACATAGCCCGGAGGCGCACCGACGAGCCGTGCCACGCTGTGCTTTTCGCCGTACTCGCTCATGTCTATGCGAACCATGGCATGTTCGTCGTCGAACAAGAACTCGGCAAGAGCCTTGGCCAACTCGGTTTTACCGACACCGGTCGGCCCGAGGAACAGGAACGATCCCAGTGGCCGGTTCGGGTCGGCGACACCGGCCCGAGCGCGACGAACCGCGTCGGACACAGCCTCGACGGCCAGTTTCTGGCCGATGACCCGGGAGCCCAGTTCGTCTTCCATCCGAAGCAGTTTCGCGGTTTCACCCTCGAGCATGCGTCCGGCCGGAATACCGGTCCAGGCTGCGACCACCTCTGCCACATCGTCGGGTCCGACCTCTTCCTGCAACATCACGTCGCCGGTCGGGTCTGCACCCGACTTCTCCATGGCGGCAGCAAGTTCCTTCTCCAGAGTCGGGATGGTGCCGTATCGCAGTTCGGCTGCCCGGCCGAGATCGCCATCGCGTTCGGCCCGCTCCGATTCACCGCGAAGTGTTTCGAGGCGTTCTTTGAGGTCACGCACCGAGTCGATGGCGTTCTTCTCACCCTGCCAGCGGGCGGAGAGCTCGTTGAGCTTCTCACGCTGGTCGGCGAGCTCCTGACGGAGCTTGTCGAGACGAATCTTCGACGCGGCGTCGGTTTCCTTCTGCAGCGCGACCTCTTCGACTTCGAGGCGGCGAACAATGCGTTCGACCTCATCGATTTCGACTGGGCGCGAATCGATTTCCATACGGAGCCGCGATGCCGCCTCGTCGACCAGGTCGATGGCCTTGTCGGGCAGGAACCGCGACGTGATGTAGCGATCGCTCAGTGTCGCGGCGGCCACCAGTGCGGAGTCCGTGATCCGGACGCCGTGGTGCACCTCGTACCGCTCCTTGAGTCCACGCAGGATGCCGATGGCATCTTCGACCGACGGTTCGCCGACGTAGACCTGCTGGAATCGGCGTTCGAGGGCCGCGTCCTTTTCGATGTACTGACGGTATTCGCTGAGTGTGGTGGCACCCACCAGGCGCAGTTCACCGCGGGCGAGCATCGGCTTGATCATGTTGCCCGCGTCCATCGCGGAATCGCCGGTGGCACCGGCACCCACGATGGTGTGCAGCTCGTCGATGAACGTGATGACCTGTCCGGCAGAGCCTTTGATCTCTTCCAGAACAGCCTTCAGGCGCTCTTCGAACTCGCCGCGATACTTGGCACCGGCGACCATCGAGCCCATGTCCAGGGACACAACGGTTTTACCCCGCAGACTCTCCGGGACGTCGCCGGCGATGATGCGCTGGGCTAGCCCCTCGACGATCGCGGTCTTACCCACACCGGGTTCACCGATGAGGACCGGGTTGTTCTTGGTCCGGCGGCTGAGCACCTGGACCACGCGGCGGATCTCGGTGTCGCGGCCGATAACCGGATCGAGCTTGCCTTCACGCGCGGCGGCGGTCAGGTCGGTGGAGTACTTCTCCAGGGCCTGATAGGTGTTCTCCGGGTCGGCGGAGGTCACGCGAGCGCTGCCGCGGACTGCGACAAACGCATCCTGGAGAGCCTGGGCGGTCGCGCCGGCGCCGGACAGAAGTTTGGCGACGTCAGAGTCACCCTTGGCCAGGCCGACAACCAGGTGTTCGGTCGAGACGTACTCGTCGTCGAGTTCGCCGGCGAGCTGTTGAGCTGCCGAAATGGCCGCGATGCTCTCGCGGCTGAGCTGCGGCGTCGAGCTGGCGCCGGAGGCCTTGGGCATCCGGTCGACGAGCTGTTGTGCCGCGGTGCGAATCTGAGCAGGATCAACGCCTACCGCCTTGAGCAGCGGCGCGGCGATCCCGTCGGACTGATCGAGAAGGCCCACAAGCACGTGAGCAGGCCGGACATCGGGGTTTCCGGATGCGGCTGCATCCTGGATCGCGGCCGACAACGCGGCCTGTGTCTTGGTGGTGGGGTTGAAGCTGTCCACGAGTCACCTTCCTTCTAACGTCAATACAAGTACATTACGACCGCCATTGCGCCCGTTCATGACCTGCAACGCACAGAGAGTTGAGTCTGTTCCACTCAATTCTAAATCAATGCAGACCTCGTCGAGTCGACTAGTTTGTGCTTGCTACACCAGCTGGATCGCGGTCGCAACATGCGCCTGTTCGATATCGCCGACGTACTCGGCGCCGGCGCCAGCGAGCTACGGCTGGGAAACTATGCCGGAGAATGCAGCCCTGCCAGAGACATAGCAAATTCCACCGGGTTCGCGGTGGAAGCTGCATACAGGCCGAGATGGCGACAGATCGCCGTCCTCGAACGGTCCATTCGTCTGCCGAGTCGGTCTCCAATTTCGCGCATGCACTTATCACGGCGCCAGGGTACGAGCGACAGTTCCGCGAAGTGTCGGACCCTTCGTGCATCCTGAACGGCTGCACGGAAGTCCCGAGCGGCAGGAGGTCACCCATGTCCACAGCACGCGTCCCGTCGGCCACTAGAGTGTCCACTGTGATTACTGGCGAGATGAAGAGCAAGATCGATCGAATCTGGGACGCCTTCTGGTCCGGTGGCATCAGCAACCCCCTCGAGGTCATCGAGCAGATCACCTACCTGCTGTTCATTCGCCGTCTCGACGACATCCAGACCCTCGCAGAGAAGAAGTCGCGCGTCACTGGAGCAACCATCGAGAGCCCGGCGTTTCTACCCGGCCAGGAGCACCTTCGGTGGAGCCAGTTCAAGAACACCTCCCCTGAGCTGATGTACAAAACCATCGCCGATGAGGTCTTCCCGTTCGTCCGCAACATCGGCGACGGCACGACCTATAGCGAGCACATGAAGGACGCCCGCTTCACCGTCCCGACCCCGGCTTTGCTGAGCAAGGTCGTCGACATGCTGGACGACATTGAGATGGCTGGCCGCGACACCAACGGGGACCTTTACGAGTACTTGCTATCCAAAATCGCTGCCGCAGGCGTCAACGGCCAATTCCGCACACCACGCCACATCATCGACCTGATGGTGAAGATGACCGCCCCACAGCCGTCGGATGAGATCTGCGACCCCGCCTGCGGGACGGCAGGGTTCCTCGTCGCGGCCAGCGAGTACTTCCGTGAGACCTACTCCGACGCGATGCTTAACGCAACCGAGCGGTCGCACTTTCACCGATCAATGTTTCATGGTTACGACTTCGACTCCACCATGCTCCGCATCGGAAGCATGAACATGCTTCTGCATGGCATCGAATCCCCAGATATTCGCTACCGCGACTCGCTATCTGAGGGGGCGAGTGAAGACGCCGAAAAGTACACCCTCATCCTCGCTAACCCACCGTTCGCGGGATCGCTCGACTACGAAGCAACGAGCAAGGACTTGCAGCGAGTCGTGAAGACGAAGAAGACAGAGCTACTGTTTCTCGCCCTCTTCCTCAAACTGCTCAAGCCCGGCGGGCGCGCAGCGGTGATCGTCCCCGACGGGGTACTGTTCGGATCATCCAAGGCGCACACGACATTACGGCAGACTCTCGTTGAAAATCAGAAGCTCGACGCGGTCGTGAAACTCCCAAGCGGCGTTTTTCGGCCGTATGCCGGTGTTTCGACAGCAATCTTGTTTTTCACCAAGACCAACTCCGGCGGCACCGACAACGTCTGGTTCTACGACGTCAAGGCCGACGGTTTCTCCCTCGATGACAAACGAAACCCACTCGATGTCAACGATCTTCCCGACGCTCTGGTGCGGTGGCAGAACCTCGAGGCCGAGAAAGAGCGGGCCCGCACCGAGCAGTCCTTCCTCGTGCCCAAGGCCGACATCGTCGCCCAGGGCTACGACCTCTCGCTCAACCGGTACAAGGAGATCGTCCATGACGATATCGAGTACCGAGCCCCCTTGGAGATTATCGCCGACATCGAGCAGCTCGAAGACGAGATCGCCAAGGGCCTCGTCGACCTGAAGGCAATGCTCTCGTGACGAAACTTGGCGAGATCATGGTGACGCGAGGCGGATCGCTGAACCCCAGCGTTTTCCCTGACGAAGAGTTTGAGCTATACAGCATCCCGGCCCACGACCGGGGTGGACCCGAGGTCATGCGCGGATCGGAAATCGGATCATCGAAGCAGATTGTTCAGCCTGGCGATGTGATGATCTCGAAAATCATTCCCCACATCCGCCGTGCACGTGTAGTAGGACCGTATAAAGGAAGGCGTCAGATCGCCTCTGGCGAATGGATAGTCTTCCGTGGCAAGGGCTTCGACGTTGACTATCTTCGCCACTTCTTGTTGAGCGACCGATTCCATGGACAGTTCATGAACACCGTAGCTGGCGTCGGCGGATCGCTCGTCCGAGCTCGTCCGGCCCAGGTGAAACTTATCGAAGCCCCTCTCCCGACTCTCCCCGAGCAGCTCCGCATCGCCGCGATGCTCGACCATGCCGACGCTCTCCGCACCAGGCGCCGCCAAGCTCTCACCCATCTCGACTCCCTCGCCCAGGCGATCTTCAACGATATGTTCGGCAACGTTCGAACCAACGAGCGCCAGCTCGCTAAGGTAACAATTGCCGAGGTTGCCGAGCGCGTCACCGACGGTGAGCACAAAACACCGCGACGGTCACAGACGGGCGTCGCGCTCTTGTCTGCGCGTAATGTACGTGATGGATGGATCGACTTCTCGAACACTGACTTCGTGGATGAGCCCGAGTACGCCGCCCTGAGCCGTCGGATCGAGCCGCGTCTCGGCGACGTTTTGATCTCATGCTCGGGCACAATCGGACGGGTAGCCCAGGTGCGTGCTGGACACCGCTTCGCGATGGTCCGGAGTGCAGCCTTGGTCCGACCCGGCCCTTCTGTCGACCCGACTTACCTGGAGAAAGCGCTCGCCACTCCGACGCTCAAAGCCATCATGATCGCTCAAGCAAACTCGTCGGCCCAAGCCAACCTTTTCCAGAACCAGATCAAACGCCTGCCGATACTTGTCCCGCCGTTCGACGAGCAGCGTGAGTTCGCCGTACGGGTCGACCGCATCAACGACGTGCGTTCGCTCATGCAGGACGCGATGGTCACCGAGGACACTCTTTTCGCTTCCCTCCAATCCCGCGCTTTCCGCGGTGACCTTTAAGCGGGCGCACCCAGATGTCGGACAGTGACTTCAAGCCAATCATCGATGACATCTGGTCTGCCTTCGAGGAGTTCGGGATCGAGGACGGCTACGACATCGTCGCTCAAGCGACCCTGCTGCTGGCGGTTCGACGGCTCGACGTGATCCACGTCGCTGCGGAAAAGAAGGCGAATCTCACCGGCAAGCCGATCAAGAATCCGATCTTCGACGCCGAGACAGACCATCTACGCTGGTCGAAGCTTAAGAACACCGCATCCAGCACGATGTTCACTTTGTTTGAGACCGAAGTTGTTCAGTTCGTGCGCGAACGCGGCGGGACTTTCTCCGACGTGATATTCACGGTCCCTTCACCCGCCGCTTTAGGTCGACTGGTCGACACAGTCGACCGAATCCCGTACTCAGACTCGCAGACCAACGGGTCCGTCTACGAATACCTAATCTCAAAGATCACGACGAAGAACAGCGCCGGTGGCTTCCCGACACCGCGACACTTGGTCGACTTGATGGTCAAAATGGTCGATCCACAGCCGGCTGACATCATCGCCGATCCAGCGAGCGGCACGGGCGGCTTCCTCATCACAGCCGCGAACTACCTGCGGGAGAAGTATCCCGAGCTCCTTCTTGATGAGGTACGCCGGAAACACTTCCACAACGGGCTATTCCACGGGTTCGACAATGACCCGGCGTTCGCACGCATGTCCACCATGAATTTGCTCCTCCATGGAGTCGATCACCCCGACGTCCGCCGCCACGACTCGATCGCACCCATGCCAGACGATGTCGGCAGCTACTCACTGGTACTGACGAACCCGCCGTTCAACGGGTCAGTCGAGAAGTCGGCCCTCGACAAGGATCTGTACCGCGATGTGAAGTCGACAACGAAAGCACCGTTGTTCGTCGGTCGGGCTCTCAGCCTTCTACAGACTGGCGGCAGAGCAGCGGTCATTGTCCCCGAGGGCGTGCTGTTTGGTTCTCAGAAGGCACAAGTAGCCCTGCGCAAGACCCTCGTCGAGGACCACAAGCTCGATGCCGTAATCAAAGTACCGCCCGCCGCCTACGAACCGTTTTCGTCAACTCAGACTGCGATCCTTGTCTTCACCAAGACCGGTGTCGGCGGCACCGATCGTGTCTGGTTCTACGAAATCCGGGCCGACGGCCGATCACTCGACAAGAAGCGCGCGCCAGTCGCGGAGAACGACCTCCCTGACGTCCTCGCTCGGTGGACGACGCTGACAGACGCTGACAGCCCGGAGTCATCCCGCGCACGAACTGATCAGAGCTTCTCCGTGTCCTGCGAGGAGATTGCTGCCAACGACTATGTGCTGACATTTAGCCGCTATCAAGAGATCCCAAGCGACGCCATGCCTACGCGTCCGCCCAGTGAGATCCTTGCCTGCATCAAGGCCCTCAACGCGGAGATCGATACGGGCATCGCCGCGTTGGAAGATTTGTTGGGATCGTGGCCTTCGGCCACGTAGGTCACGCGATACGGCAAGATCTACCACGTGAGCAATTTCGCCTTCGCCAAGCAAGCGCTGCCGTCGCTATTCGACGACTGCGCGCGGTCAGAGGCATACCTCGCTTCCGACCCGCGCGCAGCGTGCGTCTATGCCCGTCGCGTGGCTGAGTTACTCGTCGCCTACATCTACGACGTCGCCGGTTTGCCGGAGCCATACCATGCCGATCTCGCAGCGAGGGTTGCTGCGCCGGCATTCAGAAATGTGGTGGGCCAAGGCATCGCCACGAAACTCACGCTCATCCGCAAGGTCGGCAATAATGCCGTCCACGAGCAGACCCCCGTGCAGAAACAGACAGCCTTGCAAGTCCTGCGCGAGCTGCACCACGTCGTCACCTGGACGGCGTTTCACCACTCTGCTGCCCCCGGGGTTGTTCCGACTTCAGCACAGTTCGATCCGAAGCTCGCGGCGCAGCGGGCTCCTCTCTCGCGCGAGGAGGTCGTTAAACTTGCCGAGAAGTTCAACGCCCAGGACCAGGCCCACGCCACGCAGCTGGCGGAGAAGGACGAGCTTCTCAAATCCCACGAAACCGAGATCGCGGCCCTGCGCGAACAGATCAAGGCCGCCCAGGCGTCAGCCAAGACGGATGACCGCGACTACAACGAAGCCCGAACGCGGGATCTCTTCATCGACTTGCTGCTCGCTGAGTCTGGCTGGAAGCTCGACCAGGCCAAGGACCGCGAGTACGAGGTCAGCGGTATGCCCAACACAAGGGGCACAGGCTTCGTCGACTACGTACTTTGGGGTGCTGACGGGCTGCCATTGGCAGTAGTGGAAGCGAAGCGCACGAAGAAGGATCCGAAAGTCGGCCAGCAGCAAGCCAACCTGTATGCCGATTGCTTGGAAGCCGCGTTCGGGCGCAGACCGGTGATCTTCTACACCAATGGGTACGAGCACTGGCTATGGGATGACGTGGGCGGCTACCCGCCCCGGGCTGTCGCAGGTTTCTACACGCGGGACGAACTGGAGCTGATGATCCAGCGCAGAACAAGCCGCCAAGCCTTGGCTGGTCAACCAGTCAATAACGCTATTGTTGAGCGCCCTTATCAGACGCGCGCAATCAAGGCCGTCGGCGCTGCTTTCGATGCTCAGCAAACTGACGCGTTGCTGGTCATGGCGACGGGATCTGGCAAGACTCGCACGGTGATCGCTCTGGTCGACCAGCTGATGAAGGCGGGTTGGGTCAAGCGCGTCCTCTTCCTCGCCGATCGGATTGCGCTCGCAAACCAGGCGGTCAACGCATTCAAAACCCACCTATCGCAGGTGACCACCGTCAACCTCATCACCGAAAAGCGCACCGACGGCCGGGTCTACATCTCGACGTACCCGACGATGATGGGCTTGATCGACGAGGTCGAGGCCGCTGGCCGACGTTTCGGCCCTGGCCATTTCGACCTGATCGTGATCGATGAGGCTCACCGCTCGGTCTACGCCAAGTACGGCGCCATCTTCGAGTACTTCGACTCGCTTCTAGTCGGCCTGACGGCCACCCCCAAGGATGAGGTCGACCACAATACCTACCGTCTCTTCAACCTCGAAGACGGTGTTCCCACCGACTCCTACAGCCTCGATGAAGCCGTGTTCGACGGTTACCTCGCACCGCCGCGAGCCGTGAAGGTCGGCACCAACTTCCTTGAACGTGGCATCAAGTACGCCGATCTCTCCGATGAAGAGAAAGACGAGTGGGACATCATCGACTGGGGTGACGACGGCCCGCCCAGCGAGATCAACGCAGCAGCAATCAATCAGTTCCTGTTCAACGAGGACACCGTCGACAAAGTTCTCGAGACTCTGATGACCCATGGCTACAAGGTGGCGGGCGGCGATCGGCTCGGCAAGACGATCATCTTCGCCAAGAGCCAGAAGCATGCTGACTTCATCGAGGAGCGTTTCAACAAGGCCTACCCGCAGTACGCTGGGCACTTCGCCCGGACGATTACCTACCAGCAGACCTATGCCCAATCACTCATCGACGACTTCGCCTCGAAAGACAAGAACCCCCACATCGCGATCAGCGTCGACATGCTCGACACTGGCATCGACGTCCCCGAGGTGCTCAACCTCGTCTTCTTCAAGACAGTCCACTCGAAGACGAAGTTCTGGCAGATGATTGGCCGAGGCACGCGCCTGTGCCCGGACCTTTTGGGCCCGGGGCAGGACAAGCAGGACTTCTTTGTCTTCGACTTCTGCGGCAACTTCGAGTACTTCAGCCAGAACCTGCCAGCGGTCGAAGGCTACACACAGAAGTCGCTGTCGCACAGGATCTTCGAGTCCCGCCTCGACCTCATCGAAGTCCTCGACCACACCGACGAACTCGGAAAAGTGCCGGTGTCGGACGAGTCAGACGACGGACTGCGCACAGCCACCGCTCGCATTCTGCATTCGGTGGTCGCTGGCATGACGTCGGCCAACTTCCAGGTTCGCCCATATCGCAAGTCGATCGAGATGCTGGCGGAGTGGGACGTCTGGGACCAGCCGTCGATCGATGAGGTTGCCGAAGCCGCCCGAGCTGTCGCCGGGCTCCCCTCAGCCGGAACACCCGCCGACAACCAAGACGCAAAGTACTTCGACCTGGTCGTTCTTCGACGTATGCTGGCCCAGCTCGACGGCGACGTCGCGGTTGCTGAGAAGATGCGCGAGAGGATCCAGCAGATCGCGAGTGGGCTTCTGGCCAAGCTCACAATCCCCGACGTTGCGAAACAAAAGGTGCTGCTCGAAAGCGCAGCGAGCGACGAGTGGTGGGTCGACATCACCCTAGAAATGCTGGAACTCCTTCGGCTGCGAGTTCGCGCCCTCGTCCAGTTCCTCGACAAGAACCAGCTCGCGCCCGTCTACACCGACTTCGAGGACACGCTCTCCTCACCCGACGAGGTTCCCATCCCCGGTGTCTCGACCGGCGTCAACATCGCACGTTTCCGTTCCAAGGCTGAGGCATACCTCCGGCAGCACCTCGACAATGTCACCCTTGAGCGCCTCCGCCGAAATAGGCAGCTCACCGCGACCGACCTCGACTCGCTCGAAGACATGCTGGTTACTTCTGGAGCCGGCCAGAAGGTCGACATCGCATGGGTGTCCGAGCGGGCCGGCGGCTTGGGAATCTTTGTACGCGGACTGGTCGGCCTCGACCGCGCGGCCGCCGTCGATGCCTTCGCTGATTTCCTCGACGAAGGGAAATTCGCCGTCGAGCAGATCCGCTTCGTAAATTTGATCGTCGACGAACTCACCAAGAACGGCGTCGTGGAGCCCGGTCGCCTCTTTGAGTCGCCCTACACCGACTACGCCCCGACGGGACCCGACGTGGTCTTCCACGATGACCAGGTCGAAGTCATCGTCGACACTCTGCACCACATCAAGCGGACTGCGGTTCCCGAGGAGGTTGCGTGAAGTGGGGCCGCCACTCAGCAGTCCAGATCAATTCAGATTGAAGGTCGCCCCTGCGCCGCAGAATATATCGTTTAGGCACAGGTTGGCGATTCGGCGATTTGGTCCCCGTTTTACGGCTCCCCACCGAAGTCCGGAACAGCAAGCTAGGCCAGTCAGAAACTACGCAGACCTAGAACAGGAATTACCATTTATCAAACATTCTGGTGGGCCTCAGCACTGAGCCGATTTGACACCCGAGACGCATTGGCTCATGTCTTCACGCGCAATGTTGCCGGAACTATGACTACGGGGGTACCACCCGAGGAAGTCACAACCTTCAATCTGGTTCGGCGACTCGCCTACCAAGCGATTGCAGGAGGGCATCGCGCAATCGCCCTGCACAGCCGCCCTTTGGAAGGTGGGAACGCTCGTACTGGTCGACGGCCGAGCGGCATCGACCTCGAGATGGCAATCGAAGTGAGTCCAGGAAGTTGGCGGGATCTTGTATTTCAAGCCAAGAAATTCGATCCGCACTCTGGACGATATATCGGCTGGAAAACTAACCAGAATTACAATATGCAAATTTGGGCCAGGAAGCACGGCGCCCGCACACCGGCAATGCTCCTTTACAATACGATGACTCCGCCGTTCCCGACAGCAACTGGCATTTACAGCGACCTGTTCAAGAGTTGCTGCGTTCAGCCAAAGCAGTGTCACGGGGGGAAATGGCCGGGATCGATAATGCACCCGTTTGGACTCCCCGACCATAGGACGCCGATGGCAGTGAGCATTGTCCACGACAGTACGATGCTGTCGACACTGAATGACCCAAGACCCACTGATGTAGCTCAGGGCGCGTACCCGTGGGAGTGCCTATTTTGCCCTACCAGCCCGTTGGCGGGTGCGGCGTTGTCCACACCCCCCGACTGGGCGGCAGACATTCTCGAACTACAACCCGCCATTCCTGAAACCCCCGACGATGCGAGCAATTCGGACGCCGATGAACGTGACTCCAGCGCCGACGAAGTCGAGGACCTAAACATCCCGGCCTTCTCGCTCGTGCTGCCCTTCGACTAGCCTACGAAACGAGACCGGGACTGCTGCATCGAATCAGACCTGTCACGTCTCCGCACCAGCGAAGATCGCTTGCGCTAGAAATCCCTGAAGCTTATGGATCGTCGCTGGCGAAGTGCTGCCATAGTGTCGGTACCACCCGCTATCTTCCAACCGTGTCTAACTGGAGCAGCGATCCTGAAAAGTGGTTGGCTGCCGTCGATGCAACCGGCAAAGTTGGTGCGAAGCACCACATCGTTCCCCAGTTTCTTCTTAAACGTTGGGCCAACGACAGAGGACAGGTGCAGGCCTTCAGCCGTGACGACGAGCGGTACTCACGGCGAGCTGTTTCCGATGTTGCGGTCCGCGACTTCTACACGTTCATCGACCTCGACGGGCACTCGAATTCAACCTTCGAGGAACTACTCTCGCAGATCGAGGAGGATGCATCGGATGTCATAGCAACACTGCTGAGTGGATTCTTCCGGCCCGGGAGACGCATCGCGTCTGACAAGCGTGACGCTCTGGACATTTTCGTCGCCTTTCAGTTCGTACGCGGACCGCGAAGTCGGCGCGAAATCGAACTGCTCGCTGACTACTTCGCGAAAACCTCGGTCGAAGGAGAAGTCGCAGAAGACGAACTAGCGTTGATTGAGATCTCACCTCATCAGAACGAACACATCTCGGGCATGAGCGAGCGTGCGCTGAGCATCTCGCTGGCGCTTCACGCGCGCCCGATATCCATCGTCCGTCTCGACGGGCCGTTGTTGTGGTTCTCCGACGAACCGGTGGTCGTAGAACGTGAGGAGAGCAACGATCACCACCATCCTGATTGCAAACTCAGTAACACTCAGTTGAGGCGAAAGGTGAGGGCGGCCCACCGCGCCGGCACCGACTACTCCGTCGTTCGGCACGTCCGGACCGAAAGGCGGCAAGGGGTGATCGACGCGCCCGCGATCGCTATGCCCCTGGCTCCAGACATCGTTCTGGTCTACGGCCCCACACAGTCTCAACGAAACCTCGCAATTAACTTCAGTCAGGTAGCGGGACAGTCCGCCATCGGGCTAGCTCACGACCTCAATACTGAAATAGCCTCCGCCGCACTCGATGTAATCATCGGGCGTACCGACGACTCAAGTTTTCGAGCTGGTCCAATGCCTGAACGTAGACCGATCCTGCATATCTGTGGCCCACGCTCAGCCCTCGACCACGCACTCAATGCAACACCGCGACGATTACGTCCGAATCGCTACTCGAATGATGCCCAGCCTATCGGCGAGTGCAATCCCCCCTGACCGGTTGTCCTCAAAATGCAGGCGCCGCGGCGGAACGCTCTCGTTACGCGAGGTCCAACGATGTTTCAGTTCGGCAGCGATACCCGAACCCCTCGGCGCTAGAGGCTAGTTCGGACCGCTGATCGCGATTCTCTCTGCTAAGGCATCTGAGGCGTTCAAGTTTGAGGATTCTGACAACTTAGTGAGAATCCACAGGTGACAAGTTCATGAGAAAACCCAGGTCACGTCTGACGCGCACGATGAGAACCTACACCAACCCGAGGACTCACGCCATCGTGTAGGCCCACGTCCACACAAACTCCATGGGAAGAACGCCTAACCCCGAAACGATATGGACGACGGTCGCACAGATGTTGCATGCTCCGACCACCAGGCGCGCTGCGCCAGAAGTGCTTCAACTACAGCGGCCTGAGCAACGTAGTGAGGGCAGATCAGACCACGTTCTCGTGCACAGCTTGACCACCCTTCGCCGATGCGGCTCCCACCGGTGAAATCGACCATTGACCATTGACCACCGACATGCGGGACCAATCCGCTGCGCCGGGGCTATCCACCCTCTGCGTGGCCGGACCAGATGGGTCTAACATCGCTGAACGACCTCGTCGCCCTACGACTGACGCTTACCAAGTGTTGACCCGTGGCGTATACGGGTCCCGACGCACCGGGTCCGCGTCCACCTAGCGCGGTTCCTCAGACGTCGTGCACCTCATTGCCGTCGCTGTCCTTCTCCACATGGCGTCTATGTGCGAATATTGTGTACCAATGATTGAGCCGTTGCCGACAGAACCCCCGTGAAAGTCGGGAGTTTCACTCTCGGGGCCGGATGTTGATCACACACTCAACGTTTGGCGTTCTGCGGACGCGATTCTCGAAGGCTTTGCAGATCTCGTTGATCAAGTTAAACACCCGACTTCCACAGGAATTCGAAACGCGCAGCACAACTCGGCGCGAACTTCCTTGAGTTCTTACAGTGGGTGTGCCAGGAGATTCATCGACTGTTCTTCCAATCGCCAATTCCCATTCTGCCGGCATAGCGAGCCGACCCTGGTCAAGAATCAACTCCCACAGATCGTTACCTCGTTGAGTTCGTCGCGATCCCCGATGTCGAAGAACTTGCTGAATACCTACAGCAGATGCTCGGCGACTATTTTGCACGAGGAAGCAACTGGCCGGAGCATGTGACGTCATTCTTGTTGGTCTGGCTTGCTCGTGTGGCTTCCAACGGTGCCACCGCCGAGCGAGACAACCTTGGCTCCCGCGCTGGTTCACCCCGTTTCGCTGTCATGTACGAGGCCACGACCAACATGGATGCGGCCGCAAAGCAATGGCAAGCTGAACTTTCTGAGCTCGCAAGAGCGTACGACAAACGCCTGGATGACGCGCTGTCCACTGTAATCGCGGGTGCCGCAGCGGACAGCGCGATTCGTTCAGCAGAGCGAGCTCGGGAAGCAGCTGGCATCGCTGGTACAGCAACGCTCTCGCACTACTTCAACGAACTGGCAGCCTCCCGAGCGAAACACTGCTCGCTTCTGGTCAGGAGTCGTGACGATTGGTCTGCTCGGAACTGTCGCCGTTGCCGCATTGGCACTCTGGTGGCAGGCAGGAGACACCTGGACCGATCAACTTTTACATCTCGCGCTTACATTGCCCTTTGCAGCACTGGCTGCCTACGCAGGAAAACTGTCTGCACACCACCGCAGCCGCTGGTGGTGGGCAGAAGCTACTGCCGTGCAACTCAAATCAGTCGGAGTATTCGTGCGGCAGCTGAACGACGATCAAGCAGCCGAGGTGATGACTGAAGTTGCGCGCCGGGTGTTTGGTGCACCTAACCTCGACAAGACTGCCAAGATCGACGACGCGTCGATACTGGCGATCGCCACACAAGTATTTGAACGCCTCAGCACCAGCGACGATAAGTGAAGTGATACGTCCAGGACGACGCACACCACCAACGGCGATGCTCCGGGTTCCGACAAAAAAACTGCGCAGCACGCGGACCCAGACCTTTATCGATCATCGTAGATTACAAGGCAGAACGCAGGTTCACTAGTTGAAGCAGAAGTCGCAACTTGACGCTCACAAGTCATCAACCGTCAGAACATCCACGAGACCTCCAATGGCGGATCCTCCGACTGCGGCTAAGGCACGTGATACGTCGGGAACGAACATCACGATCGCAAGTGATTCCCTTGCGCGAGAAACACACACGTAGAACAAGCGACGAGTGCGCTCGATCACGGAGTCTTTGCTCTGTGCCTGATTCTCAATGTCCTTGTCGGAAAGTTCCTTTAGGCCAAAGTACTTTTCGTAAGAATAGAGCGAATACGCTCCTTCGGCGTCATCGAGTACAACGATCACTCGCTCATATTCCGAGCCCTTCGTTCCGTGCTGGGTGGAGTAAGGAGACTCTTGCTTCACGTAGGTGTAGTAGCCCTCAAGCTCGGAGAAGCGACAGCTCATCATGGCGCTGATCACTGCCAACGTCTTCTCGTCCAGAACCACGTCTTGGTGTTCGCCGTCCGGATCGAGATATGTCGCCAAGCGCGGATCCAGTTCCAAGAGCTGCCGCTCGGATGCGTGTCGCAGGAGTTGACCGAGGGTCACTTCCGAGTCACCGCGAACGAGTTCCCGCAATTCGTCGACTGCGGTGCGGCTCGCCGCTAACGCCTCCCTAAGTTGCCGAGACACACGTCCGGCCCGCAGCAATGGGCTGCGCTCCTTGAGCACGGCCAGAACAGTCGGCGAACTGGCTTCTTCCGCAAGGCAGAGCGGAAGAATCAAGTCTCGAAAGGGAGTGAGTGGCCATGCAGTTCCCTCTTCGAAGGACTGGCTAAGGCCATTGGCGCCGTTATCATTAAACGCGGAATAGAGGGTTTCGAATCCGAGCCGTCGAGCAGCCATGCGATGCACGATCATTAGGGCTTTCGAACCGCCCTCGCGCGCACTACGCGTCCAGTTGCCAGCGTCACTGTGTCTATCCAGCCATGAACGAACCAATTCCAGATTCTCGCTGCGCCGGTCGTCCGATGGCAGGACAAAACAGAATGCCTCGCCCTCCGACTGCCTCTCGCCGAGGCCACTGATTTGTTTCAGAGAGTCACCCTCGGAGCGAATCGCATTGACACACGAGAGGACACGTCGAGAGGAACGAAAGTTCTCGGGTTTGTCGATGTTGCCCCAGCCGGGCTCCGGCGGAACGGAAACGACACCCTGCTGATAGATCTGCTGCATCGGATCGCCGAAGAACCCGAGACACATCTTTCCTTCTGCAAGTGACCAGACATGCTTCAGACATTCGACAACTTGAGGGAACGTGTCCTGGCTTTCGTCAACGAAGACGAACGGGAATTGCCTCGCCATGAGCCTCGCTAACAAGGGGCGCTCTAGGAGCATCTGCGGAACCATCTTAAGTATGTCGGCGTGGCCAAGGACGCCGCGCGCGTAGTCTCCACCGATGCCATAGTTCCAGCGAGTCACGGTCTTCACAGCCAACTTTTGGTGTCGCCGCTTCTCAAGATCGGCCGCGTCCTTCTCCTTCGTGGTCGCGCGCGTGCCTGGTTTGTAGCCCTTTTGCTTGATGAGAAGGAGCTCAATCCGCTCGTCGACACGCGCGGACACCCAAGCTCCTATGTCTTTTTGGAACGGCCTCACGAGCGACCACATGAAGCTGTGGATCGTCGACACCGACGCGAGCGGGTCATTGCCAATCTCTCCGTGTATCTCTCGCGCCGCGATCTCGGTGTACGTAATGCATGCCACCCGTTGCGTCTTCGCTAGCAGGGACGGCCCGCGTGTCCTCGTGACATGCGCCAACGCCTTCACAAGTGACGTGGTCTTGCCCGACCCCGCACCTGCGACCACTGCGAAACCGATCAGGTGGTCCTGATCCAGGATCTCGCGAAGTTGACGGTCTGCGTCCGTATCCGGGGCATCGACTCTTGATGTCATTGTGACTCCGGTGCTGGGGAACTGTCGGTGTGGACTTCTTCAGGGATAACGAGTTCGAGCCTCTCGCGCAACCACTCGAGTCCTTCCACGATGTATTCGGGAGACTTCCAAGTTCGGTCGGTCTCTGCGATAACACCGAGCGCGAAACCTGTCTTGTCAAAATGCGAACCTTTGATGCGTGTGTAGAGCTTGTCGTGCAGATCTTTGACAGACAGATCGGCAGCCTTCGCAATCTTTAGACCCAAATGCTTGCCCTCGTCGGCTTGTGTCCACTCGAGATTCTGCAGCGCGAATGCTTCTTCCAAAGTTCGTCCTGCGCGGGCATCGGCAGCGCCTTGCCACGTCACTTCTTCCTTCGTTTGGTAGGCGACTCGAACAAAACCTGCAGATCCATCGGCGGCCTCTGGGGCTTTCGCATCGACGTCAGCGCATAGCAGGTCTTCGATGCCGTCGATCTTCGGCAGCCATTGCTTCAAGGTCTCATTCGACGTCAGCGCCCCAGGAGTATCGACGGTGCACGACGACGCACGCAGCGGCTCATCGTCATCAGATTCATTTCCCGATCCAGCCGACACACTGTCGAGATCAGTAATCACAAGCGTCGGTAGGCCGAGGAAGTCCACCAGCTTCTCGAAGCGATGCGCGAAGGAACCCCCCACTTCGAGAATCGTCAGGTGGCACGAACGCAGGCCCGGCACGGATTGCTCGATGACCAGTGGCAGCAGCAAACGCTCGACGTTGCCTTCGACCAGCACCGCAGCATCCGCGAAGAACAGATCGCAGTGGGTGAGCTTGATGTACTGCTGCAAGAACTCCCGGGTCGCGTCTTCCTCTTCGAGGTAGAACGTCGAGAGGTTCTTGACGTCGCTTAACTGCAGACCGTTCGAAGCCGACCGGCAAAAGTAGCGAATCGGTTTAAAACTGCTTTCGTAGATGATGTGCGGGGAGTGGGTCGTGACGAGTAGCTGGGTCTGGAACTCCGGCTCCGATTTCGGCAAGATCTCAAGGATCTTCCGGATGAACACCTGCTGCAGTTGGGCGTGCAAATGCGCCTCAGGTTCCTCAATCATGACCAAATGAATCGGCGGACGGTCCTCCTCCGAATCGGCCCACGCCTGATGAAAGTCCAGCATCTCAACCACCATGTATATGAGGTTCTTGAACCCCAAGCCGTTGTATTGGTCGGGCAGTGTCTGTTTAATCGCTGGTCCCCCCACCTGAGAAGGCAACGCATAGTGCACTTTCGCGCTCGTGCTGAGGATGCTATGCGCGTTGAACGACGCCTTGACGACTAAACCAGGGCTGGCGACGCCGGGATATCCCACCTCGCCGAGCCGGTTGAGAGTCGGCCCGAAGACCTCCGCGAAGTGCGTGTTCAATCGCTCCTCGGAGTCAGCGATGACGCCGAGCGCATCCAGATCGCTGTCGAGCTTTTGCAGGTTGCGCTCGTAGAATCGGCTCAACCGCTTCGAGAGGTCTTCGCTTCTCCCGTGCGAGTCGTAGTCGGACAGATGCCGCTGAGCATTGAGGAAGTCAACCCTGACAATCGAATCGATCACCTTCGACGCACCGCTCGTATGCGTGCCAAGGAAGAACGGTTCGTAGCCCTCGTTCGGCATGAACTCCTTGTCACACTGATGGGCGTCGAGCACGAAATACTTGATCTCGTATTCCTGCTGCAGACGCTTGCTCAGGTACTCAAACATCGTCTGGGGCCAGGGCTTGAAGGAGGACTCCTTCACGCCCTGCGCGGCCTCCGCCTTCGCGCGGGCCTCCTTATAGTTTGCGACGAGCTTCTCGCCATTCCTAGGTCCATACAACATTCGAACACCCAGGGGCTCTCCTGCCCAATCCAGGCTGGGCAGTAGATCCAATGCCCGGTGCAGGTTATTGTCGTCCACGTCGAACCAGAGGTCGAACGTAATCTCTGGGAGATCTAGGACGGAGTCACCGGAGTCTGGATCGAATGTGTTGAACGCCTGCCAACAGTCAGCTGTGAAGTCATAGATCTGGAACGGTGCCCTCGGCTGCTGGCCAAGGAACATCTGGAAGAGATGAGTGGCGGACGTCTTACCGCTATTGTTCGCGCCAACGAAGATCGTTCGGTCGTCTTCCAGATCAATACGCACGCTCTTCAGCCGCCTAAAGTTCTGCGCACGAAAAGACTTAATATGCACTCATCCCCCAGTTCTCTAAGTTCCACAATGATTCCAAACGCGTGTTCCCCAAGCCCTTGCAAATCAACAATATGCCTGCCAGACGAGAGTTGCTTTGACACGCCCACCCATCGACTCCCACGCCGTCTGGACCGCGAATCTGAGGACCAGAGGATCGCTCACGCGGGCCGGCGTCGTCGAAATCGAACTCAATTGGTGTTACACCACCGTGGCGATCCCACTCGAAGTTGAAAGGCGCGACACCGGTCTGCTTGGTGCTTCCTGAAATGACGTGGGTGCCAACGACGAGCGCGTTGGCTGCCTCACCGAATCGGAGTAGTGAAGTTTCCCAGCCCGGTTCACTATGGAACGCGTCGCGAATCGAAGAGCCTGCGGCAGGGTCCCGCATAGCAGCTAGATAGTCGTCGCGAAGCTTCGTGGGCAATCCCATCAGTTTTTCGTAGTACTCAGCGGACTGCCCTAGCGAGCAATACTTGTTATCTAGCACCGTGAAGCTGGCGGTCATGTGAGTAGGTCCTTCAGCCTGCCCATGAACGAAAATCTTGACGTTGCCCAGGGATAGCTGGCTGCCGCCTTCGAGGCAGATGTCCACCCTGAACATCTTCTTGAAATGGTAGTCATCCCAGCCGTCGCGACGGAGCAACGCGTAAGGTCGCCCCTGCCCAGGCGCTGTGTTCCTACGATCTACTGCAAATCTCAACATCGCCACGTCCTCTACGCCTGGCGAGACTCTATCGGTAAGTTCGTTGCCACGGATTGTCCGATGGGTCGGGGAGTGTGAGCGACTGTTCGGGTTCGGCACCGACCTGTCTACAGCGGTCACACGTCGGTATCCGGCCGACGAGCCGGCGGGCGCCTAGTCAGCCTCAACCGCAGGGGTGACAATTCATTCAGTCGCGCCGCACTCGTAATAGTGATCGCGGCGTAGATGCGTGTAACGCTAGATGCGCTTCCCATTGAGATCCGTTCGGCGGCAGTATCATTACTCTCGGTTTTCAGAATTCGGACGTTGCGTATTTCCCAACCCTGCGCGCCCCGACACAAAGGAGCTGGCCTTGAAATTATCCATCGTCGATCTGGGAACCGTTGCCCCCGGAACCACGGAGAAGGAGGCGCTGGCCGATTCCCTGAGGGTCGCTCGCCACGCCGAAAGTACAGGCTTTCACCGCATCTGGTTCGCCGAACATCACCTGAGCCGATCGGGCGCCTCCCATCACCCGGAACTGCTGATCGCGGCCGCGGCAATGCAGACTTCCCACATCCGACTCGGTTCCGGCGCTGTGCTGATGAACCATTACAGCCCGTTCAAGGTTGCGGAGATGTTCAAACAACTGGAAACAATGGCCCCCGGCCGCATCGACCTGGGCATGGGCCGCGCGACCACAGGTCCTGTCATCGATATGGCACTGCAGCAGAACAGGGAGCACCAGGCTCACGTCGACCACCAGCAGCAGATACTCGAGACCCTGTCGTGGCTGTATGACGCCTTCCCCGACAACCACCCGTTCGCCGGACACCAACTCATGCCGTCGGTACCCGAGGTCCCGCAGACCTGGCTTCTCGGGTCGAGTCCGAACGGTTCGAATCTGGCGGCAGGTCTCGGCATCGGCTACACGTTCGCAGGCTTCATCCGTCCGACCGATGCGGCACCGGCGCTACGCCACTACCGCAAGAACTTTCGGGCCCAGGGCTTCGGACTCGACAGTCCTCGCGCAATCCTGGCCGTCAACGTCACCGTCGGCGAAACCAGGGCCGACGGCGAACACCTCGCGAACTCCGCGAAGGGGTTCTACGCACGCCTGAGCCGAGCCGGGCGCTCTGCGGGATCGGTGAGCATTCCGTCCGCTGACGAGGCGGTCCGGGAGATGACCGATGCGGAGAAGAGTGAGCCCACGACCATCGTCGACGGACGCTGGCCCCGGTTCGTGGCGGGCGGTCCTGACGACGTGCGCGCGACCCTCGAGCAGATGGCCGAGGAGAGCGGCGCCGATGAACTGATGCTCCAAGATCTCATCGCCGAACCCATCGCCCGTCGACAGTCCCACGACCACATCGCGCAGGCGTTCGGCCTGTCGCCGCGGCACGGTTTCACCAACCCTGTTGGGCAGGCTGCTCATTGAAATCCCCCGCGCCTGTCGACACCGTCGTGACCGAGCCAGGCCCGCGGATCACGACCGGTGATGGCCACCGTCCGGTCTAGCAACGACATAGTCTCGCTGCCGTCGACCTGCTCGCCCCACAGTTCTGGTATCGGGGCATTCGGGACAAAAACCGCCACGTGGCCATGGCAGGCGCGCACCAGTTGTTCGGGTGCGGCAAACCCGCGGCCGGTGGCCACTGCCAGATCCCAGCCGTGGACGATGACCTCGGTCAGGGCAATCTTCCCCAGGTCTCGTTCGATAGTTCGAGACCACCCACGTCCGAGTCCCCGACCCAGGCCCGCGCCTGCAACCAAGCGCTTCCCAGGTCACGTACGTGGTCGCCGACCTGCAGTCGGGATGCGTGGTCCTCGACGGCGCCGACGGCGGGGCTCGACATTGCGCCATCGGCCACCGCTGTGAATCCGATGGCGCCCTCGTCGATGTGCATCAACAGGTCGGCCACGGTGTAGTCGTCGCACGGTGTCGGCCGCTCGAGATCATCCGTCCCCACCTGCGCAATGAGATCCGCCAATGCCTCCGCTGCCGCCCTGAAGTCGATCATCAACGCCGCCTTCCCGTCGACTGTCCCGAACTTATAGACCGAAGAGAATGCCCGACGTCATCGGTGGCGGCAGGCCAGGGAATTAAACGGACCGCAGTTCTATTTATATGGTCATGAAGAACATCGGATTTCTGTCGTTCGGGCATTGGTCGGACTCGCCGGGCTCACAAACGCGGTCTGCCGCGGACACTCTCCTGCAATCCATCGATCTCGCCGTTGCGGCCGAAGAACTCGGTGCGGACGGCGCCTACTTCCGGGTTCACCACTTCGCCCGCCAACTCGGCTCTCCGTTTCCGCTGCTCGCAGCGGTTGGCGCAAAAACAAGTCGGATCGAGATCGGCACCGGTGTGATCGACATGCGCTACGAGAACCCGATGTACATGGCCGAAGATGCCGGCGCAGCCGACCTCATCTCAGAAGGCCGACTGCAGCTGGGAATCAGCCGCGGATCCCCCGAGCAGGTGATCAACGGTTACCACTACTTCGGTTACGTCCCCGGTGAGGACTCGAACGATGCCGATATGGCGCGCGAGCACACCGACATCTTCCTCAAGGTCATCTCCGGCGCGAAGTTCGCCCAGCCCAACCCGTCGCCGATGTTCCCGAATCCGCCCGGTGCGCTCGGTATCGAACCGCAGTCGCCGGGTCTGCGCGACCGGATCTGGTGGGGCGCGGGCAGCCGCGCGACCGCCGAGTGGACCGCGCAGCAGGGCATGAACCTGATGAGTTCGACATTGCTGGCCGAGGACACCGGTGTCCCCTTCCACCAGCTACAGGCCGAGCAGATCGAGCGATTCCGCGACACCTGGAAAGAGGCCGGTCACGAGCGGGAGCCACGAGTATCGGTGAGCCGCAGCATCTTTGCACTCGTAGACGACCGCGACCGCGCCTACTTCGGTCGTGGCGGCGATGACGCCGATCAGGTCGGTGTCATCGATGGAGGCATCGCCCGGTTCGGTCGCAGCTACGCCGACGAACCGGACCGACTGATCGAGCAGCTCCGCGAGGACGAGGCGATCGCCGCGGCCGACACTTTGCTGCTCACCGTGCCGAATCAGCTCGGCGTCGACTACAACGCCCACGTCATCGAATCGATCCTCGAACACGTCGCGCCCGCACTCGGCTGGCGCTGACGGCCGGGCCGAGAGGAGCCGCCGACACACGTCCCGCCCGACGTACCATCACATTATGGACGAACCCGGGCGACCATGGCCGGGTCGGCGGGGTCGGCCGGAGATCCGAATTGCGCCCCCGCAGGAATCCGCCGCCGATCACCGACCCCAACTCGTCGACGCCGCCGCGGTCGTATGGCTGGTCGCGGCGGCGACGTTGGTGACCGCCGCCGTCGGGACCGCGCTCAACCAAGCAGACGTGCGCGATGCGGTGTCTGATTCCTTCGCCGCCGAGCACCCCGCGACCGATCGAAACGACACCGCCCGGACAGTGGACTTCATCATGATCGGCAACGCCACCGTGGCGCTGTTGATCGTGGCGGTCGCGGCCGTCGGGATCATCCGGGTTCGCGACCGGCTCAACTCGGGACGCACGGCGCTGGCCGTCATCGCCGCAATCGCGGTGGCCGTCGAGATCCAGTACTGGTGGGTCTCCGAGCCTGCCCATGAGGTGGTCGGCGGGGTGATCGCCATTCTGCCGCTCGTGATGGCCGGTTTCGCGGTGATCGGTAGCTCTCTCCTGTATGCACCCGCCGTGGGCACGTGGCTCGATGCACCCATACTCGCGGACCGCTGATGACCAGTGCCGAAACAATTCGCTACATAGACCTTGTATTGAAAACAGACGCGTTGTAGTTTGGGTGTGTGTCGACGGCCAAGGAAGACGCCGAGGCAGTGGGTACGCCACCAACAACACGTACCTACCGATCCCCGCGGCGACGTTTACAGGCGGCTCAAACCCGGGCCGCCGTCCTTCAGGCCGCCAACGAGTTGTTCGCCGCGAACGGGTGGGTTGGCACCAACATGGCGCTCATCGCGCGCACCGCTGGTGTGTCCGTTGAAACCATCTACGCCACAATCGGATCCAAAGCCGAAGTGTTGAAGCTTGTTGTGGACGTGGCGGTCGCCGGTGACGACGAACCCGTCGCGTTGGCAGACCGACCCGAATACGCCGCGCTCGGAAGCGGGCCCACGCTCCGAACCAGAGTCCGCGCGGCGGCCGAGTTGATGGGCGCCATCAACGAACGAACGTCCCGACTCGACGCCGCCTTGCGTCAGGGTGCGGCAACGGACGACCGCCTCGCCGAGCTTCTCTGCACGCTCGACCGAAACCGCCGCGAGCAAACTGCCGCCGGTGGTCAACTGATCGCGGGCCGCAAGCTCCGCGACACCGAATTCGACGAGATCTGGATGCTCACGAGCATCGCGGTTCACGACCTGCTCGTCCGCGACTCCGGCTGGAGCCGGGATCGGTACGAGAACTGGCTCGCCGACCGCATCGAGGAACTGTTCTCACGCCCGGCGTGACAAGCCAGGCCCGCCGAAAGGCAATAAAGATGAACACCGATCCGACCGCACCCGCCGATACGCGGATCAACAGCATCGTGCACACCGCGCTGCGCCGAGACATCACCCGAACGAAGACCGCGCTTCGACAACAACCTTCGCCAGATGCCGTCCAGCGGACGGCGATTGCCGACCACCTGATCTGGATGACCGAGTTCCTGCACCGGCATCACACTGCCGAGGATGGGTTGTGGCCACTGATCCGGCAGCGCAACCCCGCCGCCGGTCCGCTGCTCGATGAGATGGAGGCCGACCACGCGCGCGTCTCGCCGGCGATCGACCGCTTGGCCGCAGCCGCCACGAACTACCGCGCAGACGACTCGGCACTGCCGGAGCTGGCGTCTTCGGTCGAGGCGCTCGAGCATGAGCTCCTCCCGCATCTGCGTCGCGAGGAGGACGAGATGATGCCGATCGTCTCGCGCACTCTCACCCGTGCCGAGTTCGACGAGTGGGACCAGACGACGAACATCGCGCCGAAGAGCAAGCGCGAACTGGGGATCGAGGGACACTGGCTCATCGACAGTCTCGACCAGGAACGGTACGACCTCGTCGTCAACCTGGTACCCCCGGTTGTGCGTTTTGTCGTGCTCCACGGGTTTGCCCGACCGTATCGGCGTGCCTGCACCGCACGGTGGGGACCGGCTGTCGACGTTGCGCCGCGACTGCAGCGCGCCGAAGGCGGGTTTCGCACCGATGGAACGGTGAGCCTGCACATCGACGCCGAGCCGAAAGTTCTATATGACGTCATCGCCGACGTCACCAACATCGGTGAACGAAGCCCCGAATGCCGCTCGTGCACATGGCTTGCCGGATCCCAGCCGGGAACCGTCGGCGCTCGGTTCCGCGGTCACAACAAGTCCGGGCTCGCGCGCTGGTCCCGGGTCTGCGAGGTCGCCGCCGCCGATCCCGGCGTCGTGTTCGCGTTCCGCACGATCCCCGAGCGCATCGACCGGACCCGGCACGACTCGACCACCTGGACGTACACGTTCACGCCCGAAGGCAACGGAACGCTGGTCACGCACTCCTACGACATCACCGTGCTGCCCCCGCGACCACTGATCTGGCTCTATTCCAGACTCTTCCCACACCACACCGACATGCGGCCGCACATGCTACAAAACCTCACAGCTCTGCAGCGGCAGACCGTCGGCACCGAGGTTCACGCAGGCGCCCGGCACACCTGACGCTCGGATCCGTGGTCTCGGTAGGGTTCCTTCCATGGTCCGAGCCGGTACGAGCGTCAGCTGATGGAAACCGTCTTGCTCGGGTCCGGTGCCGCCGACGGATGGCCGAATGCGTTTTGCCGATGCGATTCCTGCATCTCCGCATTGCGTCGTGGTGACATACGTGGGCAGACGGCGGCCCTTGTCGACAACACACTCCTGATCGATTGCGGACCGGAGGCGCCTGCTGCCGCGAGCCGACTCGGACGCACGCTGGCGGACGTCGGCACCATCCTGATCACCCACGACCACCCGGATCATTTTGGACCGCAGGCGTTGTTGTTCCGATCATGGATCACCGACGCCGGCCCGATCGACCTGGTGGGCCCGGTTGATGCACTCGATCGGGCAAGGGACTGGATCGGACCGAACGATCCGGTCACCCTACGGCCGGTCGCTGCCGGTGATCGAATCATGCTGTCCGGCTATGAGATCCGGGCGCTGGCAGCGAACCACCACGTCTACCTCGACGGCGACTGCGTGCTGTACGACGTCACAGGTCCGGACGGCTCGCGACTCCTGTGGGCCACCGATACCGGTCCGCTGCCAGACGAGTGGTACTCCGAGATCGCCGGTGCTCACTATGACGCGGTCTTTCTCGACACCACCTTCGGCGACACACCGCACTCCCCCGGCCATCACACACTCGACGACGCTCTCAAGACGATCACTGCCCTACGGGCCTGCGAGGCCGTCGACGACCTGACGGACGTCGTCGGGGTGCACCTGAGTCATCACCATCGGTCGATCGATCACGTTGCGTCGCAACTCTCCACCGTGGGGGCACGGCCCGGCGCCGACGGCGACATCATCGGTCGTCCGGTTCCACCGGCGCGGCTTGCTCCGTCGCAACAAACCACAAGCTCAGGATGACCTCGTTGGTTGGCGCATCCAGGTAGACGGCCGCGGTCGCTATCCTGGCCCGGTGGCCCCTTCACCTGCCGGCACGCGCCGCTGTCCCTGCACCAGTGGTCTGACGTGGGAAGACTGCTGCGGACCCATCTTGGCCGGTGACCGGCAGGCCCCCACCGCCGAAGCGCTGATGCGTTCCCGCTTCTCCGCCTTCGCGGTCGGTGACGGCGACTACCTCTTGCAGAGCTGGCACCCGCGAACGCGGCCCGATTCAATGGACCTCGACGAGTCCATGCGCTGGTATCGCCTCGACATCGAATCCACAAGCAAGGGTTCGCTTTTCGACACGGTCGGAGAAGTCACCTTCACCGCGTTCTACCGGATCAAAGGCGACGGTGCCGGAACCTTGCACGAGCACAGCAGGTTTGAGCGGCTCGACGGACGCTGGGTGTACGTCGACGGCGTCGTCACCGACTGAGCCGTGACGGACTGAGCGATTTCGATGACCCGACGGTGATCAGGATCCTGTGGTCGAACCGATCGATGACCCACCACCGGTGGAACCGGAGTCCCACCCCGCGCCGAGTACAAGCGCGCCAGTTGCACCAATCAGGTCGGAACTCAGGTTGCAGATGCTCACCACCACATAAACCCCTTCGGGGATGTCCTCAAAAGTCCCGGACACCACGTTTTCACTGTTGGCACCTCGCAGCAGGTTTACCGCGGTGATCGCACCAGCGTCGTCCAGTTCCTGAAGCAGGGCAAGAACATCGATGTCGGGGTTACCCAGGATGTAGTCGACCAACACCGGTCCAACCACCGGCGCGGCTCGAACCGCGTCGACCACAGCGGTGGTACACGAGCCCGGCAATGTGAGCGATCCGATGAGCGGCACCCGCGGCACATCGGTGACCGTGTAGATGATGGAATGGCCGCTAACCTGGACGGAGTACCCGACCCCTCGTTCAATACTAATTGCCGGCACGACACCGGGTTCAGCGGGTCTCGCGTTGACGAGCGCGGGAGCTGCAAGAACGGTCGCAGCCACAGTCGCGAGGATGAGCACGATTCTTGCGAGCACGTTACGAAGCATCGCTGCACCCTTACGTCGGGTCGGTATATACCGTTTCGATCACCGATGCTAGCTGCGCATCACAATCCGCACCGCGAATCCGCTCAATGTGTCTGCTCAGCGTCTGGGTCGGGTGTGACGAAGCGGCGGGAGAGTTCGTAAATCTCCCTGAACACGCGCCTGGATGATTCGGCCCACGGCATGAGGATCGGGAAGACGTGGAACATCCCACGTTCTTCCATCGCGTGTACCCGCACGCCTGCACCCTCGAGGTTGGCGACAAACTCCCGGATGCCGTCGCGGAACATCTCGTCGGCGCCCCAACACACAAATGTCGGCGGGAACCACGCCGGATCGGCGGTGGCGTACACCGCGGACACCCGTTCGTCGTTCGGTTGGACGCCCTGCAGGTACGGCGCGGCCGGCAGGTTCCAGGGCAGGATGTCGAGCTGCGCGTTCTCAGTGATCGACGGGTGGTCGAAGTCGAAATCGACCTCAGGGGAAAACAATGCGATCGCGGCCGGAGCGGGCAGATCTTGCCGGTGGAGATGCGAGATCAGGGATGTTGTCAGTCCACCTCCACCGGAGTCACCGGCGACAACGAGGTGCTCCGCCTCGACACCACGGTCGAGGAGTCCCCGATAGACGTCCGCGGCGTCGAGCATGCCGGCGGGGAACGGGAACTCAGGGGCCATTCGATAGTCGGCGATGAAGACTTCGGCTCCGGTGATCCGCACCAACGATGAGGCAAAGGCGGCATACATGATCGGTGAAGTACCGATGTACCCACCGCCATGGAGATAGAGGATGGTCGCGCCGATCTCCTGTTTGTCGTCGGATTCATCGACGTACGCGTCGGTGCTGGCCTTCGCCCGGCACCAGATTCCATCGATCCCTCCGATCGTGTCGTCAGTGATCTCGACACTGTCGGTGGCCTCGACGAACGGCGGCACCACCACTCGGCAGATCTCGTCGAGAATCTTCTCCATCGACCGGAACTCCTCGATGGGTAGCCCCATCGAGTAACCCATGAACGAACGGACGGCCTGCCGGGTGACCGATTGGCCGATGTTGTCGAGCAGACCGCCGGGCCCTTCCCACGGTCGCCGGAAAGGCACCTTGGCCAGCCCGTTCAGCATGCTATCCGCCAGACCCATCACGGCCAGCGCAGTCACCGGCTTGGACGCTGTCTTCACATCGGGACGATCAGCCATCACCATGCCATCCATCCTATGGGCGGATGGTCACAGATTGTGGCCGTCGCGCCGTCACCGAGATCCGAACTGAACCAGGCTGTGATAATTTGCCGAAAACATCGAGGGGGGCTCCGGTGCCGTATTTCGCGTTCATGGGTACGTCTGCGCTACCCTATTCAGTGGTGATCACAGGCGTGCTCCTGTTTGCGGCAGCATTCGGGGCCATCGACGTACTAGGCAAGAACAGCAGCACAATCCGACACCTCCCCCAGTGGGGGTGGCTGTTGGTGGTCGTGGCACTGCCGGTGCTCGGATTGCTCATCTGGTGGGCCCTCGGCCGGCCTCGTAAGCGTCGTACGCGCTCGCAACAGTCCCCGGCCGTGATCTCGGCATTCCCTGAATATGACCGAAAAGGCCGCTTTGTTCCGCAGGATCCGGTGGCGGACGCCGCGTTCTTGCAGCAGTGCCGCGAACGAGCCGAAGCTCAACGCCGCGAGGCTGAACTCGAACGGCGCCGCCGGGAGTCTCGTGGCCTCTGAGATCGGGCCGAAATCGCCGCGATGACGGCACTGTCGTAGTCGCGACCCACCGCTGGCTTGTGTAAGCAATAGCCAGCATCTAGGCTCAGCTAATGGTCATAGGTCAGCCCATCGAGGCACCCACCCGCGCAGACAACTCCCGCTGGTACGCCCTCGCCGCAGTCTGTTTCGGCATGATGCTGACCTTCCTCAACATCACCGCAACCATCTCCTCTGTTCCGGCCATCGAAGAGGATCTCCAAGCGGGCAGCGCGACGATGGTCTGGATCCCGAGCATCTTCGCGCTCGTGGTGGCCAGCCTGGTGCTGTCGTCGGGAACCCTCGGCGATGTCATCGGTCGCCGGACGGCGTTCGTGATCGGATCGGCCATCATGTCGGCGGGCAGCCTCTGCTCGTTCCTCGCACACTCCAGCGGATGGGTCCTCGCCGCTCAGGCCATCACCGGAGTGGGCGCAGCGCTGGTCCTGCCCAACAGCCTCGCCATCATCAGCAACAGCTTCACCCAGCCCAAGGAGCGCACCGAGGCCATCAGCATCTGGGCCGCCTGTTCCGGACTCGGACTGGCCATCGGGCCGCTCTCCGCCGGTGCCGTTCTCGGTGAGTTCTCTTGGAACACCGTCTTCTTGGTGAATGCCGTCGCTGCTCTCGTCGTGACCCTTGTCGCGCCGTTCGTGGTTCCGCAGAGCAAGGTGGCCGGCGCACATCTCGACCTTCCCGGACTCGTCACCGCCACGGCCACGATCGCCTCCCTGACGTTTTGGGTCATCGACGGATCACACAACGGATTCTCCTCGACGCGTGCAATCATCGCGATCGTTGTATTCGTCTGTGCCCTGGCCTTGTTCATCGCATACGAGCGCGCGGTCGATGCGCCGATGCTCGACTTGAAACTCTTTCGTTCACCCTCGTTCTCCACCGTCATGGTGGTGAGCGCCACCGTTCTCTTCGGGTTCACCGGCCTGTCCTTGATCTCGGTGCTCTTCCTCGAACGGGTCGGCGCGCTGAGCGCCTGGACGACCGGTCTCCATCTCCTGGCACTCATGGCGACATACGTGGTGGTCAGCGGGATCGCGCCACGACTGCTGCCGCGCTTGGGTTTCAAGGTGATGCTCACCGGGGGATTGCTGATCACCTCTGCCGGCTCACTGCTGTTGCTGCGGGTACACCCGAATGACGGCTGGACCGACCTCTCCATCGCATTGGTGGTCCTGGGTATCGGATTCGGTTCACTCATCGCGCCCGCCACCGCCGCCGCCATGAACAGCGTGGCTCCCGCCCAAGCCGGGATGGCCAGCGGCACCGTCAACATGTTCCGACAGCTAGGCGGGGTTCTCGGGACCAGTGTGCTCGGATCAATCCTGACAGCACAGCTGGCCGGAGCCCTACAGACACAATCGCCCGCCGAAGCCTTCGAGTCCGCCTTTCACATCTGCGCGGTGGTTGCCGCGATCGTGTTCGCGGTCGTGGCGATACCTGCCGCACTGTTCGTTCACAGCCGACCGTCGCACAACTGACCCGCGTTCAGGCGAGCCTCCTTGGGGATTGGGTCGGCGGCGGGGTACGAATGGTGCACTGCCGAAAGCAAGGAGGCCAGAGATGAACGAGTGGTACTACAACCTCTCCACAGGCGAGGTCAAGGAAAAGATGCCGCGAGGTTTCGACCGGATGGGGCCGTACCCGACCGAGGACGCCGCACGCCATGCCTTGGAGATCGCAAAAGAGCGCAACAAGGCAGCTGACAAGTACGACCAGGACTGAGCATCGCCGGATGCACCCCACCGCATCGACCGCACTACGCAGATGCCTTCGAACTCTGATCCGTTCCGTGGATCGGGCAGGTGCCGCCGACGGCGCCGCCTTCGATGAGCCCGACCTCATGCGGCCGCATGTGGCCTCAAAACGGTTCGGCTGGACCCACTTCGGGATCATGATCCCCGATCTACCCGAACCGCATCGGTTCTTCTCGGTGATGTCGCTGATCGGAGCGACGGGTTCGTTGGCATTCGACAACGACCAGGCCCTGGCTGCGCAGCCCCGGAAGAACGCTGCGGTGGTCGCGGGCACTGCGGCATCACATCCCGCGCATTTCGGGAACTATGCGATCGGAAGCGACTTCGTCTCGCACCCGGACGGCTCGCTGATCAAATTCGGCAACGCCCTCTCCCTCACCGGCACCTACCCGAAGTACCAACTGACGGGCAGCCTCAATGGCGTCGACATCTCTCTTGAACTCCGCAATACAGACAAGGTGTCGTGGTTCTTTCGCACACCGGTCTACAAGCATCTGAGCCTGCTCACCGAATACCGCGGAACGTTTCGCCACCAGGGCGTCGACACCACCGTCGAAGGGTTGTGCGCGTTCGAATACGGCGCCTGCCCGAGCCCATACCTGTTGCGGTCCAAGCCTCTTCCCGCCTCCCTCAAGGCGCCGCTCGACTACTTCGTCTACCACATCGTCAACCTCGACAACGACAACCAGGTTCTGCTCAGCCAATACTCGCTCGGCGGCACCCCGTTGCTGACCACTGCGCTGCATCGATCCCGCACCAGCTACGGAACCCGTTTTGCCGACGTGCAATTCGAGGTGACCGCCGTCCGAGATGCACTCGAGCCGACACCGTATGGAACGCCCATGCCACTACCCCGGTCCACGCGCTTTGTGGTGCGAGACGGTGCCGGCAAACTCTGGCTGGATGTGCACACCGACATGGACACCCCGTTCACCTACGGCCTCGGCACCGGATTTGTCAGCGGATTCGCTTACGCCGCAACGTGGCAGGGCCGTGACATCACCGGTCGCGGATACGTCGAATACATCGACCGCCGTTCCCGCTGACCGATCAACGTCGACGAAGTGCCGGGTCGAGGAGCGACGGCGGAGTGTCAACCTTCTCATCGGGAGCGAGGTCAACACCGGGAGCGACTATCTCATCGATCGCGTCGAGGACATCACCCGGCAGAACGGTGTCCGCGGCCGCGAGTTGAGAATGCAGATGATCCATCGTGCGCGGACCGATGAGCGCACTGGTGATGGCCGGATGCGCGGTGACGAATCCGAGCGCGAGCTGGATCATCGTCAGACCTGCTTTGTCGGCGACCACCGCCAACTGTTCAACTGCTTCCATCTTTGCGCGATTGGCGGGGACGGCCGTATCGAACCGCTGCGGCATGAAAGCGGAACGGCTCGTGGTGATTTCGCGATCCTTTCGGATTGCGCCGGACAGCCAACCGGAGGCCAACGGGCTCCAGGCCAACACGCCGAGTCCATACTGCTCGGTGACCGGCAGGACATGGGATTCGATACCCCGCTGCAGGATCGAATAGCTGGGCTGTTCGGTCACATACCGGCTCGCGTGATTCGACCTGGCGGACCACTGCGCCTGCACGATTCGGTACGCCGGGAATGTCGAACTCCCGAAGTATCGGATCTTTCCTGCGCGTTGCATATCCGTGAGTGCCGACAACGTCTCCTCGTCGCTTGTAGTCGGATCCCACCGATGAACTTGGTAGAGATCCACGTGATCGACGCCCAGTCGACGCAGGCTGTCGTCGAGTGCGGTGATCAGCCAGCGGCGCGAACCACCCCGATGGTTGCGCTCATCGCCCATCGGCATGGTCGCCTTGGTGGCCAGGACGACGTCGTCGCGCCGGCCTGCGATTGCCGCACCAACCATCTCCTCCGACTCGCCCTGGCCGTACATGTCGGCGGTATCGATGAGGTTGACGCCCGCGTCGAGCGCGGCGTCGACGATCGCGGCGGCCTCCTCCGTGCTGACCCGACCGATACTGCCGAAGTTCATCGCGCCCAACGCCAGCGTGCTGACCTGCACGCCCGTCTGACCCAAAGTGCGGTACTGCATGTGATCTCTCCTCGATAGGGATTTCGGAAGGAACGCCCGACTGGTGCCGCATCAACTGCTCTGGCATCCTGAGTAAACGGATCCACGTTCCGTTAACCAACATACGGAACAAGGTTCCGTTTGCCAAGAGGCAATCCTCAGACAGGGGCGAAGTGGCCGAGAACGAGAGCAGCCAGGGGTCGCCGGTGCCGAAGAAGCGTGCCGACGCCCGCCGAAACAATGAGGCGCTGCTGGACGCGGCAGCGACCGCGTTTGCCGAGTCCGGCGTCGACGCGGCAGTGCGCGACATAGCCACCCGGGCCGGGGTCGGGGTCGGCACGATCTATCGCCACTTCCCGACACGCTCCGACCTCATCGTCGCCGTCTACCGGCACCAGGTCGAGGCGTGCGCCGAGGCAGGCCCCACACTGTTGGCCAACGACACTTCGCCGCACGCGGCCCTGGCGTCGTGGATCAATCTCTTTGCCGACTTCCTCGTGACCAAACACGGCCTCGCAGAGGCACTTCAGTCGGACGAGGCGGGCTACCGGACGCTGCACGCCTACTTCATCGACCGACTCGTACCGGTCTGCGCCGACATCCTCGAAGCCGCCCGAAAGACCGGGGAAATACGTTCTGACATAGGCGCTTACGAGCTGATGCGCGGGGTCGGGAATTTGTGCATCGGCAACGAGCACGACGAGGGGTACAACGCTCGGCGCATGGTCGGGGTCCTCATCGAGGGCCTTCGCCTCGCCTGACCGCCGACCACCGCAGAAGGCGGCCTGCGATCATGACGCCCAGCGAAGAGTCTGTCGTCGCGCGTGGTGCGCCTCCTGCATGAGAGCAATGATCTTCTCCCGCTGTACCTGAGCTCGTACGCCACCTGCGATGTCGGTGATCTGCACGGTGTCTGAGTCGACCTCTTCCGGCCCGATCACGCCGATGAGGTGATCTCTGCGTGTGCGTGCGTGGCGGATCCTGAGTCCGAGTGGACCGTTGTGCTCGATTCTGGGACGTAGTCCGCGTCGGATCGCCTCGTCGGCAAAGTCGCGCACGGAGCTGTCCTGGTCGGTATCGACGGGAAGCAGGGTGATCTGGGTTGGGGCCAGCCAGAAGGGAAGTCGGCCTTGGTAATGCTCCATCAGGGAGGCGGTGACGCGTTCCATCGATCCCACGGTTCCGCGGTGGATCATCACCGGGCGATGGGGGCGTCCGTCCTTACCGGTGTACTCCAGATCGAATCGCTCAGGTTGGTTGAAGTCGAGTTGGACGGTGGCGATGGTCTCTTCATGGCCGCGCCCGTCGCGTACCTGTAGGTCCAGCTTCGGCCCGTAGAAGGCGGCCTCGCCAGAGACTTCGATCAAAGCCAGCCTGTGCTCTTCGATGATTGGCAGGGCGGCGGTGCGCAAGCTGTCTTGGCCTTGCACCCACTGCTCGGCGGTGCCGAGCCAGGAATCAGAGCCGTCCTGCTTCGACAGCCGAACGTAATCGACTGGCAGTCCCAGTATCTGGTGTGCACGCAGTGCCGAACGCAGTGCCCGACCGGCCTCGTCGATGACTTGGTCGGACCGGCAGAACACATGTGTGTCGTCAAGGTTGATCTGACGGACTCGACTCAGCCCGGATACGACGCCGGAACGTTCGGCTCGGAACATCGAGGCGAGTTCGTTCAACCGGATCGGCAGATCACGATATGAGCGGGTTTCCGAGGCGAAGATCAGCGCGTGATGGGGGCAATTCGCCGGTCTCAGCATGACCTCGTCTTCGCCGAGGTGCATGGCCGGAAACATGTCATCGTTGAACTTTTTGAGGTGTCCGGAGCGTTCGTACAGGGCGCGTTTTCCGAGTACCGGTGAGTACACGCTGACGCAACCGTCCGCGCGGGCAAGCTCTTTGGCGAGGATCTCCAGTTCCTGCCGGATAACGGCACCGGGCGGCAGCCACATGGGCAGCCCCGACCCGACAAGCGGGTCACTGGTGAAAACGGACATGTCGCGATTGAGTTCGCGATGATCGAGGGCCATGAATGCTCCTGTGTCTGGGTAACGGATACAGACCAGGAATCAAAGAGCAGCCCCGGATCTGATCCGGGGCAAAGTGAGGCTGAGTTTTGTCAGGCCATCGTCAAGGCACCGGGAAAGCCCGGCGTCGTTGTCGAAGAACACTGATTCAGCACAGGTGGAACGTACCTGACACACCGGATGCACGCCACTGCGACCTCGATGGCCGGCGAGGTCGCAGTGTCCTGATCAGAGGCGGTTGCAGGTTGCCTCTCGCATCAAAATCCCAGAAAGCAAAAGCCCGTCAGCGCGGCACCGGGATCTCGATCGGCCCGACTCCGGGAACGGTGATCGTGGTGGGTGCAGCGGGGCGGCGACTGGTCGATTCCGCACGGCCGGTACTCACCGAAAGCGTGATCGTGCTGCCCGGTATCGCCGAATCACTCGGTGTCGCCGACACAACCGTCCCGGCTCGCTGCCCACTGGCCACGTTCTCGGTGCTCACCTTGAAGCCCTCGCCTTCGAGCGTGGAAGTCGCCAGATCTGAGGACATCCCGACCACGGACGGAACCTGTTTGCCGCCGACACCGGCGACATACCTGGGATCATTCTTCGGCAGCGCCGTGTCACCGAACTTGCCTGCGACCGGCAGCATCGCCGAGAACCAGGTGCGGGCCGGCTCGTTTCCGCCGTACAGGCTGCCGTAGCCACACTGCCGCAACGGACTCGAGCAGAGTTCGGAGATCACCGGTGAATCGTTGTAGACGTAGGTGGCACCGGCCAGGTTGTTGGTGAAACCAAGGAACGCCGATGACCGGTTGGCCTCCGTGGTGCCGGTCTTACCGGACATCGGAAGACTCCAACCCACCGAACCCGCGGCACCCGCCGCGGTTCCGGAACCACGGTCGTCCTCGCTCATCACGTTGGCCAGGGTGTCGGCCAGACCTTGGTCGACCACGCGCTCACAGGCCGGGCGCTCGAAAGGCACCTCCTGCACAGCCGGACGGCCCTCGGCATCGAGGATCTGATTGCCGCTGGCATCGCGCTTCGGCTGGGTGATCGACGCGATCGGATTCGGCGGGCACCACACACCACCCGAAGCCAGTGTGGCGGCGACGTTGGACAGTTCCAGGGTGTTGACGGCTGTCGGTCCGAGAGTGAACGAGCCGAGGTTGTTCTCTTTGATGTAGTCGGCCAGGCTCTGGTCGCCGTAACCCGATGAGCCCGGGTCCGTGTACGAGCGCAAGCCCAGACGGACGGCCATGTCCACGGTGGGCTCGACTCCGACGTCCTGCAGCAGTTTCACGAACGCGGTGTTCGGTGACTGGGCCATCGCCTGGGTCACCGTCATCTTCGCCGGATAGTTTCCGTCGTTCGCGACGCAGTAGGTATTGGCGGGGCAGCCGTTGACGCCGCCGCTACTGCCCATGCCCTTTGCCTGCACGGTCTTCGGCACCTGCAGCGACGAGCCGGCACCCAGGCCACGCTCCATCGCGGCGGCGACGGTGAAGACCTTGAACACGGACCCGGCCCCGTTACCGACCATCGAGTAGGGCTGCGGCTGAACGGTCTGCCCGGCATCCCGATCCAGGCCGTAGTCGCGACTCGATGCCATCGCCAAGACGTCGTGCGCCTCGGTACCCGGGCGGATCACGTCCATCACATTGGCAACACCCTCGAGGTCCGGCGATGCGTACGTCCGGACCGAGTCGTGCGTTGCCTTCTGGACCTCGGGGTCGAGTGTGGTGCGGATCAGATAACCGCCGCGGGAGATCTCATCCCGGCTGATCCCGTTGTCGGCGAGGAACTGCAAGGCGTAGTCACAGAAGAATCCGGCGTCACCGGCCGCGATACAACCCTGGTCGATCGTGCGCGGCGCCGGCAGCACCCCGAGTGGAAGGTCTTTCGCCGCTTGATACTCGGCGGCACGGGCCGGGAAGTTCGCGATCAACGTGTCGAGCACGATGTTGCGTCGTTCCAGAACACCTTCGGGGTTGGTGTACGGATCAAGCGCCGAACTCGACTGCACCATGCCTGCGAGCATCGCCGATTCGGGAACAGTGAGGTCTTTGGCGGGTTTACCGAAGTAGGTGTCGGCGGCGGACTGAATGCCGTAGGCGCCGTTGCCGAACGGGACCAGGTTCAGATAGCGGGTGACGATCGCCTTCTTGGCCTCTTGCTTTGCCGCGTCTGCATCAAGGTTCTTCTCGCGCATGGCCTGCTCGGTCAGGCCCGATTCCAGCGACTGCGCCATCCGGATCTCACGGAGTTTGCGAGCCGCGGTGGTCTCCGTCGCGGCTCGACGTTCGGCGTCGGTGCGGGCCAGGACCAACAGCTGGTAGTTCTTCACATACTGCTGGTCGAGGGTCGATGCGCCCTGCTGCACCTCACCGGAAGCCTGGTTGGTGACGAATGCGCGGATGGTCCCCTTCCAGTCGACACCGTCGTGTTCGAGGAATCGGCGGTCTTCGACGGAGATGATCGCGCGGACCATCTCCGGAGAGAT
This sequence comes from Williamsia sp. Y721, assembly GCF_059683565.1. Lineage (NCBI taxonomy): Bacteria > Bacillati > Actinomycetota > Actinomycetes > Mycobacteriales > Nocardiaceae > Williamsia > Williamsia sp. Y721. Next base: position 17,555 of record NZ_JCASNH010000001.1, on the reverse strand, counting down.
GTCGTTGTAGCCGACCTGGAAGCGACGCTGATCGTAGAGATACGCGATCGGCGTGCCATTGGTGTCGGTCATGGTGGTCACCTCGGGCACCTGACCCCCGACCAATTCCGACTCCACGTTCTCGAGAGTTCCGGCAGCACGCCCGGCCGTGAACCCCACGCCACCGGCTATCGGGAACAACAAACCTGCGACAAGAACGCCCGCCAGCACACAACAGCCCACCAAGCTCCACAACGACCTAGATTTCGACACCATCGATACATTACGGACAAATCGGATCGCGGAAACTTTGAGAGGCGAATCCGCGCGCTATCGCAAACCCGGTGTGGCGTCGTGAACGAGGGAAAGGGTGTCTTTGATCATCGCCTGAGCGACCCCTGCGGGACTGTTGTCGCCGCCGAACATCGTGATCGATCCGAAGTCACCGCAGTCGAAAATCGCTGCTTTGTCGGGCCACCGGAGCAGGCCCAGTTGCGAATCGGCCGGAACCACACGCAAAGACACCGTGACCAGGTCTGGGATGTCGTGGTCGGCGACAGCGACCTGCCGCAGGCGCAATCCCCGTCGTCCGGACCGGAACACCGAACGCTCGATCTCCGAGGTGATCGGTTCGAGGAGCACTTCGGCATCGGCGGGATCACGCGCCCACAACAGTCCGGTCAGAATACGGAGCTGGGTTGCCACATCTTCCCCCGACAGTTCCGCTTTGGCATCGTTGGCCACCACTCCGGTCTGCCGGGCGGTGGCGGTCGCCAGATCCAGGGTCACACCCTCACTCAACTGGTCGAGAACATATGTGGCGGTGGCACTGAGACATCCGCTCACCGACGTCACCGATATCCCCTGCCCGAGGGACCGCGCGAGGTCGACGGCCGGCAACATCGCGCCGACCGCACCGGAAATCCTTACCGCGCAACCGAAGTCGACTGCCAACTGTTCGAGTTGTTTCCATCCGTATAGCGGCGTCGACGTCGTTGCCGTGACCAGATGCGCACCGCACCGGATCGCGACGGCGGCGTCCGACACCGCCTGCGAGGCGACCGCATCGGCCGACGGCACCGCCTGCACCACGACCTTCGCCTCGACTGCACCCAAGAAATCGGCGAGATCGGCGAGATCCTCCCACTCGGACAGAGGCGGAACGTCGCCGTCGCACACCACCTGCGATCGGCCGGTGCGCACCGCAACCACACTCAGATCGACGTCATGCCGCTTCCGGCATTCGTCGCGGAGCGCGCCGATCTGGTTGATGTAGGCCCGCGCAACCGGCCCATATCCAAGAACAGCTATCGGAAGTTCGCGCATGGCCCCTCCCTCGTTCTCCCGTCCACCAAGCCCCGACGTGCGTGAACGGTTCCGATCAACGTTCGCATACCGAGCCCGAAACCCGCACGTCGTTCACGTCGCCTCACTAGAGTGACTCAAATCACATTACGGCGCGAGCAGAAGGAACCACCATGAAAACGAAAGCCGCGATCCTGACGGAACTCAACACCGCTTGGAAGATCGACGAGGTCGAGCTGGGCGACCCGGTGTTCGGCGAGGTCCAGGTGCGGTTGGCGGCATCGGGCCTGTGCCACTCAGACGCTCATATCGTCAACGGTTCGAGCCCCATTCCGATCCTTCCGGTCCTCGGTGGCCACGAGGGCGCAGGCGTCGTCACCAAGGTCGGACCGGGCGTGGTCGATCTCGAAGAAGGCGATCACGTGGTGCTAGCCTTCGTACCCGCCTGCGGCACCTGCCCCTCGTGCGCTCGCGGCCTGCAAAACCTCTGCGACAAGGGCGCCGGATTGCTGACCGGCCAAGCCATTGCCGACGGCACGTTCCGGGTCACGAAAGACGGTGCACCCGTTGTTCAGATGTGCCTGCTGGGCACCTTTGCCCCCTACGTCACCGTGCATCAGGCATCCGTGGTGAAAATCGAGAAGGACATCCCGTTGAAAACGGCCGCCCTACTGGGATGCGGCGTCTCGACGGGCTGGGGTTCGGCCACCGAGATCGGAAACACCCGGCCCGGCGACACCGTCGTTGTTGCCGGTATCGGTGGCGTCGGCATCAACTCGGTCCAGGGCGCTGCCTACGCCGGCGCGCGTCATGTGGTGGCGATCGACCCCGTCGAGGGCAAGCAGAAGACCGCACTCGACTTCGGCGCCACCCACGCCTTCTCCTCGATGGAGGAGGCACTGCCCCAACTGGTCGACCTCACCTGGGGCACGATGGCGACCACGGTCATTCTCACGATGGGCGAGATCAAGGGCGAGTACATCCAGCAGGCCCTGTCTCTGACCGGCAAGGGCGGCCAGGTGATCGTCACCGCGATGGGTCCTTACGACCAGATCGCCACCGACCTGAATCTGTTCGAACTGACATTGCTGCAGAAGCGGGTGCAGGGAGCGATCTTCGGAGGCGTCGGACCGAGGACCCAGATCCCCAAATTGCTCAACCTCTACCGCTCGGGCGCCCTCAAGCTGGACGAGCTCGTCACCACCACCTACCGGCTCGAGGACATCAACCAGGGCTACCAGGACATGGCCGACGGGAAGAATCTCCGAGGCGTCGTCGTCTACGGAGACGACGACTACTGACCGGCCGGCCCGCGGCGACCAAACCTCTCCGACAACGTCGCACAGCAGAAACACCCACCGCCACGTGCGGTGGGTGTTCGCGTTTGGGCCGCTAGGACCCCCTGAGCGACCCAACTTACTTCAATCCTCATAAGGATAGCAATACTTGTAAACCTGATGGAATCACGCTTACACTTCCTCCAGAATTGTGGTCTGCGTCACGACCTCACTTTGCGTCATCCGTAGAACCGGCGTCATTCCTCACGACAGGAGGCCCACCTTGGTACAGGCGGCCCGCTACACAAGCCCAAGCTCGTTCGGTCTCGCCGAGGGGTGGAATCTGAGCCGAGTCACCGAACCGAGCCGACTGTTCGGCGCCAACGGAATCCGATCCGGCCCCGACGGACGCGTCTATATCGCGCAGGTCGCGGGCAGCACGATCAGCGCACTCGACATCGAGACCGGCGATGTCGAGACCATCAGCGCCCAGGGCAGTGACATCGTCGCGCCTGACGACATGGCGTTCGATGCGAGTGGCGACATGTACATCACCGAGTACTACGACGGCCGCGTCAGCGTCCGGAGCCCTGATGGGAGCACCCGGCTGCTGCGCGACGATCTGCCCGGCGCCAACGGCATCACCATCCACCAGGACAGGTTGTTCGTCAACGAATGCCGCATCGGCGGACGACTGATGGAGATCAACCCCGGCGGCGGTGCCCCCAAGGTGCTCGCCGACAACCTCCCGATGCCCAATGCCATGGAGGTCGGCCCCGACGGGATGCTCTATTACCCGCTGGTGGCCACCAACGAGATCTACCGGATCGACCCCGATGGTGGAGAACCCGAACGCGTCGCCGCCGACCTCGGTGGCCCGACCGCGGTCAAGTTCGACTCCGCCGGATTCATCATCTCCACCCAGGTCGGCTCCGGCCAGGTCCTGCGGATCGACCCCCGCAGCGGCGACAAGACCGTGTACGCCGACATCGGCCCCGGCCTCGACAACCTCACCTTTGTCGGCGATCGGCTCTTCGTGTCCGGCTTCACCGGTCAGATCACCGAGATCCTCGGCCAGGGCCAGACCCGCACCGCACTCGACGACGGCCTGACCTGGCCCCTCGACCTGACCGTTGGACCGGACGGCACCCTGTACATCGCCGATGGAACGTTCCTGCTCGCACTCGAGGCCGACGGCGAACTGCGGACTCTGGGAATGCTTTTCAGCCCCGGCTACCCCGGTTACATCCGCGGCATGACGGCAATCGGCAAGGACCAGTTCATCGTTGCCGGCAACGGCGACGTGTCGCGGTACGACGCCGCGCAAGCCGAAAGCGAAGTCCTGGTCACCGGGCTCGATCAGGTCTACGGTGTGGCGGTCTCGGGTACCGGCGCCATCGCGGTCGCCGACTTCGGTGCCGGCGAGGTCCACTCCGTCGGATCCGGCAGCTCAGAAGTCCTGGCCAGCGGGCTCGACCATCCGACCGGCGTCGCCTTCACTGCCTCCGGAACTCTCCTGGTCTCCGAATCCGGTGCGGGGCAGGTCGTTGCGGTGACCGGTTCGGGCACCGACACCGTCGTCGACGGACTCGAACGTCCACACGGCCTCCTGGTTCAGGGTCAGACGCTGTACATCGTCGATGTCGGGGCCAAGACGCTCATCGCCTTCGACCTGGAAACCAAGAGTCGCCAGACCATCGCGACCGACCTCCCGGTCGGCGCTCCTCCCGGGGTCACTCCGAAGCCACTGCTCGGCCTGGTGCCGTTCTCCGGGCCCCAGGGTCCGTTCACCGGTATCGCTGCCGGCCACGACGGCACCATCTACATCTCCGGTGACGCCGAGGGCAGCGTCCTGGCACTACGCAAGGAGGCCTGATCACAGCCATGGCGAACACTCCAACCGACAGCAATGGTTTCGTCGATCTCACCGGCCGGGTCGTCATCGTCTCGGGCGCCGCCGGAGGTGGGATCGGCACCTCGGTGACCAGTCTGATCGCCAGGGCCGGCGCGACCGTCATCGCGGTGAGCCGGTCGAAAGACAACCTCAAAACCCACATCGATCCGCTTGTGGGCGAGGGACTCTCCGTCATCCCGGTCGCCGCCGACGCCGCCACCGACGAGGGCATCGCCACCGTCATGGATGTCGCACGCCGCACCGAGGGCCGGCTCTACGGGCTGGTCAATGTCGCGGGCGGCGCCGCACCGGCCACCTGGATGCCCGCCACCCGGGTGACACGCGCCGACTGGCGAGACCTGTTCACACAGAACCTCGAGACGATGTTCTTCATGAGCCAGGCGGTCGCGGCCGAACTCAAAGCACAGGAACTGCCCGGTTCGATCGTGTCGATCTCATCGATCAGCGGAATGAACACCGCGCCTTTCCATATCGCATACGGCACGGCCAAGGCGGCGCTGGTGGCCGCCACGCGCACCATGGCCGTCGAGTTGGCCACCGACAACATCCGGATCAACGCGATCGCGCCCGGAGTGACCGCAACGCCCTCCTCGGAGATGTATGTCGACAAGGATCCGGAGCGGGATCAACGCGCAATCGCGATGGGCCGCCGAGCCCGTCCGGAGGAACAGGCCGGCGCCATCCTGTTCTTCTTGTCCGACCTCTCGAGCTACATCACCGGACAAACCCTGCTGGTCGATGGGGGCCTGAACCTCAAGTGGACACACATGGGCGCCGACCACACCTCGCTCTTCCTCAAGGACGAAACGTTCCGCGCAGCCATGACGCACTGATACGAGCCACCAGACCAATCGCTGAGTAAGCAAGCACGACAATAAATTTCAGGAGAATGTCATGACCGACACAGTCGACAATATCCAGAGAATCGTTACCACCACCGACGACGAACCCCCCGTCACCCCGCTGGAGATCGGTGTCGAGGCGTATACCTCGAAGGACTACCTGCGCGCCGAGCAAGACAAGCTGTGGAACAAGGTGTGGCAGCAGGTTGGCCGAGTCGAAGAGATTCCCAACGTCGGCGACTTCCTGACCTACGAGATCATGGATGACTCGTTCATCATCGCCCGTTCCAGCGCGGACAAGATCAACGCGTATCACAACGTCTGCTCGCATCGGGGTCGTCGGCTCGTCGACACCCCGGACGGCAAGCACGAGGCCAAAGGCAATTGCCGGACCTTCGTGTGTGGCTTCCACGGGTGGACCTACGATCTCGAGGGCCATAACACCTGGGCCGCAGAGCGTTCGGATTGGCCGACCGGGCTGACCGATGAAAAGGCCCGGCTCAAGAACATTCAGGTGGACACCTGGGGCGGTTGGATCTGGATCAACATGGATCCGGACTGTGAACCATTGCGGGACTACCTGGAACCGGCGGCAAGCCTGCTCGACCCGTTCCAGCTCCAGAACATGCGGTACCGGTGGCGCAAATGGCTTGTGTTCGACTGCAACTGGAAGATCGCACTCGAAGCATTCATGGAGACCTACCACGTCCCCTACACCCACCCCGAGTTCCGGGCCTACGGCACATTCCTGGGATGGTCACGCGCACAGGGCAAACACAGCAACATCGGTTATGACGCCCCCAAGGGCATGGAAGACAATCAGGCCAAGCTGCGGGTGGCCGACGGTCCCGACGCACGCATCTCGACGATCGACCTGCAGAACTTCACCTGGGAGAACGCCAACACCAACACCACCCGCACACTCGTCGATGCCGCACAGCGGCTGATCGACGAGTTGCCAGAGGGCACCCCGCCGGGTGAGGTACTCGCACACTGGCTCGCCTCGGCCCGCAAAGACGATGCCGATCGCGGCGTGATCTGGCCGACCGTCGATCCGGCGACCGTCTCCCAGAGCGGAACTGCCTGGCAGATCTTCCCCAACTTCCAGATCGGTCACGCCCTCAACAACATGCTCTGCTACAGCGCCCGGCCCTACGGCGACGATCCCGACAAGTGCTACTTCGAGGCTGCCGTCTTCGAGTTGTTCCCGGAAGGTGAAGAGCCGCAGACGGAGTGGGAGTACGCACCGCCGGACGACCCGGGCTGGCGCACGGTTCTGCCCCAGGACTTCGTCAACATGGCCGCGATGCAAAAGGGCGTGAAGTCGCGCGGATTCTCCGGCCCCAAGCCCAATCCGTATCGCGAGCGCAGCATCGTCAACCTGCATCACAACCTCGCCAAATACCTGGGCACCGGCGCACCCACCGATCTGGCCTGACCCTTCCCACCCCACACACCACCACAAGCCCCCGAACCCCGAGCTTAGGAATCACCATGCAGAACTGCGCACCTACGCAGACCCCGGAAGTCGACAAAGCGGCGCTACGGGAAAAGTACCTCCTCGAACGGGACAAGCGCCTGCGGCCGGAAGGTCAGCAGCAGTACCTGGAGGCGGAGGGCGAGTTCGCGGACTTCTATGAGGGCGATCCGTACATGCCGGTGGTGCCCCGTGAACCGATCACCGACGACATCGAGGTGGTGATACTCGGTGGCGGTCTGTCCGGACTCATCACCGCGCACCGTCTGCAGGAGTCCGGTGTCACCGACTTCAAGATCATCGAGCTCGGTGGAGACTTCGGTGGTGTCTGGTACTGGAACCGGTACCCGGGGATCCAAATCGACTCCGACGCTTACTGTTACCTGCCCCTACTCGAAGAGACCGGCTACATGCCCAAGGAGAAGTTCTCCAAGGGCGACGAGTGCTTCGAACACGCGCAACGGATCGGTAAGCAATTCAACCTCTACGACCACGCCATCTTCCACACTCTGATCCAGTCGTTGCAGTGGGACGAAGAGATCAACCGCTGGCAGATCAAGACCAACCGTGGCGATGAGATCCGCGCTCGCTTCGTGATCATGTGCCAGGGCCCCTACAACCGTCCGAAACTCCCGGGTATCCCCGGTATCAAGGACTTCAAGGGCCACACGTTCCACACCGCCCGCTGGGACTTCGACTACACCGGCGGCGACCTCCATGGCGGGCTCGACAAGATCGGCGACAAGAAGATCGCCGTCATCGGCACGGGTTCCAGTGGCATCCAGGCGATCCCGCACCTGGCGAAGGGCGCAAAGCACCTGACCGTCTTCCAGCGGACGCCGTCGTACATCTTCGAACGTGCCAACTACCCCACCGACCCCGAATGGGTCGCGAGCCTCGAACCCGGTTGGCGCGCAGCACGTCAGCGCAACTTCCACAACGCGGCGTTCGCGTTCTACAACCCCGGCGAGCCGGACCTCATCTGTGATGGCTGGACCGAGGTGGCCCGAAACCTGGCAGCGAAGCTGAACGCGACCGAAAACTTCTCGGGTTGGGCCGAATTGGCGGATCCGGCCAGGTTCCTCGAACTCAAGGAGGACGAGGACTACCGATCGATGGAACGGCTGCGCCAGCGCATCGAGTCCATCGTCGAGGATCCTGTGACCGCGGAGACCCTGAAGCCGTACTACCGCAACATGTGCAAGCGTCCGGTCTTCAACGATGAGTACCTGCCGACCTTCAACCGCGACAACGTCACGCTCGTCGACGTGTCCGAGACCAGGGGTGTCGAGCGCATCACCGAGAAGGGCATCATCATCGGCGGCGTCGAGCACGAGTTCGATTGCATCGTGTTCGCCAGCGGCTTCGAGATCACCACCGCACTGGAGCGGCAGTACGACATCGCGCCGTTTGCCGGCAAGGACGGAACCTCGCTGTATGACCACTGGGGCAAGGGTTTCCGCACCTTGCACGGCATCATGGCCAACGGGTTCCCCAACCACTTTGCCACCGGCTTCATCCAGGGTGGTGTAACCGCGGCCACGACGCTGATGTACGAACAGCAGGCCGATCACATCGCGTACATCGTCAAGGAAGCACAGGATCGCGGCGCCACCTATGTGGAGCCGACCCCCGAAGCCGAAGACGGCTGGGTGCAGACCGTCCGCCAGTATTCGGTGGACAACAGCACATTCACCACCGAATGCACCCCCGGCTACTACAACAGTGAGGGCGAACCCAACGGGCGTTCGTTCCTCGGTGATCCCTTCTGGGGCGGCTTCTACGAGCTCACCGAACTGCTGGAGGGGTGGCGCAGCACCGGCAAGCTGGAAGGTCTGGTGCTGGACAAATGACCACCGAACTCAGGTTCGACGATCGGGTCGCCGTCATCACCGGTGCCGGTCGCGGTTTGGGCCGGGAGTACGCATTGCTCCTGGCGTCCAAGGGCGCGAAGGTGGTGGTGAACGACCCGGGCAGCGCGATCAGCGGCGAGGACGGCGACAGCGGTCCGGCGAATGAGGTGGTCGCAGAGATCAAAGCCGCAGGTGGCGAGGCTGTCGCCAACACCGACTCGGTGGCCACCGCTGAGGGTGGCCAGGCGATCATCGACACCGCGATCAACACCTACGGCAAGATCGACATCCTCATCCACAATGCAGGCAACAACCGCTACGCACCGTTGACGGAGATGTCGTACGAGGATTTCGATGCCGTCCTCGACGTCCATCTGCGGGGCGCGTTTCATGTTGTGCGACCGGCGTTTCCGCTGATGTGCGAGGCCGGCTACGGACGTGTGGTCCTGACCTCGTCGATCGGCGGGATCTACGGAAACAAGAACGTCGCCAACTACGGGTCCGCCAAGGCCGGGATCATCGGGCTCTCGAATGTCACGGCACTCGAAGGCCACGACCATGGTGTGACATCGAACGTCATCCTTCCCGCGGCCCTGACCCGGCTCGCCGAGGGCCTGGACACGTCGGCGTATCCGCCGATGGGCCCGGAGCTGACCGCTCCCGCCGTGGGATGGCTTGCGCACGAAACCTGTTCGATCACCGGCGAAATGCTGGTTGCGATCGCCGGCCGCATCGCGCGGGCGTTCATCGCGGAAACACCGGGTGTATACCAACCGTCCTGGACGATCGAGGAGGTCGGCGAGCAGATTGCCACCATCCGCGACACCAGCGACCCCTGGATTCTGCCGGTGGTGCCGTCCGGGCACACCGAGCACATCACGAGAAGCTTCACGACAGCCATGGAGGGCAGTGCACGTGTCAGTTAAGGTCTACGAACGAATTCTCGACCTCTTCGAGGCCGAGGGCATCAACACGATCTTCGGTATCCCCGATCCGAACTTCGTTCACCTGTTCCACCTCGCCGAAGAACGCGGCTGGAATGTTGTTGCACCGCACCACGAAGAGTCGGCCGGATTCATGGCCGAAGCCGTTTCCCGGATGACCGGCAAGGCCGCGGTGTGCATCGGCACCCTGGGCCCGGGCCTGGCCAACCTCGCAGGCGCCATCATGTGCGCCAAGGTCGAGAACTCCCCCGTCATCTTCCTCGGCGGCCAGCGGGCCCGGATCACCGAACAACGAGTCCGCCGCGGACGGATCCAGTTCGTCCAGCAGACCGCGCTGGTCGAGAACTCCGTCAAATACAACGCAAGCATCGAATACGCCGACCAGACCGACGAGATCATTCGCGAAGGCTTGCGCAAGGCCCTGTCGGGCACACCGGGACCGGTGTACATCGAATACCCGCAGAACGTGATCCTCGAAGAGGTCGAGGACCGGCCGATCCTTCCCCCGTCGAAGTACCGCCTCGTCGGTCAGACCGCGGGCCAGGACTGGATCGACAAGGCCAAGGCGCTCATCGGCGCGGCCAAGCAGCCCGTTCTGCTTGTCGGGCACGGCGTTCACACTTCCCGTGCCGGCGCAGCGGTCAAGGAACTCGCCGACCTGATGGCCTGCCCGGTCATCCAGACCTCGGGCGGCACGTCGTTCATCGAAGGTCTCGAAGACCGCACGTTTCCCTACGGCTTCTCGAAGTCCGCAGTCGACGCTGTGGTCAAGTCCGATCTGTGCCTGGCGGTCGGCACCGAACTCGGCGAACCGGTCCACTTCGGGCGCGGGCGCCACTGGGTACCGAACGAAGCGAACCGCAGCTGGATCCTCATCGAACAGGACCCGTCGGCCATCGGCGTGAACCGGCCGATCGATGTTCCGCTGGTCGGAGATCTTCGCGCGGTGGTTCCTCAGCTCGTTGCCGCACTGAAGGATTCGCCTCGCAAGGCGACACCGGAACTCGCGCAGTGGATCAAAGATGATGCCGCCCAGCTCGCAGAGCTGGCCGAGACGGCACCGTCAGGCCAGACACCGGTGCATCCGGCACGTCTGATCGTCGAGGCCACCAAAGACTTCCCGGCCGACGGGATCATGGTCCGCGACGGTGGTGCCACCACCATCTTCGGCTGGACCTACTCGCAGGCCAAACCGCATGACGTGATGTGGAACCAGAACTTCGGTCACCTCGGTACCGGACTCCCGTATGCCGTCGGCGCCGGTGTTGCCGATGGTGGCAAGCGGCCGATGATGCTCATCACCGGCGACTCGTCCTTCCAGTTCCACATCGCAGAGCTCGAAACCGCGGCGCGGCTGAAGCTTCCGCTGGTCTGCGTGGTGGCCGTCGACTACGCATGGGGCCTGGAAGTCGGTGTCTACAAGCGCACCTTCGGCCACGGGTCGCGGGAGACCGGCGTCCATTGGAGCACCGAGACCCGCTTCGACAAGATCGCCGAGGGCTTCGGTTGCTACGGCGAGTACGTCGAACGAGACGAGGACATCGCCCCCGCCATCAAGCGGGCCTACGCCAGCGGTAAGACAGGCGTCATCCATGTGGCCGTCGACCCGAAGGCCAACTCGGAAGAGATGCCCAGCTACGACGAGTTCCGGACCTGGTACGCCGAAGGTCAGCAGTGAGTCATACAGCGCAACAGAGGTATCGGGCAGTATCGATGAATTGGGGAAATCATGCGTGAGTATCTGAAGTTCTACATCGATGGCCAGTGGGTGGATCCGGCGCAGTCGGGCACCTTCGACGTCATCAACCCCGCCACCGAAGAGGTCGCGGGCACTGTGGCCGCCGGCAGCGCCGGTGACGTCGACCGGGCGGTTGCCGCTGCCCGTAAGGCTTTCCCCTCGTGGTCGGCGACCTCCGTCGCCGAACGGGTCGCTGTGCTGGAAAACATTGCGGTCGAGTACCAGAAACGCATGCCCGACATCGGTGCTGCCCTGACCGAAGAGATGGGTGCACCAAAAGAGCTGGCAGGCGGATTCCAGGTGAATCTGGGTGCCGGACACCTGAACACCGCCATCGAGGTCCTCAAGGGCTTCACCTTCGAGGAGCAGCAGGGCAGCGCGCTCATCGTGAAGGAACCGATCGGTGTCTGCGGGCTGATCACGCCGTGGAACTGGCCGCTGAACCAGATCGCGGTCAAGGTGTTCCCCGCCCTGGCCACCGGTTGCACCATGGTCCTCAAACCGTCGGAGCGTTCGCCGTTCGACGGTCAGATCTTTGCCGAGATCCTCGAGGCCGCCGGCGTCCCCGCCGGTGTCTTCAACCTCGTGCAGGGCGACGGGCCGGGTGTGGGTGTTCCGCTCTCGAGCCATCCCGACGTCGACATGATCTCGTTCACCGGATCCACCCGGGCCGGAATCGAGATCGCGAAAAATGCTGCGGCCGGCGTCAAGCGGGTCACCCAGGAACTCGGAGGCAAGGGCCCCAACGTCATCCTCGACGACGAAGCATTCGCCGACAACGTCAGCGTCGGTGTGGTCACCATGATGCTGAACTCGGGACAGACCTGCAGCGCGCCCGCGCGCATGCTGGTCCCCAACGAGCGGATGGAAGAGACCATCGGCATCGCCAAGGCCGCGGCCGCCACGGTCACCGTTGGCGATCCGAACGGTGATTTCTCCATCGGCCCGGTGGTCGCGAAGTCGCAGTTCGACAAGATCCAGGAACTGATCCAGCAGGGCATCGACGAAGGTGCCACCCTGGTTGCCGGTGGCCCCGGCCTGCCGGAGGGGATCACCAAGGGTTACTTCGTCCAGCCCACCGTCTTCGCAGATGTCAAGAACGACATGACCATCGCCCGCGAGGAGATCTTCGGCCCGGTGCTGACGATCCTGGGTTATGACAGTGTCGACCACGCCATCGAGATCGCCAACGACACCGAATACGGCCTGGCCGGATTTGTCGCAGGCGCCGATCTCGACGCCGCGCGCGCAGTGGCCCGCAGGATTCGTGCGGGGTCGGTGGCGATCAACTCCGCCTTCGATTTCGGCGCTCCGTTCGGCGGATACAAGAAGAGCGGCAACGGACGCGAATGGGGCGAGTTCGGATTCCACGACTACCTGGAGATCAAAGGCATCATCGGATACGCGTCGGAGGGTGACGGCGAATAGCGATGAGCGGCAACGATCTGGAGACTCTGCTCGACCACCACGCAATTCGCACGTGCCTCGCCCGGGTCGCCCGCGGCGAGGACCGGCGAGATGCGGAACTGATCACTGCCTCCTATTGGCCGGACGCCACCACCGACTTCGGGATCTTCGCCGGCTCTTTCGACGAATACCTGGCGTGGGTGGTGCCGGGCTCGCCGGCGATCACGGTCACCCAGCACACCCTCGGGCAGACACTGACCGAGCTGAACGGTGATGTGGCACTGAGCGAAACCCACGTATCGGCCTATCACCGGGTCAACATGGGTACCGAGGAAAGCGATGCCGTGATCGGCGGGCGGTATCTCGACCGGATGGAAAAACGGGGCGGCGAATGGCGTATCGCGCACCGCACCATGCTCTATGACTGGGTCCGTAACGACGGCGCGTCGGCGGACTGGTCGCAGGGACTGATGGGTGCACCGCTCTCCGGTGACCACTACACCGCCAGATCGGTCGGCGATCACAGTGAGCACTTCTTCGCTGCAGCCGATCGGCACTGAGGGTCTGCGGTGAACTCCCTCCATGGCCGGGTCGCTGTTGTGACCGGCGCCAGCCGCGGTATCGGAAAAGGTATCGCGCTGGCGCTGGCACAGCAGGGCGCCACGGTGTACGTCACCGGCCGCACGGTGCGGGCCGGGATCGACCCGTTGCCCGGGACCATCGGCGAAACGGCCGAAGAATGTGACCGCCGGGGCGGCAAAGGTATTGCCGTCGCGGTGGATCATTCGCAGGACAACCAGGTTGCCGCACTGTTCGACCGGGTTCGGCAGGAGCAGGGGCGCCTGGACCTCCTGGTCAACAACGCCTTCGCGCTGCCCGACGATCTGACCGATCCTGATCCCTTCTGGGAGAAACCACTGTCCAACTGGCAGATGATGGACGTCGGCGTGCGATCGAACTTTGTCGCCGCCTGGCACGCCGCCAAGATCATGGCGCCACAGAAGTCCGGCCTGATGGTGGCGATCTCGGGATATACCGGGGTGTCCTACACCTATGGGGTCGTGTTCGGTACCGCCAAGTCGGCTGCCGACCGCATGTCGAGAGACATGGCCATCGAGTTGAAACCATTTGGGGTCACGTCGATCTCGCTGTGGCAAGGGCTGACCTTCACGGAACGGGCGGAGCGGAACCTGGCTGCGATCGAGCACCTGGGCGAACAGGCCGCGACCCGGCCCGAAAATGGGTGTTCCCCCGAGTATCCGGGACGAGTGATCGCGGCCCTGCTCAACGATCCCGTTCTCCTCGATCGCACCGGCGGAACCTTCATCACCGCCGAACTCGGTGACGACTACGGCATCAAAGACATTGACGGCAGGGCGATTCCGTCGCTGCGTTCCACTCGTGGATCGCCGATCTGGTCACCCGTCTGACATCACATGCAGCGCATCAATCACCAGAACTGGAGGACATCGTGAGCACGTTGGCCACGCCGGAACGGCAAGCAAAGCTGGAAGAACTTATCGACCGCCAGGAGATCCTCGACGCCCTGACCCGGTTCTCCCGGGGCATGGACCGATTCGATCGTGAACTGTTCCTGTCGGCATTTCATGCCGATGCCACGATCGCGGCCGGCGAGTTCGTCGGCGGTCCGACAGACCTGTACGACTGGGCCTCCCCCATGCACGAGCAGGGCCAGATCGCCACCCACCACAACCTGCTGAACCACACCTGCGACATCGACGGCGATGTGGCCCACACCGAGACCTACTACCTGTTCGTCGGCCGGAATCGCGACGACAGCAACTGGATAGCCGGCGGGCGCTACATCGACCGGGTCGAACGTCGCGACGGACAGTGGAAGATCGCTCTGCGCACCAACGCGATCGAGTGGTCGGGCCTGGTTCCGACCATGGACATCCCGTTCAGCGATGTTCCGGATGTCTTTCTCAACGGCACCCCGTCACGCAGTACCGACGATCCGTCGTACCAGCGTCCGCTGACGAATATCCGGACCGCCTTCATTCCCACCTGATCCGGCAACCGATTCACCGAACCCCAGCATCTAGGAGAACGACCATGACCACACTTGCCGTCGAGCGGCTTTCGGACACCGTTGGAGCGAAGGTGCTGGATGTCGACCCCGCTCGTCTGACCACTGATCCCGATCTGGCCGATCAGGTCGCCGAGGCCCTCGAAACCCATTCCGTCCTACTGTTTCCGGAGCTGAACGCCGACGATGAGACACTGGTCGAGTTCTGCCGGAAGCTGGGCAAGCTGATCAACTTCTCCCACCTACCGCCGGAGACCGCCGAGGTAATGGAGATAAGCTTCGATCCCAGCAACCCGAATGCCGAATACTTCGCCAGCAACTGCTTTTGGCATATCGACGGGCTGCTCGACGAGATCGCGCCGAAGACATCGATGTTGACCGCTCGGGTGACGTCGGCCGAAGGCGGTGAGACCGAGTTCGCCAGCACCTACGCGGCCTACGATGCGCTGACCGACGAGGAGAAGGAGCGGTTTGCCGACCTGCGGGTGGTCCACACCTTCGAGGCCATCCAGCGGCTGACCTATCCGAATCCGACACCGGAACAGGTGACCGAGTGGGCTTCTCGTTCCGTTCGTGAACATCCGCTGGTGTGGGAGCACGATTCCGGTCGGCGCTCACTGGTGCTGGGTGCGACGGCATCCCACATCGTCGGCATGGACATCGACGAAGGCCGCGCACTGCTGAAGGAACTGCAAGAACGCATCACGGCCCCCGGCCTGGTCTGTCAGCACAGCTGGTCCGAGGGTGACACGGTGCTCTGGGACAACACCGGCCTGGTCCACCGCGTCCGAGACTTCGACAGGCGCAAGCCACGAACAATGCACCGATCCACCGTCGCAGGCCAGGAGAAGATCAAATGAGTGACCGGACAGCAATTGTCACCGGGGGCGCCTCCGGGATCGGCAATGCCATAGCCAAACGTTTTGCCGCTGATGGCAATCTGGTGGCCATCTTCGATATCAACGGCGACGCAGCCGAAGCCGCGGCGATCGAGATCGAAAAGGCAGGTGGAAAGGCCATCGGGCTCGCCGTCGACGTCACGGACCGCGAGCGTGTCGATGCGGCGATCGGCGAGGTCGAGTCAACGCTGGGACGTCCGACCGTCCTCGTGAACAACGCCGGTTCAACCGTCGCCGAACCATTCCTCGACATCACCCTCGAGACCTGGAATCGCGCACTGGCGCTCAACTTGACCAGCGCGTTCCACTGCTGTCAGGCGGTTATCCCCGCGATGCTCGAAGAGGGCTGGGGCCGGATCGTCAACATCTCATCCTCCAGCGTCCACAGCGGATCGCCAGGTCTCGGCAGCTACGTGACGGCCAAGTCCGGTGCGGTCGGACTGACCAAGGTACTGGCACTCGAATTCGGCAGGCGCGGAATCACTGTCAACACCGTGCCGCCCGGATTCATCGACACCCCGATGCTCCGCCGGACCGTTGATACGGGGTTGGTCGACGTCGAGGCGCAGGTTGCCAAGACGCCGGTCGGCCGGATCGGACAGCCCGAAGACATTGCGGCCACGTGCGCGTTCCTCGTCAGCGAGGAAGCCGGCTACATCACCGGACAGATCATCGGTGTCAACGGTGGGCGGAACACGTAGTGCCCGAACATGTACGCGTACCGGTTGTGCCCAGGATCCCACCGGCCCGCAGAGCGGATTGGTCTGCCGAGATGCAGGCCTTTGTCGACGGATTTCGTTCGTCGGTCGCGAGTGCCGGACCGGAAGAGGGTCGTCAAGCGGGCGACAACCTGCTCGGCACGCTGGCCCGCTACCCGTCGCTGGCAATGGCTTTCCTGACCTTCAACAAACACCTGCTGTCCGGATCTGCGTTGTCGGTCCGTGAGCGTGAGCTATTGGTGTTGAGGGTGGCGCACCTACGGGAGGCCGAGTACGAATGGGCACAACACGTCATCCTCGCCGACCGGGCCGGTATGACCGCCGACGAGATAGCCCGTATCGCCATCGGTCCTGATGCCCCGGAATGGATTCCGACCGAACGCGCCCTTCTGCAATCGGTGGACCAATTGCTGAACGACGGCATCGTGAACGAGCAGACGTGGGGTGTGCTCGCCGGTGAGTTCGACGAGCAGAAACTGATGGACGTGGTCTTCACCGTCGGCTGCTACTCGATGCTGGCAATGTCGTTGCGGTCCTTCGGGATCGAGCCCGAAGACGGGTTGCGCCCCTTCCTACCTGCTGCCCGCTAGCCCCTGGACGAACATCAGTACGTCGGCGGCGGACTGTCGCGTCCCCGTTCCTCGCGGCGTTTCTGAGTGAGTTGCTCTTCCCATTGACGCTGTCGGCGGTTGGCCATCCGCTCCTGTTGACGGCGTGCGTGTTTCGCTGCGGTGCGTGACTGTTGGCGGGTTTCCGGTTTGCCGCACGGTGTGGTTGGCGGCCGGCTTGGTGAGCCTCGTTTGTTGTCGAAGACGATGAGCCTCAATGTGGGGAACAGATCGTCGCCGGTCCATCCCGGGCCGCGATAGTGGCGGCGTTCGGGTGTGGTGAAGATCAACCGGGTCCGCCCGGTCTCGGGGTCGGGGTACTGATCATCAAGCCAGTCGGAGTAGGTCTTGAGCAGGTGGTGAAAACGGCACAGCGTCTTCATCTCTGACGGATGGGTGCAACCACCGGCATCGGGGTCGTTGTGGTTGTACTCGCAGGTGTGGTCGAGATCGGCTCCCCAGGCCTTGTGCTCACAGCCGGGCCACATGCAGTACACATCCCGGATCCGGAGGTAGGTATCCAAGACGACTGACGGCCGGTA